>JAWLGR010000023.1:0-73173 GCA_041684965.1 Mariniphaga sp.
TAACCGGGTATTTGCTGTTGTAAAAAGACAAGTACCCTATGTGAAAATTTATCAACAAAATTTTGCCTGAAAATTTGGATATATCTTAGAATTCACGAAAATAGAGGAGGAGAATTTACCACAAAAACCAAATACACGAAAATGGAGGGGAAGGAGAATTTTCCACAAAAAACACGAGAAATAGAGGAGAAGGATTTACCATGAAAACTTAAAACACCAAAATGGATGAAGAAGAATTTTCCACAAAAAAAACCCGAAAATAGAGGAGAAGAATTCTACCTCAAAAACCTGCACCATGAATAAAGCGAATCCATTGGCAGAATTTTGTGCTGTGACATTTGTGGTTGTAAGAAGAACTTAAACTATAGTTTTTCCGATTATCGTGAAATTTGCATAAATTCGTGAAGGTATTTTTACTGAAAATGGAAACAATATTACTCACAGGTGATTCAAAGGCAAATGCAAAGCTACTGCTGGAACTGGCAAAAAAACTCAATTTTTCTGCTAAAATATTATCCAGTGAAGATGCTGAAGAATTAGGCATTTTTTATGCTATAAAAGAAGGACTGGAGTCCGGGCTAATGGCAGAAGAAGAAAAAAGCAAATTTCTTTCCGGTCTTAAAAAGAAAGAATAATGCAGATTGAATTTACCAGGAAATTTGGCAAACAGGTAGCAAGGAAATCTCAGAATCACCAGATTTAACACAAATCAAAAACATCAAAAAACTCAAAGGACATCATTCGGTGTACAGAATACGCCTGAAGGATTACCGGATAGGATTGGTGTTGCAGGAAAATAAAGTTATTCTGGCAGCATTTGATCATCGGTCAGATATTTAAAATTTTTTCCATAAATATTCAATTTACATGCTCAATAGGTGGGGGCCTTAAGCAGGTGTCCGGAATTCACCTGCCCAATGGATGCTTATCAGGAACAAATTCATACAGAATTAGCGGTCTGGCAAAAACAAATGATTCAGAGGCCATCTGTTTTCACCCGGCTTCTCAGGTAGGTCTTTTATCGTCTGCAGGTGTTAATCTTCAACTTCCAGAACGATAACCGAGGCCACTTCATCCGGGGCATTCGCAGGAACCGCAACTGTTAGATTTCCCCCGCTCTTGTCAATTTCCAGTGGTTTCTTTGAATCGTCGTTAAGCAACCAGGCTTTGGCTATTTTTGCTGAAGCATCTATAACCAGCTTTTTATCTTTGGGCCATTCAAAAACATGGGCATATATACGATTATCTTTTTGGGTGTACCTTCCCCAGTCAGGCCGGACAAACGGACTGGAGGTTGTGCCATAAATCGATTCACTGTATTTATCCATCCAATCGCCCATGGCTTTTAACCTGTCGATGCTGGCCTGCGGGAAAGAGCCATCGGCTTTGGGACCAACATTTAACAGGAAATTCCCCCCTTTGGAGACGATGTCAATTAAGTTATGAATCAGTCTTTCTTCCGATTTCCAGTTGTCATCAAAGTATTTGTAGCCCCAGGTATCGTTCATGGTCATGCATGATTCCCAGTCGACACCTTCTACTCCGGTATCGGGTATCTCCTGTTCGGGGGTACCAAAATCACCGGCAAATTCACCTTCTGCATCAAAACCGCTCATGCCCTGGCGGCCTTTGTCAATGCGGTTGTTAATTATCATCTGGGGATTTTTGTCAATAATGAACCGGTATAGCTCCTTGGCCATTTCGGTTGTGTATGCAGGAATCCATTCCCCATCGAACCAGAGAATCTCGGTTGGATAGTTGTCGATCAGTTCCTCCAGCTGTGGTTTCAGATAGTTTTGAAAATAGAGCGGGAACTCCGGATTGGTAACCGTATCATTTCGCCCTCTGTTGTAATTGGGTTCCCAGATTGCCTGTGCCTGCGGATGATGCCAGTCCATAATTGAATGGTAAAGCCCGAAATGGATGCCATGCTTTTTACAAGCTTCGGCAAGTTCTGCAAGAATGTCTCTTTTAAACGGTGATGCATCCATGATATCGTATTCGGTAACTTTTGAATCCCATAAACAAAAGCCGTCGTGGTGCTTGGAAGTGATGACAATGTATTTCATTCCTGCATCCTTCAGGATTGAAACCCATTCGTCGGCATCAAATTTTTCGGGATTGAATTGTGCTGCATATTTTTCATACTCCTTTAGCGGGATTTGTTCATGGTTCATTATCCATTCCCCGATTCTTTCGGATTTTTTACCATTGTACTCACCGGCCGGGATGGCGTACAACCCCCAATGGATAAACATGCCAAAGCGGGCATCGCGCCACCATTCCATTTTGTCGGCGTCCGCCTCTGCCGTTTCTTTCCCATCCGTACTGGAATTCGTTCTTTGTCGGGGCTGGCAAGCGAAAACTGCCAGCAAAACAGCCATTAATAATAAATTATTCAGTTTCATTTCAAATCAGGATTTATTCAAATATAATTATCATGCCGCTAAAATACAAATAAACAAAAACCATTGCATTTGCTCCTTCTGTATAGAGAAGAAAAAGAATTTGCCACAAAAACAGAGAAGAGAATTTGCCTCTATATTAATTTAGTGCTGTTGGTGCTTTTGTGGTAAAAAAAAATGAATTTACCATAGAAACACAAAACATACAAAAAGAGAGGAGAAGAATTTTACCACAGAAACATAAAATGCACAAAAGGAGAGGAGAAGAATTTACCACAAAAACAAAAATGCACAAAAAAGAAGAGAATTTGCCTCTATATTAATTTAGTGCTGTTGGTGCTTTTGTGGTAAAAAAAATGAATTTACCATAGAGCCACAAAACATACAAAAAGAGAATAAGAGTTAACCACCAAAACACAAAATACACAAAACGGAAGAGAATTTGCCACTCTAAGAATATGGTGCAATTCGTGTTTTTGTGGTAAAAAAAGGAAAAAGCTTATTTTCTCAAATCATAAACCATTAAAACACTTCCGTGCCGGATAAACAGCATTCCCTTGTGGATGAGCGGGTGCGCCCAGTGGGGGCCTTCACCGTCGGTAATTTTAAAGGTGCTTATTATTTTAAGCTGGTTGGAATCGGGCTGTACCAGGGCAACGTTTCCGCTTCTTTCTTCGTAGAAATACAGCATTCCGTCGGCAGCAACAACCGAACCTTTGGTAAACCAGTTTTCTTCCCAGAGGGTTTCCCCGCTCTGCCAGTCAACGGCAGCCCAGTTCCCCCTTGTATTGTCAATCATGGTGGAGCCATATATCACCCCGTCAAGCAGCACCAGCCCCCCGTGATGGGTGTCGAGCAATTCGTTTTTCCATTTCAGTTGAATGCTTCGGGCATCTTCGGAAAGCGTGAACAGCAATCCAGGCTGTTCGTTCCCGTAGGTGATAAAAATTTCACCGTTGTGAAAAAGGGGTGTGTTTGCTCCTTCGCCTTTCCCCTTTTCTGTGTGGTACTGAATGGTGTTGTAAGTCCACAATACTTCACCGTTGGCCACATCAATTCCAATCAGGTCGTTGGCGCTTTGTACAAGTGCAATCTGTTTGCCTCCCCATTTTACCAGCGACGACGATGCATAGGATTTAGGTCCCCCGGTGCTTTCACTTTTCCAGAGCAATGCACCATTTGTTTTATCGTAAGCCACCACCGTTGTATTCTCGCCTCCCGTAACATACAGGGCAGCTTTGTCTGTAAGCAAAACTGATTCAGCAATTCCAAAGTACTGGTATTTTCCTTCAAATTCGTTGTGCGGATTTTGCTTCCATAGTATATCGCCGTTTGTTGCATTGAGGCAAACCAGTTCTCCGCTCCCGCCAATCAGGAATATTTTATTTTTCTCAATGGTGGGTGTACCCCGCGATTCAGGATAAGACCGTTGCCAGGCTGTGCCGAACTGCTTTTCCCATAACTGGGTTCCATCCATATTGAAGGCTGATACTACGTCAAGGGTATCGTGTTTAAGTCCGGTAATGTAAATCACATCTTTATATACGACCGGCTGCGATAGTCCTTTTCCCAGGTTTTCAATCTTAAGTATAAGGGCCGGGCCATCGGTAGGCCATTCTTTCAATAAATCCTTAGCGGGATATATTCCAGTGCGGTCAGGACCTCTCCATTGCGCAATTTCGTTGTCCGTGCATGACAGAAGAATTACCGCAGCAAATAACAAAAAGAATAGTTGTTTCATTTTCGATGATTTTTTTATAAAGAAAGTAAATTTCACCACAAAAACAATGAAGAAGAACTTACCACAAAAAGTGAAGAATTAACCACCAAAACACAAAACACACAAAAGAGTAGAGAATTCATCACAAAATGTATTTGGTGGGATTTGGTGTTGTTGGTGCTTTTGTGGTAAAAAAAAGACTTTAGTGGTAAAAAAATTTAAAACCCTTCGGAGCAGTATTTGTTATATTCATCCAATTAAATATTGAAATACAAAAGTTAATGTTTCATTTATATATCACGCTGGCATATGTTATTCCGAATATCTATGTCTTCTTCCGCATCATGTTTCTTTTTATTGGCAAAAAGTACAGGCTTTGGTACACGGTTGTTTATTTGTTGCTGGCTGCAGTTTATCCTGTTTCCAGGTATCTTTCCCATCTCGGTCCGGACTCCCTGATGCAATTGCTGTCCACAGCCGCCAATTACCTGTTGCCGTTTTTTTTGTATGTGTTTCTTTCGGTATTGCTTTACGATGTGTTTTTGCTGTTAAACATCCTGTTCCGCTTTGTTTCAAAAGAAGTAAGAAAAAGTGTTTCATTCCGTTTTTATGCACTTTTTTCTATAATTATGTTATCAGTGGCAGTCGTTGTGGGCGGAATTATTAATATGAATACAATCCGGGCTTCACGCTACCAGATTTCTGTTCCTAAAAAAGATTCCCAACTGGCTAATCTGAGAGTGGCTTTTGTGGCCGATTTTCATATCCAGGAAGATACAAATCTGAATTATGTGGAGCAGTTTGTGCGAAAAGTGAATGCCTTAAAGCCGGATATTATGCTGTATGGGGGTGATATTGTGGAAGGTCGTGATGAAAATAAGGTTCCAGAAGCTATTTTGGCTGCTTTACGTAACGTACAATCAAAATACGGTGCATTTGGTGTGCTGGGAAACCATGAATCTTACGGCAGCCGCGGGAATGGGACTTTTTATGAAAGGGCCGGTATTAGGCTGTTGCGCGATACCATAGTGAACATTGACAACTCGTTTTACCTGGCAGGCAGGGATGATGAACGCTTCAGGAACAGGAAAGCGGCAGTTGAGATACTGCAGAACAGTACTGGCGGACTGCCTGTAATCCTTCTGGACCACCGTCCCACCCGGTTGCAGGAAGTTAGTCAGACTTTTGTAAATGTGCAGTTTTCAGGGCATACGCATTACGGGCAGCTTTTTCCCATCAATTTTTATATTGACAGCCTGTATGAATTGAGTTGGGGATATAAAAAAATAAGAGATACCCATTTTTTTGTAACAAGTGGTTTGCGTTTGTGGGGACCTCCTGTAAAAACTGCCGGAAAATCTGAAATCATGCTGGTGGATATTACTTTCGAATGAGGAGGTCCACTACAAGAGAACTTACCACAAAAAACATAGAAGAGAATTTACCACCAAAACTAAAGACACAAAAAGGAGAAGAGATTCACCATTTCTTATTTTTTCCCTACTTAATAACCGTCATTGCGAGCCCCGCCTTTGGTCAAAAATGCTGATAAGACTGAATCCGCACTGTGATGTTAAGTGTTCAACAGTAGCAAATACCGGGCGGGGCAAAGCAATCTGTTGCAATTGTCGGCGGCCTTACATAAAAAGTACTTCCATGAATTAATGTTCTTGCTAAAATATTAATACGGAGGGCAGCTGCATAATAACAACAGATTGCAACGCTACTTAAAATGCGGATGCAGGTAGCAATGTTTATGCTGAAGTGGTAGTTTGAAAGTCTGCTTTTCATGGAAACCCCGCTCGCAATGACGGTAATGAGGGGGCGTAAACGGGGTGGATTCAAATAAAGGGCAGCTGCATAATAACAACAGATTGCAACGCTACTTAATATGCGTAGGCAGGTAGCAATGTTAATGCTGAAATGGTAGTTTGAAAGTCTGCTTGTCATAGCAACCCCGCTCGCAATGACGGTAATTACGGCAATTCCTCCAGTTTATTACGGCAATCATTTATTGCATTACGGTAATTTACGTCTTACAGTGCCACACACTGCAAACTACCTTTGTATCATAGAAATTATTTACGGAAAATGAGGAATGAAATTTTCAGGCTCCGGAAACAATCAAACAATGATTAAGAAAAACATTTTACCCATTAACATTTAAAATCATGAAAACAAAGGAAGTGATTGCATTCGACGAACAAAGAGCAGAACAATTTGCAGGAAAACTGCTTGGATTTATTAACGGGGGAACGCTGGCCCTGATGCTATCCATCGGTCACCGTACAGGCCTTTTTGATGCTTTGAGGGAAATGCCGCCCTCAAATGTTAACGCGATTGCCCGGAAAACCAAACTGAATGAACGCTATGTAAAAGAATGGCTGGGAGCAATGGTACTTGGCGAAATAATAGAATACGACGAGCTGACAGAACAGTACTTTTTCCCTCCGGAACATGCTGCATTTCTTACGCGTTCAGCCGGCGCTGACAACATTGGTGTATTTGCCCAATACATAGGTGTACTGGGCACTGTGGAAGATGATATTGTAAATTGTTTTTACAACGGCGGTGGAGTACCTTATGAAAAGTTTCACCGTTTTCACGACGTAATGGCTGAAGACAGCGGCCAGTCTGTTATCTCATCGCTGTTCGATCATATTTTGCCTCTTGCTCCGGGGTTACATGAAAAATTGGAAAAAGGCATTTCGGTACTCGATATTGGCTGTGGAAGCGGCAGGGCCATGAACCTGCTGGCAGAAGCTTATCCGAACAGTAATTTTACCGGTCTTGATCTTTGCGAAGAACCCATATTAAAAGCAAGAGCAGAGGCCAACCGGAAAGGAAACACCAATGTTTGGTTTGATGTTGTTGATCTAACCTGGTATGAACCCGATAACCAGTATGATCTGATTACCGCTTTCGATGCAATTCACGACCAGGCCTGGCCCGACAAGGTGCTTTCCACCGTTTATAAATCGCTTAAACCGAACGGTCTTTTCCTGATGCAGGACATCGATGCATCGTCGGATCTTAAGAAAAACAGGACACACCCGCTCGGGGCAATGTTATACTCCGTTTCTACCATGCATTGCATGACGGTTTCTCTTGCACAGGGTGGTATGGGCCTTGGGACCATGTGGGGAGTTGAAACGGCACAACAAATGCTGAGGGATGCCGGTTTTAGATCGATTGAAATTAAACGGCTGAAGCACGATATTCAGAATTGTTATTTTTTGATAAGAAAATAATACACAGGCATTTTGGCAATACAATATACTTTTTTGAAACAAAGGAGGGATACATTCTCTCCTTTGTGCTTTCAATAAGATTTCCCTTTTATGCTAATTGTTTAAATTCTAAATCAAATAGTGCATTATCAATTTACATGCGAAGCAAGAGGTGGTGAAACCTTTAAACATTATAATCTGATTGCCAAAACTGCCAAATCGTTGTTCAACATGTTAAACAAATTCCATTAACCCTTGTTAACCAATTAAATATTCCGGCTAATAATCGAACAATGAGAAACACCCGAATCATCGGAAAATCGTTGGAGATAAATAGTCTGAACCAGATAATCCGAAAAGCGGGATACGGTTCTCCCCAGGTGACTTTTATCTCAGGTCCGGCAGGTATCGGAAAATCTACATTAATACAACATATCACTATACCTCTTGGTTACAGGAGCATCGAAACCCTGGTTCCGGAAGAAGAAACTCCCTCATACAGTATTATTGCCAGTCTTTTACGGCAAACAAATGTTTTTGGTGAAGAAAAGAAAATAGCAATAAATGAGTTTGGTGAATATGCAGGTTACTTTTTGCCAGAATTCAGGGAACAAAACGTTCCCAAAGCCAATTTTGAAACATTATTACACGTCTTTAGCCGCATAATGGCCGAATTGACTCAAACGGGACCGCTCGTCTGGATTATCGAAGATTTTCACAGTGCCGATGCAGCCAGCTACGATATGGTAACCGGTTTATTTTCCTCAGGCATCGAATTCCCGCTTGTCCTGATAGCCACTTACCGCGACGAACAAATCAACCGCGACCATCCACTCCGCCGGATGAGAACAAAATTCCGCAGGCGCCGCTGGTTTACTGAAATAGAACCGCAGCCTTTCACAATTGAAGAAATCAACGATTTCATAACAGCCAGTTACGAATCTTTACCCACCAAAGAACTGGCTTCAGCCATTCTAGCACAAACAGGCGGATTGCCCCTGCTAGTCAGCGAAATAATGACTACCCTACAAAAAAAGGGACTCCTCCTCGTCGATGAAAACGGGCTCCTTTATTTAAAGAAGACAGAAAATTTTCCCATTCCGGAGAATATCAGGGATCTGGTTGTTTTGCAAATGGATGGGCTTTCACCTGCCGCCCGCGATTTGGCAGAAATTCTGTCTTGTTACAGCCTGGAATTTCAGATTTCATTCCTCGAAAATTTTGTTGAAACCTCCCATGTAATCGATGAGTTGATAGAAAAAGGAATTATTCTCGAAAAAAATTCGGGGACCGGTGCTTTCCGGCATGAATTGTTCAGGGAATCTATCCGTTCCGAAATTATCTGGTCGAAAAGGCGTGAGATTTACCGTAAAATTGTATCCGTATTGGAAAAACAACGGGTAGCAATCCCTGTACTTGCTGAATTTTACCAAAAAGCCGGCATGAAAGACAAAGCCAGAAAAGCTTGTATCCGCTCGGCACGCGAGAGCTGTGATTTGTTTGCCTACCGGGATGCAGCACGCTGGGCTGAACTGGCCATGAATGACTGGCCACAAGGCGAAGAGGAAATGGAAAGGCTGCAAATCCTTGAAGAATTTGCACATTGCAGTAAAGTGAGCGGAAACCTCGGCAATACAGTAAAAGCATTAAAAGAAATAACTGAAAGCGATCTCAACGCCGGCAATTATAAAAAGCTGGCTGAAACATACAGGGAATTGGCGGTGGTATCAGGATTGCAGGGAGCATGGGCACAACACCACCATTACCGGACACTGGCAGCAGAATTTTTTGAAAATGCAGGCATAATAGATCAATCGGCGCTGGAATACATGAACATTACCGAATTGTTAATGGCAGAATTGAATTTGGTTTCGGCAGAAAATCACATCGAAAAAGCAGTCGTCCTTGCAGGTGAATTTGGAAACCGGGAGTTACTCGCCCGTGCCCTTGCACTAAAAGGATATCTCCTGGCATTCCTCGGCGACACGAAAACAGGAATGCAACTTGCCAGGGAAGCGGTTGAAATGGCACTTGAAACGAACGATCTGATGGCTATTGCCGAAGCTTACCGCCGTTTGGCCGGGACAATGGAGTATGCATCCAGTTTCAATGAATCCATTGATGTTTATGAAACAGCCTATCAGTTTTGCAGTACCAACCAACTCGATTATCACGAAATGCAATGCCTTGGCTGCATGTCGTGGGTACTTATGAGGCTTGGCGACTGGAAACGCTCGTTCGACACCTGCAGTGATATTATCAGCAACAAAGGTTCGGCATCAAATTCCAAAGCTACTGCCAATACGGTTCTTGCCATATTGCGAAGTTACCGCGGAGAAATTAAAACTGCACGGAAACACCTCGATCTGGCTGTACATTATGCTGCCGAAATACATTCAATCATTCATAAGTTGATTAATAAGTGGCCTGAAGCCCTGATTGCGCAGGGCGAAAACGACCTAACCAGGGCAGGCCGAATTTATACCGAAATGCTCGATATCTGGTTTGAGACAGAAGACCGTCACGATGCCATTTCAGGAATTTGCGATGCCGCCTCATTTTTCGCCCTGCAGAACAATATAAAAGAACTGAACCGGGCCATAAAGGCACTTACAATAATCTCGGACATGAACAGCAATCCCGAAGCAATCGGCATCCTGTCGTTTGCAATCGGAACTTCCCTGTCGCTAAATGATGAACCGGAACAGGCCGTCAATCATTTTCAGAAAGCTTTGGAATTCCTCGAAAAAGTTAATGTCCCATTGCAGGGTGCAATTGTACAATACCACCTTGGAATGGCCTGCCGGAAGCTGGGGAATACTGAAGCGGCTGAAGAGAGCTTCAACAGCAGTTATCAAACCTTCAAAAGGCTGGGCGTAAGGCACTGGTGTTCGCTTATTGATGAACAACGCAGCCAGTTAATTACAGCGAAAACGGAAGGTGAAATATTTAAAACCGGAAAATCACACGCCTACCAGCTAACCCACAGGCAGTATGAAATACTGAAACTGTTAACAGACGGACTTTCCAATAAAGAAATTGCAGCAAAAATTAACCTCAGTGCACGTACGATTGATATGCATGTGCGGAATATTTTCGATAGGCTAAACTGCCGCTCACGAACAGAGGCAGTGAAGATTGCCCTGGATTCGGATATGATTGAAGCGGGAAAGATGCATTAGCTGAGGGAGTGGAGGAAACTGTCCGGTTCATTCACCTGTGGTTCAACCTGCCTGGTTTGTTCCTTCTTCAGCAAAATTAAATATACAGCCAGGGGAACCAGCATGTGGGGCATCCGGATAAAAGTTTCGTGCAAATTCTGATGCAGGCTTTCGAGTGGAAAATCCAGGTAGAAAAAACCCCATGTCCGTGCCAGCGCAGTCATGCCGCCCCATAATACTGCATACATTGCAGCATACTTCGCCAGCCTGGGAATAAACAGGCCAATGGAAACAATAAAATCGAGCACACCTGCAATCATCAGCATTTGCTTTGCAGCTGTTTCATTTACCCCAAGTATGCTGATAAGCATATCGTTATATACACCGGGTACGGGGTAAACACCAATAGCATACAACCCATGCGCCGAAAATGTTAATGCTATGGCTATTTTCATATACAGGAGCAGCCCTGACAGTTTAATCCTCCCGGTAACGGCAAACAGGAAAAACAGCGGAAGCAGGAACTGAATGGTATATTCAAAAAACTGGCCTGCATGATAAAATTTCTCCTTTGAATACAGAAATGCCAGGAAAGCAAGCGCTGCAGTAGCGAGAAAATACAACCACGAAAGCCGGATTAACATCCTGCCCCTGACCAGCAGGGTTAAGACAGCCATAAATGAATAAAAAATTCCGAATCCGAAGATTGCTGACTGAATAAAACTATCGGTGGCTGTGCTGGTAGCATATTCCTGCCAGGTGCCTCCCCTGAAAAAAAGCACCACGGGTTCCATCAGCTCCCTGTCCCACAGCAAAGCTCTGAACGGTGCATCCCAGAACAGATGCTGCCACGCCCTTCCGGCAAATAACAGGAAAGTGGCAAGACGCAGCGTAAGATGAACCAATTTTACGTTTAAATGTTTAAAATTCATGTTGACAGATCTGCCTGACTGATTCCAGCTGGTATTGTCAGTTTTTCTACAACACAATTCACGGGGGCTAAGTTTAATTTATTCTTATTTTTAATGAAGATGTATTTCATACGCTGTTACCTTATTGTTTTCCTTCTTGCTGTTTCTTCACAAACGTATTCAAAAACCGGAAAATACCGGCTCACATTGCATGAAAATCCTGCCACATCGGTAGTAATCGGATGGGAACAGATTTCAGGCGAAAATCCTGTTGTTTATTACGGAGATCTGGACCATGATGAATCGTGGGAAAGTTACAAATGGGAGGCGAAACCCGACAGGACAGTGCTCTACGCAGGTATGGAGAATAATTTTGTGCGGCTGAACGACCTTTCACCCAATACATCGTACTATTTTGTGATAAAAGACAGCGAAGGGGTTAGCAAACGGTACTGGTTCCGTACCGCCCCCATGGAGCCCGATTCCCGGTTGTCGTTCATTGCAGGGGGCGATTCACGTAACAATCCTGTTCCCCGCAGAAATGCCAACCTGCTGGTGAGTAAGCTGAAACCAAATGCAGTACTCTTTGACGGGGACATGACTGTGAGGGGTACCCCTGAAGAGTGGCAGGAATGGCTGGACGACTGGCAGTACACCATCAGCGAAGACGGAAGAATGTATCCTGTAATTGTGGCCAGGGGAAATCATGAACCAAACAATGAAATGGTTTTTCATCTGTTCGATACTCCATCAGAGAGTATTTATTACGCCATTACGTGTGGCGACAACCTGGTGCGGGTATATACTCTGAACACCGAGATTTCCATTGCCGGAAATCAAACCGCATGGCTTAAACGGGATTTGAATCAAAACAAAAAAGCAAGATGGAGAATTGCCCAGTACCATAAGCCCATGCGGCCTCATGTTTCTACCAAAAAGGAAGGAGATATGCAATACATGCACTGGGCACAATTATTTTACGATGAACAGGTGAAACTTGTGGTTGAGTGCGATGCCCACACGGTAAAGACTACCTGGCCTGTAAAACCCAGTACGAAAGGCAAAAGCGATGAGGGGTTTGTCCGTGATGACAGAAAAGGTACCGTGTATGTAGGTGAAGGATGCTGGGGAGCACCCCTCCGTGCAAACGATGACGTGAAAAGCTGGACACGCGACAGTGGAATGTTTAACCAGTTTAAATGGATTTTTATCGATAAGAATAAAATTGAAGTAAGAACAATAAAAACTGATAATGCAGAGGTAGTGTCCTCTGTTCCAAACGACAGCCTGTTTATTATTCCTCATAATCTCGATATCTGGGATCCTGAAAACGGTGCGGTAGTCGAAATTCGCCATTAAAGACCGCTGGCAGTTATTTTCGGAAAGTTATTTACCAACTAAGCTCCTGCAAGACCAACCTTTCAGGCAGGTCAACAGGATTAATCTTCGAATTATCTTCGTATTATCTTCGTAGTTTCTTCGTAATAAATTCGCAAAATCGCGAATTTGTATCGAATTTGTATCGAATTAACATCGAATAAACCACGAATAAATCATGTGCAAAAAATAAAGATTGATATTGTTTGGTTACTCTTTTAGAAGGATATGCAGTTCCGGAATCCCTTTAATTCACCAGCTGAAGTAAATGTGGTTACTATAATAAATATTTTATGTAATTTTATATAAAAAAACTAAAATGAAATCTACTTTTCTGTTCCTGTCATTTTTCTTAGTAACAACAGCCAATCTTTTTGCACAGCCAGTCCTTGATTCCATCTATACAAGAAAGGGCGAGGTAATTGTGGGTAAGGTGACAGAAATAGGGATCTCCGAAATCAGGTACATGCAGCCACAGAAGGCTTTAGATGTGGTGTTTGTTATAAATAAAGCCGATATTGAGCGGATAGTTTTTTCAGGAGGGCAGGTACAGAAATTTGAACCAGGTCTCCAAAAACCGGAAACCATTGAGTCCAATTCGCAGGAGCTTTTTTTAATTCAAAAGAAGAATGCCTTTAAAATTGATTTTCTGTCGTTGGCCGCCAATACACTGACCCTGACATACGAGCGGTGCCTGAAGCCGGGAAGATCGGTAGAGCTGTCAGGGGGTATTATCGGTATGGGTTTTGGACTTAAAGAAGAAGATGCCTCGGGGGTCCTTTTTAGAGGGGGATATAAGTTTGCCCAAAATCCTGATTTTTATCTGAAAGAGATGCGCTATTCCCATATATTAAAAGGATCGTACCTGAAACTTGAATTAGATTTTGCAAGTTACTCGGTAACAAATTATGAATGGTTTTCAGAAAGCAACAGCAGATATAACAATACAAAATGGGCATTTCTGGTCGTTCTTGGCAAACAATGGGTTTTTAACGACAGTTTTCTAATCGATCTTTTCAGCGGGATTGGCCTGGGAAATAACACACTGGATAACCTGGATTTAACTTATCCTTATGGATTCGCTACTATTGGGGAGGACTTTCCTATGGCTTTTTCCTTTGGCTTGCGCCTTGGGTTTTTGCTGTAATGAAAGGGTATATCATCAAAGCAGATTTATGAATTCACAAAATCACGCTATTTAATTTTCTGCTTCAATTGGAATCTGGTTATATGGGGCCCTCAAAAGTTCAGTAACCTGTATCCGTTGGTTGAAACCAACGGCAATATAAGGCCTTCTGGCATCCTGCCCTTTACTGTTCACTTTTCACTTTTCACTGTTCACTGTTCACTGCTCAGTTTACTGTTCACTGCTCACTGCTCACTGCTCACTGCTCACTGTTTACTGTTTACCGTTCACTGTTTACCGTTCACTTTTCACTTTTCACTTTTCACTGTCCACTGTTCACCGTTCACCGTTCACCGTTTACTGTTCACTTTTTCATACTACTCACAACATCAGGCCTCACTGTTATTTCCAGGTCAATGGGTTTATCCCTGAGATATTTTTCGAACCAGCGCAACTGCCTCAGGTTGTAATCGAGCCGGGCGGTAGAATTCCGGTTTCCATGTCCTTCACCGGGGTATGTCACGAGTCTTACCGGGGTTTCAGTCCTGGTTTTTATGTGACGGTACAGCTCAATCGACTGGCTGGGGTGAACGCGGGTATCGTTTTCACCGGTCATGATGAGCAAGGGTGTTTTTGCCTGCCCGGCATAGTAAATCGGACTTCTTTCCAGGAAAAAATCATAATCTTCCCAAATGCGCTTGAGGGAATGTACCAGATACAATTCTTCAGGAATATCACCGGTTCCCCATTTCGAAATGTTGTTGCTGATTCCGACAAACATTACTCCGGCGGCAAAACGGTCGGTATATCGTGTCGCAAACCATCCGGTTGCGTATCCGCCATAAGAACCACCGGTAACGCCCACTTTTTCTTTATCGGCAATACCCTGTTTAATCAGGTAGTCAACCCCATCCACCACATCGTCGAATTCTTTTCCGGCCATATCACCCTGGCTCGATTTTAAAAACGCTTCCCCTCTGCCGGTACTTCCGCGGTAATTTGGGTAAAATACAGCATAGCCCAGTGTAGCTCCCATCTGGCCCACTGATGAATAATTGGTTAACCAGCCGTTGGAATAGTGTGCTTCAGGGCCTCCATGCACCACAGTAATCAGAGGATACTGCTGCCCTTCGGTATACTGCAGGGGTTTTATTAATATGCCCTGGATTTCGAGTCCGTCTCTGGCTTCATAAACAACCACTTCCTGCCCACCCAAAGCGATATCTTCAAGCCAGTCGTTGTGAAAGGTTACGCGCTGCGGGTTATGCTCTCCTTGTCGCAGCACGTAAACTTCACCCGGGTGTTCAGGTGTATCGGCAGTAAAAACAACAGTTCCTTCCTTCGACTGATCAAAATTATGGAGCACCGGACCGTTTTCCAGCCTTTCCTTGTTCCAGTCCGAACCATTAGCCTGTATGGTTCCAAATGCTGACCAGACTCCTTCACTTGATATAAACCGGATAGTTTGATTGTCATTCCATCTGAAAGACTCAAACTTTCCTTCATAATCCGGGCGCAGGCTTTCGGGTTTTCCTCCATTGGATGAAACAACAAATAACCGACCGGCAATAGGATCATGAATATCGGCCCCGCCAATAAAAGCCAGTTTTGTTCCGTCGGGACTGAAAGCTATCTCTCCGAGTTTTCCCTGGTGGGATACCGAACCGGTTTCATTTAGCGTTTCCGCATCTATAATATGAACAGATTGTTTCATGTACCAATCGTCAATTAATGGAGTTGGTGCGGTTGCCACTGCAATTTTATTGCCGGCGGGGCTCCATTTAACATCGTAAAAATGACCCGTAACATTAACCTTTTTTAAATCTTCTTTATTCTTCATCGAAACAACCCAGGCGTAACGCCAGGTTAGATTTTCCTCGTAAACATTGGGCTGGTAAGGCAATTTATCTTCTGCTTTATCCTTCTTGTCTTCTTTAACTTCTTCAGCAATAAATACAACCATATCCCCGTCGGGCGACCAGTTGTAGCCGGAAAGGGAGGTTTTGAAGGAAAACAGTTTAACTGCTTCTCCGCCTGTCAGGGGGATTTCATAAAGCGACGTAGTTTCATCATCGTCCAGCCTTGCCAGGAAAGTTATGGATTGATGTCCGGGGCGGAATGTGACGTGTGAAATGCGGCTCCGGGTAATAAACGGCATGCTTTGACCCTCACCTGTCCGGTGTATATGCAATTCAACATTGGCGGGTTTATTCTCCTTTAACGGGTCGGCAGGATTATTCAGGAAATAGGAAATATATTCCCCGTCGTCTGAAATTGATACCCCTGTTACTGTTTTTATTTTTGCCACATCAAGCGGCATCATTCCATTATTTTTCTGTGCGTTGGCCGGAACTAACCATACAATTACCAGTAGTGCTGTGAATAATTTATTCATATTTCTATTTTTTAGCTGATTATATAAATTCTACAACGATTCATCTTGTATTTAAAATTAACATCTAAAAAGCTAATTTAGTTTTAATTGCTATGGGCGTTGGTTCTGCAGGCAGGGATACTGTGAATAGGTTCTGGAGTACTGCCACGGGCGGTGCCCATGGTAGTGATGTGTCAGGCTTTCAGCCTGGGGAAAGAGAGGTAAGGGAAGCTATTAATTCAGCTGATCCGCCAGTTGGCGGACAGCAGATGAAAGTCTTACTTATTTTGCCCCAATATACCCCACTCTTTTTTCCGAATGATATTCCTTGCCTTTCCAGAAGCGAAGCAGGAAGTCGATGTCATCGAGGAGTCTTTTTCCCTTATCCTGTTTAAAGTAAGGAAGCCGGTCGCTGCAGTGTTCGATGCAATAGTAAACCAGTTCGGTGGAGATGTCTTTTGACATCAGCAGATACAGGATATCCTTTTCGCTTTCTGATTCATCGAACCAGGGGTTGCCTGGCAGTGGAAAGGCGCTGTTCACGCCATAAGCCATTTCGATGCCTGCCTTGGGGTTGAAAAATACCAGTCCCGGTTCTCCGGTATCGGGCAACCCGGAGAACTCTTTTTCCCTGTCGCCAAACAGCTCATCAGAAACATCCTTTTGTTTGGTGGTTTTGGATTTTGCTCGTTTTGGGTCAGTAAGCCTGTTATAGTATTCCAGGAAACCTTCGGTAAAGGCAGTCATCTTATCGGTAGTCATAAAGGCGATTAGCGAGCCGTTGTTGTAGCTTTTAAACGCTTCGGCATGCTGGTGGAGCAAACTTTCGGAGTCATGCTCTGCATGGTCAAGGAAACTGACCATGGCCCTGCTGTCGAGCGAATTCTTTTCTCGCTGCACCATATCGTCACTGAATTGTTTTGCTGCAAAGGTACCGGTAAACCACCATTCGTTTCTCCAGTTTACGATACCAATGTATACAAGAGTGCCAGGTTCGGTTAACTGATGAGCATGATCGAACGACTTTTTGGTAAGGTTAAATGATTTTCCTGAGGCAATGTGTTCCAGAAAGACATTGGCATGGTCCTGTCCCTTGTACATAAAAAGGCCTCTTATTTTTTGCGACATGTTTCGCAAATCGGCGCTCCGCGGATGGTTGTCGCCCAGGATTTCCGCAACCCACTCTTTTCCGGAGGCAGCCATCAGCCGGGTTCGTGTATCGTGAAGGTACCAGTCCCTGTGTTCCTGCAAAATGGCAGTTATATTCGTTTCTTTGGCGGATTCTTTTATAACTTCTGCTTCAATTTCTATCAGGCCCTGATGGGTGTCACCATGAAACAGGTAGCTGCTGAAAAGTACTGTATCAATAAGATATCGGGCATGGTAGAAGTCTGTCTCCTGGTAATCCAACGTGTAGATCTCCTGCAGAAACAGATTCTCGTAGGCAATTTCGTATTCCTGTTCGAATACCTCCATTACTACAGAAGCAATTTCATCGATAAATTCATTATAGGGGCTGATAAACTTCTCATTCTGCATGGTATTCAGAAAATACCAGATTAGAAATAGTACATCCTGCCCGTTGATTTCATCTTCCACATAATCGGTGGTATCGTAGAACGGCAGTATTTTACCATACTGTTTGGTGTGCATGGTGATAAAAGCCTTATAGATTCCGGATTGAGAAATCACATCCTCAAACCAGGATGTCAGAAAACAGGCCAGAGTGCTTACCTGCTCTTTATTGAGGTAATGAGCAAGGATCATGTAATTTCTGCCCGCAAATGCCTGCCTTACTTTATTGGCAAGCCGGAGGTAATACCTGTCAGTAGGTTCCTGCTTTTTGTAAGGCTTCATTTCCAGCCACTGACGGATGTATATTTTTTCCTGCATAGCGTAAATATTTCGAATTTCTGTCTTAATCCTTAAAGCAGAACAAAGATAAAGAAGATAAGGGAATTTTTGAAGGATGCTGCCGGATTGGTAGTTATTGACCAGGTAATCGATAATCGTAGTTTGATGAGGTTGGTTGCAGAGCAGTCCTGATTAAAAAAAATCAGCTCAACCGGAATTATTACGCGGGCATGATTCATGATGGATGACTATTGCATAAATGATTAATTTATCGTAACTTACAAAATAATAACCCAACAAATGCACACAATGAAACTATTTATACTTTTTGTAGTTATAAACCTTGTGATCGCAACTGCCGGTTTTCAGGCAGTTTGCATGACCGGGGGGCAGGCTGCCGTGACGAAATCATCTCCGGGGTGGTACATTGTTTTTGAAGAAAAAGTTGCATCGGCCAATACTGCGCTGTTCATGAAAACGCAGCGGGAGGTGGCTGATTTATGGAAAAGGCAATACCCGAATGTGACGGTGTTTTCCTGCCAGAATGATGACAACACCCTCTACCGGGTAATTCCGATTTATAGCTTTGCCTCGGTTGATACACTTTACCGGAAGATGGAGCAGGTTTCGGTAATAATGAAAACGGGTGGCTACGGGAGGGATGAGAAAATTAAAAACCTGTCAACAGTAACAGGTACGGTGATGATATGGATGCCCGAATTGTCGCACCAGGGAAAGGAATTCAGCCTTTACAGCGATAAACCGTTTGCGGAATGGATGTTTGTTTACCTATTGCCCGACCAGGAACTGGAAGCTGCTGAAGCCCTCAGAAGATTCAGGGACTATTACGCTGAGAACAAGCTGGACTACCCGTGGAATACATACCGTGTGGTGCTGGGAACCGATACCCCGGTGCTGATTGGTATGTTTCGTGACCAAAGTCCCGCCTCGCTGCAGGAAAAGGGTAGAAAGATATGGGAGAAGCATGGTACTGAACTGGAAAAGCTGTGGGGGGATGTTGTGCGGCATACCCGCAGGATTGAGAAAAAAACCGGCTGGTTCAATCCGTCGCTGTCGAATATACCGCTAATGGAATCTGCCCAAAAGGAGGGGTTGTAATATTGCAGGTCTGCTGGGACATGCCGGTCAAAGCGCTCGATGGAAATTGTAATTGCAGGGTACTTATCCCTCAGTCTGCAAATTGGTACTTCACTCCTTCATAAGTTTATAATGAATATCGGAAAATACGCGGTGCCCGATGGATTCAGAATGGCAGGAGTTGCAGCTCATACCGGATGAGGTATTTTTCAGTTTCCCTTCGTTGCCATGGCAGGATATACAGGTACTTGCTGCCTCATTGGTATGCGTACCGGTAACATACACATTAGCCGTAACATCGTTGAGCGAGGCGGTTACTTTTTTTACAACATCAGAAGTAAGGCGACGGCATCTTTCCTTGCGTTCGGCACTGGCTACCTTAAACCCGGTTGCATTGCACCAGTTGGTATTGGATGCATGGCACAGCACTGAATTGGATACGCTGGCGGCAGGCACAAAGTCGAACTCAGGAGTAACAGGCCGGAATGCCGGGAAAGGTTCTGTTTCGTACCACCGGAAGAGATCGGTTATCATTCTGTCCTGCACATTTTTGTCGGCAATGAGCAATCCTATAAGGGCGGCAGCACCATTGACTGCACCGCAAACAGAACCGTAACCACCTATGCCTCCGTGCCCATATTTAAACATGTGAAATGGAAAAGAGGCATAGGGCTCTCCATACTTTTCGGCCAGCTGAGTAATGATGCTTTTCATGGTGGCATACATGCAGCTTCCTTCGCTGTAGAAGACATAGGCCAGCTGTGCAGTGGCTTCCGGGTCGAGGGGGGCATACTTCCAGCTGCCTTCCGGAGGATTGTACTCCAGTTTTTGCGGCGCTGCGGAAGCCTGCTTTTCAGGTCTGAAACCATACGTCATGGTTAGCAGCCCTGCCCCACCAGCTGCGAGGATGCCTGCTGCTGTTTTCATTGCATTTCGTCTGTCCATTTTGTTTTAATTTTTTGGTTATCTATTTCATCTTTCATTTTATACCTTCAGCTACAATATCTGATTGAACAAATAGCCCAGTAAAATAATAAATACGGTTACGGTTAAAAAGAAAATACCGATAAGCTTCCATGTCATTACCTTTTTAAGCAATGTTGCCTCGGGAATAGAGAGCCCCACTACGGCCATCATAAAGGCAATGGCAGTACCCAGCGGAACTCCTTTGGCAACAAAAACCTGGATTACAGGAACTATACCGGCGGCATTTGCATATATAGGTACAGCAAGTATTACAGCCATGGGTACCGCATACCATTTGTCGGCCGACAGGTTACCGGAAAAGAAGTTTTCAGGGACATAGCCATGCATGGCTGCCCCGATTGCAATGCCTATAAGAACATAAACGAGCACCTTACGCACTATATCCCACCCTTCACGGATAATCCCCGGCAGCCGATCAATAAAGGGTGTCTTTTCCGATTCCCACCTTTGCGAGACCTGTTGTGAATTTGCCTGTATCTGCCTTACCCAGTCACTGAGATACCGGTCAAGCTTTAGCTTTCCAAGCAGAAACCCTCCCAGCGTTCCCAACAGGATGCCGCTTACAGCATATATAAGAGTGGCTTTAACTCCAAACACTCCCAGAAACATGGCCACTGCTACTTCATTTACCAGGGGTGAAGTGATTAAAAAGGCAAAAGTGACACCCAGGGGTATGCCTCCATTCACAAAACCAATAAACAGCGGAATGGATGAACAGGAACAAAATGGAGTGATGGCACCAAAGAAGGAGCCCAGCAGATATTGTAACCCGTACATTTTCTTGGTGGTCAGATAAATGCGGAGCCGGTCAATGGGAAAATATGCGTTTACCAAACCCATCAGCGAACTGATAAGAAACAGCAGTATCAGAATTTTCAGGGTATCGTATATGAAAAAATTTATGGAGCTGGCCAGATGGGTATCCGGATTTAATCCTGCCAGACTAAAAGTTAAATAATCCGCAACCGGTTGCAGATAAAAATACAGCATTCCCAACACAGGGAGGAAAACAGCAAGTGCGGTTATCAATTTTATCCGCTTGTTTTTCATTGCTGTACCAGTTTCTGATATTGTTCGTGCTTTTACGAATGACATGCTTAAATTTTTTTAGAAATTTACAGTAAACAAATAGTACAAACCCACTCCAATAAATAGTATTGAGATTACTCTCCGAAACCAGATTTCAAAGGTTTTAATCCGGTTGTAAAGTGTTCCCACCCCTGAAATGGCATAGGCAATGAGCCAGGCAAAAAGGATTACCGGGATGCCGGTAGCAACAGCAAAAATCACCGGAAGGTACAGGCCTGAAGCACTGCTGATGGTTACAGGCATTAGCATTCCGAAATAAAGTACCCCGCTGTAAGGGCAAAAAGCAAGAGCAAACACAAGGCCGAGCAAAAATACATCGCGGTAACTCTTTGTGCCTTTTTTTTCAAAATGACGGGAAAGGTTATTTAGTCCGGGAAATTTTATTTTCAGTACGTCGAGCATAAACAACCCGATAACAATAAGAACAGGGCCGATAATTTTCGCACCGTAACGCTGAAATACACCTGAAACGGCAAACAGGTCGGCCCCCAAAAAAATAATAACAGCCAGGAGTGTGTAAGAAAAAGCACGGCCAAGAGTATAAACCAGACCGTTGTAAAACACCCGGTTCCGGTTTTCTAGGTCTCTGCCTATATATCCAATGGCTGTAATATTGGTAGCCATAGGGCAGGGGCTGATGGCAGTCATCAGTCCCAGCACCAGGGCAGTTACAAACGGAAAGGTGCTGTTATCGAGCAGTTCCGTTAAGAAACCTTCCATAATTACAATATGGGTTTAATTTTCTCTTCAATTACCTCCTTAAACTTATCAGGATTGGTTCGGGCGTATAAAAACCCCTGGTTGGTAATATTGATTTTCTGTCTGCCTTTTACAATTACAAGCATCTGTGAATTAATACCCAGCTCTTTTGCTTTGGCTTCCCCCTCTTTTTCTTCGAGGTTGTATGATATGAAACCTACCTTGTCGCCAAACAATTCCTTAACGTCCTGTTTAGCTTCGGCTTCAATGGTACGGCATGTAACACAACGGGCGTTTGTATGAAAGTAGTACACATTTACTTCGGCCTGTTTTTTAACCTGGTCACCTTCTTTTGAATTGTTGCCGGCAGCAACTGTCATCAATCCAAAAAACAGGGCTGTTAACAGAAACATGATTTTTGCATTTTTCATAGCAGTTCTTTTATTTGGTTAATAGTTCTTTTATTTCCTTGGTGGTCAGAATTTTTCCGGATGCAACCACTTTTTCATCAACAACCAGTCCGGGCGTTCTCATCACTCCGTAACCCATTATTTTTATGATATCCTCTTCCTTGGTCACACGGGCATCAATGCCCAGTTCAGCAACGGCATCAAGGGTTGCTTTTTCCAGCGTTTTGCATTTCGGACAACCTGTCCCTAAAACTTTTATTTCCATGATGATTCTATTTTTGGATTCGTAATTCGTAAAACATCGAACAATGTGTATAAAATTTTTTAAAGGTTCAAGATTTCGGTAAAAAGAGTCTGCACTTCTTTCCAGTTTTCCCTGTTAAGGCAGTATTTGATTTTTGGGGCTTCAATTTCGCCCTGAATCAAACCGGCTGATTTTAACTCTTTCAGGTGCTGGGACAGGGTGGATTTGGCAATGGGAAGCTCTTCGCTTAAATCACCGCTGTAGCAGCAGCTCTGGGTTGAGAGCAGCTGCAAGACATACAACCGCACCGGATGTCCCATTGCCTTCGCATAGCGGGCTATTTTTTCCTGTTTTTCTGTGATTACCTTTTCAACAATCATTTTTCATTCGTATTATTACGAACAAAGATAAAAACAATTTTAGAAATATTGATGGGGTAATAAAAAAAAACCTGTTTGAAACCCTGCCTCCAAAGACTGGCTGCCACTCCTAAATAAAGATAGTATTGAATGGGTGACCCAGGATTGGGAAGCAACTTGCCTTAAATGGGTGATTGAAAAAAATGGTGAGTTACCATTTCATATGAACATAGTCACTTGCTCAACACTGAAGTATTTTTGTTCTTGTGCGGGTGACTCAGGAATGAACCTTACACCATCCGGTTCCCGTCAATATTCATATGCTTCCAAAAATCATCGGCATTTGAACTCATCTGGTTGCCAAGCAAAAAGCCCAGTGGACGGGTGCTGCTGTTGTGGTCTAAAATAATTTTTATAACCCCCAAAATTGGTATAGCCAGGATAATACCTGAGACTCCCCAGATAAAACCACCCAGGATAATGGACAGCAGAGCCACGAAAGGATTAATAGACACGCTGCTGCCCACAATTTTTGGAGTAATTATATTGCCTTCAATTTGCTGTATTACCACGTACATGCTAATAACAGCCAGTGGTTGCCACCAGTTGCCGGATGAAGCAACGGCATACAGAAACGGGAGCGTTCCTCCCAGTGTTGTGCCTATGTAGGGAATGATTGCAAGGAATGCTGCCAGAACACCCCAGAATACTGCATATCTGATTCCGATAATCAAAAGGCCTATGCTGTTTAAAACGGCCAGAATGGCTATAACGGTAAGTAATCCGTACAAATATTTTCTCATGGTAGCCTGGATTTGATGAAGAATAGCATCCAGATTGCCCCGTTTCTGATTTTTTGCCTGTAGCAATATAAACTGCTTAAAATTTTGCTGGTACCACAGCAGGAAGAAAGTTATCAGAAACACAAAAAACAGGTTAAAAATAAAGTTGGTAACTGAAGAGATTCCTTTTTGTATAAATCCAACTGCATTTTGGGTTAGTTCCGGAATGCTGTCCTTAATATCCGATTCCTGCATGTTCAGATTCTCATTCAGCCAGATAAATATTTGCTGAATTCCTTTACTGATTTGTCCTGTAATATTTTCCAGGTTATTAATAATTGCAGTAAGCTGAACTGATATCAGGGTTATAATAATGCCTATGAATATAAGAACGCTAAAGAGTGTGAGCAGAATTGCAGGAACCTGATACTTCACCAGCCGCAGAAAAAATTTCACTAAAGGCTGCAGCATGACGGTGAATAAAACTGAAAACAATAAAGGAACAAGCAAAAAATCGCCTTGTTTTAAAATGATGTAGCTAAATACGATAACAATTAGTATGTAAGCCAGTTGTCTTACTGAGATTGTTTTCTGTTTCATTTTTCCGGATTGTAAATTTAGTGTGTAACTTTTACCTGTCTGTCTGTACGTAATGGATTCTATTAATATTTAAGTCATTGTCTGCTTTAAATACTGGATTAAAGTTTCGTACACTCATATAAAGATACGGAAAATTATCTTCAGCAATACTTGTTTTTGTCAGGGGATGACAGCATGAATTGATTTAATGTATAGCAACTGTTTGTCTGCTGCTATCTGTCTGTCTGCCTACTCTTTGTCTGTATCTTTGTCTGAATCTGATTCTATGTCTGTATCTTCGTCTGTAATCTCACCCTCTGTGGGGTGTTTGTTTCCAGTTGCCGCTATTAATTTCTGTCCTTTCTTGGTCAACGATTTTCCCTTCATACGTACCTTTGTTTTTGCCTTCAATTTCTTTTCATCCTCCAGTCTCTTCTCAGTTAGTTTTTTTATCAATTCTGCATTTTCATCTCTGGAGGCATGTTTTGAAGGTTGCACCTTCCCACCGTATTTGAGATCGGAATAAGCTCTGGTAAATTCGGCACCAAAAAATACAATCATCGATGAATAGGATGTCCATAGCAGAATAAGGATGACAAATCCCGCGGCCCCATAACCCGAACCGGGATTGGCCTTTCCAAAATAGATACCCAGTGCGGTTTTCCCAAGGCCAAACAGCACGGAAGTCAGTACAGCACCAATCCAAACCGTCCGCCACCTGATGTGTGCATCGGGCAGGTATTTAAACATCAGGGCAAACAGGAAGGTTATAATGGTAAAGGATATAAGGAAATTCAGAATATGGAAAAGTGACATCATATAATCAGGTAAATAGCTCTGGATATACTCGGCGAATGCTGAAATCAGGGTAGTGAGAATAAGAGATATCAGCAACAGGAAAGCAATGGTAATGATGAGGCCCAGAGAAAACAGACGAGCCTTGAGTAGTTGCCAGATACCTGATTTTTGGGAATCGGGCCTGACATCCCAGATAAAGTTGAGTGATTTCTGCAGTTGAAAAAATACACCGGTAGCCGCAAAAATAATGGTGGCAATTCCAACAAGTGTCATAAACAGAGACTGGTCTTCATCGTAGGCCTTGTCGACCAATTCCTGCACCTGCGTGGCCGTGTTTTCACCAATGGCGCCGGCAATCTGTTCATTTATATATCCGCTGATCCGGCTTTCACTAAAGAAGTATCCGGCCAGGGTAATTATTACCAGTAATAATCCCGGTAAGGAGAAAATGGTATAGTAGGCAATAATTGCACTTTCCCGCCAGGGATCTTTTGCATTCCATTGCTTCCCTGCCCGCTTTAGCAGCTTCCAGAAATTTAACAAAGCTTTTTTCATATATCTGACAACCTGATACTATGGAATAATCCTGCAGTTAATCCGGTATTTTGTCAACAACTGCAGCATGTGAAAGTTCATTTGCAATACAAATTCACTGGTTGCAATTTTTACCCGGTCAAAAATAGGATTAATCCCATAATGCCCTTTCTGCCAGTTTTTTCATCTGTTTAAAATTGTTTGTTTTGAACGGTATCATATGCCTGCCTGTTACAACAGACATGGAACTCCCATGTCCCGATAGCTATCAGGATAAATCATGCACCTATGTGAATGCAGTATATTCATAATCGTTTCATCAGGTTAATTGTGAAAGATGCAGGAATATATTCCCGGAATTTGTGTCGCATAGGCAAGTTATCAGATTATAGGTTAAGGCAGCATTAAATAGATTCGGATATTAAAGTGTTTATTTAAAAATAATATTCTAACTTGTAATAACATATAGCTTATAAAAAGGAGCTTATAATATTCAAACTTAAAAAAACAGTATTAATATGAAATTCAATTTTATTTTGGTATTCGGGATATTACTGATCCCGATGGTTTCATGCAATAAAGATGAAAGTTCTTTTTATGAAACAGAATCAAACCTTCAAATTAAAATCATGATGATTACGGATGAACTTACTACAGACAAATCAGGAACAGAAGATTTTCATTTTTCCGGAGAAGGCACCTACTCAGGTATTAAATTAATCAATTTTGAAAACCACCTGTATCAGATTCAAAATATTAAAGCTCATGCTGAGCCTGTTTTGTCCCTTTCGGAAATAATTCACGATGGTGAGTTTTATTCTTTAACATTACAGTGGGGGTATAAAGGTGCAGCAGAAAATGAGTACAGGATGCAGGAATCCATCGATGTGTTGTTATTTGAGCATCAGGTTGAGGAAGGGAAATTAATAATTGAACTGGACAACGCTTTGGTTCAACTTATAAATAACCTGGATAAAAATCCTGATAACAGTATCAATGTAATACTGACAGGAACTTCGAATTTTAAATTCAATGGTACAGCAAATCTGGAAATACCGGTAATTGTTGAATCGAAAACAATGAATGTTCGTTTTGAGTTGTTTTAAAGCCTTAATATAAATGGTCTGCAATTTTGCAGGAAACATAGATCATACAACAATGCCCTCCATCCCAGGGATGGGGCATAATGCCGGCTATTGTCACAGGTATTGTTCCGTAAGATTGGTTTTTTTTACTATAGCTGGTGAACAGGGCGGATACGAATAGCAATTTTGGGTAGGGTAATTTATTCTATAAAAATATTTGTCTGGCATAAACAATCTGCATTGGTTACATGTAATGAGATTGTTAAGGCAGATATTTTATAATTACAGACATTAATAACTCTCAAACATGCAGAAAGTATTGTTATTGTTAATTTTGACTCTGGCAGGCAACTTTTCTCTTGTGGCACAGGATCCGGAAACAGGAATTTTCCCTGAAAAGATTTATCAAAAAGGGACACTGTATTATTTTGATGGCAGACGTGAAAGCTACTCCGGATTGCAGTTCAGAGAAAATGAAGTATTATTTACCGATGACTCAGGAAATCTTCAGCACAGGTCGCTAAGTGAAATAGAACTCATAAACACACGGATTACCCGGGTAGGGGAGGGTGCCCTTATTGGCGGGGCAGGAGGATTGCTGGCGGGATTTGTAACAGGGAGCCTGCTTTATGGCGATGATTCATCATTTCTGTGGCCATATGATGAAGGTTCTAAATTAAAAACCCAGGCGATACCGGTTATTGCTGGGTTCACTCTTGGCGGAATAGTCATTGGTTCCCTTGTGGGCCTAAAAAGTAGAAAGGAAAAAACAATATACCGCCGCCATCGCGACATGGAAATTTTTCCGGAAATAACTGGCCTTCCCGCCGAACAACATGCTATTACTCTGAATGTAAGGGTACATTTGTAAGTCATGTTTTTTTTTCGGCTGGTCACTCAAAGTCTGATTTTTACTGCCGATCAAAGGCAATTGTGAATTGATATTTACCTTTTCTTTTTTTTATCTTTGCAGCCGGAACAAACGACGTGTGCTTGATAACCACGTAAAAAACAAGTGAATGAAAAACAAAGTTTCGGTACTGTTTATGCTGGCAGGTATACTTTTTGCAGCCAGTCTTTTAATTTCCAACATTATTGCCTCAAAAATTATGATGCTTGGGCCATTGGCTGTTCCTGCAGGGGTACTGGTATTTCCGTTGGCATACATTCTGAATGATGTAATCACTGAAGTGTGGGGGTACAGTAAAGCACGGCTAATCATCTGGGCGGGTTTTGGAGTAAATCTGCTGATGGTATTTTTCTTTTCCCTGACACTGGTAGTTCCGGCGGCTCCGTTTTGGGAGGGGCAGGAAGCTTTTTCAGCTGTCTTGGGTAGTACACCCCGCATAGTAGCTGCCAGCCTGATGGCCTATTTGCTGGGTTCATTTTTGAATGCATGGATCATGAGCAGCTTTAAAATCAAAACCCGGGGGAAAGGATTCTCTATACGTGCCATAACGTCTACCGTGGTTGGCGAAGGGGCTGATTCAGTCATTTTCATTACCGTTGCTTTTGTCGGTTTATTCCCGGCAGGGGCACTGCTGACGATGATTATTACACAGGCACTGGTAAAAATTGTCTTTGAGGTGGTATTACTTCCGTTAACAATCCTGGTAGTAAAAAAGGTAAAAAAAGCAGAAGATACCGATGCATTTGATCATTCTGTTTCATACAACCCGTTCCGGTTTAAAGAAATTTAAAACATATATTAATGGATACGCTTAAAAACCTTGGCAAGGAAATTTCCTATTCCTTCGATTACAATCCGGCAGTGCTGGAGGCGTTTGATAACAGGCACCCGGGAAACGATTATTTTGTAAAATTTAACTGTCCCGAGTTCACAGCTTTGTGTCCCATTACCGGTCAACCTGATTTCGCAACCATCTACCTGAGTTATATTCCGGGGAAAAAGCTGGTGGAGAGCAAGAGCCTGAAACTTTACCTGTTTAGTTTCCGCAATCACGGTGCATTTCATGAAGATGTATTGAACATCCTTCTTAAAGATTTGGTGAAACTGCTGGAACCGAAGTATATGGAGGTGTGGGGAAAGTTCCTGCCACGTGGCGGTCTTAGTATCGACCCGTATTGCAATTATGGGCAGCCGGGCACTAAATACGAAGAACTTGCATGGTTCCGCCTTCAAAACCATGATATGAATCCTGAAAAAGTAGATAACCGGTAATCATAATTGCCCGTGAGTTGTGTCATTGCCAATGAACCTGTGGCAGCAAGTAGCCGGCTCATGATTTCCAAATGCAACACATTCAGCAGCCGGAATTTGCATCCGCAGACGATTTTTTTTGTAAATTGGTTTATTTAATACCAACTTACAATTAAAGAAATGGAAACTTCATTTATCGATTTGCACATACATCCGGCAATGAAGCCGATGGGAATAAGCTTCGAAAAAAAACCAGGTGTGAACAATCCCGACAGGAGGGCTAAAGACAGCATCTGGTATTATGATCCACCTACTCTGACCGATAAACTGGCCAACATAGTCACCAGTCTTACAAAATTCCGGCAATCGGATTTTACTTCCCTTGTTAAAGGGGGTGCTGAAATTGTTTTTGTGTCGTTGTGCGGACTAGAAAAGGGGTTTGTTATGAACCGGCTTGGAACCAGGCTCCCGGGCGACGTGGTAGCCAACCTTGTTACTGGTCTGGGAAAAAAGCGGATTGATTATGTGCAGGCAATGCCCGACTATTTTACCGACCTCGAAATGGAATATAATTTTTATAAGCAGTTGGATGGTCACGCGGTAAAAATTGATGGAAAATGGCATCGGTACAAAATCGTTTCAGGATTTAATGAAATTGAAGAAAACCAGGAAAACGAGGTAAAAACAATTTCTGTTATTCTTACCATGGAGGGCACTCATGGATTTAATGCTGGACTCGGTCAGATGGGTAGATCTGTGGACGAATCGGAAGTGCTGGCTAATGTAGAAAAAGTAAAACAGTGGGATGACCGGATGTTCATTGTTGGATTGACCCATCACTTTTATAACGATATGATTGGACATGCCCAAAGTCTTAAGGGAATTGTACGAAAATTTTGTGACCAGTCGGAAGGATTGGACAGCGGATTTACCCCACTGGGCTGGAAAATGCTGCGCGCCTTGCTTGACAATACCGGGGGACGCAGAGTACTCATCGATCTGAAACATATGAGTGTGACAGCACGTCATCAATATTACCAGTTCCTTAAAGAGGAACATGAAAATGAGATAATTCCGTTGATAGTGAGCCACGGAGCAGTAAACGGACTTCGTTCAGCAACAGAAAAAGTTGAGGATGATAAATTCAATTATGGAAAATTTCAGCCCGATGACATAAATATTTTTGATGATGAAATACTCAGGATAGCAAATTCCGGAGGTTTATTTGGTATTCAGTTTGATGAGCGGCGGGTTGGCAGTGACAGCGAACTGAAAAAAAACGGACCTAACCTGAACCGGCGTAAAATGTTGTTTTACCAGTCAAGGATGGTATGGAATCAAATACAGCATATTGCCGAGGTGCTGAACCGTCACGATCAGTTTGCCTGGGGCATTCAGTGCATCGGTACCGATAACGACGGAATGGTTAATCCATTAAATGGCTTCTGGACTTCTGAGGAGATGCCGCTATTCGACAGCTACCTTGAAAAACACGCTTATAATTTCATTTCCTCCACCCAGTCGGAATCGCTGAAAGATTACAACCGGCTGAAGGCTGCAGAAATTGTTGAGCGTTTTATGAGGGGAAATGCTTATCACTTTTTAAGGAAGAATTTTTAATATTCTTAACGTATAATTTTCAGAAGGGACATTTAAACTTAGAGGTGGCAGTTTAATCAAAACAAATCCACACGGATAGAATTGTAATAAATAGTGTTAATGGAATCGATGCCTGAGTCGATACCGACAATGATCCATAACTCCCCTTTGTCGTTGGTAATCCGGTGGAATGGCTTACTATTTTCAACGGTTTTAAGAGCATATACCGGCTGGTCGGTTCCATTTGAGAAATTACCCAACACCACCATATCTTCGCCATCCAGGTTTTGATTGCAGATGCCGATGTTTAACCCATATAGATTATTCTCACCGATTTCCTTTAAGGGCTCAATCTGGGCTGCGCCTGCAGCCAGATGAATCCTATTTCCCAGGTTGCCTGTCGTACCGGGACTTTCTTCCTCAGCAAGTCCCGAGGCGAATTCCACGGTAAATTTCAAATAATAAACTGTATTGGGTTCCAGCCCGGTAACCTTTTTTTTAACAAACATAAAAAGATTACTGTTATGGTTATTGCCTGAAAGTTTCAGCGCCTGCTGTTCCTGATCGAGTGGTTCAGGAAGAGCACTGTGTTCGAACAGCAACTCATAATATTCTTCTCCTCCGATTGGGTACTTGACAAAATCGCCCTTCCAGCCTTCGATGCCCGATTCAAAATTCCATAACAGACCAATCGGATTAGGATGTTCCCGGTTGTTGTCGTTGCAGGAAGCCAGTATCATAAACATGATCCATCCAGCAATCAACTGCAATGAGAAGAAATTGTTTTGCTGACACTTTTTCATAACTTTAAATCGTAGGTTCATGTAGGCAATATACAAAAAAAATGTTCCGTTTCTGCTGCATGAGCAGCATAGATTTAAAGCCGCTCTGGATTGCATCTTTCATTGAAGGGAAGGCAGTGAGAATTCTGCATAAGCAGCTTGTTTAAGGGGGAACAGATATCTCCGCATTCTTTTAACAGGGGACCTAAGAACAACAACATAAATCCGGCAGCTTTAATAAAATAACTCGACCCGAATGTAATTATAATGGATAGTAGTAGTTCCTTCAAAACCGGAATCAGTACCTACAATTATCCAAAGTTCACCCGATTCATTGGACAGGACGGAAAATCCCTGTTCATCGTTGGTAACTGATTTCAGTGTATAAACCTGCTGATCGGTGTTGTTGGAAAAATCACCGATAACAATCATATCATCTCCTCCCTGGCTTTGGTTTCCCTTGTCAATGTCCATCCTGTAATAATCCATATCATCTCTTATCCGGCCGGGTTCAGCATTGGTAGCGCCGGCTTTTACATATACCGATTCTCCCGGAGAACCTCCAATTCCTGGCCGGTTATCGGGAACATTGGAAGCAAACTGTACAAAGAATGAAATATTGTAAACAGTTTCGGGTAACAGACCGGTAATTCTTCTTGTAACATACATGAACAAATCATCGCTACGGTTAGCACCCGATAACATCAGGGACCCCTGTGCAGTATCGAGTGGTGCAGGAAGAGGAGAATAACGAAATTCCAGTTCAAAAAATTCCTCCCTTCCAGCCGGATAATCAGCAAAATTACCTTCCCATCCCTGAGCATCGGTTTCAAAATTCCATTCATGCACCACACGTTCCGGCGGCTCTACATTTGGATCACGGCAGGAAGAAACAAAGACAAAAAGTACCATTAGAGCTGCAATTATGTGTTTCATATTTATTTGTTTTTGGGATGTACAATCATTTATAAATTGTAACAGGAAGGATGCGGGTATGTTTAATGGAAAATGAACCCTGTTAGTATGAGCAGGGAAATGAATCCCGGAATACGGGATTTCAGAAAAAATTGTCTCTACTGACAATTTTTGAGAAATTCTGTTAAAGATAAAATAATGATGAGTATCAGTTAGTTATACAGATTGATTTTATCTGTATGACTCCCTGATTCTCATCATCTTAATTTGTGTATTATGCCGGTACTTTTTCGCGGTTCCAGAAGCGATGCTGTGCAATGGCCTTAATGAATTCTGCCGGTTCCAAGTTAAGAAGGATTCCATGTTTAACTGCATCTTCCGGTTTTTCTATCATTGAACTTTCCTTTTTCCCTGCAACCGATTCCAGCCATAAATCAACACCATCGCCGTCAGCTGCAATTGGCTTGCAGTGAGTATAGGCCTCATCCAGAAAATGGATGGCCTTATGTTCTTCCTTTAAGGCCATAATGCTGTCAATCCCAGAAGGTACATATATGGCATCGAACAGCACCGAACCTGAATTTACAAATGCCTTTTCAACCATTAGCTCTTTACCACCTGCTGTTTTGATGGTTCCAAGGTGCGGTGCAATAAGTTTAACCATAGCACCTGCTTCTTCCAATGCTTTTTTCATTTTCATCAGGGAATCATCTTCCACACCATCTGCAACGAGAAAAGCTATCATCCGTGTTTCAATGGTATCTTTCCGGGTGCCGGCCATACTAAGGGCATCTGAACTTTCTATATCTGGTTTCTTTTTAGAGGACTGGTAATCCATTGGATCGGCATCTGCAGGAACGTTATGGTTTGTAATCTTATCGGGTGCTTCGGCTTTAAACCCAAGTCCTTTTGCCACTTTTTCAGCGAGCGACTGGTCTACCATATATAACAGGGAAACAACTCTTTTCCGGATGGCTTCATCTTTCACCATGCCCAGTTCAAACTTGAATGCATCTGCTATATGTTTTTTTTCAGCTTCACTCTGACTGTGGTAGAACATGGCAGGTTGACTGAAATGATCGATGAAACTTTTACTGCGGACCCTGATCTTATGGGCATCAATGCGCTCGTGATAGGAAACAAACCCTCCTTCGGAAGCTTTGGCCTGCACCGGGTATCCATCCCCTGTAGAGTTGGGGTTGTAGCTTGATTTACCCCGATTTATTGTCTGGCGCATATAACCATCCCTCTGGTTATTATGTACGGGAGAAACGGAACGATTAATAGGTATTTCATGGAAATTGGGACCGCCAAGCCGAATCAGTTGGGTATCGGTGTAGGAAAATAACCGGCCCTGCAATAATGGGTCATTGGTGAAATCGATTCCTGGTACCACATGGCCCGGGTGGAAAGCCACCTGTTCAGTTTCAGCAAAAAAATTGTCGGGGTTGCGATTAAGGGTCATCCTCCCGATGATCTTCACCGGCACCAGTTCTTCGGGGATGAGTTTTGTGGGGTCGAGCAAATCGAAGTTAAATTTATGTTCATCTTCTTCCGGAACAATCTGCACCCCAAAATCATATTGAGGGTAATTACCGCTTTCTATAGCTTCCCAGAGATCACGACGGTGGAAATCGGGGTTCATTCCCGAAATTTTCTGAGCTTCATCCCATACCACCGAATGAACCCCCAGTACCGGTTTCCAGTGAAACTTTACAAATACCGATTTTCGCTCTTTATTTACAAGGCGGAAGGTATGAATGCCAAAACCTTCCATCATACGATAACTGCGGGGGATTCCCCGGTCACTTATTACCCAGATAACATTATGCAGGGTTTCGGGTGTCAGTGATATGAAATCCCAGAAGGTATCGTGTGCGGCCGTTGCCTGTGGCATTTCTGAATCCGGCTCAGGTTTTATGGAATGAACCAAATCAGGAAATTTCATTGCATCCTGGATGAAAAACACCGGCATATTGTTGCCTACCAAATCATAAACCCCTTCCTCGGTATAAAATTTAGTGGCAAAACCTCTTACGTCACGAGCCAGGTCTGTTGAGCCCCTGGAGCCAACAACTGTACTGAACCGTACGAAAACAGGAGTACGGGTACCGGGAGTCTGCAGGAAATGGGCAGTTGTATATTCCGCCATTGATTCTGTCAATTCAAAATAACCGTGTGCCCCGCTACCCCGGGCATGGACTATCCGCTCGGGAATGCGTTCGTGGTCGAAATGGGTAATTTTTTCACGCATGTGGAAATCTTCCAACAACGTGGGGCCACGCTCACCGGCCTTGAGGGAGTTGTGATCATCGTTTACCTTTACACCCTGATTGGTAGTTAATTTTTTACCATCATCGCTGGTGGTATGTCTTTCAAGGAATTCACGTTTGGCGTCTGCCTGTTTTTTTTGGTTGGACTTTTCTTTTTCAGCCATGGGATATTTTTTTTTAAATGAGTAGAAAGTTAACAAAGCCAAAAAATATACCATTAAAACATAAGCTTCCAACCGTCAGGAGGATTAATTACCATTAACATGATTCTTCATTTGGGATAAGATGAAAATTGGTATTGCCAATCAGAATTTTCAAAGGAATTTGCGTATTTGCAAAGCATGAAATTGCGGGAGGAGGAAAATTGGAAACGGGCTGGAAATTCAGAAGAGAGGATCATACTGCTCTTTGCAGAACAGTATGATCCGGATAATCATATTTTAGGCAATTCCCACGGTTTTCGGTACTCAGGAATGAGGTAGCTGTTAGCTTCCTGATCTCCGGTAAAAATATTGTTTTCGGCATCCCAGTACAGCCGCTTGCCGGTGCGGTGGGCTATATTTCCCAAATGAGCCACACGTGCCGTATTGGCTGCAACTGTAATGTTTGCATTCAGATTTTGGTTGCGTTTTCTAACGCCATTTAAAAAATCCTCCATGTGCAAATCAAGGCCTTTACCGGTACCTTTAATTAAATCAATCCGTTCCATTAAATCGGCGCTTTTCTTCCTTTCGGGAATAACTTCCCAACCGCCCCGGTCGACGACAAGGGTTCCGTTGTTGCCAACAAAACCTACACCATGGTTCCTTCCGTAGTAACCTCCGTCGATACCTGTGCCATGATCCCACAGCATAGTGTGTCCTTCAAATTCATAAAGGGACTGTAAAGTATCAGGTGTTTCGGATGCATCATCAGGATAGGCAAATTTACCACCCATAGCCATTACTGATTTTGGTGCAGGATCCCCCATTCCGAACAGCCCATAATCGATAATGTGCACTCCCCAGTCGGTCATCAATCCTCCGGCATAGTCATAAAACCATCTGAAATTGAAATGAAAACGGTTGGGATTAAAAGGCCGTTTTGGAGCAGGACCCAGCCAGAAATCGTAATCAACACCTGCAGGGGCTTCACTGTCGGGTTTTACTGGTATGGGTTCCATCCATCCCTGGTACGCCCAGGTACGCACTGTTCGTATTTTACCAAGCTTGCCGGATTTTACAAAATCAATTGCATCCCGCCAGTGGGGGTCACTTCGCTGCCACATTCCAACCTGAACTACCGTGTTGTATTTTTTTGCAGCCCGTTCCATGATGTTTATTTCTTCTATTGTATTTCCCAGTGGTTTTTCGCAATAAACATCCTTTCCTGCCTGACAAGCTTCTACCATAGGTAAGCAATGCCAGTGATCAGGAGTGCCTATAATAACAACATCAATATCCCTCCTCTCCAGCATCTGACGATAATCTTTAAAACCCTCAGGTTTCCTGCCCTGGATTTTTTCTGTATCGGCGATACGCTGGTTAAGTACATTCTCATCCACATCGCAAATTGCTGCACATTCGGTATTTGGCTGCCGAAGAAAAGCCTGCAAATCAGAAAAACCCATTCCTTTAGCACCAATCAAGCCACATACCAGCTTTTCATTGGCTCCGTTACAGGAACTCATAGCCATTGGAACTGAGGATACCAACCCTATTCCGGCAGTAGCAAGTGCAGAGCTTTTAATAAAACGTCTTCTGTTTGTCATTCGTAATTTTTTTGATTTAGATTTTTACCTGTTGATCGAAATTTCACCTGCACTAATTCAATAAGCACCGCCAGCATCTTTAACTGAACCCGGAAAATATGGAATTCTGACCCGAAGGCATCGGTTTTATTTTTCTTTTTGCATAGCGTCATCAAAAGCCACATCAGACGGTTTAAAGTCGATGTTTTTCACGAACTGGCATGCTTCCGCTGCACCTGCTTCACGGTTCATGCCTGAGTCTTCCCATTCTACTGACAGCGGCCCGTTGTACCCAATGTCGTTCAGGGCACGCAGGATGTTTTCAAAGTTTATTTTTCCTCTGCCCAGGCTCCTGAAATTCCAATAGCGGCGGTTGTCTCCAAAATCAGCATGACCACCGAAAACTCCAATACCCATCGGTACGTCGCTCCAATAAGCATCTTTCATGTGTACATGAAAAATACGATCGGAAAATTCATAGATAAATTTCACATAATCGACATGCTGGTATCCAAAATGGCTTGGGTCGAAATTAAAACCAAATGCCGGATGATTGTTAAGCACATTGAGTGTGTGGTGTGCAGTATGAATATCGAAAGCAATTTCGGTGGGATGTGCTTCCAGGGCAAATTTTACCCCTAATTTTTGAAATTCATCAAGAATTGGAATCCAGCGATCGGCAAATTGCTGGTATCCTTTGTCAATCAATGCCGAAGGGGTGGGAGGGAAGGGATAAAGCATATGCCAGACCGGGCTGCCGGTAAATCCGGTTACGGTATCCAGGCCAAGCATTTTGGCAACTTGAGCTGTTTTTATCACTTCTTCTGCTGCGCGCTGCCGCACTCCTTCCGGATCACCGTCCCCCCATATATAATCGGGAAGAATTCCTTTATGCCGATCGTCGATGTGCTGGTCTGAAACACATTGTCCTACCAGATGAGTAGAAATAGCAAATAATTTCAGTTCGTATTTTTCAAGTAAAGCTTTTCGTTCCTTGCAATAGCCCTGGTTGGCTTTATCAATTTCCATATGATCGCCCCAGGTGCATAGTTCAAGTCCATCGTAGCCAAATGATTTTGCTTTCTGGCACATTTTTTCAATGGGCAAATCAGCCCATTGCCCTGTAAAAAGAGTAACTGGTCGGGACATATTATTGAAGATTTATTTTTATTAATACATACAAACTATTATTAAGGCAGTCTATTATTCACCAAATTTTATCCATTTGGCATTATCATCGTATCCTGCTTTCACTACTGCATCAATGAACTGCATTCCCCGGATGCCATCTTCCACATCGGGAAAGTCAAGCATTTCGGTAGTTGGTTCCTTACCTTCCATTTTTGCCATTACTGTCATGGCGAAATTACGGTAGATATTTGCAAACGCTTCAAGATATCCTTCCGGATGACCTCCCGGTGTGCGGGTGTTATGTGCAGCAACTTTACTGTCCATGCTTGTTCCTACCCTGAGAATCTGGGTTGGTTTATCTTTCCATTTAAGAATAAGACTGTTTGGCTCATGCTGGAACCATTCAAGTCCTCCATTTTCTCCATAAACTCTAATCTTAATGGCATTTTCTTCACCGGCAGCTATTTGTGTAGCCATTAAAACACCTCTGGCGCCATTATCATAGCGAAGCAAAGCAGCGCCATCATCATCTAGTTTCCGGTTTGGGACAAAAATATTCAGTTCAGCACAAAGCTCAACAACTTTAAGTCCGGTAATGTATTCGGCCAGATGGTTGGCATGTGTGCCAATGTCACCCATGCATCCGGCTTTCCCTGAACGTTTGGGATCGGTACGCCACGATGCCTGAACGTTCCCTGAATCTTCTATATTGGATGATAGCCAGCCCTGAGGATATTCTACGAAAATTTTCCGGATATTGCCCAATGCACCAGTTGCAACGAGATGCCTCGCATGCTTTACTGCAGGATAACCTGAATAGGTATGGGTCAGTGCCAGGGTAAGGTCTGTTTCATCCAGCTTTGCCTTCAGTTCCAGCGCCTGTTCAAGGGTAAAGGTAATGGGCTTGTCGATAACCACGTGAAAGCCATTGTTCAAGGCCATCATTGCCGGGTCGAAGTGAACGAAGTTTGGTGTCACTATGGAAACAAAATCCATCCGATCCCCTTCGGGTAGCTGAGCTTCCTTTTCAAACATCTCCTGATAGGTTTCATAAACACGTTCTTCCGGCAGATAATACAGTTTCCCGGAAGACTTAGAGATCTCAGGATTTACACTGAAGCAGCCACAAACCAGCTCAATCTGATTGTCCATTAAAGCTGCAAGACGATGAATGGCCCCAATAAAAGCATCGGTTCCGCCACCAACCATTCCCATTCGAAGTTTTCTATTCATAATTTTGAATTTTATGTTTATTTTGAAATTTTTGACCTTAAATTTAACAACTCTTTTGCTATGAAACAAACTCCTGAAAGAAACCATGGATAATTATATGAATTAATTATCCTTGGGGAAACCTCCTGATAAGGCAATTAAAAGATTAAAGCAGGAAAAACTGAATAGAATTCACAGTTTATTGATCTGATAATCTTATTGAAAAGAAAATTCGGATCAATGAAATTCAGAAACATTCATTATTTTAGCAAAATCAAATGAATTAAGCTACCGTAAGATCAATCAAAACAGATTATAAGGGACAGCTTTAAATTAGAATAAAATCATTTACAACAACAGCAATAATACCTACAGATGATGAAAAGAAGAAATTTCATTAAGAACGCAGCAGCCAGCAGCATTGCAATGGCAGGATTGGGAACTGTAACCAGTTCATCGGCTATGGGAGGTTTTGTTTCGAATCAGGCTCAGTTCAGGCTTAAATATGCACCTCACCTGGGAATGTTCCCAGAGCATGCCGGGAAAGACCCTGTTGATAATATAAAATTTATAGCCGACCAGGGTTTTCGCGCAATATTCGATAACGGGCTTATGCGAAAATCTCCCGAACTGCAGGAAAAAATTGCTTCAGAACTTGTTCAAAGAGGTATGGATTGGGGGCCATTTGTATTGTATGCTGATTTCAGCGCTGAATCAATGGTGCTATTTAATAATGAATCACGAAAACTTTTGAAAGACCGGCTTTATGAAGGTGTTGAAACCTTTAAGCGTACCGGTGCCAAATATGCCCTGATGGTTCCGGGCAGGTACAATCAAAATCTGGAATGGGATTATCAGGCTGCCAATGTGATCGATTCTGTTCGTGAGTTAAGTGAAATTGCAGAGAAAGAGGGTATTGTAATTGTTTTGGAGCCGCTGAACAGATGGGATCACCCAGGTTTGTTTCTTACAGGAATACCTCAAACGTATATGATTTGCCGTGCCGTTAACAGTCCTGCCTGTAAAATTGTGAATGATATTTATCATCAGCAGATTACTGAAGGGAATATCCTGCCTAACATAGATCGTTCGTGGGATGAAATTGGAGCCTTCCATATAGGTGACAATCCTGGAAGAAAAGAACCAACAACCGGCGAAATCAACTATAAAAATATTTTTAAGCACATTTACCAAAAAGGGTACGATGGCGTATTGTGTTGTGAGCATGGTAAAAGCCTGCCGGGGAAAGAAGGTGAGCAGGCCTTCCTGCAAGCCTACCGGGAAGTGGATTCATTCGAAGTGTGAAGACCTGCGGGAAGATTAGCTTTAATGGGAAGAGCAGTATATTACTTCGTTTAGAAAATTAGAAAAGGGAGGGAAGTTTATACCCCTCCCCCAACTGTCGGGGTTAACTTTTCTTTGAGATAAGTGAGAGAGTATTGCACTAAAATGTGTATTGAAATACAAGTTCGGCATCAAATGTAGAGATTGATTGGAGAGTATTATTTTCAAAACGTAAAAAGATATATTCAAATCATAAAAATCGTATCTTCATCGCACTTAAAATGCTGTAAAACCGGACTTATATGTTGGAAGATATCATTATCTACACTCCAATGTACATTACTTTTATCTGGGGAGTAATTTTAGCTCTGAACAGGAATGAAAACAACAAGGCAAAATTCTTCCTGAGCATATTTATGTTTTCAGCCTTTTTGCTGTATCTGTCTCATGCTGTATTTTTTAATCAAAATATTGCTGTATATACCTGGTTTGATCCGTTATATATCTTTGCTGTACTTTCCGTTTACCCACTGTACTACTGGTACGTAAAACTTCTGACAATTGAAACTTCCATCCGGTTATCTAATTTACGCATGTTGATCCCGGCAGTTGTGTTGTCTATTTCTTCGTTTATTTTTTATCAGATGATGGATACCAGGGAAATGAGCAGTTATGTTTATGGGTTTCTGTTAAACCATAAAGAGGCATTGTCTGATTCATTTATAGTTCAGTTGCAGAAGCTAAACTATATTGCAGTTCGAATAGTTTTTGGGATTCAGGTGGTTTTTTACCTTATTTATGGGAAAAAGCTGGTTTCCTGTTACAACAACCGGATTGCTAATTTCTATTCAAACCTGGAAAGTAAAAGCCTTTTATGGGTAAATTTCTTTCTTTATTCTTTAATAGTTACAGCGGTCATGAGCACTGTATTTAATATTATCGGACGCAGTGCTTTTGCCGGTTCAAAAATACTTCTACTTATTCCGTCTTCGATATTTAGTATACTATTATTCTTCATTGGGCAGATAGGATCCATGCAGAACCATACTGTTATTGATTTGGAGCGCGACAGTTCCAGCCAGCCCGCACCCGGAACCAAAAAATATTCCAATGAGCAGCTTTCAATAAAGCTGATTGAATTATTTACAATAAAAAATATTTTCAGAAATCCTGATTTAAAAATAACGGATGTAGCCCAGTATTTAGGGACTAACCGGACGTATGTTTCGGAATTAATCAATAACGATTTCAACTGTTCGTTCATTGAATTTGTTAACCGTTACCGGTTCAATGAAGCAAAACGATTGCTTAACAGTTATGACTCAGAAAAATTTACCCTTCGCGATATATCAGAACTTGCGGGCTTTGGCTCATCAGGTACCTTCATCCGGGTATTCAGGCAATTTGAAGGAATAAACCCCGGGAGATACAGGGAAATTTTATATTCCCGCAAAGCAGAAAATACAGAACCTGCAGCACATACAGGCAGGTAATTACGGGAAATCAATTGGATTTCATCACTTCAGAGTGTTACAAAAAGGGATAAACTAACCGGTTGTACCCATTGCATTGGCAATGGCATTTATACTGTGCAACAAGCTGTTAAGCAATTGTTCCTGCTTATTGTTGTTATCCTTTTTCTGAGCTCTTCGCCATTGACGGAGAAGATTAACCTGCTGGAGGTGAAGTGGAAAAAGAGCTTCGGCTCTCAATTGGGTTGAATAAAAATGATTTTGCCTTCTTTCTTTTATTGACTTACCCAGAAGGTCTGCCATTGCTGAGCGTGTTAATTCAAGTTCCTCGAGCAACATGGTCAGGATTTCATTTTTTACCTGTTTGTTTTCCACCAGCCCGCTGTAAAGTTTCATGATGTTTTCATCAGTTGCTGCAAGGCTGGTATCAATATTGGTCAGCACATATCTTACAAAATCGTCCTTTTTTACCAGGCTCTTTAGCACTTTGTACTGATCTGGTTTTTTATTCTGTAGTTTTTTCAAGGTAGTACCCACTCCGTACCAGCTTGAAATGTGCATTCGCGATTGGGTCCAGCTAAAAACCCAGGGTATTGCTCTCAGGTCCGACAGGGTATGTTTCCCGGTGCGGCGTGCCGGTCTTGATCCGATCTTACTCATTTCAATAGCGTCAATGGGAGTTGCCTGACGATAAAAATCAATGAAAGATTCATGGGTAGTTAATTTTTTAAAAGCATGGTAACTTTCACGGGCCAGATAATCGAATAAGGTACTTCTCTGAACACTGTTTTCATCCTGGCTTACCCGGTTTAGCAAAGTTTGACTTGTAAGTCCTGCCAGCAACAGTTCCAGGTTGTATGCAGCATTTACCTTGTTGGCATACTTTCTTTCAATGGTCTCTCCCTGCTCAGTCATCCGGATAAGCCCGTTCATAGAGGAAATGGGGAGTGAGCGAATAAACCAGTGGGTAGGGCCGGCTCCCCGGCTTATCGTCCCACCCTTGCCATGAAAAAAACGAAGTTGTATGCCATGTTTCCTTGCTACTTCTGACAATTTTACCTGTGCATCGTAAAGGTACCAGGCGCTGGCCAGAATGCCTCCGTCTTTATTACTGTCGCTGTAGCCAATCATTACATCCTGCACCAGTTCTTTAAAGTTATTGCGTTTCCTAATATATTCCAGACTGTTTTTTGTTGCCTGATGGCTAAGAAATTCATCAAGGATTTTTGGACTTTTAAGCAAATCTTCAATGGTTTCGAAGAGCGGTACCACGGGCAGAGGGCAAACCAGGCCTTTAGAAGTGAAATGTGAAAGTCCTGCTTCACGGACAAACAGGTATACAGTAAAAAGATCGGTTGCATTACGGGTCATGCTTACTATGAGTGAACCCAATGACCTTTCAGAATAATTGCGGATGTGTTTTTCAAGCACCCGGAATGTATTCACTACCTCTTTGGCTTTTTCTGATTCAAGCATATCGGTTCTGCTGATGAACGGGCGATTGTGAACCAGTTCATCTTTAATGAATTGCTGAAATTCTTTTTTACTGCCTGAGATAATTTTATATTTTTCGGGCAGGCTGGTTTTTACAATATCAAGAAGTGCCAATTCGTAATACCGGCTGTTTTGTCTGATATCTAGATGGGCCAGGTGAAAACCAAAAACCTTTAGATGCCGTAAAACTTTCTGAACATCATATAGAGCCAGAGAATGAGCGCCCATTTTTTTCAGTGCCTTTTTCAAAAAAAGCAGATCTTTCTCAATCTCCGACGAATTTCTGTAAGTAAAGGAGGTATCGCGCAGTTCAATCCCTCCTGCTGCATTTTCACTAAAGGGGAGTTTTTTAGTAATAAGTTGCAGAAAAGTCTTAAAAGGTTCACGTGGATTTCTGACAGGGGAAACTTTCATTTCGCTGTATAGCTGCTTCATGCGAACTGTAAATTGGGATGCCAGACAATTGTGGTCGCAATAGATGCTTAACTTATCAGAAAGTTCATCAAGCATCGATTTAAGGAGAAGAAATGCATGAAGCCTGAATTTTTCCAATGTTCTTTCAGTTACATCATATGTAACCAGCGGATGACCGTCGCGGTCACCTCCAACCCAGTTTCCGAAAGTAATGGTTGGAAAATTTTCGGTATCTTCCACCCATTTTGAATCAAATCCGGCTTTTTCCCAAGCCTGTTTTAGCCGGAAATCAAGGTAATGCAGCATCTCGGGAAAGACTTTATAGAAATAATAAAGCACATTTTCAAGTTCCGATTCCACCGCAGGCTTTTCTTTAAAAATTTCACCTATAAACCAAAGCTTATGTATAATCTGTTTAATGTCATGTTTTATTTCATCCTGCTCGTAACTTGTGTACATTGTATTTTCCCGCTTCACCAGCAGCAGGTATAATTGCCGGTAAAGTGCCAGCACCACAGGCCTTTTGGCTTCAGTGGGATGTGCTGTGAGTACCGGTTCTGCATGAATCAGGTTCAGGTTCCCTGCAAGCAGTTCCTCTTTTATTCCTTTTTCCCTCATGTGTTTAAATACGTCTCCCCACATGCCACTTACGTTTTCCAAACCTCCCTGCTCCTGACGGGCTCTTCTGTTTTGTACCGCCCCATTTACTTCGACCAGATTGAGTAATTGAAAGCTAATAGAAAACAAGTGCAGGAGATCTTCAGTATTCCGGCTGCCAAAGGCAGGTTTTCTATCTGAAATCCATGGTATCATTTCTGCAAGATCCGAACGGTTATTATCATGCAGGACTTCAGAAAAGCAATTCAACAAAAATTCCAGATCGGTATATGGCTTTCCTATTTTTTTCTTTACTTCTTCCAGAAGGTGATCCATTTTGATTCAATTTGAACTTATAATTAATTAAGGAAGGAATTAAAAACTTTAAACAGAACATGATTTTAACTGTTTTTGTTTATTTTTATGCAACAACCAATTGTTGTTAAACTTTTATTTTAAAAGGTTGTTCATTTTATCAAACTGAGGAGAATGAAGAAATACATTCAAAAAATATTAATTCCTGTTGATTTTAAGGAGCCTTCTGTAAAGGCAGTAAATTATGCCGGAATTCTGGCAAAAAGGACAGAAGCTGATTTGTTTTTACTATATGTTATCGATACACCAGGATTGCTGGAACAATTTTTTCAGTCGACCGATCATATTGTAAAAATTACCGACCAGGCAAAAGAGAAATTGCTTGAGCTTTCCGATAAAATAAAAGGTGATGCTCCGGAAATAAAAATTGCCACACGGGTAGAAATGGGGAAACCGTATAAAAAAATACTGGAAGTGTCGAAGGAAGTGGGTGCACAAATGATTATTTTAGGTGAAAACCATCAGGGTGGTGACCCTGAAGATGAACTTGGTACAACAGTTTATCATGTTACATTGAAATCACGTGTGCCGGTATTAACCTATAAAGGTGATACCAGCAAAATGAAAGATAAAATAGTTGTTCCGCTGGATTTGACCAAGGAAACACGTGAACAGCTGTCGGCAGCCTTATTTTACGGACTGGAATACGGAGCAAAAATTTATCTGGTGTCTGTTTTGGTGGGTGGTATTGCCAAAAAGGAAAGCCGTATCTGGAAGAAGCTCAAAGAAGCAAAAGAATCGCTCGAGATGAATGGCGTGGAATCTAAGATGAAAGTATTTAACAGGACGGAAGATCCACCATTCCAAAGAATATTGGAATATGCAAAAAAAATTGATGCCGGCATGATATTGCTGATGACTCATCAGGAAGGCTACACATACGACAATTATATTGGTGCATTTGCCCATCATATTATGAACCTCTCAGATGTATCGGTACTAAGCCTGACTTCAATGTCGGGGAGTCTTGATTTTTCACCTTTTTTTAAAACCCTTGTCGATCCGATGGGAGTTTTTGCAGACATGAAAAATTTGAAGAATAAGTAAGAAACCAAATTATAAATGCTCCATCTGTTAATTGTTATACTGATCTTTTCATTCGGTGTTTTTTTGATTCCGGGGAAGTTAAAAAAACATACTGCTATTATACTGACACTTGTCCAAACGGGTGTTTTTTTCTATTTTCTTTCCCGGGTGCCCGATATTACAAACCTGGCATTTGAACATTCACTAATTAACTGGATTCCTCAACTGGGAATCAATATTGAGTTTGTCCTCGACGGTCTGAGCATGGTATTTGCCCTGTTGGTATCGGGTATTGGTGCGCTGGTTTTTCTATATGCAAGTGCTTATATGAAAAGCTATACAGGCACCAGCAAGTTTTTCTTTTTTCTTATGTTTTTTAGCGGAGCAATGCTGGGGCTGGTGTTGTCGGCTAACCTCATTCAGATGTTTATTTTCTGGGAACTTACCAGTGTGCTGTCCTTTTTCCTTATAAGTTTTTTTCACGAAAGGGAATCGGCACGAAAAGCCGCCTTACAATCGTTTTATATAACAGGTTTTGGCGGGTTGAGTTTGCTGGCAGGAATCCTTGTGCTGGGGAGTGTAGTCGGCAGTTACTCTTTAAACGAATGGCTGGCAAACCCGGAGGCAATTAAAGAAAGTAATATGTACCTGCCCGGATTGTTGCTCATTTTAATAGGTGTTTTTACCAAATCCGCTCAATTTCCGTTTCATTTCTGGTTACCAGGGGCCATGCAGGCGCCGGCACCGGTAAGTTCTTATCTCCATTCAGCCACAATGGTGAAGGCGGGCGTTTTTCTGCTTGCCCGCCTTAGTCCGGTTTTAGGGGGTACTCAGGAATGGTCTTACATCATTCCAATAATTGGAGTCCTTACAATGCTTACGGGCTCCTACTTTGCACTTACACAGACTGATTTAAAGGGCATCCTTGCCTATACGACCATCAATGCACTGGGGGTGCTTATCCTTCTTCTCGGTATTGGCACCAGGGAATCTGTCATGGCGGCCATGTTATTTCTGTTTATTCATGCTTTTTATAAAGCTACTCTGTTTATGGTGGCAGGTCTTATTGAAAAGAAAACCGGCACCCGTGAAATAAATGAATTGGGGGGGCTGATTAAATACATGCCCGTTACTTTTGTAATTTCCCTGCTGTCGCTGCTTTCCATGGCAGGCTTGCCACCATTGCTGGGCTTTTTGGGAAAGGAACTTATTTATGAAGCAAAGGTTCAGTCACCCGGTATTGCTTCCCTCGTATTGATTCTAGGTGTAACATCAAATATTTTCATGGTAGCAGTATCCTTATTTTTTGTAAGGAAAGTTTTCATGGGAAAATATAAAACCACTAACAAAATACCCAATGAAAGAGGTTACGCCTTCCTTATCGGCCCTGGAATCTTAGCATTATTGAGCCTGATATTGGGTTTATCACCTTCAAATTTGGGAGATGCAGTTATCAGACCTGCAATTACAGCTGTTTCACTGGAAGATGTGGAAGTGAAACTCAAACTCTGGCATGGATTCAACCAGGTATTTTTTCTTAGCCTGTTTACCATTGTTGCAGGTACAGGACTTTTTCTGGCTATGCTGAAAAGTAAAGGTTTACTGCCGGTCTGGCGAAAATTCAACAGTATTGTTTTTTCTATCCAGTTTGAACAGGTTTTCACCTGGGTGCTGGATAAATTTGTAGTAATCTCCACTATGAAAACAAAAGCTGTTCAACATGGGTTCCACAGATATTATATTTTTACCATATTTGTTTTTACATCTATCTTGCTGTGGGTACAGTTTTTTTATACCCAACCACCTGTGTTCATTATGGATTTGACACTTAAGCCTTTTTATGTTTCAGGACTTGCAGTTGTTATTATCCTGGTTTCATTTGCCGCTATGTTCTTGCGCTCGCGTATTGTGACCATTATTGCAATGGGTGTATCTGGTTATGGCATTGCTCTTATCTTTCTTTACTACAGTGCAATTGATTTGGCAATTACCCAAATTCTTGTGGAAACACTGACAGTAGTAATGTTTATGGCAATACTTCAGCGGCTTCCCAAATTTGCAGTTTTATCATCAAAAAGAACACGGATTCGGGACTTTCTGATTGCATTAAGTTTTGGCAGTGTAATGACCGTCCTTACACTTAAAGCAGTGAATATTAATCTGAATCGTCCCATTTCCGATTTTTTTCTTCAAAACAGCTATACCCGTGCTTTTGGGGAAAATGTTGTCAATGTTATCCTAGTTGATTTCCGGGCACTTGATACCCTGGGAGAAGTGACGGTGCTCACCATTGCGGCGGTAGGCGTTTATTTATTGTTAATGCCAAAAAAGAAAAGACTATGAATTCGATAATACTTCAAATAGCGGCAAGATACCTGAAATGGATACTCATTGTATTTGCTGTACTTGCACTTTTAAGAGGACACAATCATCCGGGAGGAGGTTTTATAGGAGGTTTATTGGCAGGTCTTGCAATTGTATACCGTGGGTTTGCCTACAATGCTTTCCAGGTTAAGGAAGAATTAAAAGACCGGCCCGAAGGATATATTGCATGGGGTTTATCTTTTATACTGTTAAGCTTCATTCCATCCGTTATAAAAAAGGAGGCGCTTATGACAGGTTCCTGGATAACCATTCCATTTCCCTTTAGTGAAGGATTAAAACTGGGAACTCCTTTAATATTTGATGTGGGTGTTTTTATGGCCGTAATTGGAGTGACACTGATGTTTGTTTTTTCGCTTACCCAAAAGCCACAGCAATGATTGATTTATTAAACCGCAATTTACAGACATAGAATTATGGAAATTGTATTGGCTATCGTAGTAGGGTTTTTATATACTGTGAGTGTTTACCTGATGCTCCGGAGAAGCATTTTGAAATTTATTATCGGGTTGATCTTTATGAGCAATGCGACCAACCTTTTGGTATTTCTTTCTGCCGGACTTGTACCTGGCAGTCCCGATTTTGTGAAACCGGAAGGAGTGGCCGCTGAAACAATGGCCGATCCACTTCCGCAGGCGCTGGTGCTTACTGCCATTGTTATCGGGCTGGGTATTGTGGTTTTCACTCTTGCATTGAAATACAAGTTTTTTGAACTTACTGGCACCGATGATTTGGACCAGCTTAAAAAAACAGATAATTGAAAATGGCATTGATAGCATTTCCCATATTGTTTCCGTTTTTTTTGATAATCTGCCTGCTGGTTATCAGAATTGACAGTGTTGCCCGATGGATTGGTCCGTTGGGGACAGGTCTGCTGGCTTTTGTTTCCGTTTATCTGTTGGTTCTGGTGGAGAAACATGGAGTGCTGGTTCTTCAGATGGGAGGCTGGGAAGCCCCATTTGGGATAACATTGGTTATTGACTACCTCAGCGCACTGATGCTGTTGGTTTCTTCTCTGATCTCGTTTCCGGTTGCTATTTATGCTTTGAAATTTCTGACTCCGGAGATCAGGCTCAACCGGTTTTTTGTCTTTTTCTTTGGTCTGGTGATGGGAATGAATGGTTCGTTTATTACCGGAGACGTATTTAACCTCTTTGTCTGGTTTGAAGTAATGCTGATGTCTTCTTTTGTTCTTATTACTTTGGGAAGAACTAAAGAACAGCTTGAGGGAGGCATTAAGTATCTGGCGTTGAATCTTATAGGCTCAATGTTTTTACTTGCCGGGGTAGGTCTGCTTTACGGAAAAACGGGTACATTGAACATGGCCCACCTTGCACAGATACTTACCAACGACGATCAGGCAATTTTAATGAACACCTCAGCAGCTTTATTTTTTATTGCTTTTGGAATTAAAGCAGCTGTTTTTCCACTGTATTTTTGGCTTCCTGCATCCTATCACACGCCCGATATCACCATTACTTCATTGTTTGCCGGGTTGTTAACCAAAGTGGGAGTTTATACCTTCATTCGTTTCTTTACCCTGTTTTTTGTACATGACCCGCAGTTCTGGCACCAGTTAATTCTGGTAATCGCAGGTTTCACAATGGTCACCGGAGGCATGGCTGCAGCCGCGCATTATGAAACCCGACGGATATTATCGTATCACATCATTAGCCAGATCGGATACATGATTATGGGCCTGGGTATTTTTACACCTCTTGCCATTGCAGGAGCAATATTTTTTACATTGCATAACATGCTTGCAAAAACCAATACGTTCCTGGTTTCGGGAATGATAAACAAAGCACGGGGAACTTTTTACCTGAAAGATGTTGGGGGGTTATTTAAAGAAAATCCTATGATGGCAGTTATGTTCATCATCCCTGCTTTTGCACTTGCTGGTGTTCCTCCCATCTCAGGGTTCTTTGCTAAATTCGTTCTTATCAAGGCAGGAATTGAAAGTGGTCATTATGTAATTACAGCGGTGGCCATTCTTACAGGAATGCTTACGCTTTATTCTATGTTGAAAATATGGAATGAAGCTTTTTTAAAAATTCAACCGCGAAATGAATTTGAAAACAATGCCGGAATGAAGTTTTCATTTCTTGAATACCTTCCTTCGCTGATATTGGCGGCAGCAAGCATTCTTATGGGCTTATTTGCCCATTATGTTTTTGATTTTACCATTAAAGCTGCCAATCAGCTCATTAATCCGGAGCTTTATATTGAAACTGTATTAAAAGGATATCTATGAAATTTCTGAAGAAAATCTATTATATACTTGAATTTATAGTTTACTATCTGAGTAAACTTATACAGGCAAACATATTTATTGCTTACGATATTCTTACTCCCAAAATGCACATTAAACCGGCTTTCATGCAGATTCCTTTAAAAATAAAATCAGACACCGGAATTTTGCTTTTTAGCAATCTGCTTTCAATGACTCCCGGTACATTAAGTATAGATATCAGTGAAGATAAAAAAAGCCTTCTTGTACATGTATTGTATTACTCAGATGATGAGTTGATGCAGAAAGATTTTGAAGGAATTCAGGGGAAAATAATAAAAATAACAGAATGATGGAAGAAAATACTTATACAATAATTTTGATTGTCGCTTTTGCTATGCTGCTGGCATCCCTGATTCTTGCTTTCGCTCGACTGATGAAAGGTCCTTCAGTTAACGACCGAATTGCAGCAATGGATGTGATTGCTGTGGTTGTGATGGGTTTTGTGCTGGTGTACAGCGTGCTTATCAATAATTCAATCTATTTTGATATACCAATAATTATATCGCTAATTTCATTTATTGGAACTGTAGCCATTTCAACTTATTTAAAACACAGATATGATTGATGTATTAATTTCTGTTTTAATTTTAGCCGGCTCTTTTTTTATTCTGGTGGCAGCTATAGGGATTGTACGATTTGATAATCTATACAGCAGATTACATGCCGGAACAAAAGCGCCTTCCTTTGGTATTTTTTTGATTGCACTTGGAGTGAGCATTTTTTTTAATGACCCGGTTGTTTATATTAAAGGGTTGTTCATAGTGTTATTTATATATCTCACTGCCCCGCTTGCAGCCCATGCTATTATTAAGTCATTTAAAGATTCAGGGAAAGATAATGAATTTCCTCAGGATGTATAGAGCAATTATCCGGTTTTTTTTAAAAGTGAATAGATAAAGTCTACTGTAATTTCAGTGAAATCATCAATAATATGATGGGCATATTTATGTTCTCCGGCTGATAATGTTGTGGTAACTGCCACTACTATAGCCCCTGCATCATATGCCGCCCGGGTACCTGAAACGCTGTCTTCAAAAACAATACATTTTTCCGGTCTGGTATTTAGCATAGAAGCTGATTTTATATATATCTCAGGATGAGGTTTCCCCTTTGAGACCATGGAATCATCAACCACAACATCTATTTTATCCTGTATGTTAAGCCCCTTTAATATAAAATCCACATTTTCTTTTGGAGCTGATGTAGCAACTCCAACAGGGATATTGTTCTTTTTCAATTCCGTTAGAAGTGTATTAAAACCAGGTACAGCTTTAAGTTGTGGACGATAAATTTCCCGGTATGCAGCTTCTTTTTCAGCACCTAGCTTATCAATTTCCTGAAGGGTTAATTCATACCCAAAAAGATCGGGAAGTATCTCTTCATTTACACGGCCAAAAAATTGAGTTCTGAATTTTTCTTCAGAAAATGAGATGTTATGACGGGAACAAAATTTTGACCAGGCAAGTTCATGGTATTTACCATTATCAACTATTACTCCATCCATATCGAAGATCACTGCTGCATTCATGAAAGCCGTAAATTATTTTTTTTATTAAACGACAAATATATACATGAAAGACACATGGAAGCACTAAACAGCTTTAATCTTATGCCTTCTTTATCACTTCTTTGGATATAAATGATATCCATAGTGAATTATATCTGGATACATTTGAATTTGAGTTTTACTATGTCATGTTTTGGATTCAAGTGTTAAGTGATTAAAATACATTAAAATGATGCTGTGCTGGTGCGTGGTAATTACCAGTTGTAATAAATGAAATTTTCTGAGGAGAAAAAAAAAGGCTGCAGTTTAAATGGCAGCCTTTTAAATAATTTAAATAAGTTACATTCAGTGACCATGATTTTCGTGGCCCTGCATTTTTGTTTGTTTTCCTGTACGGTCGTATTTGCAGCAGGCGGGCAATTTGTTATAAACTTCATCTTTTGCCTTGTGTTTGCCGGTATCATGGCCCGATTGAGCTATGGCCATCTGTACCTTTTCTGCCGAAGTGGTGGCATCGTCGAAAGTTACTTCCATCTGTTTGGTTTCCTTGTTCCAGTCTGCTTTTGAAACTCCTTCAACCGATAAAGCCGCTTTTTCGATGCGTTTTTCACACATTCCGCAATTGCCCTTTACTTCAAATTTTTCTGTTTTTTCTCCTGCAAAAGCAACTGTTGTTGCGATCAGAAAAATAAATATACTAAAAATTTTAATTTTCATAACTCCTGAATTAATGATGTTTAAATTGTATTATCTTTCAATTTCATACAAAGTTAAAGGAAAGCCTTTCATCCGTTGTTATATTATTATTGAAATAATTTACATGATTTAAAGCTTTCCTTTATCCTGACTGGGTGTTTTATCTGGATCAGAAGCTGATTACTGCTTCCAGCATCAGGCCGTTAAATCCGGCACCTGCAAATCTGCCTGTCCATGCGTCTCCATTGTAGTCTTGTTTAACGTACTCAAGTTTTGCAAGTATGTTATTCGACAGGAACCATCCTCCACCGACATTAAGCCGGGAGATTTCCAGATTGGGCTCGGCATCTTCGAGCTGGGTTCCGGTTACCACATTGTAGCGCCCTCCCAGGTAGAGATTTTCATTCTGACCAAACCTGTACAGCAATTCTCCGGCGAGTTGGGTGAATGCACCTTCGGTTCCTCCCTGTACATCGTTGTTGCCCATGGCACGTTCAAAAATACCGAAGAACTCAAGTCCGCCAAATTTAATGAATGGATTAATCTGCAAGGCAGTGAGTTTTGAAAATCGGGGGTTGTAACGGCCTTCAAAATTATTGCCCTGTGTTGCGCCGGTTTCATCGGGTAAAGTATGCATTACAAAAAAGTACCTTCCTCCGGCACGGTCACCTCCGTAAAGATTGGTTCCTGTGGTGGTACCATTATTCATATACCATGAGCCTGTCAACCTGACCCTAAGATCGGGATTTAACTGTTGGTCGAAACCTAATTTTCCATAGAAAGAAGGTTTGTTGTCACTGTTTGGGTTTAACCGTACATTTTGGTTAAGCTTACCATTGGTAACCCCTACAACAGCCAGCAACCCGTTTGCCTGCACGGTTACTTCTCCAAAGGCTTCAGTGGCAAAGGCATCCATTATATAATTTCCCACAAACGGGTTGAAAATGGCACGGGCATTATCCGACCTTCTAAAATGAGCATCGCCGTAATTAAATTCATCCAGGCCAATCGTGATTGAAGTAAATTGCATAATGTCTTCCAGAAAACCCGGAGCAACAAAATCGAGTTTATCTACCTGCATATGACCCCCTTTAATCCATGCTTCATTATGATGCCTTGAAGACAGATAGGTTTTAAGGTGCATCCGCACGCCATCGAGCAATTGGACATCGAGGTTAAGGTTGGCCGATGGCAGGTTAAAATCGTTCCCAAGCAAAACCAGATTATCCAGGTTATTGCTTTGGCTTAATCCCTGGAACTGCATTGCAAAATCACCACCGATACGAACACGCATTCCTTCGAATGCTACCGTATCCTCCTTGGTGGATTCAAAGACATTTAATCCTGCCTTGTTGTTAGGCCTGTAAAACTGCAGGGATTGTTGTTGAGCAAGCAGATTGCCTGATATAAACAAAATAAGTGTAATGAATGTGAGTTTGAGCGTTCTTAATCTTTCCATAATTTTTAAAATTTTGTGTTTATACTAGAAAACCAAATATTTACCTTAATGTTTAACCGTTTTCGAAAGCAAAAAATCGCTACTTGAAAATACGGTTGCAAATAAACGACATTTTTATCTGAAATCATTAAAACCATTGCATTATAGGTAATCATATTAAGATAATGTTACATTTATTCGCTTTGGTACAGAACCTTTCGGTTGTTTTAAATTTAGCCCTCTACCTACAGCAGGCTGCTGGTTGTGAGCCATTTGTGCAACCTGGCATTGAAGCACCATGGCTATTGCTGTCTGCCTTTTTTTCGGCACGCTTGTATTTACAGCAACTGTGTAGTTTTTCATAGACTTCATCTCCAGCCCTGTGCATATCTGTGTCATGGCCTGCTTTTGCTATGGCGGCATGAATTTTATGGACATCGGCTTTCGACGGGTCGTAGGAGACAGTCATAACAATGGTTTTCTTCTCCCAATCGGCTGAGGTTACCCCTTTAACGGATTTGGCTGCTTTTTCAATACGGGTTTCACACATGCCGCAATTCCCGTGTACTTTGAATTTTTCGGTTTTTACCTGATTGGCAGCAAACGCAGTGGCAATGCCTGAAATCATAACTGCTGCAAAGAATAATACTACTTTTGTTTTCATAAAAAAATTAATTGATGGTTTATAAATGAATTGGAAATATTTATTGTATTAATGGTTGTGTCCTGCGACTGCAGGAGTTCCGTTACTATCCTTCTTTTTATACACAGCCTGTCCTTTTCTGTAGGTTTCCTGTACCTCACCACACCGAAGCATCATATCCCCAAAATACGGGTTTAGTATTTCATCCGATTCGCTCAACCAGTATGCTCCCTCATCGTCGAAGGCCATGGGACAGAACTGCCTGTAAACTCTGTCAATTTCAAGCCCGAATGATTCGGTCATTTCAATAATATGATTTGAAAGTGTATTGAAATGTATTCTTTGTTCTTCAATATCTGTAGTGGCGGCAATCATTTTACCTGCTTCCTGCATTGGTTTTAGAAGCATCATCCAGTGATCATGGGCAGGACCATCCAATAAGGTCATATCTGTACGGGCAAGTGCTTCATTCATTTTTGAAGCTGTTTTTGAGGCTGTTTCAGGATCATCGTTTACCAGTGCATTTTTTACCTCAAAATAGGACCGGGCAAACCCGGTAATCTGTTCGCGGAATTTCTGCACCACCTCCATGGTTTTGCTTTCCGGCCGCATCATCATACTTGGTTTTCCCGAAAGCTGGGCTGCTGCATCAATGCTGAATGTGCCGCTGACTGCAATTTCTTCACCTTCCTCCAGTCCTTCCTCAACAATAAAATTATCTCCAAGTGAGGGACCAAGTGTCACTTCCCTCATATTAAACTGAATACTTTGTTCCGATGTGTTTTTTACATACACCAGAGAACGTTTGCCAGTCCACATTACAGCAGTTTTGGGAACGGTCACGGTTCCTTCTTCAGCCTTCAGTTTTGATTCCACAATTCCGGATACGAACATCTCAGGTCTGAGCCGCTGTCCACTGTTTGAGATTTCAACTCTGGCCTGTGCCACACGTGTCCGGGGATTAATAACGGGTGAGACCCATGAAATGGTCCCCTCGAAGGATTCCCCGGGAAGCGACTGAACCGTAAACTGAATTTGGTCACCTCTTTTAATCCATTGCATGTCCTGTTCATATACATCAAACAATACCCAGACTCTTGAGAGATTTGCAATTTCATAGATCGTCTGTCCTCTGTCAACATAATCCCCCTGGTTTACCATTTTGGCGGTCACATATCCAGATGCATCGGCCATGATATCAAAAGTCCCGGAAGGGGTTTCCGATTGCAGAATCTGATCAATTTGCTGATCCGACAATTTCCAGTTCTTCAGCTTCCCGCGCGCTGCCTGAAACAATTGTGGCTGCGATTCCCTGATTCGGGCGGCTTCAAAAAGCTCTTCCTGTGCGGTTACCAGCTGGGGAGAATAAATAGAGGCAATAGGTTGACCTTGTTTTACATATTCACCGGTGAAGTTTACTGCAAGGTCTTCAATTCTGCCAGGTATATGTGAAGTCTGAGAAACAACCCGTCGTTCATCTGGCAGTACTTTCCCATTTAGTCTTACTTTTTTAACCGGTTCGGATTTTCCCACAACGGTTGTTCTTATATTTGCCAGTTGCATGGCTGTGGGCGACATACTGATGGCTGTTGGGTCGGCACCTTCCTGTGAATCATCTTCAAGGGGGATCAGATCCATGCCGCATATGGGGCAGTCGCCCGGTTCCGGTTGCCTTATTTGGGGGTGCATGGAGCAGGTCCAGGTGGTTTCACCTGCTGCATCTTCAACAAGGTCATGATGGTGATCGGCTTCAGTGCCGGAGCTTCCAAACATTAGCCATCCTGCAAGCAACCCTATCAGAAGGGTGACTGCGGCAATAATTAAAGTTTTTTTATCTGTTTTCATCGCTATGGATTGTTTTTGCTGTTAAATAATTTATTCTTTCCTGTGCAACAACCAGTTCGATCTGTGCCGAGACTTTTTCCTTTTCATACTGAAGGAGTTGTTGCTGCATTCTAAGAACTTCTTCAAAATCGCTTCCTGAATTGCTGTATGATCTAAACAGCAGGTTCAACGACTGGCGGGTAGTCAGAATCTGCTGGTTGAACAGGTCAATCATTTTTAATTGTTGCCTGATATCAGTCAGGGCCATGCTGTAATCGGATGACAACATGTTCAGGGAGTTTTCAATCTGATGGGCATAACTTTCCTGCATCAGCAGTGCTTCTTCCTGTGCTGCCTTATATTTTCCCCTGTACAGCGGGATGCTCATGGTTACCATGGGCATCAAAGCACCTTTGCTTTGTACAGGAGAACCCATATCCGGTTGCATGTTCATTCTCATATAATCCAGACCGATCCCTATATTTGGAAGCCCCTGCTTCCGGGCCACTTCACGTTTTATTCCGCTGGCCTGGTATCTCAAATCCAGTTCCTGCAGACGGGGATTATTCCTCATTAGAGAGTCCCGGTTAAAATCCGTCACTGGATTTTTAGTATACAGGGAATCAGGGATTCTCACAGTTTCATCTTCCCTGCGGTTAAGCAGGTTATTAAAGATTGCCAGAAGTGATTCTTCCCGGTCATCCATCAGGGATAGTCGTGTTTGTGCATCTTTAAGCATGATGTCGGCCCGAAGCACATCCACCATTGGTCCAGTGCCATTTTCAAAATTTCGGGTGGCAATATTTTTATACGAGTCAAGGATACCTATATTTTCCTTTTCAATTTCCCGGAACCGGTTCACCTCGTACAATGGATACCAGGCCGCCGCTACCTGGAAATAAAGGTTATTGCGCTGGTCGATAAAATTTTGATAATGTGCTTCAGCAAGCAGGGCAGCTTCATCGCCTCTTGCCCGTAAGGTGCCGAACCAGGGAAACATCTGACTTAGCGACACCCTTGCTTTTTCCATACCGGGCATGGTTTCGGTGGGCAATACGGTAAAACCTGCCATCAGCATAGGATCGGGCAGGGTTTTTACCTGCGGAATACGTTCCAGGGCTGCTTCAAACTGCCGGGAACTGGCTTTTAGCACCGGATTATTTTCAGCAGCTATTTTTAAATATTCATCCGGTACCTGGGCATACCCGCCCGGGAATGCCAGTGTGAAAATGAATAGGACGATTATTAATATTTTCATGGCTGTATTTTTTTTACTTTCTGTTCCTCACGTAATGCATAGAGTGTAGGTACAATAAAATAGGTAATTGCTGCCACCACCATTCCACCAAAAGCCGGGATAGCCATAGGGATCATGATGTCGGCTCCACGTCCGGTTGAAGTAAGTATAGGCAGCAAGGCTATTATTGTGGTTGCCGAGGTCATTACCGCAGGCTTTATCCGGCGCTGCCCGGCCTCAATAACAGCAGCACGCACACCCTTCAGATTATCGGTTTTATTTCGGGCAAAACTTTGATCCAGGTAGGTTCCCATTACAACACCATCATCGGTAGCCAGCCCGAAGAGTGCTATAAAGCCTACCCATACAGCCACACTCAGGTTTACCGTGCCCATCTGGAACAAATCCCTCATATTGGTTCCGAAAAGAGAGAAGTTGGCAAACCCTTCCTGTCCGTATAGCCACAGCATGATAAACCCGCCGCTGAAGGCCATGGCGACCCCTGAAAAGATCATGAGCGACGTTGTAACGGATTTAAACTGAAAGTACAGAATCAGAAAAATGATTACCAGTACAAGCGGAACAATCAGCGACAGGCGTTTTTCAGCACGTACCTGGTTTTCGTAGCTGCCCGAAAAGTTGTAGCTTATTCCGGCAGGGACTATCAATTCACCTGCATCAATCTGTGCCTGTATGGCTGCCCGGGCATCCTCCACCACCGTTACTTCAGCAAATCCTTCGTTCCGGTCGAACAGTACATACCCGACCAGGAATGTTTCTTCACTTTTTATCATTTGGGGTCCCTTAACGTATTCAAATTCTACTATTTGTCCAAGTGGAATCTGGATTCCTGTGGGAGTTGAAATCAAAATATTTCCCAGCATTTCAGGATCATCACGGAGTTCACGCGGGTATCGTACCCTGACCGGGAACCGTTCACGCCCTTCAACAGTATAGGTGATGCTCATGCCTCCCACAGCCGTTTCAATTACCTGTTGCACATCTTCAACATTTAATCCGAAGCGTGCAATTTCGTCGCGGTTGATATTAAAATGAATATATGGTTTTCCAACAATGCGGTCGGCGAATACTGCTTCCCTTTTTACCGACGGTACATTTTGCAATATATTTTCCAGTTCCAGGCCAAACTGTTCAATTGTGGTCAGGTCAGGACCATATACTTTGATGCCCATGGGTGCACGCATACCTGTTTGAAGCATGACCAGGCGTGTTTCAATGGGTTGCAGCCTTGGTGCTGAGGTTACTCCGGGAATCCGGGTAACCCGTACAATTTCATTCCAGATGTCGCCGGGAGAGTTGATATGAGGCCTCCAGTTGCGGAAATAGTTCCCTCTTTTATCGGGAATTAAATCGGTCCTTGAAATATTCCGCTCTAGAGCTGCCTCATTGGAGAGGGTATCGCCCGAAGCGAGTATGAACCGGTTGTCCCTGTCGGTTTCAAACCGTATCCGGTGGCCCCTTTCATTGAGCATATATTCCGGCTTGTAATTAATTACATTTTCATACATAGAGATGGGAGCGGGGTCAAGTGCCGATTCTGCTCTGCCAAGTTTTCCTACTGTCAGCTCCACTTCAGGAATTCCTGTTACCAGCATATCCAGCTGAGCCAGTACTTTCCGGTTGAATTCCATACCTGAATGAGGCATCGATGTTGGCATCAGCAGAAAGCTGCCTTCATCAAGTGATGGCATAAACTCCTTGCCGATGCCGGGAAAGGTATGAATCATAGCTGACCATGCGTTGGAGGTTCTTATGTTTACATTAAGCCGGTCGAATCCATTGGCAACGAATCCGAAGATTGAATTGAACCCCATCCAGATGACTGCTCCCCAAAGAATGAGAACAGAAGGAATAGCCAGGAAAACTGCTTTGTGGTTCAGGCACCATTTGAGTATTGGTTTATAAAAATACTCCAGTATGCTGAAAAATCCCAGAATTAAACCTACCAGCAATGCCACAAACAGAATATTCAACGTAAGGCTTCGGGCCGCTCCCAAAGGCATCCAGTAGTTGCCCAGGAGCCAGATTACACCCAGACCTGCAATAATTAACCCGGAATACTTTAACAGAAGGTGATACCATTTCAAGTCTTGTCTGTCATGGGGTAAATAAAATTCCTGCAGCAATCCGGTTGCCCCAAAAAGTATTAACAATACCCCACTCCAGATAGCCCCTATGAAAAGGGCAATTATTCCTGTAAGGATCAGCACCGGGTGTATCAAACGGGCAAAAGTTTTATTTTTTATCCGTGCACCAAAAAACCAGTGGGCAAATGTGGGCAGGATGAACAGGGCCACAATTAAGGCAGCAACCAGGGCAAATGTTTTGGTAAAAGCCAGCGGACCAAACAATTTACCTTCGGCAGCCTGCATCGTGAAAACAGGAATGAAGCTGACGATTGTGGTGGAAACGGCAGTCAGGATGGCCGTGGCCACTTCGGATGCTCCTTTATAAACGGTGTCGATGAGTTTTTGCCCCGGTGGTGCTTCATCCATATGTTTGACAATATTTTCAGACAGGATGATACCCAGATCGACCATTGTTCCAATGGCAATCGCAATCCCCGACAGTGCGACAATATTGGCATCCACGCCTGCATAACGCATGGTAATAAATACCATAAGCACAGCGATGGGCAGCAGGCTGGATATAAGTATGGAAGCCCTGAGGTTGTATATCATTACAATGATAACCAGGATGGTTATCAGAATCTGGAGAGAAAGGGCTTCTTCCAGGGTTCCCAGCGTTTCATTAATCAATTGGGTCCGGTCGTAGAAAGGCACTATTGTGAGCTGGCTTTCCACTCCATTGGGCAATACTTTTGAAGGCAATCCGGGAGAAATTTCATTTATCTTTTCCTTCACATTGTTTATGACCTGTAGGGGATTTGATCCATACCGGGCAACCACCACACCGCCAACGACTTCTGCACCATCCTTGTCGAGTGCCCCCCGACGGGTAGCCGGTCCCAAACCCACCACAGCTATATCGCTTATTCTGACAGGCACATTTTCGTTTACTGCTACTACCGCTTTTTCGAGGTCTTCAACACTCCGGATATAGCCAAGGCCCCGCACCAGGTATTCTGCCTGGTTTATTTCAATGGTTTTTGCGCCTATATCACGGTTCGACTTACGCACTGCCTGGACAACATTCGATAATGGAATATTATAGGCCCTCAATGCATCGGGATTTACATCCACCTGGTATTCCCTTACAAATCCGCCAATGGATGCCACTTCCGAAACATCCTCTGCTGCATTTAGTCCGTATTTTACGTAGAAGTCCTGGACGGCCCTTATTTCGTGCAAATCCCATCCGCCGGTAGGATTACCGTTCTTATCCCGGCCTTCGAGGGTATACCAGAACACCTGTCCCAAGGCTGTTGCGTCGGGGCCCAGAGTTGGCTGTACCCCAGCGGGAAGCAATCCGGAGGGCAGTGAGTTCAGCTTCTCAAGGATGCGTGAACGGGACCAGTAAAATTCCACATCCTCATCAAAGATTATATAAATGCTGGAAAAGCCAAAGATGGAAGAACTGCGGATGGATTTTACACCCGGTATACCCAAAAGTGAGGTTGTCAGTGGATAGGATATCTGATCTTCAATATCCTGGGGAGAACGGCCCATCCATTCCGTAAAAACAATCTGCTGGTTTTCGCCAATATCAGGTATCGCATCAACCGGTACAGGGTCGGAAGGAAGGAATTCGGTATCCCAACCAAATGGAGATGTAATGATTCCCCAACCAACAAAAAGAGTAAGGATCAACACCGTGACCAGCTTGTTTTCAAGAAAAAAACGTATTAATTTATTCAACATCGTCAATATCAGTTATGATTTTAGTATTCATTTTACCATAGTATGCCTGTGGCTTACCGGTGAATGGCACCACAGCAATTCTGCAATGAACACGTTAAATCATAAGAGATAAGCCTGTTTTAGCGAAAGGAATGTTCGGCTGTCGGGTGGAGAGGGTGGTTTTCGTACTGTAAATGCGGTACAATCATCACTGACTGACTCCCTGAAGATGTGCTGCCATACAATGGAGGCAATCAGATTAATTTGGACAGAAGGGGGTATTTGAGCAGTATTCGATGGCTGAAATTCTTCATCCAGCTGAATAAATTCAGCCTCATTATGGCAGCAGGAGCCATCGTCACAGCACGATTCTGCATCAGTAAAGAGAGTGGTTGAAATCAGGAATTCATTGCAGAAATGTTTTGAAACAGCCATACCGGTTGTTGCAGTAAGCAACAAAAGGGAAATGATTATATGACTTGCTTTTGTAAACATATTCTACAAAGAAACAACTAAATTACTTAAGATGTTTTATACAATTTTTATAAAGAGTTGTAAGATTTTTGCGGTCATAATATTTAATTTAATTTCGGACTGCTGACCATATCCTCAAGTTCAACCTGATCTTTCATAAGATCGGCGATGGTAATCGATTGTAGGTATTGAACTATCTGGGTGTTTAATTTTCCCCAGAAACCTTTTAATGAGCAAATATTTTTTCGCTCGCAGGCATAGTCGGGCGAAACACAATCAATAACACATATTCCAGGTTCGAAGGCGCTGTGAATATCGTATACTGTGATCTTGGAAGGATCACGCATCAGCACATATCCGCTTTTTCTTCCTGCTGCTTTTGTGACCAATCCTGCTACTTTCAAAGCGTTCATAATCTGATCGAGATACTTGTAGGAAATATCCTGGTTTTGTGCTATATCTTTCTGGTAGATTCCGTTTTTATCCCTGTTCATGGCAATCTCCAGAACTGCCCTTACTCCATATCTTGTTTTTGTACTAAACTTCACTTTTAATTGGTTGAATTTACAGTTATAATGTTTTTAAAATTAAGGAGAATCTTTAAAATTATTCCGGTAACTGCTCAGTTACTTGTTCTCTGTGCTGCATTCTAAAAGCAAAGTTAATAAAAACCTCGTCGTTCACTTTAACCGCTCCTAAAAATTTCGTAGGTGGTTCAATGTCGAAATCGGTTAGCTTCACCTGGAGTTTACCCTTAAGCATATAACCAAGAGATTCACATCCAGTAATTGTGGAGGGTACAATATAACTGTTCGAATTTCCTGCAATGGTAACTTTTGTCCTGAAATTAGTCAAGCCTGAACCTTCATCAAAATCAGCGTTTTCTCTTGGTTCTATTGTAATTTCAATAAAAGGATGCTGGCTGGCTTCAACCATGTCGTAAAAATCTTTCAGCATCCTGTGATTAGATGCTTCAAAATCATATACGTGTATCCGGATGTGATTCTCTTCAATTAAATTTTCGGAAGTTGTTTCTACTTGAGGATTTTCATTGGAGAGTCGAAATTGATTAACGTTTGATGATCCATGAATAGAAATATAACTTCTGCATTCAGAAGGCATCGGTGTTTCATTTCCATCGGCAATAGCCGCTCTGGAATGCCAAAGAAAAGTAACAGAAAGAAAAATACTGTATGTTAATAGTTTGAGCATGTATTGTACATGTTTATGTGAGAAAAGTTGCCTGGTATTTATTCCCAGACAACTGTTATTCTTAATTGGAATGATTCATCAGTCTATCAAATAATTTTATCAGGGGACTACCGTAAAAGGCTTTTTAGTTATGAAAATCGTTTCAAAAAATGGAAAAGCCTGATTTGAAGGATTAATTGCCCCTTGTTAATTCCTCACTTGAGCGAAGAAATTCAAGATCAAATTTGACTACAACTTCGTCACCGGTTTTGATGGTTCCCATCATAGCTGTCGGCTGATCGATATTAAAATCAGACATTTTAAGCGGTAATTCACCCTTTACTCCAAGCCTTCCAGGATTTTGGGCATCAAAATTTACCGTAACATCAACTTCTTTTGTTTCGCCTGCTATGGTGAGCAAACCTGAAATAGTACCTTTTTCTCCGTTTATAGCTTCATTTTCTTTTAGCGAAAATTTGATTTCGGGATGTTTTTTAGTTTTAAGTGCTTCCTGAATTTTGCTGTCCATCAATCTTTTGCCACTTTTCAAGCTTTCTGCAGGAGTAGTAAACAACACCCGGGAAACCTGGGAAACGCTGTTTTGATTTACCTGTAGATTGGTTTCTGCATTAAACTCTTTAGTTTCAACCTCCCAGTCGTGCACCGTAGACGTTCCTACCACTGTGAGTTTGCTGTTTTGAGGTTGCAGTTTATATACATCCTGTCCATTGACAGCAACTGCCATAAATGTTAATGCACTAAAAACCAGTGTGTAAAATTTTAAATTTTTCATCATCTTCAATTTTAAATTGTATTTATTTCTATTCTACTAATCCTATTAGTTTGGTAGGACAAAAAAACAAAAAGTATTCCACTTTTTAAAGATTTAACGATAGTATTTTTCAATATCTAAGAAAAGAATCTTGCTTTTTGACATTCATCCTTAGGTTGAATGTTCACAAAAAAGATATAAATTTAAATTTGGTTGTAATCAAATTGTTTACACTGTTTTTAATGAAAAAAGTTTCTAAATGAGTAGAATTTTAATTATCTATATATTATTGACAGCAAGTGGATTGGTATCACATTCTCAGAACTTTGTAAAGAATTCTGAGAAAAAAAACTATGGATCGGATTCTAAGAATTTTCAATCTATGACTTTAAATGGAGCATGGTGTTGGTTCTCCGATCCTCGCGCTGTTTTTTATGAGGGGATTCATAAAAGAACTTATGCAGGATGGATAGATAATTTTGGGAATGTGAGTATTGGCTATTACGATCATGAAACTCAGGAAATCAATACATTTATTCTATATGAAACTCTGGAGATTGATGATCACAACAACCCATCGATTCTTTTTGACGAAAATGGGAGGTTGCTGGTATTTTTTAACATGCATATGCAAGGTGTTCAACCTTTGTTTCTTATAAAATCTACAGAACCTGAAAATATCAACAGCTGGGGTGATGTAAAAAAGTTGTATCTCAATGATCCTGCACTGGAAACAATGGGAAGCATGAACCATACTTATACAAATCCGGTGAAATTGTCGGGTGAAAATGGACGGATTTATCTTTTCTGGCGTGGGGTAGACGGGAAGCCCAGCTATTCCTATTCTGATGATAATGGAAAATTATGGTCGACAGGAAAAATTTTCTTTATGCCTGAAAGAATTTATAACTTTCGACGACCCTATGTAAAAATTTATTCGGATGGCATTAAACGGATTCATTTTACTCTAACCGATGGTCATCCGTTAAAGGAGTCTGAAAACAACATCTATTATTTTTATTACGAAAGAGGTTCCTTTTTTAAAGCCGATGGAACAAAAATTAAGGATATGCACGATGTGCCAATACTTCCTTCAGAAGCTGATTTGGTTTATCATGCCGCGAAAGATGCTTATAAAGCCCGTGCATGGAATTGGGATATCGGTCAAACAAAAAAAGGGAATCCGGTAATTGTTTATTCTAAATATCCTTCTCAGGCTGAACATGTTTATTGTTATGTTGTATGGGATAATAAAACCTGGAAGAATTTTGACCTGGTGAATTCCGGAAGCTGGTTTCCAGAGACAATAGAAGGTGCTGTTGAAACAGAACCTTATTATTCTGGAGGAATAAGTATAGACCATGAAGCTCCAAATGTTCTTTATCTTTCGGTTGAAAGAGATTCTGTTTTTGAAATAGAAAAGTGGGTTGGTAAAAATAAGGGGAAGACCTGGCGGATAGAAAAGATCACGTCAGGCTCTTCAAAAAATAATGTGCGTCCTTTTGCTGTGAGAGGAGCCGGCAAAAATAATCCGATTCAGGTCATGTGGATGGAAAATACAAAATACATTCATTTTGCCTTTGGTTCAACATTAAAGAAAGCCGGAGGGGGATATTCTGATCGATTCCATACTGCTATAAAAACAAATAGATTAATCAAAAACAGTGATTAAAAAAGGTCAACTGAAATATCATGAGGCAATTATGCTCATGTTAACTTTGGTTCAGAATGTTAGAATCAAGTAGGGTCTTTATTAAGAGTTGACCTGCCAGGGCTCGAACTTATTTCTTATTAAGCTTAAAATCAATTTCTTATATCAGCCAAATTTCTATAGGTCTCGAATTTGACACCTTTTGTACATTTTCTTTTAAAGAACTTTATGGAATAAAAATAGGAGAAAATTCTGAGAATAAATGATAGTTTGGAAGATATTTTTTGCAGAAGTAGGCTTTTAAAAATTACAATATGAAGATGAATAATGGGGTGTGCTCAATATGGCTATTTTCCCAATTTTCACGAAACCTCCAATAACTTACCTCATATAATATACTATAGCTTTAAAGGTACATTTTACTTTTATTTAAACACATGACACTCCATAAAAAATTGTAAAAAACCTTCATGTTTTAATAAAAAACCAGTTTTGTGGATTAGTTTTACTGAGGCCGAAAATTGTGGTATTATAAATATAGCTTTATATGAGATGATTATGGGAAGTTACATTGAAACCATTCTTATTGCTTTCTCCTCGATGGATATTGATGCTCTTCGTCTTCATCTGAAGGATTATAACTATCAGGATGCCACCAAAGAGGTTTTCCTTATTCAGTTGGAAAAAGTATTTCTGAATTTTAAAAATGCTGGAGATACAGAATTATTAAGGTATGAAGGTGAATGTAATGGCAAATCCTGCCCGAATTTTGGGAAAAGTGGTTATCGCTTTGTTGGTAATAACTCCATGCGCTATTTAGACCTGATATTTGATATTGAAGGTGGCGATATTATTGATATTTACAGCTGTGCAAAATTCAAATCAGATAAAAAGATTAAAAATCTGAAATACAAGAAACATTTAAATATTCCGGTAGATGAAAGGAATTCATTTACTAAAACTCCTGAATATCTGGCTAAATTGAATGCTGCTACTACTGCATGGAATGAAATAGTAAAAGCACCTCCACGATTGGTTAGTTTTGAAGAACTGTGCTACTGGGTGGACAAACATGCTGTAGCCTACGATATGTTTGAGGATAACGAACCTTTTGACAACCCTATGAAGTGGTCTCCTTTCTTATTGATTTATCCTGAGCTTCATGGGTTTAAAGAGTATTTATTGCAGAATATTGATGTAATAAAGGAAGCAAATACTTTAATTGAGGCTATTCAGACAGAAAAGCAATTATTGGAGTGGCTGGTAAAGTATGAAGATGTAGGTAACTTTGCTCCACAAGGGTTAAAAACTTCATTTCGGGAGAAAGATGGCCATTATTGGTGGAACTATTTCAACCCTATCTATTTTCAGGATGAGGTATTCACTCAGGCAATTCGTTTTCTTCAATTTTTTCAGCCAAAGCATGAAGAGATGTTGGAAAAGTTTACAACCTACACCAGTGAAGAAACTTCCAACCTATACAACATGTGCGATTCTAAAGAAGACACAGCACAGCTTTATAGCCTGAATTTTCATTTGGAAAATAGAAAGAATTTGGAAGCTATGGGTGTGCATGTTCCCTTTCATATAAATAATACATCTGGTTAAACACTTTTTAAAAATTAACAAACTTTGTTTTTTGCTGTTTGTTTCTAATCAACTTCATACCTTTTCTTCAACTATTTTAATTAATTTGACCTTCGTTCATTTATTTTTAACAAAGTTGATTATTTTCCCTCCATGAAATCTGAATTGTTCTGGGAGATACCAATTAGCGTTGATGTGGAAGGATTTTTAAAAAAGTATCCGCCACCATTCAAATATAAAATAGATTATTTCTATTATATCGTTGATTATCTTGTCAGGGGAATGGATATGGAGGATTTGGATGATAATGCAGGATATGTAAACCTGAATGCAAAAAAGCTTCAGAAGGTGAATCATGTATACAAAAAGTATCTGAATCATCTTCTACAGCACAAGTTCCTTCGCACAGATATGAAATATGTGGTTGGGAAAAAGTCAAAAGGTTATCTCATTAACCGATATACTGACAGCACAACGTTTGCCTTTAAAAAAATCCCAATTACCGATTTTGTTATTCATAAAAAGAAAAGAAGGGAAATAAATGAACTCGCTGCTGTTACGGAAGCAACAAAAAGGGAATATCCATATTTGACCAAGTGGTTCGACGGGCTTAGTATAGACAGATACAGTGCTCTTGAAGAATTGGAAAGGATATTTCCCATAAAAAGCACAGGAATCAGGGGAACACAAAAAGGTAAAGCAAGTAATTTGGCCAAGAGGTATAAAGCGCTGATGGCAATTAATAAAATTAAAGACAAGAAATTTTATTATAATATTGACGAGAACGTTGGAAGGTTCCACAGCAACCTCACAAACCTCAAGAAGGAATTACGAAATTACATCACCTACCAGGGACAGAAATTAGTAAACATAGACATAAAGAATTCACAGCCATTATTCAGCACCCTGCTGCTCAATAAGGAATTTTACAGCCCGGATACCCTTTATAATATTTCTTCTATTCCAAACTATCAATCTCTCCTTTCCAACTCCTATCATTCCTATTCATCTTATATCATTATGGTAGTAAAAAGTCTGGATAAGACTTATTATCAAGACATTAATGATTATATCAAATATGTAAATTCAGGAAGCTTTTATGAACAAATATTTGGTATAATGTACCCTGATCAACAGTTTGATAAAGCAAAAGCCAAAACCATGATGTTCATGATATATTTTTCCCGGAACAATTACATGGGACAGCCTAAAGCTGAGCCAAAGAAGAGATTTAAGAAACTATTTCCCCGGACATATGAGGTATTCAGACTACTGAAATTGTGCGATTACACAGCTTTATCACGTATTCTACAAAGAATCGAGAGCAATGTAATCATTCAAAATGTGGTTCCCCGAATCTCCCGTGAAAGACCTGATCTCCCCATTTTCACTATACATGACTCAATAGTAACAACAGTTGGAAACGAAAATTATGTAGCTGACATTATACAGCAGGAAATTCTCCGTATAACTGGATTAGAAGCTAAATTGGGAATGGAATACTGGGATCACATATAAGACAAAATAATTTTTTTTATTTTTTTCAATAAAGCTTCCTATACCCCCATAAGGTAAACCAATCGGCTATACCCCCTATCATCATTTCCCCTATAAATTATTTTACACCTGAATAACATTCCGAAAAAACATTTTACGCGAAGGAATATGTTGTCCACTCCACATCGCAACCCCCCGCAACGCTCAAGGACTCTGGGGCTATCCCCGGTTCTCAAATTCTAAATATTAACTTTTTAAAAATTAAAAATTATGGTAACTATTGTTGATTACGCATTGAGAAATGCAAAGGAAGATGGGCGTCCATTTACAGTGCTCGTTTTACGAGGTGGTTTATCCCTTGTACAGTCAAAACAATCAGGTAATTTCTATGCCACCGTTAAGCAGTGTAGTATACCAAGCACTTTTGACGAAGAAACTGCTAAAGGGTTCATTGGTGAAAAACTTCCGGGTAGTGTTCAGCGCATGAGTTGCGACACTTACGATTGGACCAACAAGGAAACTGGTGAGGTCATTGAACTTTCTCATCGCTGGGTTTATGTGCCTGAAGGTGCAACCCTGGAAGAAGCAATTTACGAAGGGGAACCCGAAGTTGCACTTGCTGACAAAAAGTCCAATGTGAGATTACAGCCAACATTGTAACAGGCTGTTTATAAAGGGCATTCAGGAATGAGTGCTCTTTATATATAAATACATCATATACATCTTATACACTCAGCTCTCTCAAATACAATAAAATTTCTTCTCTGAAAACTTTATATTTTTCACAGAGATCATCTGCTACTTGCAGCAAAATTAAAATTTTAGAAACACGGATGAAGGCAAGGGCGCATCTACAAAAGCAAAACAGTCAATGGAGCTTGTATACCCTTGCCTGAGTGATTTGAAGGATAACTGACTGTACGGGAAACTTATTTTGTTCTTCTGAGTTTTTAAAACTCACCGATTTTTCCGGTTATCGGATATTTGCCATGGAACTACAAAAGCCAGGGGATCACTATCTTTTGGAACAACATATTTGTCATTAATCTCCGGGTAGATAACTTGTTCATTGTTGTAATTAATACTGGCTGGGGAAATTCTTTTCCTTTTTTTTGATGTTGTCATACTGCATACTGGTTAATTTTAACATTTTTTTTAAACTGATTACTTTGTTTATAACTGCCGAGCTTGTATTCGGGCTTTTACAGAGCTCTTCAGACTACCAATAGGATTTGTTAGGTGTATATATATAATGACTTAATTGAAATTAAATGTACAAAATAAACTAATAAAAATTAGTAAAATGCGTAAAAAAATGATCTAAAATTTCACCAAAATAAACAGTAACCGTTTACTGCGTATAGAGCATTGAAGGTGCTTTAAATCGGCAGCAAGTATTTATGTCCATTTTATTAAAAAAGAGGTCAATTGGGTATGCACGTGAATATAAATTATTCAAGAGCTTTTAAGCATATGTTTATCATATTTTTATCGTTAGGTAAACCAAAACAGTCTACCAATTGTTAGATTTGTGTATAATTAATTTTAAACATTATGAAAACAAATCAATTCTTTTCAGGCATGTTCATGGTTGCAGCAATAGTATTTTTTGCTTCATGTGCGCAAACAGTGAAATTTCAGAATTCATCGGTAGTTCCGGCGGCGCAAGGCAATGTTAAAGTTAAGCAGGATGATAATAATAACTACAGGATAGTGGTAAGTATAAAAGATCTTGCAGATATTGAGCGGTTGGATCCATCAAAGAAAACCTATGTGGTATGGATGGAAACAAGGCAGGGGAATACCGAAAACATTGGCCAGTTAAAAAGTAGCAGTAGTATTTTATCAAGCCAGAAAAAAGCTACCCTCGAAACTGTTTCCTCATATGAACCCTTGCGGGTTTTTGTAACTGCTGAACATGGAACAAACGTGCGATATCCAGATAACCAGGTAATTTTATCTACTGAAACATTTAATCCCTAAAATGAAATAACCGGGATTTTCTAAAAATAATATCATTACTAATCAAAATTATTTTTTGGAAATACGCTTGGTAAATATTTGAATTTTTAAAAAGATTTTTTTTTGTCTTGAGTAGGTGTAATTTGCTGAAAAAGAAACAATGAAACCATTTTTGACTTAACTTTGATTGATTAACTTAATAGAGTTGAATAATTTTCACTTTTAAAGCGGCGGAATCCGAAAAGCTTAAAGATAACTATTGAATTAAGTGCCATTTTCATTAACAATCTTTTTATCTTTCATAATTGGAATTTTGCCGTTTGGCGATTTTCATTGTAAGAAAAAAGAATAAAAAAGAATAAAGAAGTTGATGATTTGAAATAAGCAGAAACTTAATCTGATATAAAAGAGAACATTGCATTATTGAATAATTGTGTTATTAACTGAATTGAATAATTTTTAAATGCTAATATTATGAGTACGAAAAGTACAAAAGAAGAAGTAAAAAGACAGATCGATGAAATGGACGACCAGATTGGTATTTGGGAAGCCAAAGCTGAAAGCGCAAAAGCAAAAGCCAAAGTAGAATACAAAGAGAAACTTGCCGATTTGAAGGCTAAAAGAAATGAAGTTAAGGCAAAGTATGACGAACTGACTGATGCTGTAGAGGACAAACGGGAAGAATCGAAGAGTATTTTCTCTTCGGCTTCGGAATCTTTTAAAAAAGGATTTAACAAACTTAAATCTTTGTTTGATTAAACAGGAAAAGCAAATTTTGCAGGCTACAATTTTTGTAGCCTGTAAATATTAAAAGTAAAAAATTTGCTAAAATCGGACTATCCACCACCGGAGGAGGTGGCTTTAACCCCGATTTTTGCTACGCACCGCAAATTTTTTCAACCGCACATGCCTTTCGGGCAAAGCCCCGCAAGAACATGACCGCACCCAAAGGACGTGGGTTTTTAAGTCATACTAAAACCTTTTACAAAAAAAAACGTATTGTATGTAAAATTTCAATTGCTCAATTAAAAAAATGATTATGAGAACGTTAGGTGTATTAATTGCTTTATTTGTCTTAACAGGTTTCTTGGGCTGCAACGACAAAGATGAAACGCTTGAACTTCAACAACAAAATCAGGATTTAGCTATTCAATTGGCTAAAAGCGATTCTTTATCGAATGTTTATCGGACAACCATCAAGGACATTGAAGCGGTCCTTGACAGTATACTGCCAGGAGATAACGCCATGGATCCAACTCCGGCAGGAAGGAAATTAAGAACTAGGCTAACCCAAAAAGTGAATGAAATAAATGATTTGTTACTTGAAAAAGAAAAAAATTACAATGCGCTTAATAACAGACTTGTTAAATCAAATACTAAGGTTTCGGAAATGACTGAAAAGATTGTAGAACTGAACAGTGAAATCAGGGAAAAAGAAAGTGTCAATATAAATTTACACCAGGACTTAAATAAACTTGAAAAGCAGATTACGAAACAATCATCCCAAATTGAATCGATGATTCAGGAAAAGCAAAAATTAAATGAAGCACTCGAAACGAAAACAAATACAATAAACTCAGCCCATTTTATTGCGGGTAGCGAAGATGAATTAAGAGATAAGGCGATAATTGAAAAAACCGGTGGTTTTCTTGGTATTCTGGGACGAGTGAATACGTTAAATCCGGAACTCGATAAAAATCAATTGCAAATGATAAATATAATGGACAAAACGAGCTTTAGCCTGAATGCAGAAAAGAAACAAATTGAATTAATTACGAATCATCATCCTTCAAGTTATGAGCTAAATGTATCAAGTGCGGGAACATCCTTGCTTACCATCACTGATCCAGCAGAATTCTGGAAAAATTCAAAATACCTTGTCATTTCATATTAATCAAAAAACGTATATTAACATGAGCGATTATCACGAACCAGCAAAAGAATTAAGTCAAAAGGCACGCTCTTTAACACGTGCTTTAAACAGTTTAAAAGAAGAAATTGAAGCTGTTGATTGGTATAATCAGCGAACTGAACTGGAAAAGGACAAAGCATTGAAAAAAATCCTTATACATAATATGAATGAAGAGATAGAACATGCCTGCATGACACTTGAGTGGCTCCGTAGGAATATGGAAGGTTGGGATGGCCATTTGAAAGATTTCTTATTTAAAGAAGGAGAGATATCTCATTGACCTGCAAATCTCAATTGCAGCTTGCCTGAAATGGTTCGCTGTTTTAAAAATAAAGTATTTTACGCAAACCTTAAAATTAAAATAATGAAACGACTTGAAAACAAAACTGTAGTTATTACCGGAGGCGCTGGTGGAATTGGAAGCGCCACTGCTAAAAGAATGATTGAAGAAGGCGCAAAGGTGCTGATTACCGACCTCGATGAAGATGCCTTGAAGAAAGTTTCAGAAGAAATTAACTCACCCGATTTGCATTACATCGCTGCCGATGTTACGGATGAAAAACAGGTAAAAACCTATGCAGAAAAGGCCAAAGAACTTTTCGGGCATGTTGACGTGTTTTTTAACAATGCCGGCATAGAAGGAGAGGTAAAACCGCTGGATGAATATTCTTTGGATTTATATCATAAATTAATAGCGGTGAATATACACGGGGTATATTATGGCTTGCGCCATGTATTTCCTTTGATGAAGGAAAAGGGTGGTTCTGTCATCATTACCTCATCAGTAGCCGGAATGACCGGTACAGCCAATGTGTTGCCCTATGTGGCGAGTAAATATGCGAACAATGGCATGATGCGCTCGGCAGCCCTTGAGGGAGCGCCCCATAAAATCAGGGTAAATACCATTAATCCATCTCCTGTGGACAACAGAATGATGCGCTCGCTGGAAGAAGGTTTTGCCCCGGGAGAAGCAAAAGCTGCAAAGGAGAACTTTGAGAAA
>JAWLGR010000024.1:0-72762 GCA_041684965.1 Mariniphaga sp.
ATACAAAATCCAGGCTACTACAAATGGATGAGGAACAGGCAGAACTCTATCAAATTATCCACAATAATTTTTAGGTGTCCCAATGCTGAAAACAAGAAAAGAGTTATACGGCTAGAAACAGTCTCTTTTAGAAAACAATTTTTATTCTGGAAATCATAATTATCCGTCGCTTGACGGAAGCTGGTATAGAATTCAATAGAACAAGTTCTGCCGGATAATTTGAAGGGAATGTGATTTGGAGGTTAAAAAATAAAGACAGCCCGAAGTGAATAATAAAACCGAGCTGTCTTAATTTAATAAGCCAGATATAACTGATACAGGTGCTGTCTGTTTCTTGGTTAGATTTATTATACTACAATTATTTTAATGCAGGTGTGATGACAATTTTCCGGAATTCTACCGGACCATGATCCCCTTGCAGCATAATGGGGCCTGGATTTCCCTCATTGCTATCCAGTGAACCACCGGTTATCCCGGGTATAGGCCGATTGGATATTACCTCAACACCATTATATACCAGGGTAACATGCCGGCCTACAAGAGTGATTTCATAAGTTTGCCATTCACCTGCCTTTTTAGCTGCATTAACAGCAGGCTCAATGAACCCATAAACTCCACCAACCGACATGCTGTTGATATCTTTTCCATAACCGTCTTCAATCTGAACTTCATAGCGGCCACGGAGATAAACACCACTGTTACTTCCTTCCGGATATCTAAACTCCAGGCTAAGCTTAAAATCATCAAATTTTTCCTTAGTAACCAGGTTGCCACCCGCTTCATCATTTACCAGTATGCCCTCAACCATTTTGAACTTATTATTTGCCGGAATAATCCATCTGGACAGGTTGTCATCCAGCAGGTTTTTTGGACTTCCCCAAACCGGAGCTTTTTCACGTATGAGATCCGGCGCCCGGACACCTGTCCACTGGAGTTTGTGACCGTCAAGAACTTTATACCCGCTGAGCTTATTATTACTAAAAGTAAATTCAAAATAGATATCTTCAATATCCATCCACTGTGGAGGAATGGTAAAATGATATTTTCCGTCCTCTGGTGAATAATTAATTTTAGAAATAGGTCGTGCACTTCCTTCATAACCAACATAATAACCTACAAGCGTGGAGAAGCCTGAACGTTTTACCTCCAGCCATCCGGGAAATCCTTCGGTATCCATCAATCCATGCCTGAAAAGCCCAAGCTCTTCTAAATCATCTCCTTCAATAATCACAGTGAGATTCCATCTTCCAATAACTTCCGAACCGTCCCTGGAATTCTGCGCCAGGGTAGAAGCTTGAAAGACTAAAGTAAAAATAATCAATAGCAAAATGTTTTCTAATTTTTTCATAATAATGAAGAATTTTAAAAATGTTTTAATGTCAGTAATTTGATCTTTTTAAACAATCCAATAAGCAAATCTACATAAAAAGGATAATTGGAAATAATATTTTAATGATTTCACTCCATGTAAACTGAATCTTTAATTGTATCATGCAAATTGAATGTGTTTAAAATGAGCTCATAATCTTTTAAAACGAAAAAGTTGACTAAAAAAAGGTAAAATTTCATATTTATGTTATTTTTACTTTTCCTAAGTTAATTGATCGTTTAGCAACTAATTATGAGAGTTCACAAAATATTAAGCCTTTCCATTTTATTTTTTCTGATTAATGCCGGGTGCGAGAAATACAATGAGCAGGAGAAATACAAAAGACCCGATTGGCTTCCTGGGAAATTATATACCACCGTATCGGTCCAGGAGAATCTCTCGCTTTTTACTGAATGCTTAAAACTTGCAGGATTGGACTCTATTCTGGATGTTTCGGGAAGCTGGAGCGTGTTCGCTCCAACCGATGAAGCCATAGAAAAGTTTTTATCTGAAAATCAATACGGCAGTATCTCAGAAATCCCAACCAATGAACTTATTAAAATCACCGAATATCATGTAATTCAAAACCCCTGGTCAATTGAGCAATTGCAGAATCTAAGCATTTATGGATGGAGGACAGGAAGCAGCAACAATGTCAATTCATATGCTTATAAGCGCCAGACCATGTATAAAAATCCTATTGAAAAATACTGGGTTAAAAAAACAAGAAGGAAAGAAATGATTGTTTCTGATTCGACGGTAGCAGACAGCTACAAAAAAGTATTTATTCAATCAAGAAAATATGTTCCAATTTTCTACGACGCGTATTTAGATATCAATGCCCTAACATCCGAAGATTTCAGTTATTATTTTAACAGACCTTATGAACGGGGAAATATTTATTACGCTGGAGCCAAAGTTATTCGTGGAGATATTTTTGCCGAAAATGGTTTTGTTCATATAATAGACAGGGTAGTAGCGCCACTGTCAAATGCAAAGGAACTGCTCGAAAAAGATTATCCCGGTGAATCCTATAAGCTTTTCCTGGAAATGGTATACTGGTATTATCCGGAATTCATGCCTAATATAACAGCCACATACAATCAGCCGGAAGTGAGGTATGGAGGAGCAATGGATACTTTGTGGGATTTAAATTACAACAATCTGGCATTTGCTCTTCATAGTGAACAAACCGGATACGAAGGTCCCGATGCCAATCATTCATTGGTGAGGCAAAATGGATTGTTTGTTCCTACAGATGAAGCGTTCAGAAATTTTATTGATAATATTTTAACCGTAAAATCAGGTTTTGCTCACTGGCCCGATTATAAATCCTTGCCTCAGGATGTTGCCGATTTCGTTATCGCTCAGAATATGAAATCTTCACCACTTTATCCTTCATCAAATCAATTCCGAAGTATCTTCAGAAACAAAAGTAGGTTTCAGCAGGATGAAGAAAATATAATACGTAAAGAATTTGGCAGCAATTGTACTTTTATAGGGATGAACAATTATACTCCCGACAGGGTATTTACCAGTGTTACCGGACCTGTATTTTGCCGTCCGGAATATACCATATTCAGGCTGGCATTACAATTTTCCGGGACCCATAATGATATTGCTAACCATAACGGGGAACTGTACTTTTTCCCAATCAATGATTATGCATTACAAACTGATTCATCATTATTGCTGAATTGGATAAATCAGGATGAATACAGATATAATTTTAGAGTTTACAACAGAGCCGAACAACGTATGGAATCTCAAAATTCCAACACTATCAGAAGAAGGATACTGAACCAGGTAGGGACTGCCTTACCCAACGGAAGTGCGAATAAAGAGTTTATAAGAACTTTAGGAGGAAATTACATCACCTGGGATCATACCAACAACACAATCCAGGGTACCCTTCCCTCTACTTTTGGTTATAATGGTTATAACCGGACAACCAACACACCGGTGCCATTGAGTGAACCCACTGATAACGGCAAGGTATGGAGTGTCAATTATTGGTTCAACTTTTTGAGCAGCAGTATGCAGACTATATTATCAGATTATACTGAATTTTACAGCCTGCTCAATCAGGCAGGATTGGTTGATGAGACTTCTTCTGAACTCAGGTTCATTGAAAAGGGCGAAAATTATACTGTTTTTGTACCATCAGACCTGGCCCTTAAAAGCTTCAGGGTTGATACTTTAAATAAAGAAGATCTCCGCAGGTACTTAAAGAATCATTTTATTAAGGGAGAAATTATTTTTACCGACAATAAGAAACCTTCCGGTAGGTACTTTACTGCAAACGGGGAAACCCTGGATATTCGGACAGGACCCGATATTATTGAAATATCCGATAAAACAGGAAAACCCTATATCAGAATTCGGGAAAAGGAGAACGCTACCAATATAATGGCTACAGAATTTTCGACGGTTACTTCTGTTGTACATGAAATTGATAAAGCATTGACCAATTTTTGATTATTTATTCTGGTAAAGGCAGATAAAAAAGCACATCCGATATCGAATGCACCGGGCCTGTATTTGTAATGATATTGCAATTATCCCATACAGGTTGAATGTAATCAATTATTGTTGTGTCACCACTTTCTGAGATTACATTACCATAATCGTCAATACCCGGATTTATTTTTATTTCCAGACCTACCTCAATTGTTAATGGGTTGCTGTCCAGTGTGGTATATTTTCTATTTCCCCAATGCAATTCATTCAGGTAATATTCACCACCCACTAAATGATATCCGACGAATTTATAAAAAGAGTTTGACCTGTTCGTATAAGACATCCCAGGTGTAGAAATACGACTGGTTAGATCATCAATGCTGTAAATTCCATATTTGTGATAAACTCTGTCAGGTTCAGCAAGGATGGTATATTTACTCCACCACAATCTATTTCTGATTCCTGAAAGCTCCATAGCACTTGCCAGTATAGAATATTCATCCTGTTGCTGGAGCCAATCATAACCTGAGATTTTCACCTGTTGCAGTACCCCGGAAATAACATGAATGAAACCATTTGTCATTTCCATGTTGGATCTGATTACCTGGGCGCTGTTGTTAATTTTAATTGATTGAATATCATCATTGGAATAAAATCCGATGGATAGTCTTTCACCGGTAAGAGTGCTGTCCCTTAATGCTCCAAATGGAAATTCGTTGGTATGTACCATTCTTTTTATAGTATGGTAACGCATGAGTTCATAAATGAAGCTTGTATCCTGCAACAATTCTTCAAAATTTCCGTAATCCTGGCTTTGCTGAATGAAATTATCGACGGCTTCATTGGTGGGTAAAAAAAGAGTATAGCCCTCTCCATAAGGATTATAGGCACATAAAGTAGTTAACATTCTGCCTTCGGCTAATAATCTGTAGAACTTTGAAAATTCCTCCTGGTTTGATTCAAGATATTGACAGATGGTCAATTTATCTTCTCCCATCCAATGTGATCCATATGGATCAGAATCACAGGATGTTATAGTGGAATACAGAATGATCCATAATATCAGGAATCTGAATTTAATGCTTTTTCGAAACCGCTTTTTCCAAAATCGGATTATTCTTATTGTATCCATATCCAATTTTAATGAGGATGGTTAAGCCAACCAGGGAAATTTTGTTAGCTGTACTTAGTTCTATCGGAGCCGAATATACAATGATATGATCAATATTACAAAAAATACAGCGAGTGTATTGGAGTTAACTATGCCAATTTTAAAAAATACTGTATTCTTTGTTTAAATATGACATGTTCTATGTAGTTGATTCAAAATATATTTGTAGTAGTTAATTGCTTTTAAGTGAGTATCTATTAGCTTAAATAATTTATTTTCCGGAAGTTTAGCAGAAAAATGTGTTCTTTTGGAGATTAAGTTCGCGTAATGCTATGAAGCAATAAATTTTTTTATTAGTAAATCAGAATAGTTGTATAATTCGAGTTGCTTTATTCACTTTCTTCATAGTCTTCATCGCATTTGCAAATCATCAGTCCTCCTTATTGTTATAAGAAAGAATTTTCAGGTACAGGAGGATCTCCTGGGTAGGTATGTTAATTGGTATCTATCTCCAAATCTTTGAATAAGAACAGATTGTCACTGATTCTTAATTTCTTGCCGCTGGCAGTTGTCACGTTTCTGAGAATCACCTCTCTGGTTCTTATATAGGGAAATTTCTCGGTATAGGAATCGTCGGTCATTTGTGGATTGAAATTTGCAAAAAGGGCGGGACCCTGGTAGTTGTCCGGATGGTTGGAGTCATCGATATGCAGGGTTTCGATGGTTATTCGTTCTGGCATATAACAGGTGTAGCCAAAATCATGCTGCCCTGAGTTGGATCCACCGATTAGGCTGGCAGTAGTAAGATTGCCACCTGCGGGAACATAAATACAGTTTCGGATGTGGAGTTCACCCTGCCATGTGCTGCCATAGTCTGAGCGCAGATTGATTAGACTCCTTCCATAGATGGTGGAATTTTCCAATGTAAAAGTACCGCTGCCGATGGCATTTATCCCCTGGTGACCCAATGAGGAGTTGCGGATAGTGGCATTGGCAACTCCCATATGGGCGTCAAACCTGGAAAAGGAACAACTGTCCAAAACGATGTTTTTACAATAATTGGACCCCATAATTCCCCAGTAAGTGCGATCGTTGATGTCATTTGTCTGGCTGCAGTTTAAAAATGACACATTTAGAGCCCGGTTAAGTGAGATATCATAACTACCCATTGAGACAGAAACTCCCGCTGAGCCTATGGTCTGGTATGTCTTGCGTCCGGTCAGAATGGTATTCCGGACTGTTACGTAAGAGCAATCACCGACATTAATGAATCCACCATAGGGTGCTCCATGATCTCCTTCACCGGTAACACGGTGTTCCAATCCATCTAAAATAACATTTGAACGCCTGATCGCTATTCCACGGCTGTAGTAAGTATATTTCGATTCAGCTTTATTAGCAATTGTGGTAAAACGTCCACCGGTGATGGTCAATGTCGATTCGTCAATTGGCAGAGCGGTAATTTCTGTAATTGTGTCAAAATCCCAGATAATGGGAGCATCCATATCTACATTGCCGTCTTTGTCAACAATAAAGATATCTGTCTGAGAGGAACCTCTGTTTTGATTTGGCCCAAACCGGATGTAACGTTTAATATGGGAATTGGTAACTGTAACCAGACAGGTTTGTGGCAGTGACACATCAATTTTCTTCTGATTTCTTTTCAAAGAAGTGACCCCCTCCAGTTTGAACGGCTGAAGGCTGGAACCAACCATGAAAATATGTGCATTGCGGTTATGTGCATCGGTATCATCAATGATAAAGGCAGCATTACCGAAATCGGTATCGGTCCGGATAACCGCCGTTAGGCTTCTGCCACCAATGTAATATGTAGCTCCCTTATCAGCTTTTACGGGAAGGCCGCTCTGATTGGCATATGCATGGGTTGCTGCGATGGCATCGATATCATCCGTTTTGCCGTCTCCCCTGGCACCAAAATCGCTGTAGCGAACCATACCCTTTGCTTTAAATCTACGTACATCCTTTGGAGTTACATTAATAACCAATTCACCATTTTCATTTATGGTTACCTGGGTTTTATGCTTTTTAGATGTTATCTCAAAATTTTCAGACTGGCCAACAGGAAGCCCATGTGCTATTCTGAGCATGCTGTGGAATAAGAAGAAAAATAAGAGCATATATTTCATCGCGAGACTGTTTTTATTTGAACGAATGTCTAAAATATCAATTGATTATTCACTTTAAACCCTAAAGATTATCATAAACAGGAAATAATCTCGCATTAAAAACAAAAAAAATGTTCATTTGGAAGACTTGTAAAATATAGATCATGATATTAAAACCAGATATTATCTCAATTTGGAGCTAAGTAGAGGTATTTATTTTTCTATTTGTCAAGAGATTGGTAGCAATTTGCATATCTCCCGAAGCAAATTTTGAACAAATAATGCTTATAAAGACTTTAATAGGTATTATCATATCGATCTGTATGCTTTATTCTCTAAAAATGTATGTAATTAAATGAAATGGAAGTGGAGTAAAAAGATAGTGCTTGTACTTGTGAGTTTGTTTCTTATTATATGGTTAAATCATAACCAGACGACGAACTGGCACTTTCATATTACAAGTTATGGTGTAGTTGTTGTTCATGCTCACCCTTATAAAAATAATCCCATTTCTGACACCCCATTTCAAAAGCATCAGCACAACCCTTTTGAATTTTTATTTCTTTCAATGGTATTTAATTCACTACCTCTCCTATTAACGTTGCTGATACTTGGTTTTCTATTTCAATTTAAACTCAGGAGTTTTGTTTTGTTGTCTGGTATTGGTAGAATACAATGTGAATTTTACCCGATAAATTTTTTGCGTGGGCCACCACTCCATGCTTTTCAATAAATCCTGGAAAATGAGTTGTGAGGTTATTGATGTTAAGCAACTATAATGTCAGGCTACTAACTGGACAATAGATAGGGTATAGGTCACTAATGCAACGGTTGACGATAAGAATATCAATATAAACATTAATTTCCATTTCACTTTTCAGGATTAACCATCATAACAATTTTCACATTTTTTTATTTCTAAATTTCCAATAAAAGCTGTTATGTATAAAACATATCTTTCAATTATCTTGAGTTTATTAATGGTGGCAGGCTTCTTACCATTGATAGCGAATCCCAATGAAGAGCGACCGGTAACTGACGCGAACATATTTGGGCATGTGGTTGATGCCCATACCGGTGAGCACCTGCCCTTTGTGAACCTGCTTATTAAAGGAACCCGTATAGGAACTATTACCGATGCCAGCGGGCATTATCTGCTGACCAATCTTCCGGTGGGACATCATATTCTTTTGGTACGAAGCCTGGGCTATGTTCCTGCTGAGGTAGAGATTGAAGCTGTTGGTAAAACTTCACGGGAGGTAGATATAAAACTGATACCAACAAGCATTAATATTGAGGAGGTTGTTTTGACAGCCTCGCCAACGGCCAGTGGTTTTCGTTATCAGCCCGATGCGGTATTTATGGGTGAACAAATTCAGCGACGCTCTGAGCCGTCATTCGGAGAGATGCTAAATGGTCAGCCGGGTGTTGCTATGCGAAGTTTTGGTTCAGCCCCTGCCCGGCCAGTCATACGCGGTATGGATGGCGACCGGATACTGGTACTTGAAAATGGTGAACGAATGGGAGACATATCGGAAACTTCAGCAGATCATTCTATCTCTCTCGATCCGCTGGCAGCAAGCCGCGTGGAGGTGATACGGGGTCCTGCCAGTTTGCTTTACGGTTCCAGCGCACTTGGAGGTGTCATTAACCTGATGACTACTGACATCCCAGACCAATGGGATCAGGGTGTTACCGGAGTGGCCTCGGCACAGGCGGCCACCATGAACAGTATGGGTGCAGGTTTTGGCCGGTTGACTTATGGCGGAGATAAAAATGCCTTTTCCGGTCGTATGGCCCTGCGCCAGGCGGGCGATATTACTACACCGGAAGGAAAGATTCCCGGCACATCCATGCGTAATTACGGTGGCTCCCTTGGCTGGGGTATGGACTACGACAGGCTAAACGGAGGATTGAGTTTTTCGATCTCTGATCAGGCATTTGAGATTCCTGAGTCGATTGACGTGCCGGAAGAGAGTGTGGAAATCCGTGCCCGCCGGTTAGCCCTACAGGGGCGTTTAGGAAGTAAGCTTAACGGCAATTGGTTTGATATGGCTCAGCTGAGGTTCAACGCCACCCAATTTGACCAGCAGGAGGTGGAGATTTACCACCTGGTTGGTAGTATCTCTAATGAACAGGTTGAACTGGAATACAACCAAAACGCTCTAAGTTCTACAATAACACTGCAACACAAACCTAAAGGAATATTTGACAGAGGTGCCTTAGGATTTAGTTTCAACGGCCAAAAACTGGATATTAAGGGAAGGGAGGCTTATACCCCCGGAGAGCAGCGCTTTACGCTTGGAACTTTCACTTTTCAGGAAATTCCACTTTCTTATACCATGCGCCTGCAATTGGGTGGCAGACTGGATTTCCAGAACTCCCGGGCTCTGGGGAACGAAGTATTCCCTGATGTTGATCTAAAACGCAATTCATTTAATTATTCAGGTTCTATCGGACTTAATGTTCGTCCGTTTGAAGGTCTTGAAATTGGAGGGCAGCTGGCCCGGTCGCACCGGAATCCCCTGGTAGAGGAGTTGTTTGCCAACGGCACTCATCTGGGAGCAGGAGTCTTTGAATCAGGTAATCCAAATTTAAAGGATGAAATAGGCCATGGTGCCGACCTTTTTATAAATTATAAGAAGACCAGCTTTGAAATTGAAGTAACCGGATTTGTCAACGAATTTTCGAACTACATTATCTTTCAGCCCACTGGTCAGACTCATGAGCTTTCAGGATATCCTGTTTTTGAATATATGGAAGGAGAGGCTGTGCTTTTTGGCAGCGAAATAAGTCTGGGGTGGAAACCTGCAAAAGGATTGAAGTTTCAGTCTGGTGCCGACTGGGTACGTGGCATACGGGAAATTGGAGGTGGCCCCAATGAAAATCTGCCGTTTATTCCACCCTTCCGCTTTAATAATGAGATAGAGTATGATTTTACCCGCGGATGGATGGGAATCAATTATATGGCCGTCAGCCGCCAGGGGAAAGTGGCTCCTGAAGAAGACGTTACTGATGGTTACACACTGCTGAACATGCAGGCTGGAGCCCGAATAAACGGTGCGGGCCGGCATGTTATCATTTTGAAAGTACAAAACTTACTCAACACCAAATACCGCGACCACCTTTCAAGAATAGAAGATCGAAACTTTGTAATGCCAGGAAGGAATTTCAATCTGGCATACCGCTGGTTTTTTTAGCGGAGCACTTGTTGATTGAAATTAAGAGCAGCTAACGAATTAATGGTAACAGCTTATAATTAGAAAAATCATAAGTACTTTTAATTTGAACATTTTTTGAAATGAAAAGTTACTTTATAGTACTTAAGACTTATCAACCATGTATACAGTTCATAAACCTGTTATGATTACGGTTGACCAAGAAAACCTTATTCAGACTGTGGTGAGGCATATTTCTTCTTTTTGTGAAGAGGATAGAAATCTAATGATAAGTATATTTGACATCAGGAAAAATATATTTCTTTATTGCAACGATACCTATACAAATTTACTTGGTTATAAGTCAGATGAAATTATCCAGGGAGGTTGGGCATTCTGGTATAATAAAATTAATCCTGTTGAAGCCAGAATTATAAAGAATAAATTAAAATTTTTATTACAAAAACCGCATTCACAAAAATACCCTGAAGAATATTATTTTACCTATCATATTAAAGATGTATTTGACAGATGGTACTTTGTTAATCATGAACTTTCTATATTTTCTTTCAAGCAGAACCTCTTTGCTCTCAATTACCTTTATGATATTTCCCAAATAGAACGAATAGAATATTTTTTTGGAGTAAAAAAACACATCCCGAAACATAAGGACAGGAATAATATAACTATTTCAAAAAGAGAAAAAGAAGTTTTATCCCTAATTGCAGAAGGATTTTCTTCAAAGCAAATTGCTGATGAACTGTATATTAGCAATCATACCGCCATAAAACACAGAAAAAATCTCATTGAAAAATTTAAAGTTAAAAATACTGCGCAGTTAATAAAGGAAGCCTCCCGGTTTTTTCTCTTATAATTTTTCAAGCATTTAAGATAAAAATACCTAAAAATGGGTATTGAATCCTAATTTTCACACTCGTAAATTGTATGGTATATTTTGTAAGATGAAAAATGAACGAGCGATGCACCGGTCGTTCAACACAACCATTAAATCCAAAAAGTATGGAATCCCGGCAAATTAGTACCACCCTTAACAGGCTTATAGGACATTTGAATATTGAAACTTCCGAAGATCAAAAAAAATTCAATCAACTTAAAAGGTCATTGTCAAAATCGGTTATTGAAGGAGAAAAGATTCAGTTGATGCAACCAGAATTTTCTTATGAAAAGTCTGATTTGTTCTCGGATGAAACGATTTCCGAAATTCAATTAAAATCAATTGGCAGCATTATAAATAATCGGTTAAAAGAAAAAGAAGAGACCAAATACAAGGTATTCAGGAGGGAGATTCCTGTTCGAGAACAATTGCTTCACAATTCGGTTGCTGAATGGGCTGCAGGTTCAAAAATCGACCACAGCCTAGGACCTTTTTTTAATGAAGACGGACGTCAGTTCTGGTACGATTTTTTTCTTATAGAGAAACTTGTTACGCTATACATGCAGGGTGTTGCGCATCCAGTCCTCCTGTTCAAAATAAAACAAGGTACCCCTTTGGTTACCAGAAGAATAGTAGGTAATCGAAAAATTTCTGCAATCGGGAGACCCTCTCCGACTTATTCACTTGTAAAAGGCAGCATATGGATAAATTCCAGATTTTTGGCACCCAATGCACCGGAGGGTAAATATACCGGGCTAACCATTAGAAGCGGAGAGATAACTTTAAGCAAATCGCCACAGAATATCAATAATAAACTTACAGTTCCGGCTAATACGACAGTTAAGGTTAAATTAAATCTGGATCAGCAGGAAGCCACCGGAGCCGACACTAAAAGCGCTTACGGCAAGGATGCAAGGAGTATGCAACTGCAATTGCCAGACATTCTGGAATTTCATTTTTCGGGAAATGGACGGACCATCGATAATGCAGGCAGAGCCTCATGCAAGTTGTATGGTCAAAAAATACGATTCGAATGGATAAAAAGCCAGCAGACTGTTTACAATCCTCAGATTCAACGTATAATTTTTCCATATAAAGCGTCCGAACAAAATTTTGTAATACAAAGCAATGAGTCGGAATTTCATAAATTGGGGCAGGAGGCGGAAATACAAAAAAGCGGTTGGGTATTACCGGTTGCATCTGTCGATGTTTCAGAACCCACTGTGGCTGCAGGTACCGGTGCATTGTTTGTGCAATGCAAACAAGGAATTGTCAATAATTGGACGGGCTTAAAAGGCGGTGGTTTTTCGTTAAATGCACCTGCTTTTTTGGTTGGCCCTGGACAAATACTGATAGCCGACCTTTCGGCAGGAAATCTGCATGCAACCCAGTCATTGAATCTCTGGAAAGACGATAAAAATGAAAAAGGCACTTCTGTAAACCTTACATTTTCAGGCAATGCACCATTTTTCTATTTAAGCAATGTCAATGGCAATGAATTATTGATGACTTATTCCAATGCTACATTCCGAATTGATCGTCCGGTGAAAGTTAATGGAGAGCCGCCTGCAATTCAATCTTTGAATTCAATTCTGATAATCGCTGCCAGTGATACCTCCAGACTGATTTACTTATTCGATGACAATCTTATCCATGATGATGCACAGATAAATAACCAGGATCCTGTAATCCCTCAACAAATGGCCCTGGCGCTTACCAATGCTTTGTTCAAAGTTACACAGCCAAATGGTTGTCTGCTTTTTGGAAATTTAAATAAAGATTTTAGCAAAGTTGAAAAAGGATTTCTTTTTCTCACTTTTGGCCTTTTGGCTTATATTCCCACACTTCCGGATCCATATGCCGCCAATCTGGGTATTTTTCAAAGGCAAATGAGAGGTTTAATTGCAGGGGCTGCTTCTTTAAGCAATTCTGCCGTTTCCATGCAGCAATTAACCGCATGGCTTGTTTGCCGTGTGGCTTGGATTGGCTCCTCTGAGGAAGTAGTTAACAATGACATAGTAGAAGTATCATTTCATTTTGCTCCGCTGAACAACCAGTTCGGAGGTATTTCATTGGAATCGCCGGAAGATGTGAAAGAGCCTGCAATACCTGAACCTTCTTCTCCGGATATTTCTGCCGGAAATGCTGTCGTTAAACCTTCATTTGAATTTAATCTACTTTCGGAAACAGACTTCTCTGTTTCCCGGCTTGCAAGTTTTAATTTATCAAGAACGCTCAGTAATAAAAATATAAATCCGGTTTCTGCTGAAAAAATCAGTGCCGTAGAAAGCTTTTCTGCATCGAATGCTACCATGATGTCTAAAGCCGCCCCTGATCGTCAACCATTGCCCGATTATGGTTCTCAGTGGGAAAAGGAATCGTTTCGACACAAACGAGACTTGTTTGCACTTTTGGATGTGAGTACCAATGCGGACCTGTTTGGTATCAGCTTTGACATCCTTAACAGGAGGGATTTCAGTGTAACTGCCGGGACCGATGCCACAACAGGCGAATCCATAGCCGGCTTTTTCCCCGTGCAGGTTGAAGGAATGGATGTGGTGAGTGCAGGCGTGAATGTAAAAGCGTTTACCGTTCCCCAGATTTCATGGGAGCCGGTATTTAACCTGTCTCCTCCAGCTCCTCCGCCAGATGGCCCGATTCCCGGCGACCCGGCTGGTGCATTTAATTATTACCCGAATGATGGCGGTCCGACCCATATTTTAAACAATAGCATTGAAAAAGTGGCTTTGGCACCACTGCCGGTAACTGGTTTTTTACTGGACAAACGGGATACCGACAGTAATTTCAAGGCTTTCTCGTTTTTTACCCTTCCTTTTGGAATGAAGGCTGCCGCCCTTTTAAGCGAAAAATACGTGTACAATAATGTACCGCGTGACGGGGGCAACCTCAACGAAGTAAAAGTTTCTTTTGAGAATGAAATCCAGTCCGGACTTCAGCTTAGGATGGATGCCGGGGTACCATTGCGTGAGGGCGACGATAAGATGTTTATGGGTACCACCGTTCAAATTAATAATGTTTTGGATTTAGCCGGAAATGCCACCGGGAACAGCACTCTCGGTGGCAGCGTAACCAGCATTTTTAACCGGGAATTCTTTTACGATTCCAATTATCCCTTTGAATTGTTCAAACAGCGAGGAGTGCCTGTTACCCGTATGGATCTGAGTGGATATGGAGCAAGCATGCTCAGCAACTGGTTGAATACCAAAGCGGCCATTGCTGAAACCAGCCAGGCCAAGTTCGACGTATATGTAGGCCGCTGTTCGCATGAAATTATCCAGGTAAAAAGCATTATGTACCCATGGGCGATTAAAGTGGTACGTACCATCACGCTGTTTCGGGTAGGAAGCGGTTATGTTTATCGTTTCGACAGCGGTTGGAGGGCGGAAAGCGACGGTAAATTTGATTTCAGATATTACACTTACGAAAACAACCCAAATTTTCCGGGTGGCCCGCCTGAAAATCCCGAGCCACAATTGATTGCCGTGGAACGCTTTGCTGAATTTGAAATACACCCGGGACTTGTGAAAGCATTGTATAATGTGAGTAATATTATAGAAACCAATGAGGTAGAGCCATTTAAGATAAGCATAGAATTTAAAGACTCGGTTGATAAAGATGGAGTTTTTGTAGAGAATAGTCCGAAATTCTTTGATATCGACCTTCAACCGGTTTATTTCGATGCCGACATAGAAGTAGAAGGTGTAGTGTCTGGGATGGTTTCAAAATCCACTTCCGATGGAGAGAAAAAGCTCGTTCCTTCCAAACGGGTATTGGGCTTTGTTCAACTCGGACCGAAAGGTTTTCCATTAAACAATAACGCATTGCAGCTATTGGTTACACGCCAGGGAACAATTGGCGGTTCCATTGATTGTGAAATCGACCTGGTGGAAAGCTCGCAGAAAATGCGTATAAGCCGCTTCGATTTTAGCAATTCATTTGCAGATAATGGTTCTGATCCGGCCTTCTGTGTGGCTGGAAGGGGAAGTGTACTGCTACCCAAAGACGGTAGCTGGACCATGGTCAAACACGAACGAGCCAATGGAGATGTAAGTCCGGTGCCTGAAAATTTCAGCATTCCGGTTATCCGGCAGGGGAAAGTTGTAAAAGATGGCAACAAGGTAAAAATTGATACACCAGTAGGAAATGTATTGACACGCATTGCCGAGCCATTGGAATTGCTCAGACAACCAGTCGGCAATACTATAAATTATGGCTTCCTTCAAAGCACCGATACACAGAAAGCATTGTTCCTGACTCCTTCCTTTAAAAAAGGCACGAAAAAACTGCTCAGTAAAACTCCTCCGCTTTTTGTCGATGCTTTTCGCATTGTCAATTCCAAAGGAATCTTTCCGAATATTGGCGAAGCGGATGATTTTACCCTGGAAACGCTGGGGGAAGCAATACTGATGAAAAAGAACGGCAGTTTCCCGTTTGACACCAACAATCTTAAAGACCTGGGGAAAGACGTGTTTGAACTGATGGATATACAGGATACCATCAACAACGTGAAACAACAGGGACTTCAGTTGCTGCACAATCCGGAAGAAGCTTTTGACCTGCCAACAGAGTTCGAACTCATCGATGTAGGCGATGGCAATTTCAGAATCTATATTGAATATGCCAAAAAAGATAAGAATGGAAACGTAGAGGAGTCGGGTTCGCTCGATTTCGATATCAATTCGGTGGCAGAAAGCTGGAAAAGCAAAATGAACAATATCGGCCTGGTAATCGATCTGGCAGGTATTAAACGACTCATGACTATCAGAGGTAACTGGGATTCAGAAAACGGAAAGGAAGCGACCTATCCGAAACCGGATTTGACATTTGCACCTGAATTGCAACCACTTGTTGACTTGCTTGAGATTTTGCAAAGTCTTCAGTCGGGAAATTATGGCGAAGCAGTGCAAAACGGACTGAAACTGGCCATGAGCAACAAAGCCGGTACCTGGGAGTACAAATTTGAAGCGTCCAAGGAAATTCCGGTGTTGCGATTCCCTGTTCCTGATGCGGTATATAACGATCCGAATACGCCCTTTAAACTCGAGGCGGGATTAAAACTGGGCGCTTATTTTAATGCAGCCTTAAAGGTAACCACTGATGCCAACGAGTTGTTGCCAAGCGCAGGAGGTGTTTTAGGATTTTATGCCCGCTTATCGGTGATGTGCGTTTCGGTTTCGGCAGCTACGGTATATGCCATAGGGCAGGCCAATGTTGATATTGCCGCCGATACCAAAATTGGCCCATCGCTGATGATGAAGTTTGGATTTGGCGCCCAGATAGTTGTTGGCCTGCCTGTTGCGGGCAATGTGAGTGTGTTGTTTGTTGTGGGTGCTGAAATATTTATAGCTTCAGGCATTGTGGAAGTTTCGGCGTTCATGTTGTTTGAGGGTCATGCTGAGATTCTGGGTGGCATTGTTTCCATCACAATTCGTATTGAAGCAAAAGGTACCTATTCAAAAAAGGCAATTGGAAGTGGTGGGTCACGCACCGATATGCAGTGCCAGGTCACCTTTGGCCTCGACATTAGCATTGCATTTATCATCAATATCAGTTTCACCGAATCCTGGCAGGAACAGCGTCAGATTGCATAAAAAACAAAAATTATGAATCCAAATCAAAGATTATCCATAATGGCATTTCCTCAGTATTTTGATGGAAATGAATTGCAGATAAACATCGTGGTCCTGCCACGAGACCACAATCCGCTCAATCCAATTATTGTAGGAGAAGAACCCCAGATTCCTGATGCGGATTTTGCATTTGCCGATGCCGCATTTTCCTTTGGCGCCCAGCTCATTCAGGGCTTTGGCGCCAATCCTTTGCCGCAGCCAAAACCGCTCAGTGAAGCTATTTCATTGGAAACAACTTCACCTGAAAATCCGCGGGAAATATTAGAAGCAATGGCAAATCACCTGCAGATTTTTAATCTTAATATGGTAAATTCCAATGTTAACCTGCAAAATATTCCTGCTGACAGGCAATTTCAAAAGGCAAGGCCTGTTGAGCGCAGTGTTTACAAGCATTTGCCAAAAACCTATCTGAAAGCTACAGGTTTTCAGGCACCAAGAACAAAAAATGCATTTACCGGCGACCAGTATCATTGTGCAGTAAAAGCTGCCAGGTTTCATCAGGGTTTTCAGAAAAGCAGCGATATAATCAGCTGGGGAAAGGTTTTTGCCCATATTCTGAGGCAACCGTTGCTGGCCAGGGCTGCCGGATTTATTTACTCCACCAGTTTACCCATCACAGAAGACACTTTCCCCGATGGCGGATTTTTATACATTGATTTGGCTGACGGAAGCAGTTTCAGTTCACAAATGGCTGCCGATGATACATTTATAAAACGTTATGCTGCCCGGATTCCGGCTTTGACACCCGGTGAACCAAGACATGTATTCGCTCCGCTACTTTATCCAGTTTTAAATGTACACGACGGAAATTACGACAAGTTATTTATAGAGACTGCCGAATACGACGACGGTTTTGCAAAGATTGTGCATTGCAATCAACCTCCTCATCGCGATCCTCTGGTGGAAGAAGCGGACGGCTCCTATCCGGTAAAAGATGTTGGCATCAGTCTGGGCTGGGATGACGAGCAAATTCTTATCTGGTACATGCGCCAGTTGATGATTGATTCATCTGTTATAAGTACTGAAAAAAGACTCGATGCGCCAATAGGTGTGTTCGGTTATGTTATCGATGTTCGTGAAACATCTGAAACAACTGATCCTGAAAATCCGTGGGAATCGTTAAACCTGGTAAGCAATAAAATACCACTGACTCTTTCCCGGAATCCTGCTTCACCCGACGATTTTATTGAATTGGACGATTTTAAAGGAGAATTGCCCTACCAGGTTTATCCACTTCAGTTGGATGGTACCGAACAGGTTACCGGGCAAATGCAACCCTACTGGCTGCCAATGTATTTTGCCAGCTGGAATGGGCACAGTATGGTTTTGCCCGACGAAGATGCTGCCACGGTGTACCAGACAACCCATGCAAACGTAGATGCCGACCCGGACGGGCAGCCTGCCACCGACGGCGATGGAAATCCGGTAAATACAGGAACAGGCGTAACAGGTGGCGCTAAAAACAACCTCAATCAGATATATAATGGCGGCCATGTCGATACGCAACTTCGCTATGGAAAAACATACCAGTTCAGAATCCGGATGCAGGATATCAGCGGCGGTGCCCCGGATATTGGGCTCAATCCCGTGAATGGAACCACTTCCGATATTGCGACCTGCCAGTTTAAAAGATACATTGCGCCCATCCAGCCACGCATTCAGGAAATTGAATCCGTTCCCAATGCACAGCCGGGAGATGTACATCCTGTAATCGGTACGGACGGCCCTTCCGAATTGAACGAGCTCAATATCAGAAGGCCAAAACTTGGATACCCGGCTGTTGTTTATACCGGCAAATACAACGATCCGATTCAACGCCTCCTAAACCAGTCAAATTTAAGTCTTGATATAAATAGTGCTGATCACAGCCACAATGCCGAGCACCGGGTAGGACTTGGAATTGCCGACCCTGACGTTAACCAGGTGGAGATTACTGTTGAAATAGAATCTTTAAAGCTTGATAAACTGGCCAGCATAAACGGTAAGGATGATTATGTACATTTATATACGACCAGACGTTTTTTTCCGGACATAAACAACAACGACGATAATTATGAAGCTACTTTAAATATTCCGATTGAATACAAGGATATTGAGGGCCCGGATAAAGTATTGAATGTGGGGGCGGAAATCAACCTGGTTCAGGATTTGGGCCTGACCGACGATATCGACAACCTTCCCCAATTGGTGCTGCCCACAGCCAGAACGGTGCGGCTTACCATCAGGGCGGTTTGTGAAGACAAAGCAGATGACAGCGATACAAGCGCCTATTACGGTGTTATCGATGCAGCAAACAAAACGATGGATGTAAGATACGGCGAACCTTTTTCGGTAACATTGTACAAAGCATCGGACGATGAAACAGGATTGCTGGCTCTTACTGCCGGAGTTTCAAACATCCAGGCTTTGTATATGCAGCCGGATGCCGCAACAGTGTTTGATGGCAAACTGACCACACTGTTTTTTGGAAATGAAAATTTGACACAGAACAGCAATGTTCAGCAACTGGCCGACCAGTTGAACCTGGAAAGTAACGGCTTAACTTTATATGCCCGCAAGGGCAGGCGGGTTGTATTTGGATGCTCCAGCCGGATCCGTCATACAATGGCACCGGACGGGTCGTCCATCACATTTGCTTCAAAAGCTGATTTGTTTAATCACTGGTTGTGCTGTATCAATTTCGAACTGGACAGGGACTGGATGTGGGATGCCCTGGAAACAGACAGTTTTGTAGTGAAACGAACAAAAGGTTTTACACATGATGCCCAACCTGAAGAGGAAAATACAGAAGCCGGACGTATCAAAATGATCCGGACAGCGTCGTTTGAATCGCTGGATAATCCGCAACGAAATTCTACCCAAATTGTGTTTATTGATGCAGTGGAGCCCAAAAAAGGTCCGCAGAATGGTAACTCGGCATTCCCCGACACCATCGATCTGGCTTACACGCTCGAACCCAGATTCAAGACCGGACATGGAGCGGAAAGAGATAATCCGGAAACGGTGGAATTAACACTTCCCATTACTACTCCACCGGCTCAGATTCCCAAAATTGTTTCAGCCGGGTATGCACTTTCTCCATACAAACGCGATGAAAAATATGAAAATACAGAATCGCGTAAACGTTTTCTGTGGATTGAATTTGCTGAACCTGTCGAAGATCCGCAGGACACCTATTTTGCACGGGTGTTGGTCAATGTACCTGATCAGTTGATCAGCAATAACCATCCTTTGCTTTTTATCGGCCCACAAGAACCTCCGCTTCCAATCGATCCGGAGCAAATCCGGATTATTACACCGGCTTCTTCCAATGATTTGGCAGGGTTGAATGCCATGCAACCGATGGTGAAAAGTACTTCAAGTGATGTACACTATCTGCTTCCTTTGCCTCCTGGTCTACATGCAAACAGCGATGAAATGTTTGGCTTTTTTACTTATGAATTTAGAGTAGGACATTTTGAACGCCCGCCCGTCAACACCGGCGAAGAACCCGATAAAGTGTGGACAACGGCACAGGGACGTTTTGGCAGAAGATTAAAATCACATGGCATTCAACATCCGGCACCGGCGCTGACTTGTATGCCCAACCGCGACAAGGATAAGCTGTGGATAACAGCCCCTTACGCCGTGGCGGTGCACAAAGGGAAAAATGTTACGGCGAATCCGCCGCGGACGGAATTGTGGGCATTGTTGTATGCCCAGGTAAAACAGGCCGACAACAACGATTACCGCAACATTCTGCTGGACGACCGTCCGCTTGACTGGAGAGTGCAGATAGAAAACGAAAAAGATGTAAATGTATTTGAGAAATATGCCAGCAGCGAACTGCAACTGCTCAATCAAATAACGGTGAAAACGCTGAAAGGACAGGGTTCACAAACAGGTAATTTCTTCAAGCTTGTCGACTTTACGAAAAAGAATAAAAGCTCGACAAAATATGGTACAACGGTCTGGAGTAATAAAGAAGTATCGCAGTTGCTTTCGGTTTTCGGATTGCCTAAAGATGCTTCCCTGAGTGTGGTTGTGGTGGAGACACTTCCGCAAATCAACAATATTTTTGAACACATTACAGGATTAAACCAGCCACAGGTAGCGCAGACAGCAGTAAATCTGGTGAGCGATGATCAGAAAAACACGTTTTACCAGGAGTATGAAAGAAGATTTCATTCAAAATCGTCGGCTTTTACACCTGGCATTCTGCAAAAACCAAGTCCGGTAAGTGATGAGCTGGGGCATCACCGTATTTTGCGGACATCCCGTTTAACCAAAGTCCCTGATATTTGTTGTACTGAATGTTAAGGAAAAAACAGGTGAACACAACGACTTTTTCTCCCCTGGTAGGACTTAATCCTGCGGTTTATTTTTGGAAAGGATACTGTCATGGCCGCTACAGATATGCTTTATTTATAGAGCTGGTTCCAATAATATTGAAAATCGATATTTAGTATTCATAAGATTTCCACTAGGAGCAGTTAAGTTAATTACTTTTTAAGCGGGCTCCGGCGACTGGTCCTCCACATATTTTTCCAGGTAGGGAGAACCGGGGTTGAGCCTGCGTTCGTGTTCCCTGACAATTTCCACAAGGTAGAGGCACAGTTTCCGATAGTTTATTCCGTCTGGTTTGTTATTCTCATCATAAGAAACCAGATAATCGAGTCCCAGTGATTTAGCTTCTTCCGCAATGTAGCCTATTTCCCAGATTTTAGGTTCGTTGGGCCGGGTGTATTTGCGTGGCATCAATTGCATAATCCGGCCAAAATTGTCCGTTAAGGGTGTAATGTTTCGTTTATCCCTTCGCGTGGAGTTATCATAGCCGATTTCCCCGGTATTGAGGTCGTACTGCACATTTTTTTTGTCGCCGATAAACCTTAACCCGGCTTTGATAATTCCTTTGACATGGAGTGGGGCAGATGGATTCGCAACGCCAATTCCTACGTTGCCGTTTCCCATGATGGTGAATATCTCTCTGGCACCGGTTCCTGATCTGTCGAGGAATAGATATTTCGCCTGCGGATTGCCAATATTAAAATGAAATCTGCCGGAAGTAACCCCCATCCCATACCAGGAGGTTCCGGCGGTGTTTTGATAGAGCGCCAGTTTGATCGTATTTAAAGAGGGACCTAAAGATAAAGTAGTCATTGGATTGGAAATTCCGATCCCTGTTTTTCCATTAATATTCAAATCTCCTTTAATTTCAAGGCTTTTGTTAGCTACTATATTCCCGTCATTTTGAACCAGCAAGTGCCAGCCCTTATTAAAAAATCCAATTTTATTGGTGCTGGTTCCTCCCACAAACCGGTCGTCCGATATCCAGAGCCCCCCATTATTGTTATTCGATTTTATTCTGCCGTTCACCAGCAAATCAACATTGGTGCCTCCATTGCCTTCAATGTGCAGTTTGGCTTCGGGAGTATCCACTCCCAGTCCAACATTGCCTTCGAAATACCTACGGGTATCGTCCAGTAACCCGTTCCATTGTTCTTTGCTCAGCACCTCGCTGTCTTTAATTCTTAATTCATCAAAGTTTATCATCTCTATACATTTTATAGTTGATAATTAATTGTCTGCATTCATTTTGTAATCCAAAATTTCATGTTTCTATCCCACTAAAATTTCCTCATTTTCTTCAACCTCTGTTTCTATTATTTGCCATTTCTTTTGTTCATCTCCCGGCCATTGTGCCTTCAAAAAATCTTTTGCCCCGGAATAGCTGTTGAAATACTGAGCTTTCAGTTGCTCCGGTGATTCGAGCGCTTCTTTCGACAATATTTTGTATGTCTTTTCTTTCTGTAACGGTACATCTTCTACCACACCAAAGAGTTCTTCCGGACGGGTTACATCAATTGGCTTTTTGATTCCCATTAGGTTAAACATCCTTTCTTCCTGCCAGTTTCCGGAACTTTTGGTTTTTGAGCTACCGGTATCTTCAAGGATGATATCTTCAAAGTTGTTACCTGTAAACTGCATATCCGTTGAAATATCAAAAGCCTGCTCCGGTGCGATTTCAATTCCTGCGGACATTAAATCAAAGTCGGGTGTGGACAGTTTTTCGCTGTCGGGAAGATCTTCAAACTGCCCGCGGGAAAAGTAATCATGAAGCGTTTGTTTGTTTTGTGGCTCAATTGATTCGCCTGTGCCAAAAGCATAGTTCAAAATCCGGTAACTCGTCCCCGCCTCCATATAGCTGTTACCCAGTTTTTCGATGGTTTTATCCAGAGGAATCAGACTTTGGCGAAATTCAAGAGAACCCGATGGATGAATGATTACCTGGTTCTGCTGTTCGGTTTCATCAGGGCTTCGCAATGACTCGGCACCGGAGTATCCCGTTGGCAGTTTTACCGACCAGTTCCCGGATTGTTTCAGTTGAACTTTTAGTGATTCCAGTAAGACATCGGGTTTGATAACCACTGGAGCCACTTTTTGTTTTTCTCCCCAACTGATGTTGAACTTGATTTTTAGGGAGAAGAACAGTACTTCGATTTTTGCAAATCCCTGTGCCCGCCAGGGGCCGGGACCGCTGAGCATAAATTCCATTTCTACTCCGAAGAAAGACCGGCCCCTGTAGGAAACCTCTACGCTTATGCGAATATCCGTTTCAAAATAGAAAGGATCAAATTGAAACAAAGCATTAAATCCCAGAAAACCGTATGCTTTGGCTTTGCCCTTTTTAACTGCCAGTTCTGCAGTCAGACCGATTTGATATGAATTGGAAGTAATGGCCTGGTAATATTGACAGGACAGCCGGATATCCTCCCCCCTTTTTATGAGAGCAGTTACGCGAGGGATTTCGGGAAAACGCGCCGGTTTTTTATAGCGTGGATGATAACCACCGACCGACAACAGAAACTGAGGGTTGCTTCCCCAGGCGAGCATAAAGGCGAAGCCACCGTTAAGGGCAACTTCCACAATATTTGAATCACGCAACTTGCCTTCAATCAGGATATAGGATGCCGCAAAATTAAAATCCCCGAAAATATCCACATGAATTTCTCCAAGGCGTTTTTCCACATCTTTGTTCGGGAGATAAACTCCCAGGCTTCCAAGCAATATAATCCTTCCTTTAAACGGAAATTCCAGCAAAATACCTAAATCGATTTCCATTACAGTGGGTGTGCCGTAGCCAATTTTGAAAAAAGGCGCCACCACGTAATGTTTTTTCTGCGGGGGGAATACAGCCCTTAAATCACTGATGATTTTCGACGCATTTTGAATAATGTTTTCCGGGAACATGATGGATTTTACTGCTCCGTTTAGAATGCGCTCCTTTAAAATATCCACCTTCATTGTCCGGTAAATTCCGACCAAACCTCCCACTGCATTGAGGGTAAATCCGAAAGAAAGCGGAATTGCAGGTGAAAAAAACACACTGATACTGATCAGCATCGAAAAACCTTTTTCTCCGTTAGGCAACCGGGTATTGATCAGTCCGATGGCTGCCAGTCCAATGTCTCTTTTTTCCATCGCTAGTTTGAAGGCCAGTACTCCGGCATAGCGATGATTGTCCGGATCAATTTCCAAAAAACCACCACCGGTGATGATATCGGAATCGATACTGAGAGCGATGCCTTTGGGAGGTTTAAACCCGAAGGCAAAATTTGTGGTTTCTAAATCTCCTCCCTGTTTCGGTGTGATGACTTCTATTCCCAAACCCGCTTCTTCTATCTTAACTTTTACAGGCCCCAGTTTTGAAGAAAAGGTCGCAAGCACTTTCAGATATCCACCCAAAGCATCGCTTTTTGCACTCGGCCCGAAATCCCACCTGACATTGTCAAAATAAAGAAAATCCAAATCCTTATGAACCGGAATCAATAACTGGTGCGGCTGTTTTTCATTATTCTGGTTTCTATTGTCCTCATTTCTTTTTTCCTCATCCCCATTTCCCGTTGTAAAGCTCAATGCAGACAATCCGGTGTCTGTATCGCCGGGTTTCTTTTTATCATCATCTTTTAGTAAATCCAGAGTATCCTTGAGGGTGCTGACGTTGTGATCCAAATAAAATCCTTTCTTTTTAGAATAGCCGGCCGCCAGAGAAAATTTTAAAGGAACTTCGCCCGATGGGAGTATTTCATTCAAAAAACCATCCCCCTCACCGCCTGAGATAACTACCGCATTATCTTTCAGGCCTATTTCAATGCCTCTGTCTTCCTTATTAATAAATGCCGCTATTTGTATTTCACCGATGGCTAAACGTGTTCCCGATGCATTCGGAAGATTATATGAAGCCCCGGTTTCTGGATCAGCTTTTCTGTTGAGAGCCAGTTCCAGACTCATATCTCCCATAATCTGAGCATCAGGAAGCCTGCTGAGATATACATTCAATATATCACCAGAACTTGTTTTTATTTTGAACTTCCAGTTATCATTTATCTGATGTGTATAGTTAACTTCCCCATTCAAAGAAATAAATAGTCCGCCCAACGATTCAATTTTTACAGCTGAATCTTTGTTGAAAAAATCAGATACTTCTTCGTCGGCCACAAAAAACAGCGTACCACCCAACCGTTTATCAAAACCACTATCCTCCGCTTCCGGCAGCTTTAGATCAAAAGAAAATGCTCTTTCAGAAACTAAATCCGACCAGTCTCCTCTTTTCCAGCGTTCAATGGTAGTGTAATATTCAAGCAGAATTTTTTCATCAACATCATTGAGGTCTTCTTTATCTTGCTTTTTCTTCAGAACCGCTTCTATTTTTTTCCAGGCTTCATTTGAATCATCCGGAAAATTTTGATCGTGTTCTTTCCTGATGGTATTTAACATCAGATTACCAAGAACTGTATCCTTCAATTCCGACGTACTGTCTTCCGTTATTGTTCTGGGCAGGTTGCTCCATCCAACAAGATACCGGCTCTCCGGCAAATGGCTTTCCATTATTGTAAAAAATCCTGCCAGGACAGTCATTAACTGGGATAAATTTTCAGCTTCCTCAATGGTTTTTAAATGTCCTTCAAGTTGTTGTGGCTCTTTGATTTTATTCCAAAGTTCTACTATTTTTTTCCAAAGATTTTGCAAATAGTCAATGGGATCGGTAATCAGATCCCATAAATTTTTTACAATTATTACCGGAAGTTCAGTGACTACATAAACTGGTGCATCATATATTATGTAGTGCGCAACATCATATACAGTTTCAGGAACTCCCTGATCTTCCACAGCACTTTTAACAGAAACTCTGCCCTCTGCGAGAAATCCCAGTAATTGTGAGACCCAATAGAATTCCGGATAATGAAGACGAACGTAATTGGTTGTATTCACTTGCAAAAACAACCAAATATAAGTATCAACATCATTGGGATCATCAATTACCGCTTTAATGAATTCTTTAAGGGACGAATAGATGATTTTGACGTCATTTACAGCACTTTGAAAAGCAACTTCATCAGGATTAACCGATTTTTGATACTGACTGATATTTGATATAGAATCCCCGGGGATATCTAATTTTGCATCCGTATCGGGATTCAATCCTAAATTGAGTAAAGTATCGCGCCGAACCTGATCGTCCTCCATTTTCTCTTTCAACCACTGAAAGAATTCACCTATTTTGCCTATGGCAGACTGTAAAAAACCTGGATTATCCATACTTTTTATTTTTTATCATCAGGTAATGCAGGAGCTTTTTCCTTTTCAGAAGCTTCCAAAGGAATTTTATGCTGCGTATAAATACCATAATCCTTTAGTGTGTCAGACTCTCTGTCGAAATGCGCGGCATATAATTCATGAGTAACATGTAGAACTTTATTCCGGGTTTTTTCAAAAGAAACCAACCCTAAATTTGATTTAAATAGTATCTGACGGGTATAATTTACTTTTTTGGCTTGCTCAATATGACGTATTGCAGTTTTCTGGAGGTTTTTCATAATATCCTCTGTTTCTTCCAGATTGCTAACCTGAGTGGGAGAAGGCCGCTCACTCTCCTTCCGATCATCAACTATGTTTTCTATTCTCCACGACCAATCGGGATCCCTGCCTTTTACTGTACCTTGCGGCCACCCGTTGACAGGTATGATGACCGGGCTTTTTTTTAGTTTATTATTCAAAAAAGACACTTTTGATTTTTCGGGAAGGATCAACGGGTCCGGATTTATTTTATGATTGAACCATCCCAGACGCTCTGCATTTATATTGTTGCGTAACATTTTTTGAGCGTTAAGAAAGTGCTGGCTGGCATTCCGGATATAACTTGGCATAATGTTCCGGAATCCGCTGGAGGTTAATTGTGCAAAACAGGCTGTTGCTTTCTCGTTGCCCTTCGTCCAGTAAGCCAGTCGTTGACTGGAGGCATAATGCACATCTCCTGAAAGAATTATAATTTTTTTAAATGGCGCCAGTCGTTTTAATAATTCTTCCTGTGATTCCGGATCGAACGTCCAGGCTTCTATGGCATCTGGATTGGTACCTTTCATGCCCGATTTTACCGCCTCACCTTCCTTGAAATATTCTATCAAATCAAAGGTTTTGTAAGCAAGTGGAGCAACTACTTCGTCGAGCAATGAGGGGCCTAGTACCGGCAAAGGGGCCACAACAAATAACACTTCATCGTCGGCAGGCGATGGATTTTCAGGAATAAGGTCTTTCATTCCGTTTACCGACAGATTTCCGGGTGCCCCGTGAAATTCTACAAACGACCGGCGGGTTCGGTTATCGATTACCAAAACCTTGTGTTTGGGACCTTCGTATGAATAATGCCATTTAATGAGCGGGCTCCGGTTGTCGGGTAATTGTTGCCTGCCACCTGCAGGTCCCTGCACCCTGTGATGAAAATCGAGCCCGAACAGAAAGTCGATGTGTTCTTCCACTGCCGGGACATCCGCATTCTCTTCTGTAAATAACCGGGAAATCTGACTTAACAAGTGTGCATGCGGATTTCCTAAAACTTTCAGGATTTCATCATCGTCCTCTGCATTTTTTTTGTATTTACGGATGATACATTCATCCAACTTTTCAGTATTGAGCAATAACCACTCACCCGTATGCAACAACTTAATTTCAATCTTTTCACTGTCGAGATCAATACCTTTTTCAGAAAATGCTGTTTTCAGGTTCTCTGAAAATTGCCCGGTGTTCAGGTCGTCTGTGAACGTTGTTTCCAGTTCAAAGAAGTGACCAGTACGATTGTATTTATCAGCGTGGTTTCCCCAATCCTGGAAAAGTGCATATGCCATCATGCCATTTCTGACGATGGCTTTACCGAGGGGAGAAGTAAACACCCTGTCGCGCCACGAAGGGTTAAGATTCCAGTCATCTGTTATTTCATGGTCGTCAAAGATCATAAAGGTGGAGATATTGGCCAGCGCTCTTCTGACCTTCGCCAACGTCTGTTTCAGAATTTTAAGCTTGTCTTTGTTTTTATCGGGCTCCGGTTCGTTATCCTTGTTTCTTTCAGGATAGAAGGGACCTATCCACTCTTTGAGGTATTGGATAAATTTCCCTTTCTTATCTTTTTCATCAGGTGAGGCTGCATTATTAAGGAACTCTACCAGGAGGTTTTTTGCCGTATCTCTTTGTTCGTTGGTTCCTTTACCTGACAGAATAGTTCTGAGAATTTCCTTTTCCTCAATGCCAAAAAGAAAATCGAGGCAACTTTTCATGACAGCGTCTTCAAACACCTCCGTTTTTCCTGTTCTTTCATCAAATAAATTTCGTCTGAAGATGGCCCCATAATTTTTGGGAGTGGCCGTAATGGAGTGAAATGCGTCTTCAAAGTTTGCCATATTATCGATTTCATCTGGCCAGAGAACTTCGGACCAAACCGACAAATACATTCCGGCAAATTCGCCAAAAGAAATCAGATGATTGGCGGTGTCTCCCGAGGTAAACCGTGCTTCGGAATCAATCAGCCTGCGGCGGATAAAAGCCGGGAAATGCTCAGCATCGGCAGGCCATCTTTTTTTTCCTCCTTCACCTTCCCATACTGTGGGTAAGGTTTCTTTATTATCCAGGAACTGGTTTCCTGATATTATCAGGTGGTGCAACAGTGCCCCGACTACCGAATCCGCATAAATCTGATCACCGGAAAGAAACAGCTGCTGCGGACGTTTGAGGGGGTCGGCGAGATTTTCTTTAATGATATCGTCAACAAATGATAATGCATCTTCAAACAGGTTGTCATTATTTCGGCACGAACCGTGAATGATTTTCAGGTCTTTTATTTCGGGGGCAGGCAGTGCAAATCCCGGTAACTGGTCCGCCTCGTAACTCAGTGTTGTATGTCCGGTTTTGGTATCTGTAACATCCAGCAGGTTCAATGATTTCAAGTCCCTCTTTTCGTTATCTTCTGTTGTAAATCTCAGATTGTACGAATAGAGCTGACCCCATTGCAATTGCTTAGCCTCCACCAACGGAAGGCGGACCACAGTTATATGAAGCGACTTGCCAATTTTCACCGTATCCTGAGAAACACTATCGATTGGCGTTTCTCCTATTTCCCCGTTACTAAAAGAAATGATACCATTCCACACCGTCAGTTCAACTTTTGCTGCAACTTTTAATGCTATCCAGATTGAAACTTCGCGTGGGGAAATCCTTCTTACTATTGGTCCGCTTAAAATATCTGATTTACTTATTGCCATCGGTTTGTGCCTTATTTGTTTTCAACTATCCGGCAGTAATTTTTTCAATTCAATTGCTGCGCGAATCTGTTTCTGCATCATTACTTTGCCGATAAAAGCTGCATTTTTCCATTCCTCCGTGAAAATGGTGGGTTGGTTTCCATCGAGGTATCCCTCAGGTAAAAGTGTCGGGAAATGTTCCCAGCTAAAATCGTTAATTTCTGGGCCGGGCGTTTGTCCTTCCGGGGTTTCATCAAGGCCAAAACGTAATTCTGTCATCCGCTCTTCAAAAATCACAAAGTATTCGGCGGCCTCTTCTTTTTTTATGGGAAAGCCGATAAATACCACATCAGGAGGTAATGTACCTTCAAAAACGGGATGCGTACGTACCGCATTCATGCTATAATCCGGTTTGCCGTTAATTTTTTTTACAAGGTAAATCAATGTATTGTTGAATTTTTGAAGCAGTTCGCCCCGGATGAGCAATACCAGTTGGTTCTGATCTTCCTCCCCGTTGTTCAGCTTGCCTGGCGCCGGATTGTCTCCCAATCGGTTATCTTTTTTCCAATGAGCAAGCCGGTTGATGTCCTTGTCTTTATCGCGGGTAAGCAGCCATTTTTCAACCGCGCTTTCATACGCATCGGAAACCTCCTTTTCGGTTTGATTCGGATCGCCTACAGTGTAAGTATTTTCTACTTCCTGCAGGGTGTTAAATTCGCTGCCATATTCATTTTGAATTTGTTCCAGCAATTTTGCAGCGATGCCGGATTCCCGGAAGGCTGCTTTCTCATTCTCATCTAAGGAATAGATGCTGGTATCCCAGAAACTGCGGAAATAACTTCCGCGCATATCTGTCGGAAATTCCCTCCACCGCAGTTCGGAGGCCATTTCATGATTCAACCCCATCATAAATGCCTCAATAAACCGGCGGTTGGTTTGCAGAAGCCCCACAGTGTTTTGCAGCACGTTTTCCAATCCGGGCAAAATGTATTCCTGTGACATCGTCCGCAAAAAATGGTACATGGGCCGGTGAAATTCGGGATACCAGATTACCGGATGCAATTCATCCTTCGCCAGGCTTTGCGAAATTTCTGATTTTTCAACCATTCTGAAACTGCTAACCCGGTTTTTGATCCTGGATTCGATGGTCAATTTTGGGTTTAATGCCGAAATTGTTTTTATAACCACTTCCTCGGGCCAGGTAATTATTTTTTTTGCTGTCACTTTAGGAATGTCGGTCATCATTCTTAATTTGAGGGCTGAACTTTTTACTCCATTCACATGGTAGCTCAAACTAACAAGTTGTGTGGTTTCAACTGGTTTAAAATCGTTTTTTAACTTCGTACTGCCTGTTTTGTACAGGTATTTTTGTGTTTTGGTCCGGGTAAGGTTCTGGGTAATCTTACTGTCGTTTAAAATTGAAGTAACAGTTTTTTTCGGCTGAATAGCAATTTTATTCTGTACCGGCAAAGCCATTTTAAACACATTATTGGGCTTCATTTTATTCAACCGTTTATACATATTGGAAGAAATCTCGCGCCCAAACCTCCCCAGATTGAGTTCCTGGTTCACCATTTTGACATTACTTAACTGCTCCCACGCAGCTTTCATCAGGCTTTCCTGGTTTTCCTTTACAAATTTCACACCCAGACCTGCTGCTGCCCTGTGGCGGAAATCCAGGTTCAATTCTTCCAGCCAGTGATTTCTGTTTAGAGGATTAACCTTCACTGTTTCACCTTGCCGGGATGCATACCACTCACCGTATACCGGTGGCGTCACCCGTAATTTAGTTTCAACTGTACCGTTTTCTTTCTGGATTTTTTCTTCCCTTTTATTTAATAGCTCGGCTAAAGTTGTTTGTTTTTCTGAGCTTTGCGTGGCATCCGGACTGTTATCGGTGCTATCCATTCCCCAAGGCTGGTAACTTGTGTCCAACGATTTCAGTGCTGCTTCCATTTGTAATACCAGTTCGTTTTCCTCCTGCATACCATATCCCGGGTTGCTGCAATCGATGGGGCGGGTTCCCATATTTTCCAAAGTCCGGGGTTTTAATTTACGTACAAGATTTTCGAAATCACCGCCGGCACCCGTACCGAATTCCCAGTCGAAATAGTAAGGAATTGTTTTTCCCGTACCTTTTGCGGGTGTTTCCCAAGTAAGAACATTTCTGTCAAGGGTTTGACCGGTATTGCCCATCGCAGCCTCCGCCCCGATTTTAAATGCAGGCACCAAAAAAGCATGATACCGTGTTTGCGGTTTTAGTTTCCGTGGGCACAGCAACCGGCATATCGTCTCTTTTGGGGCTTTTTTAATGCTGTTTACCAGTTGTTCTGCAGAAGATCCCCCTATATCTGTTTTGTATACATGTGCCCAACGCCAGGCTTCTTTTAAATCGGGCAAAACAGCATTTGGTTTTATCAGAATTTGTGGGGGAAGTTCTTTGTTTGAGTTTTGAATTTTCTCAAACTCCGCTTCCTCCTCATTATTTTCCGCTTTTAATAAAATCAGCGTCAGCCAGGGCATCCAGTTTTTATCATCTATTTGCAGACTACTAAACCGCCATAGGAAATCGGGTTCAGAAAATTCGATAAACGGTATCAGTGAAGTTTCAAAATTGCCGGTATTTGGAAAAGGCGCTACTCTTGAAATAATATTAGTATTGATTCCCACAACATCGCCAGGCCCCAAAAGGATAATATCTTTTTCTGCAATTTCCGTTTTGGTGGTATTATTTGTTTTGTTTGTTGCTGCAAGGGTAAGTTTTAGCGGAATAACCATCCGTTTCCCCGTTACCTTGCTGTGGTCTGCCAGGGTAGTTAATCCCTGCCTCAGGTAGGGTAGAAAATAACTTACTCGTTTTGCCATTTTACAGCTTATTAATTTTCTTCATTACTCATTAGAACAGCAACTGATCAAATGCTAATCCGCTGCTTCCTTCTCCTTTCCCGGCCAGCACTTTACGGCCAAGCCAGATATACGTTTTGCCATCTGCATTCCGCACCCGTTGTCTGGTCAGTTGCACCCTGACCCCTGCACGGGGAATGGCTTCCTCCCTGATCCTGAACAGGTCGTTACGGGCAAGTGCAGAAATAGGATCAATATCCACAGGTTCTGTATCGGCTTCATTTCGCATCATTACTGCACGGCGCAACTCGATATTGGTATTGCTGTCTTCAATGTGAAAAGGCAAATAAGGTATCCAGTTTGTGGGAACCTGCGTAGCCAGCCGAAATTGCAATACCGTGGATTCTCTTTTTTCAGGATTTAAAAAAGGGCCGTTTACTTCCAAATGAAGGTCGTAACCATTCACCGGATTTCCCCACTCGTTACAAACTGTTTTCTCGATTCCCCAAACCATATTGGCAAATTCGTCGCGTAGGAAAAGGATTTCTTCCAACGGACGCGATTCCTGCCGGAAAGTCGTTACCGGGGGCAGGTAAAGAAACTGCTCCTCTTTTTTGAAAAGTTCCGTATTGTTTTGTCCACGTTCCCTTAGTAAATCCGATGGCCTGATTTTATAGGTGTCCCAGACTTTTAACGGATTGGCATTCAGATATTGCCCCGTATTTTTATCATTATTGATTACAGTTGTGATTCCAAACACATCCTTTACTGTGATCCGGTTAACCCAGCAGATTTCACCCGGTTTCATTTCAAGCGGGATGGTAAACCAGTCGTTATCGGAAATCAGCGAAAAATCGATGATCAATAGTTTCACGAGGTCCGCCTGCTCAACTTCCATACCCGATAAATCGAGTTTGCTGTCTTCAAAAGAATACAATCGCTTGTCGGGCATCGCTGCAAAAGAGACCCGAACCGGCATAAAAGATTCAGAATCTGTTGTGTTTTCAGACGGATCGATTTCAATGCCTGCGCTGTCGAACGAATACCAGTCGAGATGCCCGCTTTGGTAATCCGGAGCGTGAAGATCGATGCCCTTTTTATTGTGAACTCCGAATTGATGAACCAGGTTTTCCTGCTGCCAGGAAGATTCATCCTGAGCCGGAAGATATAATTCCCCATACCAGTTTTTGAGCATTTCAGTGACCTTTTCCAACGGAATAAAATCACCTTTTGGAAAGGTATTTTTTTGAATCTGATCCCATAAACTTCCTCCATCAATTACATTCCCGGCCATCAGATTAAAAAAGCTGTGAGATTTTTGGTCCGTTTTTCCTTCCTGCTTTAACGGGAATTCTGTTCTCAGTTGATTTATAAACTTTTCTGATTCGTCGATCGAAAACCTGGCTTTAATTAATTCTTCCAACTTTTGCCCTATCCGTATTTTCTCCCGTAAATTGGAAGTATTATTTTTTACGGCCTCCACTCTTGCTTCTAACGGAACATTCCCTGATTCCTGTTTCTTTTCTGAATCCTGAAGTGAATAAAAATTAAGCATCTCTTTTCTGTAATTGGCAAAAGCACCAATAGGAGAACCATTGTCTTCGCCTTTAAACTCCCCAAACTGCCATTGCCGTCCCAGCATCCACAGCGGATCGGCAATTCGCATTTCCAGCCCGGCCTCGCTGTTGCCATCCCTGGAGCGTCCTTCCAGCCGGAACTGCGGTATAAAACCGGGGACTCCCTCCTCAACAGGAAACAGATTTCGTTTTATTTTGAAATATAAACTCATACTGTATTGCTATTTGTTTCCGGGAATGTTAAACCACCAGGTCATCGGCAAAACATAACCGTATTCCCTGATGGCTTCCAGATCCACCATTCGTATTTTGTATAAATCCATCGTGTCGTAAAGAATGTCCCTGAGGTTGTCTTCCGACCAGAAAAAATCGCTTTCCTGTCCTGCCTTGGGATGAATGGCCAGCAAAATGGCCTGTGGCGGTTCGTTGTTCGGGATGTTGTAATTGAAACTTAACCCGGTATTTATTTTTGTGTCGGGTATGTGTTCCGGGAATTCCTCGATAACCAACCCGAAAACCGGATTTTCAGGGTCAATATTTTTGGGAGCAAACAGGACAGTGCTTTCACACCCTTCGGGATAATATGAACCGTCAGGCAACGGGTAAGTTTCCCCACTGCCGGAATCGGTAAAAACCTGCTGTGAGGTGAACTGTTTTTCAAGCACCAGATCGATTTCCTGTTTGGACAGGGCAACCCATGGATATTGCAGTAAAGTTGGCCCCTGAACCACCGTGTAATTGTAGTTTTCTGAAATTTTTACAGACTGGCTCCATGCCGAACGAACCATCAGCCAGTCTTCGAACAGCTCGGTGTTTTCGTAAACCTGGGCAATACCCTGCACCCAGTTTTTGATGCGTTCCTGTCCCCAAACCTGAACTGAACTATTATCTGCCGGATTACCAACTAGAAGCTGTTGATTTTTACTGTTGATCATCTGGCTGAAATGACCGGAACAGGTTGCCGGGGGCAATAGAATAAACGTTTCACCCAAAAGGGTTTTCGCTACTTGCTGCAAAAGCTCAAACGCCCTGTTAAAATTATTTTGTGTGCTGAATTGGAAAAACAAATCTTCGGCTGCATTTATTTTTGAATCAATGGCGTTTTTTAATTTGGCCGTGTTAACCGGTGTATTTTCGAGGAAGGCAGTTTTGGCCGATTCTAAATCGAAATTTGAGAGAAATTTCAAAACATTTATTTCGTTTAAATCCAACGCGGCAATTTCTTTTAACCGTTCAACAAGCGGCAACAGGCGGTCGTTTCTTATTTCGTTGAGTGCTTTCTGATCGAACCGGATATTTTCGCTATCCATTGTTAAATCGTCTGATTTCAGACAGCGGTATTTGCCAAGCATCGATTTAGCTGTTTGTGCCACTACCAGTGCATGCGCCAGAGATTGCTCATCGGCAGGCTTTTCAGTGGTTATCACATATTTTATTTTTTCAGATACATTCCCTCCTTTATTCAAAACTGCATTTCTGATTCGCAGTTCCAGCTCGCTTGCACCGTCGGAAACCGGATCGTCACTCAAAGCCAAAAAATCGAGGTAACTGATGTTTAATTCTGCCAGTGGAACATTAACTGTTTCAATCAGGTTATCATCCTGAATAGCGCGAAGTTCCACCACACAACCGATTTTATCCATTGGCCCGATGTTTTCCCTGAGCCACTTTTCCAGGTGAGGTTCAGTAAAAGCGCGGGTATTTTCAATGGAAATCTGCTCTTTATTTGGCTGAAAAACCATCACAAGCTTGTGTTTGATTCCGGTGCCCGGGATTTTTGTTTTGAGCGATTCTATTTCCGGCGGTTCCTGTTCTCCTTTGGTGGCGTCCAGGGCAGCGGCCGCTTGTGATAAATTCCCTTGAGTCACCTGATAGCCCGCTTCGTAAAAAAGTATGTCCAGGCTGCCATCCATCGTATCTTCCAGCTTTTCAATCTGCTTTTTTACCAATTCTTTTGTTGGAGTATTTATCTGCACTGGCAGGTCTTCCTTGTTTTTAATTGCTTTTAAACCGTCAATAACGCTTAAATTGACAAAACCGGTTGTATTTCCGGTGGCATTTTCATACAGCGGAAAAGCTTCGCGTAATGCATAAATTTCTTCGTGCAGGTTGTTTTCATGAAGATGGCGCTCCAACTGGTATCCCAGAAGCGCTTCCAATTGTTGCCCCTGCCGGATTCCATCCAAAAGGAATTGGCTTTTCTGGATGCGATCGGAGGTAAGATTGATGGTGAACGGATTGCTATCTTCTTCCTGTTCGTGCGTCAGAAAAGAGTTCTTAAATACCGACGAGGCAACGGTTTGAGCCGCTCCGGGAGTGTGAATGATTCCGCCTGCTTCCCGATAAATGTCGGTGAGTGATTCAGGATTTACAGGAGTGACTTTTTCCAGCTCCTCAATCCATCCGTATGCACCAAAATAAATACCTTTTTCGTATTTTGGATTAGTTCGTATTTCATCAAACCTGCGTGCAGCCAAAGAGGTAATCCACGCGTCTAACCGGTAACTGTTCAAATCAATTGCCTCACCAACGGCTTTCATTTGTGCATCTTTACGTTCCTTTTCTTCAGGAATGGACTGAAGGGAATTTATAATTTCCTGCCCCAGTTCAATCAATGCACTTTTTATTTCGTTGAACTTTGTTTCATTTAACAGCGAAAAAAGGGGCGTGCCGGGCGTCACAATTTCATCTGCCTGAACACGTATTTTTTTTATTGTTCCGTGAAAAGGCGCTGTAATCATTATATTTTTTGAATTCGAACTCAAAACTGTGATAACAACATCACCTTTTTCGACGGCAGCACCTTCCGTCTTTTCAACGCTTGAAATTTTAAAGTTCTGTGAACCTGCCGAGTCTGCAATTCCCGGTTCAAAAATAATTTCGCGAAAATACAACTGGCAGGCATTGATATAACTTCGGAAAAAAAGATCGGTAAACAAACTCAAATTTCCCTTATACTGCATCAGTTCATCTTCTTTTTGGTCCCGAAGCGTATTGATAAATTCCTGAAAATTTTCCAGGTTCTCTTCTGCAAAGAAAAAATAATCATTGTCAGAATCTCCTTCATTCAGTTTGTTTCCCTGATGATCGGTAACAACGGATTTTCCATTCTCAAAAGAAACGAGGTTTGCATTTCCTTCCAAGAAACTCAGAATGGGTGAGCGGAGAAACTGATCGGTTATTTTGGAAAGCTCCTCACCATTCAACCCTAATAAACCGGCAAGTGAGGTGATATTTTCCTGCACACTATCAAATCCACTACCTATTCCTTTGAGGGCCGAAGGTGCTGTTGCAGTGTTTTTTTTCAGAAATTCGTAGATTTTGCTTTTGAAGGATTTGTATTCCAGCGCACGTATCTGGTAAGCGCCGGAACTTTCCTGCATGCTCAGTATTTTTAGAATATCTTCGTGAGAGTCGTTTCCTTCCAGTCTGGGAACCTCTGACTGATGACCTATTGCCATTGAAACCCATTGCTTTTTCAGCCGGGCCAAAAAGACTGTCATCCTATCGAACAGGTTGGGACTTTTAAGAATGTTGCTTTTTTCCGTCTGAAATACATTGCTGATGTTCATCACCGGTAGAATTCCGTATGGCTGGTTGCCGATTTTCAAAGCAGCGTGTAAACCTCTGGCTTTGACATATTTTGAATAATGTTGCCAAATCAATTCATGTTCTTCACTGCTCAGTTGGTTTCCCGAAAGCATAAAAAGGGGTTGGGCACCCAGCGCAAACCAGAAGGCTTTTTGAACCAGTTCATTTAGTAAAGGAGGTGTTTTATCGGCATGTTGAACATGTTTTAAATGATCGGATTCAAATCCCAGGCTTTTACCGAGATACCTTCCATTTGTCATGATGTGGATATCGGAAACAGCGGTATTGGAATCCGTTTCCAGGTTGAGTCCTTTCACCGCATATTCATAACTGTCGCCCACCTCAAATTCATCTTTTGCAGAGTGTCCGCTTTTGGCATTTTCGGTATTATTCGTGGGCGTGCCGTAATTTAAAAATGAAAATCCCTGAGTGTATTGATGATTGTCGAACAAATCGGCCAGGCCTTTGGACGGAAACTGGGGATCTTTATCGTAACGATACCCGCTGACAATTACTTTTTCAAATTTTGTGTCTTTCGGATCAATTTTGATTTTTATTCCCATTCCGGCTTTCACTGCCAGGTTAAAATCCTGTAGCCATTTGTCGCCCTCACCCAAAACGGTCAGCCCTTCGCGGTCTATTACCGAACCGTCTGCTTTGTAAGAGGGTTTTTGGTCGCCTTCTTTGTACAGATAAAATACCAGCCTGTCGGGCAGCCATTTGAAATAAAAAGAAGGCTCCTCTTCGTTTATGTCCGCGTTTACCTGCCTGTCCAACTCATCTCCACTTATTTGCACAAGCCAGGAAGAGCGGTAAACACCATATTTTGCTACCAGTTCCTCCCATGCAGTTTTTTTTTCTTCATTAGATGTGATCGCTGTAAAAGCTTTTACATCTGCTTTTTCTTCCATGGAAAGATTTGGATTATGGCTTTGCAAAAAAACGGTATCGGGAAATGCTCTAATCCATAACTCTTCTCCTACAAACCGTGTTTCGAGTTTCAACGGAAATAATAAAATGGGAATATTGGAAACTGGATGTGCCATAAATGTATGTGTTTCTCAGGCAAATCACTGAGGTTATTTTTCAGAACTTTTTGAATTATGCATTATGGTATCTTTACCATCAGTTTTTCCGGGTGGTTCCTTTTCTGTTAATTCTTCTAAAACCTGAATGGCGCCACTTATCCGAAGCATGGTGTTGCCTAATTGGGTTGTCTCTTGTTCCAATGCAACTAATCGCTCTTGTCCTTTTTGATATTCTTTTTTTAATTCTTCCAGACGAGCTGTTATGTCTGATTTCATCTCATTAAATTTTATTAATACTTGATGGCATTTAATGTACCCACTTATAATGAATTATCTGTGTGGCAAAATACTTCAACCCGCGTCTTATCACTTAAGGGATTAGAAATTTGAAATTCAATTTAATGATAATAAAGAATAGAATACCCGTTTATCTTAATCAATACAATTTATGAATATTTAATTTAAAATCAATTTAATTTTCAGACTTTTTATGCCTGATTTTTATTTCCATAAATCATATCTGCTTTGCATTAGATTAAGACGGGGGTTCCGAATTTGGATCATTATTGGTGAGAAAGTTCGGTTCGTAAGTTTAGATGTTAGAATTAGTAAGTTAAGCTTCATTAACTGAGCTTTTTATTTTTTGATGTCTGCGATTGGACAGGTATTTAACAAAATGATCTTGAAATTACAAAATTTAATCCTCGAAATCTTAACTGAGAATAAATTACCGCCTGGAGCGTTACATCATTTGTTTTAGTTTAATATGAAATTCGGTATATATTCGGTACAAATTCGGTACAAATTCGCAATTTCGCGAATTTGTACCGAATTTGTACCGAATTTATTGCGAATTTATACTGTCTCAGATATACCCCGGAGAACTATCTGGTAAAAACTTTGATGAAAAAATAAATCATTAACAATTCAAATAGTCATAAACTTTTAGGCAGCGGGTGTTTAAATCCGGATAACCTAAATTATTATCCGGAGTTAGGGAATAATTTATGAAAAACTCAGACTGGTACTTTTTAAAGACCAAAAATTGCAGGCAATAATCAATATTTAAATCCTGTCTATCATTCTCTACAATTCTCTTTTGCCGCTGAAGCTGAAGGAAGCCCGGCATTGCAGATTAAGCATTGGTTTCATAGGATTCATGTTATGGTGGGAGCGTCTCATGATATTCACTTATTCCTCACTTCTATCTTTCAGTCCATGGAAAATTGCCAATCCACCCGTAGATGTTTCTTTATAGAGGCTTGGAAGATCTCTTCCGGTTTGGTTCATAGTGCTCACCACCTGGTCAAAACTAATAAAATGCCGTCCATCGGAAAGCATGGCATAATCTTTATGATTCAGAGCACGTGCCGCTGCCATTGCATTTCTTTCAATACATGGAATTTGTACAAGCCCAAGAACGGGGTCGCAGGTTAATCCGAGATGATGTTCCAATCCCATTTCAGCGGCATATTCAACCTGGAAAATACTACCTCCGCTTAACTGCGTGAGGGCAGCTGATCCCATTGCACATGCTGTTCCCACTTCTCCCTGACATCCCACTTCGGCACCCGAGATAGAAGCATTCTTTTTTACCAGATTTCCTATAATTCCGGCGGTAGCCAATGCACGCAGAATTTTCTTATCCGAGCTATCGTAATATTTCTGGTAATAATAAAGTACGGCAGGTACTACACCACTTCCACCACAAGTAGGAGAGGTAACAATTACCCCGCCACCGGCATTCTCTTCAGAAACAGCTAGTGCATATGCATACAACATGGATCGCTTGCGAATATAGCCTTTAAAGTTTTTTGCCTTTGACAAAATTGAACCCGCTTTTCTGGGAAGTTTCAATGCTCCGGGTAATGTGCCGTCAGCATCAAGTCCCCGATGGATTGAGTCTTTCATAACTTTCCATACTTCTTCCAGGTAATCCCAGATAGCTGTGCTTTCAAATTTCTCTACATAACCCCAGATTGGCTTTCCACTTTTATAACACCAGTCAAGGATACCTGCCATTGTTGCAACCGGATAGATGGATTGTTCCTCCGGCCTGGAATTATCATCAATGACAGAACCTCCTCCAATACTGTAGGCAGTCCATGATTTTATGATGTTGTTGCGAACATCGAATGCCTCAAATTTCATCCCATTGGGATGTTTTGGCAAGAATTCCTCAGGTTGTTCAATAATTTCCAATTTTCTGCCTTCAAACAATTCACTTAATACGGCAAGTGTTAAATGCCCTTTGGCAGTGGCAGCAAGGCTTCCATATAAAGTTATTTTGTAGGAACCGGCCTCGCTTGTCAATTCCAAAAAATGCTGAGCTGCTTTTCGAGGGCCCATCGTATGGCTGCTTGAAGGGCCATGTCCAATTTTATATATCTCTTTTATTGATTCCATAACAAGTTATATCTGATCGTAAAAGTATTTAAATGAATTCAAGAAATCAAGTATAGAATAGAACTATTGGAGTATCAACTTCGTATATGGAATGTTAAAATTCCACAGGATTAAATATTTTCTTCAAAATAATTAATAGTTAAAGATTTAGCATAAATTCAAAATGAAACGAACATGAATTTTGGAAGAATGCGACATTCATAAACACGCAAGAACAAAATTCATCGTGAGTTTCATCCGATCATTGAAATTAAATATTACACGGATGAAAACGATTGTTCTGGTTCTGTTAATAGTCTTTACCTGCATGTGTACCACCGGACAAGATTCCGGCAGGAAAGGCTATATTGGAATGATGATTGGCCCATCTTATCCATACAGTAATTTTGCGAATAAGGGAAATTTTTATCATGGTTATGCTGAAACAGGATTAAACATCAGCTTGTTAAATTTTGGATATAAAATCTGGAGGAATTTTGGAGTAACGGCAGGCTGGTTTGGAATAGCTAATCCTGTTGATTATTTTGGTACTCAAGGAATGTGGGGAGTTGGGGCAATAATGGCAGGACCATTAATATCATTTCCATTAAATGAAAAATTTGATCTGGATTTAAAGGGAATGTTAGGTTATACTTTACTAACAAGAAATTTTGAAAACAGTAGTGAAGCTGCCTCAGCTGTCGGTCCGGGTTATGAAGCGGGAATAATGCTTCGATACAGCATTGCTAGAAAATGGTGTTTGCTGATGAATCTGGAAACTTTTAATACACTACTTGACATTCAACCCGATCAAGATCCAAAAGTTTCAATAATTAATTTATCATTTGGTATTGCATACCGGTTAAAGTAAAATTGAAACAGAAAAAAAACGATTGATTCTAAACAAAAGCAGTAAAATAACTAACAATGCTTACCTTATCTGTTTACCCAAAGCAGACACTTCAGGGGAAAATAAAAAGATTATTTCGGTTCAGCTGATAAAGTTGAAAAAGAAACTATGAGGAGGGGAAGAAATAAAGTTTATTTTTTCAGCTGTTAATGCTCAGGTTATAGGATCTAAAAATATTATGCCCATGAAAATAGGTTCCGCCTGACAAATCCTGCTATTAACAAGGCAGTCTATTTAATTATCCATACATTTTCTTCATCAACAGTAAGATAAAGTTGATTAGTGGTTAAATGTGTATATGGGGGGATGTGTACAAGAATATCCCTGGGTGTTTTCCCCTTAGGTTGAGTTCTGCAGACAAGTTCGGTGTATTCACCCATGAAGGTACTTTTTATGATATTAACGGGTATGGCACCGGGCTGAGGAACCGGATGTGCTGAAAATGAATTTGGCCTGATTGATATGACAACTTCACTGTGACTGGAAATGGCAGATGTTGCTGTAAGGACTCCGATTTCTGAATCGATTTTATTTTTGTCAATGATTATTCCATGAAAAGTATTTGTTTTTCCAAAGAAGTGAGCAACGTATTTGTTTGACGGGTGATTATAAATTTCGGCAGGGGTTCCTACCTGCTTTATCAGTCCTTTTTTCATAACTACCACCCGGTCGGCAATAGCCAGTACATCCTTTGTGTCGTGTGTGACGAAAATAGCTGTTGTTTTGGCTAATTTAAGTATTTCACGTATCTCCTCCCGGATGGAATTTTTTTTCACGGAATCGATGTTTGAAAAAGGCTCATCCATGAGCAGGATGCCTGGATTAGGGGCAAGAGCTCTTGCGAGTGCTACCCGCTGTCTTTGTCCTCCCGACAATTGGTGGGGATATCTTTTTTCGTAGCCTGAAAGACCAGTCAATTCCAGCATGTTTTGGGCTATATTTTCCTGCTCCATTTTCGACATTCTTTTTAATCCGAAAGTGATGTTTTTTAATACTGATTTGTGCGGGAATAGTGCATAGTCTTGAAAAACAACACCAATTCCCCGTTTGTTGGGTTCAATAAATGTATTTTCATCAGCCACTATGCGATTTTTGATAATAACCGTTCCCTTTTCGGCATATTCAAATCCGGCGATAATCCGCAGTGCGGTAGTTTTTCCACATCCACTTTCACCGAGCAGTGCTGTAATTTGTCCCTCTTCCACCTGAAGACTAACATTCTCCAGTGAACGGTATTTATTCCCCGGGTATCTTTTTGTTAAATTTTTTGTTTCAAGAATGATAGACATAGCCTTGTTTTTTTAAGGTTCTTCTTAAAAACATAACGGAAAGGAGGCCTGTAATTACTATAATCATTGAGGCAGGAGCAGCTTCTGCAATACGTTCATCCGAAGCATATTCAAATGCGCGTATAGCTAATGTATCAAAATTAAAGGGACGCAGAATGAGTGTAATAGGCAGTTCTTTTAAAACATCAATAAAAACCAGCAATCCTCCGGCCAGAATGCCCGGATGTATGACAGGTAAGAGAATGCTGAATAGTGTTTTTTTGTTGGAAACACCTAGTGAACGTGAGGCTTCATCGAGTGACACTGAAGTTTTGGTCATTGTGCTTTCAATACTATTATATCCTACTGCCATAAATCTTACTGTATAGCCAAAAATTAATGTTATCCATGAGCCGGTTAAAATTATTCTTGATAACCCATCTGTGATAGCAGCCAGTTGGTTGTCTATCCAGATAAAAGGTACAAGAAGTCCAACTGCTATAATTGCTCCTGGAATGGCATACCCGGTAGTTGCAAAACGAGCTAAGGATCTGGCTGTTTTGGACGGGAAAGTTCTTACCGTAAAACCTATTAAAGTGGAAAGAAAGACTACAGAACCTGCAGCTGTGAAAGCAAGGATAAAACTATTCTGCAGTAATTGCAAAAAACGATAGTCAAAGGTTAAATGGCTGGTTTGAATGCTCCAGTAAGCCAGCATGGAAACAGGAAAAACGAATCCAAGCAGAACTGGTAACGAAACAAGTATCATTGCAACAGTACCTTTAATGGGAGAAAGTCTTTGGGTTCGCAGTGGCCGGTAATTGGCTCCTGTGGTATCGTAACGGCGGTTTCCCCTGTTCACCCTTTCGGTTATTAACAACAAGAAAACAAACAGCATCAATAGACTGCTCAGTTTGATTGCTGAGACCGGACTTCCAAATGCAAACCAGGCCGTAAATATTCCTGTTGTAAAAGTATCCACACCAAAATAAGTTACAAGTCCATAATCATTAAGTACCTCCATCAATGCCAACGAAACTCCTGCTGCCAATGCCGGGCGTGATAAAGGAAGCACAATTCTAAAGAATACCGACAGCGGCTTATGACCAAGAGAATAGCCAGCTTCAAGGATGGATGCCGATTGCTGACTGAACCATGTTCTTGCAATCAGATAAACATATGGGTAAAGAGCCAGTGACAATATAATAATAGCCCCAGGAAGTGATAAGATATTGAAGAATAAAAACTGACCAGTTTCCAGTCCGAAGTTGTTTCTGAGAAAAACATAAAACGGTGAGGTATAATCCAGCATCCCCACCCAGGTGAATCCAAGAATATAGGCTGGAATGGCTATTGGAAGGATTAAAAGCCATTCAAGAATTTTTTGCCCAGGAAAAGTGTACATACTAACCAGCCAGGCTGTAGAAATGCCTATGACAGTAACCAAAATCGCAACACCTGCCATTATTTGGAGTGTATTGGAAGTATAGGCAGGCAGCAAATTAGAGGTTATATGTTGCCATGCAGCATCACCAGGGCTGAACAGATGTGTGAAGATTACCAATAAAGGAAAAGCTACTGCTATACAGACAACAGTTGTAATCCCCATCCAGCCATTGAAATAATTTTTTCGGCGGACAGGATTCAATACTCTTGAGAAGAAAGTGTCCATAAAATATTTAATTCCATCCGGCCTTATTAAAGGTTATCATGGCATCATGTATATGATTTCCCAACTGGTGTAACGGGATGGAGTCAATTTTAAACTCACCCCAGCTTTTCAGCAATTCCGGCCATTCAACATTCGGGTTCATGGGGTATTCAAAATTTTCATTTGTGAACACAGATTGTGCATGTTCACTCAGTAAAAATTCAGTAAGCAACAGGGCATTTTCATAATTTGGCGCATTGGCGGTAATCCCTATGCCGCTGACATTGACATGTGTCCCCCGATCGTTTTGGTTGGGGAAGAAAACGCCCATTTGTGAGGCAACTTTACGCTCTTCACTGTTGGTTGATTGAAGCATCAAACCCATATAATACGTGTTGGCAATGGCAATATCACCTGCTCCGGCAGCTATCCCCTTAATCTGGTCCCTGTCGTTGCCAATGGGTGAGCGGGCCATGTTATTTACAATGCCCTTTGCCCAGCTAATGGCACCTTCTTCGCCATGAGCGGCAATGATTGATGCCATTAATGTTTGATTGTAATGGTTTTGTGAAGACCTGACTAAAAGGCGGCCTTGCCATTTTTCATCAGTCAAAGATTCATAACTGTCGAGCTCTGAAGGGGAAATGCGTTCTTTAGGATAAATAATCACTCTGGCTCGTTTGGTGAACCCAAGCCAGTAGTTTTCATTGTCCCGAAAATGGGAGGGGACCAGTAATATGGCTTTTTCAGAATTGATTGGTTGCAACAATCCTTTTTCTTTGGCAATGATAAGCCGTCCTGCGTCGGCAGTAATAAATATATCGGCTGGTGACCGCTCTCCCTCCATTTCCAGCCTGTTCAACAGTTGATCTGAACTTGCTTTTACCAGATTAACCCGAATGCCAGTCTGATCGGTGAACTCATGAAACAGATTTTCGTCAGTCTGATAATGCCGGCCGGAATAAACATTAACTTCATCGGTAGATTGCGTACACCCTTCTATCAGCATTAAAATAAAAGAAATAATAAGTGGTAATATATAGGATAATTTCATCTTAAATTATTTTGTTGCAAATCTAATTAGAATCATTCTAAAAAGGGCAGGCTGAATGAAATAAAATGTCAATAACAGTGTAGTACGTGAATTAAATTCTAAAGTTTTTTTGCATTGTAGCCTCCACTATAGAAATGAGTGAATGGAGGTTCTTTGAAAATAAATTATCGTAATACAATGACTGGATTGAACATCCGGACTAGCCAGTTATCTGCTTTGTTATCTATGTGAACAGACTTTAAGCCTGGAATATTTCTGAATTTTTTCCTTTATTTCATTTCCTAAAACTGCACCTGTACCGGAACTGTGACCATGGAATGCATCTTTTAACCATAAAATTGTCAACTCACTTTCTGAAAGAAATAATTGGTTTTTTTCAATCATCTTCAGAAACGTTTTTTTTAGTGGTAAGCCAGAATCCTAAATATTTTTGATTTATTTTTAGTAACTTGTAAAGGCCAAAACAAGAAGGAGGAAAGAATTCAAGCTCATTTGTATTAATTAATTTAATATTAATGAATGGTTTACCCCAAATAAAGTTTCACACTAGCTGGTTAAATAAAACACCAGCATGGAAAGAAGATTTCAGAATGACGTTAGTGCTTTATATAACTGTTTTCCTTTTTACTACCACTCAGAATTTTTTTCATTCAGGCAATAAGGAGATTGTTTCATTAAGCAGGTCGCCTCCTTTGAACCAGGAAACTGCGGAATTGTGATATGCTTTCCACCTAATGTAACATGAATTCAGAAACTTTTTTGGAAATGACTTATTTATCCCAAACTTTAAAATTTTACACAATGAAAAAAATATTAATAGGTATTGCAGTTTTGCTGATTGTTTCATCCTGCGAAAATGATAATCTTTTACCGGTTAGTGAATCTCAGATGAATGAGAAATCAGCACATACTCATGTTTTTCCAGAGATAATCCCACTTCCAAATGGTTTTCAACCCGAAGGTATTGCAATTGGAATAAACCAGTCTTTTTACGTTGGATCCTTAAGCAGTGGACAAATTATTAAAGGCAATTTAAGAACCGGTGCAAGTGATTTGCTAACCATACCTGAAGGACAAGATCAAGTTGTGGGTTTATCCTTTGACCCAAGGAGCGGGTATTTATTTGCTGCAAAAGGTTATACTGGTATGGGTGCAGCGTATGATTCAGAAACAGGAGAAGTTATCCGGTCTTTTACGCTTACAGATCCTATGACTGATTTTATAAATGATGTAGTTGTTACCAGAGATGCAGCATTTTTTACAGGTTCTTTTACTTCAGTTCTATATAAAGTTCCGTTGATTAAAAACGGTCGGTTGCCGGAACCCGTACAGGTCATTCCCCTTACCTTATCCGGAGATTTTAGCATGATACCTGAAGGGGAACCTCAATTGGGAATATACGCCAACGGTATTGATGCAACGAAAAATGGTGAATACCTTATTCTGGCAAATACCGAACTGGGTGAAATTTACCGCGTCTATCCAAATACCGGAGAGGCAAAAAGAATAGATCTGGGTGGTAATCTGATTCCATTTGTGGATGGAATATTACTGGACGGGCATATTTTATATGGAGTTCAAAATTTTCTCAACCAGGTGGCAGTAATCAAATTGAGTGATGATCTTCTTAAAGGTGAAATAGTGGAGGTAATAACTCATCCTAAATTCGGAATTCCCACTACTGTGGCTGAATTTGGAAACCAGCTTTATTTGGTAAATGCGCATTTTGATGTTGCTCCACCTTCCGGAACTTTCCCGGAAGTTGAATTTGAGGTTGTTAAAGTGCCAAAATATAAATGAATAATAAAAAAGAATTGAAAATACAATGTTTATTTTTAATTGCTGGAGCATGAATAAAAAAGGTTGCCTCAAATGACAACCTTTTTTAATATTTTTTTTGACAGCCAGAAATGAATATGGTGACCAAGCTCTTTTTTTTGAGATTAATTTTTATAATAGAGGGCAACTTTAAAATAACCTTTCGAAAAAGGCTTAAGGCCTATCACCTATTTTTTCACCGGAGGAGGGTGAATTTCTATGTGATGAAGGCCTATCAAAGATTATTATTGGCAGCGAAAGCTAATGGATTTTCTAATATTGGGCTAAGAATTTGCAACCTGATTTGGGGAAAGTTTGGTTGTGAATTGATACTTTTCATAAATCTAAATTACAACTCAATATTTCTAAGTTGATGATAAAATTTTCCACAATTATTTCAGATATTTGGTATTACACTGACATACCAGCTAAACCTTTATGATAAAAAATTAATGCCGTCTATAGATCCAATAACATTTTTCCTTTGGGATAAACCAAGAATTTTGGTAGATATTCGTCCCGTTGGAGCTTTTCGGAAAGGATCTCTGGTAGATGCCAGATCATTCCCGGTAGAAGATTTCCTCACCATGGAAGAATTTTTGAATCAGGAATTTGTAACCAAATCAAAGGAACCCTTGCATTTAATTGATTTGGATGGAGAAACTGCAAAGCAATTGTCCAAATTTAAACCTGTGGATTATCTCAATGGCGGTTATAAATACTTCAAATCCTGGAGAGAAGGGGCTTTTAAAAACGGACCGCAAATAAAAGTTATAGGTGGATACACAGGATCCGGTAAAACAGAATTGCTTCACTTTATGATTAAAAAAGGTTATCAGGTAATTGATTTGGAGGCTATTGCGAGTCATCGGGGATCGGTTTTTGGGAAAGTCAAAAATGAAATCCAGCCTCAGCATGAAGATTTTCAAAATCAACTCCTGAAATTATGGCTTAAGTTAGATGAAAATAAACCAGTCTGGATAGAAGAGAAAGGACCATTTTTAGGTCAAAACGGAATTCCTGATTCATTACAAAAAAGAATGAAGATTTCTACATTTTATCATCTGGAAGTTCCTTTTGATGAGCGGCTGCAATATCTCGTCAGAGTTTATGGGAATTCAGATCCGTCAGATTTTAAAAGTGCCATTCAGAAATTGGAATCCAGAATGGGAACAGGTAATTGCCACAAGACCCTGCACCTTTATAATTCGGGGGAAATTACAAAATGCTTTGAGCTTTTGCTTGATTATTATGACAGCGGATATGATAAAAGGAGGAATATAGGATGGAAGGGGAAAGAAATTCACTTAAAACACAGTCATGCTGATTTATACGCAACGTTGAAACAAATTGAGAGGATATAAAAAAGAAGCCCGCAGTATTAGCCGCGGGGCAACTCATTCCGAAGAATTAATGTAAGCCAACACTCGTTTCGTAGCATTCTTTGATTAAAGGTCAAGATCTTTTCGATAACTTACATGCGCGTTGACGCTCTCGCTGACAACACTATCTTAAATGTCTTTATTTTCTTATTTCAAGATACAAAAAATACGAATAACGATCAATACCCTGGCTGAATAAATTTAAAGTTTTTCCGCTTTTACCAAAGCTTCCCTGTTCTCATAATCTACATCAATTATGGAGTCAAAAGTTAACCCACTGGCACCTTCTCCTCTTGATGTTTTCTTTCTTCTTCCGTACCAGCAAACAATTTTACCATTATACCATCGTGCCCTTTGCCATGTTGATTGGATCTGCGATCCACTCCTGGTGACTTCTTCTTCAAATACGAAGTAAGGTGTTTCCTGATTTTCAGCCTGTGAATTCACAAAAAGCTCCTCACGTGTAGATTCATCATTGTGCATTCCTTCTCTTAAAATTGAAGTAATGGGCCGAATCTGTGTAAATTCCTTATTAAACCATCGTGGCATTGACGCTCTCTGCAACTGTATTGCCCTGTTTTCCCCAGGCAAGTGAGTAGGAAGGAATGGAATCCAGTTTTCAGGGACTGTATTGCCAAGCTGATATTTCAGTTTAACACCTTCGGGAATTTCCACAGGTTCTTTTTCATCTTTTCGCTCAAGGGTCTTAAAATAGTTGGTTAGCGTTTGTGCAGCACCATTACCATCGGTTCCTCCGCCAAGTAAATCAGGAATAACTGACTCTACACCCCAAACCATGTTAGCCATTTCATCTCTTACTATTTCAACTCTTTCCAGAGGTTTGCTTTCCTGAATTGTATTCACAACAGGCGGAATATAAATTCTGGGATCCACTTTTCCTGTATGGCCTTCGCTACCGGCAGTTTTCGACATGTTAAACATGGTCCAGGCAGTCCAGTCATTTGCATCGCCCTGCCCGGCAGCCTGAACCAGAGTTTGCTCACCAAAAGAATCAGTTACCACGATACCCTTTACTTCAGAAACCGAACCTGCAGGAACTGAATAAGGAATTACAAACCAGTCGTTACTATAAATCAAGGCAAATTCGGCAAGCAATATTTTTGCCAGATTGGTTGTTTCTGCATCGATATTTCCAAAATCTGTAGCTCCGTCTTCAAATTCCCACCATCGGCTGTTTGGCATTCCGCCAAAGCGTGCTTCTGAAGGTATGATTGTCAGCACTTCTGTTTTAACATTTTTTTCCTCATTTGCAGAATCATGCGCTCCGAGTCCTGTTCCGTCGTTTTTTAAATTAATATCGAAGGAATACCAATCAAGATGTCCCTGGTAATATTCTTCGGCAAATAGAATGGTATTTTTTTCTGTTCCTGCATTCGGTAGACTGCACCCAAAGCTGTATTCCAAATTGGATGGTTTCCAGCATTTTTCAGTTTCATTGTCAGGAGTTTCATGTGATTTGCCAAACCAGTCTGCATATTCTGTCGCAGCTTCCGTGAAAAAAGAGTTAAATGTTGAATTGTATGCTTCATTCCCGGTTATTTCGGCGGGCAGAACCACATCTCCACCTGAAGTAAGGGCTTCAAACCATTTTACACCATCAGGAGTGCGGCCAGCCAATGCCGTAAGTGCCTGATGAGCTCCTTTGTTGGTAAGCAATTTTGCCTTGGCTACCTGTAAACGGGTACTGTCAGTTTCTCTGTTGATTTCCGGAAGTGAAAAGGGATAGACCTGCACAAAAACCTGCTTTAATGCCTGGTGATTGTATGTAACAACCGGAGTTCCATTGTTGTACTCCTGACCTTTCTTCTGCAAAAGCTTTAACCAGTACTGCCCTGCTCTTGCTCTGAACCGAAGATCATACTGAACCGGCATTTGCTCAACTTTAGCTTCCATGGGAATTGTTTCATCATAAGGTAAAACTGGTCCGTAGGGACCTTGAAACTTAGTTACCCTGGTGGTTTCAATCATTACTTTCGCAAAAACTGCAGAACCGGTGTCTTCGCCCTGAAACTCTCCAAACTGCCACTGGCGTGTTAACATCCATAAAGGATCGTGAATTTCAGCTTTTAGAACCCTCTCGAATTCTGCCGCTCTGGGCCTTGTTTCCAGCCGGCACCAGGATCTAAACGGCTCACATGTTGTAAAATAAACTGACATAACTGATTTTTTTATTCTTCATCATTGTAAGTATCATTTACCACTCTAAAATCTGTAATTACCTGTCTTCCCATGGGGTTCCCCTGTGCATCACCGCTATCTTCAGCATCATCAGGTAATAATTGAGGAGGTACAATCTCGTGCATAATTCCAGGCAAAACATGACCAAATACAGTGTCTTCCAGTTGTTCAGGTTCCACCGCCCGGTTTTTAGCTAATTCGAGTGTATCATTTAGCGTATAAACCAGGTCGTCCCAGTTCCATTGTCCGGTTTGCTGTGGTGTAACAGCCATTAAAATTGTATTTGGAGCCTTTGCATCCGGCTGATCGTAATTAAATGTTATACCTGAGGTTTCAGTAATATTCGGAATAATTTCCACCCACTCGTCAATAAGTATTCCTGCTTTAGCAGCATCCGGACTTAAAGCAAGCTGAGAAGGATTTTGAATAACGAGAGACAATTTATCCTCAGAAGGCGTATAACCTTCAGGGAATTCAATTCCCAACCAGTAATCCACTGTTTCACCGCTATCTTCATCTATGGTAAAAGGAAACTGAATTACTGTTTTTTCAGGCATATTAACCTCAAAGTTCTCAGTCCACATTTCCAGTGTGTCAAACTCTGCAACCCGCTCACGAACTCTTGAAAGTCCCTGCATCCATGCTTCTATGGCCTGGGGTGGAGCATTTCGCAACAAGCCTTTGGCCTCGTTAAAACTCAATTGTTCAACAATCTCATCAGCTTTACGAAGTTTAAAATGAGGCAACATGATGAATGCTTTACCAAGTAATTCTTTTGCACCATCGCGTAGGACCCCGATTCGAACATCATTTGATTTTGAATTATCTTCGCCAGCAGCAAAATATTTTTTTGCCTTTTTTATTCGATTGGAAATTGCTTTAAATGCACCATCGGCAGCTGCCAGAAGTGTTTTTCCTGTCTGATTGTCAAATCCTGTTTGTGTTTCGGGAATGGTACCCGGGATACCAAAAGATGCACATTTGGTTAATAAGTTTCGCAAGGTATTAACCTGAACATCTGTAAAGGTATGGTCATTCACATCGGCGTAACTAATCTCATCAGTAAAAAATGCATTCAGACTGTTGTTCAGATTATTCAATCTTGCAAGCAGGTTGGTAGCCCGAATTAAATACTCATCAACAATTTGATTTTTCACTTCATTTACCTCGAGTTCTTCTTCCCCCGGAATAAGTAATGTGTCTGCAGCAACTGTTGCGCTGTCCGTAATAACCTTACGGATTGACTGAATCAATGCAGTTTTTTCGTAGAATGAAACCTCATCTCCGGCCCAGGAATTATCACGCTGCGTATATTTAATAATTATTTCTAAATCATCTGTTGTTTCCTCACTCCCGGAAGGAATAATGATCTTTTCCTTTGCTACAGCTGCAATTCTCGCATTAAGTTCTGCACCGCCATCTAAAGGTCCTGTTCCCAGGAGGTGCAGCACATCGAGGGGTTGAACCTTCAGGTCAGCTAAGGTTATGGACATATTCTCTTCTGTTTCGCCTGTAAAATAGCTGATCAGACATTTGATTTTTGCCGGATCTCCAATTAATTCTCCCGCCCATTTGTTAAGTGTAGGTTCTGCAATAGCCCTAGGGGTAAATTGACTGTTCCATCCTGGTGGTCGTGCATTATTCGTAGTGATTGCCATTTCAAGTTCTGACCATGAAACAGGAATACTTGTGCTTCCGCTTTCTGTTAATTTATAATCAAGTGCAGCTATTGTTTCAAAGAAAACAGCAATTTTATGTGTTACCACAGTACCTGTTCGGGGAGTATCTGTTATTTGGATTTCGGAAGGAATATCACCCTTTGCCAACTGATCCATAATTGCAGAGGCACGAACATGATTTCCCTGGGCAACCTGGTACACACTTTCTGAAATACATAAGTCACCCAATGCATCAAAAGCATCAGTCATCCGGTCTATTTCTTTAAGGAAAACATCCTTTTCGGCAGATGATGCAGCACTCAGATTCGGATTATTAACATGAGCCCACCAACTGTTTCCCGCTTTTGTAAGGCTTTGATATATACTGTCTCCAGTATCCTGGAATGATGGATGATTTCCAATAAAATCCTGAGCAGTTTCAAGTAATTCCATACCATCAACCACGGTATTTATCTGTGCTTCCTCCAGATTCAAATTTTCATCAACAGGTACTTTAAAGGGAAACTCTTTTCTGAAATCGTAAATGTATTTATCCAGTTCCAACCCAAGATGAAAATATCTTTCATGTAATCCTCTTTCGAACTGATAGCCCAAAATTGCAGATGCATTTTGTCCGCCTCGAATCCCATGCAGCAGGTTTAATCCCATTCTTACACGAGCAGAAGATAAATTTACAGCCATCTGATTTTCGGCCTCAGCAGTATCTTTATTTGCATTAAAACCAGCACGGAGTATTGCAGCGGTTATAGCATGGTTTAATGAAGGCGTATGAATAAACCCCTGGTTGTCGGCATCTGTATAAACCGGTTCGTCACCATTTTTCCAGAGTCCGGCCGGAATATTTTCAGCAATTTTTCTTTCGCCTCCTTTTTTTAGATTTTCCACCCAACCATAAGCGCCAAGATAAATTCCATTTGGTTTGCTTCTACGCTGCTCCGAAAGACGCTTATTAACCATTCCGAGCCTCCACGCATCAAGCCTGTAGGTGCATAAATCGAGATGTTCTGCCGTCAGTTGGTTCAGTCGCGCAGTAGGGATGGATTTTAACCGGCTAATCGCATTTCTTGTTTCCTCCAATTCTTCCAGATATTTCTGGTGCTGATTGTGGTTTAAATAACCATTAAAGAAGCTGCTATTGGATAAATACTGATTTAAATAAATATTCTTACCGAATATGTAACTGTAGAAAGGATTTGAATAATCAATGTGGTTCCCAAGAACTCCATTCAGCTGACCAATCTTACTAAAAAGATATGTCCATTTTGTGATGTAATTAATTCCCGATGCATAAAAATTGTAATAATATCCGGGCATACCCATTTTCTTACGAATACGTTGTGTAATTATACCTTCGTGTTCAAGAATTTTAAGCATTGCATCAGCATTAGCCGACAAGATTGAATGCCTTAGCAACAAAAACAGCATCGATTTTGAAGGCATGCCATTGCTGTATGTGCCTTCGCTGGCATCGAATTCAGAAAATTTATTATTTGCGTGAACTTCCCAGGCATTTCTATTCAGAAGCCAGTTGATGTAATATTCCAACTCAGCATTTCGGTTAAAAATTTCTTCATTCGAAGATTCGCCTGATACGGATGTTAATGGCACAGATTCATCAGACAATTCTCTGTTATCAACAATCTCTCCCAGCAACTGAGACTGATCTGTTAAATATCTTGTTTTATATACTCTTGCAGTGGCAAACTGTGTTGCAATCCGGTTAAATTTTTCAATGAGCCTTTGGTAGTCAGACAGCTCACTGCTTTGCTCGTCTGTAAACTTATTTGAATTGTAGTAATAGCCTGATGCTACATGCCATTTAAAAATATTGTTGAGGGCAGATGGCCTGAAGGGGTCGGTTTCTGAGAAATTCACACTAAAATCTGCATCCTTATCAAAGGTCATGCGTGAAGCTACATTTAAGCCGTACCTGAAAAAATACTCACTTGAGGTTGCCTGTAACCCTAACATTTTCATAAAATGAGCCTGCGGATCATTGGTGTCAGTATTCCCCGAATAAGGAACTTTTTCATTCCGGATTTCAGTCCACAAAGCATTTATTAAATTGAGAATTTGCTTTAATCGAATATCAAATCTTATTTGAAGTTCATCTGCAATATCAGCCGTATTCTCAAAGTCTGCCTTATTCAGGGTTGGTAGAAAATTATCGTTTGCTGTTGCGTGAAACCTTGAGAATGCTGTTGTGGGCAAAATGCCATACGGCTGTGTTCCGAATCTGATGGCTGGAAGATATCCCCTGGCTGTGACATAATTAGTCATAAACGCCTTTGTGTGATTGATATTGTCCAGTGTAAACAGCTGATCAAGCGCGTCTTCCATAAAATTTCCGAGTGTACCTGAGAACAAGGCTTTATTCATATTTAAGGCTTCAGATACTTCTGTTCTGTCCTGATAATCAAGGAACTTCAGAGTTTCAGAATCAATGCCCAATCCTTCTGAAAGTCGGTCTGCATCGCTTGGGAAATCAGGATCCGATGCACCCTGGGGTTCTTCATTATTGCGTTCTACTTTAAAACTGGTGACATGATCTTCTTCAAAAGTTCGGTACCCAGACTCTCCGGATTTGGTATTATTTGTCGGAGTATTTACGGGTAAAACCGAGGCTCCCTCCGGCAAATAATGATGATTATCAATTAACTGTTCCAGCAAAGCTTTTCCTGCAACAGCATCTGAACCTTTTACTCCGATAACGAAAATCTTTTTAAACCCATTGGAAAGATCATCCTCATCAAGAACAATATGCACAGCCATGCCTTTATTTTCTGCTTCTTCAAAATTGGTAAGCCATTTAATCGATTCATCCACAATCAGATTACCATCCGAATCGTAACTAAACGTATCTGCATTTTCAAATGTTTTTGGATCAAGTCCTACAATAAGCTCACTTTCTACAGGTTTGCCAGGAACTATGTATTTGTAATTTCCTTCAGCATCCATTGCCACCACAACAAACCTGTCGGGCATTACTTTTGAATGTGGCGCCTCTGTCCAACTGTTTTCTTTTGTTTCCACATGGGGGAAAACTTTGATTAAGGAAGTCTCTTTTTTTATAATATCTATCGAAGATTTTTTATCAATCTGAAGAAAATATTTTACAATCCTGTTGAATACAGAAACAACATTTTGAATAATATCACGATGAACAGCCCAATCCTTACTTTCCTCTAAAGGAATCTTTTCCAGAGACTTAATAATGATATTTAAATTCGACTGAACTTTTAACAGTAAATTTTGTGTTGTTTTCAACAAATTAATATTCTCACCCTTGATTTCCTTAATTTGTTTTTCAATTGAAACCAAATAAGCATAAATCTCAGTAATCACTTCTATTCTTCGCTCAAGATTCTTACCTGCTTCCAAAAAGGCCTTGTTAATTTGCTCAAGAAGCTTATTAATCTGACTAATATTTTTCGAAATGTTTTTAATTTTCCCCTTGAAAAAAGGGAGTTCTGTTTCGATCGGTTCCAATTTTTTTACGATCCACGCTGCGCGCTGTGGCCCATAGGCTGAAGCAATGGCACGCCATGCCGCAAGCTTCGAGTCATAATCATCATTGGCTGCCCAAATCTCATACCAGTATGCTTTTCCTGCCTCAACTTCCTCTACCGTTAAAGGTTCTTCATGGGTGTGTATTGCTATGTCATCGGGATAAAATCTGATCCACAACTCATCACGGGTTATGGTTTTTCGGGCAAAAACAAAAGGTGTTCTTGTTTCGTCATAAAAACGGTCTTTCCGGTCAATGGCATCATTGTACTGTTTTTCAACTAAAGTTTTAATACCCCGGGTGGCGTCAACTGCATTTGCCTGAACTGACGTTTCATTATTTCTTATACCGGATGAACGACCGGGCGATAAACGGATTGAATTTAAGCTATTTTCTATTTTTTGCGACAGATCAGCTAACTGCTTAAATGATTTTTCTGGTAAAATATGAATATCCCGGGCTGCAATCTCAAAACTTGTTTTAAAACTTATAAGTTTTTCCAGTGACATCGTAAATTCCCGGGAAGAAGGATTCTGAATTGTATTTTCAATTTCTTTCTGAAGCTCAACAAGTTTTTTTATTGACTGGGTATAGTTTACAGCGCTTTTTTCAAGGGTTTTGTTGCTTAGTTCTGTAAAATAACTTTTTGCTCCCGTTTTCAATCCTGCCAAATCTTTGCGGTATTCCTTGTTTATATGCGTAATGGTACGTGTCTGACCTGACTTTATTCTGTCGTTCCCTTTATAGTGGAAAACACGATGATTGTATTTTTCCAGTTCAGCATCTGTGTCATCCCATGAACGTGAAATGGATTTTAATTCCTCTTTGGTGCCTTCTACAATTTTGTGCACACTGGCTCTTAATGCATGAAGCTGTTTGTACAGGCTGGTGCGTGTATTCCTTATTTCATCATATGTTCTGAAAGCGCTCTTGTTGAGTTGTTTCAGCTTATACCGGATTTCATTTACCTGAACAATTACATCCCGCGCATTGGATGTTTTAAGGCTGTTTTTCATCTCAATCTTCGGCAGCACCCGTCCGTCAATCTCGGCATAAACGGCATCAATAATTTCCTTAATCTTAGCTGTCTTTACATTGTATTCTGTTTTTTTGTAATCAGATTTTATTTTTCTTAAATTTTTTACTGCACTGTCATAAACGACATTGAGTTCTGTTCTAATTGACTTTAATTCATTAAGTTGTATCTTGTTTGCGTGCATGTTCACATTCAAATCCTTTTTCAGCCTGCAAAGAGAAGAGCCTATTTCCTCCAGTTGTTCATCTAAAAATTTAAATGTAGCTTTTTTCACTTTTCTCACTGAAGAGGATAAATTCTTTCTGCTTATATGGTAAAAACTATTGTTTATCCCTTCAAGCCTGTTCAACAAAGCAGTTGTTTCTGAAAATTCAGTTTCATCTGAAATTTTTAGACTTTCTGTCAGATTTGCTATTTGAAGCACCTTTTGAGCGAGAAAATTTTTTTGCATTCTTAATTCACTCATCATTTTCGCATCAGGCCAGTGCAGCTGACTAAGGTTTTTTGAAAGCGATGCCTGAGCCTTTTGAATCTGTATTATTCTGGTGTTTATTGCCTGAAGATCGTTGCCCGATAAACGTTTAATTTCAGAAGTTTTTGTAATTATTCCATCAATATAAGCCTGAAGATTTTTGATTTTCCCCAACACCTCTCTTGCGGGTAAAACATCTGGAATAAATCGCAGTTTGTAATCTATTTCAAAAAGTCCTTCCAAAACCTCAGGAAATGAATCAAACACAAAAATGGATCTGTCCACCTTCATAAACCGGGTTTCAATTTTTACCGGCAGAAGTAAAAATGGAATGTCATCACTTTTTGAACGAACACTGTTTTTTACAGCTGCTATTTCTAAATTATGGTATCCGTTTGCATTTTCTAATAAGCTATTCATATTAATCTGGGCTTAAATGAATTAATCAGGCAACATTTCCTGTGCATGTCTGGCAAACAGTACAGGATTTTGATATAAAATATAAGCCATATCGGCAGAGTTTTTGCCCCATACGGCCAATGGTGTATTTTCGCTACCGGCAGTTCCTGAAAAAGTATGCAGGGCATTAATATGGTAATTTTCCAGATCGGAAGCCTCGTTAACCAAATGTTCCCAAGACAAATCGTTCCAGTTGGAAGGATCGCTCTCAGGGAAATCAGGTTCATCAGGATTGGCAGGGGTCCAGTCATCGAGTCCAAAACGAATTTGCCCGGGTCTTTCGCGAATTACAAAAAACCAGCCTGGTTTGTCAGCATCCGAACTATTGCCCTTTGCTTCATCCAGATCCAGATCAAAACCAAACAGATAAATATCCGGTTCGAGTTCAGCTAAAAATGCCGGCACTTTAATATTTCCTTCAACAGAAGCATCGGCAAGAGCCCTGGGGACATCGGGTTGAGTAGCAATTTTATAAACGGCCTTTTGGGCATAAACCTGTGTATTGGGGTATTTTTTAAACAATTCACCCCGAATCAGTAAAACAAGATAAGCGCTGCCATCGGGGTCTGAAATGATTTTTGGTGAATGTTCCCCCAAATCTCCAGTCCAGGTATGCATTTTTGTAATATCATATTTCTTCTCCTGGTCTTGTTCAAAAATGTTATCACTTACATCCCAGAATTGCCTGAAATAGGTACCTCGCTGGTCAGTTGGAAATTCTCTCCACAGCAATTCTCTAGACATTTCATGATTCAATCCGGAAAAATAAGCCTGAATAAATTTTTCGTTGGTTTGTAATAAGGTTATCGAATTTACCGGCACTTTATCAATGTTGGGAAGGATATATTCCTGTGACAGTTTTTTAAGTTCACGAAACATTGGATCGTCAAATTTGGGATAGGCCATTACGGGTTTCAATTTATCCAGGTTTTTAACCACAAATGCGTTTGTAATATGATCAAACACTTTTAAAGTTATTGAGCTGGCAACCCGTTTGGTAATTAAGTTCTTTGGTGCAAGTGAACCTGCTATTCTGGCGGAAAAATTATCGATGTCGGCAATTTTATCTTTATGAGGTATTGGAGTCAGATTGTCCCCAAGTAGATCAATTCCAAAGCCGGTAAAAACATCAGAAAAAGCTTGAATGTCCTGCAATAACGTAGCATGTTGAATTTGCCCCGCAGAACCACCTGTATCGCGGCTAATGATAATATTCAGATATGTTTTTGCCGTTACCTCATCCCCAAAAATCGCTTTATATGGTGCTTCATCAATTTTAACGAGATTCGGATCGCCTCCTGTCCCCTGTGTTGAAGAATTAATTCCATCGATGGCATTTTTTGCCAGCAATGCAGCTGCCGCTGATAATTCAGGATTTGCATCCACCTTCGTCTTCAATTCTGCTTTTTTTGTATTTGACTCCAAACCCGAAAAAGTGGGTTCTGCAAGGAAAAGATCAAACAAGGTCTGCTGTGCCATCGCTGTATCGTTTTCTTTGTATTTTGTTTCAGACAGCGTTATTGCTGAGCTCACAGAAGAAAAAGGAATTGCCGATACCGGTGCCTTTTTTTCGTCGGCACATTTTACCAGGCCTTCATTAAAATGTTGCACAACTAATTTATGGATCTGTTTTGTTTCATTAACAGCAATGGCATTAAGCTTTTTAATACTTTTTTTCCCTGGGCGGGTAATTTTTACAAATGCACCTGATTTGGCTGCATTCGGCAGATAACTCTTTGTTATTTTGTGCTCAACTGTTTCATTGGAATCCATGACATATTTATGAACCGGTGCAGTTAATCTCAATGCTTTATCGTGATTTGCTTTTTCAATATGTTTATGGTATAAAGCGTGGCTAATTAGTTTTGAAACTGCAGCTTTTTTTATCTTCTCATTGGCTTCATTGATATCTTCGACTTGTTCCCAGGCTCGTTTCATAAAATCTTCCTGATTCTTTTGTACGACCTTGGTTCCCAGTGCTGCAGCTACCCGGTTTCTCGGATCGAGGTTAAGGGTATTGATCCAGTTATAGTTATTCCCGGACTGTAATCGTTCCACCAAAGCATGCCAGCGGCCATAAATGTGCGGGGCTACAATGGGATCATCCCCAAGTTCATCAGAATAAAAAGGATTGAAAGTTAAACTATCTGCACTGACAGAAGGATTATCGGTCTGTCGTTTTTCATTATCTATCGATAAATTTAAAAGCTTTCGAAGATGCTCTCTGTATCCGATATCACCACTCCCATTGGTCCATTTATCGCTTTCAAACACCGGGGGCTTTAATGCACCTTCAAGACCAAGAACTTTTGAGTCAGGTTCATAATCTTCCAGTCCATAACCCGCATCGGCAATAAACATATTTCTTTTGCCCAGTTCGGGGCTGGTAACAATTGGTTTCAATATTCGGGCAAGTGATTCAAAATCACCATATAGTCCTGTTCTGAATGTCCAGAAATGATATATCGGATAATCGCCGCCACGTGTTTTGGATGCATAATTTTCACTTAACCCCCACGACATTTTTTGCGCAAGCACACCTGAATAATCTTCACCTAACCCAGCAAGTCGTCCGGTTTCAAACGCCGGTATTAAAAAAGCTGTGTACTGCGTTTCTTTGATAAGTTTACGCGGACACAACAAGCGGCAAACACCGGAATCCGGATTATCATCCAATTCAGCTGTCACTTCATTTATTTGAGCATTCAGGCTGGCAGCCACCAACTCAGTGTTCATGTGTACATGAGCCCAGGCCCAGTGCTGAGTTTCATTGTGAAAGACCTTCGAAATTTTTTCTGAAGGTATGGTAAAGTAGGTCCTGCCATCAGAAGTATTTTTTAATTCAAATTCATCATCCTTCAGGCAGATTAGTGCCAGCCATGGTGTTAACCTTCCGGGATTGGAAACGGAATCAGCTGCTGCAGGTGTAAAAACCCAAAGAAAATCTTCTTTATAAAACTCAACATATGGCAATCCGTTTGATTCGAAATTATTCACGCGCGGTTTTGGCTCACTTCGAACAATTGCATCTTTAGATATTGCCAGAACATCAGGTGGGCCATACATTTTCAATGTTTTGGAAATATCCGTTTCAATTAAAACGCCTTCCGCAACACCGGTACTCTCCAGTGTAATTCCTACCTGTAGGTCGGCCCTAACCTGAGCCATGCCTGCCACAGGAGTCCCCATTGCCTCCTTTTCTGCTATTTTTGAACCAATTCCCTGTTTTAACCATGGGATGAAGGAATAATGTGCCAAGTCGCTCATGTCTATACCTTGTTTGTTTTAAAATCATATTATGCCATTTGAAATGCCGGAGAGAGCAGTAATTTGCCTTTTTTCGAAGGATCATTTTTTACTGTTTCTTTCAGGAATTCATCTGCTTCTGCTTTGGACCTGAAAAATGTATTGCCTGCAATGTTTTTTAAATCAGAGCCGGAAACAACAGCATACCTTTCATCGGCAAGGGAAACAGTTTTGTCAGCCCTAACCTTCGCGTTTTTAAGCTTTCTGGAAAGTGGTGAATGCCCAATATCTCCGCCTGAAACAAAACCTTTGAAGAAAGTGACGTTAAACTGCAGTAACCCCAGTTCTTCCTCATCATAATCGGAAATTATGGATTCGTATTCAACTTTACGGTTAATACCATAGTCAAAAACAATAGAGTCAGTTGAAGTAGCCCTGGCTCCGGATTTTTGCTTTTCGTAGGAAGGTGCCGATAATTTATCGCTATCGGCCATATTTTTAAAGGCAGCAGGAGCAAATGAATTTCTCAAATCCATTACATTATCTTCATCCTGTTCAACACTGCCAATAGAAATATCTTTAATTATTACTTTTGAGATATCATCAGGCTTATAATTTCCGAATTTCTCCATGGTAAGGTCTAAAGGAACTACCTTTTGATCCACTTCAAGGGAACCATAAGGTTTTACAAGAACGGCTGTTTCTTCCAAGACATCAGAAGCGTAAGTAACCAGTTCAAGAGGAGTTGTTCCTTCTTTGGAGTTCCAGTTTTCATCTTTATTTAATTCTTCAATAAGTAATGGAAGAACAGAAGTTGATGGCAGGGCATTTTCCCGTTTTTCACCCCAGGTTTTATCAAATTTAACTTTAAACTTAATAAACAGAATTTTAAAGGAAGCATACCCAAAAGCCCGCCAGGGAGTTGGTCCCTCAAGATTAAATTCAAGTCCGATGGAGAATAAGGTCGCGCTTCCCAGCTTAACAGCCACGCTGGCATGTACTCCGGCAATAAACCTAAATGGTGAGAATTGAATCAGAACATCGAAACCAAAGTTCCCGTATATCCCAAACTTGGAGACTTTAAAAGAAAAATCAAGCGCAGCACCAAACTGTATCGTATTGGTGGTCACTGCGAAATAAGCTGTAAGCACAAGATTTGGATTGCCGCTTAAAATATTTACGGTAATCCGTTTCATGGCCAATAGTTTTAAGTGTGCAGGTGGTGTATATACCGGATGGAAACCTCCAACAGAAACCAGGAAATCAGGATTGTCGCCCCAACAAATTCGCAGCGCCATGTCACCCGCAAGTGTAATTGTTAATATTCGTGAATCAAAAATTGATGCATCAAACATTAATATTTTGTTGTCGAAATCTATAATTCCTGCAAAGGCAACATTCAGTTCAATTATGGCTTCATCAGGAGTTGGCAGGGCACATTTTATTACACCAAGAATAACAATTTTTACCGGACTTGGAAACTCGATCACCAATCCTGCCTCAATAATTAATATTGCAGGAGTGTTCCAGGTTATTCTTGCCATAATTCCCAGTACAAACTGATCTTGTTTTGCCGGGAATATGGCATCCAGATCACTGATGATTTTGGTGATGTTTTCAATGACGTTCTCGGGGAACAGGATATTATCAATAGACCCGTCTTTAACACCGGTTTGAAGCGCTAAAGTAACAATTGTCCGGTGCAATCCTATAATTCCTCCAATACCTGCAAGGTAGAAGTTAAAACCAAGAGCAATGGGTGTATCGAACGTTACATTGATCAGCAATAAGAGTGAAAATCCTTCTGAGCCATCGGGGAATTTTGTTGTGATTATACCTATAGCAGAAAAACCAAACAAACCTTGAAATTCAAGTTCAATCGCTCCTGCATATTGCCCTTTATCAAAATCGAGCATGAGGTATCCACCTCCTTTAACCACGCCTGCATCCAGCGAAAGGCCTATTCCGCTTGGGGGTTTAAACCCTAATTCAATGTTGGCAGGTCCGATATTTCCTTTTCCGTCATCAGGAAATGAAAGAGTTGTTTTCATTCCCATGTTTTCTACTACTGCAACAAATGGCCCCAGTTCAGTTTTGATATCAACTCCCATGTTCAAAGCCAAATCTGTACCCAGGGTTAACCCAATTGTAAGGTTGTTTATGGCTATCGGACCTAGTGTTACAGAAAGGGGAAAATCAAATTCAAGTGTACCGCTTCCGCTGAAGTAAACGCCTTTTTTGCTGTTTATTCCAATTTTTGTGTCGAAATCAAGAGTAAATCCTTCGGGGGGCAGAATCTGAGCCAAAAATCCATCGGGGTTACCGGGCTTAATCACCACCTTCCCGTCGATTATATCTCCTTCAATATTAAAAATTCCTTCGGCATGATCTGTTTTCCACACAAGTTCGGACCCAAGTTCCAGCTTAAATTCTTTTACTTCGAACCTGCTGCCACCTGCTTCTCCAAGAATGACAAAAGGTTTATCTTCTATATTGTCCTTAACTGTTAATTCAAATGAAGCCTTCCCTGAAATCTGAGGACCTGACGGGGGAATAAAAGTCAATCCGCTGGGTTGAATCCATAGTTCGGTATTAATGGGCATTTGAGCTTCCACATCAAATTTTAGCTCATAATTATCACCCGACTGTGTGTATTCCGCATCCCAATCCTGATTAAGTTTTACAGCAATACCTTTCGGAGTAATGTCAGTTTTGGGAGTTAATTCAACAAAAATCAAATCCAATTTTGGCAAAGATGCTGTATTGTCATAAATCACAGGTATGGCTTGTCTGGACATGATGTCTTCCAGTTTCACAAACAAATCCTGGCCATCAAAAGAATTGTCATTCCATTTATAAAGTGTTCTTAATGTTTCTTCCGGATTGTTCAACCAATCTCTTATCCGGCTAAAATTCAAAGTTGATCTGGTAAAAGGAGGTTTGTTCGGATCAGCCAGTCCAATATTTTCTTCCACCTGATCTAATATGCCCAGGAAGGAGATGACAGGTGTTACTCCCTGAAAGCGGTCTAAATAACGCACAAATAAGTAGTTAAAAAGCCGTTCAGGAATCTCACTTATCATTTGGGGCGTTACTCCGGCCAATCCCAGTCCATCAATCCCATCCCGAAGATTGATAAATCCTTCAATTGTATCTTTCGCAGCCTGAATTACCTCTGTTCCCTTGTTGATTATATCACCAATGTTTTCAGCCTGTATCGATTCAATTAATTGTCTGGATAAAGTAATGAGATTTTGGGTTTTGGTAATGGTGGCATTAAAGGGTCCAGCTAACGCAGTAACCTGGGCTTCAGATAAATTAAATCCCAATTCAGCAAATAGAAATCTTGCTCTGTCTGGTGTAAGGTCATCTTTTAACGGCTGTAAAAGTTTTGTCAGCTCCTGTGCCAGGATTTGAATAGTCCCTTCCATATCATTGAATTGCTTGTTCTATTTTACCAAGTTTGGAAAGCAGGGTCTCAAGGTCTTTACAATTCTTGCTTTCTTCTATAATTTGATCACCATAATGATCAATTGCAGACTTCAATCCTTCTGAACCATATTCTGCAAGTGCGTTGCGCATTGCTTTCAATAATTGGTGTAAGGTTACATTATTTATCACCATTGGAACCTGATAATCCGGGTCATTGAAATTCTTTACATAATGGGCAACATACTGAGGTCCGAAATGCCGGTGCCAAACAACTGTTACGGGGCGTGTGTGATTTACCAGTTGAACGACTTCTCCCCGATACCGCTCAAAAATTCTGTACAGTTCATGGCAAAATTCATTCTTGTTTATGAACTCTTCCTTCAGATCATCAATGGATTTGAGCTTATTGTTTTTCGTCTGGGCAAGAAATCTTTGCTCATCACTCGATTCAGGAGTTACTATAATTGTTGTGTTCAAATAGTCAAGAACAGGGTGAATAAGACAGACTATACTAAATCCAAAATAAGGGGAGGTATTTGCAACATCGGGCGTACTAAATAACAATCCAATAACTTCGTCATGTTCATTTACTACGATAGAGCCGGAATCTCCGTGATCGGCAAACTTTCTAAATCCTTCGCAGTTATTTTCAATGGGTTCGACTAAAATTACTCCATGTTTTGGATTTGATGGGTTATAAGACACATTTACCGAATGTACTTTACCGCTGGTCAACCCTGTTCTGCGTCCTCGCTTTCTAACGATCATCGGAGTCACTGGATCAATGTCTCCGGCTTGAATTCTGCGCACTCCCCTAATCGGCCCGATATCTTCAATTACGGGATTGTATTTTGTTCCACAATTGGTAGGGCAACACGATGAATGACTGGTTGTTACCCTTGCCAAAGCACAATCAATGTAATAGGGATGATCTGTTGGATCGCTGTCTTCCGGATAACGGAAGTTTACATTCGATTGAGTGCCGGGATTATATATTTTCGCTATAACTCCTTCATCTTTTGATTTGGTGATGAGTACTGAACTGCCTGTTTCGTTGAAGAAAGGATGATATACCGATGTATTTATGCCTCCGTCAAGAACATGTTTGTTGCTGAGTATTCCAATATTATCTTTTGATGTCTCGTTGTTTAGGGTAGTCAGGCATCCCAAAGTTCCACCTGATGTAAAAAGAATGTCATCCACGGTAATTGTAATACCTCCAACAATTGGATCATGGTGTTGGGTATCATCGCATGACAATAATTTATCGCTGAAAGAAGGCACAACATCGGTTTTTATCCCTTTGTACGAAGCCGGTATCTTTTCATCATCAGGTATTTCCGTTAACGATTTTTTCTGTTCAACATAGATAATGAAAGCACTATTAGCTGTGATTTTCCCATTTTTTTCTTTGGAACCAAAGCCCACACCAATAACTCCCGGAAACTTTTTAAAGTGCAATTCAGCTTCTCTAAGTAACTGATTTAGTTCCTGATTTGAATATTTTTCTTTTCTCATCTGATAAGTTCAATTTGGTTTTAATCGATTGATTAATATATTATTAAGCAACTTCAGACAACACCTTGTCCAAATATTCTTCCAGAGTAGTTATCCGATATGAGTCATTTATGAGCTGCAGTGCATTCACCTCAATATCCTTTTTTAATCCATCGCTTCCGTTTTCTTTTAATACTTCGGCCATTTTAATCATGAGCTCCTGTATGCTAACTCCTTTTATTTCCTTCGGAATGGCATACTCCCGCTCCCTGTAACTTTTTGCTATATGTGCTGTAAAAGCAGGTCCCTGAAGGCGATGCCACAATACTTTTACTTTTCTGTTGTTGTTTATTAAGTTTAACACTTCCTTTTGGTGAATTTCAAAAAGATTAACTAACAAAGTTCCTTTTTCAGTTTCCAACAACCGGGATCTGATATCGAGATTCAGCCGCTGAGGTTGCAACTTTGTATTATGGGCAATGGCGGAACGGTTTTCGGGGGTTAACTTTAAAATAATTTCTTTACCAGCATCTCTGAAAGCTGTCAAAACGTCATTGATATGGCAAGCATAGGTTTCGTCAACTGTATGGGTGCCAGGATCACCTCCCCAAAGCAAACCAATTATATTGTTTGCCTCATCTATAATTGCAGATCCTGAATCACCTCCGTCAGAAAAAGCTTTTTTACCATTTGTACTTTCAGTAAATGTTTCGGTATCTACCGGACGAATAAAAATCTGTCCTGTTTTACTTGATGTTGGTCCGTTAATTGAATTTACCCTGCCGTTGGTTAACCCGGAGGTTCTGCCAATTTTCCGAACCAAATCTCCTACAACCGCAGTATCAGTGCCATTAATATGTAGTTCAGTATTGGCCATACTGTTATTTAAAATATAATCTGTGGCAACTCCTGTGTTAACAATTGCAATTGCACAGTCAACATTTGAATTATTTATAGCAGGACTTAATATAGTTCCAATAATCCCATCTACATACGCACAGCAACAGCAGCATTTATTATCGAGATTTGGCTGACCGATTTTATCTCCTGCAACTGCTCCGTCGCTATACAATACATGCTCGTTGCTAAGCAATACCAAGGTATCATCTGTTACCAACTGAGCAAAACATCCCAATGTTCCAACATGTCCTTTCCCATTACTAATCTGAACGCCTCCTGTTACCGGTCGGTGCTCACTTGAATCAATTCTGTTAACGGCTTTTGGAACTATTACTACATCAGTTTTGTAACCTTTGATTTTTTTGGGTATAAGTTCAGATGGATCCAAAGAATCCTTATCAACTTTTTCCATTACAAATACCTGAAAGACAATTTCGTCCGTCAATTTTCCTGAAGTCTCCTTTAAGCCGATTGCCACATTTACCACATTGGGAAATTTCATGACTTCTGCTTTAACTTCCTCCAAAAGATCCAGAAGTTTGTTTTGTAACTCCAGGCGTTCTTTTCTTGTTCTCATAAACTTCTATTTATGATGATTTTCTCTAGACTTATTTCTTTTTTGTTTACAGAAAAATTTATTGTAACATCCTTAATTTTCAAATCTGGAGATGTTGTTATATTGAGCTGTTTTATTGGCGGTGAAGTCCTCAGGTATCCTTTTGCATATTCTGTTTTCTCAATGCATTTCTGCTTCAGCAAAAATGCTTCAATTGCTTTCAACTGAATTTCCGGATCTTTGGCTGAATCTTGTTTCCTCAAATATTCATCCAGCATGATTTCTACATCTTCTTCACCTGATTGTAAGGCAGCACAAAAGTCATCAGTAGTATTATTGCATTGGCTGACTCTAAGTATAGTTACTGAAAGGAATAGAATTAGGACATTAATTTTCATTGTTTGTTTTTATGATTTTCGAAGGAAACGTATTATACCGTTACTTTTTCTTGATTTAATCGATGATTCTTACGGAAAATTAATATTTAATATCAACCTATGTAGTGGGAAACCAGCTAATTAAACGATCCGATTCAATCCCTGAAACATTGGAGAGAAAAGGGAACAAGTATTTTATTGTCTTTTAATGGAATATTTTGGAAATCTCAGAATAAAAGTATCCATTAGAAGCTTTTCCAGCTTATTGCTGAATAGAATAAATATTTAATGGTTATAACTTCACAATAACTTTCTATAGTCTGATAAAAGTTAAGAAAAATATTTGGAAAAAAATCCAGGAAACGGTTTAAAAAATTCATTTATTCTCATTTATTAAAAATATTTTCTGATTTTGCATATCGCGTAGGATTACAACGATATCTATCCAGCTTCTCACATACCTGTAAGTTGCAACCTAAATTGTAAAAGTTTTTATGAATTACCACCAGTGTCTCCTGAAAAGAATGAGCCATTGCGATTTTTAAACTTATTCATTTTAAACAATGCCAGGTAATCACTGAAAACATAAAGCTTAAAGCCACCACCGGCTTATAGGATTTTCCTTATTCCATCATTTCAACTTATCTATTGCCAGTTCCAACACTTTATCTGAACCTGCAGAAATCACTGCAGAAGTGTTTTGAATATACACGTCGGGGGCCAAACCTATTCCTTCATATGATTTTCCATCAAATAGTTCAACTTTTTGAGGAACGAGTGAGTAAAACCAGCCGTTTGCCAGTTCTCTGCCAATCATAGTACCATGTGCTCCGTTGGTTGTATCGCCCAGAACCGTTACGTTTGGTAACGTTTTAAATGCCATTACAGCTCGTTCTCCGGCGCTGATTGTAAAGCGGTCGGTTAAAACAATTATTGGTTTGTTGATATACTCTCCTTTAGGTTTAAGATACCATTCCTTCCAGGATGTAAAATCATTTTTCCCTTTCCCATTTTTGGTTTTGCTTCTAAACACAAACCTGGAATGGCTGGTCAATCTGCCTGTTTCTGAGAAACTATAGGTAAAATCTCCACCTTTGTTGTGTCTTAAATCGATAATAAACCCATTTATGTTGTCGTATTCTGCCAGAAAATCATTTAGCTTTTTAAAATTTTCACCCACATAACCAAAGAAAATATAAGCGATATTTTCATTTTTGATTTTACCATAGATGTAGCTGTCTTCAGGTTCTGATTTATATCCTTCTTCGAGGTAATTCTTTATTAAGGAAATATCAAAAAGCTCATCATCAATTAGTTCCCTTCTGTATTTATTTGAAAAAAACACTTCCCGATCCGGGGCAGTTAAATTCACATGACCATCATCCAATGTGGCCAGTAAATCAGACAAAACACTGAAAAGTTTGTCGTCGTTGGTTTCCGGGTTTATCATTGGGCGAAACTCATTATACAGAGAATCCCAGTTTACTTTTCGTTCTTCAAAGAGCGCATATTCTTCATTAAAAGAAGTCCATAAATGGTTAAAAATAGCTTCCGGATTATTTGCCGGTTGTTCTGTAAATATTTTTTCACACCCAGATAAAAGGATGGATAAAAAGGTAATTATGAATGTTATTTTTATGGTTCTCATGATTTAAAATTTTAAGTTAACTGAAATGTCGAACGAGTTGCGAAAAGAAAGCAGGTTCCGGGGATGAACAGAGTGAATAAATTCAAAGGAATATCCGGTGCCAATTCCCCACCTGTAATTAATCCTGTAATCATATTTGAAGGCTAAATTCAAAATTTGAAGATTATTTAAAGTATTCAATTTCCCATCTTTCAGGAATTCCAAGAAACTTATAAAATCGGAATGGGAACTGATGTTCTCAATAAATTCATCATCGTTTACCAGGTAAGGAGAACGAGTCAGCCAGCTAATAAATGGCAGTTGCAATATGCCCGAAAAGCTGCTATTATCAGAAATACGAAATTCTTTTTTGACAAAGCCTCCTAAACCTATTGAAGATAAATAACCGAAATTTCCGATTCTTCCATACACATAATTCAATAACTGTACGTCAGCGGAAATAAGTAACCCGAGTGCTACAGAATTATCATTTTTCGAAACCGGCCTACCTATCAGATAATCAAAATCAAGAAAAGTTAAATAATGTGGCGATGCCGTCTTTGATTCACCATGTTCTGTAAAAATAAAAGGTACTAAAATGCCTGGTGTAAACGTTGCAAAACCTATCTTCAATTTCTGATAGTAAAATGCATTTCTCTGATATTCCAGCCCCAGATTTAAAAAAGAAACATCCTTATGGATCAAAGGTGAGAAAATTAAATCCTGCTGTACAATATATCCCGGTCCGAAATTGAATGAAAATGTATTTTTTTCGGAATCTTCTTGTCCGTTACTGTTCATAAACAACAACCATGACACTATTATCGATATTAATTTTTTCATATTTTATTAACTTATTAATGTTCAGGTAGACTTAAGACAAAAAAGGCGAATAATAAGGGACAATGGTCTCCCATTGATGACACTTAAAAGTCTCGGCAAAATTTTCTGATTTTCTTGTGTTGAATTTTTCAATGTCGTTTCCATGATATTATTTATTTAAAGATTAATAAAAAACTTTGACACAAAGGTACAGGGCTCAACAGGATGCTTTCAAGACGTAAATTACCGTAACATAAAATATTATTGCCGTAGTGTACTGGTTGAATTACGGTAGGAATTAATAAAATACCTGATCTAAAATTTGCAATTATTGAGCAACTAAGTCTTTATTTATAGCAATCCGGGCTGCATCAGTTCTTGTAAGGCAAATCAACCGGACATAAATATTACGCACATGCACGTCAATGGAGCATAATTGAGGTTGAGAGTATCCTAATGAAACCATTTGGGATAAAATTCTGATAACTTCCTGTTATTTTTCTGCCACATGATATGTATTACTTTCAATATATTTCCTGATATTTAAGATCGGTATCTGAATTACCAAAATTCTCTATCTTTACATAAGCATTGATATAAACACGTTCTGGATTAAAAACTTTCAAACAGATAAGATGAAAAGATTTTTTGTATTTCTGATAGTTATCCTTTCCACAAACCAACTAATAGCTCAGGGCAGAGGATTTGTTACCGGCGTTATACATGATACTGAAACAGGGAAACCCATGGAGGCAGTTAATGTAAGTGCAAACAGGCGTTCAGGAACTGTTTCTGATCAGGAAGGAAGATTTTCTCTGTCCCTGATATCCGGAAGAAATTTACTTGAATTTTACTTTGTGGGTTACGAATTATCGAGAACAGAAATTTTTGTTAGCGAAAACGACACAATTCACCTCACTGTGCAGATGCAGATCAGTTCCAGGATGCTGGAAGAAGTGGTGGTAAGTGAAGGGAAATATGAGCAGAAGCTATCTGAAGTTACTGTATCTATTGAAGTACTAAAACCGCATCAGTTATCTGACCAGAATATCACATCACTGGATATGATCCTTGAAAAAACTCCTGGAATCAGTATCTTGGATGGTCAGCCAAGTATTCGCGGAGGAAGCGGATTCAGTTACGGAGTGGGTAGCCGTGTATTAATGCTTGTTGATGATATGCCTATGATGACAGGGGATGCAGCCGATATTAAATGGAACTATTTGCCGGTGGAAAATATGAACCAGGTAGAAGTTATCAAGGGGGCTTCATCTGTGGTATACGGTTCATCTGCGCTTAACGGGGTAATCAACCTGCGAACGCGTTTTCCCGGCAGCGTTCCTGAAACTGAGGTAACTGTCTTTAGGGGAGCTTATATGAATCCGAATCGAAGCGAACTTGTATGGTGGGATAAAATGCCTGTTTTTACAGGGGCGACTTTCTCGCATCTGCGGAAAATTGGAAATCTTGATCTCTCCATAGCCGGTAATTATTTTAAGGACGAAGGATACAGGGAGCTGGAATTCGAGCAAAGAATACGGGGGAACATGGGGCTAAGGTACCATTTTAAAAAGCTGCACGGCCTTTCTGTTGGGATAACAGCAAGTGCAATGTATCTGGAGGCTGCTGATTTCATTCTTTGGCAAAACGCCGACTCGGGAGCTTACAGACAGAGCCCTGACAGCTATACACCACTGGCAGGCCACAGATATAATATTGATCCATTTATTGAATATTTTACACCAAAAGGTGACCGTCATTCGATCAAAACACGGCTTTTCAGTGTGGGAAATGAAAATATGGACATTGACAAACAGGGGTATACGAAATTACAATATGCAGAGTACCGTTATCTGAATAAGATAAAGGAAAGAACCAACTGGACAAGCGGCATCAATTTCTTACACAACACTGTTTGGGGAAACATGTTTTTGGAACACAAAGGCGTAAATGCTGCCGTATACTCTCAAATGGATACTCATGTAATAGAGCGTTTGAAGCTTTCTGCCGGTGTGAGATGGGAGATAAATAAACTAAACGATGAAGTGGATTATTCAGCTCCGGTATTCAGAACAGGGATTAATTACCATGCTGCTCAAAACACTTTCTTGCGTGCTTCTTTTGGC
>JAWLGR010000067.1:0-12473 GCA_041684965.1 Mariniphaga sp.
CAGGAAGGTTGAACTCACCGGAGAAGCTTTCTTTAAAGTTGCGAAAGATGAAATTCCTTTTAAAGTACAAATTAAAAACAACGAGGTGGAGGTGTTGGGTACCACATTTGCCGCTGAAGCCTATCCCGACGAGGATTTCAGCCGGGTAACCCTTGTGGAGGGCGCCGTGCAACTGAATGATATTAATGGCAGGACGTTAAAACAAGTATCCCCGAACCAGCAGGTAACTTTGCCCGACGATCCACGCAATACAATAAAAACTGCCGAGGTAAACACTACTTTTTACCAAAGCTGGATAAATGGTGAAATTAAATTTGACGACGAACGCCTGGCCGACGTGGCCCGACGCATGGAACGCTGGTACAATGTTGAAATTCGGTTTGCCAGCGAGGAAGCGGCCAATGTGAAATTTACCGGCACAGTGCTGAAAAACAAACCCATCGACCAGTCGTTGAAAGCCATTTGCGTGCTTTTGCGACTTGAAGCCGAATTTAAAAGTAACCTGGATACCAAAGATGTAATAACTATTTCAAAAAAATAAATGCCTATGGAGAAAAAACTTTGAACCTAAACAGGGTGTAAAAATTCCACACCAATTATCCACGACTAAGATTCACTAATGCCGGTTGATACCGGAATAAGTTCATCTAAGACGGGATTAACCTGCAAGAAACTTCATAAATAAAAGAATATTTGGTTGAAGCAGGTTAAAAAAACGGCGGATATGCCCCACATACCCACCGTTCAGATTAAAACAAAGTGTAATAATCATTAAAACGTTGTAAATTTATGGAAAACTTTGAAAACCAAGCCGGTTTTAACCGACTTTTGAAAAAATTGTTGTTAAAAATGAAACTAACGTTAACAATCTTGATGTTCTGTCTGGCGGGAGCTGCGGCTTCCACCTATTCCCAAAACACCCGTCTCGATATTAAACTGGAGAACGGGAACATGATAGAACTTGTCAAACAAATTGAAGCGAAAAGCGAGTTCATGTTCTATTATCAGAAAGATGAACTGAGTGAACTGGACGACCTGACCCTGGAGGCCCAAAATGCCACGGTGATGGAAATTCTTGACCAGGCAACCCAGGGAACCGGATTTGACTATACTGTAATTGACCGCTACATTGTGGTGCGAAAAGTTGGAGATGACTTTGGAAATGATTTTCTGGCCACAGCCAAAGAAAATGCTGCTGCTCAGCAACGATCCGTTTCCGGAAAAGTTACCGACTCAGGAGGCCAGCCCCTGCCGGGTGTTACTGTGTTGGTTAAAGGAACCACACAAGGAACTGTAACCAATGCAGATGGCGATTACACCCTTGGCAATGTCCAGGAAGATGCCACATTGGTATTTTCGTTTGTGGGGATGCTTACGCAGGAAATTGTTGTTGGAGACCAGACGAGAATTGATATATCAATGCTTGAAGATGTAATCGGCATGGAAGAGATTATTGTGGTTGGATATGGTACACAAAAGAAAATTAATCTAACCGGTTCTGTTGACATGGTTACTCAAGAGCAAATAAAAGAAAGGCCTGTTGCAAATGTAACAGAAGCCTTACAAGGTGTGTCGCCCAATCTAAATATCGCAGCCTCTGAATTTTCAAATGAACCAGGTGGAAGAATGTCGCTAAACATCAGAGGTATTGGCTCATTAACAGGTGATTATTCACCATACATTTTAGTTGATGGTATGCCTATGGATATAAACTTAGTAAATCCGAGCGATATTGAATCAATATCAGTTCTAAAAGATGCTGCCGCATCTGCAATATATGGAGCACGTGCGCCATATGGTGTAATTCTGATTACTACTAAGAAAGGTGAAATGAACGAAAAAATCAGAATTGAATATACAAATAATACATCTTTTTCCAGTCCAATGGGAATGCCTCATATGGCAAATACACTTGAATACATGTCAGCACATGACCAGGCAAGTGTTAATGCTGGTTTAGCTCCAAACTTTACTGAATACAATTATGAACGTGTTAGACAATATATGGCTGGAGAGATCACAGAGGAAACATGGTTGTTGGATCACGGTCGTGACTGGGCTGGGAATGATATCTGGAGTATTGCCGGTAATGCAAATAATGACTGGATGTATATTTATTACAAAGACCTTGTAATGAGGCAAAAACATGATGTTAACGTCAGTGGAGGTGGAAAGAACAATTCCTTTTTTATTTCGACCGGTTATCTCGATCAACCTGGCGAACTTCGTTATGGAGACCAATATTATAAAAGATATAATGTAACTGCAAATATGGTTTCAAAAGCTACAGATTGGTTGACAATTAATCTTAATTCCAAATATATTAATGATGAGACCCAATATTTTAATTCTGGAGCTTTTGACAGAAGAACACAGTATCACAATTTTTTCCGTACAAATCCTTTTAGACCGCTTTATTTACCAAATGGTGAGTTTTCATATATTTCCTATATTCCACCTATGGTTGATCCAGAAGGGAAGGAGAGACACTATTTTTCTCAATATTCATTAACCTTGAATACTGTATTGGAGCCTGTCAAGAACTGGATAACAAACATTAGTTATAATTACAGAGATAATAATTCAAGGTTTACCAATTATCATCCAACTATATATGGAACAGATCCATCAGGTCAAAAAAAGATTTATGAATCCGCTATAAGTAATTATCAAACAACTTTTAATATGGAGGATTATTCCCTCTTTAATGTTTTCTCTTCTTATGAGTTTTCCCACAAAGAACATTATTTTTATTTATTAGCAGGATTTGAAAATGAACAAAATAAATTTAATAATTTATGGGGTAGAAAAAATGATATTCTGGTTTATAATGTCCCGTCTATCAATACTGCTGTTGGTGAACACTATGTTAGTGAAAATAAAACACATTGGGCTACAGCTGGTTTTTTTGGGCGGTTTCAATATAACTTTCAAGAAAAATATTTATTGGAAGTAAATATGAGATATGACGGAAGTTCTAAATTTGAAGATGAAACGCGGTGGGGAATATTTCCATCGTTTTCTTTGGGTTACAATATTTCCAAAGAAGCTTTTTGGGAAAGTATTGAACCTGTAATAAATACATTAAAATTTAGAGGCTCATGGGGTTCACTTGGAAATCAAAATGTTCCCAACTATTTGTATCTCCCAACTTTAGGTATTGGTACAGATTTAAGTTGGATTATTGGAAATGAACGTCCATCTTATACCACTTCACCTGGTTTAGTAAGTGCCAATTTAACATGGGAAACATCTACAACCGCGAATATTGGGCTGGATGCTACCTTCTTAAAAGGACGATTAGGAGCAACTTTCGATTTTTTTAATAGGGTTACAACAAATATGTTTGGACCAGCAGAAGCTTTACCGATTTTATTAGGTACTACTCCCCCGCGTGCAAACAATGCTACATTGCAAACGAAAGGTTTTGAACTTGTGTTTAATTGGAAAGATAAAATAGGTTCAAACCTATCCTATAACCTAAGAGCTACAATTGCAGATAATGTTTCAACAGTAAAGGAATATAATAATCCAACAAAATCATTAAGTACCTGGTATGAAGGTGCTGTTTTGGGAGAAATCTGGGGGCTTCAAACCGTTGGTATATACCAAACTGATGAAGAAGCAAATAATGGTCCTGATCAATCACTTTTTTATCCAAGATGGGGAGCTGGTGACATTCATTATAAAGATATTGACAATGATAATGAAATCACTAGAGGAGACTGGACTGCTGATGATTCTGGAGATTATTCAGTAATTGGCAATAAAAACCCAAGATTTTTAACCGGATTAAGTGCTGGGCTCAATTGGAAAGGATTTGATTTTACAATGTTATGGCAGGGTGTATTAAAAAGAGATTATGCCTTCAATGGAAATGTAGATATGACATTTTTTGGATTTCTAGGCCATCAATGGTGGGGAATGAATATGTGGGAAAAAGGAGATGATACGACTTTAGATTATTGGCGGCCTGAAAATGAAACAAACATGTTAGGAGTTAATACTGATGCATATTATCCTAAACCTTATTTGTCACAAGAAGATTATAAAAACAAACAACTACAAACCAGATATATGCAAAATGCTGCATACATGAGACTAAAAAATCTTAATTTGGGATATACATTGCCATCCAGTCTTACAGATAAAACTCCGGTAAATAATGCAAGAATTTATATTTCAGGTGAGAATTTGCTTACATTAACTCCTTTAACAAAACTATTTGATCCTGAATCTTTAAGCACCGGATATGGTGGTGGTACTGGAAAAATCCATTTTCCACGTAAAGTATATTCAATTGGATTAAATGTAACATTCTAAAAATTGAAAACTATGAAAAAATTAATTTTTAAATATTTGTTTATTGCTTCTTTCATTTCAATTTTAGTTGGTTGTAAAGATGGTTATCTCGATAGGTTTCCCTTAAATCAAATTTCAACAGAGGACTATTGGGAAAGAGCAAGTGATTTGAAATTATATATGAATACGTTCTATACCAACTTTAACGTTTCAGGTTCTGACAGGTATGAATATATATTTGAACGAGATTTGCCAACCGATGATATGACACATGTTCAGGCAAATGCCAGGCTCCGTGGATCAAGAATTGTTCCGGAATCAGGAGGTTGGAATTATACCCCAATTCGAAATGTCAATTATTTTTTTGCAAATTATACGAAATGTAAGGATCCTTTTGAAGAATACAAGACTTTTCTAGGTGAAGCACACTTCTTTAGAGCTTATTTATATTTTAATCTTGTAAAAGAATATGGAGATGTTCCCTGGATAAATAAGCCTCTCAATACTGATTCAGAAGAACTGTATATGGCAAGAACACCAAGAAGCCAGGTAATTGATTCTATTGCAGCTGACTTGGATAAAGCAATTAATTACTTACCATCAGGCAAAATAGAGGGAGGAACGAGGTTAAGTAGAGAAATCGCACAACTCTTTAAATCAAGAGTCTGTTTATATGAAGGAACATGGGAAAAATACCATTCTAGTAGTGTATTTGGAGTTCCAAACCCAAATCCGAATAAATACCTTGAAATGGCTGTTCAAGCTGCAGAGGCAGTCATGCAGTCGGGTCTTTTTTCACTTTATACGGTAAATGATCCAAAATGGAACTATTTTTTCTTTGCAAAAATTGATTACTCTAATAATCCTGAGGTCCTTTTTTGGAAAAAATACGATCTGGATTTAGGAGTAGGTCATGCTAGGCAATTTCAAGTTGCACGTGGAAAATCGGGTGGAGTTGGATTAACAAAATCATTCGTTGAATCTTATCTGATGACAGATGGAAACCCAATACATCTTAGTGACGGTTCTCTAAATCCTCTTTACCAGGGTGATAATGATTTAATTTCCACTGCGGCCAATAGAGACCCAAGACTAATTCAGACTATTTTCACTCCTGGTTTTCCTCTACAAATTATAGCTGGAGATACAACATACTTTAATAGACCTGCAATTGATGAGGCGGCACATACAGTTAATCCAACGGGATATCAAATCAATAAAATTTTGAACTTTGACCCCATTCATCATAAAAGCCTTGACACCCAAGGTGATGGTTTTACCGGATGGATTATATTCAGATATGCAGAAGCGTTATTAAACTTTGCAGAGGCTAAGGCTGAATTAGGAACTTTGACACAGGAAGATATTAACAAGTCGATAAAATTGCTTCGTGACAGAGTTGGTATGCCTAATTTAGAAATATCAAATATAACAGTAGATCCTAATTGGTTATTTCCAGATTTGGCTCCCGTCATAAATGAAATAAGAAGAGAACGACGTATTGAATTAGTCGGTGAAGGGTTTAGATGGGATGATATTGCAAGATGGGCTGCTGCCGATGAAGTTATTATTGGGCAAAGACCCTTGGGAGGTAAATTTAATGCAATCAATTATCCGGATTTATCAGCAGATGATTTCAGATTAACCAATGGATATTTTGATCCACTCAAAGATCAAATACCTAATGGTTATGGATTTAATTTGGGAAGAGACTATTTAAGTCCCATATCCACAGTAGAATTAACTATTAATCCAAACCTAGAACAAAATCCAGGTTGGTAATAATAAATCAAAATTCTCCCTCAGAAAATTCTAAGGGAGAATTTTGATTTATTTTAATGAACAAGAAAAAATTGTACATAATGGAAGAAATCAAAATTTTTATCAAAAACATTTTTTTAATACTATTTTTGTTTGGGGTATTTTCCTGTACAAACAATTCTCATACTTTTACTGTAAATGATCAGGAGGGTATCTTTGAAGATACGGACTCTCCAATTTTAGTAGAAACAAAATTAAACAAAACATTTCAGGATGCTTTAAATCAAAACCGGTTAAGATTAATTGAACAATCAGAAGAAATTATAGAATCCAACATTCAAATTCCTGTTCAGTTGGATAAATCTTTAGACGGAGATAATGTAAAAATTGCGTTTATCATGCCAAAAGGGAAAGGTGCTATTCGCAAATTTAAAATAATTGAAACAGAAATATTAAAAAATAATTTAGTTGCAGCCAAACCAAGCCAAGGTAATAAACAGTTTGTAGTTGCTGATGGAAATTCAAGAATATTACAATATAATTATCAAACTGTTTTTGAAAACGATGTAGTCCGTGCCAATAATGAAAAAATTGAGGAATATACCAGGAATGAAAGAGATACATTTATTGTTACCAGTATCTATGCTGTGCCACGTAGTAATTATATACATCCATTATATGGTTTGGAAGGTGAAATGCTGACAAGAGATTGGCCGGATGGGGGCCATCCACATCACCGAGGAATATTTTGGGCATGGCCTGAAGTTTATTATGGTTCTGAAATGGGAGATATTTATGCGTTACAAAAATTATTTGCACGGCCTACCGGAAACATTGAACTCATTAGTGGGCCAGTATTTGCAGAAATTAAAGCTGAAAATTTTTGGATGTGGGAGGATAGAGAACCAATTGTAAACGAGAAGGTGACAATTCGGGTTTACCGTTCATCCGAAGAAAATAGGGTTATAGACCTAAAATTACAATTTCTTGCCTTAAAAGACAGTATTACAATTGCAACCCGTTACACTGACAGTTATGGAGGATTAAATATCCGTATGCAATTCCCCGAGAATCAAAACATTTCATATTTTACCAATGCGAGGAATTCAAAACCAGTAAGGGCATGGTCAAATTTTAGCGGGATTTTTGAAGGGACTGATAAACAAACAGGGTTAATGGTTTTACAAAATCAGCAAAATCCGGAATATCCGGGAGAGTGGGTAGAATATCCCGATCTTGCATGGGTTCAACCTACCTTTCCTTCACCTGGAACAAGATATACCTTAAGTAAGGTAGAACCATTAATATTGCAGTATAGACTTATAATTCATGCAGGAGGAGAACCAACAAAAGTCGAAGCAATAAAAAAATGGAATGCCTACCACCACAACTTAATGCATTTATTATCAATAGATTAAATTCTTAATTGTAATTATTAATAAAAAATTAAAATATTGCATCATGAAAAAACAATTACAAACATCGAGAAGAGATTTTGTCAAGAAAACTTCTTTAGCAGCTTTAGGTGTACCATTTATTGTAAAATCAACTGTTCTTGCAGGATCAGGGAAAACTCCGCCCAGCGATAAAATTAATCTTGGAATTATTGGATGTGGTGGATTAGGAAAAGCAAATCTAAGTGCAGCTTCAAGTCATCCTGATGTTGTTGTAACAGCAGCGTGTGATGTATGGAAAGAAAGATTGGATTTTATTGTGGATAAATACAAAGAAACCTGCACCGGCTATTCAGATTACAGGGATTTACTCAACCATGAAGGACTTGATGCTGTAATAATTGCAACTCCGGCTCACTGGCATGCCATTCAGGCAGTAGATGCTGCTGAAGCAGGATTGGATATCTACCTGCAAAAACCAATGACCATGCACCTGGGCGAAAGTATTGCTGTCAGAAATGCTTTTAGAAAGAATAATATTATAAATCAAATTGGAACCCAAATTCATGCCGGTGATCACTATCGCAGAATGGTAGAACTTGTTCGTTCCGGAAATTTAGGCGATATCGCAACCGTACGTACTTTTTTTGTTATGAATGAAACTCCGAACGGCATTGGTCTTGGGCATAGCACTAAAAATGTACCTAAAGGTATTGATTGGGACATGTGGGTGGGTCCTGCTCCCATGCAATTATTTAATCCAAATCTGGTAAAAGATGCATTTTACCATTGTTTCTGGATGGATTTTAGTGGTGGATGGACACCCGGGATGGCACCACATATTACTGATTTACCAATATGGGCCATGAACCTTGATTATCCGACAGAAATTAGTGCAATGGGAGGAAGGTATATCATAAAAGATGATGGCGATGCTTACGACAATCATGAGGTAATTTGGCGTTACCCCAACTTGAACATGACCTGGATGAATTCATCTACCAATAGTCATGGCTGGGCTTTTCAGGGAATGGACAAATCTGGGATGGGATATGAAACAGGTGCACGGAGAAGATTAGGAATTTATTTCCATGGTTCGAACGGAACTTTAATTACAGATTACAGCTCTCACATTTTAATTCCGGAGGGAGACAGAATGAAAGGAATGGATACTCCTCCCAAATCTATTCCTTCATCGCCAGGCCATGAACTCGAATGGATTGATTGTATAAAATCACGGAAACAACCTTCTGCAAATGCCGAATATCATATTAAAGTGGATATTCCTATTGTATTGAGTATTTTATCGATGAAACTTGGACGTTCGATAAAATTTGATCCTGCAACTGAAAAAATAATCGGAGATGCCGAGGCAGCAAGGATGGCAATCCCTGAATACCGTGCACCATGGAGATTTCCATCGGAATATTTATAAAAATTTGAAAAAGGAGTTAAAGTGAGATTAGATTTTAACTGCTTCCTTTATTTTATATAAAACAAAATTTTCTTAAAAATTCTTATAATGATTTTTAATAATCGAAGAAATTTTATAAAAAAAACAGCCATTGCAGGAATTGGGTTAGGGCTAACTGGGAACGCATTGGGGTATCAAACTAACTATGAAAGCCTAAAAAAAGGGAAAAAAGTTGGAATGATAGGACTCGATACAGGCCACAGTCCTGCATTTGCAAAATCACTTAATGATCCCTTAGCAGGTGATAATTACAATGGATATAAATTAGTTGCTGCATATCCTAATGGTACGGAAAATATTCAGGAATGGAAAGACCGGATACCTGCCTTTACTGAGGAGGTAAAAAACCAGGGTGCCGAAATTGTAGGTTCAATTGATGAGTTGCTTGAAAAAGTTGATGTCGTATTAATTACATGTATTGACGGCAATAAACACCTTGAGCAGGTAATTCCGGTTTTTAAAGCAGGTAAACCTGTTTTTATTGACAAACCTTTTGCAGGGTCATTAACTGATGCTTATGCCATTGCTGAAGCAGCAAAGAAGTATGATGTTCCAATGTTTTCTTCCTCGTCGCTGCGTTATATGGAGGGGATAGAGGAAATATCCGGTGGCGAAGTTGGTAAGGTAATAGGAGTTGATGCATTCAGTCCTGCCCACATTGAAGAGCATCACCCTGATTTATTTTGGTATGGAGTTCATGGAGTAGAAATTTTATTTTCAATCATGGGAACCGGTTGCAAATCTGTAAAAAGAACATTTTCAAAAGGAACTGATTTTGTTGTCGGATTTTGGGAAGATGAACGAATCGGCACATATAGAGGAATTCGAAATGGGAAAGGTGGGTACGGCGGAACTGTCTTTGGCGAAAAGGGAATTAAAGTTTTGGATAAATACCAGGGATATAGTCCATTACTTGTTAAAATAACTGAATTTTTTGATTCTGGAACTGTTCCGGTTCATATTGAAGAGACATTAGAAATATTTGCTTTTATGGAGGCAGCGGAAGAAAGTAAAAGAAGAGGTGGAATCTCAGTTGAAATTAAATCTGTAATCGAAGATGCAAAGTTGTGAAATTCATATTCAAGGAAAAAGGAACCGCTTATCAGTACCTTTTTCAAATGAAAATATTTAAAATAAAAATAAATTAAATTTGCCAATTATGAATTCTAACACATTAAGTATATTAATAGCTGTTACACGGACATTTCATTTAAAAAAGGCTGTTTTGATCTTAATTTATTTAGGGCTGTTTAGTTCCTGTAATTTTCGATCTAGTCCAATTAATGAAACTGGTGAAATGGAAGCCAGTTTAGATATTGAAACCGGACAGGTATTTATTAAGGATAAAAACAAACCTGTATTACGATATAATTATGAGATGGTTTATGAGGAGGATGAATTTGCATTTAACGGTTTAGATGCAAATGAATATATTGTCACCGCAGTCGATTCCTTCATGTCAAATCCCAGCATTTACGCTGTCCCCAGAAGCAATTACATTCATCCTGTTTTTGGTTTAAACGGTGAAATACTGACACGGGACTGGTCAAAAGACCATCCTCACCATAGGGGAATTTACTGGGCATGGCCTGAAGTGGATTATGGAAGTGAAAGGGGAGATCTTCATGCTTTGCAAAAAGTATTTGCCCGGCCAACCGGAAAAATTAAGCTTGAAAACGGACAAAACTATGCACAAATTGAAGCAGAAAATATCTGGATTACCGAAAAAGGGTTAAATATCATTGTGCGGGAGATCAGCATCATACGGGCGTATAGTACCACAGAGCACGGCAGGATTATTGACCTTGCCTTCCTGTTAGAAGGGATAAAAGACAGTGTGACCATTGCTAGAAGAGGAACAGATGCATATGGAGGGTTAAACGTGCGGATGATGTCTCCCAACGGCCAGGAAATCTCATATCATAATGATGACGAAGGGCAAATTCCCCGACGAAGTTGGTCGGACTTGAGCGGTGTTTTCGAAGGCAATCAAAGTCCTTCAGGGATGACATTTTTTCAGCATAACCAGAATCCACAATATCCAGGAGATTGGGTGGAATATCCAGATCTTTCATGGGTGCAACCAACATTTCCCGAAGCAGGTAACCGGTTTGAATTAAAACCCGGTTTACCATTGATATTACGATACAGAATTTTATTACATACAGGAATAAAACCTGATAATCAAATACTAAATAAATTATGGGACGATTATCATTCTGAAAACAATCCTGAACTAAAGTTTACATTATAAAAATTCAACCTGTATTGGATGGCTTAATTTGAGATGGATAATCCAGAATAAAAAATTAAAAACATTACTATTGGCGAAAGAAATGCATGGGGAGTTCACGGAGTTTCAATAAGAAATGAGCAATTTCGATTAATGATATGGAGAGACAATATTACCGGTGATACCATAGATGTAAATTTGTTTAATAATTATGAAAAACCTTTACCCTATCAGAATATTGCAGATCAAAATCCTCAACTTGTAAGGGATTTAATTAGTGAGCTAAAAAAAAATAGAAAAATGAATATCAATTCAGAATTAAGTTTATCATAAATAAAAGTCGGCTTAAATCATGAATAAATTATTTACTGTATTTTTTATTTTTTTTGCTATCACAAGCTTTTCTCAAAATACAGAATTATTTAAGCCCGATTCTGTAAAAAGAATTATACAGGGAACACAAATTAATTCATTTATAAAAATAGATGGGTTACTTAACGACCCGGAATGGGAGTTGGCAAAACCTGTATCAGATTTTATTCAGATTGAACCGAATCAAGGTGAAAAGGCAAACCATAAAACTGTTTTAAGTGTTTTGTATAACAATAAATATCTTTACTTTGGTGTTTTTGCACAAGATTCTCTCGGGAAAAAAGCGATTAGAGCAACAGATTTTAAACGGGATTTTGATTTTAAACAACATGATTTAATTACGATTGCAATAGACGGATTCAACGATAACAGAAATTCAATGGCTATCGTTGTTAATCCTTATGGTGTGCAAAGAGATTTACTTGCATTTGATGATATATATTACAACCTCGAATGGGATGGTTTATGGGATGTCAGATGTACAAGAACGGATTCAGGATGGATTGCAGAATTTGCAATTCCCTGGAAAACATTAAGATATCCGCAAACTGAAAATCAGATTCAAAATTGGGGTTTCAATATTTACAGAAACAGAAGAATGACAAATGAAATTTCTGCATTTTCACCATTCCCCAGATCTGTCAGTATTTTGCGAATGGCTTATGCCGGCAAGCTTACCAATTTAAAACCCCCTCCTCCAAGTCCAAACATTCGAATTCAACCGTATTTGTTAAAGTCATTAAACAATTCTAATAATAATGAAAACAATATTGAATCGTTAAATGGAAATAACTTTAAAATTGGAGGTGAAATTAAATGGGTCATAAATCCAAATTCCGTTCTCGATTTAACCTTCAATACAGACTTTGCTCAGGCAGATGTGGATGAACAGGTAAACAATTTAACAAGGTTTTCGGTCTTTTTTCCTGAAAAAAGA
>JAWLGR010000025.1:0-42477 GCA_041684965.1 Mariniphaga sp.
GGTTAACCGGGTATTTGCTGTTGTAAAAAGACAAGTACCCTATGTGAAAATTTATCAACAAAATTTTGCCTGAAAATTTGGATATATCTTAGAATTCACTAAAACACTAAAACAGTAAAACACTAAAACACTAAAACAGTAAAACACTAAAACAGTAAAACAGTAAAACAATGAGACACTAAAACAATAAAACAATGAGACACTAAAACAATAAAACTAACCCATGGTAAACTTTCTCATCCACCGCCCCATAGCCGTCACAATGGCTTTCCTGGCGCTGTTGCTGATAGGATTGGCAACGACGTTCAGCCTGCCGGTATCGTTGATGCCCGATATTGATATTCCGGTTGTAACCATTCGTGTCTCGTCGACCGAACTGCCTGCCCGGCAGCTTGAAAATACGGTTGTAAGGCCGCTGCGCAATGTACTGAAGGAAGTGAACAATGTGGAGTCTATGAAAAGCGAAACCCGCGACGGCTCCGCCTGGGTGGAACTTCGCTTCAGGCATGGCACCCCGGTCGACCTGGCTTCGGTGGAAGTTAACGAGAAGGTGGACAAGGCAATGAACTACCTTCCCCGCGACATGCGCCGCCCGGAAGTTATCCGTGCCAGCGCTTCCGATATTCCGGTCTTTTACCTGATGGTTACTCAAAAGAATCCGGAACGCCCCCAGTTTGCCTCAGTCCACCCTCACACTGCAGGGCCTTCTTCCCCTGATAAGGGGCAGGTCAGCTCGTCATCCAACCAACTGCAGGCTATAAGGGGTTCCGGTTCGAATTCCGCCCCTTTGCAGTTTGAGCGTGGGGCAGGACTGCTTGATTTGAGCAATTTCACCAGCCAGGTCATCCGAAAACGACTGGAACAGTTGCCGGAGGTGGCGCTGGTGGACATGAGCGGATTGCATTTCCCGGAAATAAAAATCACACCCCGGAGGGAATACCTGCTGAGCGGCGCCTTTTCCATTTCCCGGCTGGAGCAGGTTTTACGTGAAAACAACATCGATTTGGGCAACCTGCTCATACGCGACGGACAATACCAGTACAACATCCGGTTTAATACCCGGCTACGCGAAGTTTCCGAAATCGAAAACATCCCGGTTAACATAGGGGGTATGGTGAAAAAGCTTAGTGAACTGGCTGAGGTTAACCTGTTGTCACAACAACCCCAGGGGAGCGTACGGCTGAATTCAGGCAACGCCATGAGCCTGGCCATCATCAAGCAATCGGCAGCCCGCATGTCTGATTTGAGAAAAGAACTCGACTTTATGGTGTCGAGGTTCCGAAAGGATTACCCCGACCTCGAATTCACTGTCACCCGCGACCAGACAAGGCTGCTGGAATATTCCATCAGCAACCTGGGACAAAGCCTTCTCATTGGCGGACTGCTGGCTTTTCTTTCCATGTTCCTGTTCCTGCGCGAAGGCAGGGCCCCCTGGCTCATTGGCATCAGCATCCCCGTATCACTTATCATTACCCTGCTGTTTTTCTACCTCGCCGGTCTCTCCATCAACATCATCTCCCTCTCAGGTCTCGTCCTTGGCGTTGGTATGATGATCGACAATTCCATCATCGTCATCGACAACATCACCCAACACAGGCAAAGGATTTTTAGACACAGGACTGATAGACACAAGACACAGGACAGCCCGGAAGGAACAACAGAAACATTCAAACCCTTAAACCCTGAAACACTCAAACATTCAAACCCTGAAACACTAAAACATCTAATTAATCTTTCAAAATCATGTGATGCCGGCACCAACGAAGTCATCCGTCCGCTTATCACTTCCGTGCTCACCACCTGTGCCGTATTCATCCCCCTCATCTTCATGAAAGGAATGGCCGGTGCCCTGTTCTTCGACCAGGCAGCAGCAGTAACCATCGGACTGGTGGTATCCCTGATTGTTTCCATCACCCTGCTGCCCACGCTCTACCGGTTGTTTTACCGGAACAGCAGATATGAAACCACGCGTAGGAAAAAGCAGCCCATCTATTTTCGCTGGTATGAAACCGGTTTAAAATATGTGTTGCGCCATCAGTGGGTGTCGGTGCCGGCTTTTCTTTTGATGCCTGTTCTGGCATTGGTGTTGTGGACGTTTTTGCCCGTATCGCAATTCCCTGAAGTAAGTCACGATGAAGTACTGCTTGAAATCGACTGGAATGAACCGGTTACACTCGATGAAAACCTTACACGGACCACCACCCTGCTGTCGGGTTTTTCCACTGCACCGGTATATGTCATTGAAGAAGCCGGAAGGCAGCAATACCTGCTTGGAAATGGTGCGGAAGCAGGGATTTCAGAAAACAGGTTGTATATTAAAGTAGCCTCAGCCGAACATTTGGAAGCGCTTACCCGGGAACTTGAGCTGGCTTTAAAAAGCCGGTTTCCATCGGCGGGATTTCGTTTTACGGAAACCGACAACCTGTTCAACCAGGCGTTTGGAAAGCCTGAAGCACCGCTGGTAGCAAGGTTCAGCCATATTAACCCGGGAAACAGCGATTTCCTGAATCAACTGGCAGGATTGCAGGAATCGGCCCAGGCAGAGTTTAACGATAAGGTGCAGTCGCAGCTCATTACCCGCCGCCTGGTGCTGCTGGAAACCGATCCCGAAAAGCTGTTGTTTTACCAGGTCGACCACAACGATTTGTACCGGGAAGTAAAGAGCGCCTTCAATGTCAACACGGTTTTTACTATGAACGACAACAACATGTACGTGCCGGTAAGCATCGGCAACAGGTACCAGTCGGTTTACGACATTGTGCAGCAGGTAACCGTGAGGAACAGGAACGGCGGCCAGATACCGTTGTCGGGACTAGTTACCATCAGTGCCGGCAGCGGATTAAAAACAATTACGGCAGGCAGGGAGGGAGAATACTTTCCAGTCATGCTGCATATCTACTCAAGGGAATTCGGCGATGCCACTTCCCGGTTAAAAGACCTCGCCACACAACATGCCGGGTTTGATGTAACCTTCGGGGGCTCCCTGCTGTCGAACCGTGCCATGCTGAACGAATTACTGCTTATCATCGGAGTAAGTTTGCTGCTGCTTTACTTTATCCTGGCAGCGCAGTTTGAGTCGTTTGTATTGCCGCTGATTGTGCTTGTTGAAGTTCCTCTTAACCTGTTTGGAGTGTTTTTATTGCTGATGCTGTTCGGCTCGGGCATCAACATCATGTCGGCCATCGGGATCATCGTCATGGCCGGAATAGTCATCAACGACTCCATATTAAAAATAGACACCATCAACAAGCTTATGGACAGCGGGCATTCGTTGCTGCGTGCCATCTTTGAAGGAGGCCGCCGGCGCCTGAAACCCATCCTCATGACCAGCCTCACCACCATTCTGGCCATGCTGCCGTTCCTGTTTCAGAAAGGCATGGGCGCCGAACTGCAAAAACCACTGGGCCTGGCCATCATCGGCGGGATGCTGGTGGGTACCGTGGTGAGCTTGTATCTGATACCGCTGATGTATTATTTGTTGAAAAGAAAATCAGCAGAAGTAAAAAAAGAATTTAGCATTCAACTAGTTTAACCCAAAAGGAAATAAGATGGAAAAGCTGATCATAAACGAAAAAAAACAGACCATTCTGGTTGATTTTAAAGATATTATTTCTTTTAATGCTACGGGGCGGTATACACAGGTAATCACACTGAGTGGAAAATATCTGTCATGTAAAAATCTGGGAGCTCTGGAACAGGAATTACCGGATTATTTTTACCGGATACACGATTCTCATGCAATTAACCTGTTGGACAACTGCATGCGACTATGTAGTACAATATTATTGTCGTATCGACGGTCCATACGGCTCATTAGTTATACTTGATTGTCGTCCTAACTAATCAAGTTTAAATTGCATTCCATTGAAATTTCATGGAATGCTATTTAATATGTAGTTCTTATTAAAGTGTGCGATGAAAAAGTATTTGATTATTATTTCTATTTCTATTGGTAGCATATGCCTAAGCTTTTCTTGTAATAAACTTCCTGAAAAGGGGAAAATTGATTATTTTACAAGAGCTGACTTTCCTGACAGTATTCACGTAACATTGGAAACAATTCCAATTTCTCCGAAAATTCTTAATCCAATTTCTTTCTATGTTTTAAGGGACTCATTGCTTCTGGTGCGTAATGCTCAAAATTCTGAGTACATGGTGGAAATATATAATTTAAATACCCGGCAGCCTATTTTGAAAACCGCCCACCGAGGTCGGGGTCCTAATGAGGTGTTAGGCGGTTTTATACTTTATCGTTCAGAGTCAGGATATTTTTTGTTTCATGATATGATCTCCCGCCGGTTCTTAAAATATGACATTGATTCCCTTTTGGCAAACGGGGAAAATTATCATCCATTGATACAGGATACTCCCCCTGAAGCCGTAGATGTAGCACTGATGGATAGCAACAGGTTTGTGTTTTACGATGACCGATATTTGGAAAATAAAGAATTTTCAAACGGAGTACCGGAATTAGGTGTTGAAAATTTAAATTCTAAAGCTAAATATAGTGCCAAAAAATTCAGATATTATGCAGGTACAGTTAATGGAGGAAAAATATACGTTTCACCCGACTGCTCAAAAATATTTGTATTTTCCATAAATGATGATAAAATAAACATTTACGATCGTCGATTCGTATTGCAAAAGACACTTAAAGGCCCTGTTAATCATTTACCTGAATATACAATCCAGAAAAACTCATAGGGTACAACTTCAATCAGGTGCAGTAATAGTTTACCCGCATACAGCCTGGGTTTTACAACCAATGACTATATATATACCGTTTATTTAGGATACAAGGATTTCCGGAAATATACCGAAATATTCAAATTAAACTGGGAGGGTAAATTAATTACCCGCTATATTGTCGATTGTAATATTAATGTTTTATCTGTCAGTAATGGATATATGTATGCTACTGCCATGGATGCTCCGCGTTCAATGCCCAAATTGGTCCGGTATAAAATGTAGAACGAAATCAACCTGTTATGTATAGGAAGAAAATCTTAATACTATTAACCGTTATATTGTCTTTGTGGTGCTGTAAAAACAATGCCCAAAATAATAATGAAGCAGATTACGGGAATATTGCTTCAATTTCTGAAACAGAAATATTCAACGACACTGTTTTATCTGTTTTGGATGTAAAACAGGAAATTTATAAAGAATCGCCTAAATTCATTTATTACTTTAATGGTGACTGTGCAAGCTGTATCGCAGCATTCCTTACATTTTTTGAAAATTGGCAACAGACAGAAATGATAATGCCGACGTTTTTTATAGCTTCTGCCTCCAGCCTGGATGTTCTGAATTTTTATATGGAAAAAGCAAATCTGAAATTGCATAATTCACTGCAGTTTCTGCTTCTTGACAATCAGGAACTGGTTAAAAAGTATAATCCATATATGAACCATGTAAAGAGAACCATCTATATTTTGCTCATTGACAGGGAAAATAGAATAATTGAATCCCGGAATCCTTTCCTGGTCAAAAATTCAATGCTTAAATATGACCGGATAAATGATGATTATAAGCTTCATTATAATCCAAGGGCAATACAGCAACAACCCGGAACACAACCGCTCAGGCTCCTGGATTTTATTGATGAGAGCAACCCTCCTCTGATAATGCTTAACGGAGAAGAAAGCTCCTCCGGGGCAGTGAAAAGAATATTGGGAGAGGTGAAAGAATGGTCTTATGTTAAAGGTGCATCTGCTGTTCTGCTTTATGGAAATAAAGGTAAAAATGGAGTCCTGGTTGTAAGAACCAGGTGATTTTTCACTTATCAGCGAATCAGGTAACTTCTATGCCATTTTTCTGAATCTCACCCAGGAAACCGGCATCATCCGAATCGAAACAGATTTGGGAGAATATTAAAACTATAGAATTCATTAGCAAAATACTAAATTTAAGGATGAATAATAATACTGTAATCAATTAAATGTGAACTAAAATGAGCATCAAAAAAGATTTAACCGTACTTTTAGTGCTATTAACCTTTAATATCGCTACTTCATTAATTTTTATTTCATGCCAAAAGGAAGAGGAAATTAAAGTTATGGATACGATGGAAAATGAAATACTTCACGGGAGTATTGAATTTCCGGTTATAACAAAATTTGCAGCAGATGTTTTTGAAATTGATTCGTTGCTGGTTGTAATAACACCGTTTAGCAGTGATGGAATTTTTTCTGTATATTCCAAACACACTGGTCATGAAAAGTTTACTTTAAGAAAACGAGGCAATGGTCCTGATGAATATTTACAGCCTGGTATCTATAAGTCAGGAAGCAATCTCATATCATTATGGGATACAAATAAAAAGTTTTCTGAGATCAATCCTGTATTAAACGGGGAAGGGGAAATCACATTCAATTTATTAAGCAGCCGAAAAATAAATCAGGGAGGAATGAAAATTTTTCGCTTCAATCAGGATATGTTGATTTCAAATATTCATCCTCATTCTGGCATGTTTGCATTATTCAATAATCAGGGGGAGATTATTGGAGATTATTTTGGCAAAAGCCCATTGCAAAATGTTTCTGATAATTATGAAAGGTTCCAGGGACTTATTGCTGTTTCAAGCCAGCAAAAGGTATTTATATATGGTACATCCGACCTTGGTTATCTGTGTGCTTATGAGCTAAACGAAATGAATCAACCGGTATTAAAATGGGAGTACTACATACATCAAAGACCGTTTTATAAATTTACAAACGAAAATCTTGAGTGGGATGAACAAAATCATGTAAAGGGTATTAAAGGAATTCAAATTCATCAAAACAAAATTATTGTTTTATACAGCGGTAAATCTATTTCATTACCTGGCAATAAACCAGAAGGTGCATTTTCAGATAACCTGTATGTAATGAATACTGAGGGTGAAATTTTAAAAAAATATAAGTTAGACACTCCTGTATTAAAATGTTATTACTCGGAAAAAGACTCAGCCTTATATGGAATAACCATTACAGATGACTGGCAGATTGTTAAGTTTCAGGTAGATTTAGGTGCATTATAAAAGTTTCCAACATGAAAACCAGGTTAGTTTTTATCCTATTTTGTTTGTGTGGTATTGCCTTTAGTTGTAAGGAAAAGGTACAACCTGCTGATACGGCAGAAATTATCAATGTCAATCCCAATGAAGCAACGGAAGAAGTTAAATTATCTGAGATTGCAGATTCTGTAAAATGCATCAAATTAGAAACCGGACCTGAATGTGTGATGGGAAGGCTCCATAGCATAATAATCAAACGAAAATACATCTATGCCTGGGATGTAAGCCAGCAAACGGTTTTTGTTTTTAACAGGAATAGTAAATTTATAACAAAGCTTGATAAGCAAGGGAGAGGTCCTGATGAATATCTTCATATCGGCGCTGTATTTATTGATGAAAATGAAGAATATGTTGATATTATTAATTCTGTTAGTGACAACACCAGTATAATGAGGTATTCGAATTTAACCTTCAACCTGTTGGAGAAACAACCTATTCCCAAAATATCAGCCAATACCTGCAGACGAATGGGAGATACCTATTATTTTGCCACACAGCAGATTGAAAACAGAGTAGATGGAAATAATACCAATGCCGGAATATTAGTTGTAAAGGACGGTAAGGTTAAAGGAACTTTGTTTGATAAACAGATAGTAACTCATAATTCTTCGTTTTCTCCAAATAGTGAAAGCTTTACAATTAATAACAGTAATGAGTTGTTTGTTTCGGTCATGTATGATAACACCTTCTATCAATTGGACGATATGAATGCATATCCCAGATTCACAATTAATTTTGGAAAATACGGTATCGATAATTTAATTGGTCTTAAACCACTTGGAGAACAAATAGAGTACATAAAAAAAATAAATGGACTGGCTTCTTTTCCTGTGCTCACTATTAACAATACTGAAATAATTGCATTTTCCTATTATTTCAAACAGGATAATAAAGAGCGAATGTTTAGAGAACCTGACTTTCGCCAGTACATTCGGTTAAAGAAGAACAGTAAAGTTTTTCATACAAAAAGAATTAAAAATGACATCACACCTTTTCCCGAAAAAATATACCTAAGCTCTTATTTTTTCCAGGTCGCACATGAAGTTTGGAATAAGGATTATTTAGTGGATATTATTTTGCCTCAATACTATTTTTCTCCCAATGGTGAAACCCAAATAAATGTAGAAGGCATCGGGCTTTTTTCTATAGAAGATAATCCAATTATTGTTCTGATGAAACTTAAGAAGGAATTAAGGCTATAAAACGAAAATCAATTTGCTGTTCCTAACTTTTTTAATACTCTGTATTTCTAACAGTTTCAAAATGAGCATGAAGCCTAATAAAAATCAGTTAAAATCAGTCCTTCCGGTATCGAACCATGCTGAAATTTTGTCTTCCATTTCTCCTGGCACTTGTGAAATTGTAATTTCAAAATATTGTACATATATTTGTACTCTTATTTGTACAGTAAAATTGAAAAAATATGCTGACTACAACACTTTCAGATTTTAGAAAGAATATCAAGAAATATCTTGATAATGTAACATCAGATTTCGAAACCTTAATTATCAACAGAGGAAAGGATTCCGGAGTGGTTGTTATGTCTCTTGATGAATACAATTCATTAAATGCGACACAACATGAATTATCTTCAAAGACTAATGAAAAGAGACTCGATTCTGCAATAGAAAAACTAAAAGCCGGTAATTCATTTCAAAAAGACTTGCTGAATCAATGAAACAGGCATAATCGGTCGAACATTTAAGGTATTGAGAATATTACCCATGCAAGCCCGCCTGAAATTAAAAACAGTTATACGGGTATCGAAGGCGAGGTGTTTTATCAGCAGCATACACAACATATTAACTTTTATATCCAAGTGAAATATACATTTGTTGATGAGTCCTGGGAAGATTATCTTTATTGGCAAAGAACCGACAAGAAAATGCTCAAAAGGATAAATGATTTGTTAAAAGACATCTCACGAAATCCTTTTTCGGGAATAGGAAAACCCGAACCTTTAAAATTTAAATACAAAGGATTTTGGTCACGAAGAATAAACGATGAACACCGATTAATATATCAGGTAAAAGAGAATGAAATTTTGATTGCCAAATGCAGATATCATTATGATTAAAAACTAAAATCATGTGGTAAAAAGAGCTATATATAATAGTGGTACAGCGGCTAATTTAATCGCTGTTCTTCGCAGCAACACCGCCAATTCATTTTCCCGAATCGTTTTTTTGCCGATTCAGGCATCTTGAAAGCTTTTCAACCGACTTTATAAATAGCCTTAGAATATTTCGCTTTCATAGTCCCGGCCACTTTTCAAATTCCTCCTTTTCCTTGTCTTTGACTATTTTTTTTCCTTCGGGAAAGGTTTTACCAGGTAGGAATAGAGTTCGAAATCCCGGATATCTTCAGCCAGTTTATCCAGGGAACTTTCGATTAGCACTTTTAGGTTTGTTATTTTTTTTTTTAAGCGAGAAATTAAATTCGCTCCCAATCCGGATTTTTTAATTTTCATATAATTAATACTGCATACCGTTCATTTGTGGCGACCCACTCCGGGGTCGGTTATCTGCTTTTTCACATCTTCTATAGACATATGACCCCATCCGGGGTCAATTCACGTGCGGCATTTCAAATTACAGATGTGCAGCTGGCGATACATGTTTATCGGCCGAATATTATCCGGTACAATCCAGAACTCAGAGAGGTCACACGTCTGTAGAAAAGGAAATCCCCATGATCTCTGACCGGTGGGGGCGTACCTTATTTGAAAAAATCACAATGTCATTCTGCAAGTTGTCAGATCTTATCTGAGATTGCAGATTCTGTAAAATGCATCAAATTAGAAACCGGACCTGAATGTGTGATGGGAAGGCTCCATAGCATTATAATCAAACGAAAATACATCTATGCCTGGGATATAAGCCTGCAAACGGTTTTTGTTTTTAACAGGCATGGTAAATTTATAGCAAAACTTGATAAGCAAGGCAGGGGGCCGGATGAATATCTTCATATCGGCGCTGTATTTATTGATGAAAATGAAGAATATGTTGATATTATTAATTCTGTTAGTTGTTTAAGAAATAACAACCGCTAAACGAATGGCTGTATAAAATTGTTGGGGAGTTCGGAGCTACTTCATTATCAAGGCACAATGAACTTTGATGCGAGAACAGAAGCTCGAATTACCACTTCGCCCCCAATGTTTTATGACCGAGTGTTGTGCCGACGTGCTTTATTTCAATTCTTCAATGAAATCCGTCCAAGTAATAATTTTTGTTTTCTTGATTTTCTTAATAACAAGTAAGTCTGAATCACCTGTAATTAAATAACCAGCCTTGCCGTCAATAGCCAGATTTAATATAAAATTGTCTTTAAAATCTCTACATTCCTCAGTTTTGGAAGATACTTCTATCAATTTACCATACTTGTCAAAAAGTCTTAACAGGTCTGATATTTTTTCATCAGTAAAATAGTTCTCAAATTTTGGTCTTTTGGCTACCGTTAAGAATTCTTCAATCAGTTCTTTTGAAAAAATCAATTTGACCTTTCCGTCAAATAATAATTCATCAATAAAATCAAGTCGTTTTGAAATAATAAAACTAATCTAAAGGTTAGTATCTAAAATCACTTTCTTACTTCTCATATCGAGCTTTTCTAAAAGACTCAACCTCTGCGGTAATTTCTTCCAGAGATGGAGCATTATCAGAATTTATCCTGAATTTATCTAATAATTCTTTAAAATCAGATTTTACTTTATCTTTTCTGATTCTAATCAAGTCTAAATCGGCCAAGTCTTTAAGTAGTGATTTAACTTTTGGATTTAATATGTCAATTCTTACTGTTTCCATTATTATCCATTTTTATCAAAGATACAAAATTTATCATTTAAGCACGAATGTTCTGTCAGCATGCGGCACAACAAGGCGATCTATTGCACTTCGTTTTATCCTTGTCATTAAAAATCATGTTTGGAATACAATTAAAGTACGATATCATAAATAACATCCAACAACTAAATAATGATAAAAGTAAATTGAATCATCGACCAATAACTATTGATCTTTCTTCTTCAGGTTTTCCATTACCCGTTTATCGTATGCCTGACCTCGTGGAACCAAATATTCAAAAACTACTGTATTTTCTTCATTTTCAATTCGAAGAAAAATAAATGCACGTAAATGACCAATTTTTAAACGATAAATATTTTTATAACCGGTTAATCTTTTACCATCGCTTAGCTGCTCCGGTTTATCAGCCTTAAGGGTTTGTATAATCGTTTTTTTACCGATTCAGGCATCTTGCCTGAAAGCTTTTGAAACCGACTTTACAAAAAGCCTGGAGTATTCCACTTTCATAGCCCCAGCCACTTTTCAAATTCCTCTTTTTCCTTGCCTTTTACTATTTCTTTTCCCTGTGGGAATGTTTTTTACCAGGTAGGAATAGAGTTCGGAATCCTGAATGTCTTCGGCCAACTTATCCAGGGAATTTTCAATGAGCGCTTTAAGGTTGGTTCCTTCTTCTGCCGCTTTTACCGATAATACCCGGAATGTTTTTTCATCCAGGTCAATAATTTTCCGCTTACGCATACTGGTCATTTATTTATTTTTTAGCAAAGGATTCCAATTTGTTGTTTGTTGTTTGTTGTCTATCAGAAGCTCTCATGGAATTTTGGGAGATTATTTTTTTATGAAATGATGAATTTGAGAAGGAAGGATAATCCCACATTCAAAAAAACTCATTTCCGAAATCATTTTTCGAACCTTAACATTAAAACGCTGAAACAATAAAACATTTAAACTTCTTTCCAAGACAATGAACATCGAACAACAACCAACATGAACCTTATAAACTATTTCAGCGAATCAGGTAACTTCTATGCCATTTTTCTGAATCTCACCCAGGAAACCCGCATCATCCGATTCTTTTTCTATGAGTACAGGTTCTATCCTGTCGTCGATTTGCCGGCGTAATTTCCACAGAAGCGGATGAATTGAAAAAAAATCACCTTCTATTTTATTTACTACAACCGCTACGTCAATATCACTATCTTTCCGGTTTGTATCTGTTGCATACGAACCGAAAAGATAAACATTTTCTATCTGAAAGTATTCCTGAAGCAATAAACGATATTGCCTGACTTTTTCTATAGCTTCTCTTTTATCCATGCCTGCAGGCTTTTTGTATTGTGAATCAGCTCCCTGCATATAGAATCGGAAAGGCTTCCAAGCAATCTTTCTTTATGCGAAGGATAACGGGCTTAATATTTAAAGGTTCAACCTGGTCAATAAATTCTTTCTGAGTATCAGAAAACATTTCATAAAATCCACCCTGCTTTGCAATATAGGACAGACTATGTGAAAATAGTGCGGTATCTTTTTTTAGTCTGGCAAAATATGCTTTGAAGGCTTTTTCAATCGTTTGATGACACATGAAGCCAACATACAGATATCTTTTGCCGGATAGCATTGCTTCAGCCGTTTCCAGGTCATAATCAGAAAGATCAATCCAGTATTTAACTTTCCTGTCCATTAATTAACCAATAATAGAATTCAAATATAAGCTATTAATATGAAACGAGCGCCGTTTCTCCCCCCGCGCAGCAGCGGGGGGAGTTTCAATGTTCGAGGGGGGTCTGTTATCTTCTTTTTCGAATCTTCTACAAACATGTGACCCAATCCGGGGTCAATTCACGTGCGGCATTTCAAATTATAAATGTACCATTAGCTGGCAATACATGTTTATCGGTCGAATATTATGCCGGTGTATTCCTGACCACAGCGAGGTCACATGTCTATAGAAAAGGTCCCCCCCCCAGCCCCCGCTGCCCCGCGATTGCATTGCGCGGCAGCGGGAATAGAGGCAATTTCCACCAGCTTATTCTGAGGGAACCCTGCAATTACGATGAAGCTGTATTCTCCGGATTGATTTTTGAATTCAGGTTCTGCCACTGAAAAATGAAGATTGTATGTATTCTGATACCAATCGTTTAGCTATCTTTGATTGAAAATTGTTTATGAGTGACAACATTAATATAGAAAATATTTATAATCATTGGATCACAACATCTGATAAAGATTTTGACACCATGAATAATTTATTTTATTCTAAAGACTACCATTGGTCATTATTTATCGGGCACATTGTTATTGAACGATTACTTAAGGCTGGTGTGGTAAAAATCACTCAACAACATGCGCCATTTACCCACGATTTAACTAAACTGGCACAGCTGTCAGGTCTGAATTTTTCTGAAGAATATCTGGATTGGATGGATACCATTTCTACTTTTAACCTGAATGCCGGGTATGACAGTTACAAAGAAGTATTTTAGAAAAAATGTACTCATGAATTTACTTTGGAATGGATTGAAAAAATAAAAACCTTACGGATATGGATAAAGGAGATGCTTTGAAAATAGCTTACCGGTACATTGATTCCATAAGCAACAAATATGTTGTTTTAAAGGCATTTATGTTTGGTTCTTTTGCAAAGGGAACCAACCATAAAGACAGTGATATTGACATAGCAATTGTGGTCCGGAATGTTTCGGATATTATTGACACCCAAATCGAAATGATGAAGTTGAGAAGGAGTATAGACTTAAGAATTGAACCTCATCCATTTGCAGAGAATGATTTTAATCAGGATAATCCCGTCGTCAATGAAATACTCAAATCAGGAATCCGATTAAACACAGGAAATTGAGTTGTTTGATGTCGTCTGCCAGTTTGCTGCTTTTACTAAAAACTATAGCTATGAAAAACTTGCTGTGGACCTTTGCACTTCTTCTGATTATGAGTTGTAAACACCAGTCAGTTAATGATGAATTCAAAACTTATGATATCAGGGAAGGAATTGAGAAAAATGACAAAATTTATCTCAGTTCAATTGCTGAAGACATCCAGTATATACCACTTGAAACAACCAGGGAAAGTATTATCGGCGCAATCAGGGATATTCATTTTAAAGATAATTTCGTCCTTATAAGGGATGATCAAAATCGACTGATTTTATTTGACACCGATGGTAAATTTTTAAGAACTATCGGAAAAAAAGGAAATGGTCCCGATGAATATGTAAATGCTTCAGCAGTGCGTTTTTCAAAATCAGGTAATGAAATTATTTTGCTTGACAGGACATATGTCAGGCTATATGATGTAAATTCAGGAGAAGCTGTAAAAGTGGCCAAAATTGATTTTTACCCCTCTGCTTTTGAAGTTTATAACAACACCACCATGGCTTTTTACTGTTGTTCTTCAACTTTTCCCTTTTCAGGGAAGTATTATCATATTTTTTTAATGAATGATAATTTGGAACTGATTGACAGTCTGTACCACAAAATAAATTTTGGCGATTTAAATTTAGCAGAAATGACCAGAAGTTTTGTATCCTTATATAAAAAAAACAACCATTTATATTTCTGGGACTCCTTTTCAGATACAATTATATATCTTGATGAGAAAAGAAATGTTCAGAAGGGTTATGCATTTTCATTTGAGCCTTACAGAATGCCTGTCTCAAAAAGAGGGAATATAAATTTCTGGATGTCGAGGGAAAAAAACAATTATTTTTATATCGACAAAATAACAGAGACCGATAATTACTTCTTTATTAACGGTATATTTCAAAATACCTATAGCAGGAATATCTTATTCAATAAACGCTTAAATACTTCCCGGAATGTGATCTTTAATCTAGATTTACAGGACTGGGGGTTTCATAACGATCTGGATGGCAGTATTCCCTTCTGGCCAAAAGGAGTTGCAGGTTCTAACCTTTTGTATGATTATGCCAGTCCGTTTCGTTTAAGAGAATTAATGGGAAATGCATATTTTGAACACATCCCTGTAAAAAACCAAAACAAACATGAAGAAATTACTGCCATCTTAAACCGGAGCCGGATGACTGATAATCCGATCATATTCCTTGTAAAGCTAAGGGAAAAATAGTTCGCTTGAAGCAGATCGGGAAGAAGTGTTACATAGCAGAATTCTGACGGATTTAAATTTCAACCTGCCCCTGCAAACGAGCTATTTCGGAATCCTGATGTAATCCTGAAATCTGTGTGTTAATGTAAAGTGAGTTAAAGTTTTATTCTTTCCCGTCAAAATTATAATCTGTTCAAAGCTGTGAAACGATTGTCCGGCTTATTAAATGAATCGTTATTGGGATCGATATTACTTTAATTACAGACTGTACTAAATTGTATAACAGGAATGCATTTTCCAGCTTCACAATTGATTTTGAAAAATGGAGTAACCTCTACTAATGACCAGCAGATAATTATTTTCAACTAAATTTTGATTCAGAATAAAAGTTTCCAACCTCGAAACCAGGGATCATTCTACAAGTTTCTTGCCTTTTTTATGGAACTCGACAATACCAAATATAGACCATACAGTATATAAATTCGTAGGATCGTCGGAGTATCTTTGTAATATCTTCGTATTAAATTCACAAATTCGCGAATTTAATACGAAGAAACATCGAAGAAACTACGAATAAACTACGAATAAACCACGAATTTAAATATAAGATGATAATACTTTAATAACATGTTGGGGGGCTTTGAAGAATTTCTAATTTATACCTTCCCATTATAGAGCTAGTGCTGTAACGCGATGGTCAGCTGAATGGTTCACTGTGGCAATACCGGCAATTTATGATTAGTCAGTCTTTCCTGGTTCCGGTAACCAACCCATCCTTCAATAGACGGACTCAATGCTTGCGGAAGTACTTTTCGCGAAATGGATGTATGAATGCAATGAGTATCAGAAAAATCTTTTAACTTAGTCATAGTTTATAATATTTTTAAACTTCTAAAACAACTATCTGATCCAATACTAAAATAAGAATAGACAAATTAATAAAGTGCTAACACTATTAGAAATATATATTTACCTGGTACATAGACACATATGTTAACCACAATTATGAAAACCAAAAAGCTAAACTCAACAAAAATGAAAAATTTAGTTACAATTTTAATTCTGCTGGCACTTTTTAGTTGCAAAAAAGATAATTCTTTTATCGTCAAAGGAAAGGTGCTAAATAAAGAATCAGGGGTAGTGCGTCTAAATCAAATTGGTGAGAAATCATTTGACGCAAAAACCTGCGAACTTACAAATGGTGAATTCTATTTTGAAGGTGAAGTTCACTTACCCGAAGAATTTTTCATTCAATATAAGGAAAATGAATCTTCAAGAGGAACAGATTATTTTAAATTCTTTGTAGAACCTTCATCTGAAACAGAAATAATTTTCAACACCGAAGACTTTTATAAATCTGATTTCAAAGGTTCTACAATTGGAAATGAATATTGGAAAATAAGTCAAACAATATATAATGAATTTGATTCAAAAATAAAAAAGTTAATCCCAGATTATCAAAATGCGCAAGATGCAGGAAATAAAGAACAACTAAACAAAATTGTTGGTAAACTGGATTCAATAACAAATCTGACACAAAATTGGGTATTGGACTATATTGGGACTCATCCAAAGTCTTATATTTCAGCAGATTTACTTTATCAAAGACAGTTTAATATAGAGCTTGACACGTTGCAAAAATATTTCGACAGACTGGATGAAAATTTAATCGAATCAAAATACTATAAAAGACTTAAATCATATCTTTCAGTGCAAGTTGGTAACCCATTTCTTGACTTTGAACTAACTGACCTAAATGGAAATATTCACAAATTGTCTTCCATTGCAAAAGACAAGGTTGTTTTAATAGATTTCTGGGCATCATGGTGTAAACCATGCAGAGAACACAACAAACACTTAAAAGAACTCTATGAAAATAATAAATCAAATGGATTTGAAATTGTTGGCGTTTCTCAAGACAGGGATACAACTCAATTTTTGAAAGCAATTGAGGAAGATGAAATGACTTGGTTGAATATGCTCGATAAAAGTGATGAAAATTCGGTAGGGAAAAAATATGAATCGACCAGTGTTCCTTTTAATATTTTAATTGACAATTACGGAATAATAGTATATCGGGCAAATGACTATGAAAATCTGGAAATAATGGTAAACAAATTGATAAACAACAAATAACAGTGGTTAGCAAATTGTATATGGCAGGCGGGGGTTTTAGCGGTCTGACAAGTCAGACCTCGCGCCCACTTTCCTGCGGGTCTGACAGGATTTCTCTTCGAAATCCCGCCCGACCACATACAAGTGACCGTAAGCAAGCCTGGGAAACTACACGTTACATTGAGATATTTTCATTAATGTATTATCTTTGAGTAAGATTAAATGAAATGCAAGGATTTATAAAAGAAAAATTAGATGATTTAAAAAAATTATGTCAGGACTATGATGTCAAGACAATGTACGTTTTTGGATCCGTATGCACTGATAAATTTAATGACAAAAGTGATATTGATATATTGATTTCCTTCAAAGACATTTCAATTGAGAAATACACTGATAACTATTTTGAACTACATTATAAATTAGAAGAATTATTTAATCGTAAAATTGATTTATTGACTGAAAACTCCTTGTCAAACCCTTATTTTATTAAGAGTATAGAGGAAACCAAACAATTACTTTATGCAGCGTGAGATATTGAAATATTTGTTTGATATTCAAGAATCAATTAATTCAATTTACGATTATTTGGGGGATAAAAGAGACTTCAATGATTATAAATCCAATAAACTTTTACGTAGGGGGATTGAGAGAGAATTAGAGATAATCGGAGAAGCAACAAACAGGATTCTAAAACTTGATGAGAATATTGAGATTTCAGATTCAAGACGCATTGTTGATTTAATAAATTGGGTAATTCATGGATACGATAAAGTAGATGATGTGATTATTTGGGGGATAGTTTCGAGGGATTTACCCAAACTAAAAGAACAAGTTGACAAACTTATTGATAAATAAGACCAGCTTACAACACCGTGCAGTGGGGCGATACGTTCTGCATCCTGCGTCCCGTCTCCGTTTCATCTTTTTCTCGTTGGATAATTTCGCGTTTCAAAAACCCTGCCGACACCATAATGTCAACCGTTATGCTCCATGAAACAAAAACAGTGACAGCATTTTTAAAAATGTTATCTTTGGAATATGCTTACAAGGAATGACATATTGTTCAAGTTAAAGGAGTTAAAGCCTACTCTTTATAAAGATTATGCAGTAAAAAAAATCGGTTTATTTGGTTCCTTCTCCAATGGAAACTATACTGATGCTAGTGATATAGTTCTTCTTGTGGAACTAGAGAAGCCTATAGGCTGGAAATTTTTTTCACTGGAAATTTATCTTGAAAATGTCTTTGGCAGAAAGGTTGATTTGGTTACAAAGAATGCTTTAAAGGAACAAATAAAAGAAAAAATTTTGCAACAAGTAGATTACGTGTAAGTTGAAAAAGCAAGATAGACCATATAAAATGTATCTGGATGACCTTCATAATGCAATGACACGTATTGCAGAATACATCGAAGGATATTCATTTGCTCGGTTTAAAAAAGATGATAAAACATTATCTCAGTAAGTGCTCTACCCGCATCAGATATGACCACACAGCCAACATAAATTTTATGTGATGCAAAAAAAAGCAGTAATCTGGAATAATGGGAAAAATATTTCCTGGTGCAATTATATGCAAATCTTTACTTTAGTTGCATTAATTCTGGTAATACTGTCTATCAAAAGTCCGGCGCAAAACAATAACTACATTCATTCAAATGCCTCACTTGCGGAGAAGATATACCTGCAACTTGACGGTAAAGTTTATACAACAGGAAATATAGTCTGGTTTAAGAGCATTGTCACCAATGCCTATACACATATTCCTTCTTCAATGAGCAGGGTGTTGTATGTTGAACTTATTGCTCCTGATGAAAGAATTCTTGAAAAAAAACTTATTAAGTTGAAAAATGGAATTGGTGAGGGCTTTTTCTATCTGGATAATAATCTGGAAAAAGGTCAATACCTTATAAGAGCCTACACGGAATGGGATAAAAATTTCGGCCTGGATTTTTTCTTTGAAGAGTACATTCATGTATTTAAACCGAAACTGGAAGGAGAATCAGCGGTAATTAACGTTACACTAAATAAGGAGAAAGGAAATGAAGGTCGGATACAAGCATGTTTCGATCCATTTGTAATTGACAGCCTGCACAAAAATGATTTAACCGTAATTCTTGCTTTTGACGACAAAAAAGATACACTAAGTGTTAAACGGGGAAAAGATAAGTTGTACCGGATTGATTATGAAATTGTCAGCAAAAGTCAATTTGCCACGTTGCAATTAAAAACTTTAAATCATCAAAGCTATTCCAAAACCATTGTATTAAACCGGGAATTTCTTGATTTACAGTTTTTCCCCGAGAGCGGGGAACTGGTTCACGGGCTGACATCAAAAGTTGGATTTAAGGCAACAGGTGCGAACGGGCAGGGAAAAATGGTACAGGGAGAAATTATCGACGACCGGGACTCGATAGTCGCTTTATTTGAAAGCAATTCTCTGGGTATGGGTAGTTTTGTATTATCCAGTGCCGATACTTCAAAAGTTTATTTTGCAAGATTAACATCGCTACTGAATAACAATCAGGTTCTATTGTATCCGCTTCCGGCAGTCGCTGCCATGGGTAATGTGTTGGCGATTACAAATAAGGAGCAAGATGTTCAGCTGGCCATCCGGTCAAATTACCTCAATAATGACAGTATCTGGCTGCGATTTTCCCAGCGTGGAATAAGTTTTTATGAAAAGAAGTATGGTTTATCAAATGGGGAATTGAATTTAATTTTATCCGGGCAACAACTGCCTGAAGGAATCATTGCATTTACACTTCTTGATAAGAATAAACAAATCGTTGCAGAAAGACTGTATTTTAATGAAAAGCCGGAGAGCCGGATAAACATAGAGCTTTCAACGAATAAAACTGTTTACACAAAACGCGAATTGACTGAACTGTCAATAAAAACCAGTAATGCAAATGATAGCCTGGTAAAAACAAACCTGTCGTTACTTGTAATTAACAAAAATCAGCTAGGGCAGATACAGAAAATGCGCCAGAATATTCTTTCATGGTTTTTACTGGATTCTGAGCTGAGAGGGGAAATAGAAAATCCCGGAATTTATTTCAATTCCGACAGTTGCATGCATGAAGATTTGGATGCGCTGATGCTGACCCAGGGATGGAGGAAATACCATTATGCAAAACCTTTTGATGACCTGGCTTTTAAACCTGAGAAATCACTTAAAGTAGGTGGTCATATCAGTGGGCTTTTGTCAGCAAAAAAGAGAAAAGAAGCCAGTTTGGTTATGTTCACGTATGGCACCAGCAAAAACGCCTACAGCCTGGAAACGGACAGCCTTGGGAATTTTGAGTTTATTCTGGATGATGAATATGGACAGAAAATGAATGTGCTTATTCACAGTACCGATGTGAAAGGGAATAGCAGGAATTTTACGGTTTCACTGGATAATCATGTATCTCCTCCTGTTAATTATAACCGGGTGAAAGCTTTTGAAGAAGCAGACAGCTTTATTTATGAATATTTGGTACAAAATGAGGAACGCCAAAAGGTTGATGAAGCATTCCCCCTGGATTCAGGGAATATACTTATAGAAGAAGTTGAGGTTAAAGCCTACAGACTCACCCCGGCCAGAAAGCTTGTAATGAAGCGGTATGGCGACCCGGATGTTATAATAGACGGAAAAGATATTCTTGAAAAAGAACAAAAATGGTCTTATGGTTTATACAGTGTACTTTTATTTAACTTTCCGGGACAGATAAGAATATACAATGATATCCTTGGTGGTATGTATGCCCATGTCATAGGTTCATCTTTTACGTTGGTTATTGTAGATGGAATACCGGCCAAATTACACGATTATATGAGTCTTCCATATATCCCGCCCAGCGAAGTCAGCAGTTTTGAAATAATCAGATGTGCCTCTGATTTTGAAGGTCTCTTTTTTGAGGTATTTGGTCGCGTTAACAGATATCCATTCCCATGTGGAAGCATTATTGCTATCTATACCAAAGCAGGGAAAGGAATTCTGGGCTCCACTAAACCGAAAGGTTTTGTCAAATCGACCGTCCCTGTTTTCTCAGCACCCCGCGAATTTTATGCTCCCAAATACGATAATCTGTCAAATGATGATTGGAAAAGACCCGATTTAAGGGCATTAATAGAATGGAAACCTCTTCTTAAAACGGATAGCCTGGGAATTGCAACAACATCCTTTTATAATACCGACATTGGGGGTGAGGTGATGGTAGTTGTGGAAGCAATTACCGATAAAGGAGAAATTGGGTACAAGGAAATTGCGTATAAGGTGGAAGGAGAGGGAAGGGAAGACGGAAGACCGAAGAGTGAAGACGGAAGACCGAAGTTCGGAGATTGAAGAGGGAAGATTGAGATGATGATTTAGATTCTATTTTACAATTTTTTAAAAATTAAAAAATGAAAAATTCATTGTCATTATTGTCATCTGATTTTAGAGGAACCATTGTTGTTGATCTCTAATTTATTATTCACTACCACTGGATATTTTACTTGTAAATTAAAATAAACTAAAATTGCTTTATGAAAATTCATCTGATAATAATCTTTATTGCCATGATGATAATTTCATGTCAGAAGAAGGAAGATATTAAAGTTGTTGGCACCGTAATGGCTAATGAAACACTTCATGGAAGTATTAAATTTCCTGTTATTACTGGACTGGCATTAGATATCATAGAAATTGATTCTCTTCTTGTAATAATCACTCCATTCAGCAGGGATGAAATTTTTAAGGTTTTTTCAAAAAATACGGGTCAGGAAAGGTTTGCTTTTACAAAACGTGGCCACGGACCGGATGAATACATACAGCCTGCGATTTATAAAGGAGACAAAAGCATACTTTCATTATGGGATTCGAACAATATTTTTTCTGAATGCCTGCTTGGAAATGAAAACAGCGAAATCACCTGTAATTTATTAAGCAGGCGACAGATAAAGCATGGAGGGACGCAGGTTTTTCGTTTCAACCATGATTTATTTATATCTGCCATTCATCCAAAAGGCTTATTTGCGTTATTTAACGAAAAAGGGGAGATTGTTGGAGATTATTTCGGTAAAAGCCCATTGAATGTTCCTGATATATTTGACAGGTTTCAGGGCCAGATTGCTGTTACAACTAAACAGGATGGATTTGTGTTTGGAACCTATAATCTTGGATATCTGTGTGCTTACGAACTAAGTGATGTTCATAATCCGGTTTTGAAATGGGAGTTCTTTATTCATCAAAAACCATTTTATAAATTTGAAGAAGGACGTTTCAAATGGGATAAACAAAAACATGTTCACGGTATTAAGGACATTGAAATTCATCAGGATAAGATTCTGGTTTTATATAGCGGACGTTCAGCATCATTGCCTGGCAATGAACCTGAAGGCGCATTTTCTGATAATCTTTTTATCTTTAATACAGAAGGAGAACTATTAAAAAAGTACAAGTTAGACATACCTGTATTAAAATGTTGCTACTCGGAAAAAGATTCTGCACTATATGGAATTACTATAACTGATGATTGGCGGGTAGTTAAATTTCATATTCCGGATATCTGATGAAAGCAATACATCAAAATCCTGCTGTTGTTTGTAATACCTGACTTCTTCATAATGAATTGCAGATATTTGCAATCTGGGTGAAGTTGCAAAGCTGAGAAACAAAGTTTTTTCTATATTTTGAGTAATTTTACTCACAATATTGAGTAATTTTATCAAATATGTTTGAACGTCCTTATTTAAAATTAGTTAGAGCCAGAATTGAAGAGTCCAGGAAGTTTATCCAGGTTATCTACGGACCACGGCAGATAGGTAAGACTACCATGATTACCCAACTTTTATCACAACTGTCGATTGCCAGCTTGTATGAATCGGCAGATGCTGTTTCAGTGGTGAATTCATCGTGGCTGATGCAGGTATGGGAGACGGCAAGGCTGCGAATGAAAATTTTCGGGGCTACTGAATTTTTGCTGGTAATTGATGAAATTCAGAAAATAACGAACTGGAGCGAAATGGTCAAAAAGCAGTGGGACAAAGACACCCGTGATGGAACAAATATCAAGGTTATTCTGCTTGGGTCGTCACGATTACTTATTCAGAAGGGGTTAACAGAATCTTTAACCGGCAGATTTGAAACAACTTATCTGGGACATTGGTCCTATTCTGAGATGAATGCTGCCTTTGGGTGGAATAGTAATCAGTATATCTACTTTGGTGGTTATCCGGGATCGGCCCCTCTGATTGAGGATGAAGAACGCTGGAAAAATTACATTAAGGATTCGCTCATCGAAACCAGTATATCGAAAGATATTTTAATGCTTACACGGATTGACAAACCTGCATTGCTAAAGCGTCTTTTTGAACTTGGCTGCCTTTATTCAGGCCAGATTTTATCGTACACAAAAATTATCGGACAACTTCAGGATGCAGGGAATACCACTACACTGGCCAACTACTTAAAACTTCTTTCCGATAGTGGCCTGTTGGGTGGCCTGGAAAAATATGCCGGAGATATTATCCGTAAAAGAGGTTCAAGTCCCAAATTTCAGGTATTTAACAATGCTTTATTGACCTCTCAAAATAATGACACGTATGCAAAAACCCTTACCGACCCGAAATTATGGGGACGACTTGTAGAGTCATCAGTTGGAACGCATTTGATAAATTTTGCCGTTTCAGAAAAATACAATCTTTTTTATTGGCGGGAAGCAAATTATGAAGTAGATTTTGTTCTGGAAAAGGGGAGGAAAGTTGTTGGACTGGAAGTAAAAAGTGGCGTGAAGGTAAATCATCAGGGCATGAGCATTTTTGAAGAAAAATTTCATCCTGAAAAAGTATTACTTGTTGGTAGGGGAGGAATCCCGTATGAAGAGTTTTTAAAGATTAATCCAAAAGAGCTGTTCTAAAACAATATTTTGTATTTTTAATGGTGTTTAATAAAAGAGGCAAACAGAGTAGAATGCTCGACAGTCCGCATTGCTACCCCCGCTACCGCGCAAATACATCGCATGGTAAATTTATTATGCTGAAGTTTTAAGGATTCAAAAAAAAACGTTTAGTGAATCGCATTACAAATTTCAAACCTTTAAAAATCAGTTATAAGCATTGCCACGCGATACAATCTTGCGCCAGCGAGAGGTTAAATAACATTTAATGAAAGTATTGTTTTTGTAACTAAATATAGTTACTTTTGTATGGTGTCAAAGAAAGAAAAATTGATAGCCCGTTTTTTGTCCATGCCATCCGACTTTCATTATCACGAGATGGTAAAACTTGTTGGCTACTTCGGTTTTAATGAAGTAAGAAAGGGAAAGACATCAGGTTCAAGGGTGAAGTTTATGAATGGTGAAGGCGTGTCATTGATGATGCACAAACCGCACCCCACAGGGATAATAAAGCACTATCAGTTAAAACAGGTAAAGGAGGTATTGGAGTTATGAAACATTTAAATCATAAAGGATACACAGGAAGTATAGAATACAGCAAAGTAGATGATTTATTGTATGGGAAAGTTTTAGGCATAAAAGGTTTAATCTCTTATGAAGGGAAAACGGGGAATGATTTGGAGAATGATTTTATAGAATCAATCGAAGATTATTTATCAACATGTAAAGAAGCCGGTATTGTCCCGGAGAAACCGTTCAAAGGCAGTTTTAATGTACGAATACCGACAAAGCTTCATCAAAAAGCGGCATTGCTGGCTATGGAGGAAAAAATTTCTCTGAATAATTTTGTTGCAGAATCAATCCGGGAAAAAGTCTACAGGGAATCTTCTGCAGGCCAGTAATACCCGCATCCTGATACCTTTAGCTAAAAGGTGCGCTGGCATCATAGCTAAGCTCAACCTTGGAATCATTTTCCCAGTCGTTGATGTCGGAACTCCAATCAAAACTCACTTCTAAAGTATTCGATAACCATTTGCATCATAGCTGTACTCATCTTTCCAGGAAACCCCCCAGTCGTTGAAGACAAAATTCCAATGATAACTTGTTCTTAAAATTCGATAACCGTTTGCATCATAGCTGTACTCATCTTTCCGGGAACCAACCCAGTCGTTTATGTCGTTATTCCAATCATATTCTTCCCATAATGTTTGGTTTCCGTTTGTATCATACACATTTATTGTTCTACTATCAAATAAGGAATCGGTATCACTGTTAAAAGTATAACCAATTAAAGAATCCAGCAGGAAATCAGATTTCTTTTGCTAACCATTCAACATTGATCACCGGTTTTTTGTATGATGCTGACAGCATTAATACAATTATGAGTGCCGAAAGTGTTAAGTTTATTTTTGGTTTCATAGTTTTAGTTTTTAGTATTAATGACCGGTTAAATTTACCAATTGCTTCGAATAGTTCCCCCTCATTCAGATTTACAATCCGTGTTAAAAAACTGCGGCGAAGATTACTATTCTTTTAGTAGTATCCCACTTTGACGTTCCCGGTCAATGATTAAAATGTACACATATTGCCCTGGAATTAACCCGTTTAAACATATTGTTTTGCTGACAGGTGCTTCTTTATAAAGCACTTTACGCCCCTGCATATCAAATAATTCAAAGGTTATATTTTCAATGTTTTTATTTGTTTGTATAGTAATGTATTCTTTAGCCGGGTTGGGGTAAACCAGCAACTCATTGGCTGATATTTCGTTTATTGCTGTATTGATTTTGCTATAATAATAGTAATACTTGTAACTCAATTTCCAGTCATTGATACCGGAATCCCAATCATAGTTTGCTGCTAAAATTAAGTTGCCGTTGGAATCATAACTGTATTCATTCTTCGAACCAGCCTCCCAGTCGCTAACCTCTGAACTCCAACTATAATTCACTGTTAAATTTCGGTGACCGTTGGCATCATAGCTGTACTCATTCTTCGAATCAGCCACCCAGTCATTAATCTGTGAACTCCAATCATAATTCACCGTTAAAGTTCGGTGGCCATTTGAATCATAGTTGTATTCATACTTATAATCACCGACCCAGGCGGTGATATCTGAATCCCAATTATAAAATATAGATGAATTTTGTTTACCGTTATCATCGTAGCTTAATTCATTCTTTCTAATACCTTTCCAGTCATTGGTGCCTGAATCCCAGTCATACGTTGCATAAAGGGTTTGGTTGCCGCTGGCATCATAGCTAAGCTCAATCTTTGAATCATTTTCCCAGTCGTTGATGTCGGAACTCCAATCATAATTCACCTCTAAAGTTTGTTTGCCGTTGGCATCATAGCTGTACTCATCTTTCCAGGAAACACCCCAGTCGTTGAGGTCGGAATCCCAACCATAACCTACCCGTAAAGTTCGGTTGTCGTTAGCATCATAGCTGTACACAACCTTAAAATCAACTACCCAGTTGTTGATGCCGGAGTCCCAATTATATCCTATCCGTAAAATTTCGTTTCTGTTGTCATCATAGCTTTGCTCAACCTTAATACGGCCAATCCAGTCTTTGATGGCGGAATTCCAATTATAACTTGCTTGTATAGCTGGTTTGCCGTTGGCATTCCAATGGCACTCATTTTTTCCAAAAACAACCCAGTCGTTGATGACAGAATTCCAGCGATAACTTGTTTGTAAAGTTCGATAACCGTAGGCATCATAGCTGGTCTCATGTTTCCAGGAACCAACCCAGTCGTCGATATTATTATTCCAATCATATTCTTCCTTTAATGTTGGGTTTCTGTTTGCATCATAAATGTTTATTTCTTTGTTATAAAATAAGGAATCGGTATCACTGTTAAAAGTATAACCCATTACAGAATCCAGCAGGAAAATAGATTCTACCATTGCTAACCATTCAGCATTGAATACCGGTTTTTCTTGTTGTAATAAAAGGTACTGGTCAAAATCTTTAAAACTGTATTTCGGGTATTGAGCCCATTCATTGGCGGGAACATTTGCTTGCGAATTACTTGTTTTTATACCTTGTATTTTGTTTACCGGCACAATTGTTTCCTGTGCGGTCACGAATACCGTGATTAACATCAAAACGATCATTAAATTAAATTTTTGTTTCATCGTTATTATTCTATTAGTGAGTAATTCTTATTTATGATTTCTTTAAAATTTAATGATGTAAATAGTTGGAGACTGTCGTATCTGACAATAAACAGCCTCCAAATAAATTATTCTTCTAAATTCTTTTGAAGCATTTCAATTTTGGTAATGTCACCATAATAGATCTTTAAAGCTTCATCTTCCCAACTAATAAAGTTTTTAGATTTTATTGCCAAGCCTTTTTCATAAAAAACTTTATACCTTTCACCAAGATTTTTACAGCGTTTATTAATACCCCCGATTGAAAGCTGATATTGTTCCTGTGCTTTTATTGGTTGGTTATGTTGAGCATAAATATTCCCAAGCTTTTTATTGATAAACCAATACCAACCATCAAAGCTATATTCATTTGCAATTTTATCAGCTAATTGTAGTAACTTATGATCCTCCTTTTGCAGTGAATATAAGCGAAGCAATAAATTGCAAGCTGCAAGTTCAACTCTTATAAGAGGAAAACGGTTATACGGAGGCACACTCTCAATTAAATATCCGTGAGGTAATTTTGATGCTTCGTAATCGATTGTTCTTAGGTTCTGCAAATTTTTGTTGGAAAGTAATACTTCCAGTTCATGAATTGCCCCTTCTGCATCACCTTTTTGCTTCAGCATTAATGCTATTAAATATTGAGCGACATCCTTTGTTCGTTCGGGATATTTTTCCAAATGTTCAAAAAAGGTTATGGCTTCCAATTCCAGCTCGTCAATATGGTTATCTCTGTCAAAGGGAATTGTATTTATCACATTATTATTTTTATCAGGCACAATAAGCCTTGGGACCCAGGCCAACCAGGTTTGGTTAATTTGACACCCTCTATGGGGGTGCCAAAAATCAATAATAGTACTTTCATTCGGGTAATTTTTTTGAATTTTTTTTAGCTCAGGAATTGCCTCATCGATGTTATTTTCGATAACAGCTTTTTCATTTGTAATCATTAAAAGCGCATCGTCCACCCACTGACTTGTGGGGAACTCATTAACTATTTTCATAAGTGCCAGTTTCCTTTCAGGCCAATACGATGTTTTATCTGCTTTACTGTAGTGAAGAAAAAGGTTTTTCCAAACAGCAGCTTCATTAATCATCCTCTCATCCCAGCGCTGAGACTCCCCAATACTGTTTTGTGCATGTAGGAAAAAGGACACCAATGATAATATATTGCTGATAATTAATAATATACAATGATTTTTCAATAAAAAAGTTTAATAGTTAATAAATTATTACCTATGGCGCTATTAAAGAATTTAATATTGAAGATCCGGTATATTGGTTAATGATATATTGCTGAACAAGTTACCTATAAAATAGAATAAAACAAATGTTTTTAATGTTTTTTTTGAATTCGAAATAAAGACTGGAGTTCAAAAAAGGAGGTGAGTGGGGGCGGCAGCAGGGGGGGTACATTATTTGGTTTGAAAGATTCGAAGGTTCGGGAGGATTGAAAAATTTTTTGTATTTTTATTGTTATCCGATACGTCTGGTTAGCTATCGGTACAATATAAACTGCATGAACTACATAAACCAAATGAACAAACGTACCATGAATCCCTCCCGGCCCACCTTCTCTCCCTTTCCGGTCGTTGTGGTGTTCCTGGCACTTATGATTATCGGCGCAGGCTTCATTCCCCTGCTGGATGTACGGTTCAAGCCCGACCGCGATTTGCCCCGTCTGTCGGTAAGGTTCTCATGGCCCAATGCCTCGCCGCAGATAATTGAACAGGAAGCTTCCAAAATTGAAGGTGTACTGGGAAAAATTAACCAGGTGAAGTCTATTGAGTCCACTTCGTCTGTCGGCAGCGGAATCATTACCCTGAACTTCGATAAAACTGCCAATCTGGATCAAAAACGGTATGAAGTATCGATGCTCATACGGCAACTCCGGAGCAATCTGCCCCCGCAAATGAGCTATCCCGAAATTTCATCGGGTACGGCACAAAACGACAACCAGGCTTCCTTTATGGTGCTTACCCTGAACTCATCGGTCACAACTTTTCAAATAGGCAAGACGGCCGAACAATTTCTGATTCCTGAGCTTTTGAAAATAAAAGGGATAGGCGATGTGAACCTGTACGGCATAACGCCCCACCAGTGGGAAATTGTGTTCGACCCGCAGTTACTCGACAATTTTGATGTTACTCCTGCCGAAATCGGTACCGCTGTTAACCGACTTGGAAGTACAGAGTTTCTGGGAAACCAGCACGATGGATTTGGTGCCTCGCTGCCGGTACTTTCTACTGTAAAACAGATACCCCCCGATAAATGGGAAAGGGTGCCTGTATCGAACAAAAACGGCCGGATTATTACCCTTGGGGATGTGGCATCGGTCAGGCTGAAGGAACAGCCTCCGGCTTCCTATTACCGTATCAACGGGAAGAACACCATAAACCTGGTACTTTATTCCGCCCCGGGGGAAAATCAGCTAAAGTTGTCGTCAGAGGTCCGGCAGCAACTGGCGGTCATCGCCCGGAAGCTTCCCCCCGGCTACTCGGTGCAGGTGGCCAGTGACAGTACCCTGTTCATTAAGAATGAACTGACAAAAATTGGCTGGCGCACCTTTTTCTCGCTGCTCATATTGCTCCTGTTTGTGCTGGTGGTAAGCAGATCGTTCCGTATTTTGGGGATCCTGTTCCTGGCCCTTATGGCAAACCTGCTCATTGCCTGCGCTTTTTACTACCTGTTCAAAATAGAAATTCACATCTATTCACTGGCAGCCATAACTGTTTCGTTCGGCATCATCATCGACAACAGCATCATCATGGTCACCCACCTTCAGAAGCAGAAGGGCATGCGGGTGTTTATTGCACTTCTGGCAGCTACCCTCACCACGCTGGGTGCCCTTTCTGTGGTTTTTTTCCTGAAAGAAAACCAGAAAATCCTGCTCGTCGACTTTACCTGGGTGATGCTCATAAATCTGTCTGTTTCGCTGCTGGTATCCTTTTTCCTGGTTCCTGCTTTGATGCAAAACCTTTACCACAAGGTTCCCAAACCAATGGGTTTCAGGAAAAGAAGATGGGTAATTCATTTTACCAGCCTTTACAGTCGCTTTATCCGGTTTGAAAAAAGATACAAATGGGCATTCATAATGCTTATTGTCCTGGCTTTCGGTCTTCCCGTAAAGATGTTGCCCGATAAGATGGAAGGCAAAGAGAAATTCCATTCAGTTTACAACAAAACGCTCGGGCATGAATCGTTTAAATCGAACATCAGGCCGGTAATGGAAAAAGTTTTAGGAGGCACCTTACGCCTGTTTTCAGAGCATGTATTTGAAGGAGGTTTTTACACTGACCCGGGGAGAACAACCCTGTATGTCAGGGGCAGCATGCCGGAAGGGTGCACGGTACACCAGCTGAACGAGGCTGTCCGGAAAATGGAGCAGTACATCAGCCAGTTTGAGGAGATAGAACAGTTTGAGACCCGGGTAACCGGTTACAACAATTCGTCGATAATCATCCGGTTCACCCCTGAAGCAGAAGAAACTTCTTTTCCCTATCTGCTCAAAAGCCAGGTGGAGGGAAAAGCCATTTCACTGGGGGGAATGGACTGGTCGGTTTACGGTGTAGGACGGGGCTTTTCCAATGCATTGAACATGGATTATAAAAACAGCCGTATATTGCTTACCGGATACAATTACAACCAGCTCTATGCTTATGCAGAACAGCTGGAAGAAAAGCTGTTGACTTACGACCGGGTAAAGGATACTGAATTTACCAGCTCACAATCGTGGTTTGCTGCCACACGTTTCGAATACAATCTGGAAGTTGACAAAATTTTGCTGGCTGCACAGGAACTGAATTACAACGATTATACCGGCTCACTTTTCACACAGCTTTATGAAAGAAACCTGCAGCCGTTTTACAATCAGACGGAGCTCCAGCCGGTAGTTCTTCTTTCGGAGCGAAACCGGGCGTACAACAAATGGGACTTTTACCACCGTCCGGTTGCCACCCGCAAGGGGAGCAAAAAACTCTCGGTAGGGGGGACCATCGAAAAGCGGCTGACAGGAAAGTCGATTTACAAGAAAGACCAGGTGTATCAGGTATACCTGAATTACAATTTTATTGGTCCGGCACCTTTGTCAGCCATGGTAAAAGAACGTGAAATCGAAGCCATCAACCAGTTACTCCCGCTGGGATTTAAGGCTCATCAGCCCCAATCGATGTATTATTGGTCGGCCAAAGAAAAAAAGCAATATTGGCTTTTGTTGCTCATTATGGTAATCATATATTTCATCACCGCTATCCTGTTCGAATCGCTGCTGAAACCGCTGGCGGTAATGAGCCTGATACCCATTTCCTTTATCGGGGTATTTCTCACTTTTTACCTGTTCGGCTTCAATTTCGACCAGGGAGGCTTTGCCTCTTTCATCCTGCTGAGCGGGCTGGTGGTTAATGCTGCTATTTACATCATCAACGATTTTAACAACCTGGTGGAACGGAAAAAAAAGGCCATTTCTGTCAGAACCTATCTGAAAGCCTTTAACCAGAAGATAGTTGCCATTATGCTCACCATTTTGTCTACAGTACTTGGCCTTGTGCCTTTTGTATGGGGAGGCCAGACCGAAGTGTTTTGGTTCGCCTTTGCGGCAGGTGCTATGGGAGGGTTGCTATTTTCCATGGTGGCGATATTTGTTTATTTGCCGTTGTTTTTGAGAGTGAAGACGATTTGAGGAGGGTTAAAAGATAAGGTTCGATGGCGTTCGAAGGGTTCGAGGGGTTCGACCCCGATAGCTATCGGGGGTTTGAGGAAGTTTGAATGGCTTTAGGGGTTTGAATCTGAATGCTGGCCGGGGATGGTTTCACTGGATTATGTTGTTTATGTTGTTTTTGAGAGAAGTTTGAACGTTTTACTGTTTTACTTTTAAGGATCTAGAGAGGAAGGTTTCTTTATCTGGAATTGATTAATATTTTGATAATGAGTAAAATTACTCATTCTTTTGAGTAATTTTTGGAATAATGGATGAACATCCCTATTTTTAGAACAGGTAAGAGTGGGAGTGAAAGGGAGCGTTTCTTATTGCTCGCAGAAGACAACTACGAAGTCGATTTCGATATATTGATGGTTGGCACCGGATTAATCCCTTTTATTGAATTCCTGAAGATAAATCCGGGAGAGTTGTTTTAACCATCTTTTTTTATATATCTTAGTCTTGAAAAACAAGATTTGAAAAAAAAGTATAAGCCAATACATCTAAAAATTATTCTGCTTAACAATGAAAAAACTATTCAAAACAAAAAGCATCCAGATACTGGGAATCATTCTGCTTTCTGGTATTTTAACAGATTCTTGTACTCCGGCACAGGATACAGTTAAACCTACAGGCAGCCGGAACGACAGCTGGCAGATAACAGGCCCCGGTGGCGGAGGTGCAATGTTTAATCCGGCCGTCAGTCCCCACGACCCCGACTATGCCTATGTGAGCTGTGATATGACAGGCGCTTATGTTACCTATAACGGCGGTGATTCGTGGAGAATGTTTAACCTGCGCAGTACCGTTCGGTGGTATGTGTTTGACCCGCAAAATGAAGATGTAATATATGCAAATTCTATTGCCTTATACCGCAGTACCGACAAAGGCAAAACCTGGGAAGTTGTTTATCCCGCCCCGGCTGAAATTACAGGAGTCGTATCAAGGGGTGACCATGCCAGTCCCGTTGTTGTGACCCGCGATAGCATTCGTAAATCGGTCAACGCCCTTGCCATTGACCCCGAAGATTCAGATAAACTTTATGCTTCCATTACAGTTGGTAATACAGCGTCTCTTTATATTTCAAATGATTTCGGCTCCACATGGATTAAAGAAAAAGAGCTGGATGAACCTGCCGGTAATATCTATATAATACCAACCTCGCCTGAAAACAACAGGACATTGTACCTCACCGGGAGAAACTCGGTAACCAGCCGGGAGAATGGCCTTTGGGAAACCCGGAAGGGACCGGCGGGAGTTTCACGGCTCACCCAGTATACCGGTGGTTTTGATAAGGATAGGAACCGGTTCATCATTTATGCTACATCGGGCAGGTCGTATTTTAATTCATCGGATGAACTGTCAGGCATTTTTTATACCGAAGACGGAGGCAAGACATGGGAAAACAGGCAGGACGGACTCCTGCAATATACAACTGCAGACGCTCCGTTACCTGAATGGCGGAGCATTGGTACCAGTGCAAATCATCCGGGGGTGGTTTATGTTTCATACAACCGGTTGAAAATTCACAGCGATACCACCTGTATTGGGGTGGCTAAAAGTGAGGACTTTGGGAAAACATGGGTGCTGGCCTGGAAAGATGCTTTAACCGAAAGGGGTGCTATTGTTTCACCAAACTTTGAAGGAGCCTGGCTGGAGGAAATCTATGGGCCTTCCTGGGGGGAAAATCCTTTCGCCCTCGGAGTTTCGCCCGTTAACCCGGAGATATGTTTCGGCACCGACTTTGGCCGTACCGTAAAAACAACCGACGGAGGAAAATCATGGCAGCAGGTATATACCCGGGAGAAGGAAGGTGTGGGCTGGATATCACGCGGACTGGATGTGAATACCGGATATTGTATCGTATTTGACCCGTTCGACAGCAGTCACGTTTATATGGCACTTACAGATGTTGGTCTGATGGAAAGCTTTGATGGTGCCGAAAGCTGGAATCCGGTGAGCAGGGGGTATGGTATTCCCCGGAGATGGTCGAACAGCACCTACTGGCTTGAATTCGATCCGGAGGTCAGAGGTACAGTATGGGCAGTTATGAGCGCCAATCATGATCTTCCCAGACCCAAGATGTTCAGAAGAAATGGTACATCAGGGTACAGGGGTGGTATACTGATGAAAACAGCCGGAAGTGAAAACTGGCAGCCGGTAAGTGATGACATCGGGGAAGCGGCCTTTACCCATATTCTCATAGACCCTGAAAGCGATAAAGCCTCAAGGACTTTGTATGCTTGTGCTTTCGGAAAAGGTGTGTACAAATCGGTTAACGGTGGTAAATCCTGGACACAAAAGAATAAAGGGATTCCGGGTGATGAACCGTTTGCGTGGAGGATAACCCGAAGAGAAAACGATGGTACGCTTTTTTTGGTTGTCTGCAGGAGAAGTGAGGACGGAAGCATTGGGAACGACTGGGATGGTGCCCTCTACCGTTCGGCCGACGGAGCAGAAAACTGGACACCAATCCCTCTGCCGGAAGGCACAAACGGGCCAATGAGCCTGCTGATTGATCCCGAAAAGCCGGAAAGACTCATCCTGTCGGCATGGGGCAGGGCAACTCGTGAACCCTTTGCTCCCGACATTGGTGGCGGTATCTTTATTTCAGAGAATGAAGGCCAGTCGTGGAAGCAGGTACTTAAGCACGACCAGCACATCCACGATATTACTTACGACGCACGAAACAATACATACTATGCCTGCGGGTTTGGAAGTTCTGCATACCATTCAGAAGACCGGGGAGAAACCTGGGAGCGCATAAAGGGATTTAATTTCAAATGGGGGAAAAGAGTAGACCTCGACCCCAGGGATCCTGAAAAAGTATTTGTAATTACCTTCGGAGGAGGAACCTGGCATGGCCCTGCAAAAGGAGACCCAAAAGCTTTTGAAGATATTGTTACTCCGGTTGTTGCTTATTAATTCGGCCGGATTGGCAATCGTTAGTTATGGATACTGGAAACGAACCAGCCATGCTTGTATACAATGAAGAGAATATAAGGATAATTGAAATGCTAATATTTTATGTTTGTTCTATTAATTGAAGATGGATGTAGTGAAATTATTTTGGTTCAAAATACTATAAATGAAACATATCTTATTTGCAATTATTCTTGGAATAGCAATTCTATCCTGCAATCAGGAGAACATTGATCCGGAGCCGGCAGACAAAGCAGAGTGGTTCCCTCAATCTCCTGAAAACATCGTTGATCTGAATACAGCATACGATGATTACAACAGCAACATTAATGTGCTGGGGAAAAGAATTCATTTGTATTATTCAACAAATAAAGATTCGAAGGGAAGCAATTTTGATATTTCAAGTTGTTGTATTGATGCTTTTCTAAACCTGGACAATGCTATTTTTTCATTTGAAGTTTCCAATTCCGGTGCAATATATGCTTTCGATTTATTGCCTGAAATCAATACGGAATCTGATGAATTTGGCCCTTTCCTGTTTTATAGTGACTCTTTGATAAATGCAAAAACAAGTTGGTATTTTATGTATGCAAACAATGAAAACGGGAATTTCGATATCCGGTTTACATATGCTAAAGTTGGAGATTGGGGAGGTTGGGATTCAAAACGACACATTTCAGGTCCCTTTCCTGCTAATACATTAAATTCCCCTTACGACGACTATTATCCTACAATAGATGTAAGTTATTCCAAAATGTATTTTTCATCGAACCGCGGGCACAAATACGATATCTATGAGATAGACATGGTTTCCAATGATTTGGTCGAATGGTTGCAAAATGGAAAGAATACACCACGGAAAAACTCTGCACTTTCAAGCTCATACGATGATAAATGTCCCTACATTAAAGGAAATCTCATGGTATTCTCATCCAATAGAGATTCTGGTTTCGGGGGTTATGATTTGTGGTATTCGGTATTTGAAAATGGAGAATGGAGCGAGCCACAGAACTTTGGTCCTGAAATCAATACTAAATACGACGAATACAGGCCTGCAATTGAGTATTTCCCTGATTCGAAAAATGACCTGATGCTATTTTCTTCTGACAGGCCTGGAGGGAAAGGAGGATTTGATTTGTATTATGCAGGAATTCCTAAAATGATTAAATAATATTTATTCTGTTCCTGGTAAACTAATTCCACATGCCTCTCTGCAAAGTTCCAGAAACCTTTCCTGCACCTCTGCATCATCCGCTTCCGGTAAGTGATATTTTTGTTTTTTGTGAAAAAAATACCGGCCACTGACTTTTGATTCGATGTCGTTGCTGACTGCCAGCCAGGTCTGGGTCTGATAACCTTTCTCCAGGCTGTCGGGGGCACCGGCTCCTCCCATTTTTGTGGGTACCCATCCCGGATTCACTGCATTGGAATAGACCCCCTGCCATCTACGGGCTGCTACTTTTGCCAGAATAACCATATGAAGTTTGGAATCGGAATAACTAATACGTCCGGTATCAAACCCCTTTAATCGCGGATCACCCTGCATGTGCAATCCTGAACTCAGGTAAACAAGCCGCGCAGGACGGTTTATCAGGCAGGTGAGAATATAAGGTGCCATTGTATTTACCCTGAAGATTATATCATCCGATGACCGGTAAACACCGGCATTATGGATTATTGCGTCGAAAGCGCCCAATGCATTTACGTTTTCAGCCAGCTGCTTTGTTTCCTCTACAATTGCCAGATCGGCTGTCAATACTTTTTCTGCATGCGGAACCTTTTCAAGTGCTTCTTTACCACGTTCATCATTCCTGGCGTGCAGCACAACCTGGTGGCCTTCATTCACCAATTCTTTAGCTGCAAGATGTCCCAGTCCGCCGGCTGAACCTGTTATGAATATCCTTGCCATATTTTTACTTTGTTGTTAATAATAACAATTTAGTACAGGATAGTTTCAGGTGTTTGCCATTCTCTGAAACGTTTGAACCGGTGAATGGCAATGACCCTGTCTTATTTATTGTTTAATGGGAACTCATATTTCATTGTTGATTATCTTTTATTTACCCGCTCAATAAGCAAAAAAGATTGAGCGGATGACACTCTCTGCTCAACAGGATGTTTTTATGAAAGAGCCGGCATTGTATTGCTGTTTTTCTTTAGTCACCCGCTCAACCAATAAAAATCTTTTAACAAATGACGTTCTTTACTCAGATGTTGTTATGAAATAACCGTGGTTGCAATGCTGGTTTTTTTATTAGTTATCCACTCAATCTCAAAAATTCATTTTAGTCTTCTTTTTTTACCAGTAAAAACTTATTGTTTTCGAGTGCTGAAAACCCCTGGTCGTAGCAGAAGTAGTAGACCCGGCCTGTACGGGTTTTATAGATGTGGGTAAAATGGCCAAAATTGAAACCCTGTTTTACCATCATACCTTTCCAGGTAGTCGTTTTTTCATCGGGGTTAAGTTCTTTCAGGATCGAATGGTTTTTTCTAAGAATGCGGTTGATTCTGCGCATGTAATTTGTCGACTCACCCAGCTTTTGATTGTTGAAGGCATTGCGACATGCATCGCTGCAAAACTTCTGGTCGGCCCTTCCCCGGAGAGGCTCACCACATTCCTTGCACTTTCTTTTTTCCATGGAATGCTTAGTTTTTTCTTAAGATGCTAATATATAAAATTATATCCGTTTTAAAATGCTTGTACCCGATTAAATTCGTTTACAAATGTTTATTTCCCGAATACTAGCAGGTTCATGTTTTAATTTTGAATCGTTGAATTCTTTTAAAGTATAAATTAAAATTTTAAATCATGAATGCATTAAAAAACAGCGTAAGGCTTATTGGCCACCTGGGTGATGAACCAAAAGTAAAAATGCTGAATGGCGGGAAAAAAATTGCTGCTATTTCTTTGGCTACAAATGAAACATACCGCGACAGTAAAGGCGGGATGCAATCGGAAACAACCTGGCACCGTTTGGTGGCATGGGACAAAAATGCTGATATTGCAGAAAAGTTTCTTAAAAAGGGTTCTGAAGTTGCAGTTGAAGGAAAATTAACCCACCGCTCCTATGAAGATAAGAATGGTGAAAAGCACTATATAACTGAAATTGTGGTGAATTCACTGCTGATGCTTGATAAGAAAAGCGTAAAAAATTAATAAATTTTGCAGTTGTCTCGCTTGTTTCCCTGATTCTCTATGAAAAGGTTGTTTCGAAAGAACAACCTTTTTTGATGCCGGTGAAAAGAAATTAATGGCCTGCAGGGTAATCGCATGTTTAGCCCGCTGGATATTCAACGATTTCCTTTGCTGGTGCCTGAATTCTTTTCCTTTTGAAAGATGGATAAAGCAACTGGTATGGCACCCGGGGAAAATTATCCCGAAATTATCTATAGGTCTTAAAGAAACTTCACCTTTCGAAGCGGGTGCAACATTTCAATACTTTTCAGGGATTGTATCCAAGGATTTTAAACATGTCATCCACGGTTTGTTCGGTGCGGTAAACATAATCTACAAAATTGCCTGTTTCATCGCGATCAATAATTACATGTTTTGGTGCTGGTATCAGACAATGTTTTATGCCACCGTAACCACTTATGGAATCCTGGTATGCACCCGTATGGAAGAATCCGAGGTACAAGGGTTCTTTTTCACGCGATGAATACCGGGGGAGCATAATTTGCTGGTTCAGGTCTTCAGAGTTGTAATAATCCGAATGGTCACAGCTGATACCTCCTATGCTTACCCGGGTGTACTCATTATTCCACTTGTTGATGGGCAGCAGGATAAACTTTTCAAATATCGACCAGGCATCCGGAATGGTATTCATCAGGCTGTTGTCAATAATGTACCACAATTCCGCATCGTTTTGCTGCTTTTGTTCCAGTACAGAAAAAATTGTAGCGCCGCTTTCGCCAACGGTATACTTTCCAAATTCAGTATAAATATCGGGTTCTTCTATGTCCTCGGCATTACAGGCATCCTTGATGTTATTAACGATTTCACGTATCATGTATTCATAATCGTACTCAAAACCCAGGTGACTCCGGATAGGAAAGCCGCCTCCCAGGTTCAGCGCATTCAGTGTGGGGCATTCTTTTTTCAGCTCGATGTAAAGCTTCACCGATTTCTGAAATTCACCCCAGTAGTAAAGGGTATCTTTGATCCCCGAATCAACAAAAAAATGAAGCATTGTAAGTTCAATGTTTTCTTTCCCTGCGATTTGATTTCTGTAAAATTCCAGAATTTCAGAAGCTCTAATTCCCAGCCGCGACGTGTAATAGGCACTTTGCGGTTCCTCATCAATTGCCTTGCGTATTCCTATTTGTACTTTTTTGCCATTAGCAAATGCCAGTACTTTTTTCAGTTCGTTCTTGTTGTCGAGAACAATTGTCGAATTAATAAAACCCAAATCAGTGAGTTCTATAATTTTGCGAATATATTCATCCGTTTTGTATCCGTTGTGGACTATTTTTACATCCTTACCCAGCTTTCCCTGCCTGTGCAGGTTCAGTATCAAATCAATGTCAAATGAGGAGGAAGTTTCCAGATTGACATTGTATTGCAAGGCTTTATTGATGACATGATGAAAGTGGCTGCATTTTGTACAGTAGCAATAATGATAATCCCCCTTGTAATTGGTCGATTTCATTGCCCTTCGGAAGAGGTTCCGGGCTTTTTTTATCTGGTCCCCGATGCGCGGAAGATACATCAGCCTGAAAGGGGTTCCGTATTTATCGATAAGGTACTTCAGCGAAACGCCGTAAAATGAAAGATTACCATCCTGCAGGTCGAATCCTTCCTGAGGAAAATAATATGATTGTTCGATGAGATCCAGATAAGTATTCTTCATTTTCGCAAACCAGCATATAAATTTTCATTCAATATAATTCGGCAAAATAAATACCTTTTTTTTAAAAAACTTAATGATTGGTTTCTTAATGTGGTTTTTTGGGTAATTATTTTGCTTTTCAGGAAATTGCATGCGATCCTTAATTTAACACGGGCCGCAAAAATTCATTTTCTGATTTTATTCTGTGGTGGTTTTAAATCCCCCGGCAAGATCCATCACACTCATGTAACCATACTTCGGGTGGCTTCCGGTTGCTACCCCAACTGCTTTAAAATCAGGATTCAGAAAATTCTTTCGATGGCCCCGGTCTGGTACTCCATCATCAATAAGCAGGTAGATAACAATCTGGCGGGCTGTACTGGCACCGTAGGCAATGTTTTCTGCAATCCGTACCTGCCAGGTTCCGTAACGCTCGATGCGGTCACGCATGTTGCTTTTATCGCTGCCGGAATGTCCTGTCCGGCCTGTTTTCGATTGATCAGTAACATGGTCGCGGGCAGCTATCGTCAATCCGTAGCTGGGATGCAAAAGTGGCAAAGGCTCCTGCTTTTTCAATACACGCACACATTCATTTAAGGCAGAAACGCCTTCTCTTGTTATTAACGGTTGATCCCCCGGATAATAAAGTATCCTCCGATCATAATGCTTTGCCAGTGGTGATATGTATTCTTCTGCATAACGTGCCGGATTTGAACGCAATTTATTTATTTCCAAAATAATTTCTTTTTCGATATCTGAGAGGTAGTCTGCTCTGGAAGCGGTATTGAGTTCCGTTAAATTCCAGCTATTGCCTACAGCTGTTGGGACATAGAACTTCATGAGCAGGAAAAGCAGTAATATCGCAGAATGTTTTCTCTTTTTCTTCATATAATTAATTAAACTTAATCAAAGGGTAGCTGGATGATTAATTTCAGTACATAACATTAACGTCCGGGAGGTTTATTTATTTTTCATCTAAGTGGTCCATATAATTTTGCTTTCCAGGAATTCGCAGATAACACCTTATATTGATTTTTTCCTGGTGATGAGTTGGATTTTATAGGGTTCAAAAATTCAGCAATACATCCATTCTAAGCTTACTAATAATATGACAAATGACAGAACAAAAAATTAAGTGAATTATGATAAAATGAATTTTCTTTTCAGCACAAGAACATATATCTTTACAATTCGGTTAAAAATCAATTAAATCAGTAGTATGAATTCCGACAGAAGAAAATTTATTAAAAATTCAGCCATAGCAACAGTTGCAATTGGTGCATTCCCAACCATAATAAATGCCTGTGCCTCTCCGGCAGAAAAGGTTAGAGTAGGTTTAATCGGATGCCGAAGTATGGGTTTCAGTGACCTGCAAAGTTTTTTGAAAGAGGGAAATAATGTGGATTGCATTGCACTCTGTGATGTTGATTCGAAAATACTTGAATCCAGAGCAGGAGATGTGGAAAAAAGGACAAATGCAAGACCTGTTTTGTATTCCGATTTCAGGGAAATGCTGGACAATCCCGAAGTTGATGCAGTGATCCTTGGTACTCCCGACCATTGGCATGCACCCATGATGATGATGGCGCTTGATGCAGGGAAGCATGTGTATGTGGAAAAACCGATGGGACACAGTATTGAAGAATGTTATGCTATGGAAGAGGCTGCCAAAAAGCATCCCAAACTGTATGTACAGGTAGGGATGTGGCAACGCAGTTCCAGGCATTGGTTTGAGGCATCGGAGATAGTTCAGTCGGGAAAGCTGGGTGATGTCCACCTGGTAAAAGCTTGGATTTACAAAGGGTATGATAACCCTTACCCATCGCTGACCGATTCACAGGCTCCCGCACATGTTGATTACGATATGTGGTTGGGACCGGCGCCGCAAAGGCCATTTAATCCCAATAGGTTTCATTACAATTTTAGGTGGTGGTGGGATTATGCTGGCGGCGCTATGACCGACTGGGGTGTCCACCTGCTTGATTTTGCGATGCATGCTATGAATGCTGATATGCCTTCTAAAATTGCCCCCGGAGGTGGAATCTATTACCATGAAGATGGAGCTATTGAAACACCGGATATTCAGCAGGCTTTATACAGCTATCCGAAGCACACCATGATTTGGGAGTGCGGACTTAATCCCGGTATGGGTCCCTATGGAAGAGGCCACGGGGTAGCTTTTATCGGACAGAAGGGTACCCTGATAGTGGATCGGGGTGGCTGGGAACTGATGCCCGACCGCAGTGATGAACTGAAAGGGCCGTTCTTTGAAGCAAATAAGCAGGGGAATTACGGGGACGGGCTGGATGAGCATATTGTCAATTTTCTGGATTGTATCCGAAAAGGGGGAACGCTCAATGCATCGGTTGAGGTAGGGGCAAAAACTGCCATTGTTTCAGAAATGGGGAACATTGCTTATCGTACAGGGCAGGTTATTAACTGGGATAATGATAACAGAAGGTTCAGGGAAGCAGAGGCCGATAAGCTAACCCGGTTGAATTACAATGAAAAATGGAAACTGCCACAGGTTTGATGAATTAAATTCGCCGGATATTTATTTGCAATCTGTTTTACTTGCAGTTAAACTTTCAGCTATTTCAGTTATAAGTATTTTAGTTTAATTGAAAATTATTTGGCTATACAATAGCAGTATCCATTTTTTTTTATTTTTGCACGTTCGAAAAGCGGGAGTAGCTCAGTGGTAGAGCATCAGCTTCCCAAGCTGAGGGTCGCGGGTTCGACCCCCGTTTCCCGCTCAAGGTAATCAGGAGGTTAGATTAATATCTGACTTCCTTTTTTATTTTATTTTCAGGGAAGTAGCTTAGTGGTAGTCCGTCAGCCGACGGATCCCAAGCTGAGGGTCGCGGGTTCGACCCCCGTTTCCCGCTCAAGGTAATCAGGAGGTTAGATTAATATCTGACTTCCTTTTTTATTTTATTTTCAGGG
>JAWLGR010000025.1:42577-69747 GCA_041684965.1 Mariniphaga sp.
AAGTAGCTCAGTGGTAGTCCGTCAGCCGACGGATTCCAAGCTGAGGGTCGCGGGTTCGACCCCCGTTTCCCGCTCCTCAAGATGAAGAAGTTAAGAGGTTACAGCTCCTTTTCTTTTTGTGGGTACAAAATGGGTGCAACAAAATTAATCAGGTGCAACATCATCCATCCATTCAGATTCCCTTTGGAAAATATGTGGATGAACGAATTAAAATGGCAATTATCATCCTCCTCATTACAGACTGGTCCATCATTTAGAAAATACCATTTCCTTTTTAGGTAGCGGAGGATAATAACTTGAAAGCATCTGCAAACTCTGGAATTCCGATGATTTGGTTTATCTACTCAGGAACTGGACACCTAAAGGATTCCTGTTATTAAAATATTTCTTAACATCAAATTGATACGGCATTATATATTATCGAAAGCGAATTAAAAAAGTTGGCTCGGTAATAATTTAAATAAAATTAAAATGCTAATTGTTTATCAGCTTTAATATTGTGTCTTAATCATTGAATTCCAACAATTTTATTCATAACTTACATGTAACATCTAAAAAACCATGAACATGAAAAATCCATTGATATTAATAGTTCTGACCATCATGTTTAATGCTTGTACATCAATCAACAGATTAAGTAATGAAGCAATATATCACGCAGTTGTAGGACAATATGAGAATGATATTTACAACAGATTAGGAATGCCAACTGAAACACAACGAACTCCTGATGGTGGAAAGAAACTGATTTATGAAATGCACAGCAAAGGAATGGTAAGTAATCCAAATAAATCAAAGCTTACTTTTAATTATTCGGGTGATATGGTTAACCAGCAACCTCATCTGAACTGGAAATACTCCAGCGTAAATACCGACTCTAATGCACCTGAATATAAAATATATCAGGTAGAAACATCCTTATTAGAGGTGTTTATAAACAATGAAGGACAATGTATTGGATTTCAGCACAATATGACAAAAGAGCAAATGGAAAGGTTATATAAACAGTTTAAAAAATACATTCCTTAAGACCGATGATTTATTAACATCTTTGTGATGAATGGTTCTCAGTGTATGTGACTGCTGTTTTTAACCAGCCAATCATACTTGATTTTATAAATAATGCTGAGTAAGTTTTTCCTCCAACTAGCTGGCGACTGTTAAGCAAGCTTAATTTTCGCTTGCTTACGTTGCGCTTTATGTAGTTTCATAACTAATATATTTAATGTTCTATGAATTACATATATAAAAAAGAGCACCCGATTTGGTGCTCCTTTAATAGTCTGCTAGTATGTTGGCTGTAATCTCAAGTTTTGCTTTTTATCACCCAAGTGCAACCTGGGTTCCCCCCCCCAAAAATCGTTTCTTTCAAAGTAGGTGTCTCAGGCATGTACACCCAACAATTAGATCCTAATTCCGCTAAGCTCTTTGAGGAAAGGAAGCATAACTCATGAACAAGAACTGGTGAATTACTTTTGCGAAAAACTGATGAAATACTTTTGCGGAAAAATGTTCAGTTTAAATTTGCTATTTACATCTGACTTCCTTTTTTATTTTATTGCCAGGAAAGAGGCCCAGTGGTGGTTCGTCAGTTAAATAATTAATAAAGAAAGAAAAGAGGCCGACACTTTAGTGTGGCCTCTAGAATCAAAACTAAATTAACCACCTGAACTTAAGGTAAATTAATTTTTTTATAATGGTTAGAGTGATAGTAAAATTTCGATTAATTGTTCTGTGGTAATCGGAAGGATAACTGCATCAATTACATGGATAATACCATTTGATGCTGAAATATTTGCTGTCTCAATAGTTGCCGTATTACCTACTGCATAAATCATTTTTGAAGTGTTGACTGAGAAAGTTGCTCCGAGTAAAGTTTCAATCTCTCTGGTGCCTCTGGGTGGTACTACACTGTTTGCAGCGCGACGGCCTTCTGTAACATGGTATTGCAGCACGGCAAGCACTACTTCAGCAGGAAGGGCCCGTACAGAGGTTATGGAACCAGCAGGCAATTCCAATACCGATTCGGCAGTTGCAAAAAGAGCATTAAATGCTGCATCGGTGGGTGCGAATACAGTATATTGATCTTTGCCTTCCAAAAACAAGTTAACCAAACCTACTTCTAATTCTTCATCTACGTATTGCAATGCATCTACAAGTTTAGTAAATCCATTATCAATGGCTATCTCAGCTATTGACTCACTACCTGGAGCCGGAGCACCTGGTTTAGTATCAGGACGACCCTTCTTCAGTTCAACATTGTCTTCCATGAACATTGGGTCCGGAAGATCATCAGCTTTGTCGCAGCTTACTGCAAAAACAGCGATTGCAAAAATTCCTGTAAGGGCAAAACTTCTTAAGTTCAGCATCCTTTTTACATTTAGTTTTTTCATTTTTCTTTGTTTGTTTAAAATTTATAATAAAAAATTAAACACATAAACTAGAAGTGATGTAATTTTGTTCATTTTTTTTATGAAAAACATCAATAATATGCATTTATTTTTTCTTAATATATTTTTATTTAATTATAATACAGTGTATTATGTAATTTGTGAATAAAAGTTAAAATTTAATTAAGAATTATTTTTCCGGTTAAATCCGGAATCTCTGATTGCTGCCTTAAAGCCCGAGTATAAAGTTATTGTCAGCAGCTGGGTTAAATTCTAGCTTAGTGTGTTAAAAGAAAAGACAAAAAGCATATTAAAAACCTGAAAAGTCCTGAATTTTTAATTCCAAATTAATTTTTAGCATTTAAATGTTTGTTATTATTGGCGGTAAATTTTAAACTCAAATTATAATGAAAACAGGAAATGTTGCAATGATTTTAAGTTTATTTACTGTAATGGTTTCTTCTTGTGCCAAACCAATTTACCAGTGCGGCAATTCACGTCCGGAGAAGTTTCGGGCTTCCAAAAGAGTACTTGCTGTGGTTGATGAAAGAGATCATCTTTGCACTACCTTGAATCTGAGGGATAATGAAATTAGCTCTCTAAAGAAAAATATAGCTTCGCTTAATAATGAGGTTGCAGGCTTAAAATCAACGTTAAAGGATACCGAAAAGAAATACAGTGATTTATCGGATGCCAGCCTGAACCAGGAGCAGCAGTTGAATCTGTCGCTGAAACAGAAATCCGATGAGTTGACGGCGAAGGAAAGATTGCTGAAGGAAAGAGAAAAAACACTGTGGGAGCTTCAGCAGGTAATTGCCCGGCAGGATTCAATTACCAGTCGTTTAAATAACATCCTCCGGAATGCACTCCTTGGATTTCGTTCTGATGAACTGTCAGTGGAAATAATTAACGGCAAGGTTTACGTTTCCATGTCTGACAGATTGCTGTTTAAATCGGGAAGTGCAGCTGTTGAGATCAAGGGAAAAGATGCCATAAAAGTGCTGGCCGATGTTCTTGATAAGAATCCGGATATCGATATTCTTGTTGAGGGACATACCGATAACATACCCATTAAAACAGCAGTATACCGCGATAACTGGGATTTAAGTGTGGCCCGGGCAACCTCCATTGTCAGGATTCTTACTGATGAATACCGGATAGCACCTACGCGGGTAACCGCATCAGGCAAAGGAGAATTTTCTCCGAAAGGATCTAATGAAACTTCAGAAGGAAGGGCAATTAATCGCCGGACTGAAATCATACTGTCACCAAAACTTGAAGAAATCATGAATTTGCTGAAGAGTAGCTAAATGATTGGTTTGGTATTTACCGAAAACCAGTTTGAATCGATCAATCTGGACTGGTTTTCAGTAAATACAAACCATAAGAAATAAAATTCTCTTGTGTGGGGTAGGAGTTCCCATCAGTTATCCTAATATTTTTCTGTTGATTATTATTAAGCACAACAGAAAGGCTAACAATACGATTTAATCAAATGTAACGTAATGATAAATACCTCCAAAATAAATTTTAAGTTCTAAATTGTCAGTAGTAGTAATGTCCACATTAGGAGTAAATGAAACTGTAATTCTAGCCCTTTTACTACCAGTTGTTAAATCGGTGAAAAAATTTTGAATAAGACTGATAATCTGGTTAGTAGAAAGTTGCATATCGGAGCCAAATTCATTGTTTCCCTGTGGATCTGTAGTGCAGTCACCTAAATTGACAGCCGGACGTGTTCCTACCTTTATGGTAAAATCCTCTAATACTATTGCAACAGTATCAGTTGATTCAATCTGACTTAAGCCTGATATTTCGAGATGACTGGAAGCCAGTTGCAATTCTGCTTTTGTTAAATTTTTTGCAGGATCACTCCCAATAACATCGGCTAAATTAAGTTCAGACAAAACAAGCTCTCCTCTTACTCCAGCTGAACCTCTAATATTTTCATTATAAGTATAAGTTTGAGTAAGTTGCCGGGAAGTTCCCTCTTCGTCGTCTTTACAGGATACTACTACCATTGCAGGTAATAAAAGCATTGTTAAAAAATAAATTGTTTTCATGTTTGTTTTTTTTACTGATTTTATATTAATGAGAACAAAATCTTTCAGAGAAAGTTTTTATGCTACGTTAATCCAAATCTTATCCTTAGTTGTTTAATGGTGTACTTACAATAAAACATTAGTGACATAAAGGCCGGTATCCGGCAATAAATTAAAAAAGATAAAAAATGTAAAAAGGTTGAATCATTTTACGAACCCTATCATCGCTTTCTTAAATATCCATTTTTTAAAATATGAATTTTTTAAAATCAATTTCAAATAAATCTTCTGGTTTTTAAGTGAATTTTTTCTTACATTAGTAAATAAAACTTACAAATTCACCTCATTAAATTATGAAAAAAAATTTGTTAACCAAGCTTACCTGCTTTTCAAAACGTATCTATTTATTTTTCCTGGGTCTTATATTATTAACTACGGCTGGCATTGCTCAGCATGTTGAATTTGTAACCTTACAGGATTCAAAAAGTGAAAAATCATTCAGTTTTCTGGTAAATGATGACTCCTTTACAGACGAATATTTTACCTATATAGAAGGGTTACCAGTTATGGATCCATTTTCATCACCAAATGTACATTTGCTGGATGGAAAAAATAAATATGATTATTATGGATCGGGGGATGTTAATAACGATGAAATTATTAATCAGGAGGATGTCGATTTAATAATGAATCAGCAGATAACTTCCAAAATGCTTAAAAGGGCAGATGTGAATGGAGATGGGAAAGTTGATTTTGAAGATGCATCTTTGATGGAGAAGTACATCAGGGGAGAAACAGATTATTTGCCGGGACATTGGGATAAATTAAATCTTCAGCCTGACAGAAAGGATTTGAAACTGGATTGGTTAAGAAAAAGGGTATCTTATTACATAGAAAATGTTCAAAAAGAAATACCAGGGTGGGACTATAAAGATTACAGTCAATTATTTTGCTTTAATTTTATGGGGATAGAGAAATTCAGCAATTCTCAATATGCATCAAAATATCTGGAATATGTTTCTGAAATGAAAGAAAATATTCCTTTATATTATGCACATATGAAAGTAAATAATCAGGATCTTTATTTTGAAACACCTGCAGTTTTTATTGGTGCAGATAATCCGGCTGAGAAGGACGATCTTTTTGATTTGAATCAGTGGTATATTTTTAATTATTCAAATGGTGAAATGATTGAACCGGGTGATTACCACATGGATCCAAATTATGGAGTATCCTTCTCGGGATTCTATTACAACAAGCATCATAATTATTATACGTCTACAATTTTGATTCAATTTGATTTGGTAGAAGGAATTTTTCATTTACAAAAAGATATGCAATTACCTGATGGAGATTATGGTACTATTATAAATTTCATTGAACAGGGAGGAAGGTTTCCTCAGGTATTTGAAAATCCATGGCATTTGAAATTGGAATACCTGGAAAAACCTGATACTGCAGAAACAGGAATAGTTACAGAAGAAAGTACTGCCTATTTTAACAGGCAGTGGGAGAGTAACTCGGAATATTACTTATCAAGAGTTAAAGAGGAAAAAAAAGAATGGGAAAAGAAAGCTGTAAATCAGGATTATCCGGATTACGAATACGACTGTATTCGAACTGACAGCGTCTTTTTGAATGTTGGAAGGCACAGCTATAGTGACGTAAGAAGATATTTTAATAAAGTCAGGGATAATGAGGCTCCTGTGTTTTCCGGAGCTGATACAACAGGTGCATTAACTCCTGTTGTTATTAAAAATTGGAAAGATAACGGTATCGCAGATGTTTATATAACACCGGAAAATCCTGAAATCGGATTTCCTGAAGTGTATGATAATTCAACTTATCCGGTAGATTTTTCCTGGAGTTTTAAGCCGGTTAATGATGGTAATAATAAGTATCTGATAGAATACACTGCCACCGATAAATCTATAAATAAAAATACTTCAGCAGCTTATCAGGAAATCATTGTGGAAGATGTAACACCAGCCGGTTATCATGAATCAACTCAGAGATTGGTTGCATATCCCAATCCTGCAAAAGGTATAGTGTATTTCAATTGGAACAGGGATTCAGAGAACGTAAAAATTGAAGTTTACGATGTAGCTGGTACTTTGATTAGCAATGGCTGGGGAAATTACAACAGGGGAGAAAAAATTAAAATTAAGTTGACTGACCAGAATGGCATATACATCATTAAACTCATAAGTGAAAAGCAGACTGAAAAATTTATAATTACCAATCATTAATCTCCTGTTCCGCTAGGAGAAAATTTTATCTTTTAAAAAGTAATTCAATAAAAACCTCCGACTGAATATTCCTTTCACAAAGTCGGTTTGCGGACATAATTATAAAGATTGCTTTAGTGCTTAACCTTCTTTGGATTGCCATAATCCATTAAAGATTTTGTTTGCTAAAATTTTATTATTGCTCTTCTCTGACATAGATCAGAATATTGGAAATTGGGGGGTTCGAAAAGTTAATGGCGTCTATTCTGAAATATTGTCTTATATAATTCTTTGTATTCTCTTCGAAGTTTATTTGATATAAATTCGTGAAATCGCGAATTTATATCGAATAAACATCGAATAAACATCGAATAAACGACGAATAAAATATTAGTTTGACTTGAAGCAAAAGGAGTGAATCTATATACAATCCCTTATCTTTATATCCGTATCCATATTGGGTATCCGTATCCGTTCGTGCAAGTAGGTCTTGCTAAATCCTTATTGATTTTTATAACGCCAAATTAGTTTGATTGCGTGATTACCCCTTGCTCTTAAAGTTTCAGGTTCTGCGGTAGTAATTCGTGAAGCTTGTTGACTTTGTACTCAGGGATAAGTTCCAGTACTTTTTTTAGCCATTCATAGGGATTGACATTGTTCTTTTTGCATGTGCCAAAGAAGGAGTAAAACATGGCAGCTCGTTCTGCCCCTCGATGTGAGCCTGCAAACAAATAGTTTTTTCTGCCCAGGGCAATGGGCCTGATGGCATTTTCCGCAAGATTATTATCTATTTCCAGGGAACCATCAAGCAGATAGTTTAAAAGATTATCCCACCGGGGTATGCAATAAGCCACAGCTTTTCCTATGGGTGATTTAGGATGTGAAGTTTTATAGATTTCCACCATCCATTTTCCAAGCTCGTTTAAAACCGGGAGTGCCATCTCAAGTCTGAGTTCATATCTTTCTGCCGGTGAAAGATTTTCTTCTCTTGCCGTCTGTTCAATGGCATAAAGCTTTTGAAACATATCCAAAGCATATACTGCTTTCTCTTTGTCATAATCTTTGGCTTTATCAAAACCCCTGCGGGCATGAGCCATACAGTTTAAATGAATAATATCTTTTCTTCTTGTAATAAAATCATAGACAATATAACCATCGGTCTGCAGATAACCATTATAATTCTTCAACAACAAGGATGGTCCTTCCCTTGACCTGCCAATTTGATAATCAAATAAAACTGATTTTTCCAATGGAGAATGATAAAGCCAGTGATACCCCCTGTGGGTTTTTCCTTTTTTGGTTCTATCCAGTACCTGTATCGGAGTTTCATCCACCTGAAGGTATCCCTGTGCCAGTATGCGCCGTTTAAGACTTTCATATAATGGCCATAGCAAATCGTAAATTCCATCCTGCCAGCCATTCATAGTTGAAGAGGGCATTCTTATTCCTTCAAGTGAGAAACGCTCATTTTGACGATTCAGAGGAAGATGATATACAAATTTATCTACATGTATCTGTGCCAGCAAAGCAGGACTTGCCATGCATTTTTCAATAGGGAATACAGGAAGTTTTCCTATGACTCCTTTATATGTTAAGGTTTCATCATCCTCCAATTTAATATACTTGGGCCGGATGTATCTTATTACAGATAATTTTGCAGGAGTAAAGTCCAACTGCTCGGTAATTTCTTTCCCGATACACTTCATTCCTGTAGTGTCCTCTTCGGGCTCAATAACAACTTCTTTAACGGGCAAATGTGAGGGCAGGGTCATGCGCCCGGGATGGTTTATACGTTTTGTTTTTTTACGTACATAGGTAATGGTTTCCTGCTGTTTTTCCGGCTCCTGCTCAGTCTCTACTTCAAAAGGCAGGGTCATTTGATTTTCATCGGCATCCTTAACAAAACGTTCCCGTTTTGCGCCATAAAGCAAGCGCTGAATCTGGTCTATCCGGAACTGTAAATCAGCAACCCTGGATTCAAGGTTTAAGTTTTCTGACAGCAGCTTTTTACTTACCTGCAGCAACTCCTCAAAACTCATATTTTCCAGCACCTTTGTCATAGTCCAAAGATACTGTATTTACAGGCCTTTCAGAAGGAAAAACAGGGCAAGTTATCAAGATATTTTCTTGATAAATAATGGCCTAAAAATTTGGCTGATAGCGTTTTCTTTTTTGAACATTTTTAATGGAAAGACCGTCAACAATCATCACCAAAGTAGCATAGTCAAGGGTGATACTTCCAACCGAAGAATCATACCGGGGAAGCTCAAAAGTTCCTTTTTCAAGACGCTTATAATAAAGAATAAATCCACTTCCTTGCCAATGCAGTAACTTGATTTTGTCCCGGCTCTTGTTAATGAAAATAAATACTTCTCCATTGCAGGGGTTGCCTCCCAGGTTGTTTTGGACAAGGCCACTGAGACCATCAAAACTTAGACGCATATCCGCAGGTTGACTATACAAATGAAACCGGTTCTCGGAAGATAGGGCAAACATAAGCTAATAATTTATCAGTTTTTTTAATTGATTGATATCTGTTTCACCCGGAAAGCTAAGTCTTACTCCATTGGGAAAAGAAATTTCAATACGGTCCGCATCCTCATTAACAGAATTAACGGGTGGAGATACTTTTACCGGAATAAATCCAGGATACTGCTCTAAATATAAACTTATCATCTCCCGTTCCTGATTATACTTCTTAACCCAATGATAAAAAGAGGATACAGGAATTTTTTCCCGCTCACAAAATTCAGCCTGGGTTACTCCGCTTTCCTGCCAAATTTCTATTGCCAGATACATTTCTTCTTTACTGTATTTTTGATTCTTCTTCATGGGGTGAAGTTAGAGCTCAAATCTTTAACCAAAAAGACGGGGTTAGTAGAGTGGATACGGGTATCCAATCAGCAAGATCCTTTTGTTAGGATGGCTACCAATGAAGTACCGGACAGGTTTTTAAAATCGTATATCAAAACACGTTTTAATTTTTTACCATCCTGCAGTCTTTTTTCCAAATTGTTTCTAATTTTAGCTTTGCATCATCATCATCTAGTTTTAACAGAACCTGGCAATGAAAAGAAAAATAATTAGGAGAACAGCGCTTATTGTTGTTCTCGGTCTTGTTGCAGGCGGTTTGTTTTTTGCCTGGCAGCGTATTCCTATCATCACTGCATTTGCCGCCAAAGGGATGTGCTCCAGCGTTTTTTTAGCAAATAAAGATCCGGAACGGATAAAGGCCGAAGACCTTTCATTTTTCCCCATAAGCCTGGCAACAACGCAGATAAATTACGACGAGAAATCAGTAACATCATCAGTGTTTGGCCTGGCAAAACGCAAGGCGGTTTTCCGGGAAGGGCAGGGGGCGGTTATTGTTTTGCAAACTCCTGAAAATGAACTAAGCAAAGTAATTTTTAAAATACCGGATCCTGAGTATCACCAGGATACTCTTCACTGGCCTAAAGGCAACATATTGTCTGATACCATGCCTTCAGGAGTAAATTTTAACCGGCTTCATGAACTATTGGATACCTGCTTTGACCGACCGGGAAGCGAACCTTTTAAAAAGACATTGGGTATTGCTGTTGTTTATGAAAATCAGTTAATAGCAGAAAAATATTTTGATGGATATGATTTTAATACCCTGTTTCACGGGTGGTCGATGACAAAAAGCATTACCGGGGCCTGGGCTGGTATTCTTGCCAACAAAGGATTACTTAGTCCGGATGAACCGGCAGGTATTCCGGAATGGGAAAACGATAAACGGAGCAATATTACGGTTAAAAATGTTATCCAGATGTCGACCGGACTCGACTGGTATGAAAATTATTTTACCATTTCCGATGCTACTGTTATGCTGATGAACAGCGAAGATATGCTGGCTTCGGTCGTTGATAATGAATTGGCATATCCTGCCGGTACTTATTGGAATTATTCATCAGGTGATGCCAATTTGTTGTCAGGGATCATAAGGCACCGGTTTAAAAACGACAGTTTATATCATATTGGGCTTTACCGCGATTTGCTGTATCCGGCGGGTATGCTGAATACAAAAGTTGAAACCGATGGCCGTGGCCTGTATGTTGCTTCCTCATACAGCTATGGGACTGTTCGCGACTGGGCCCGCTTTGGATTGTTGTTTCTGAATAACGGAATGGTTGCGGGTGATACCTTGCTTCCAAAGGAGTGGGTTGATTTTATGAAAGAACCTGCTAACGTATCCGATGGAAAATATGCCGGCACCTTTTGGTTAAAGGAACCCCAGGATCAAAATGCCTTAACCGATGTTCCGGATGATGTTTTTTTTGCTGATGGGTTCCTGGGGCAGCGGGTTTACATCATCCCTTCAAAAAAACTTGTAGTGGTGCGGATGGGGTATGGCTTAAGTAACTTTAACCTGAATAATTTTGTAAGTGAAGTAATAAAAACATTGCCTGGTGAGAAATAACTTTAGTATGAAACTGGATACATTCTCTGTGCCTGCTTTCAGTAAACTCAACTAATCATTCTTTGCTGGTAAATAAGTCAGTAAAGGAGAGAACAATGCATCCGAAGGAGGGAGCCGGCATTAAAACTACGATTTTTCTCAGGCAATTTTATGGAATTGTTCAACCTGGTGGAAATAACTCACGGCTTTGAAAAGATATGCAATGCTACGGGAATGGAAATATTTGCAATTTAAGAACCATAAAACTTTATGCAATAGTTCAGGACTTGATAATAAACGTAATGATAGCTTTTTCAGAGAATTAGGTAATAGCTGCAGGAATCAATGTCAACAGAATCTGAAGCTTTAAGGAAAAGTGACTACTATATTGAGTAAGGATAAAGTACCTGAGCAGGTATTATTATTGGTTTAATTTAATTATCTTAAGGGTTGAATTTTAGCCGTTTTGGAATGAAACATCGGATTTCAATTTTTATTGCTGCACTTTTTGTTTTTGCAGTTTGTGGTTCCACCCCGGGGCAAGAAAATTTTTTAAGGCAAATGCCTAATATTGTGCTTATTATGGCCGATGATATGGGGTATGAATGTGTTGGTGCCAATGGAAATATTGAATACAATACTCCCAATCTCGACAAGCTGGCAAATTCAGGGATACGGTTTGATAATTGTTATTCCCAGCCTTTGTGCACTCCATCAAGGGTAAAAATAATGACAGGAAAATCGAATGCCAGAAACTATGTTGATTTTGAATATTTAAGTCCGGATGAAAAAACCTTCGGCAATTTGTTAAAGGATGCCGGTTATGTGACCTGCATCGCAGGAAAATGGCAATTGAATGGCATACAACATAATTATCCGGGAAATCAGGATGTAACACGGCCAAATCATTTTGGATTTAATGAATATTGTCTATGGCAACTTCATCATAAACGTTCTGAAGGAGAACGGTATGCCAATCCTTTGCTTACCCAAAACGGGAGTGACCTTCCCCGTAATTCAGATGCTTTTGGTCCCCAGGTAGTAGCCGACTTTTTGTCCGGTTTTATTGAAAAAAATGCAGATCGTCCGTTTTTAATCTATTATCCTATGCTGCTCCCTCATGATCCATTTGTCCCTGTTCCCGGTTCTGCTGTGTGGAATGATCCTTCCCGTCGCTATGAACACGACACGGTTTATTTTGCCGGAATGATCGAATATATTGATAAAATAATTGGTCAACTTGAATCGAAACTCCGGGAAAAAGGAATTTGGGAAAATACGCTTTTTATTTTTACTGCCGATAACGGAACCCATCCTTCAGTTGTTTCAACGACCATGTCAGGTAAAATTAAAGGAGCAAAAGGCCAGTCTATAAATACCGGGAACCATGTACCTCTTATAATCTCCTGGCCTGAAAGAATCAAAGAGGCGCGGATCTTTAGCGGAATGATTGATTTTTCCGATATTTTGCCAACACTTGCTGATGCTGCCGGTATCGAACCTTCATCTTATTTTTCTGACGGAAAAAGTTTTATGAATGTTTTAAACGGGGTTGAAGAAAGAAACAATAAACAGGAAATATTTATACATTATTCCCCCCGGTGGGGAAGGCATCAGCATAACCGGTGGGTGATGAATTATAAATATAAGCTTTACCGGGATAATAGGTTTTATAATACCGTTTCAGATCCATTAGAAGAAAATCCAATTTCTGCTCTATCAAAAGACGAAAAAGAAGTTAGGGAAAGATTTGAAAATATTATCCAGGTTAAGGAAAATGAAATACCCTTTGATTTGAATGATACCAAATTTACAATTCAGAAATAGAAGAGCAGCAGATTCAAAGCTTAACCCATTTATTTTTTATTTGAAACAGAAATAAAAGCAAAATCATCTGTTAATTTTCCGTCCAGACGGGAGCAGATAAAGTAGAGCCATGGAGTTTGAAGCTTCCATCTGCTTCTATGTCATTGAAATGGTGGATTCGCAACAAAAAGTATTTTGCAGATTTATTTTCAATAACAGGTTCCCAGACTATTTTACCGGATTTGCCATCAAAGATCTTCTCATTTACAACTATAACATCGTCCTTGCCATCAGGATGGTTACCCAATATTTGTATCCGGCTTACCCGTTCATCCGGTTTGGATGGAGGAGTATTGACTTCTATATTGAAAACATATTTATCTGTTTTATCCAGTTTTGAACCCATAATATTACCGTTCACTGAATAGCGCAGTTCTACACCTTCATTCCATGAAACGAAGGTACGCCTTTGTCGCAATGCCTGAGTGATGGATTCCCTGGTAAGTTCAGGTGCCAAAACAAAAGTTGGTGGTGGCATTTCGTTAATTGCATCCAATCCATGATTGTCGAGCACACCTATTGGTGCTACCCTCCAACCTTTATTCAGTGCTCTTATATAGGCTTCCCACCGTATGGTATTGTAACTGGTATGGATTTCAAATGTACTAACGAGTTCTGCAATTTCATCGTCAATATTATCCCAGTCATTGTATTGATCCGGTTGGGGATGATTGAACCCGGTGGCTACATAACCTTTTCCAAGATGGGGTTCTGCTGTTTTTACCCAATTGTAAAACTGAGGGACGCTCCAGTTTGCATCGGGCCAGGGTGGGGCAGGCCCCCGCTGGCCATGATCGGCATTAACATATTCGGCAGCATTTATAACATTAATATGGCCGCTTCCGCCGTCCTTTGATGTATTGCGGCTGTATTCAAAGCCTGCCAACGCAACAAAATCAGGATATTTGTCAAATTCATCTGCAGTTTTAAGCATTACCTGCCAGACCGGATTGCTCAATGAAACAGGTTGAAGAGTGGGTTCCTGTGTATGATCGGTTACTACGTAAAAATCATATCCGTTTTTTCTTGCCAGGGCATAATGATTAGAAGGTAACCCTTGCCGGTTATTGTAATCATCGGGATTAAGACTAATGGAGTGGTGATTTTTGAAATCCATTCCCGAAGGCACTTTCCATTCCGGATGAAAATTGGTTGGAGCGGAAAGATCGGTTATTCCTTTTTCACGGTGTGCACCATGAGTCCAGGTGTAAATGGTGTGGGAGTGGGTATTTCCACGGAACACCTTGTAATAGGACAAGGGTTTATGCAGTTCCTTCAAATTACCTGAATCTTTATTGATGCTTTGAGTATATCCTGTTAAAGGACAGCAAATAATAACCACCAATGTTAGAATAAGGCAGATTTTATATTTGAAAAGAGTTTTCATGCTTTGTGTTTTACATTTATTTTTACAATTTCTGTATAACCGGGAAGGTAGAATCGTACTACCAATTTCTCAAAAATATATAATTTATTGTATGCCACATACTATTATAGCTTGCACAATTTAATTTATAGAGCGATTGCATCAGTTTATGATATGGTTTACGAATGAAACAGCATTGAAAGTCACTTTATACTAAAATTTGGATTTGGTTGAGGAAATTTTGCATCGCTTTCTTCAAGTAAACCTGAAAGTTTAGTTTTCAGTTCAGATGTTATTGACGGGAATTCATGTGCCAGATTTTGTTTTTCTCCCGGGTCATCTTTTAAATTGTAAAGTTCAGTCCTGTCATCCTCATAAAATACAACCAGTTTCCAGTCATCTTTTCTGATAGCCGAACCTGGTGTCCAGGCACTTCCATGATAATGTGGGTAGTGCCAAAAAAGTACATCCCGGTTCAGGTTCCCTTCATTTTCCAAAACGGGTAAAAGATTCATTCCATCGTTGCTTGTATGTTCAATTCCTGCGATGGTTAACAGCGTTGTAAAAAAATCCATGCTTACAACAGGTTGTTCTGATTGCCTTCCCGGCTTCCGGACTTTCGGACCTGAAATAATCAATGGAACTCTAATTCCTCCTTCGTAACACCATCCTTTACCTGCCCGAAGCGGTTCATTTGATGTTTCTGCATTTTTATTGAACAGGGTAGATCTTCCCCCGTTATCGCTTGTGAAAATTATCCAGGTATTTTGATCCATTTCATTTTCCTCCAAACATTGAATAATGCGTCCCACATTTTCATCCATTGCAGCAACCATAGAGGCAAAGGCTGCATTATCCTGAATTAATTTTGTCCATCCTTCACCTTCCCTTTTAAAAGGTATTTCGTCCGTCTTTAATTGTTTCTTTTTTGCAGTGAATTTATCAATATGTTTTTTGGATGCCTGGATAGGAGTATGTACGGTATAGAATGACAGGTACAGAAAAAACGGATTTTTTTTATTTTCATTGATAAATCGTATGCTTTCATCGGTCAACCTGTCGGTAAGGTATTCGCCGTCCGGCCCATCTTTTAAACGGGGATTGCCATAGGGGGAATAATAACCATTTGAAACACCAGGTATTATGCGTGGCTGCCCTGCTTCCCAGCCTCCGATATTTACATCGAAGCCCTGATATTCCGGCCAATGGTTACTATCATTGCCCAGGTGCCACTTACCCACAAAACAAGTAGTATAGCCCTTTTCTTTTAATTTTTCAGCTATCGTAACTTCTTTCAAAGCCAGTTCATCGTTGTCAATTGGTCCGGTCAATGGTTTGTTTTGAGGATTACTGCCCGGGAGCCAGTCAGTGATATTGACACGGTTGGGATGTTTCCCAGTCATTAAAGCAGCTCTTGTGGGACTGCATACCGGATGGGCAGAATAAGCCTGTGTAAATCGTATACCATGTTCTGCCAGCTTATCTATGTTTGGCGTTTCATAAAAGCTTCCGGGATTGTTGCATTTCACATCGGCCCATCCTAAATCATCAACCAGTATGAACACAATATTTGGTTGAGTGTTCTTTTTAGAACAGGAATACAAAAGGACAGCCAGGATTTGAAATATAATCCTCAGTTTCATTGATTAAATGTTTTAGTTGTAATAGAACAGGTTTATTTCCTGTAGCTAATTTTTTTTAAGCCATCCACCGTCTGTTTCTGGTGTTAAAAAAATTTGATTTTAAAACATCGGTAACAATATTTGAATCCTCAACTATCTGAAAGTCGTACATGCCTACACAAATAAAATCAGCACCATTTTCAAATGCATACCGGAAAGCGTTATTGGGATGAATGGCACCGGCAGCTAATACTTTAAATGCAATCCAGGGTTCTTCCAGACTGTTCATGAACTTAATGGTTTCATTTGGTTTAAAACAAAAAATATTATCCTTGTATTCAGCATCTATTGTTCTTTTTTGTTCAATATCAACCTGTGCAGACCAATAATTGTGATGGTGGAGTGTTTTAACCCAGAAGTCGGGCTTTATACCTTGCTCAACACATCCTTGTATTGTTTCAATAAGGTGACCGCCAATACCGGCAGGTTTACCATAGCTTCTAATAAGATCAAGGGCTTTTTTAATTTCATCAAATTTTCCCTCCTGCACCAATCGGTCAGCAATACCTCCATGACAATACATTGCAGCCGCACCTGCCTCATGCGATTGCCTGATACCACCAATCAAGCCATCTTTTCCACCACCACCGCAATCTGAAATAAATTTAATTTTTCCTCCTGTTTCATGCCAGTATTTATTTATTATTCTGGCAAGTGCTGTGGTTGTAAGTATGGTATCGATACCACATTTTTCAGCTAGTTGCATGGTCATCATTACCCGTTCGTCAGAATGATATGCCTTCACCAGTTCGGAGGCATAGATTAAATCGCGTGCATGAGCCCAGCCTCCAATCAGGTTTCCTCCCATTATCATCCTGCTAAATTCCATATTGCCTATTTTCCCCTTAGGTACCTGTTCTTTGAGGTCATTAAGGGATGCAAAATGGAAAGTTTTTAATGTCGCTGCAGATGTGGCATCCGGATTGCCGGTTAAAAATTTTTCTTCAAAGCTGTCCCATTTTCTTTTTTTATACACAGCATAGGCGAATGCACCTAAAAAAGGTATGCTAATCAGGTCACGCAATAATTCCCGCCGTGGAATGGAAGGATGTACTTTTTTTTCTGCAGGAATGGGTGCTTCCGGCTTTTCTTTTTTCCATCGTTTAACTAACCGATCTAATCCATACCAGAGATTAGAAGGCAACAGTGCAAAGACGATAAGAATAAAAAGCAGGATGAGTGTTTTGTTTACCAGCAGGTAACTTCCTTCTGTAATGGAACCGAATGTATACCCGGGAATAGGAGGGTAGGCAACAAAATAAAACAGCATCAAAATTGAACCGGCAATTGATGACCATCGCACAAACAACCCTATGATAAGTGACAATCCCAGCAGGATAAGTCCCCAAATGTTTAGGTAATCAACTACCCTTAGGGCTTCAGGACTTTCTGCTATTTGATGGAAAATTCCTGAAAAAATCCACTTTGACTCCATCAGGAATATTTTTGCGGTCCACTGGGGAGTTAGCAGCTTAGCAATACCTTCATAAAGAAAATACCAGCCAACAATGATGCGTGAAATCGTAAGGGTCCAGTTTAAAAATAAATTCCGTTTCATGGTCTTTTTTTTATTGTTATTCAAAATAAAATTCAGAAATAACACCTGAGCAGTAACTCTAATGACTTATATTTAGATCATACGGGCATCTTTATATACATTATGCTTAGTAAATTTTCATTTTTTCATGAAATTTTAGTTCAATATAAAAATAATATCATTTTTCTATTATTCTAGATCTTAATCCATTAAGATGAAACATTTTTTTCTCTTATTGAATTTGCCATAATGATAAAAGTGAAGAGAATAAATGATTCGCCTTGACGACAAGTTCTGATTGACGTGTAGGGAAATTTTATAGAGGTTGTTATATTATCAGAAAACCAGGTGAATACCTTTATTTGGGAGCAATTGATTGTTTCATTCAATCCATTTCATTAAATAAAAGGTTGTGACATTATATACAACGATTGATATTGATGTTCGCTAATTGGATGCAATACGCTGGAACATCTCTACGGATTCAAAATTATCAGGTTGAGACAACAGAACTTTATCGTTTACTTCAAGTCCGGAATTTATTATTATTTCGGTATCATTCTCCAGACCTGTAGTTACAGGTTGTTTATATATTTTTCCTGCTACTTTCAGGTAAACATGTTGTTTTTCATTTACGGTATATAAGCATTCCCTTGGAATTGTTAAAACATTTGGCCGGCTATCAAAAATAATGGCGTTGGTTGATGTCATTGCCGGCTTTAACCGGGCATCTGTATCATTAATTTCAATTAAAACATTAAATACCTTCGATTCAAGGTTAGGCAATTCCTGACCTATATTAGCAATTTTATAAACCGAACCGGAATAGACCTTCCCAGGAATTGCATCTACAGTTATTCTTACGCTGTCGCCAATATGAAGTTTTGTAATATGAATTTCTTCCACGTAAGTCTCAGAAATTAGTACCGATAAATCGGGTAGACTGGCAATGGCAGGATTCCACTGGCTAACATTATCACCCACCCGTCTTTTACGACCATAATGATTGCGGGCATACATCACCATTCCGTCCTGAGGGGCAGTAATAGTTGCTGCCTTCTGAGCTCTGTGCAGCAATGAATCCCGATGCAATGCAAAGTTATAACGTTCTTCACTGCGTTTGGTCCTCGTGGCAAGATTCAGCCTGCGCAATTCATAATCGCGACGCTTTTTATCTATCTGCCTGAGCGTTTTATTGTAGGCTACTTTCATTTTTCGTTGATAAGCCGGGGATTCATATTGCGACTGCTCCAGATCAAGTTCCCTGTACTCCAGATCAAATTTAAGTTCTTTAAGTTCTTCCCGGAACCTGGTAAGTTCAATGGCTGAATCAATTTTCTGATCGTTTAACTGAGCCAGTCGTCTTTCAATTTCCTCGTTGTTATTTTGTATTTGTTGATTTATATTATCAACATCAAGGGTTGCTATCCAATCCCCCCTTTTAACGAGCTTCCCCTCCAGGATGAGATCTTTTATCTGGAAATCCCGCACCCATAAGTCGCGGTGCTTTAATTCATCCGGGAAAGTAATGTATACTGCATTTTTACCTTGAATTTCCCCTTTAATAGAAATTCCGGATTCAAATGTTTTCCTTTTTACCGTGTAGGTTTTGTAGCCTAAAAATGTATTTTGCCCCAGCAGTAGGAAAATTAAAATCGCAATTACTGCCCCAACTATCCAAATATATCTCGTTCCCTTGACTGATTTCATCATTTTTATCAATTTACCAGTCGGTCGAATTCTTCCGACAATGTTATTCCTTTTTCAAAGTCAAACAGCGTAAGCTGTCTGAGGGTGAAATAATAATTCCAGTATGTACGCAGGGCATTTATATATGCTCTGCGAGCTGATTCCTGATCGTTTCTGGCAAGGTTTAGTTTTGTAACATCTACTTTTCCGATAAGAAACCGTTGTTGAGTAACATCGTATCCCAATTGGGCAATTGTATCGGCTTTTGCACGACTTAATACCTGGTCGGCCTGCAGATTAAATTCCATTACATTCATTACAACATTTTGCTCAAAATCTATTTTTTCCTGGTTAATGCTTATCCGTACCACTTCCCTGTTTGACTCAGCCATAGCCAATCTTCCTTTTCTTCGTCCCCAGTCAAGCACAGGAACATTCATGCCAATTTGCAGGCGTTGGCGGTCGAGTGGATCACGGTACACCAAATCGAGTTCCCGGGCATTCTGATTTAGCCCATATAGCGCATAAACATCTCCACTGATACCGGCTTGAGACTTTGCCTGTTTCACTCTTCGATCTTCTTCAAGCAGTCTTTGCTGTTGCCGTATTATTTCCGGATTATTTTGAAAAGCCATGGTTGCTGCCTCATTTGCATCAATTTGTAAATTTGGCAGGTGGGTAGGTACAATGCATTCAATTTTTGTGCTTTTATCAAATCCCAAAAAAGAATTCAGCTGTGCCTGTGCACGTTCCAACCCGATATAGGCGCGCGTAAGGGAAAGCTGGGCATTCATATAGCTGAGCTCCAGATTTAGAAGTTCATCTTGTGTAACAGTTCCTACCTTGAACCTTCCCGTTCCGATTTTATAAAGTGTATCGGCATTGGCAAGGTTGGTTGTGGCTATATTTACTTCGATTTGTGCATCAACCAAATCAAAAAATCTACGGTTTGCCTTAATGGCTAATTCCTCTTTACTTTGTATAAATCCTTTTTTAGCCTGCTCAAATTTAAGGGGTTCTATTTTGGCTGTCCATCTCAGGCTGTTATAGCCGCTGATATTTTGAGAATAGCCTATACTGAATGGTGTTGAAGAATATGATGAGATGCGATCTTCGCCCAGTTTCTCCGTTAAATTTAACTCAGAACGTGCAAAAAGCCGGCCACCTGTTAATCCAATGTTTTGGTTTAAAAGCATTGCCACCTCTGAACTTAGATCTTCACGGGATTTATATTCATCCCGGTTTTCATCATAATTGTATACTTTTTGCATTGAGCGGTTATAATCGAAAGGAGTTGCATTAAAACTTAAGGTAGGCAACCTGTCGGCTTTGAAATAGCGGAATTCCCAATAACTTGCTAAATACATGTTTTTGTTTCGGAAAGCATCGAGCGATTGCTGGGATGCAATTTCAATGACCTCTTCAAGTGTAAGATGCAGGTCTTTCTGAGCTGAAGAATAGAGTCCCAGGCAGATGATAAAAACAAACGATAGAAAGATAGAACGTAATTTCATATTTAAAATCAGGTAATTTATTTGGTTAATGGTTGAAGTTTGCTCAGCAGCAAAATATTTTTATCCATTCCGGTATTAAGTACGCAGATATTACAATTTCTCTGGTAGTCCATTTTTTTTATAATTATTAATAACGAAGTGATTCTACCGGGTCCTGGTCGGATGCACGTTTGGCCGGCAAATATCCAAAAGTGACACCAATAAGAACAGAAACACCAAAAGATATTGCAATTGAAAAAACGGATATGACAGTTTTAATATCGAAAACAGCCATAATGATTCGTGATAATCCTATTCCAAGTATAATTCCCAAAATACCCCCCGTAACACTAATTAATGTCGATTCTGAAAGAAACTGGGCAATTATGTCTTTTCGTGATGCCCCTATTGCCTGGCGCAAACCAATTTCCCTGATTCGCTCCATAACAGAAGCGAGCATAATATTCATAATGCCAATACCACCTACAATCAGGGAAATACCTGCAATAACACCCAGAACAATATTAAAGATGGTTTTAGTGCGTTGTTGCTGTTTAAGTAAAAGTTCAGGTATAGTTACTTCAAAATCATACAGATTATTGTGCCTGCGATAAATCATACGGTTTATTACTTCTGCTGTTGAGCTTAAGTATTCTGTTTCCTCCACCTGTACAATAATTTTATCCAATTGATTCAGGTTTTCTTTTTGCGAACTGCCACCTGCAGCTGCTGCAGCAATTTCATCAGCACGCAGCAGCGACCTGTTTTTAAAACGCATAATCATAGTCTTTGCAGGAATGAATATTTTGTTGTCGGTACTGCTGATGCCTAATTCATCAGATGCAGAAGCCGTAAAATCCCTTCGCTCAATTACACCAATAACCTGCAACCAAATCTGACCGCATTTTATATATTTTCCAACTGCATTTTCATGGTTGAAAAATACAGTGTTAATGTTATCTCCGATAATACAAACAGGGAACCCTTTGTCAATTTGACTTTCGGAAAAGTAGCTGCCTTTTTGAAGGGAGATATTAAATAAATCAAAATAATTATTGTTGATGCCCTCAAGAACAACTGGTTTGCTTTTTCCATCCAGTATGGCGGAATAATTAAAGGTAATGACCGGGCAAACTTTGCTGACCGTGGGAATAACATCAACAATGGCATCTGCATCCAGCAGGGACAATCCGGGTGAAAATTTTTTTGAACTTATTTGTGGCTCATCTCCTGAGGTTGATTTTTCATTGGCATCAATTATATTGTCTGTTGGAGACACTATAATGTTATTTACACCTACCATTTTTATCTGCTCCAGGATTTCCTGTTCCGCACCATTGCCGATAGCAAGCATACTGATTACTGCTGCTACCCCAAATATTATTCCCAAAGCTGTGAGAAAAGATTTTACCCGGTTGGCAAATATGGCTTCAACACCACTTGCCACATTGTATTTGTATCGTTCGAATGCTCCGCTCATCCTGTTATATTTATTTCGTTTCCGGATACATGCCCTTTATTCTCTTCACCATTAGTTGATCTGCCTTTTCTTTTTGCAACTGATTCCTTCTCTTCATTTTCTTCCTGCAATTTACGTTCTTTAATTTCATAGTAAATATCCATTCCTGTAACAGATATTTCATCTTGATCTTCGGGCATGCTTAGTAAAACTTGATCGTTTTCCTGAAGTCCTTTCCGTACAAGTACATAGTTTTCATTTTCTTCTCCCAGATCAACAATTTGCCTCACTAAAGAACCGTTTTTATCCAGAAATACATACTGAAGTGAATCATTTCTAAAGACTGATTCTGCAGGAATAAATAACACGTCTTCCCAGGTGCCGGTATGAATAATATTACTTGTTGTCATGGCCGGTTTTAGATCGTCAACTTGCCCAATTACACGTACTCTAACCTCAAAAACTTTTGCATCACTTCTTGGCATGGGCTGACCAATATTTGCCACAGAAATTACTTCTCCGTCCATTTGTTTACCTGGCAGGGCATCGATTCCAATTGTTACTTTTTGTCCTATTTTTATTTTAGAAATATCAATTTCATTTACCCATGTGAGTGATTGCATAGATGAAAGATCAGGAAGAGTCGCAATAACCGGCATCCAGGCGCTTACACTGGAGCCTATCTGAATTTTCTCACGTGTTCGATCTCGCCCATAGACCAGCATGCCAGGTTTAGGTGCCTGAATTCTGAGCGATTGCAATACATCTGCCAGTAAATCGACTCGGTTCTGACGCCGGCGTAATTCAATTGCAAAACGCTCAACCCGGGTTACTGCCTGTCTCTGACGTAATTCGTAACCCTTTATTTCCTGCTCCAGCTTTCGTTTTGCCTTGTCTAAATCCATTTCAGCTTTTCGTACAACTGCCGGTGATTCATATACTGATTCATCAAGAACAATTTGCCTTTCTTCTACTTCTTCTCTTGCATTAATAATTAAGTCGCGATGATTGCTTAAAGTGAGGTTTGAATCCATTTTTGCATCTTCAAAACTATTGATTGCCTGATCCAATTCCTCCTGGGCAGCGACTAAAACCTCTTCCACAACTTTATGATCGAGCAGGGCGACATAATCACCCGAATCCACCACCGTCCCTTCTTCTATCAAATCCGTAATTTTAATTTCATAGATGCCAACACTCCGGTCTCGTAAAATTTGGGGCACTTCAATATTTTCTGAACTCTGGGCCTCTAATTGTCCGGTTGAATAAATAAGAATCTCAAAGGGGCCACGTGTGACAGCGGAGGTAATGTATTCACTTTTTTTACCCGATCCGCTTAAAATAAGAAAGGCAAAAACTGAAATCAACAATAAAATAATAGTGGTAGTAACAATTTTCTTTTTCATAATAGTAGTCAAAACAGTTCTAATAGTGCAACCAATTTGGAAACAGTTTTTTTGTTTATTTCATAATTTATTATAGTTCAAACAATTAGGATTCGATGGTGCTTTGAATCATTGCAAATTTAATAAAACATATAAAAAAAGCTTTCGATATATTAACAACTTTAGTTAAAAAATAAATAATGCTAAAAGATGAAATCTTTTGTCTGCTCACCTTCTGTAATTTTTTTTGACTAACGGAATTGCTGATGGTTTACTTATTAATAATGGATTGTTTGGTTTATTTGATTACTGAGCGTATAAGTTTTTTGTTTGTAAGCATCTATTTACGTTTTTTAGTATCCAATTATTGCCCAACTTCAATTGAAAACTGGATCGTTTTTATTCATTCCCTGCATGCAGCAGAACAATAAAACTTCTGCAGAAACGCATCAAGTTAAAAAGGGCCACAATTGTTGTTGAATGGATTGATAAAGCCGGTTCTGTTTTTTGCTGGAAATTTACAACCAGGGCAAACCGTCACTCGGTTTCCTGATGACTTTCAGAACCGCTGTATGTGACTGATTCCAGGCAGGTACGAGCTCCGCACATATGGTAGTGTTAGGGGCGCTCCGGAGGGCTTAAAGGCTCACTGGCCAATCACCCGATTATGTGTTATTTTTTAATTAAGGTTCGGTTTGAATATTTTTGGTCATGAAAAATGTGCATATAATTGTTATTAAATTAAGCGAAGGGATAATATATATAACTGGAACAACATTAACTTCATTCATGGCCCTTGCTATTATTTTTGCTGTTAAAGCTGTCATCAATAATGAAAGAAACCCTAAATAAATTGTTGAGTAGATGTACCCCAGTTTCTTTTTTCGGAAAAGTAAAAACCCAATCACAAAACTTATTGGCAATAATAATCCGAGATCGAAACCTTGTACAATCAGTGTTGTGAAATGGTTCAGTTCCATTGGGTATATAGATCCATCAATTAAGGAAGGGACAATAATTCCCAACCAAAGACATGTAATAGAAACAGCATTAAACATTAAAAAGCCTCCGACAGTTTTAACTGGTGTGTTTTCAGAAAAATGGTGGTGGTTAAAATACTCCAGGGATTTTGTTGAAATAAATAGTCCAAAAAAGGTTAAGGCTAAAAGCGTTACATAGCATAAAAATAAAAAATTATCCATCCCCATGGCTGTTTGAAATAAGTAGGTGACAAAAAAGTAGCCAAGCGCACCACTTAAAAGAAAAAATGCCTGGATGGATTTTTATAATATCCAATTAGCGATATCAATAAAAGCGGGATAGCAATAAACATAGTAACTTAATCCTGTGGGATTCCTTGTATTGCTATATCAGCCGGCATGTGTTGATAGAGCCCTTTGCCGTAAATTAGAACATCGTGGCCTCGAATAAATTGATGAACAACTGAGATTCGCATAATGTTATGCTCCTGTGCTTTCATAGGCACGAATATGGGCAATAATCCAACCATCCCCACTGCGAACGAGGACGTCGGTAAACCTGTGGTGTACAAGCGTAGCGGATAAATTTTCTGCGCCCTCTATAAATGCCTCTCCATCTACCACCGCCACATCATCGGTTACGAAACTTATGCGGGTGATACGGCTCGTGTGTTTAGTGTATTTGGCTTCGTTTCCTAGAAAATTATTAAACAGATTGCGAATTTGCTCCGCACCAAAAGCCACATCACCTCTAGGGCTGATAAGTAACGCATCTTTCTTAAAGCATTCCATTATACCCTCAATATCTCCTCGCTGCCAGGCATGGTCGTAGGCTGCTTCTATTTTTCGAATAAGTTCTTCGTCAAATTGTCTATTTGCATTTTTTGTTTCAGACATAGTTTCAACCTTTTATTGGATTAAGTTCCTTAATATGCTACTCGTTTACGTATTTTCGCAATCGAAACTGCACCAAATAAACCGATTTCCTTAAAGAGTTGGTTTCAACTCCTTTAACTTGAATAATATGTCATTTTCGGTAAGCATATATCAAAGATAATCATTTTTTGAAATGCTGTCTGTATTTTTAGTGAGGAGCAACAGTTGTGCAGTAGCAGGTTATAAGCACTTTCCTTTCCGTTTAGCACAAAGTTTCTTCGAAGTAAAGACCTTCGGTTTACCAATTCACCCGCAATTGCCACATGCACGCTGTAAACGGATCATTATTCTGTTCCATTATTTTTACTTTGTGTTCGGGAATTTGTCTTTTACCAAATTGTGGATGGGTAAATGCTTTCCGAATGGCAAGCATCCAAAACAAACTCAATGAACTGGACGGGTGGATTCGCAACCGGCTCCGCTACTGCGTATGGTCCGTCAGCTGACGGAGAAAAAGCCTGAAAAGAAAAGGCGTAGCCTGATCCGATTAGGAGTAGACCGTGATTCCCGATGACATCGGGAGAGCCGTTCACGAAAGGGTGGATGTCCGTCAGCTGACGGACAAAGCCCTCCCGATGGCTATCGGGAGTGGAACTACAGTTACTGTTGAACGATTGAAGAAACGGGGTTACGTTCCTTTGTTGGAACTTTACAATCAAAGTAAACCTGTTAATTGGGATGGGACTATGTCCCTCGGTTTCCTGATGACTTGACGAACCGCCGTACCTGCCTGGCGGCAGACAGGTACGAGACCCGTACGTACGGTGGTGTGAGAGCTTTTCCCTGTCAGCGTTTGCTGACAGGGCAGGCTACTCGATTAGCGGCTGGCAATTATCAATTTAATATATGATTCAGGTGTCAAAACTCCAATCTCACTTTTACTAAAATCCTTAAGATTACGAGTCAAAATTACATCTATCTCGCCATGTTTCATTGCTGCAAAATTCTGCAAACTATCCTCAAAATCTTTAAATCCTGAATTTAGGGCATTACTTACAACTTCTTTATCCATTGATAAAACATCTGTTATCATCAAGAGTTGTTTAAGATTATCAATCACTTTATCGTGTCGAGCAGTTTGTCTTAGGAGATAATAAACATTACTGTAAATCACTGGAGTAACAAATCCTTTAATTTTATTTGTCTCGCATAATCCTATCACTTGAGCAGAATATTCAGCAAAAGGTTGTCTATCAAAGAAAAAGTCTAAGATTACATCTGTATCTATTAATACATTATCCATGCTATAGATATTTCTTAGATAGTCCTTTCGACAGTTCTTTTTTATAATCAAAATCCTTAGGCGCTTTAAAAGAACCCCTAAGAGATGTCGCAATTGGAGTTGAATCTATTACTTTTGAATTCTCCTCCTTAATAATCACTTTAAGATAATTTTCAACTATATCAGAAAGACTTCTCCCTTTTCCTTTAGCATACCTCTTTGCTTTTTCTATTAAAGATTGCTCTATGGTCAATGTCAACTTTGTATTCATAACACGTCGTTTTATATATCAATCTATACGTGCAAAGTTAAATCATTTTATCAATCCGTGCAAATATTTGTCAAATTGCACGTGTCTTTCTTGCTTGCTGCCAATGGCAGTCTGTCTAAAAACTAGTTTCTACCTTTAGTTTCCGGATTAAATATAGCTGTTTTAAGCTTTTAAACAGAACTGCCTTTTTAATCTTTAACTGAT
>JAWLGR010000003.1:0-360715 GCA_041684965.1 Mariniphaga sp.
CCTGAAGATATAAAGGATTGTCTTTCAGTGATGTTGATATCTCGGTTAGTTGTTAACAAAAAAAAATGAAGTTCGGTTTTTAGACAGTCTGACGGTTGGCAATATGCGTAGGCCGGGATTTCGAAGCTCCAACCTATCAAACCGTTACAAATTTATATTGCGTGTTAGCGCATCGTTGCTTTTCTTATCTCTCAAATATACAGTCATTTAATCGTTGATTTGAAAAATATTTATGTTTTTTTGTAAGAAATTCTAATCAAGGAATACTTTACTAGAAACAGATGTGAAAATATGAAATCACAAAAAGAAGAATTTCTCAACCTACTTACAAGTTATCAAGGTATTTTACACAAAGTCAGTTGGGTTTACTTTAAAAATCAAACTGACAGAGAAGATAATACTCAAGAAATCATTTACCAACTCTGGAAATCGTACCCAACAATAAAAAATCATAATAGTATTGGTTCATGGATTTATGCTGTATCAATAAACACTTCTTTATCAAGGATTAAAAAAGAGTCCCGATTAGAATACAGGGAGGCCGTACCTGAATTATCTGACAAATCAGATATTGTTGAGGATTTATCTGTGAATGATTCATTAAAACTACTCCTGAATGCAATATATAAACTTGATGAACTTGACAAGTCCATCATGTTGCTTTATTTGGAAGAAAAAAGTTATGATGAAATCTCTGAAATCATCGGCATTTCAAAATCAAATGTTGGTGTTAGAATCAATAGAGCAAAAGAATCATTGAAGCAAAATTTAAATAAATAAAATCATGGAAAACATAGAATTGCAAAAAATCTGGAAAACAATTGATAAAGAAATTAATCCTAAATCTAAGGATGAACTAAGTATACTTTTAAAATCAAAAGCGAAACAAACATTAAATAAGTTCATTGTCATTTTAAGCACCTCTATTTTAACAAGTGTCGGTTTGAATATATTTTTGTTAATAACATCATTAAAGCGACAGGACGATTTAATATATTTAATAAATAATGCAATACTTGGATTACTCGTGATAGTTTCCCTTTTTTCAGGAATTTTATCATGGTATAAAATACAAAATAACAAATTCAGCCTTCCACTAAAAGATTGGTTATCTGAAAGAATAAATTTGTTATCTAAATGGTTAACAGGGAAATTTAGCAAACTTTACTTTTTAGTGATCCCAATACTTTATGTTTTAACAGTCCTCTCAATTCACGTTTATTATGAAAACAAAGCATTTATTGAGGTCTTAAATACTGAGGAATCTATTATAGGTCTTATTATCGCTGCTCCAATTGGTCTTTTTGTGTCATTTTATGCTGTCAGAAAAATTCGTCGGCATCAATTGAATAATCTAAATTTTCTCAAAGATTTGCACGGTCGTCTTTGCAATGTGCGCTAACGGATTGGTATATGAAACGTTTGGCATTTCAATACGATTTCCTATCAAACCGTTACAAAGTTTATTAAGGGTACTGACCTTAAAATCAGCACTATCCGCCAAATGTTTTATATACCGTGTTGTATGCTGGGCTTTATTCACTATCCGCTAATTATCAATTTATTACAATCCAAAATCCGCTCAATCGAAGCACTGCTGTTCCCGAAAAAATTAGTTTTTAGGGTCGGCAAAAAAGCGGTGGCAGACAGACAAGCTCTATTGCAAATTTTGGTCGTGTGTTGGCTTGTGCGAATTGCAATTGTGCTTGGCTGTGAGCGTTGGACAATTATTAACAATTAAGTCAATAGAATAAACTAACTCTTTGTAGTTATTAGCAACCTTGTAAAGTTTATCTACATTATTATCAGTAAAACCAAAATTATTAATATCATCAAGGAATTTAAATAGTCCATCAAAAAACCCATTATAGTTAAAAATCAATACGGGTTTATCTATAATGTTCAACTGTTTCCAAGTTAAAACCTCAAAAGTTTCATCAAGGGTGCCAAGCCCACCAGGAAATACAACAAAAACATCAGCTAAATCATAGATTATTTTCTTTCTTTCATGCATATTTGAAGTAACAAGCATATTTAGAACACCCTTATGCATAATAGCATCATTCTTAAATTTTTTAGTTATTACTCCAATTATTTCACCTTTATTTTCTAGTACACCATTCGCAAAAGCATTCATCAACCCAATATTGGTACCTCCATAAATTAACCCATATTTTTCAGAAATGATTTTGCCAAATTGATAAGCTAAGTCCAATAGTTCTTGATTATTACCAAGACGTGAACTGCAAAAAATGGATATTAATGGTTTTGTTTTTTCCATGAATCATTTTTAACAAATTTGAAAATTATTACAGAAGGACATTTTTTTAAATATGATGTTTTTAAATTGTTGAATTTGGCGGGAATATCGAAAGGTTTTGGTTCCATTATTAAGTCAATTAATAAGTGCGATTTTGAGGATGCATAAGTAATATCAGAAATTGACCACTTTTTTAAATACAAAATCTCATTGTTGTTCAAAAAGTCTGAAGCATATAAGGAATTATTGTCAAAATAGTCTAAAATAGAATAAATTCCTGATTCATTACGAATAGAACTCAATCTCAAAGGATGAAGCATTGACATTATACAAATACCAGTTGATGAAAGAATTTTTGAAATTTTTGAAAATACTAAAATCAAATCTTCAAAGTAACTCAACATGAAGCTACCTAATATAATGTCGAATTTTTCAATATTTTCGGAAATAAAACATTCAAATGGTTGGTGGATAAATTCTACTTTCAAATCTGCACATAACTTCTTTGCATAGTTAATCATTTCTTTGCTACTATCTATAGCCGTTACTCTGCCTCCTTTTTCCGACAATAATTTAGAATATATACCTAAGCCACATCCTATATCAAGAATTCTTTTGTCAATGAAATTATCATTTAACAGCTTCAACACTGCTGGCATTTCTATGTATTCATTGAACAAACTGCCCCCTGATAAAACACGTTCATTAAAATATCTAGAAGCATTTTTGTTATAGAATTTAGTGACTTCTTCGTTGAACATTGATGGATTTTAGTTTATATCGATTAGGTATATCTCATCTTTGGACGTTGAGTAATTCTCTATGTTGTATTGATTAACTGTTGGGTAACAAATTTGAACTTCTGGATTCTCGATTGCAGCAAATGCAACACCTATTGTTGATATCTTATTGTTTAAACTAGCAATCACAATATTATAATCATTTTTTATTGAGCCAATAATATCATTCACTTTTGCTTTTGTTTCATCAGGTGTTTTACACGAGAATTCAAATTGAGTCATTTCAACTGATAACATATTTTTTAACTCATCGAAAACTTTTTTATTTATGATTTGAAGTTCTTTAGATATAGCTCCTTCAATTGAAGCATGACCGATAAAAACTTTAGATGGTTCAAAATTATCTATAATTTTTTTTGCTCGTTCTTGCTCAAATCCAACTAATAATATAAGTGCTAGTTTCTTATTTGGAAGAAATAGACCAGAATACCCCAATACTGACCTAATATCTCGGACTCCTCGAGATAACCATTTTTCTGAATAATTTTCTTTGTCAATTGCATAATTCTCAGCTGGATTATAAACAAATGTCACAATAAATTTATTTACTGGAGGTACATTTTTGAAATAATAAATTAGAATAAAAATCATCTCACGAGTTAAAGTTGTAATGTCTACAAGGATTTTTCTATTCCTATTCTTAGTAGAAAATATAAGCCGTAATTCATTTGATATCAAATCAATGTTTACTAATGGATTTTTTCTATCGAAAATTATTTTTATGGGATTTTTAAAAAAGGAAATTAATTTATCAAAATGATTATTCGCAGATATATAATTGTCTTTATAATGGCAAACTACAGTATGTTTTATTTGATTGCCAACAAGCATTGGGATTTTTATACACCTATCTTCGAAACTTGAAGAACAAATAAAGACACCGAATTTATTTTTGTCAAGAAACTGCTGAAAGCTATCAATATTCAGATTTAAAACTTTATCCATAACTAAAATTCAATCTTTAATTGATTAATACTATTGTCTTGTCCAAGTGAATTTATATCGCGTTTCATCCTTTCAATAAACTCTTTTGGTTTAGTAAGTGACAATTCCAATATGTCCGAATTAATAAACTTGTAACCAGCGAAACTAGTTGGGTCTAACTTAAAATGTGGTGCTAAAAGCCTGCTTAAAATGAACAATTTTGTTCTGCCAGTACCCTGTTTATTCCCAATTGTGGATTCATGAAGATAACCAAAGCTTACACCAAGTTGAAGCACTTTGTTTAATATTTTACTAGGATTACTACTTAAAGCTATAGAAAACACCCTACGTTCAGAAGAATTTGATATTAAAATAACATGAAACATACCTCCTAATCCTTCAATTAAATTCATCAACATATCTGATGTACTTAACAATTCTGTTGTGTTTTCGTTATTTTCCTCTAAAAATATCTTCTTAAATTCAGTCAGTAAATAAGCACTAGAATACTTTTGAATAATGTCGTCTTGAACCTGATGGGGAATTGACAATATATCTTCACTTTGCGAAGTATAATATTCTCCATACATTAATGAGGCAGGTTCAAGGAAATATCTAACAATACCAGAAGATACACTGACTAATTGTTCAAAACCAGCATAACTATATGTTGAACCTGAACGTTTTTCTTTTAGACTTTTAATATAGTCTGGTCTGGCATATCGTTTAACATCATCAGCAGCAGAGGCTCCTTTTCCTTCTATTTCATAATTACTTTTTATTGTTTCCCCAATCTCTAGTATTCTGGATTCTTGTTCACTATTTTCAGGAAAGAAATCATTTGCATCAATATCCTTGTTCAAATATATTTTTATTCTTTTCTCAACGATATCTTTAACACGTTTATAAAACTTGTTCTTAGATGAAGTATAGACGGTAGCGATATTAACCTCCGAATAATCATGAGGAGAATCTATTGTTTGATTGGTTACTGTGCGATACGATTTATATTTAAGTTGAGTAGAAATTTTTAAACTGACTTCAGAACTTGTCCGATAAGAAACCCATGAATTTAAAATTCGAGTTTGAGCTAAATTCAAATTATCTGCATCATCAATGAGAATAAAAATAGGTTTGTTTTTTGGGAAAATTGATATTTTCTTGAGGTCACAAAGAATAGGGAAAAGGAAATCCAAGTAACTACAAATACTGCCTGAATATGGTATAACTGTATTTAGAAACAATTTGTTAATATAATCTCTTGTTTCTTTATGAATTGACTTACAGATGTCCCTAATTTCTTCAAAAATTGGGATAATTAAATCTTCTCTTTTTTCTGGTTTTTCGTAATTATATCCAATTAATTTTAGGTTAGGAATAAAACTAGAATTTAAAAAATTTAGAGCTTCTTTATCATTTCCATTATTTGTTTTGCTTTGATGTTCTTTGAGTAAATAAATTAGATATTCAAAAACTATCGTAGCAATATGTGTAACTAATAAATGCTCATTTAATAAATGCTGCGCATGATTTTCAAGCCTATCGAGATTAATTACATTTAAATCCGTTTTCTTTATTGGAACATAAATGGAGAAATAGTCAAGTTTATCAAATGTTGAATCTTTTTTTAAAGCCTGACAGTCGGGCATCATATATCTAAACATCATACTTTTACCAGAACCCCTTGGTCCATGAATAAAAGCATGACCTTGATTTGGAATTTGATAGAAATCAGTAAATACGTCAACAAATAAATCATAAGCTTCTTTAGCTGTGATATCTTCTGGAGTCTGAACGGAAAAAGGATTTTTCATGATGTCGTTGTTTCTTGAGAATTTACAATATCTTGAATTAATTGACCCGTAATGAAACCATTGTTTTGATATTTTAAATCTTCAGGGCAGATTTCATAAACTGATTTTGCTGTTAATTTTGGATATCCTTTTTCAGTAAGTTTAAGGGAAATTGGGTCGAAATAATTAACAAGTGAGTCTTTATCTATGAATTCTATTTTTGCATAAACTGTATCAAATGATAATGGATATGGCAAGAATCTTTGACAATAAACAGTTTCAATATAGGTCTTAAAAACTCTTTCAAATATTTCATCAATTAAAAATACTTCTTCACTTTGTTTTCCTAATTTCTTAAGTACATTTTCCTTTTCTAAACAGAAAGTGAGGTTTATTTGTTTACCAGTATGGTCAACTTCAACATTGTGCAATGAAGATGCATATTTATGATAAACCTCGCTACTTTTTTCAACATTTGGGTCGCTTGTACTCCTTGTAAAATCATCTGCGAGTTCATCAGAAAGTCGCAGAATTGAAGCGAGTAGTTGAATTTTTACTGGCTGATTAAGGATTCTATCTGAAGTCTTTAACAAAGAAAGTTTATCTTTATTCCCATCATCTGTAAATCCACCATGTGCTTCAGCAATCTGAAATATTACTCTTTTTTCAGCTGTTTCATCTCCCAACAAAATTGTCATTCCCTGAATTATTTCTGCTGTTAATTTTTCATGTTTTTTCCTGCCTGAAATTATGTGACCAGAATCATGGATTTGGATTGCAACTAACAAAAGATATACTTCATAAGGAGATAGTTCAATTCCTTCAATATCTAAGAGCTCCGATGCTTTGTGAACTACAGTATCAATGTGTTCAGTTCCATGCTTTGTCAATTGCATCCCATCAATCTTATATGCAGAGATTTCTACTAATGGATGAATTTTATTATCCATGTATTCTTTAATGTTTCTGTATCTTAGTCTATAATCTACATTACCATTAAAAGGAAACTTTTTCTTGTTTTGCCTAGCCAAATATTCAGATAATGTTTTTCCGTTTAATTTCATTTTTTGTCTAGTTCAATTATTTTTTCAAAAATTTTTTCTGATAATAGTGGAGGAACTGCATTCCCAATTTGTTGTTGAATATACCATAGAGTCCCTTGGAACACAAAATCATCTGGAAAGCTTTGTAGTCGGGCTGCTTCTCTTACTGATAATCCACGATTCTCAAATGGGTGGATTAGCATATTTTTTCTGTAATTTGAAATTACAATTGAAGGTTTATCAGCAACTAATCGTTTGTATATCCCACTATGACAGTTTTTAAGATTAGCATAATTACTCATGAGGTCAGGTGGAATAGATTTCCAATTCTCTCCTTGCTTTATATGTTTATATCTTTCGAGAATATACTCCTTGTTTTCGGAAACAAAATTTTGCAAAGAAGTTTTAGAATCTTTTCTCATTAATCTTTGATATTCTGTCAAAGAGGAACTCCCATTATATTCAAGCTCATATATTTTCTCACCGTTTTTAAGTTTCGGCAAATCAGATATTGCTTCCCAAACAGTGACTTTTTTTTCTTCTTTATCAGGAAATATAAAATTTATGCCAATATTGTTTCCAACTAGAAAATATCTATTCCGATTTTGAGGAACTCCATAATCAGAAGCAGTCAAAACTGTATCAGTTATATTATATCCAAGTTTTGTAAACTCATTTCTAATTATCTCAACAGTTTTACCTTTATTAAATTCAATTATCCCTTCAACGTTTTCCAGTAAAAACCATCTAGGTTTATAACCAGCTACAAATCTTACGAATTCTTCGAATAAGGAATTTTTTTCATTTTCTGTATTCCTGGTTAATTTGTTGGAAAAAGAAAATCCTTGACATGGTGGGCCTCCAAAAATGATATTTGGTGCTTTTGGTAGTATTCCATTAGCGGATATTTTTCTTATATCATCATTTATTACTTTAGATTCTGGGTGATTAAATTTATAAGTAAGAGAAGAATATTTGTCATTATCAATAGCGCAAATGACTTCAATCCCTGCGTTAATAGCCCCAAGGCTGAGTCCACCTGCACCCGAAAATATATCTAATCCTATCATTTTAATATCAAATGCTTAAAATATTTTTTATATAGTTTGTTTATTTAATGGGATGTAACCATTTAAATAAATTAGGCTAATAACGGGAGAATTGCACTCTTTTGCAAATTTTGGATTGTGGGTCAGCTTGTGCGATTTGCAAATGTGTGCAATGTGCGTGAGCTTCCCTAACTGTCCCGAAGGGCAGAAGCGGGTGGGCAAAAACTAATTTTTTCTTGCACCAACCTTTAATCAATGAGTTAATATTTTCTATCCGTTTTTTCAAATTTATAATCAGATTATTACTATGTAACTCGGTCTCTTAGCCTTGCATACAACGCTCAAGTGCAAGTTGCGTACCGGTTTCCGGGATGGTTCCCTGCCCTTCGAGGCAGGTAAATTCATGCGGGAACCGGTGTCCGGGGATTTGCTGTCCCCGGTATGCAATTTGCACAATGTTATGGGGCTGTAATTTATTTTCCATTACAAAAAAGTCAACCCGATTTTTCGGTTTAATCCAGTCTCAAAAATTCGGATTAATGTTGAAAGCTGGATATTTCCCTTTGCATTTTCTATTTTCGAAATGTAGCTTTTTTTTGTACCAGCCTTTTCTGCCAATTGTTGTTGAGTCAATTTTGCCTCTTTGCGAGCTTCTTTTAACATTTCACTCACGATGAACATTTGAGCTTTTTCTTCAAATTCATTTCTACTTTCAGTTCCAATTTTCCCGTGTTCTCGTTCAAGTAATTCGTCAAAAGTCCTAATTCCATTATAAGTTGTCATGATTTCAATTTTTTCTGTTTAAAATAATCTTCTTTTAATCTCATTGCCTTTTCTATTTCCTTCTTGGGAGTCTTTTGTGTTTTCTTTTGAAAGCCGTTGAAAAGAACAACAAGTTTTCCTTCGTCAAAGCAGCAGAAAACCCTATAAAGGTTTGACTGGTATTCAACTCTTATTTCAAAGAGTCCCTCGTAACCAGTCATTGGAGCTAAAAACTTTTTAGGGACCATTTCAACTTGTCTTATCAATTCAAAGACATATTTAAATTTTGATTTAACGCCAACATCAAGTTCCTTGTAAAAGTCAATAAAGTATTCTCCGTGAAATATGATTTGTCTACTCATTTTGCAAAGTTATCTCCAAAGATAACAAATTCAAATTATTTTACTAACATTTTTGTGGAAGCTCCTTGTTTTTCATTATGCCCCATAACGTTTATCTATATGTAGTAATTATATTTCTTTTTTATCCATTATATCCTAAATGCTTATTCTACAAACACATATCCATATTTAACTACTTATAAGCGTTTGCAATCGGTTGGGGTACAACATAAATTAATGCACAGAACCCGGCAAATCTTTAACGTGAAATCATTTAGCCCAGTCTGCTGCCCATTTTGATTTCTCATAAGTGTAGCTTTTTATAACTTTTTTATTCTCAATTCTTACATACTGGCCGGCAGAAATTCCGTAAGCAGAAATTAAGCCTTTCACAGCTTCGCCCTCTCAGTCACAGGAAGCACCCGGTTTTGCAGAGTTAAAACGTTGCATTAAAAAACTGTTGCAACCGGAGCCGACGGTCCTTCTTTTATGCCTGTTTAAAATCACCTGCCGGTTGTACGGATTTCCTTGCGTTTAAAAGATTGTAATCGGGAAACTTTTATATGTACGGTTTTCGGTATATACGGTAATAATCCAGGTCTTATGTTCGACGGAATAAATCTATAAAACTTTTCTGTTTAAAACAATAGACGGGAGAAGGTTGTGGAAAAATTTATGAGCTTAAGTAGATATTGGTGATGATGATAAAAGGGACACAGCCCTGGTAGCCACCGTTCATTTTGAAGGAAAATGAGTATTATAAAGTTTAGCTCTCTGATGATGCTCAGGCATATCACTCTGTACTCTAAAGGCACTCTGCTCATTGTACCGGGTATTTTAAATGAGCGGTTCGGAAACCGCTCCACCCGTAATTCTAATTAACTTATTAAAAGCTATTCAGAGTTATATCAAACTTAATATTTATACATATTTTCTTCTTCTTTTATTTGAGGTATATTCATAGTAAATTCGTTCTGTATCAAATTTACATCGAATTAACATCGAATAAATCTCCTATTAATATCAAATATAAATAGAATTTATTATATCTTTGAAAGGAATTTAAACTATATACTATGGCAGTAATTGATAACATCTTCGATAGCGGCCGGGGCCGGCTGGGAAACCTGGTAGTCTACAAAATGAATGGCCTGGGAATTATACGCACAAAGCCGGGGCATTACAGGGACCGTAAATCGTCCGCACAACTTGCACAGCGGCAGCGGCTGCAGGTAGTGAACGGGTTTCTGAAACCGTTTTCCAAACTCCTGCGGATTACTTTCCCGGCAGCAACTCCGGGTCGGACAGCCCGGACAGAGGCGTACTCGTACATTATGCGGAATGCGCTGGCGGGCGAATACCCCGATATATACGTGGATAAAAGCAAAGCACTGCTGAGCCGGGGGCCGCTGCCGGTGCCGGAGAGTGCCATGGTAACTGCCGGGCCCGACGGATTGCTGATTGAATGGAAAAACGATAGTGAGGCTGAAGGCAACCGTTCACACGATACCCTGGTGGTAATGGCCTTGTCGGAAGAAACGGGCAGGGCCGATTACCGGTTTACCGACACCCGCCGTTCTGCTGAAAGCTACGTGTGGAAGCCTGCCTTGCCGGAAGGAACCTGCGATGTGTGGATTGCTTTCCGCAACCCGGAGCAGACAGAAATGTGCAACAGCATGTGGGCAGGGAAACTGTAAATCAATTCAGGGTAATCTCTCAAAAGTTTGGTATAAATCTAAACTCTCAAATTGTCTGCCTGTCCCCTAATCAATGGAAAAATTGTTTCCTGGAAATGCTGGAAATTGTCCCGGAAAAGTTCCACCCTACATAATGTATTTCCTTGTTGTAAAGGTCTTTTTATCTGGGTTGGTGTCGTCTTTAAACGGATGCACAATGAACAGGTAAAGGCAGGTGGGCAGATAAATAAATCAATCGACAGAAAATGGGTTAAAACTTATCTGTTATTTTTTCTTTAGCGAACCCGAAGCCGGTATTCAGAACCAGGCAGATGCTTCGATACCTGCTTAATTGGATGGAACTCAATTCCCTGGTCTTAAAGCGACCTTACTGCCCGGTTTAAAGTTAACCATTCCGTCAGCTGAGTGTTGCCAGCATCCCTCAGCTGAAGGGATGGTATGAAAAATACTCTGGTGGGTACCAGGTTTTTTTTATTTTTTTACACTCCTGTTCGGAAAATTATATTCCGTCCCGATGGGACTTTGAAATAGTTTCGCAATAACTCTCTGCCAATATTTTGTACTTACCGGATCAGTTCGTTTACAGACTCAATATGGGTAGTATCAAAAATAACTCCAATTATTTGAAAGTCCCATGGTAAATAATAATACCAGCATGTTCATAGTGTTTCTTTAATTCTTACCAGGCACCAATTATTTTTTAAATAAGTTCTTTTTTGTTTTACCTGATTTTAAGCTGGCAGACATAAAATCTTCGGACCAGTCAAAATAGCGAAGAGTTCCTTTATAAAATCCGGTAACTTTTTCACCATTATCATCGATGCAATCAATGGTTATGGTGTATTCACTTCCATTTTTAGAAACACTTACTTTCCCGCCTGCAATTTCTCCTTCTTTTTCTACATCATCGTTTTCAGTATTATAGTTTATAGAATAACCACTATAAACAAATGTTTTGACTGGAAAAGGTTCAGCAGAAGAAAAAACATAATCGCCGTTATCCAGAGCGTTCCCTGCGGTAGAAAACATTTCAAAATAAATACCATGCCCTTTCCCGGTTAAATCCCAATCACCGTATTCATCTGTCTGCATTGATAAACCTGCTGAGTAAAGCAGTAAATCGGTATTAAAACCGTAATGCCAGGTAGTATCATCGTCTGTTCCATAATTTTCCAAAATTCCAGCTGACAAGTCATATTCTTGTGTGCCAATTTTCAAAAAATTCGTTTTACCTGCATTGTCATCGTCAACCTCGTCCTTGTCACAACCAAATAAGATTGTACCTGCTAAAAGTACTCCTGTTAATAATTTAAGACTGTTTTTCATTTTTCTTTTAATTTTAATTGTAAATAATTTTATTATCTCATTCCGGCTGTTAAGATTCGTTTTTCATACCAGCCCTTTTTAATGAGAGATTTTTATGAATTTGTGGTTCTTGTTTCTTTCTTTACTGAGATTTAAATAATAAACTCCATCTGGTAATTTACCAACGTTAATAGTTGAAGTTTCACTTAACAGTTCCCCTGACATAATTGTTTTGCCAGACTGGTCAGAAATTAAGAATGGGGATCCTGTTAAATAAGGATCGATGGTTAATTTCATTAAATCTCTTACCGGATTTGGATACAATTTTGTATTGTTTCTCTCATATTTAGTTGTTGCCGTAGAAATGTCATTGACATTAAACGGAAGTTCAAAGTAACAGTTACCTAATTTCCACTTTAACAGAAAATCCTCCTGGTCGTTAATCTGCCAGTCGAAAAGATACATTGAAAATAAACCGGCTGTATCCCTTACGAAATGAGAAGTAATAAGATGTCCTGCTGTATCGTGAACATTTATTTTAAAAAAATCGGAAGCATACCTGTGATAGAGGTAGTTTGATTTTAACTTCAGATATTTAGTTTTCAGTATTCCCTTAATAATATATCCTCCAGGTGTTGGAATAACAGAGAGCGAATCAATTGCCAAATCACATTCCAGGCTTATTGTGGAACTATAACTTCTGCATGTTAGGCTGGAAGGATTGTTTACGGGATGTCCGTTGGCATTGTCAATGTAAATGAAAAACTCATCACCAGGCAATACATAATGATGAACAGGATTATAAACGATATGGTCATTATAGGAACTGTCCTTTATCGAAATCCCCAAATGATATTCATGGCCATTAACTGCCAATACCATATTTCTTTCATATCCAAAATTACAAAACGAACCATCAAATTGTGTTTTAAGTATCAGGAAATCTTCACTTGAAGCATCGGTATTCAGGTCGGTATAATCAATATTCAAATCGCAGCCTGGTTCATAAATGGTTGGAAATATTTCTGAATGACAGAGGTAATTGTTCTCTAAATCATATTGAAATATAAGTAATTTATATTTTCCTGGCTCCAGGTTAGGAAAGTAAATTTCTCCATTTAAGGTTACCTGATTCATTGACTGTAATCTATAATTGTGCTGAATTTCTTTGTAAAATTCCATTATAACCTTTTTACCGTGAAGTGGTTTAGAAGCTCTATAATAACCGGTAACAGAACCATTGTTACCTCCAAAACATGAACCATCATGTTGTTTTACTAATATTTCATCCCAGCATTGTCCGTAGATAGCCGTAGCTTTTAGAATAAACATTGAAACTATAATTAAAAAAAGCAAAAGTGTTTTCATATTACTTTTTTAATATTATTCCTTAAAATATTTTTGTCGTCTTGAGCAGGATGTTTTTTAGAGGTTAATTCTGACTTAACTATCTTCTCGCGTTTTAATCCATAAGCCATATTCAATCCGAAGGCAAAATTGATATGCCGGGCTTCCCTGATATTTAGTATCTGGCTTAGGTTGTCGGTTACTGCATAGATATCTGTGCCCGGGAAGAACCGTAAACGGATGCCGCCTCCGAAAGTATTAAAGGAATGTGCTTTTGTATAACTCACCGAGGTGGAAAGCATCCTGAAAACATATCCGTTTAATGATAGGGTTGATGAAGTGTAGGTTGCATGATCATGGAATATATTTCGGACGACCAGCCCGGTATTCCATTGCGGCGTGAAATTATAACTTCCTGCCAGGTAAAGCTTTAAGGGAATGTCCATTTTAAAAGGCACATCCTGCGTTATCTTATATACCGTATCCTGAAAGGCAAACTGGTAGCCATTTTTTTCCCAGCTGGTATGCCCGATGTCTAAAAGACTGGCTGAAAATGTCCACCTGTTGTTTATATCATAATTCACGCCTGCATCAAATGCAAAACCCGGATTCCCGAATATTTTTGAAAAATTAAATGTCCAGTCATCCGGCAATATGCTTTCGTTGGTGTCAAATTCTCCTTTTGAATTAATAGCAGTACGTTTTACCGGTATGGGAAGCCCAATCATTGCCTCACCGGAAAAATGTTCATTTGATTTGTAATAATCCTCATATTCATCGGGTACAATGTCGTAGGTGAGCCTTGCATTCAGGTGGTCCGACTGCAGTCCGATGATGCCTCCCGTTAGCTTGGAAGAAACCCCTAAAGTAATGGCTTTATTTATTCTGTGGGAAAAGATAACAGCCAGTTGTGAGAAGGTGTTAAGCCGGACATTCATTCCTTCTATTACAAGTGGCAACCGGTCTTTAATCTGATCATAATCATTCAGCAGGTACATGATATCTGAAGGTGCATTTATACCAAAATAGTTGCGTTGACTCAATGAAAATGAAAGGAATCCTTTGTCGTTGAGGCTGAAACCAAAATCCAAAAAATTGATTCGCGTTTCAACGGAACCGGAGTTTTGTTCGCCAATCGTTTTTATAAATTCATTGGGATCGTAATTTGGATTTCCCAATAAATCAGAAAACTCGTTGAGCTGGTTTAAATTAAATCCCGAGTTGTAAATGTCAGACTGTAAATGAGAAATAAAAGGCAGGTTAAAATAGAATTTTACTTTTGGAATTAAAGCCGGATTGGAATACATCCTTTGCGGCAGGTTATCCATGAAATAAAGCGAATTCTGTGCCTGGGGCCTTGATTGGAATAGCCCTGCAAGAAACAGGAGTAAAAAAAGTTTTTGTTTCATGTGTTGTTATTTAAAAATAAAGCTAACCTATGTTATCAACCTGGTACTGTTGCTTTTAGTAAACCAGGTAGTTGTTTTGCCTGCAATGAATGATTTTTTTGTTGTTCTAGATACAATCAAAGGCAGGTACATTAATTATTGAGCAGGATATCCACCAGCGCCTCATTAACCAGTACAGAGTCCATCCCACTGTGCAGGTAACGATGATACATTAGCCTGATCAAATCTTTATCGTGTTGGGTGTAATCCTCAAAATAGCCGTCTTCATAATAAAAAACGCTCTTCTGGTACCGGGAGGAAACATTCGTTAATCCCAATGACCGGGTTAATGTATGAATAAATAAACTCCTCTGCTTATTGTAATCGATACGTGTGATGTCAACATAACCCAGACCTGAAACAATTTGATCCATTCCGTTGTGATGGATGCTGTAAAAACCAACTAATGACTGGAGGTACTCCTCCAACGAGGGATAGATTTTGGCTAAATCAGTTCCCGGGCCGAAAAAGAAGTAGTAATTCGACTGTAAGGAATCGTTTACAAGGATCACCTTAAACCCATCAGTGGCCAGTTCATTAACAATTTTAATTGTTTTCTCCACCTCCCTGAATAATTCAGGGCCTGGTTCTCCTCCAATATAAATTTTCAAATCCGTTTCCCATTTCCTGATAACGTCATGTCCCCTTTCAAGGCCGAAGGCAATTTCATTGAAATAGGTTATAAGACTTTTGTCGTAATCGGTTAATTCGGGCTCCTTTTCCAGCCCATCCTTAATAAGGTCACAAGACGACATGAAAAGCAAAAGCAAAAGCAAAAGCGTGACAAAGTTTCTCATCTTTTTGAATTTAACATGATTAATTAATCTATAATCTGTAGCCCACAGAAATGCTGAACACCCTGTTGCCGTATGTTTCTCCCTCTGATATATTCGCCAGGCCTAAAGAATAATTTAACCCTGTTTGCAGATTATTTATATCTATTCCAGCTCCAGGCACTAATACCAGAATTTTTACTAAATTTTTCATAATCGTTAATTTTCTTTCTAAGGCTCGCTACGCCCCGTTTATTATAGTGGGTGTTGGTCTCCACTTGTCCATACATTGCATAAATACCTGATTCTTTAAATTCTTCCCGTCTTTTTATAAGCATACGTTTACCATTAATGCTACTGCCGGTAACATGCCCTTAGTTGCAAACCTTTTATTTAGGGGGTTAGGAATAAATAATATCGGATATTTTACTCTTGTATGAACAAAACAAAATTATGGAAGTATAACGGAATAAAAAATACCCACTGCTGGGTATTTTTAATGAATCCAAATAAACAGAACAAAAATATTCTATACCAGGTCGAAAGCCTGTGCAAAGCAGGTAAAATCGTAATTGGTTTTGAAACCAAGCTTCCGTTTTATGTTTTTCCTGTGTGTGGCAACCGTATCTTTCGATAAAAACAATTTATTGGAAATTTCTTCAGAACTGCATCCGTTGGCTACAAGTTTTAAAACTTCAATTTCTCTTTTCGTTAAGGATTTCAACATTTTGAAATTCCGTCGCAGAAAATTATTTTCGTCGAGTAACCTTTGCACTTTTGCAATCATATAATGGCGCTGGTCAATCGGGATGGCTGTAATCATTGTCAAAAGGGGTACGTCGTAGTCGTCTTTCATCAGAATTTTTACGCCATTGAAATACCAGGTCCACTGATGTTCCGGGGAGGGTCGTACCTGCTGAAAAAAAGAAACAATCTCGTCAGCATTGTTTCTGTACAGCAGATCCTTCAGATAAGGTGTGTATTCATCTGCCTCTTCTTCATTAAAAAAACGCTGAAAGTAAGCCGGTCCCATCTCATGCAGCTCTTGCAGGGTAACCCCTAAAATATTCCGTCCACGTTCGGACATGTATACAACCGATAAAGTCTGCACATTCATTAATATTAAAATTGCAGGAATTTCGTGTTCGTAGTTTTTGATTTTGGCAATAGTGTCCGAAATTCTCTTTTCAATAGATAGTTTCAATGACGATGTGATTGGTGAGTTTCCCATAAGTGTTTAATTATGAAATAAGTATTTAGATTATCCTTTTTAGTAATAGTAATAAAAATAGACATTTTTAGGTTAAAAAACAACAGCCCGGATGAGATTTATAATTCTCCATATGGGCAAAAAACTATTATCAGATAAAAAGCAGCTGGATTGTATCTTTGTAGTCCATTTCGTTTTTCAATAGTTCATTTTTAGTTAAGGAAGTTATTCATCTTTCCTCTACTTATTTATTAGGATTTACCTGTTTAATAATGCTTCCTTTCATATGTTCATGCAAAGTATGTAAAGTGGTTTTCTTCCATTAGCCACCATGATTAAACGAATTTTATTTTCAACCTCCCTTTTTCCCTGTTCATACCCGGATTTCTGTGTTTCACTCAAAAAAAGCAGTTCAATCACTGATTTGATAATACTTTTACTTTAAATTAAAACATCGTAGCATGAAAAAATTTAACTGCATCCTGCGGAATGTGAAACACGTTCAGCCCAGCCGGACAGTTGCTGTAAACGGATTATTCCCGAAAACTTGATTCATGCATGAAAAAAAAACAAATATGAGCACCATTATTCTAAAACAAAATTGCCTTAAATGTCAGACAGAAAAAGGAATTATTGAGCTACAGCAAAATTTAATTCAAACCCTGAAGTGGACCTTTTTCTTTTTCCTGCCAATCACTTCAGGTTTTAAAATTGCTTTCAGGCTTTTTTGGGGGATCAATTGCAGGGATTTTTTTAACCGGACAAATCAATCCCTTCGCTTTATAAACTAAGAATATGAATAAAACCCTTAAATTGGTGCAACTAAAAATCAGCATCATGAAACCAAATAAAGCATGGACAATTAATTCTGTTCCCGAAACCTCAGAATATTGGTTCAGCAGCCAGAAACACATTCTCATCCTGTTAACCGCCGGAGGCTTATCCATAATTTTATTGTGGCACCTTTTCGAAAGCGTTTACACCGAAGCATTCAACTCCCGGATGCCCTGGCTACTTTGGACGGCTGTAGCCACATTTTGTCTTAACCTGGTTGCCGGTTTGACAAGAAACACTTCCGTTGCCTTTAAACAACATCTTATTGCAGGATTTTACCTGGGAACCGTTTTCTGTTTGCTTCTTGTTTTATTTACCGGAGCCGGTCAAAGTCCATACTGGTTTGGACCTTTCTTTATTATAGTTGCCTGGTTTGTTCTTATCCCATTCAGTTTCAGGGAGATGATCCTCCACAGTTTAGCCTTTGTATTTATTTTTATTGTGGGACAGTTTGTATGGCAGGGATTTGCAGCTTTTGAACATGAAATGGCAAAAGTTATATTTTTATACTCAGTGACCCTAATCGTTAGTTTTTTTGCCACGTACATCCGAAAGAACCTCGATACGCTAAATGTAAAAATCAAAAAAGAACTTGAAAATAAAAACCAGCAACTCCTCACTACCAATAAACAGTTAGTGGATGAAATCGAGAGTCACAAAATAACCACCCGGCGATTGCTGGAAAATAAGAAGTTCCTGAATAATATTCTTTCAAATGCGCCAATTCAAATTTGGGGGATTGATTTGGAAGGAAAATTTACCTATCCGGAGTCACGAAGCGGCCAGTCGGTATTTGAACTGTATAAAGATGCAGCTGTTGAAAAATTTCTAAGAAAAGTGCTTGCCAATGAAATTTTAAGCGACATCATTGAGGTTGATGGCATTTATTACGACTCACGTGTTTCCCCTGTTTTTAATGAAAATGGGATAAAGACAGGATACTTGGGTGTTTCATTGGATATAACTAAACGGGTTAAATCGGAAAAGGAACTTCGCAAATTCAGACTGGTGTTGGATCAGGCTCCGGGAGCAGTTTTTATTATAGATAAGAATTCAAAATTTGAATACATTAATCCATATTTTACAAAGCTGTCAGGTTATACCGAAGAAGACCTTTTGCATAAAAATATCAGCGAAACACTTTATAAGGGAATCGATGAAATTCCTGAATCACGAAAAGAAATCGTCAGAACCTTAAGAGAAGGTAATATCTGGCAGGGCAATTTGCTCACTGTAAATAAAAATGGAACGAATTACTGGGCTAATACCCTTGCTGCGCCCTTTAAAAACGAACAAGGTGAAATGGATGGATTTCTTGTCATCCAGCAGGATATTACAGAAAAAATGTATTTTGAACGCGCTATCCAGGAAAGTGAAGCAAAATACAAAACACTGGTTGAAAATTCACAGGATGGAATCCTGATTACTCAGAATGGCAAATTTAAATTTGTAAACAACGCACTGTGCCGGATGCTTGGCTATACACAGGAGGAATTCCAGCGCATGAATGAACTGGATATTGTTCCTGAGCAAATGCATCATAAACTATTCAAAATCAACAACGACCGGAAGGAAGGCAGGAGAACCCCGGCCAGCTATTCCTTACAGTTGATTTCAAAAGGCAAACAGATAATTGAAGTGGAAGTGCAATCCAATGTTGTAGAATTCAAAGGGGAAACAGCTGTATTTACCACCTTGCATGATGTTACGGAAAGTAAAAAAATGCAGCAGGCCCTTCTTATCAGCGAAAAAAAATACCGTGAGTTGGCTGAAATGTTGCCTCAATCGGTATACGAACTGGACACAAACGGCCGGATTACCTATATGAATCAAACAGGCCATAAAAAATTCGGAATCTCAGTTCATGATTACGGCCGGTCAGCATTTGATTTTATTGCTTCTGAACAACACGACCTTATGCGTAAAAATATGGCAAAGAGCATTTCCGAAAATTACCATACCCAGGGGACTCATTACACAGCAGTTAAAAAGGACGGTACAACTTTTCCTGTAATGATTTTTGCATCACCCCTGTTCGAAAATGGCAAAGTAACCGGAACCAGGGGGATTATCCTGGACATGAGCTCGCATATAGCCATGGAAAATGCATTGAAACAAAGCGAAGAAAAGTACAGGTTGCTGATAGAAAAAGCAGTAGATGGAATAATAATTATCCAAAACAGCAGATTAAAATTTGTAAACCAGGCTTTCTGTGAGTTGATGCAGTATAATGCAGAAGACCTTATTGACCAATCGTATTTTGATTACGTTGAGCCGGAAGACCATGAGCTGATGAATTTATATCATCGTCGCAGAATGGCAGGTGAAGATTTTCAGGCTATTTACCGAAGCAGAATAAGAAGAAAAGACGGCAAGATTCTTCATATTGAACTCAACACCCGTACATCCGAATTTAATGGACAGCCTGCTGCTTTCATCATTGTACGAGACATTACACAACGGTTGAAAATCGAAGAGGAATTGCGAATAGCAAAAGAAAAGCTCGAAGCACTTAACCAGAACCTCGAAATCAGCATCCGGGAAAAGACACTGAAACTTACTGAGGCGAACACCCAGCTCATCCGGTTGCAAAAAGAAAACTTACAGTCGCAGTTTGAAGTGTTGCGTCAACAGGTAAACCCGCATTTCCTGTTTAACAGCCTGAATGTACTTACTTCGTTAATCAAGCTGGAGCCCGATTTGGCGGAGAAATTCACTGAACACCTTTCAAAGGTCTACCGTTATGTACTCGAAAATAAGGACAATGAGCTGGTTAACCTCCAGACTGAGCTTGATTTTCTGGATGCGTATGTTTTTCTGCTAAACATCCGGTTTATGAACAAGATAGAGGTGAATGTAAACATCGGCGATGATAAAAAGAAACTGAAAATTCTACCCCTGGCCCTGCAGTTGCTGATAGAAAATGCAATTAAACACAATTCGATGTCGAAAAAGAATCCATTGAAAATAAACATCTACACTGAAAATAAAAATACACTGACCGTTGAAAACAATCTGCAGGAACGCGAATCGCATATGGCTTCAACCGGTGTTGGCCTGAAAAACATCGAACACCGCTACCACCTGTTGGAAATGCCCGCTCCGCAGTTTTATAAAACAGAAACAAAATTTATAGCCCGCATCCCTTTAAAAGCTGATGCATAAGTTACAATACTAATAAAGAAAAAATGAGAGTAGTGATAATTGAAGATGAAATGTATGCTGCAAAACGGCTGGAAAATATGATTAAAGAATTCAGTCCGGAAATTGAAATTGCTGCATGGCTCGAATCGGTGGAAGAATCAGTTGAATGGTTTACCCAAAATGCCGAACCCGACCTGATTTTTCTTGACATTCACCTGGAGGATGATCTGAGTTTTGCTATTTTCGAGAGGGTAAGCGTTTCCAGCCCCATTGTGTTTACCACCGCTACCGACGATATGGCAATCAAGGCATTCACCACAAAAGGCATCGACTTTTTACACAAGCCGATTGTAGGTGATGAACTGGAAGCAATGCTTCACAAATACCTGAATTCAGGAACCAATTACCGGAAGCCAATCGGGAATGGTTTTTTTAGCGATATTCTGGATAAAAAATAAAACCTGAAAAATGAAGACCGTAATTATTGAAGACGAGCAACTGGCAGCCCACCGGCTGGAAAAAATGATAAACGCCATTGACCCTTCCATTGAAATTCTGGCAAAGCTCGAATCGGTGGAAGAGTCGGTAGAATGGCTGAAGTCAAACCCACAACCCGATTTGATCTTTCTCGATATTCATCTCGAAGACGGTGTGAGCTTCTCGATCTTCGACCATGTGAAGGCTGATGTTCCGATCATCTTTACTACCGCTTTCGACGAATATGCCATCAAAGCCTTTAAACTAAAGAGCATCGACTATCTGCTTAAGCCCATCATTCAGGAAGAACTGGAAAAAGCAATTTTAAAATACCGGGAGTGGGGAGAAATCAATCCCCTGGTGGACATCAGGGAATTATACAAACTCATGGACTTGAAGGAAAAATCTTATCGCCAGCGATTTTCAGTGGTAGTTGGACAAAAGCTGAAAAGTGTTGATGTAAATGATATTGCCTATTTTTTTTCAAACAGCGGTATAACGTTTGTAGCATTGCACTCCAAAAGCCAGTATTCACTTGACCAGAGCCTGGATAAACTTGCAGAGGAACTTGATCCGAACCAGTTTTTCAGGGTAAACCGCCAATACCTGGTTGGCCTGTCAGCCATCACGAACATTCATATTTTCCCCAAAAGCAGGTTAAAATTAGAACTGAATCCACCTGTTCCGGAAGGAGTATTTGTAAGCCTCGACAAGGTAGTTGAGTTCAAAAAATGGGTCGATGGCAGAAAAGATTAGTTTCAAAAACACTGCATGACTGAACTACAACTTACAAAAGTCAATTAGCATAAAAGATAACTCCCACGTTATCATTCGGTTCTTCTTAAGCAATTATTGATAGCCCCTTTAATACAATCTCCTTCAATACCAGTCCTGGAAAGAATTAATTGAATATCCCGTTTTACTTTTATTTATTCTAAAACCCTGTTCAACAGTAGAAATTCGTCATTCACCACATTATTTTTTACTACCGGTATTAATTGTTCGACATTTGGTTCAGCAATGAAAAAACGAAAACAATTAAAACAACTTCACAATGAAAACGACAAGTATCAATTTTCCCGTAACTGTGGTGATTTTACTGCTACCTGTTTTATGGACAGATGCTTCAGGAGTCGTAAAAATTGAAGCAGGCAGAACAGGAAGAATTTCCGGATATATCCGGAACGCCGCTTCAAATCAGCCACTTGAATGTGCTGCAGTTACCCTGTTCTCGGCAAGCGACTCATCAATGGTTGCCGGCACCATTTCAAACAGCGACGGAAGTTTTATAATCTCAATGCTCACACCGGGGAATTACTTTCTCGAAATAAGTGAGCAGGGATATGAAAAAAAATACATTTCAGGATTAAAGATTCAGCCTGTCCATTCAGCTTTCGATACGGGCGAAATTCGTTTGTTTCCGGAGGCCGATAAACGGAAAAGAACCAAATACTAAAAAGAAACAATTAAACATTATTTTATGAAAAACATTTTCTTAATTCTAACTTTTATTTCCCTGTTTATTAAGGGATATACGCAAACAGCCACAGTGAGCGGATACATCAGAGATGCCGTCAGCGGAGAGACATTGATTGGCGTCACATGTTACATACCCGGACTTAAAACGGGAGGTACTTCCAACCAATACGGTTTTTATTCGCTCACTCTTCCCTATGGTTCGTCCAGCATCGATTTTTCTTATGTGGGTTATGAAACCCTCACTGTTGAATTGGAACTTCACAAAAGCCAGGTACTGAACATCTCCCTGAAGGAAGACGTACAAAACTTAGTCGAGGTAATCGTTTCCGGCACCCCGAAAGATGTGAACGTAGGAGGGATTGAAATGAGCAGGGAGAAAATCCCTATGCAAATGGTTAAAAAGCTTCCATCGTTTATGGGTGAAGTGGATGTACTGCGAACAATGACCCTTCTGCCCGGAATACAGAACGGTGGCGAAGGCAGTTCGGGGTTGTATGTCAGGGGAGGTGGCCCCGATGAGAATTTGCTTATTCTCGATGAAGCACCGGTATACAATGCATCGCACTTAATGGGCTTCTTTTCTGTTTTTAATTCCGATGCCATAAAAGATGTTGAGGTTTACAAAGGCGGGATTCCTGCTCAATTCGGCGGGAAAGCCTCATCGGTTATCGATATCCGGATGAAAGACGGTCATATCAATGAATTTCACGGACAGGGCGGGATCGGAAATATTTCAAGCCGTCTGACTCTGGAAGGGCCGCTAATAAAAGACAAATGGAGTTTTATTGTTTCCGGAAGAAGAACTTATGCCGATGTGCTCGGAAGAATAATAGGCATCGAAGAGCTCAAGGAAAACCGGTTGTATTTCTATGACCTGAATCTAAAAACAAACATTCGGTTTTCCGATACAGACCGGCTCTTCATTTCGGCATACACCGGTGACGACTATTTCAAACTGGGCGAATCAATTTATATGAATTGGGGTAACCTGACCACAACAGCGCGCTGGAATCACATCTTCGGCAGCAACCTTTTTTCAAATACCACCATCATCTATTCCCAATACGGGTATAATCTTGGGGTTCCTGGAAACTCAGCCGACCAGTTCGACTGGAATTCACAAATTAAGGATCTAAATTTCAAAGAAGATTTTACCTGGTATCTGAATTCTGACAATAAGTTAAACTTTGGACTCAATGTAATTAAACATCATTTTGAACCTGGAAATATCGACACCAATGAGAATTCATTTTTCAGCCCCCTAAAACTTACCAACTACAATGCGGTTAACGGGGCAATTTATGCCTCCAATGAGCAGGAATTAGGAACACTGCTTACCGTAAAATACGGAATACGGTTATCCGTATTTCAGCAAATCGGAGAAGGGAAAGTGAGGGAGTATCAAAATCAGGCTCCCGATGCCGGTGAGATTATCAGTGAAACAGCATACGAAAAGTGGGAGAAAATAGGTTCGCCCTATGTTCACTTCGAACCCCGTCTTTCGCTTAAACTGACCACCGGGAGCAGCAGTTCGGTAAAAGCATCCTATAACCGCATGGTGCAAAACCTTCACCTGATTTCAAATACCAATTCGCCTACTCCACTCGATATCTGGCTGCCTTCCAGCAAATACATCAAACCCCTGATATCGGATCAGGTAGCTGCCGGATACTTTATGAATTTTGCAGGCAATGCTTTTGAAACATCGGCAGAAGTTTATTACAAAGACATTAAAAACATTCTGGATTACAAAGATGGAGCCCAGCTGTTTCTGAACGAGAACCTGGAAACAGAACTGCTTACCGGCAGCGGTTATGCTTACGGTATGGAATTTCTGATAAAAAAACAGGAAGGCAAAGTAACAGGCTGGCTGGGCTATACGCTGGCAAAATCAATGCGAAAAGTACCGGGTATTAACGACGGCAGGGCCTACCCATCCACTTACGACCGCACACACGATGTTTCATTTATTATGAATTACGATTTAAACCAAAAACTGTCGTTGTCGGCTAACTGGGTTTATTCCACCGGAAATCCGGTTACCTATCCCGCAGCAAAATACAATGTACAGGGCAACACCGTATTTTATTATACGGATAGAAACAGCAACCGGATTCCAGATTATCACCGGCTCGATTTTTCACTAACCTACAACCCGGTAAAGAATGAATCAAGAAAAATAAAACGTTCAATTAATGTATCGCTCTACAATGTGTATGCACGAAGAAATGCCTACTCGGTCTACTTCAGGCAAAATGAAAATAATCCGTCGGTTACCGAAGCCATGCGGCTATCCATTATCGGCACAGTTATTCCATCCGTTACCTATAATTTCAATTTTTAAATTTTTATCCTATGAAAACAAAATACATTATCATCTTAGTTTTTATATCTCTTTTGCTGAATGCCTGCGAAGATGTCATTGACATCCGGCTGAGCGATGAAGATGCCGGGCTGTACGCTGTTGAGGCTAAAATAACTACGGAAGACAATCCATTTGTGTTTCTGTATAAATCGAATCCTGTAAATTCATCCGAGCCTTACCGGGGAATCAGCAATGCTGTAGTAATTGTTTCCGATGATTCGCAGCCTCCTAATACGATTCAGCTTGTAGAAGACCCTTTAAAGCAGGGACAGTATATTCCCGCGGATGGTACGTCTTACAAGGGAGAAATCAATAAAAAATACACCGTTTCGATTACTACCGGTGGAACCGTGCTCACAGCAAGCGATACGCTAACGAAAGTAGAACCGGTTGATTCCATTCAGGTACATTCCTCACTGCGTGGCAACCACCGTTTTCTTGGAATTTTTGTTTATGGAAACGAAACACCGGGAACCGGCAATTATTACAAATGGGACATTTACATCAACAACGAACTTCTTAACGGTTCAGAATACCTGGCCATTGCAAGCGATGAACATGTTGACGGGAATTATATCAACGGGTTCGAAATATTTACTGATTTTCATGATTTGAATAAACCTTCGGATCGGCTTTTAAACCCTGGGGATACCATCCAGGTAAAACAAACCTCTATTTCCAATTTTGGTTGGTTGTTTTATTTCCAGGTATTTGAACAAGGGCAAACCGGTGGTTTATTCAGTGTTCCGCCTGCTAATATCAAAAGCAACTTTGTGTCTAATGATGGCAGCAGAGTGCTGGGGTTATTTACTGCCCACGATGTTTCGGAATCCAATAAAGTAGTTATTAATGAGGCAATAGAGAATCAGTTGAAAAAGTAATGTCTCGTTTAAAATAAACACAGAAATTTCTTCAGTCTATGCGCAATCTTCTTCCGGCCCATCCGGATGTAATTTTGTACTCAAAATTAAAATTTACAGCCGGGTGTAGCCGGATTTTTATGAACATCCCGGATTAGGATTGTTTGCATCCCGGATTAAGGAAACGGGGCAATTGAACAGACGCGCAAGACCGGATAGTATCAATTATGGGCTACGCAAAATCTTTTCCATTTTACGTCCTTTCGCAAGTTCATCCACCAACTTGTCAAGATATCTTATTTTTTGAGTTAACGGATTTTTGATTTCTTCCACCCGATAGCCGCAGATAACACCAGTAATGAGCTGGCTATTTGGGTTTAAATCCGCATTCTGAAAGAATTTTTCAAAAGTCACTTTTTCTCTGATGAGTTCCTGTATTTTATTTTCATCAAAACCAGTCAGCCATTTAATTATCAAATGCAATTCTTCCTTTGTCCTGCCTTTTTTCTCAACTTTTGCCAGATAATGTGGATATACCATGGCGAATATCAAATTTGCCATGCGTTCATCGTGATTGTTTGCTTTGTTCATATCCTGATATTTTAAATGTTACAATTAAAACAAAACAGACTTCAAATGCTGTTTGTTAAAACAGCATTTTATTTCACAAGAAACCGACATAAAAGCCTCAATTTTGTATCTAATTTATTATAAATAGTTTTGAAATACTAATGGATTTGGCCAGTTAATTATCAGTGAAAGAAAACTGAACATACTCAGCCTTAAGTCTGGCAAAATCGTCCTGGTTCCAAACTTTATCCTTATGGACAATAAGGCGGTATTTTAATACCACAGGTATGTGTATAGGTAACTCAGATCTGTATCTTCCGGGAAAAGCGGGATTCTGCATGCTTGATAACGGGTTTAGTATCCATGCAGGGGGATAACCTGGTGTGTCGGGATGACATATCAGGGTTAACCCACTTTTTTCATTATTGTCTCCGAATGAGCCATAGAAATCCATCCACGGCCGAATCCATGTTTCACCCCTTTTATGATTTACCTGTCCGTTTTCGGAAGTGAAAACCATATCCACGGGAGTTTTAATGCGCAGGCAAAATCCACCATATCCAAACTCATTGTCCGCACCGGCAATCCCAACTCCCGGAACAAGTGCCATAAGATTAATTTCAAAATCAATTTTCCGGATTTCATCTTCAATTTTATGAACTATGACGGAGGTAGTTTCATGAATAAAAGGACTGCCATTTTCCATTGATGGTGATTTCCAGTAAACATCCAGATCAAGCCGGGCTATGTTGCCTTGAACACTGGTTTTAAGGCCGGCAACATCGTAGGAGATATTTTCCATTGTCCATGTGCTGCCAATTCTTTGATCTTCAATAAAGACATAATGCCATGCCCAGAAGACACCACGGTGATATGGATGGCTGGTCGGGAATTCTTCCGTCAGGATATCCCCGTCAATGGAATACAAGGGATGAATATAATTGTTGCAGACATACCTTTCATCCAGCGAAACCGGTTTCCTCTGATAGGAAAATACCGGCTTTTCAGCCTCGAAAAGTGTTAGGCCCTGATTGTTTTCCGTAAAAACAAATGCTGGTATTCTTTCAACACATGAACCTAAGGAAAAAAACATCACTGAGTAAAAGAAAAATAAGAGTTTGTATAATTTCATATCTGTGAAATTGTGTTTATTTGCTGTCTTGATAAAAATTCCTTCTATAAAGCCTGGCATTATACCTGCTAAAAATCGATTCCCGATCCAATATCACGAATAAAGTCCGCCAGTGAGTTTCTTCATTACGGAGCTTTTCCCGGAACTGGAGGGAGGGGAGCAATATCAACATCCCCCATAAGATATTCTTCGGGACCCAACCTCAGATTAGAATTCATCATTTCCTCCCAGGTTACATCCTTTCCTGTATATGCTGATTCTCTTCCCATTATGCCCACAAGAGTAGATGAGGCCAGATTATTGGCTTCATTGATAGGGTTATTCGTGCGAATTGCATTTATAAAATTAATATTTGCCTGGTTAAAAGGAGGTATGACCAGATTGTGTCCAGGACGACCTTGTTCATCAAGGGGATATTCATATTCCCATATAAGTTTATCGTTATAGTCCCAAATTTTGTTATGACAATTGGTATATCCCCTGGTTCCGAAAATTATCTGGCCCACATTATTACTACACCCATCCATCATACGACACATACCTTGATAATGCCTCTGGTCATCAAAAACATAATCCACACTAAAAAAATCATACATATCGCCTTCCGGCAGACGGTGCCGGCCACCAAAGCCGGAAGCTTTTGCAGGGTATTTTTCAAAGAACCAGTTAAGTATATCGATCTGATGAATCATCAAATTAACAATTACATCACCCGTCACCCAACGCCACATATGCTTGTTCCTCAGCATGGCTTCCATATCGCTCCAACCGGCCTCTCTTCTGATATGACGAGTGCTTCCGGTGTTATAATAACAATTAGCCGATACAATATCGCCTATGGCTCCGTTTTTAACCATAGTAAAGGTATTTATATTATCCAGTGCATGTCTGGTCTGTGTTCCCGCCACTACAGTCAGTCCTGTTGATTCAGCCATTTTACCTGAGGCCATCACTGACCTGATGCCGACAGGATCAACACCGGCAGGTTTTTCAAGATAGACATGTTTTCTTGCCCGCACTGCCGCTTCGAAGTGAACAGGACGGCAATAGGCAAGGGAGGCTTCCAGTATTACATCAACATCAGATTCTATTACATGCCTGTATGCATCAAAACCCACGAAACAGTTTTTATCCGGTATGTTAATACCCCCTTTTTCTTTAAGATTTTGCCTGCATAAATCAATACGTTCCTGGAAAACATCTCCCAGTGCCGTTATTTGCAGATTAGGTCCTGAATTAATAAAGTTAATGGCTGCCCCGGTGCCTCTTCCTCCACAACCTATCAATCCTGCTTTCAATACGGGCCCGTCAGGAGCACGGTCAGGGAAGACAGGAACTTTAAATTCTGTTTGTCCTGAAGAGCAGGAGGAAAGAATATTTCCTGCACCAATGGAACCCATAAATCCCAGTTTAGCAGCATCACCTATGAATTTGCGCCTGCCTGAAGATCTTATTTTATAATCCATAATAGCACTATTTTATATCCTGATATAATTAACCGAGGTGAATTAAATTATCTGAAGTACAGTTATCTTAAATGTATATCCATCCATTCCCGGGCAGATTTTATTACCCGGCTATTCAGCGGGACAAGTAGCTCAGGCAGAATGTAGGAGGGAACTTTAGTTTCATCATAGTTGGCGGGGTCCTGTCCATATTTGCTGAACGACAAAGAAGTCAGGATCAGGGCCAAATAAATAAGTTCGGTTTTCATATTGTTAAAATTACAAATAAATTCATCACGAAAGGCAGGTCCATTGAATTGAACAGCTAATAAGAACACTATTGCAATATCAGATCGATTTGAGTATTTCTCTTTAAATCCAATTCCATTTTTTGTTTTCCGTAAATTATGGTATAAGGAGAATGCCAGGTTTCATTTTCTCCATCTATCTCATATTCAGGAAGCACAAAATTATAAACGTCCTTTTTGCCCGTCATTTTGCCGGTAAACTGCCTTCCATTCCTGCTTTTCACCGTAACATCAATATTATCCGGTTGCTTCCCGGCACTACTTATCAGCTTTATGATGAGGTCCCAGCTAACCAAATAGGCCAGATGCAGTGATGTGGCGTCAACCCCAAATTCCATATCTTTAAATTCATTTGAGCGAAAGGTTATGCCGCATACTCCTTGGTCGGGGCCAGAATCACATCCCATTCTTACGGGCTTGAAATCAATATCTGTGTTATGGGCTTTCTCAATGGTGTTGCCAGTCATCTCAGAATACTCCGCCATGTTATAGGAACATCCTACCATTATAGGAGTCACATTTGCAGTGATGTGGTTGTCATAAAATTTACCGCTACTGGCAGCTGAGATAAAAAAAGCAAAAGCTTCGGCATTAGAATCCGGATTTTCCTGGTTCACTGTAATTTCATTTCCAAACACCTCATCTACCCCGGCATTCGCCGTATAGTATATTGCAGTGACTACAGGCTTGTAATCCGGGTACTGCTCGTATTTCCTTCCGGTAATAAAGAATTTATTGTTGTATACCCTGTTGCCATATGCTCCCCTTGGAGATCCAGGATCAGCACCATAGTCGGCGATGCGGACAGCATGTGTACTATGACGCAAGAAATACTCGCAACTTGGCGGCGAAGCCTGGATATGGAATTCATTGTTAAATATATCAATGTCCTTGTGCCTGAATATCTCAATGCCGCCGCCAATTTCAGGCTTGAAAAGATTTTCAAAGATCCTGGAACCATCACCCATGGCCATAATGCTATAATGATTTGCAACCGTCTGGTGGTTTACAAAATAGTTGTTATGGACGTTGGAGTTACTGCCTTTGGTAACCAGATTTCCCTGGCCACCGTAAAAGTCGGAGAATGAAACCTCGGAGGGATGAGGGCCCCGGAGGTCGACGGCATAAAAATCTGCTCCGTGCCGGTTGATGATAAAGGGGTTGTCTATCTGAAAAGTACAATTTGTAATGGTTGCCTGGGGCACATCCACCGCGGTGGTGTTGATCCCGGATGAAACGAATTTAACATTATCGATAATAACCTTAACATCTCCGGCGGTTGACTGGATTCCCCAGGACATGATACCAACAGTTCCGTTTTTTACTATACCGTTTTTTACGGTAACCGTGCCGCGGCCTTCAACTACGGGGATGCCTTCCTTTGGTTCTCCCGTTTCAACATCGGCAGTGTAATCAAAAAAAGCAGAATGGCTGATTTCATACAAATGATCATTGTGACCCATGGGATGTGTTCTTTCAACAATACCTATTCCAACATCCATTGCCGGCCTGATGTCAATCTCATCAACCAGGCAGTCGGTTTCGGCCCTGACTCTTAATCGGTACTTTCCGGCGGGAAGATTGTTCAGATGGGCAGTAATAAATCCTCCGCCCAGCCTGGCGTGACGGTTTATCACGGGACTGCTTACCCTTGTTGAATCTCCGTACCGGGTGGTAACTCTCACTTCTTTTCCATGCTCATCTTCAACAAAAATACTGATATGCATATCATTTTTCATGTCACCCAATAATTCGGTATAATGATTCCCGGTAATCCCGCACATGGCAAAATAGGACCTGCTGGCATGCGGAAGATACACATAGGAGGAAACTATCTCATCGCCTGCCTTTAGCCTCAGCAGTCTTTCACCTATGAAAGGGCGTTCTTCATCGGTCCTCCTGATTTTTGCACCGGGAGCCTTTGAAACATCCCATCCCGTAAGGCCGTCTTCAAAACCGTAATTAGGCACATGTTCATAATTACCGTCGGCATATGTAAGGGTATAACCATTCAGGTCAAGGGTTACATCCTTGCCAAGGAATACCGTGCTCGCAGGCCCGGAGATATCATTTACCAGGATATATGTGGCTCCGGAAATATCAAAACTGCCGGCTTCCATTACCGGTATCTCTCCTCTTGCAGGAGTTCTGTGATTTACGGGTTTAAACTGGCAGATAGATTCTAATGGAATCAGAAGGAAGTTCAAGATAAATATTTGGAAACTAAAGATTTTCAGGATCATGATTTATTATAAAATTTATATTTGTTTTTTATTCAGATTGATACAGCAATACCATTGATCAACTTGCATTAAAACAATATTAGGTTCAACCTCAAATATATGAATTCCGACCCAAACAGAAATGTATACTAATATAGTGGATTTATCTCATTCTATAAAGTATATGAACCTGCTTTCCAGTCAATTTTGGAAATTCTGATGCCCTTTTCTTTCAGTGCCGCTCGATTAGCGTAAGTATAATAAATTCGTCCCCCTTTGTATCGGTATAGGAAGTAGCGAGGTAACTTGTTTTCCTCACTGTTAAACCCTGACTTTTGTTCCGATTGACTTTTAAGAAAGCTTCTTCTCTATGTAAAAAAAGTTGGAATTCTTTGGACCAGGCACTGCACTTCTATAAATTCTATATGAAAATCCAACCTCTGTCCGGGAGACTATAAAAAATATTGGACATTATCGGACGTGCAAGCCCGAATACTTACTTTATTCTTGATCTTCATCTTGATTTATCGGCAGACCACGATAAAAATGGTGTCCCGAAATATCTTGCTGTTTCATATTTAAAATCAAGTTCATTTTCAGCTTGCATCATTTTTACTCGCGCTTTTTCAAATTTTTTATGTTAATTAGCTTCAAACCGCTCAATTGCCAAAAGCCATCTACCAATTAATAAATTTATCACATGACTATTAATATTGCAGCTGAAACTGAAAGAAAAATTGAGCGTGTAGGTTCTAATGAAAAGTACGCCTTAATAAAAAATAATATGGAAATTATTAAGCCCCTGATAATGAATTTATAGGGGTGCTTCCGTGAGACTTTAACAAGTCCAATGATTCCAACACTAATGAACTTAAAAGCAAACCTCCTAAGATTGCAATCATGATAATCATGATTCAGACAATTACCAAAAAAGTATGCAATTCGAAAACCGACCACCCAATCGAATCCAAAAACTTCTCCTATCTCAACCTGTACACGCCTTTCCTGTACTTACTTGTTTTTGGATTTTTCACCCGTGCAAAAATGTTGCCCTTCTTTTTTTTGACATCGTATAAAAGTAGTCTGTTCACTCTCGTTTTCAATACTTCATATCCAGGATTTTCATCCTTACTGAAAAGATTATTGTTCATATTGAGAATGTGCCTGGCAATATGTTTTACATGAAGCCCCTGCTGCCTGGCTTTTTTATCGGCAAGAATGATTTTGACAGATTCCCTGATTTTCATACATTTTAAACACTGAATTCATGACTTTCAAGTTGACCAATATTTTGCTTTACACCTTAGCATACAAATAGAACAGAAATGATGGCCGGCAAATGGCAGCAAGATAAAAAACAAAGGAAGATTATTTGCCCTGGCAAATAAATAAAATATCCACTTTTTCTTAACAACATAAGGTTGATTGACCGCAGATATATAATTTTAATTTCCTTCGAATCATTCCTCATTCAGAAAGAACATGGCAAAAAATAGGTTTACCTTCAGGTCAAAAATTATCGAATTCTGAATCTAATTGGTTTCTGTTGATGATAAAGGATTAATTAATACGGGAGTAATACCGTTATATGATTACCAAATCTACAATAATAATTTCAAAATACAATGTTATTGAACGGGAGTTAAAGGGACTGTTTCCTGGAAAAAAATCAGGGCATTGTACCTGCGTGCGGGCAATGTTGGTACATAGTTACCTTCTTCGTTGCGGGGATTGTAAACAACGCCAATTGCACGATGCCCCAAAGGTTCTGACAAAAGAGGATGTTCTTTGTCTTCATGACCGAATACGACAAAAAACTGATGGTGTGGTACCTGTCCCAAATAATAATCCAGGCTGCCTTTTTTTGCCCTGGGTACATTCATAATTTGCATGGTTGCACCCCAGCTCCGGCCGCCATTAACCTTGCCCTTTTGTGTTCCGAAACCTACAATGAATACATTCTCTTCACCCAGATGAGTTCTGCTCAAGGCTCCAATGTTGTACTGGCCAGCCAGACTCATATTGGTTGCCCTTGAATCACCGACATGCGTATTATGTGCCCAAACAATTCCTTTGGCATTTTCCCCGGAAAAATCCAACAACCGTTCTATTGTAAGCCACATGTGATCAACCCTGCTGTTCCAGGATTCATGTCTGTTTTGCAAAGCGAGCCTGTAAAAACTTTCTGCATTCTGCATTACCAATGCATTTTGTACCGCTCTGAAAAATGCCTTATCCCCGGCCTGAGTCAATTTTTTTTCATGTTCATGCAATATTTCTATCACAGATTGCAAATCTTCCTCACATGATTTATGACCATCGGTCACCATACGGGCATACTGCCATTCATCTTTCCCGAAACGGGAAAAACAATTCAGTTTTAATTCAATTTCCTCATGCTCCCCCGGAAGGTGCTTCTGTGTATATCCTATCAGGTTTTCCATTGCCTCCCACTGGCCATAAACATCCATGCCATAAAATCCCAACTTTTCTCCCCGTGGTAATTTTTCATTGTACTCCTTTAGCCATTCCGCCAGATCCAGAATATCTGTGTTCGCCCACATCCATTCGGGCCACCTGCTAAAAGACTGCAGAACTTCACGGGCGGATGAAGCAGCCTCATCCAAACCCTTTACGTATTGATTCAGTCGGTAAACCGAAGCCCAGTCTCCTTCAACTGCAATAAAATTAAAGCCGTGGACGGCAATTAGCTGTTTCGAAATTTCCGCCCGCCAATGATAGTATTCATGCGTACCGTGAGATGCTTCTCCGAGAAGAACCAATTGCCTTTCTCCGGCCTTTCCGGTAAGAATATTCAGTTCATCTGCACTGGCAAAGGGAACTGCTTTAGATGAAAAAAACGACACCAGATTCTTATCTGGATCTTGCAGTGCAGGTTGGCTCTGGAAATTCAAAAAAAATAAACTGACTAACAAAGCAAGAATTGATTTATAAATCATGGTGCAGTGTGTTAAAAAAACCAATATACAAAAAAGCAGGAGAAAACAAAATTAAAACAACCGGCATTTAATTGAAGCTGTAAAACGTATATTGAATCAACAATTTAGGAATCTCATAAAAATAATCTGATGAAAACTATAAAACCATTTCTTCATTCTTTTACTTCTTTATTTACATGTAAAAAGTTGTTTATTGTGAAAGATATTATTGAAAAATGGAGATTATATAGAGGTTGAGAGCACTTTTGGAGCTGGATCTAAATTTTATTATTCCAGTTCTTTACATTAAAGGATATCATAACAGAGCAGATATGACAGATAACTTACAGGAGCAGTATCAGCGGGTGGCGTTAAGATTTACAAAGGAATTGGAGTTCAGCAGATGCCGGTTAGCGGGATGCCAAATCAGACAATCCATCCAGCGAGGAGGCTTAATACCAGGTATTTCATAAAAAGTCCGGTAATGCTGAAGATGAACATGTTTTTCAGGTCGTGCTTTAGGAAACCTGCGGCCAGAGCAATAATTGGGGATGACAGGGGCAGAAAATTAAAAAAAAAGATGGTGAGGTTTCCATATCTTCGGATATAGTTCTCAGCCTTCAATAATCGCTTTTCATTAATAAACCGGGTAATTGTCCGGCTGCTGATTAAAAACCCAATCAGGTAATCGATATACTGGGCGGTGATTGCTGTCACCAATGCAAACCATATCAATGTGGTTGCGTCATACCAGGTGAGGTAATAAATGAATGCCATTTCAACGGGCATGAGCAGAAAAAAAAGATAGCCTGAAAAATGGATCAAAGAAAAAGAGGTAAGGGTCTGGCTGCGGCCTTCATAAATGTCCTGACCGATGGTAAACGAAATGATCATAACAGCCACAATTGAAACGCCAATAAAAATTGCCGCTTTTGGGATTTTTTTCTTCTCTCCTATCTTTGATTTCATTTCCGGAGCTTACATATTTTTGCCCCTAATCTAAGGTATTCTGCGATTTAAAAAAAATGTTTTCAATGTTCTGGTATATATTTATTTGATCTGGTTCCACCGGACAGACAACTGGCAGGAGAAATGACACCAATGAATGTGCATAATTTGATAAGTACCGGGGTTAATGGGGTGTTTGAATACCCATCCGTTCAAGGGCTGAGATATCCTTTTGTCTTTGCGCCAAAGCTTTCTGATAGAGCTGAATCATTTGCAGATTATTTTTGCTTCGATAACTTTCAGCCAATTGTCTGGCCGCTGCCAGCCATTTTTGGGCAGTTTCCAAATCATCTTTCATTTCGTAGGCAAGAGCCAGGTTGTACCGGGCCTCGATAGCCATTTTACCATTCCTGTCATGGGTGTAATTTTTCCATCGTACGATGGCCTCATCCCAATTCCCTTCTTCCAGGAAATAAGCAGCATCCGAAAAATCGGGCAGCGGAGGTACCGAATACATTCGTTTTTCAGTTTGCCAGTCGGGATAGAACCTTCGGGCAAAACTTTCGCCGGCCATTGCTGCCGCCAGTTCGAGTGCGGCTTGCCGGGGCGGGGGATTGTAATTCTGCTGAAAATTTCCCTGTTCATCAATGCCATTCCAGTAAATGGTGTCAATCATTGTTTTCCGTTCCAGTGGGGTATCCTTTGCCGGATCGTAAATCCCCCAAACAGCAACAGTAACCACCTCATTGGTAGGTGGCACATCGAATGATTCGGGATAGGCAGAAAAAAAAGAAGAATAAGTTTCGAGCGAAATGAGCAAACCGGCATTTGCGTCGGCAGTCAGGCGGGTAACTACATCGTTGGGAAGCATGGTCAACTGTTCACCGGTATGCTTTTCAAATGTGTGATAGGGAAAGACCGGTACTTCTGCAAAAAGATCGTGGTTTTTCAGGTTAAATGCAAGTTCGTTTAAACATGCACTCACCAACAGGCTGTCGAATTCAGGGGGGTCGTTTGCTGTTATCAGCTGGTCAGCCTTCCGGTAATAACTTTGGAGTGTATCGCCTATATATTTAAAATTCCGGTAAACAATGGCTGCACCTTTAATTTCCGTGGGAAGGATTAATTCTCCGGGCTTATATACTTCAATCCGGTATTCCCTGTATACAGTGCAGGAATATAACAGCACAAGGGGCAATAGGATCTGAAGGAGCCGAAGGTTCATTTCGTTCTGGTTAATTCACTTTTTCTGCGTTTCAATGTTTCGAGGTATTCATAAGTCAGGGGGCGGTACATGGTTTCATACGATTCCAACGCCCATAAAATTGCCTGATCGATATCTCCCAGGATTTCGTATCCCAGGGCAATGTTTAGCTGTGCCTTGCTTTTTACTGATTTTGAACCGGCTTTTTCTGCCACCTCCTGCCAGACAGAAACTGCTGTCTGCCAATCGCCATCTATTGCTGCCTGGTTACCCTGACTGATTTGTGAATTTCCCGTTGTAAAATACCTTCTTCTTTCGGGTCTCCACCTCACTGCAATTTTTTCGGACAAATCAAGAGCAATTAAAATCCCTGTTTCGGTTAATGCCTGCTTCACCGGGGTAAACCGATTGAACAAAGCTCTTACGTTCACATCTGCATCTTCCCAGTACAAGGTATCACGAACAAATTCACGCAGCAATATACGTTTTTGCTCAGGGTAATACACCCTGAACAGCGCTTCGTAATAAATTTTCATAGATGCCCCTACTCCCGAACGGTAGCTATTGTCATAGGAACTATAAAAAGTGCTGTTACCAAAGCTGGTAACAACTCGTGTTCTCAGAAAATCGAGGGACAAAACAGCATCCGTGTCAAATGTTTCACTCAATGCGGCAACATCGTCCCAATTTAACTCTGAGGCCAGCTTTTCGCCGGAAGAGGAGAGAAACCGGTATTCAGGAATTACATAATCGTACCTTCCCGATTCAAACAACAATTCTCCCAACGCCTTAAGAGTAGTATCTGCCATCTGAACATCATAAAAAACAGTGTCGAGGTTAAATCGTTTTTTATAAAATAATTTTTGAATCGAGTCGGAATGGAGATCCGTAAAATTTTCATCTACTGCCTGTGTAACCAATGTAAGGCTCTGGACGGAGGCAGGAAGTTCCTTTTGTGCCGGCTGCGGAATATCAATCACAAGACTCCGTGTGGGAGTGCACGAAAACAACAACATCACTGAAAAAAGCAGCGTTAAACTATACAATGCATGTTTTATGCTGGTATTCATCTTCTCCGCACCTCCTTTAATAAATTCCCCAGTATTTCCTCAAAAACCATTCCACACTTAACAATAAGATGACAACAAAAAACAACCAGCGCAGGTTCAGCAGTTCGGTAATCATTTCGTGAAAGCTGCTCACCGGCTTCAGGTGATTTCCCTGTTTTAAATTGCTGATAGCCTCTTCTGCCTGGCCTGCAGGGAAAAACATTCCACCGCTTTGCGAAGCCAACTGATACAGCATACGGTGGTCTGCCCTTGTAATTACATTCTCAAGGTTCATTTCGGTAACAGCAAAATTCCCGGTTTCGGTATAAGTTTCGTTGCCGAGAGTTACCTCCGCATCAAACCGGTAATTACCGACAGGCAGGTTTCCGGCATTCAGGTAATATCCGTTTCCCCGCACATCGAATGTAAAATCAAAGTTATTACCCTGTTCATTTTCGATTTCAATTGTAATTTCCTCACCGGACACCCTTTCAAATGCGTCGTTGTACAATTCAGCAGTAAAAACCACATCATCGGTTTCGGCATATACGGGTAAAAAATCAATCATAAAATTATCTTCGTTTTCACGAAGAGCCAGGTATTGAACCAATTGGTTAACCAATTCATTAAACTGATCGTGGGTATTCGTTTTCAGGTAATTGTTCAGGCGCCACTTCCAAATCCCCTCACCAAAAAGAAAGCCTGTTTTCCTGCCGTTTACCACACCTGTAGCCAGCAATGGCCGTACGGTTTCCACATTTTTTATCCGTTGGAATATAACAGGAGTAACTGCCGGGTCGAGTTTATAATTAGCAAAGGGAGCTATTAAAGGAGGAAACCCGGGGAGCATCTCCCGGAACCTTTCGCTGAGACTGAATGTTGCAAATGCCGGATTGATCACACCCTGAACTTCTTCGGGTCTGCCGGCAAGGGGTTGTATCTCAGCTCCGGCATCCATTGTATTTAGCTGGGGAAGGAATGTTTTAGCACCAATTATAAACAATACCGGAATTCTTGCAATTCTTTCCTGTCCGAAAATACCAGCCATTGATTTACCCGCCGAAGGCAACTGGTGCAGGATTACCAGGTTAAAATCGGAGAAATTGGACGGATAGGGTTCTTCCTGAAATACTTCAACTTCGTATGATTTTTGCTGCTCCAGCGCATATTTTATTGCCCCGATATCAGGATGAGGACCACTGGAGAGAATAAGTATTTTTTGCTTGTCTTCAAGAACGTTGACAACGAAAGTTACTTTATTGTTTTTAATATTCTTTTCATTTTCTGCAGGTTCAATTTCAGCTGAAAAATGTTTTAATCCGGGTTCCCCTGCATCGAGTACAAACTGACGGGAAACGAAATAATCGCTGCCGGAAGGAGTAATTACTGTTTGTCCAACTTCTTTTTCGCCCTCTCTGATAGTCAACTTAAGAGGAATTCCCTGCAGCTTTGAAAAGATTGCATCTATTTCAACCGGAAAACGGTTTCCGGAAAAGGAGGTTCTGTTCACCCGTATTCCCTGAATGCGGGCATCTGTAACTTCGGCCGTATCGCCCAGACCGATGGAAAAAACAGGAAAAGGAATATCATTCAGCATATTTACCGGATTTCTTCCCTGATTGTATATGCCATCACCTGCCAATATCAGTGCCCCAACTTTCTCATTGAAATGATTGGTTGTGAGCGTGGAAATAAGATTACCATAGTCCGATTTCTTATCGGAAAAATCAAGTTCCCCATTAAGATTTGTTTCCTGACCGAATGCATAATGCACCAGCCGGTAATCGCTTCCCAACTCTTCGGAAACTCTTTCCTTCAGTTGTTTTATCTGCTCTGCTGTTTCCAGAGAATCACCAGGGGAAACAATGGAACCTGAGTTATCCCAGGCAGCAATAACAAGAGGGTGCTGAACAGTTTTTCCAAGGGTTTTCAAAAATGGAGATAAAAGTAAAAAAGCAATGACGGCAAATGAAAGGAACCTCAATGCCATAAGTAATCCACGTTGTTTTTTTGTAAGTTCACGGTTATCCCTGTTCCGGTAATACAACAAAAACATGATGCCTGTTGCTGCCAAAATTATTAAAGGCAGAAAGATATACCAGTATTTAGCTCCGAATGAAATCAATATATTGTCTTTAATGAAACGCCAAATATACACAACTCCGCTTAAACTGCAGAATTTTAACTTCCGCTACCGGTTTGACACTTTTGAAACACCGGATTTTATTTTACCTTTACTTTGGTTTCTAATAATTAACACCTTTTTTTTTATAAATAGTATGAATAAACGGACTTTTATTTTAAAAACTGCGGTACTGGTGCTGGCTGTTACTTTTTCATCCTGTGGGTCAGGCCGGAAGCCACAAAACGATAATCAGGCACAAGAGCAAACGAAGACTGGAGAAAACTGGATCCAGTTGTTTAACGGGAAAGATCTGAATGACTGGAAGATAAAATTTAAAGGATATGAGCTGGGGGAAAATTTCAACAACACATTTAGGGTTGAAGACGGACTTCTCAGGGTGCGTTACGAGGAATGGGAAGAGTGGGGCAGTCAGTTTGGGCACATGTTTTATAAAGATGAATTTTCGCATTACCGGTTGCGGGTTGAATATCGCTTTGTAGGGGAACAGGTGAAAGGGGGTCCCGGCTGGGCATTCCGGAACAATGGCCTTATGCTGCATGGGCAAACAGCCGAATCGATGGAATTAAACCAGGATTTCCCTGTTTCTGTTGAAGTTCAGTTACTGGGGGGAGATGGTAAAAATGAACGTTCGACAATGAACTTGTGCACTCCCGGCACAAATGTGGTTATGGAAGGTGTTTTAATAGAAGATCACTGCATCAGCTCAGGTTCAAAAACTTTTCACGGGGATCAGTGGGTGTCTGTTGAAGTGGAAATCAAGGGAGGCGAAATTATCAGGCATTTTGTTGATGGCAGGGAGGTGATGTATTACGAGCAGCCACAGCTTGATCCAAGGGATAAATATTATGAAAAATTTCTTCCTGCTGATGGAAACAAAATCATCTCCAAAGGTACCATTTCTATCCAGGCCGAGAGTCATCCGACTGATTTCCGGAAGATAGAATTGCTGGTGCTCGATGAAGAATAAATATTACGGCTTTTATACTGATTCTTTTGTAAACTGACGACTTTTGAGCCGTACTTCCCTCCGGTTGGAAAAACTTAGGGCCACAAGGGAGACGGCTATGACAATCATGCCCAGAATGGAAATTAAATCGGGTTGTTCATTGGCCAATAATATCCAGCTCAAAATTGCCCCTGAAACAGGAATAAGAAATTTCCATACATTCAATAGCGATACCTTTACACCGGGCCGTTTCAACAATACAAACCAAATTGAAATGGCTGCAGCCGAAAGAAAACTCAGCCAGGCAAGAGCAGCAAAATACACCGGAGGGAAAGGACCGGTTTTTATTCCTTCAACAGGGATAGAAACTACTATTAGCATAAATCCCCCAGCTATCAGGCTGGTAGAACTTAAGGTAAGTGGAGAAATTCCTGGTGAAGATTTCGAGACTAAAACATTTGCATATCCTGAAATGAGATTGTTCATCAGCAGCAAAACTATTCCCAACAATTCAAGTTTGCTCTTCATTTCTACATTGGCGCGCCCAAGTGTGATAATGGCAATTCCGGCTACACCAATCAGGATACTTCCCGTTTTCAGCGGAGTCATCTTATCGTTGTGAAATGCAAAATGAGCCACAATAGCCACAAACAGCGGAGAAGAGCCTATAATCATTGCCCCCAGAGCACCCGGCACTAAATTGAGTCCACTGTAAAACAAGGCATACTGAAGAAATATTTGGATGAGAGATACCCACAAAAGAAATTTCCAATGGACTCTTAATTCGGAGAAAAAACGATTGTACCGACCAACAAATACAGCAAGCAAAATACCCGAAATAAAAAAACGCACACCGGCAAATTGCAGTGGAGTGTGGTATTCAAGTCCGATTTTTATCCCAACAAATGAAGTCGACCATAACCATGAGGCAACAATTGCTAAAAATGTGGTGCTTTTAAGTAAGCTTTTCATAAAATTTTCAAAGATAGCGCAAAGTTTAAAATATTTTTTAAAAAATAAAAAGCAGAAAATTTGGACCAAATTGGCAAAATGTTCTGTATGGGGCGGTAAAATTCCTGTAATTTTCTGCATCATTTATTATATTTCCCCACTTGCGGGAAAAAATGGATTATTTTTGCGGCCAGACAATTCAAGCATCTTTATGGGAAAAACAATTATCAATAATTACCAGGAATTTGAATCATACCTTGGTAAAGAACTTGGTGTATCGGAATTTATTCAGGTAACACAGGATCAAATAAACAAATTTGCAGATGCCACGCTCGATTACCAGTGGATACATACCGATCCGGAACGGGCAGTAAATGAATCCCCATTTAAATCGACCATTGCACATGGGTACCTGACGGTATCCCTGCTTACCTACCTGTGGTATTCAATCGTTGAGGTAAGGAATGTAAAAATGATTGTCAATTATGGAATTGAAAGCCTCAGGTTTCAGCAACCCGTGCTGGTAAATGATAAAATTAGGGCAAAAGTTTCGCTGAATGACATCCGGAACCTGCGGGGTATAGCAAAAGTGCAGGTTAAAATTGTGGTGGATATTGAAGGACAGAAGAAGCCGGCATACGATGCCCTTATAACATTTCTCTACCATTTTAACACATAATTTTACTGAATTCAGCGAATATTAAGAAACACAATCCAGTGGCTCTATTTATAATATCCCGGTAATTTTGTAAATTGATGGGATAAAATAGTTGCAATGGAATTTTTCAATTCTGTTATATTGGCAGAGGAAGTTAACTGGCAGACGGCACTTGTGAGGATTGTTATCAGTTTTGTTATGGGTGCCCTGGTTGGCCTGGAACGTGAAATGCACAACCAGCCGGCAGGATTGAGGACACATATCCTTATCAGCATTGGTTCTACACTTGTGATGCTTATATCGCTTTTCATCCCCCAGGCTTATGAGGCAGGTGGAGACCCCGGGCGAATTGCAGCTCAGGTCGTTTCAGGGATTGGGTTTTTGGGTGCAGGTGCCATCCTTAAATTTGGTGCCGATATCAAAGGACTTACAACAGCAGCATCCATTTGGGCTATGGCGGCTGTTGGAATGGCTGTAGGAGCCGGCATGTACAGTATAAGCATTATTGGTGTGGCTGTAATTCTTTTTGCACTTACCGCAATGAATTTATTTGAAAAAAATATTTTCAGGGAGCGTTCTCTCCGGAAAATTGAAATTGTTATTAAGAAACGATTTTCGAGTCTTCAGTCAATTACCGGTATTCTTGGAGAATTCGATGTACGTATAAATTCCACAGGTTTCGACCGGAATGTGAATGATGCTACCGACCGTTTTATTTTTGTTGTGGCTGTCACCAATGAACTTGATGTTCAAAAACTGGCCGATGCAATTGAGCATGAACAGGGAGTTGTTTCGGTTTCGATTGATATTTTACGTTAAAGATTCCTGTTTTTATTTCGTCTCATCCAAAAGTCCTTTACAGGCGTCTTCCAGCAGATCGAGTACCAACTCAAATCCCTCTTCCCCACCGTAATAAGGATCGGGAACTTCGTTGTACCCCCATTCCTTGCTAAAATCAGTCATCTTGTGGATTTTTTCCATATCTTTTTTATTACGGGCCAACCCTCTGAGGGTTTCCACATTCTCATCATCCATTGCGACTATCATATCGAAGCGGTCGAAATCCGATTCAGGGTTGAATTGCCTGCCAATGCTGGTGAGATCATAACCGCGTCTGACCGCATGCTGCTGCATTCTTTTATCAGCAGGTTTACCCACGTGCCAGGGGCCGGTACCTGCCGAATCAATTTCATATTTTCCTGTAAGTCCTTCTTTATTAACCAGACCTGAAAAAACTGCTTCCGCACTTGGTGACCGGCAAATATTTCCCAAACAGACAAATAGAATTTTCTTTCGGCTCATATTCTAAAATTTTTCACAATAATAATTTTCGCATTTTCGTTTTCATTCGTTCCAGATTTCATACGATTTGTTTGCCTGTCCGATTAACATCTCATAACCATTTTTAATGGCAGCCCCCCGTTTTTTTCCTTTTTCCAAAAATTTTGTGATTCCTGGGTTGTAAACCAAATCAAAAAGCAAATGCTTTTCGGTAATGTGTTCATATGGGATGGGAGGGAAAGTATCCACGTTTGGATAGGTACCAAGGGGCGTAGCATTTATTATCAGCAGGTTCTCCTCCATGAGGCTCCTGTTAATTTCTTCATACCTTATTTCGTTTTCATTTAATTCCTCAATGGAAGCTGAAATATATTGAATTCCCAGTTTATTTAACACATACTTTATTGCTTTTGAAGCGCCACCTGTTCCCAGTATCAATGCATTTGTATGGTGATTCTTTAACAGCGGCCTCAGTGAATTTTCAAATCCCCATGTGTCGGTATTGAACCCTTTCAATTGAACACCTCCACTGTTGCGGACAATTTTAATTGTATTTACAGCTCCTGCCTTCCGGGCAGCATCGTCAATCTCTTCGAGAAAGGGAATTATCTGTTCCTTGTATGGAATGGTGACATTCAGTCCTGTGAGATCCGGATAAGATTGGATGATGTCGGGAAATTTTTCAATAGTATCTATTTCAAAATTTGTATACCGGGCATCCACCATTTCATTTTCAAACTTTTCAGTAAAAAACCTTTTCGAAAAAGAATGTGTCAATGGATATCCGATTAAACCGTATTGTTTCATCTTCAGTATTTAGAATATAAAAAGCTCAGTTCTAATAATACCAGCTGATTAAAAACCATTCATTTTTTTGAAGTTAAACCTTCAATCACAAAAATAAGGGAAAATCCTGCTATTGCAAGAAGAAGAGCACCAAACAGCATTGGGTTTTGACCGGTAATCTGTTCATAAGTACCGGGCAATATATTAGTTTCAGCCAACGATTTCACTTCCCCGTGCCGGTCAATGAATGTTTCAGTAATTCTTTTCCATGGCCACACCTTATTCAGCGATCCAACCATAAAACCTACCAGAACTGCAATGGTAATGTTATGGTATTTCTTTAACAGCCACGAAAGCAGGTTTGAAAATGCGATGATTCCAATGGCAGCACCAGCAATAAATACCAACAGTACAGAAAAATTCAAACTACTCACCGATTCGAGGATAAACCTGTACATGCCAAGCAATACCAGGATAAAGCTGCCTGAAATACCAGGTAAAATCATGGCACATATGGCTATCGAACCGGAAATAAAAATAAATAGCCAGGTAGTATTGGCTTCAGCCGGCGAAATAATTGTAATGAAAAAAGCCACAACAATTCCCCCGAGTCCGGCAAGAACGGCTCCCAAATCCCAAATTTTTATTGCCCGTGCCACATAAATGGCAGAAGCTACAATAAGCCCAAAGAAAAAAGACCATACCAGTATCGGGTAATTGTAGAGCAGATATCCAAGCGCTTTTGCAAGAGAAAAAATGCTTATGGCTATGCCCAGCAAAACACTTACTAAAAAGTTGCCGTTAATTTTGTTCCAGAAAGCTGCAGGTTTACCATTCAATAACAACTTTATTGCCTTCAGGTTAATAGATTTAATGGAAAAGATTAGCTCTTCGTAAATCCCGGTTATAAAAGCAATTGTACCTCCTGAAACACCCGGTACCACATCGGCTGCCCCCATGCCCATTCCTTTTAATACCAGTAACAGATATTCTTTTGGTGTCTTGTCTTCAATCATTATTTTAAAGTTGAATGATTCCTGATTATTTTATCTTTCACCCTAAATAGATGCGGCGGCAAATTAACAAAAAGTAGAGAGAGATTGTTAAGAAAAAAAAACGAATAATGAATTTACGGGGAAAATTTAGCATTCTTCTCCTTTTAATTTTTTACAGCATGAATCCACAGATTAATATCAATCCGGAAATAGTAGTCATGCCACTCGCTGAAAACGGATCTTTCCCAAACAATCCGAAATTACCGGCTTTGATTTATAAAGGTGTGTTTACTTTTACCGATTCAAATCCCGCCTCCATTGTGGAAAAAACGTTTTCTAAAAACAACTGGGGCAGTTCCTGGCGTAATGGTATATACAATTATCACCACTACCACTCAACTGCGCATGAGGCTTTGGCTGTTTATGCAGGTTGGGCAGATGTTCAGCTGGGGGGACCAGGTAATGAGCCTGTACGTATTATAAAAGGGGATTTGGTGGTTTTACCTGCCGGAACTGTTCATAAACGTATTGAATCCGGAGATGGATTTGCAGTTGTTGGTGCTTATCCGGATAAACAAAGCTGGGACATGAACTATGGTAATGATACTGAAACAGCAACAGCAAAACAAAACATTTCCAAGGTTCCGTTACCGAAAAATGATCCTGTATACGGACAGCAAGGTCAATTATTTACTTTCTGGAAGTGATTCTCATTCCCTGCTTGTATAGAACCGCTCAAGAATTGAACCGTCGTTGGTCTCTTTTGACAGCGATTCAATGGTCTGCTTTGGAACATCATTCACATCGAGCACAATCAGCCCATCGAGGCAATTGTTGAATTTGGGATCCACATTAAAGGAAATAATTTTTGCATTCAGTTTAATGTATTTTTTTAGAAGGACCGGAAGTCCGGAATTCAGTTCATCGAGGTCACCAATTGCTTTGTCCAGCCGGTTTATATCACGCTCCATATTCTCCATAAGAATACTGATATCCAGGTCCTTACTTCTAAACCTGTAACTGTTTCTTGGTTTTACCAATTGTGCCATTTTCCAGTTTAGGTGGTTTTGCATTATAAACCGGATAATGAGATCTTTTGAGATTTTTGAATAATTATTGCTGATGCTGACCGGTCCGATAAGATACCGGTATTCCGGGTTTTTCAAAAGAAAATACAGGATTCCTTTCCAAAGAAGAAACAGAGGCATCGGCTTGCGCTGGTATTCTCTTACAACGAACGAACGCCCTAGTTCCAGGCTTTCTTTCAGCACAGATTCAAAATCGTCGTGGATACGAAATAATGAATGAAGATAAAAGCCCCGTTTACCATACTGTTCCAGAATGTCTTTCCCCTTACCAATCCGGTAAGCCCCAACTATGCACTTCTCTCCTTCATCCCAAATAAACATCTGATGATAGTACAGGTCAAATTCATCAATATCGATGCTGCGGTGGGTACCTTCACCCACTTCCCGGAAGGTAATTTCCCTCAACCGGCCTATTTCGGCAAGAATATTTGGAATCAACGTTGAAGGGGCACAAAAAACGGTGTAATTTTTTAAACTTAAAAGATTAAAATCATCTTTAATAGTTTGAATCTCATGCAGTATTTTTTCCTTCTCCAGAGGTTGAATGATTTCTTCCGGTTTTGGTTGCGGCTTTAAGTTGTAGCTAAAAAAACGCTTCACTTCAATGGGCGATTTCATGATGTATATTCTGGCTCTTAGAAACCTGCCGAACTGATATATATCAAGGAATTTTTCCTGCTCTTCCACCTTGATAACTGATCCGATCCGGAATTTAATTATTCTATGTTTTTTGCCTAACAATCCTGAATGAAGTTGTCCCTGCCGAAGTGAAGGATGAATTTTTGCCAGCAAATGAAACAACCGATTATTAGTACCCTGAAAATATACAGGCAAAACAGGCACTTTTGATTTTTTTATAAATTTCACAACATTTAACTGCCATTGCTGGTCGGTAATTGTTTCATAAGTTCCATAGGTATTAAAGGCACCTGCAGGAAACAAACAGAGTACCCCACCTTTCCGGAGAAAACCGGCTATTTTATTAACTTCTTCTTCAGACACCACTGCACTATCAGTAGAATCGTCACTTATAAAATATTCTGATAGCGGTTCAACTTTCTGTAGAAGGAAATTTCCTAAAACTTTTATATCGGGCCTAACCAATGAAATGTATTTAATCAGCAGCAGACTGTCAAACCCCCCGTATGGATGATTGGCAACAACAATTAGTGGTCCTGAAGATGGAATCTTTTTTAACTCATTCGCATCAAATTCAATTTTAAAATCCAGTATCCGAATGATTTCATCAATAAATTCAACTCCATTTTTGGCTGAAATCTGCCCATAGTATTTATTGAGACTGTTGAACCGAAGGATATACATCAAGAATTTGGCAAAATATTCACCCCCCGGAAGGGATAAAAACAGCGGTGCCTTAAAAATATCCTTCAGCTTAACTGGTTTCATTAATAACGTTATAGGATTTTATTAATAGCCTTGATAAAAATAACAGAATTTTTATCAATTACCGAAATTAATTGTTATTCTTGGGAAGGCATGGAAAGAAACAGGTTTAGATCAGATAATAACAAGTGGCTGCCGACCTCACGTAAAGAAATGAGAGAGCTGGGTTGGCAACAGGCTGATGTAATCTTATTTACAGGTGATGCATACGTTGACCATCCATCGTTTGGTGCGGCTGTTATTGGCCGCGTTTTAGAGGCCGAAGGCCTTAAAGTGGCCATTGTACCCCAACCCAACTGGCAGGATGATCTGCGGGATTTTACCAAGCTGGGGGCTCCCCGTTTATTTTTTGCCATTACTGCAGGAAATATGGACTCGATGGTAAACCATTACACAGCTTCCAGGCGTAAACGTTCAGACGATGCATATACACCAGCAGGAAAATCAGGGCACAGACCTGATTATGCCACTATTGTCTATTCGAAGATTATAAAAAAGCTGTTTCCTGGTGTTCCTCTTGTAATAGGTGGTATAGAAGCTTCTCTGCGAAGGCTTACCCATTACGATTACTGGTCGGACAGGTTGAAGCCCTCCATTCTGGTTGAATCGGGTGCCGACCTGCTGTTTTACGGAATGGGTGAAAAATCAATAGTCGAATTTGTTCGGCTGATACAACGGGGAATCCCTGTTAAAAGTCTGACTACCATTCCTCAGACTGCCTTTCTTACAGAAAAAGGAACCAGTCATCCTACTAAAAAAGAATGGGATGAATTTGAACTGGCATCTCATGAAGTATGCCTTTCAGATAAGAAAAAGTTTGCGCGCAACTTTATGTACATCGAAGAAGAATCCAATAAAAAAGAGGCTAAAAAGCTGGTGCAGCAAACCGGTAATAAACAGGTAGTAATAAATCCTCAATGGCCGGTATTTCAGGAAGCAGAGCTGGACAGGATTTACGACCTTCCCTATACACGCCTGCCCCATCCGCGTTACACCGGCAAAGGAGTCATTCCCGCATACGAGATGATCCGGCATTCAATTAACATCCATCGGGGATGTTTTGGAGGTTGCACCTTTTGCACAATTTCGGCCCACCAGGGAAAGTTTATTGCCAGTCGTTCAGAAGCATCTATTCTGAAAGAGGTAGAAAAAGTTACCCAAATGCCCGATTTTAAAGGTTATATTTCCGATCTTGGAGGACCTTCAGCCAACATGTATAAAATGAAGGGAATCCATGAGGAGATATGTATGAAGTGCAAGCGGCCGTCATGTATATTTCCGGTCGTTTGCAAAAATTTGAATACCAGTCATGAACCCATGCTCCAATTGTATAAAAAAGTAAGGAAAAACCCAAAAGTGAAAAAAGCATTTATCGGAAGTGGCATTCGTTACGATATAATTCTGGGAAAAACAGGTTCCAGTGAAACCGATCATATAAACAGGCAGTATTTACGGGAGGTAATAAAGCATCATGTTTCAGGCAGATTGAAGGTTGCACCGGAGCATACATCGGACCAGGTACTAAAATTGATGCGAAAGCCATCGTTCACCCTTTTCAGACAACTTGCCCGGGAATTTAAAAAGATTAATAAAGAGGAAAATCTTGAACAACATTTGATACCTTATTTTATCTCAAGTCATCCGGGCAGCACTCAGGAAGATATGGCCAACCTGGCTGTTCAAACAAAAAACCTGGACTTCCGGCTGGAACAGGTCCAGGATTTTACCCCTACACCGATGACCTTGGCAACAGTTATATATTACTCGGGATACCACCCTTATACGTTGGAAAAAGTATATACTGCACATGGGCAGAAAGCAAAACAGGAACAACGAAAATTTTTCTTTTGGTATAAAAGGGAATACAGAAGATCAATTATTGAAGAATTAAAAGCAAAAAAAAGACAGGATCTCATTGATCAATTGTTTAAATAATTAAAAAAGCATTATGAAGTTTACCAGGTTTATCAGCATTGCATTGGCGGCTTTCATATTAAATTCCTGTGCAGAGCTGATGCAGATTGCGCAGGAAGCCGGAGGAGAAAGGAAATTAACCCGGGATGAAATTGTTGCCGGTTTAAAGGAAGCACTGATTGTCGGGACCAATAAGTCGGTAAAAACACTGGGCATTACTGACGGTTACTACAGAGACGAAGCAGTAAAAATTTTGCTTCCCCCGGATGCAGATGTAATTATGGAAAATATTGGAAAAATTCCTGGCGGGCAAGGTTTGCTCGATGATGTATTGCTTCGCATTAACCGGGCGGCCGAAGATGCCGTTTCGGAAGTGGCACCAATTTTTGTTAATAGCATAAAAAGCATGACTATAAACGATGCATTAGGCATACTTAAAGGTGAGAACAATGCTGCAACCCAATACCTTCACCGCACGACGTACGATGAGTTGTTTAAACTTTACCGGCCAAAGATTCAGACATCGCTCGACAAAAAACTTGTGGGTAATATTTCTACCCGTCAAAGCTGGGATACATTGGTGATGAAATGGAATGAGGCAGCAAGATCAATGATAGGACAGGTAGCAGGTCTGAAACCAGTTGAATTAAAACTTGAAGAATACCTTACTGAAAAAGCGCTTGATGGCTTATTCCTGAAAATAGAAAATGAGGAACAGCAGATTAGAAAAGATCCTGCGGCACGTGTGACAGATCTCCTAAAGCGGGTTTTCGGTTCGGCAGAAGCCGGTTAACCTGTTTTTTTTTAATTCTCCTGATTTTTTTTATTGATTGGTAATTTCACTTTCAATTTAAATTACTACATTGTTTTGCAGGAAACTCTTCAGCTCTGCTGACAGAATTTATGCTGTATCTGTTTAGTAACCAAAATTAACTATAATGAGACTTGAATTTCAACGTATAGAAGAAGCCAATGATTTGGTAAATCAACTAATTGAACACCATCCGCATGCAATTTTTTTAACCGACCACGATTTTAAAATTAAATATTTCAATAAAGCATTTCAACAACTGACAAAAAGCGAGAAAGGTGACATTCTGGATCATGAATTCTGTGAAATTATGGGTTGTACTGAACGCAGTAAAATAGATTCCCAGGACAGCAATTTCTGCAATGTGTGTCAGATGAGGGAATTGCTTTCAGGCTCACATCTTTCTGAACTAACATTGATTCGGGATTTTAATATTCATAATAAAACAGTGACCAAACATTTGCATATTGAAGCACATCGGCTGGTTATGCGTGGGCATAAATACCGGCTTGTAGTTATTGAAGACCGAACCCAAAAACACTAAAAACATGGGTGAAAACAGGTTGTATATCACTTAAAAAACAAAGAATATTCTTTATTTCTAAAATGAATCTTTACACGGATCACTCTATGCATGAATTTTTAATCCTGTTCAAACACATGGTTTCTGTTATTCTGATTGCCGAAGAGCAGTCAGGATTCTTTCAGGAGTAACAGGCATCCTGAACACCCTTGCTCCACATGCCTCGAAAACTGCATTTGCGATAGCTCCCCCCACACAGATAATGGCAGGTTCGCCACCACCCTGGGGAGGCTGGTCCATAGCATCCACAAAAGCTGTTTCTATTACATCGGGTATGTGTGAAAATAAAGGAATACTATAGTTATTGAAATTTGTTGTTTTTACTTCTCCCCAGTCGAATTCGATGTCCTCCGTTAATGAATATCCAAGTCCCATATTTACACAACCTTCGGCCTGAATTATCGAACCCTGCGGATTCACCACCTGCCCCATATCCTGGCCAACAACTGCACGCTTTACTTTCACTTCCCCATTTTGACTATTTACTTCCACTTCAACGATGATTGTAACGTATGTACCTGCATCAAATCCAACAGCAATTCCCCGGCCTGTTCCCTTAGGAGGCTTCTGTTCCTTCCAGCCGAATTTATCTGCTGCTGCTTTCAACGAATTAACGGCACGCTGATTATTCATATTTTTCAGCCGAAATTTAAGTGGATCCATAGCTATGCTGTGAGCCATTATATCAATTTGTGATTCTCTGGCAAATGTATTTGTATTATTGCCTGGCGCACGCCATGCTCCGGTTCCAAATGGATGTACATCTTTACCATTCCAATTTATAGTTTGATGGTGCGGTACGTCATAAAATAATTCAGTTCCCCGATCGCCTGCACAATAGATATTAAAATCCCAGAATTTAATCAACCCATCTTTTGAAATTCCCGAATTTACTTTTATTACAGCGGCAGGCCTAAAACGGTCATACATGAATTCCTCCTTCCGGGACCACATTAGCTGGACAGGAGTCCCCGGCACCATTTTTGCAATCCGTGCAGCCTCTACTGCCTGTTGATTGTAAATTTTCCCGCCAAAACCACCACCAAGATGGATTTGCCTGAGGTGTACATCTTCTTTAGGGATTCCCAGACGATCAGCAACTTCCTGTCGCGTACCAAAAGGAGTTTGTGATGAAACCCACATAGATATTTTGTCATTCTCGAATATAGCTGTAGCAGCATGGGTTTCAATGGATGCATGGGCTTTATACCCATCGTGGTATTCATTTGCAAATATAAGCCCCGATTCATTTTTCCCGGTTTCAAGATCTCCACCCTGGTAACGGACTCTTTTATCCACAGCTGTTTTTAGTATATGCTCAAATATAGTTTCATTATCTGCTTTGGAAGGAAGCTTCTCCCAATCGGACTTAACCAAATATACAGCTCGTTCTGCGGTTTCAGGGTTTTCATGAAGAACAACTATAAAATCGTCTTCTCTTTTAATCAGCAAACCATCAATTTTTTCTGCTGCTGAAGTATCGGTTGAAATCAGCTTTGCGCCATGAGCAGGAGGCCTGACAATATGGGCATACAAGAGCCCTGGCAGGCGGATGTCGGCACTGTAAAGTGCTTTGCCGGTTACCTTTTCAATTGCATCACTCCGATGAAATGATTTTCCAATATAATTAAATTGGCCTGGTTTTTTCAACTGGGGTTTAACTGATACCGATTGAATGATTTTTTTACCATTCGTCAGTTCGGCATAAGAAATGCCTTTGCTTTTGTCCGACTTATAAAACACTTTACCATTTGATACTTCTAACTGGTCTGCAGGTGTATCCAGCTTCTCAGAAGCCAGTTTCCTTAATACCTCTCTGGCTTCGGCAGCAGCTGCCCGTATTAATGGATCATGAAAGCGGGTAGTTAGAGAGCCCCATGTGCCATCATCGTGAGGGCAAAGATTGGTATCTCCCATTATCATATCCACCTGGCTGATATCAACCTCCAGTTCGTCTGCCACTACCTGCGCAAGGGATGTATTTATTCCCTGCCCCATTTCGATCTTTCCTGAATAACATTCAACGCGGCCATCTTCTTTTATCCTGATAAATGCATTGAATTGCGGAAAATCATCTTCATCAATTCTGTTAAAACCTTTTGTGAATGCAAGCTCACTCAGGGAGAAAACAATAATAATTCCACCTCCCATATTTTTTAAAAAATCGCGACGGTTCACCTGCACGGGTGGTGTATTTACATCGTGGAAATAAAAACTGTCTATTTTATTTGCTTTCATGGCTGTGTAACTCCTTTCATTGATTTTGAGGCAGCAGCAATGGCATCAAGGATACGTGTATGAGCACCACATCTGCATAAGTTATCTTCCATTCCGTCTATAATCTCTGCCCGTGAAGGATCTGGATTTCTTTTTAGCAATCCCACTGCATTCATGATCATTCCCGGTGTGCAGTATCCACACTGAAGTGCATCGTTGTCTGCAAAAGCCTGCTGAACCGGATGAAGCTTACCGTTATGTGCAAGTCCTTCAATAGTAGTAATCCTGGTATCGACTACATCTTCCATCATTATGCCGCAGGAGCGAACAGGGTCATCATCCATTAAAACAGTGCATGAACCACAATAGCCCAGACCACATCCGTATTTTGTTCCGGTCAAATTGAAATGGGAACGTAAAACCCAAAGTAAAGTATGGTCGGGTTCAACCTCAACTTCTACTTTTTTCCCGTTTAACTCAAACTGAATTTTTACTGCCATGTTTATTTATTTTTATTAATTTCATGATAATAATCGGAGGGTGTATCTATGTCCCTGATAATTTCAGGTGCATTGCATGCTGTTTCACATATATCAGAACTGAATTTTTCCATAAGATTTCGCAATCCTTGTTCCTGGTCGAGATGCTCAATCTGGCTTTTGTATTTCGTTTCAATCAAAACAGGGTGACCCCGCTTCCCTTCGAATGTTGGTATTACAATTCCTTTTTGTGTCAGATTCCATTTTTGAATCAGTTGCAGCGGAACCGACGCCGGAATGTGAGGTTGATCGCCAAGAAATATTATTGCAGCATCGGCATCTTCGGGAAGCGTTCTAAATCCACAGATTACTGATGAAAGCATTCCCTCATCATAGTTCTGATTTATACAGAAAATTGGTTCCTCTTTACTGATTTGTTTTTTAATTTCATTGCCATGAGAACCCAAAACTACCACAACCTTTTTTCCAACCGTGTGAACAGCATTTTTTACGACTTTCTCAATTATTGTTTCTCCATTAAAAGGGAGAAGCAACTTTTGCTTCTGCATCCGGGTAGATTTTCCGGCAGCTAATATGATTGCCCAAACATTATTCATTTTCTTTTATTTAATTCATGACGGACCTGTACAAGTTGGGCAGCAATACTTACTGCAATTTCTTCCACACTTTCTGCATTGATGTTTAATCCGACAGGAGAATAGATTTTTTGCCATTGTTCTGGTGTGGCCCATCCTTCTTTTAAAAACTGTTCACGCATAAGCAGGCTCTTCTTTCTGCTCCCAATCATTCCAATATATCCAGCCCCTGAATTTAGAAAAGTCCTCAGAACTTCTGTATCTTTTTTGTGTCCGGTTGTAACTGCTATAATGTAGGTATTACTGTCAACCTTAAAATCCGATAAAGATGTTTCAATTTCTCCGTTTAGAATTAAATCGGCATCGGGTAGATTATCCCTTGTTGCATATTCAGGACGGTAGTCCCACACGATGACTTCAAACCCGAGAATTTTACCCAGGTGTGTAAGTATTTTTCCCACATGGCCTGCACCGGCAACTATCAGCCGGGGCGGAGGGATAATTGTTTGCATGTATGCCCTAAGCGTCTTACCTGACTCGGGTGAAGTAACTTCTACCTCCCTGAAATCCCCTTCTACAGTGTCTGTGAACATTTCAACTGCCTGTTTTTCAATCTCAGGTTTTAAGGATAAGGAATCTGATTTTAAATCTTCTTTGATTATCCATTCTCTCTGGATTTCGAAAAGTTCATCATAGTTTGATTGGACATAAGTAACCATTATGCCTGGGATTCTCATACAAAGAGAATATTTCACAGCTTCAAAGACTGATAAATGCTTTTCGGGCATTGCATCAAGTAAAATTTTCATGGTCCCTCCGCAAATAGCACCGTAATTTTCTGTCGGCATATTTGTCAGATTAAAGGACAGTATAACCGGGAGTTTTTTATTGAGGATTTCCACTGCTTTTTTCTGAACAGAAAATTCAACAATCCCGCCACCTATGGTCCCTGTTACCAATCCTTTTTCATTGAACAGGGCTGAACTCCCAACTTTTTGAGGTACTGAACCTTTACTGCCAATAACTGTAGCAAAAGCAAATTTTCCTTTACTGCTAAAATGCTGTGGCAGCGCGTTAAAAAAATTGAAGGCGTCTGAACTTCCATTCATCGAAGAAATTGTTTTTCAGTATGGATATTTAAGTACCAGTATCCTTTTCCTGGACAGTCAATCGGGATCCGGTACCAAATTAATTAATTCATAGCCAACTAACAAATAAAATGAATTGATATTTGTACTAATGAGCAGTTTTCACCCGCAACTGGTTAATTCTATATTTTTATTTGAACAATTTTCCTTGCCAGGTATGCCGTTCTTTAAGTCGTTTTTCAACTTTGGCAACAAACTCAAAATTCTTAAGGCCCCATTTGGGAGCAATGAGCATTTCTGGTGGTGCCTGGCTGATAAATCTTTCAACGATGATTTCTGGATTTAGCAATTCGAGATAATCAACTACCAATTCAACGTATTCCCCGGCAGTAAATAAATGAAATTTATCAGGAGTATTGAGGAATTGTTTTTCCAGAACGGTATTTCTATGAATCTGCAACTGATGGAGTTTTAAATTTTTGACTGGTAAAGATGAAACTACACGAGCCTGTTGCAGCCAGTCAGCATAGTTTTCTCCTGGAAGGCCCAGGATTAAATGGGCACAGTTGTTAATATTTCGAATGGCTGTTTGTTCCAAAGCCCAAACCGATTCGGCAAATGTATGTCCCCGGTTCATTTCTAGAAGTGATGTTTCCAAGTGAGATTCCAGACCTAATTCCACCATTACATACACTTTTTTATTTAATTCTGCCAAATAATCCAGCAGTTCTTCGTTTACTGCATCTGGCCGGGTGGAGATTACCAATCCAATAACTTTCGGATGCTGCAGTGCTTCTTCATAAATAGGAATTAAAACATCCAGCGGAGCCCAACTACTGGTATATGCCTGAAAGTAGGCCAGGAATCGCATTGAATTATACTTTTTCTCGAAAAAGCGAATACCTTTCTGCACCTGGCTGGCGACACTGTTTTCTAAATTGCAGTAACTGGGTTTAAAAGTTTTATTATTGCAATAGGAACATCCCCCCCAACCTTTGGTCCCATCCCTGTTTGGACAGGAAAAACCTGCATCAACCGAAACCTTTTGAACCCGTTCAGAAAAAAGATTTTTAAAATAGGATGGAAAATCATTGTATCGCTTTTTATGCCCCCAACTATAATGTTGCTCCATACAAGCCTTAAATTTTACACCGCAAAACTACAAAAATTAAAAAACTTTATTATTTCAATAATTCTGCTAACAACACTGACAAATTGAATTTTACATTGGTTAAAAATATTTCCGGACACCTATTAAAAAATTATTGAAAACTTTGAGTAATATGTGCTTGTTTAAGTTTCTAAAGTAAAAACTTATTTCTATTTTTATTAAAGCAATAAAACCAAATAATATGTTCTCTCAAAAAGATGAAATACAGATCAGAGAAAGAGGCAGTAATCTTGAAAAGGTAAAAGCACAGATTGAGAATTTCAAAAATGGCTTTCCCTATCTGAAGGTTAAGGAAGCTGCTACCCCGGGAAATGGAATTATTGAAATAAATGATGATGCAGTTAAGACGTATGGGAATTATTATGAACAGAAGGTTCAAAATGGCATAATACCCATTAAATTTGTGCCGGCGTCCGGTGCTGCAAGCCGCATGTTTAAAGAATTGTTTGAAGCATTGAAAGAGTGTAAAAAAAACGCTAACCCTGCCATCGCTCTTTCAAAAAATGCTAACGCAAGAGAATTTTTAGTTAATAAAGAGAAATTTGCATTTTTCAATGATTTGAAAAAAATAATTGAGGAGCAAGGAGCAGAAAAGAACTGTATTAGCTGGATTGATTTTCTCCTGAACTCCAAAGGTCTTAATTACGGTTCACTGCCCAAAGGACTTCTTAAATTTCACAAATACAAAGAAGGTGAACGAACACCATTTGAAGAGCACCTGACAGAGGGAGCTTTATATGGACAGGACAACCAAAACGTATCCAGGATCCATTTTACGGTCTCACCAGAACACATGCAGGGTTTTGAAAATATATTTAACAGCGTCCGGGAGATTTATGAAGGGCAAACAGGTGCTACATTCGATGTTACATTCAGTGTTCAAAAACCATCTACTGACATGATTGCAGTTGATCTGGAAAATGAACCTTTCCGTGAAAAAGATGGCAACCTGTTATTTCGACCCGGAGGACATGGGGCGTTAATTGAAAACCTGAATGAATTGAATGCTGATATTATTTTCATAAAAAACATCGACAATGTGGTACCTGATCGATTAAAGCCTGTCACGATTCATTTCAAAAAAGCTTTGGCAGGACTTTTACTAAAGTATCAGGAAAAAATATTCTGGTATCAAAAGTTCCTTAATGAACGTCATCCTTCCGGTTTGGAGAGCGGGTTTTTAGCCGAAGCAGCTAATTTTTTGGAAAATGCCTTGAACACGAAACCTCCGGAAAGTCAGTACTACACTGAAAAAGACGAACTGTTCCAATATCTCAGAGAAAAATATAACCGTCCATTAAGAGTATGCGGGATGGTGAAAAACGAAGGTGAACCGGGAGGCGGACCTTTTTGGGCTGTGAATCCTGACCAGACAGTCTCGCTGCAGATTGTTGAAAGCTCACAGATTGAACCTGAAAGTGTTCAGCAGCAAAATATTTTAAAGCATTCCACCCATTTCAATCCGGTGGATTTGATATGCGGCATAAATAACTATAAGGGAGAAAAATTTGATTTAACACGGTTTACTGATCCTGCCACCGGATTCATATCTCAAAAATCCAAAGACGGAAAGGAAATAAAAGCCCAGGAGCTGCCAGGTCTTTGGAACGGGGCAATGAGTGATTGGATAACACTCTTTGTAGAAGTTCCAATAGAGACGTTTAATCCGGTAAAAACGGTGGTCGATTTGTTAAGGGAGCAACACCTTTAACAATAACTGTTTCTTTTTTCAGTATGAATTACTATTTTCGCTGTTTCTTATATGGAGGTTGAATGAATAAAGAAGATTGGGGTTATATCAGGGAAGAAGGTATCAGAGATGCGCTCAACCGCTTTAAAAAGTCGCTTATTTCAGGAAGGAAAAGTTATTTTGATGTTTCTGAATTTGAGGGGATAGTTGAATATTTGCTCGATGAGGGAGATCTTAATTCTTCTGAAATTGCTGCTCTGCAAGGCATTCAAATTCATCCTGGGGCAGTTCCGCTTCAACTAAAATACGCACAGGTATTACTTAGCAAAGGAAAATATCAAAATGCACTAAAATATCTCAATTTAGCCGAACAGGTTGAATTGACAAATCCCGATGTGCACCTTATGAAAGGTTCTGCCTGGTTGATTATGGGAAATGAAAAGGAGGCGGAAAAGTCATTTAAAAAAGCACTTAAAAATGCAGGTATTGAAAAGGATGATATTCTTTATCATATCGGTTCTTCATATATTCAAACAGGCGATATAGATAAAGCTGTAAGCTATTTTGAAAAATCACTGAACTTAAATCCGGAAAATGAACTTGCATTGTATGACCTGGGCTTTTTTAGCGATCAGGAAGGACAGTATCATAAAAGCATTGAATATTATAACCGTTATCTTGATATCGATCCTTTTAATTTTTCCATCTGGTTTAATTTAGGTATTTCATACAACAAAGCCGGGGAATTTGATAAAGCTATTGAAGCATATGAATTTGCTCTGGCACTGAATGAAGACTTCGATCAGTCACTCTTTAATATTGGGAATGCACTTGCAAACGCAGGCAATTATCCTGAAGCAATAAAAAAGTACCTCGAATACCTTGAATTTGATCCTGAAAACGATGATGCTTTGTGTTATTTAGGAGAATGTTATTTAAATCTTGAAGATTATTTTGCAGCCGAAAGATATTATCGGGAAGCTATGGAAATAAATCCTGATAATGATACTGCCGTATTTGGTTTCGGACTGGTAATGTGGGTGGAAAAAAAATTAAAAAAGAGCATTAAATACATTAAAAAAGCATTACAGTTAGATGCTTTAAATCCGGAATACTGGATTACACTTGCCAAAGTTTACAACGACAGCAATCAACCCAAAGAAGCAGAAAAAGCACTTATTGGTGCTTCTGAACTGGAAGCCGGTAATATTGAAATATGGCTTACCTGGGTCGATATTTTGATGAAATCAAAAGAAATTTCAAACGCTATAAAGGTGCTGAAAAATGGGATAGAAAAAAATGATGATCCAATTTTAAAGTACCGAATGGTAAGCCTTTTACTGGAAAACAAACAGGAGCAGGAAGCCTTGAAAATCCTAAAATCAACAATGAACGAGGATTTCATTAATATTAATTATCTTTTTGACATTTATCCCAAGGCATTAAAAAACAAAAAATTGATAAAGGTTGTTGATAATTTCAGAAGAAAGAACAATATTTAAACTACTCTTCCAATATTTCATAAAACCACTGGATGGAAAACAACCCTGCAGGTATAATTCCATCAACATGACTCAAATCCTGCAGTGGTAAAATTCTTACAGTTTCATTACCTGCTCCTATGCTTATAAACTCCTGATAAATTTTCTGAGAAACCTGGAAAGGCACTAATTCATCGCCATTACTATGGATTAAAATAGTTGGTGTTTTAATATTCCATGCCTCAATACTATTTGCTTCCAATGCATCGTATACAGAAGAGAAAGCAGTATCCGCGCCCTGATTATTCAGGAATTCTTCTGTTATCAATTCAGTAATATTAGTGGTCAGGTAACTGTTAATTTGCTCACCTGATAATGTTCCATCATAAAGTACTGCTACCAGAGAATCGTAGGGTGGATTAAAAACTTGATCAAGTGAAGTGCTTATTGCATTCAAATTACTGTAACTGTCAAATACAAATCCTAAAAAATAAGGATTAGAATAACTTTCCTGGTTTAAAATGAAATTATTGACAAAATTAAGGTCATATGGACCTGCACTGGGGGCACTTGCCTTAAGTTTGAATTCGTTTGAATGATTGGTTTCAATTTCCTTCTGAACCTGAAGAGTAGCCCACCCCCCCATTGAATAACCTGTAAGGAAAAGATCATCATTAATGGCGACCCCCCTCAGCTGTCCCAATTCCTTCACAGCACGCAGCATATCAAGTACAACCGGTACAGTGGAATTTTTGTGCAAATATGGATGAAACATATTATCGGTTGAACCAAATCCTAAATAATCAGGCATTGCGACAACAAATCCTGTAGATGCAACAGCTTCAAGCAAACGGTAAAAAATACGATCAGGATTGACAGATGGTGCATTTACATGTAAAGTGTTAGTACCATTTTGATAACTTATCATAGGGAATGGCCCTTCTCCCATGGGAACACTTACTAATCCTGAAGCAACTATAGGTGTACCTTCAAATGTGGTCTTATAATTAATACTGTAAACAACCAGTCCGTTTTTTACTCTTTCCGTAATTTCTGCCATTCCTTCGTAAGCAGGCACCAACTTAAAAAAACTTTCAACCATATCAGGAAGGTAAGAGCGTTCTAATTTGTATGAAACCAGATATTCAAGCTCAGGGTCTTCATCCTTGTCTTTGAAAAGATTATGACAAGCTGAAATGGAAAAAACAAATGTTACGATTAATACTTTAAATAAAATTTTATATAAATTCATGAATTAATGTTTTTTGCAAATGTAAGATAAAATGATAAATTTGTTCATTAATACGGCTCATGTTAATTCGAAATCCCAATAACTGTTGCAATTCCCTCGTACAGCGATTTCCACCAGAAATTAATAATTGATCTTTTCTTATCACGTTCATAGAAAATTTCCTCAGGCTTATGATCACTACCACTCTGATTTCTGGAATTAATCTTAAGGTTATTGGCCAAAAAAGATGAAAACTTTTCTTTTTGTATTTCTTCCTGGCTGTAATCAAGAATTGCTATTTTCAATTTATCGTAATTCATAACCAATTCCCCCCTTGCATATTTATCATTGAATGAAATCGTGAAATGAAGATGGTTTAGGATGCCATCTTCCACAGCTATAGGAGCGGTTTTCATTATCATAGCGTTAAGCGGTTTCAAATCCATTGTACCAAGGGAACCTTCTACAGAATGTTCATAATTAATACTGTTCATATCGAAAATAAACCTGACAGAAAGCAATGCTTCATTATATAACCATGCTTCAGCATTGACATGAAAAAGATTATTTTTCTTAATTTCTTCCTTTAAATTTGACAACCTACCTCCTGCAACAGTAAGATCTGAAAATCCAACAATTCCTGGTTCCTCAAAAATACCAAGCAACTCACTGTATTTTATTTGTGAAGGCATCAATATTACTGAATCGAACAAAAACGGTTGTTTAAGATCTTTTATCAAATCCTGTGGCCACTCAGGGGATTGGTTTTCATCAAAGGGAAAACGTTTATTTCTGTAGATTTCAATATCTGCGGGACCTGCAATTATGGCACCGGCCTCGAGGATATTCTCCTTCAGCCAACGTCTAACATTAATTTCCCTAAAATCGACATAGTCGATTTGAGCCTTTACAACATCCGTTTGAAAGCCTGATGCCAAATGCAAAGATCTTCTGTCGGAAAAAGGATTAATATCAATATTTTTTATAGAAACCATTTTCTTTGCCGATTTATATATCAGTGAGTCGGCGGTAAATTCATATTTCTGATTTTTACTTCTGGTAGACAGCCCGGAAGTAGAGAATGTAAATTCCTGTGAATTTAGCAAATTATGGGCAGGTTGATCTTTGCTGACCAAAATACCCTCGAATGACAAATTTAATTTATTGTTGAATAATTGCTTTTGCAGCCAATTAAAGTTGAAACTAGCATTTCTGATATCAAGATTTTTGACCTCAATTGAATTTACCAAATTTTCTACATAAGGATAAAGATCGAGCGTTTCCAGGAACTCCAACGTATCATTTTCAATTTCCTGATTTATAGCAATTGAAATATCCGGATTTATTATATCAATACTATTAAAGATAAACTGGTTATCGGTTAGTGCTGCATTGAAATCGAAACCTTTAAATTGAATGTCCGGAGCTGCAATGGTAAACCTGTTATTTGATTCGTCTGCCAAAAAAGGTGACACCTTTACATCTAAGAATTCAATCGATTGTTTTTCCATGTCAAAATGAACAGAATTAATTTGAAGGTCGTGAATATTATCAATGGGAATTCTAAAATCAGATGCTGTAAATTTTATATTCCTGCTTGATACTTGAATTTGATTATGTTGATTATTGTCGAACAACAAATCGGGTACAGATAATTGGAAGGAAAAGTTCGCCATTGCATAGTGCTTTATCCCATCTATTTTATAGGTAATAGCCTCTCCGTCAGTAATTTTAAATTCAGAAATTTTAAAAGACTCAATAATTGAAGGCATCGGCAATTTATATGCCTTTAAATCAAGTCCTTTAGATTTACCGGATTGTGTGTATACTTGAAACCGTGGCTTTACTACCTCCAGTACCTTTATTTCGGGTTCCTGTGAGAAGTATGCTTTATGAAAATCGAAGCCTTCGATATTTATTTCCGGGATTGCTACCTGCCAGGTAGTAGCTAGTTCATTGTATTTATCGGATGTGATTAAAGGAAAAAGCAAAGCGTTTTTTACATTAATTTTCGAGGCTGCCGAAGAAAACCTAATCTCACTTCCTTTTAAAACATGCACATCATCTGATAATTCAAATTCCTGATCTTTAATAGTCAAATCAAAATTATCTGAAAAAAGCAACCTTTTTTTTAATCGTTCTTCTTCATTTAATTTGAAATTTTCAAGCGATACAGAGAATTCGTTATCGAAATAAGTGGTGCGTCCACTACGGGTATGGTTTATCCAGGTCAGCAATCCGCCTGTAATGCTAAACTGCCTGACATCAATATCACTCACATAACTAAATATCAGCTGATAAATCTCAGATAATTCCTGCTTATCATTGTTTTCTTTAAGAGGACCAAAGTTTTCAAAATAAATTTCCGGATTGTAAATACTAAACTCAGTAATAGCAACTTTCTGATTAAAGAATGCATTTCTCAAATCGACGTTCCGAAGATTGATTTTTGGTATTAAAATTCTGAATAATTCTGAATGACCAGTGTTCTGCATCTCTTCGATTCCTGAAATATTTTTTACAGGCAATAGTCTGAGGTTTTCAATGTAAATCTGGTGATCAAGGCTGGAAATAAATACGGTGTCAACTTCGAGTTTATGAAAATCATCGGTCAGACGCATGTTGTAGTCAGAAAATAGCAGGTTGAAATTTGAAGCATAAAAGAAATTGCTGCTGTTTTTAATACTCGCAGAATCAAGTCTGAAATCTGATAGATTAAATTCGATATTGGTCTCGAAATAGCCTTTTAGTATTTCATTATGGCTATTTTGTATGTTCAGCCTTCCATCCAATACGTTTACTGAGTTGGCATAAACTCCTTGCAAATAATCTGTTACCATATCAAAAAGCAATCCTGAATTTTGCTGCTTTTCTTGTTTATCTTTTTCGAGCTTGTATAGTAGATGAACATCGGGATTAACAACTTCAATTTTCGCTGTTGGCAGTATCCGTTTATGATATAGGTCCAGGAATTTAACTTCTTCAATATTTAATGCTTCACATTCAATATTAATCTCATTTCGGTTTCCAGTATTTCCGGGACTTACAGGATAAATATGGATTTCATTGGCACTTAATCTGTTTGAAAAGGTAGATGCAAATAATGAACCCGCCTTAAAATGATGTTCATCGTCTTCAAGTTTAAGGTGATACTCCTTAACATGCATTTCCAGATTATCTGCATGCAATAATTTAAACCTATTTAAATAAGAGGTGGAATCAAGTTCAAAACCATCTAGAATGACATCTACTGCCTGAAATTGCTGCCGGTAATTTACATTGTCGGGCTGTCTGAAAATTTCAACATGTGCACCCAGAAGATAAAAACTGTCTACTTCCAGTTTAATAAATTGACCTTTAATCAATGAGTAAAGATCGAAATCACCAAAATTTTCAAAAACATATTGGGTAGAATGATTCCTGTTAAAGAACTTAATTTTTGGCTCTAAAAATTTCAGTACTTTTATTTTCAATGAATCACTTAATGCAAAATGTGTAATGCTGCGGCTTTTTAAGTACACCTCAGGAACAAACACTTCAAATAGATTTTCTTCAGGCTGGAAGAAATAAGGCAGTAGGTGAAATCCTTTTACATGAATATCAGTGGTTTTTAAAGAATAAGACAATGTATCGATTGTTAAAAAATGCAAACTGTCACCCATATCGTTTCGGAAATCTTGCATCCGGACAAGTATATCCTCTGTTTCAAAAAAAGGATGCGGGTTTAATGCTAATTCTTTGCTGGTATAGAAGCCATACACATCAACTGAAACCTTTTCTGCTTTTGAAATAAAATTGGAATCACCAGCTGCACTATAAAAGCCAAAGTTTGCTCCTTCAAGTTCAATTTTTTTTATATTAACTATTTGCACAAAACCAAACAACGGCCATAATTGCCTGTAAAATTGAGGAGAAACTGAAACTGAATCAATTTGGAGAAGCTTTTCTCCTTCCAGTTTTACTTCCGGTTTGGAAAATTTAATTTTATTTACCACCAGATTATTGTCGCTCAGCAAAAGTTTCAGATTTATTCCTTCTACCAATATTTCTTTGAAGCTGAAACTATATAGAATTTCATCCCCGATAATATTATTTCCTGATATTTTTTTTGAAACAGGTTCAAGTTCAACCTCCCTGAAGTTTAATGATAATGGGAAAAGGCTTCTGTTCACATTACTTATAGTAAGCAAATATTGCCCATCAGATTTTGCATAAGTATAATCTGATAGTTTAGAAATTATGATCGAAGGAATCCACAACCACAATATTATTATTGCAGCCAAAACGAACAGCAATAAGGAGGGCAATAACCATACCTTTATCTTCAGTATGTTCTTCCTTGAAGTCATGAGGTAAAAATGGGAATTTTTTTTAAATAACTTTATTTTTTAAGGGACAGTTTAACTTATTGAAAAATAGGAGGTTTGGATTCGAAAGATTATTTATTCGAACGTATGCGAAATAATATTTGTTCAACAACCCAATAAAATTCTTATTTTTATTAATAAAAATCATGATACCATGAAACTAATCCTGACATTTATAGCATTATTGGCAATAAATTTCAATATCACAGCACAGCCTGTAAAAGTGATGCTGATAACAGGTGGACATTCCTATGATACCTTACAATTCCTTCAGATGTTTGATTCATTTACAGGACTTGAATACACACATTTCAATCAGCCTCAGGCAAACCAGGAATTAGTAAACGGATTAGCTGAAAAATTTGATGTGCTTGTTTTTTATGACATGTGGAAAACCATTTCAGAGCAAGAAAAAGCATCCTATATCAATTTGACAAAAAGAGGCAAACCATTTCTATTCTTGCACCATACACTGGTATCCTACCAGACGTGGCCTGAATTTCAAAAAATATTGGGAGGCAGATATGTCGATAATCCGGATCTGCCAGATGAACAACAATCAACATATAAACACGATGTTTGGATTGATATAGAAATTACAGATAATAAGCATCCTGCCACCAGGGGAATGAAAAACTTCCGGCTTTTCGATGAGGTATATGGTAACTTCAGAGTTTTACCTGATGTAAAGCCATTGCTGAAGACAAATCACCCCGGAAGTACTCCTTTGATTGGATGGGAAAACCTTTACAACTCTTCTTCAATTATTTACCTGCAGCCCGGACATGATAAAAATGCTTTTGAATCGGATGCATATCGCAGGCTAATTTTAGAATCAATAAAGTATTTAGCTTCCCGTCCCTAAATCATATTTAAATAATAAAATCCTATAAAATAAAACTTCTCTATTATAAAACTAAATCAAATTATGGAAAAGGTAAATCAAAAAAGACTATTCATCGCGAGTTGCCTGGCGCTGCTGGTTACTGCCATCACATTTGCCATCAGGGCAAAAATTGAAGAAGTATTTGCTATGGACTATGGCTTAACTCGAGAAGAAATAGGATATGCTTTCGGCCCTGCTTTTTGGGGGTTTGCAGTGGCCATGTTTGCCGGAGGGTTCATCATCGACATTGTGAAAACTAGGACAGTGGTCTGGTTTGCTTTCGCAATGCACCTCATTGGTATAGTTCTTTTATTGCTTGCTCGCGATATGGTTTCATTATTTATCGCAAATGTGTTCATAGGATTAGGTAACGGAAGTGTGGAAGCCGCCTGTAATCCGTTAGTTGCCACCTTGTTTCCCAACAAAAAGACAAAAATGCTGAACCGATTTCATGTATGGTTCCCGGGAGGAATTGTTATTGGAGGAATTTTAGCCTGGATTGTGATGGATATCTTCAGTCTGCGTTGGGAGATTCTTGTAGGCCTGCTATTTATTCCTCTTGTAATTTACGGGTTCATGTTTTTTGGGCAGAAAATTCCGGAAACCGAACGGGTATCCAGCGGTGTTTCCTATAAGGAAATGATGCGAAATGTAGGAGCCCCTGTTACTATAACCATTTCAGTTGTATTAATGATCCTGGTAGCTTCCGTGCCATCACTAAGTATAAGCTTTGACAGTACTTTGCCTTTTATTTTGACTGCAGGTTTGATTCTTTTAGTTATTGTTGAAGGAAGGATAATAAATAAAATTCATCTCTTGTTTCCATTTGTTTTGTTTTGCATGTTGCTGACTGCATCAACCGAATTGGGTACCACCCAATGGATAAATGCCCTGCTGATGACAAATGGTATCAACCCGATGATCATTCTGATTGTAGTAACCGGAATTATGGCTGTTGGAAGGTTCTTTGCCGGCGGATTGATCCACAGGCTGAATCCCCCGGGGGTATTATTGGGATCGGCCATTATTTCTGCAGCAGGGTTATTATTGCTCAGCGTTTCAAACGGTGCTGCCATGACCTTGGTTTCTGCAGCCGTCTTTGCAGTGGGAGTTTGTTATTTTTGGCCCACCATGATTGGTGTTGCATCGGAGTACATCCCTAAAAGCGGTGCGTTGGGAATGTCTATATTAGGCGGGGCTGGTTTTGTTGCTACTTCCATGGTACTGCCCATAATGGGCAAATCTATTGAAACCGCCGGACCACAACTCACCTTGAGGAACATGGCAGTACTTCCTGTCATTTTAATAGTTGCCTTTATTGCCCTGAAAATCATTTTAAAAAACCGAAAACACAGGACAGAAAAGTAAAAGTGGCCTGAACATGAAAGAGACTGTTCATCATTTTTAGAGGTATTTTCTTTCAAAAATTTTGAATAGCTGCTATTTATGCTGTTGTGATTTTGTAACTTAATAGTGTTATAAGTCTCGTATCATGTTGTATGGTTTGTTAATAGGTTTAATTGCCGGTGCAGTTGCAGGGTTTCTTGTTCGTGGTAAGGGTTTTGGATGTCTGTTAAATATTCTGGTTGGCATTGCCGGCGCTTGGTTTGGAACCTGGTTGCTGCCTGAGTTGGGAATCAACATCCTTGGCGGGTTCTGGGGCAACCTGCTGACTGCCGTTATAGGGGCTGTTGCCCTGCTCATCCTGCTTGGGTTAATTAGAAAAATAGCAAATTAACTAAAATTTTCCGGTATCCATTTTTACTCATTTACATCATTTTTTTCGCCCTGGTTTTATATTTTTCAACCACTGAATTATGATGTATTCATTTGCCTTTATCCTTTTTTTTACTCCCTGTCCTGGATCCTCGCTTTATTTGACCTGATAAACCAAACTGGTTAGCTGTTTAGCTGTTAACAGAATAAGTTCGAAGAAAAGTACTGCTCCGGCGTGTTTTTTTTCCGATTAAATTCAATAATCCTATATCATATAGGAAAAACTCAATGGAGTTCCAATCTTGCTATCGTTATTTCATTTCTTCATTTAAGCACCTGTTTTCCGCACTTTTGTGTGACACTTTCCTAACTGTTTGAAAATCAAAAGTGTTTTTTTTGAGTTTGGGTGTCCCATTTTTGTTATAATGTTTGCCCGAAAAAGCAAATTCTCTCTGGAGCACTTCTATACAGGTAGTTCATCAGATTAGTGGCAAGTGAAAATTAGTAAAAACAATAGGTTGCACCAGCGCGTTATCGCAAAACCAGTTCAAAGTGCTATCATATCCTATCCAAATACTTTATTAAGTCGTACTTAAATTGTCTTATAGTCGTCTTTTAGTCGAGGTTAATTCGTGAAATTACGAGTTTACTACGAATTAACCTCGAATTAACTACGAATTAACCACTACTAAAGAAAGAAGAAACAGAGTATTGTACTATCCCTGGCAGGTATTTAAATCTAACTTGTTCATTGCCCGATTCAAATCAAACAAAATCGAGGTTACTCCCAGATAAAGAGCAGGAGGAAAATCTTTGGGGTGTCTCATCGCTAAAAACAGGAAAAATACTGCTCCGGTGTGTTTTTTTTCCGATTTAATTCAATAATCCTACATCATATAGGAAAAACCCAATGGAGTTGAAGCCGGCCTTTCAATATATTCCAAAAATTACAAATTCGGTAACGTCCTCAACTTACCCACAATACCCATTGCAACATCGGTTGCTCTGCCAATCCGCATCATTACCAGACTTTTCAATAACCTGGGATAACCGATAGTGCTTATATGCAAAAAACCAAACCAGCAATAAATCATATATGATACCTCCAGATGCCATGGCACTAATGTAAAATTAGGAAGAGTAATGCTTCCTAAGCGACAGGTCGGTCAAATACAGTATAAGCACTATAGTGTAAATAATTATATTGATAATGGCAAGAATGAGAATTTCACGGTCAACTCAAAATCATACATCTGGTTTAGGTAGCAGAAATAAAATCTTAAAATTAAAACCAACGCAGGTGAACAATAGAGGATTTCTATATGTTTTTATCCTGATTATATTTGGAATGTAATAAAACACGTCTTATATTTGCATAGAAGACAAAAAAGTATTTTACTAATTAAAAAAGGAAAACAAAACGATATGGCATTTGAACTACCAAAATTAGAATATGATTATTCAGCACTGGAACCCCACATTGATGCACGAACTATGGAAATTCACCATACAAAGCATCATCAGGGTTACACTGATAATTTGAACAAAGCGGTACAGGGAAGCAACCTGGAAGGCAAAAGCATAGAAGAGATACTTCAAAATGTTTCAAGCCAATCTGCAGCTGTTCGAAACAACGGAGGAGGTTTTTATAACCACAATCTGTACTGGAAGATATTGGCGCCGGGCGGTTCTTCCACACCGGAAGGTGATCTGCTCGAAGCCCTGAATAAATCATTCAATTCGGTGGAAAATTTCCGGGATGCTTTTGTCCAGGCTGCTTTAACACGGTTTGGATCAGGTTGGGCTTGGTTGGTTCTTCAAAACAATAAGCTGGTGATTTCGTCCACGCCCAACCAGGATAATCCACTTATGGATGTTGCTGAGGTTCAGGGAACTCCTATTTTAGGAGTTGATGTGTGGGAACATGCGTATTACCTGAAATACCAGAACAAACGCGCGGATTATGTAGATGCATTTTGGAGTCTTATCAACTGGGACGAAGTCACCAGGCGGTTTAAAGGTTAGTTGATTTTTGGTTTTTTTCCCCGGGATACAGATCCCGGGGTTTTTCTTGTTTTTTAATGGAACTTTATGTTAATCAAGGCGCAACGCATTAATTCTATATAAAAATGTTACACTCCTCTCCTGCTCCAAGATAAACCTATTGGGTCTCAAAAGTACCTGCCGGTGAATTATAAAACTTATTTTTTTGACTTATTATCTACCAACATTGGAAATGGATTTAGCAGAATTACAAATCGCATCGATTCATAAGGATTCATGGTAAGGGTTCGAAAAATAGTAGTTGCATCCAAAAAATGCATTCAACTACCAAGACAATGAAACGACTGATGTGGATTCTATTTCAGGAACCTTTTAAACCGATCAATTCTCCGACGGCAAGAGTCTGTATTATTTCCCCGGAGCAATCATTCAATCAAAAAATGCAACCACTCTATTAATATGGAAATAATAAGATCTCATTATAAATCTTTCCGGATTAACTTGATACCATCAGATTTAAAATCAATCCATCTTTTTTTATATAGCTGCCCCACTGCTTTTTTGAAATTTTTTTTACTAATTCCCAGTAGTGCTTCTATTATTTCCGGAGATGATTTGTCTGTTAGAGCAAGAAAACCGTTGTTTTCTTTCAATACCTGTAACAATTTTTCAGAAAGGACATCAATTTTTTCATAGCCTGGTTTTTCTGCCAATAAATCAATTTTCCCGTCTTCCCGGATTTTATTTACAAAGCCGGTTAATTTTGCACCTGCACTTAAAGAATGAAAAAGCTGATTTTTATACAACATGCCCCAGAACAGGTTATTTACAATAGCTTTATAACCATTTTCCGTTTCCTCTGCAATCAATAGTTGCATCTCATCTCCCTGTTTAATACCGGAGGGATCCCTGCTTAAAAATTTTTCAACTTTAGCTGAAGCTGCAATCCGGTTGGTCTTGAAATCCGGAAACAAATACACCAGGTATGATTTCCCAACTAACATTTTTGTTTTTTGCTCTCCAAATGGGACCAACAGATGCTTAGGCAATCCCCAGTCTAAAAATGCACCATACCGGTTGGTTTCCACTACTTCCAGGAAAGCAAATTCTCCAACTTCAGCAAATGGTTTTTCTGTAGTTGCCACCAATCGATCTTCTGAGTCAGAATAAATAAATACTTTCGCTTCCGCGCTACGCTTCACCTCTTGCGTAACAAACTTGCGTGGCATCAAAATCTCACCCAAATTTTGACCATCGAGATATACTCCATTTTCTGTTTCCCTGCCAACCCTCAAGGTGTTTGTTTTTCCAAGTTCAACCAAAATAAATAAATTTTATAAAACTAACCTGATTTAAATTTCAACTTCATCGTTATTGCCATATACATAAATCATTCCATCACCTGATAATTCCTGTTCGCTGTTAACTGAAAATGTAAATGAGATTTTTTTAATTTATCCATACATCTGATATACCGTTAATACTAAAGTCATTAATTACAAAAATAGAAACACATTTATTAACTGTAACAATCAGCACATGAATTTCAGCTCAATACGACATCATAATTTACATTGCAGAACATTAAAATAAATTTACTCAATTCTTAAAATAAGAAAAAACTACTAATCCCAGAAAAGATTTTGTTATTCTTTCAAGCCAACTTTTCACTATATCCTGACATTTCTCCGAACAGAAGTAAAATCATGTTCCTCCTTCTTAATTGTTTTTAAGCCTTTGCCAATAATTCGTTCCCACATTAATGCAACTTGCAACTCCCCTGTTAATGTCAGATTATCCTTCTCCGAATTGTATATCTCAATTACCAAGGGGGGTTTCTTTACTTGCAAAGGAAATAAAACGAGTTCAATCCGATCAATCACTGTCTCTTCTTTTTCAATATTCCTCCTGACAATGTTTAACTTGCATCGGTTGAAATCCTTAAGAAAAACTTCCTGCGAAATTAACCCATCCTCTACTATTCTGACAAAAAAAAGAAAACGGACATTTTCATCCATTCCAATTCCGACATTGCCGCAGACATCAAAATTAAAAAGCTTAACCTGGCAATTTCCTGCTATATTTATGAGGCCTTTTACTAATTTTTTCTTTTGCAATCTATATTTTTTGCCAGTGAAATAGAAAGGCAAAATTGCCATGGTTATAAAAATACCCACAATAATTATTGTTCCTGAATCCATTTTTAATGATTTTTAAATTAACCAGAAATAAAATTTCACAGGTTTCAAATGCCTGTAATTTCATTTATGCTGCAATTCAAAGCAGCCTTCATATATCAGTATGGATTCAAAAAAAATTATGGAATGGGAAAAGAGTGTTTGACTTTCGGAGGCGAATAGGAAATTTGCCAATATGTTCTAAATACTGAAAAAAAGAACTCTCCAATTTTTTATTGTTGAAATCAATTGCAGCTTTATAAATTTGCAATTGCTTTACGGAGCCTGATGTTGAAGTATTTGAAAAAATAAATTCACTACCTGCCTGAATCGCAAAAACATTCGGAAGAGGCAGCTTTTGTGAATGATATGAACTTGTTTCAAAACAATCAGTTTTAGATTTTTGATCTATATAACAGTCCATACCATGGAAAAAATCATAAGTAGCCATGCAAAATAAAATTGCTGTTATAATTGGCAGAAGTATCTTACACGGTTTTTCCATGCCGTAAAGTTAATGCTATTCACATCATGTATATTAGAACCGGATAGAAATATTTTCTTATTAAGAATCGATATTATCAGTAACGGTTAGGTCGGGAGATTGCCTCAATATTTTAATAAAATTCTATAACCGGTTTGTACTGCTTTCGTAACTTTGAGAAAAAGAATTCTATGCAGGAAGCGCTTTTCTATAAAAAAAAAGAAAGCAGCAAGGTAAGGTGCCTGTTATGCCCCTGGTTTTGTGAGTTAAAACCTGGTCAGACCGGAGCTTGTAAGGTAAGAAAAAACACCGATGGCATTTTAGAAACTTTGGTTTTCAATAAACTGGTAGCTTACGGCATAGATCCCATTGAAAAGAAACCCCTGTACCATTTCCAACCGGGAAAAAACATCCTCTCAATTGGATTGGTAGGCTGTAATCTTCACTGTACTTTTTGTCAGAACTATAAAATTTCTCAATGCCAGGCCGAATTATATACAGGTTTTGTACCATTCACTGCAAATCAACTTCTGGAAAAAGCTGCCGGGATTCAAAACAATGCAGGCATCGCTTTCACATACAATGAACCATTCACCTTTTATGAATTCATGCTTGATACAGCAAAGCTTTCATACGCGGCAGGTATGAAAAATGTAGTAGTTACCAACGGCTATGTGAATCCGGCAGCTTTAAAAAACATCCTGCCTTATACCGATGCTTACAATATTGATTTAAAGGCTTTCGACGATAAATTTTACAGACAGCAAACTACAGGAAAGCTTAATCCTGTTTTAAAAACAATTATCACCGTAGCAAAAAGCAAAGCACATTTAGAGATCACAAATTTAATTATCCCGGGATTAAACGACAATGAAAACCAATTTGTGAAAATGGTAAAGTGGATAGCCGGTGAAACAGGCAACGATACACCGCTTCATCTCTCCCGCTATTATCCCCAGTTTAAATTAAAAGCCCCGCATACTCCTTTTGAACAGCTGAAACATCTGTACCATTTGGCAAAGAAACACCTCAACTATGTTTATATTGGAAATGTGAATGAATATTCCTGGTCCGATACATTCTGCCTCCATTGTGGAGAAAAACTTATAACCCGAAACCATTATTCAGTAACAATCATACCCGGATTTAACGGCAAATGTCCGTTTTGCGGCACACAAACACCTGTAATTTTCTAAACCCAAAAAATCTATATGTAATAAGTATCTTTTATTCATTAGAAAATTGTATCTTTTTATCTGAATATAATAACAATTTAACTTCATACAAAATGACTTACGAAGATTTTATTCAGCAACCGGAATTTCTGCAATTAGAAGCAGAAGCCAAAGAATTGAAAGAAAAAATCTTTTCAGATGTTATTGACAGCGAAGGCAACCAATATGTTGATTTGGTGCAGGAAGGAGGAGGTGTTTTGGGCATTGCCCTTGTAGGCTATACTTATATCCTGGAGACAGCCGGTATACGTTTTTTTCACCTGGCAGGCACTTCTGCAGGTGCCATTAACACATTGGTGTTGGCAGGAATTGATACCATCGGGAAGGAAAAATCAAAAAAAGTACTCGACATTCTGGCCAGACAGGATTTGTTTGAATTTGTTGACGGTGACCCGGTACTTAAGCAAATAATGCAAAAAATCATTGATGGCACGCCATTTAAAAAAATGCTTGCAAAATTACTTTGGAACATTCGCAAGGTAAAGCAGGCATTGTTTATTAATTTAGGGTTAAACCCTGGCAGGGCATTTGAAAAATGGATTGAAAATGTACTTGAGCAATCAGATCAAAAGATAAAAACCATCGATCAGCTTATGCAACGGCGTGATAGCCATCATTTTCCGGAAGGGTTAATCCACCGGATTACAGGTGAACCTCTCACTGATAACCTGGCAAAACTTTACATCATTACCGCCGACCTAACCACCCAAACCAAGGTAATGTTTCCAATGATGGGGCATTTGTACTGGGGTGAAAAATCAGGTGAAGTATCCCCAGCAAAAATGGTGCGTGCATCGATGTCGGTGCCTTTCTTTTTTGTTCCTTTTGAAATTGATAACATCCCCGATACTGGTAAACCTGCCAGCCAGGAATGGATAAAAAATGCAAACTATTTTGGAACTATCCCTCAAAAAGTAAAATTTGTTGACGGGGGTATGATTTCAAATTTCCCCATTAATGTTTTCCATACCAAATCCCGGCGGCTTCCCCGTAAACCTACGTTTGGCGTAAAATTAAGTTCCTACCGCAGAGAATGTGCCGATGTGGATGACTTAAGGGGTTTTATAGGTTCGATGATCAACACTATGCGTCACGATTCTGACAATGAATTCCTCCTGCAAAATCCTGATTTCAGAAGATTAATCTGTTTTATTGATGCAGATGTGGAGTTTAACTGGCTCAATTTTCAAATGAGTGATGAAAAGAAAAAAAAATTGTTCTTACTTGGTGCCCGTAAAGCACTTGAATTTTTAAAGGAATTTGACTGGGAAGAATACAAATTGATTAGACAGGAAGGAATTACTATGAAGGAAAAAATAACTTAATTAAAAGTTATTACCCCTTGCTTCAACTTTCAACCGGCATCCGTTAAATCAATAAATTTCCTTTACTTTGTTGTTTATACTTATAACCCACGTAAAGGATTAATAATACGAATGAAATTTGAAGATTTAGGAGTTCACAATGATATACTGGAGGCCATCTCCTATATGGGATTTAAAAATACTACTCCCATACAGGAGCAGGCGATTCCTGAAATACTTTCGGGCAATGATTTAATTGCCTGTGCCCAAACAGGGACTGGCAAAACTGCAGCTTTTGTCATCCCGGTACTTGATTTAATTTTGGATCACCGTGCAGGTGAGACTTCAACCCTTATTCTGGTTCCCACACGTGAACTTGCAATGCAAATCGACCAGCAGGTGCAGGGCATCGCATATGGACTGGGAATTCATTCAATAGCTATTTATGGGGGCAGTGACGGAGATGACTGGGGCCAGCAAAAAACAGCTCTTACCCAAGGTGCCGACATTGTAATTGCTACTCCCGGGAAATTAATTTCACACCTGAATTTGGGTTATGTGAAATTTGACACCATAAAATATTTGATACTGGATGAAGCTGACAGAATGCTAGATATAGGGTTTTACGAGGACATCATAAAAATCATTTCATTCCTGCCTAAAAAAAGACAAACTCTGATGTTCAGTGCTACAATGGCTCCCAAAATAAGAATGCTTGCTTCGAAAATTCTGGAAAATCCTATTGAAATAAACATCTCCATGTCGAAACCTGCAGAAGGTGTACTTCAGGCTGCATATTTGTGTTACGACAATCAGAAAACCGAATTGATTAACCACCTGATAGCTGATAAACCCGATTACAACAGCATCCTCATTTTTTGCTCAACTAAGAAAAAAGTTACCGAACTGGCCCGATCGCTCAAGAAAAACAAGCTGTCAGTAGAACCCATCTCATCTGACCTTGAACAATCCGAACGTGAAAAAGTGCTGCAGGGATTTAAAGCCAGGCGTACCCGCATTTTAGTAGCCACCGATGTATTAAGCCGGGGTATAGATATCAAGGAAATCAATCTGATAATAAACTACGATGTCCCACACGATGCGGAAGATTATGTCCACCGGGTTGGACGTACTGCACGTGCCGATGCAACAGGGGTAGCCCTGACCCTGATTAATGATAAGGATATGGGTAAGTTTGACCAAATTGAAAAACTTATTGAAAAGGAAGTGATAAAACTGCCCCTTCCTGAAAAAATAGGTAAAGGCCCGGAATGGAATCCGTTAAAATACCGCAGAAGTTCGGCCCGAAAAAACTTTAAAAGCCGCAATAAAGGGAACAACTCATCTAAAAAAGGGAATCAATCATTTAAAAATAAATTCCAAAAGAAAACCAACCCCAATTAAATTATTAAAAAGGCAGCGCTCGATTTTGGCCTTTTTGTTCCGATTGGAACCGGGGCCGAGGTAATTATTGCCACCCCGTGGCTGGGATTTACCATTCCATTCGGAAATGTAAATTAATTTTAGGTTTTCGCCTTTTCAATTGGTATTTTAGCAGCCTTAAAATTTGAATCTGAATGCTTAAAATAACAGGATTCCTGATTACAATCCTTGCTTCCTTTTCGTGCTCCGCAAATATTAAGGATGGTTTGAAAACAGGGGCTGAACAGCCTTCTAAATACCTTCACCTGCTCCAGGAGAAAAAAGTAGGATTGGTAGTAAACCACACTTCCAGGGTCGGAGAAATTCACCTGATTGACTTCCTGATGCAGATGGAAGTGAATGTTACTAAAATAATGGCACCTGAACATGGCTTTCGCGGTAATGCACTGGAAGGAGAGATTGTTCAGGACGGTTTGGATAAAAAAACCGGTATTCCGGTTATATCCCTTTATAACGAAATTAGAAAACCCACTCCCGAACATCTTGCTGATGTCGATATTGTTATTTTTGATATTCAGGATGTAGGCGTGAGGTTTTACACCTATATTTCGACTATGCATCTCGTAATGGAAGCCTGCGCTGAAAATAACAAGCCTCTGCTTGTTTTTGACCGCCCCAATCCGAACGGTGATTATATTGATGGTCCAGTCCTGCAGCCCGGGTTCAAGTCGTTTGTCGGAATGCACCCAATACCTGTAGTTCATGGCTGCACGGTAGGAGAACTGGCACAAATGATAAATGGAGAGCGGTGGTTGAATTCCCCGGATACCTGTCAGCTTACTGTAATTCCGGTACAAAATTACAACCATTCGATGAGGTATTCACTTCCTGTACCACCATCACCAAATTTGCCAAATAATCTGGCAATAAGGCTTTATCCGTCATTGTGCTTTTTTGAAGCCACTTCTGTTAGTGTCGGAAGAGGGACCGAATTTCCATTCCAGGTTTTAGGTGGCTTAAAACCCGGGCTTGGAGATTTTAAATTTGTGCCGAAAAGTAGTAGTGCTTCCCCAATAAAACCATTAAATGAAGGCAAAGTATGTTATGGAATTGATCTGAGGGAACTTGACGAAGCGCCACAATTTACCCTTTCATATTTTCTGGATTTTTACCACAAGTACGACAATGAAAAAGAATTCCTTACGCGCGAAAGCTGGTTAAATACCCTTGCAGGTACAAACAGTTTAATTCAACAAATAAGACAAGGCCATAGCGAAGAAAAAATAAGGGCAACATGGCAACCCGATCTGGAACAGTACAGAAAAATGAGGAAAAAATATTTACTTTATCCCGATTTTGAATAAACAATGAATCCTTTTCTGGTATTAAGCCTGCTGACAGGTTATTTTGTAATTTTAATTGGGATTTCCTGGTTTACCTCAAGAAATGCCGACACCCTTACATTTTTTACTGCAAACAGACGATCACCATGGCTCTTGGTTGCCTTTGGCATGGTTGGGGCAACATTATCCGGAGTTACATTTATTTCGGTACCAGGAGAAGTAAACAATACAGCATTCTCATATTTACAGTTTGTATTTGGAAATATAATTGGATACTGGTTGGTTGCAGGCATTTTATTACCATTGTATTATAAGTTAAACCTTGTTTCCATTTATACTTTTCTGGAGCAGCGTTTTGGAAAAAGCTCTTACAAAACCGGCTCTTTTTTCTTTCTTATTTCAAAATTGATAGGTGCAGCTTTTCGGCTTTACCTTGTGGCCGGAGTTCTGCAAATTGCCTTTTTCGATAAATTCCATATTCCTTTCTCTGTTACCGTAGTAGTAACTATATTGCTGATTTGGATTTATACCTTCAGAGGTGGCATCAAAACCATTGTATGGACAGATACTCTTCAAACACTGTTTCTCCTTAGCGCAGTGATATTTACCATTTCAGCAATAAGCCAGGCACTTGAATTAAACCTCTTTTCACTGGCTGACAGAATCTCGTCTGAGCCTTCTTCAAGGATATTCTTTTGGGACTGGAGATCAGAAAACAATTTTTTCAAACAATTCTTTGCCGGAATGTTTATTACAATTGTGATGGTTGGAATGGACCAGGATATGATGCAAAAAAACCTGACATGCAAAAACAAACGTGAAGCACAAAAAAATATGTTGGTATTCAGCCTTTCATTTTTAGGGGCTGTATTTCTTTTTTTATGCCTTGGAGTATTGCTCATTGTATTTGCACGGGAAACTGGCATTACAATACCCGATAACACCGATGACCTTTATCCGCTCATAGCCCTAAATCATTTAACCCTTCCGGTTGGAATTGCATTTCTACTTGGCATTACAGCAGCGGCTTATTCAAGTGCCGATTCAGCCCTTACAGCCATGACTACTTCTTTTAGTGTTGATTTTTTAAATATCAGACAATACCCTGAAATCAAAAGAAAAAAGATAAAAAAATACGTACACCTGCTCTTTTCAGGATTGCTTATCATTGTAATTCTGGGGTTCAAGGCTATAAGCAATGAAAGTGTGGTGGTTGCTGTTTTTACTGTTGCAGGATATACGTATGGCCCGATTTTGGGACTGTTTGTGTTTGGAATTTATACAAGAAAACAAGTCATTGACAGATTGGTGCCACTGATTGCCATTGCCTCACCTATAACCAGTTTTTTTATATCTAAATATTCTGAAGTGCTTTTCCATGGTTATAAATTTGGATTTGAAATATTAATATTGAACGGACTGCTTACTTTTACAGGATTGTTGCTAATTTCAGTCAAACCTAAAAAAAAAGTAAGACCTAAAAATGCATAATTGCAAATAAATGTTAATTTTTGTCAATCTATTTTTGTTATCTTTGCAAATACCAGGAGTAACGAAAAACATAAGAAAAAAATAAATTGCTAAAATACCTGCTTCAAATACTAACTGTAGCTATAATAATCCTTTCGCTAAACTCATGCGAAGACGAAGGATATTTAAGTTCCCCCGACGCCTATCTCAGGCTATCTACTGACACCATCATGTTTGACACCATCTTCACAACTATAGGCTCCACAACTCAAAACCTGAAAGTTTACAACCCATACAATGAAAACCTCCTTATTTCACGCATCCGGGTGGCTGGCGGTGACTTTTCAAGCTTCAGGCTAAATATTAATGGAGTGCAGGCAAATGAAGCTTATGATATAGAAGTTCCTGCCAGAGACAGTATCTTTATATTTGTAGAGGTTACTGTTGATCCCAATGGACATAATCTTCCAATGGTAGTTCAGGATTCCATTGAATTTATCACCAATGCCAACCGGCAGAAAATACAACTAATTGCCTACGGCCAGGATTTCAATTTAATAAAGAGCGAAAATATAGGAACGACCACCTGGACAGCTGAAAAGCCCTATCTGGTTTACGATTATGCATACGTTGATTCAACGTCGGTATTAACAATTGAACCAGGTGCCCGAATCCATTTTCACAAAGGGGCCGGATTTTATGTAAGAGGTACGGTAAAAGCTGAAGGGAATTTCCAGAACCCTATAATTTTTACTTCAGACAGGCTGGAAGAAAGCTACAGAAATATTCCTGATCAATGGAATGGCATTATATTATTTTCTGGTAGTAAAGGGAATGTTTTTAATTATACTATTATTAAAAATGCAAACATTGGGCTTCAGGCCGGAACAATTGAAAACGAAGGATTTGCCAGCCTTGAGCTCAGAAATTCACGCATCGAGAATATGGCATATGCAGGCTTATTTGCTATAAAATCGAGTATTTCCGGCCATAATAATGTTATAGCTAATTGTGGCTTTTATGCAGCAGCACTACTCGTTGGTGGTAACTATGAATTTTACCATACCACCATTGCCAATTACTGGGGCGGCTTCTCAACCAGGGCAAGGAGAACCCCTTCACTCGTAATTTCCAATACCCTGGTTGTCGATAATTCCGATGGGTCCAGAACAGTTTACAACGGCGACCTTGAAAAGGCAGTTTTTGGCAACAGCATCATTTTTGGTAACCAGTTGGTTGAAATTGAACTTGGAAACAATCAAGAAAATGCTTTTAACTATCTGTTTGACCATTGTATCATTCAGGTTCCCGATACATTCAATATTTCCAACAGGGATCATTACCAAAACGTATGGAAAGGTCCAAAATTTGATCCGAAATTTATTGACCCGTACGAGGATTACAATTATGCTCTGGACACCTTATCTCCTGCAAAAGATATGGGAAAAATCGATTATGCAAGAATGTTTCCACTCGACATTCTAAACAAAGACCGGCTTTCTGATGAAGGACCTGATTTGGGAGCTTTTGAGCGAATCGAAAAAAAGAATGAAAAATAAAACGTTTGTTTTTGGGTTCTTCCTTTTGCTGAATATCCCCGCTTTTTCTCAAACCAGCACAAAGGATTTTTTTTTCCTGTTCTACAATGTGGAAAACCTTTTTGATACAACAGATGATCCAAAAACTTCTGATGAAGAATTTACACCCGAAGGTGTAAGACATTGGACTTATTCGCGGTTAAATAAAAAACTCATCAATATTTCAAAAGTAATCCATAGTGCCTCGGGTTGGGAACCTCCTCAATTGATTGCTCTTTGTGAGATAGAGAACAGATTAGTACTGGATAGATTGGTAAATGATACTCCTCTGAACAAATACCAATTCAATATTATTCAAAAGGAATCCCCTGATCCCCGTGGAATCGACGTGGCTTTATTATACAATCCGGATACTTTTTATCCCCTTGGCTACAAATGCATTTCATTAAAAAGTGAGGAAGGCAACATTTTGAAAAGCAGGGAAATACTTTACGTTTCAGGATTAATTGGGCTGACTGATACACTGCATATTTTTGTTAACCATTGGCCATCAAGGTACTCAGGCCTGCTTGAAAGCAAATCTGCCCGTAACCTTGCTGCTCAGACTCTTCGATTGTGCATTGATTCCTTAACTAAAAAGTATCCTCATCCAAAAATAATTGTTGCAGGGGATTTCAATGACCAGCCAACCGATGAAAGTATTTCACTCTTCTTGCAGGCAGAAGGGTCATCAGAGACTCCTGAGAAGCATAAATTATATAACCTTTCCCTGCCCTGGATGATGGAAGAAATACAAACCATAAAACACCAGTCACAATGGATGGTCTTTGATCAAATCATCGTTTCTGGGGCATTACTGGAACCAAATACAAGACTGTATACAAAACCAGAATGGGCAAATATTATTAAATTTCCGTTTCTTCTCGAAAAAGATGAAAAGTATGGTGGCATGAGGTTAAATCGTACTTATTATGGATTCAGGTACCACGGAGGATTCAGCGATCATTTGCCGGTAATGTTAAAAATCAGGACAACCCTTTAGAAGGGGTAATTCCCAGTTCTTTTGCCTTATTGAGCATAAACTGATAAGCTTCCTTAAGATCATTGTGTATTGTTCCATCAAGAATTGCTTCCTTAATGGCATCTTTGATAATACCAACTTCCTTTCCTGGTGGTATTCCAAAAGTTTCCATGATGAGTTCTCCCGTGACTGGTGGTTGAAAGTTTCGAATGGCATCCCGTTCCTCAATTTCCTTGAGTTTTTGCCTTACAAGTTCAAAATTTTTCATGTACCGTATTACTTTCCCCTGGTTTTTGGAGGTTATATCAGCTTCACATAAAGTCATCAGATCGTCAATATCATCCCCGGCTTCAAATAATAAGCGTCTTACAGCAGAATCCGTAACTTCTTCCTCTGTAAGAACTATTGGGCGCATATGCAGCAAAACCATTTTCTGTACATACTTCATTTTCTCATTCTGCGGAAGTTTTAGCCGATTAAAGATCTTTGGTACCATTTTCCCACCCACAAAATTATGAGCATGGAATGTCCATCCCTGCCCTTCAATAAATTTTTTGGTAACCGGCTTGGCAATATCGTGTAGAATTGCAGACCATCTCAGCCATAGATTATCTGTGTGGAGGGAAATCCTGTCGAGTACTTCAAGTGTATGATAAAAATTATCTTTATGACCTGTTCGTTTCATAACATCCACCCCTTTCATCTGATGCAATTCAGGTAGAATGAGCTCAAGCAGGCCGGTTTCATCAAGTAATTTAAATCCTGATGAAGGTTTGGATGCGAGAATTATTTTATTCAGTTCATCAGTAATTCTTTCTGCAGAAACAATTTTTATCCGTTCTCGGTTTTTAGCAATTCCCTGAAGTGTATTTGTTTCAATTTCAAAATTCAACTGTACTGAAAAACGTATTGCTCTCATCATTCTTAACGGATCATCTGAAAAAGTGACAGCAGGATCTAAGGGAGTCCGAATTATTTTGTTTTTTAAATCAGTCAGCCCATTGAAGGGATCGACGAGGTGTCCAAAGTTAAACTGGTTTAATCCGATTGCAAGTGTGTTTATGGTTAAATCTCTCCTGTTCTGATCGTCTTCCAGTGTTCCCTGTTCAACAAAAGGATTACGGGATTCGCTCCGGTACGATTCTTTCCGGGCTCCAACAAACTCAACTTCAAATCCCTTATACCTAAAATGAGCGGTACCATAATTTTTAAAAACTGTAACTTTAGGTCTTGGGACTAAAACTCTTGCAACCATATTAGCGAGTTCTATACCACTGCCCTGAGTAACAATATCTATATCCTTTGACTTTCGCTCAAGGATTAAATCCCGAACATAACCTCCAATTACATAAGTTTCCTGATTTAACCGGTCAGATACTTCTGAAATTGATTTAAATATATTGTTGTTCAATATTTTATGTGCATTTACTGCCAAAAAATTCATTATCTGTCAGCCTTTGTTAAAATTTGTGACAAAATTACAATTATTTGAACTAAAACAGTCTTAAAACATTTTAAGTTATAAATGGCATTGTATTTGAATTAAAACATTCAGATATATAGATATATTAATTTAAATTTTTCAGATATGTTGGAACATTTGACAAAACAAACATTCAAGGAGAAGGTATTTAATTTCGAAGAAAATAAAGAGTGGAAATATGAAGGTTCCGTTCCATGTTTAATAGATTTTTATGCCGATTGGTGTGGACCATGTAAAATGGTTGCTCCTGTTTTGGAAGAATTGCAAAAGGAATATGGAGAGAAACTGGTAATTTATAAAATTGATACAGAGCAGGAGCAGGAACTTGCCGGCATGTTTGGCATACAAAGTATACCATCACTATTGTTTGTACCGGTAGATGGCCAACCTCAAATGGCAATGGGGGCCTTACCTAAAGATACATTTGAAAAAGCAATTGCCGATGTTTTAAAAGTTGAAAAGCCGTTGATAAATTAAAGGTAGTCAACTACTTTTTCCAATTGGATTCCGCGTGATCCCTTAATTAAAACATTCCCCTTGTGAAGCGGATATTTTTGCAGGTGCCTGCTTAATTCATCTGAGTTAAGAAATGTTTTATATGACAAGTTTCCTGAAACCTCGGTAAATATTGGCCCCACGAGAAAAACCTCTTTAAATTTATTGCTGGAAATATTTTTCAGAATCGCTCTATGTTCTTCAAGGGATCTTGGCCCTAATTCGAGCATATCTCCCAAAATTAAAATCCGGGGAGATTGGAAAACTGAAATAAAACTGGTTATGGATGCTTTCATACTGGTAGGGTTGGCATTATAAGCATCCATAACTATTTTTAAACCGTTTTTCTCAATCATTTGCGAACGGTTGTTTATGGGCTGGTAACCAGCAAGGGCTGCCTGTATTTCCTGCGGATTCACATTAAAAAAATGACCAATACAGGCAGCTGCCATTAAGTTTTCAAAATTATATCTGCCAATGAGCTGGGTTTGTATTTCCCTGACTTCTTTTGGGAAATTTATCTGAATATGAAGAAAAGGAGAAGAACAGATATATTTTCCAGTTAAATCTGCATTTTCCTCGCCAAAACTTACCCTTCTTTCAATTGTTGACACCAAGTCCACGAGAACAGGATTTTCACGGTTGTAAAAAATTGTTCCTTTCTTTTTTTTAACATGCTGATAAAGCTCGGCTTTTGTTTTTCTAATGGTTTCAAAGGAGCCAAAACCTTCCAGATGTGCAACTCCAATATTGGTTATAATTCCATAATCGGGATCTGCAATTGTACAAAGGGCAGCAATTTCCCCGGCATGATTGGCTCCCATTTCTATAATTCCAAACTCAGTGTTACAATCCATCTGGAGCAAGGTCAAAGGTACCCCAATGTGGTTGTTTAAATTACCCCGGGTACAGACAAGTTCAAACCGCGCAGAAAGAACTGCTGAGATAAGTTCTTTCGTTGTTGTTTTTCCATTCGATCCTGTAATGGCAAGTATTGGTATACCCAGTTTTATACGGTGGTAGTTCGCCAGTTCCTGTAATGTCTTAAGTACATTATCCACCAAAATAGTTCTTTCAGACACCCGAAACTGTGCATCATCAATAATTGCAAATGCGGCACCATTATTTAAAGCTTCCGATGCAAATTGATTTCCGTTAAATTGTTCACCCTTTAATGCAAAAAACAGACATCCGGCTTCTATCTTTCTGCTATCGGTTACTATATTAGGATGCTTTAGAAATATCTGATATAATTGTTCGGCAGTCATTTTCTTCATAAAAAAACCCCATTTAAACAAATGAGGCTTTATTGAATTAATTAATCCCTTTAAAATCCTTCCGGGCTTCCGGTTCGATCCATTACACAACGGAATCCCAAATCATTTTGAGCAGCCGATTGTTCCAGATACCTTCTTGTACCGGGGACCAGCCAGTATGCACGGTCTTTCCAGGAGCCACCTTTGTAAACTCTTACTTCATCATTAATAAAGGATGAGAAGGCACCCGGACGATCGTCACTTATATACATATCCGAAGTATTCCTGCCTTGTTCTGCATTCCAGTCACCAGACTCAACAACCTGTGAATCAATACTGCCATCTCTGAAATTCCGGTAATCAGCAATTGTATCACGGATAAGTTCTCCATACTGGTCACGAACAAATTCACCACCCGGTCCACGACGGTATTCTGTAATTACATTCCCCCTGAATGGCTGAAATTCATTAACATCAAGGAACGACAGCGGACGATAAACATCGGCAACCCATTCGTTAACATTGCCTGCCATGCAATATAAACCATAATCATTTGGTTCATAAGAAAAAACGGGAGCAGTAATATCAGCATTATCATTTAATGCCCCTGCCATCCCCATCATATCACCACGGCCTCTGACAAAGTTTGCCCTCAGGCGGCCTTTATCCCTGCGGGTATCTTTTCTCAGATAAGCACCATCCCATGGATAAAGACGGCGGTCAGTCAGCAATTCACCATCTGTATTACCAATCAATCCGTAAGCCGCATATTCCCATTCAGCCTCTGTAGGCAACCTGTAACTTGGAAGCATGATCCCATCTTCCCAGCTTACCTGACGGGGGTTATTACCTGGAGTTCCCTGATATAAACCTGTTAGATAAGCATCAGTGGTAAACACATTTTGACCCGCCTGCGCGTTATCGTGTTGCAAAATACCTCTTGCAACCAGAATCTTTTCATTCACTCTGTCTGTTCTCCAGCGACAGTATGCGTTTGCCTGGTTCCAGCTTACTCCTACTACAGGATAATCGCTGTATGCAGGATGCCTGAAATAATTATTTACATAAGGCTCGTTGTAAGCCAGTTCACTGCGCCATAGGTTGGTGTCGGGAAGTGCAGAATTTATTCTTTGACGATCTCCCGGATAAACCCGTTTTAACCAATGGACGTATTCACGGTAATCCTGGTTTGAAATTTCTGTTTCATCCATATAAAAAGAAGCAACTGTTACCCTGCGTGGATGATTGTCCCATTGATACATTACATCTTCTTCAACACGGCCCATAGTAAAAGTACCTCCCTGAATAAAAACCAAGCCAGGACCAGTTTCCTGCTCATAACCAGCAAGATAAGGTATATTGCCTGTCTCTTCTGAATTGTATTCCCAACCGGTGGTGCGGGAAGATTCAGAACCACCACGGAATAAACCGCATCCTGAAAGGACTGCTACTAAAAACAAAATCAATAATGTTTTCAGATTCAATAATTTGGCGTTTTTCATATCTTTTGTGATTGTCACAATTATAACTGATTTGTTGTATTCTTATTGTTTAACGAATGAAAATTTTCAATTATTATAATTCTATAGTTGGTATTTTGGCTCATATTTGTCAAAAATAATTGTTTTATTGAAATTGTTGTACCACTGCAATAATTATTTTCATCAGACGTTTAACAGATATTCACAATATGGCATGATAAGAATGAACAAATACCTCCTTCTGAATAAATATCTCCCATTTTTACTGATGTTGTTTACCGGGTTTACTTCAAACGATATCCGTAGGGAAATTATTATCATTGAGTGGTATTCTTCATCCGAAGCTGAAACCAAATTAGGTTTTACCTTTGCAAATGCGGGTATCAGATGGCTAAACACTCAAGCTGTGCCGGTTTTTATCAAAGATTATATTCTTGAAAGTAAAGATCAGGATTTTCAATTTGTTTTTGAAAATCCTGTATATGAAGAAGTAAATATAGAAAATAATGATTTTCTGCATAGTGAATTACCTCAAAAATCTGATTTAATAAAAACGCGCCTGGTTTCCGGCGAATTTCATAAAATTGAAATCCAGATTCCGGCTGTTATACAAAATGATAACAAAATCCTCCTGCTCAAAAAATTTGAACTGAAACAAATCCCTGTAAAAATGAAATCTGCTTCTATTGCAAACTATGAGTGGAAGCAAGAATCTGTTCTACGCGAAGGGAAATGGAAAAAAATAAAAACAACGGAAAAGGGAATTTACAAAATTCCTTTTTCAAAATTAGCTTCTTGGGGCTTTTCAAATCCGTCTCAGGTAAAGGTATTTGGTGCAGGAGCTATGATATTATCAGAAGATCCGGGGAAAATTGAATACGATGATTTACCACAACTATCTATCTGGCATGGAAAAAATAATGGAACCGACTGTCTTTTTTTCTACGCACCCGGCAGCATCGAATGGAAACCCAATCAAGCTGAGAATTCTCTTGAACACCATCTAAATCCTTACACATCCGAGGGATATTTCTTTTTAAACGAGCAACAGGCATCTATCAAACAAATTGAAGTTTCAACCGAACCAGAAGCCCAGCCCACTCATAGCCTTATTTCATTTGATGAATATGCTTTACATGAAACCGAACAATTTAACTTATTACAGTCTGGCAGGCAATGGTTTGGCGATAGATTTGGACATGGAACCGCCCGAAATTACACTTTCCCCCTTACCGATGCTGAACTAAATTCAAATATTTCAATCCGGGTAAAAGCTGCCGGGCGTTCATCATTCTCTTCGCAACTAAATATTTCTGCCGGATCAGCCAACCTGGGAAAGCTTGATTTTACAAGAGTTAATACATCGGATAAAACAGGTTTATATGCTGATGAACGTACAGGGCTGTTTTCAACACCAGCTTCCGCAGGTAATTTGAATATTGAATTGAAGTTCTCAGGAAGTGGTTCAAATCCGGAAGCCTGGCTTGATTTTATAGAACTTCAATACCGTAGAATTCTTAAAGTTGGTAATACCCCCTTATTTTTTCGCGATTTAAATACAGTTGGCTCTGGCAATATAGTAGAATTTAACATTCAGACTAACTTGTCTGATATAAAAGTTTGGGATATTACCGATGCATTTAATGTAATGGAAGTTCCTCTTTCCTTTTCTGATAATTCTGCAAAAGGCAAACAAGCGACATCGCAACTGAAAGAATTTGTGGCATTTAATCCAAATGGCAATTTCCCCGATCCTGAACTGGTTGGAGATGTCGAAAACCAAAACCTGCATGAATTAAGTACACCTGAATTCCTTATAATAACACATCCGAATTTTTTGAAGCAGGCGAATGATCTTGCTGAATTTCACAGATCAACTGATGCATTAAGTGTGGAAGTTGTAGCAGCAAATAAAGTTTATAATGAGTTCAGTTCCGGAACTAAAAATGCGACCGGCATCCGCAATTTTATAAAAATGTTTTACGACAGAAATGAAGGTCTGAAATATGTCCTTTTATTTGGTGATGGCAGTTACGACAACAAAGGTATTAATAGCGGGTCTTTAAATCTCATACCAACATATCAATCGGAAAATTCTTTAAACCCGGTGAGATCATTTGTTACCGACGATTATTTCGTTTTGCTTGATGCCGGAGAAAGTGTTTTTGTGGGAGCGATTGATTTAGGCATTGGAAGAATACCAGCATCAACAAGTTTTGAGGCTGAACTTGCTGTAAAAAAAATAAGAAATTATCACTCACAGGAAGCTCTTGGAAAATGGAGAAATGTGCTTTGTTTTATAGGTGACGATGGTGACAACAATCTACACATGTCCGACTCGGAAAAACTTAGCAACCAGGTAAATGGGAAACACTCTGAATTTATTACTGATAAAATTTACTTTGATGCTTTTCAAAAAATCACCGGTCCGGGGGGAGATAGCTATCCCGAGGTCACCCAGGCAATTAATAATCGCGTCAAAGAAGGTGTGTTAATATTAAATTATGTAGGACATGCCAATGATCGGTTTCTTGCCGATGAAAAAGTTTTGGATATAAGTCATATCAATTCGTGGTCAAATGCATCTAAATTACCCATTTTTGTGACTGCCACATGTGAATTCAGCCGGTTTGATGCCGATAATAAATCGGCAGGAGAATATATATTTTTTAACCCCAATGGGGGTGGCATTGGCTTGTTTTCAACTACCCGGCTGGTTTATGCCAATTCCAATTTTTTACTGAGTCGCAGTTTTTACAATTTTGTTCTGGCAAAAGACGCTAACGGCAGGCAATACAGAATGGGTGATATCATGCGTTTGGCAAAAATAAACACATCAAATGCGAATGTAATCAACAAAAGAAATTTCACTCTTCTTGCCAATCCTGCTTTAAAATTATCGTATCCCGGGCATAAAGTAATAACATCATCAATAAATGGGAAAGAATCATCTTCAGTCCCCGACACAATAGGGGCATTGCAGGAAATTACCGTCACGGGTTTTATAGCAGATGAATTTCAAAATAAACTTAGCAATTTTTCAGGAAGAATTGTTCCGGTTGTTTACGATAAAGCTGTAATTAAAAAAACCAGGGGGAACTCAGGTGCAAATCCTATGGAATTCAAAGTACAGGAAAATATAATATACCAGGGTCTGGCTGAAGTGGTAAACGGGGAATTTGAATTTAGTTTTATTGTCCCCAGGGATATTGCATACAGTCCGGGCAATGGTAAAATTGTTTATTACGCTGACAATGGTGAAACCGATGCCCATGGAGTTTTTGAAAATTTTATAATTAGTGGTTCCGGTTCCGGCATCACTGATAACAATGGGCCTCAAATAGAATTATTTCTTGATACTCCTGACTTCATTTCAGGCGGGAAGGTCAGTAAAAATCCTTTACTATTGGCATTTCTTTCAGACGAAAACGGAATCAATATGGTAGGTTCAGGCATTGGCCATGATATTACTGCTGTGCTTAATGATGATTTTTCAAAACCAATTATACTTAATAATCATTACCAGGCAAATGCAGGAGACTACAGAAGTGGATCCATCAGGTATCCTCTTAAAGATCTTCCTGTTGGAAAACACACCCTGCGCTTAAAAGCGTGGGATGTAGCTAACAATTCTTCAGAAGCAATAATTGAATTTGAAGTTACAGGAGAATTTTATATTGAGAATGCCCTGAATTATCCGAATCCACTGAACAACTATACATTTTTTACGTTTGAACACAATCAATCAGATGCTACATTCAAAGCTATTTATGAAATATTTGACCAGAAGGGAAATCGGGTAGATTATTTCACACAACAGGTAGGATCAAATGGCAGGGTGAGCAATCCGGTGCGATGGGATGCACACGAAGCACAAATTCTTCTTCGAAATGGTTTATACCTTTACCGGATAACTGTTCAAAATTCAGACGGAGCAATTACATCAACTTCCGGGAAAATGATGGTAGCACGTTAAATTTCCGGGTTAAATGTACTTTTTTAAAATTTACTCCGTTCTCTGATTTAGACTGATTGTGACCTAACTTACAATTTATATATTTGCAAAGCTCAATTTTAATATAGGTTATGAATAAATTAATCCGATTATTTTTTGTATTAACGCTGTTTCTTTCAGCAACTGAATTTGTTAAAGGGCAAAGAGCAGCTACCTCAGGGGCCAATACCATTACCACTGCTGTTCCATTTCTGTCGATAACTCCGGATTCCCGTGCTGGTGGTATGGGTGATGCAGGTGTAGGTACTACACCTGATTTGAGCTCACAGCATTGGAACCCTGCAAAATATGCATTTATGGGAAGCGATATGGGTGTCAGTCTTTCCTATTCTCCCTGGTTACGTAATCTGGTCGATGATATAAACCTTGCATACCTGGTTGGGTACAAAAAATTAGACGATGTGCAGGTAATTAGCAGTTCGCTGCGCTATTTTTCCCTGGGTGACATCCAATTCACTGATGATGTAGGGGGTGACTTAAACCGTGTTAACCCCAATGAGTTCGCATTGGATCTTGGGTATACTCGAAAGTTATCAGATGTATTTTCAGGGTCTGTTGCTGTACGTTACATCCGTTCCGATATATATAGCGGACAATTGGTAAATGGTGTGGAAACAACTGCCGGTAATTCCTATGCTGCAGATGTGGCTTTTTATTATTTCAATGAGTTCAGAGTGAACCGTCAAAATAACCTTTTTTCTGCAGGTATTAATATCCAAAATATTGGTGCCAAAATATCCTATTCAGAAGGTGCAGTAGGTTCTGAACAATATTTCATCCCCACTACACTAAAACTCGGGGCTGCATATACTACAGAACTCGATGAATACAACACCTTTTCATTTGCCATAGAAGCCAATAAATTATTGGTACCAACTCCTCCAAAAGATACCACAACACAAGAGGACGGAATAATCAGGGATTTTTTCGGATCCGATAAATCAGTTATAGCTGGAATCTTCTCTTCCTTTTCCGACGCACCGGGAGGATTAAAGGAAGAGCTGCAGGAAATAAACCTTTCTGCAGGGGTCGAATACTGGTATAATCAACAATTTGCTTTGCGTGCAGGGTATTTCTGGGAGCATGAAAACAAGGGAAACCGAAAATTTCTTACAGCCGGTGCCGGATTCAGAATGAATGTTTTTGCGCTTGATTTTTCTTATTTATTGCCAACACAACGGAACCACCCGCTGGAAAACACTTTGCGGTTTACCCTTTCATTTGATGTGGAAGCGTTTAGCAATCAACGCTAATATAGTATGTACAGAATCGGACAGGGATATGATGTTCATCGCCTGGCTGAAGGTGAAACTCTTTGGCTCGGTGGCATCCTGATTCCACATACCAAAGGGACAGTGGCACATTCTGATGGTGACGTACTTATACATGCTGTTTGTGATGCCTTACTTGGAGCTCTCAGCCTTGGAGATATCGGTGTTCATTTTCCTGACAATTCCAATGAATTTAAAAACATCGACAGCAAAATCCTTTTGCATAAAACAAAAGAACTTATTAGTCAAAAAGGTTATACAATCTCTAATATTGACTCTACCGTAAGCCTCCAACTGCCAAAATTAAAGCCATACATTCCTGAAATGAGAAAAGTTATGGCAAAAACACTTGGTATAGAGGACGATAAAATTTCGGTAAAAGCAACCACAACTGAAAAACTTGGGTTTGAAGGCCGTGAAGAAGGTATTTCAGCCCAGGCAATAGTATTGTTAGTAAAATGATTAACAAATGAGTTACCGGTCGAAAACAACCCTTGTAGTTGGTGCCAGTTCAAAACCGGAAAGATATTCCAATGCCGCAGTGAAATTGTTGATGGAATATGGGCACAACGTAATTGCCCTTGCAAAACGCAAAGGCTTTATAAAAGATCTTCCAATTCGAACTGAATTTCCTGTTCATGAAGAAATTCATACAGTTACTTTATACATTGGCCCTAAACATCAGCCTGAATATTATGATTTGCTTCTGGATTTAAAACCAAAGCGTGTAATTTTTAACCCAGGTACTTTTAATGATGAGCTTAAGCGCTTGCTTGAGGCTGAAGACATTAAAACAGTTGAAGGATGTACCTTGATAATGCTTCAGTCAGGAGTTTTCTAATATGAATAATACCGCTCTGTAATTCCGCAAAAATTTCTTCATATGTTCCAAAAAATACAATCGAACGAAGAGCTTGAGCGGCTTAAAAGTTCTGAAGCAGCTTTGCTTATATATTTTTCTGCCGATAACTGCAATGTTTGCAAATCATTAAAGCCCAAGGTGGAATCAATAATACACCAGGAGTTTCCAAAAATGAAAATGGTTTATGCAAAAACCGATGAATTACCGGAAACCGCAGGGCAGAATCGTATTTTTACCATTCCTTCTGTTTTGGTTTTCTTTGATGGCAGGGAAACCATCCGGAAAATCAGAAACTTCTCATTGCAAGAGCTCGTCCAGACAATCAGGAAGCCCTATTCGCTGATTTTTTCAGATTAACAGGCAGAGCAACAAATTAACAGGCAGAGGTACAATTAAAAAGTACTTTTTGTCAGATATAACCAGTTGGCGCAGCTTTTGATATGTTCCAACGACAATTAAAGATATTTCCCCGATATAAGGATTGTAATCTGATTCAGAAAGATGATATTTGAAGAATATTAGTTTAATAATTTTTTAGAGTTTTAAAAATGAAAAAAAACATATACATTGTTTTAATAGCATTGACAGGCATGTTCCTGACCGGCTGTGGTTACAATAAAATGGTCGATATGGAGGAGCAGGTGGCTTCACAGTGGTCGCAGGTTGAAAATGTTTACCAGCGACGTGCCGATCTTATACCAAACCTGGTAAATACTGTCCGTGGCTATGCTTCTCACGAACAGGAAACTTTTGTGGAAGTTGTAGAAGCCCGTTCAAAAGCTACTTCAGTGAATGTGGATGCAGAAAATCTGTCACCCCAGGCAATCGAACAGTTCAACCAGGCACAGCAGGGACTCACATCGGCGTTAAGCCGTTTAATGGTGGTTGTTGAGCAATACCCTGACCTGAAAGCAAATCAAAATTTCAGGGACTTGCAGGCCCAGCTGGAAGGGACTGAAAACAGGATTGCCGTTGAACGGCGAAAGTTCAACGAAGTAGCACAAAACTATAATGCCTACATCCGCAAATTCCCACAGCTCATTTATGCAGGCTGGTTCGGTTTTGACAAGAAAAATTATTTTGAAGCACAGCAGGGATCCGAACGTGCACCCGAAGTACAATTTTAAGTATCAGCATATGAATGTCAGGAAATATTTTACAGAAGAAGATAAGCTGCAGATAAAAAATGCAATTAATGCAGCTGAATTGAATACATCAGGAGAAATACGTGTTCATATAGAAAAACATTGTAAGGAAGATGTTCTTGACAGGGCAGCCTATATTTTTGAAAAACTGGAAATGCATAAAACGGAATTAAGAAATGCTGTGCTCTTTTACCTGGCTATAGAAGACCATCGTTTTGCCATATTGGGCGATGCCGGAATAAACCAAATGGTACCGGACGATTTCTGGGAAAAAATTAAAGAAGATATGGGTGCCTTTTTTAAAGAAGGTAATTATACCCAGGGACTATCAACCGGTATAATAAGAGCAGGTGAAAAACTCAAGCAATATTTCCCCTGGCAAAAAGAAGATGTAAATGAATTATCGGATGAGATATCATTCGGCTCATAAAAGAAAAAATTAAGATGAAATCTTATAAGGGAATTATAAACCTGAATTTAACGGAATTAGAAATAAAACCACTGATAGTTTTAAAACAAACGGCACTCCTGCTTATTTTCCTAATTTTTACCGCTCCTTCATTAAATGCTGAAATTCCTGAGCGACCTCGTCCGCCCCGTTTGGTTAACGATTTTGCAGAAGTGCTGAGCAGAGGAGAAATTGAAAATCTGGAAAGCAAGCTGGTTCAGTTTGCAAAAGAAACATCTACTCAGATTGTTATAGTAACTGTATCAGACCTTGAAGGTTATGATCCCGGAGATTATGCCTTCAGACTTGGAGAACAATGGGGAGTCGGACAAAAGGGATCGGACAACGGTCTTGTAATTCTGGTTAAACCCAAAATAAGGAACGAACAGGGCCGTATATTTATAGCCACAGGTTACGGACTGGAAGGCATACTTCCCGATGCAACGGTTAACGGAACTATTATTGACGCGGAGATTATTCCCCATTTTAAACAAAACAATTATTACCAGGGGTTGGAAAACGGGACCAATGTAATTATGGACATAACCCGCGGGGAATATACAGCCCAATATTATAATGAAAATTATACCAACCAGGGCGGAGGCATATTTCCGGTATTATTTATCCTGTTCCTGATTTTCGTTATTTTTCCAATTCTTCGTGGACGCAGACGGAGGTATTATTCACCGGGCAAAAGTCTTCCATTCTGGCTCGCTCTTGGAATGTTATCCGGAGGCAGATCCCATCCCGGGTCCTTTGGCAATTTCTCTTCAGGAAGAGGGGGATTTGGAGGTTTCGGAGGTGGAAGCTTCGGCGGTGGTGGCGCCGGAGGAAGCTGGTAAATCTGTATTGCCTGCTTCTTAAAACTTATAGCTGAAGCCAACTCCAAGCACCTGCTTTAACTGTACCCTCCTTCCGGTATTTCCCTGATCATCGATCGGAATCAATACATCGTGGTCGTAAATAAGATTTGTACTGAAATTAGCCGACAGGTAATCATTGATTTTCATATTGAGGGCTAAATCCCAGTTAATATCAATATTTTCAGGATTATTAAGGTAATTCGAGAACAGTGAAAGACTGGTAGATAAATCAACATTGGGCATTACCGTAGCCCTGTATTCTCCTTTAAAAGTAGCTCCCAATTCCGCCCTGAATTGTTCTCCCGGCTCCACTCCAAAAGCCCCTGCATTCGATAACGAATCATCTGTAACAATTGTAAATTTGGCTGAAAGAGGAGTTATAAACAGGGATAATGATTCAGACGGCTGATAATCTAATCCGGTTGCCAAAGTTATATAACCTGGTGCCAAAAAATCTGAAATTTTATCGGTTGTATTCGGATACTTATACCCGGGCGCAAACTGTGTTTTAAAATTCACAAAGGAAGAGTACAACCAGTGCTCGTTGTTCATCTCAAACCCCAATTTAGAATTGAGTTCCAGCTTATCTTCATTTTTAACAACTCCTCTGTCACCCTCTTTCATGAGGCCATAACCGGCTTTAAAAGTATTATCCCATTGCAGCCGGTCCTTCTGATAAACAGCATTAAAATTGAAATTGCCAATACCCGAAACCGAACTGTTTCCTCCACTTACCCAGTTTGTCAAAGAAACCTGGCTAAAATTAAGTGAAGTTTGTCCGGAGGTATTCCAATAAGTAGTGTCCCGAATCCCCTGGCTAAAAAGCAGAGATGAGGACAGAATAAAAAAAAGTATGCAAAAAAATTTTTTCAGGTAATGATTCATTTTCATTATTAGCATTTTAGATAGTTAAACAATATTAGAGAGTAAAAAATTATTGACTGATGGCAGAGTATATCAAAAAGAGATTTTCCATTTCAATTTTATACAATGGTTAAATATACAAAAAATGTATTGTGTTCCCAGCATTGTAAAGCTCCCATCTTGAATATTCAATAACCATATAACAATTTAGTTTTAGAAATATCAGGCCAATAATTTATTCTGAAATCTTTCTCTTGGGAGAGGCTCATCTGTCAGGAATTATAAATCAGCTCCAGCAAGCAGAATAAATCAAAATGCCAATAGACAGGCTTTCCTGTACCGAATAGAAGAGTTGCCATATGGCATAGATGCTTTTGTTTTCGCTCCGTCAGTTACAATAAATGGAGAAAGAAAATCTGTGTGAGGTATTTCATGTCAACATCGGATCAACCTTAGTATAAATTCGAAAAATCACGAATTTGTACTGAAGTTGATCTGAGGAAGATATGAAGTTAAACTTCATTTTTGAAGGATACATTTTCTTTTCCATGATTTTTAAAAACTTCCCGTTTATTTGTTAAGTGGAATGAGATAGAATTTCTCGGCAGAAATAATAAAAAAGATTCATCTCTTAAAAAGATTTGGGGTTTTTTATTGATTTTAAAAGAAGGTCCAGTATAAATCTATCCAAAAAAATCAGGGCCAACTATTTATAAATATTACCTGGTGAAAATAAAAAAAGTACTGCAACATCTGCAGTACTTTTTTTATACTTTTTGAAAGAAACTGGATTATTCTGCTTCTAATACATTAATATTTTTGTCAACAAGTATACGGCCACAATATTCACAAACAATGATCTTTTTCCTGTTGGCAATATCCATTTGCCTTTGAGGTGGAATTTTATTAAAACAACCACCACATGCATCACGCTGAATAGTAACCACAGCTAAACCGTTCCGGGCATTTTTTCGGATGCGTTTGAAAGCGGTTAAAAGACGTGGTTCAATAAATGATTCAATTTTTTCTGATTTTGATTTCAGTTTTTCTTCTTCTATTTTTGTTTCCTGGGTTATTTCATCCAGTTCGTTCTTTTTTCTTTCCAAATCATCTTCCCGTTCTTTAAGCAGGTTCTTTGAGGCATCAATGGAATCCTTTTTTTCCGACATCTCAGCACTAAATTCCTTAATCCTTTTCTCGGAAAGCTCTATTTCCAGTGTTTGAAATTCAATTTCTTTTGAAAGGGAATCAAATTCACGATTATTCCTAACATTATTTTGCTGTTCGGTATACTTGGCAATTAATGTTTCCGAATCTTTAATAGCAATTTTTTTATTTTTAATTGCAGTTTCAAGAGTTTTAATTTCATCCTCCAGGTTAACAATCCTGGTTTTAAGACCTGTGATTTCATCTTCAAGGTCTTGTACCTCAAGTGGTAGTTCACCTCTTAAAGTTTTAATTTTGTCAATTTCAGAAACCACACTTTGCAGCTCATGCAGTGCGCGTAATTTTTCCTCAATGGAAATGTCTTTTTCTTCCTGCCTTGAAATTGGTGTATTCATTATTTTTACTCTTTAAATTCTACTTACTTTCTCAATGTTCAGTGTACCATAAGGCTTTAAAAGTCTTCGTGGTATCCGTTTAAATCAGAAATAAAAAACCGGATTTGTGCGTACCTCTGAAAAACGGACTGCAAATTTAGGTAAATTTTTAACAAGTACTTCATAAAAAAGTTCTTTAGTAAATTGCTCACTTTCATAATGACCAACATCTGCTATTACTATTTTTCCTTCTGCGTCAAAAAACTGATGGTATTTAAAATCAGCTGAAACAAAAAAATCGGCATTTGCTAAAATAGCCTTCTTTAACAGGAATGCTCCTGCCCCTCCGCAAACGGCAACTTTTGAAACTGTTTTTCCTGTAAGAGCAGTGTGTTTAATAAAGACACTGCCAAAAACGACCTTTAATATATCAAGGAAAACCAGTTCATCAACCGGTTCTGGCAATTCTCCTATCATGCCTGATCCTGTATTCTGAAGAAAATTTTCAAGTGGATAAATATCATATGCCACCTCCTCATAGGGATGCGTGTCAATCAGTGCTTTCAATATCTTTGAATGCATCCAGCCCGGGAAAATAGTTTCAAACCTTATTTCTTTTTCAAAATGCACCTTCCCCTTTTCGCCCACGAACGGACTGGTATTTTCACCTCCCCTGAAACTGCCTGTCCCTTCAATGTTGTACCCACACCAGTCGTAGTTACCTATATGACCTGCACCTGCCTCAAAAACGGCCTCCCTCACTTCTTCAACGGCTTCAAGCGGTATAAAAGTTACCAGTTTTTTAAGTTGACCGCTGGCCGGTTGTAACACTTTTGTATTATTTAAATTCAGTTTTTCACATATTTTGGCGTTCACACCACCCGGTGCTGCATCGACATTGGTATGCGCAGCATAAATGGCCACATCATTTTTTATAGCTTTTATTATTACGCGTTCCACGTAATTTTTACCAGTAAGTTTCTTCAATCCGGAATATATAATGGGATGATGGGCTATGATTAGGTTGCAATTATTATGAATGGCTTCATCTACTACATCTTCGGTTACATCCACACTAATTAATGCAGAAGTAACCCGGGCATCGGGATTCCCAGTCAAAAGGCCTGAATTGTCGGAAGTTTCCTGCAAGGCCATAGGAGCCATTGATTCGAGGCAGTTTGTTATATCCCTGATTTTCATCATCAGCTTTCCATTTCATTACGGATTTCCATCAATTTTTCCCTGACAGTTTTTAGCCGGTTAACAATTTCCCAGGTATCTACAGTATCCTCCCGGTTATTTTTAAGTTTTATTTGGGCTCCTTTAACTGTCAGACCTTTTTCCTTAATCAGGTAGTTAATCAGCTTCAGGGTTTCAATGTCGCTCTTAGAAAAAAGGCGGGTACCCCCGCTGCTTTTGTGAGGAGCCAGTTCATCGAAGTTGTTTTCCCAGTATCGGATTGACGAAGGTGAAACTCCTAGCATCCCGGCAACTTCTCCAATCGTGTAAAATAGCTTATCTATTTTTTGCTTATTATTTGGCAATTGCTATTAATCAAGTGTCTGACCAATATTCGATGAAATGGCAATCATCCTTTCGTATTCCTGTGGAGTAAGATCCATAAAGTAATAGTGCTGTGGATTCACTGCGCCTCCTCCCCGATGCACCTCATAATGGAGGTGTGGTGCTGTAGATCCACCTGAATTCCCTACATATCCAATTACCTCTCCCCTCTTTACTTCCTGCCCTACTCTTACTTCAAATGAATTTAAATGGGCATATATTGTTTCAAATCCATATCCGTGGTCAATTTTTACTGCCAGACCAAAGCCAACCCGACTGCGGTTTGAACCACTTGTTTCAACAACTTTGCCGTCGCCAGTAGCATAAACCGGAGTTCCAACGGGAGCAGTAAAATCCATTCCGTAATGCATTTTACGTACTTTATAAATCGGGTGAATACGATATCCCCATCCACTGGCAGTACGTTTTAAATCTTCGTTGGCAACTGGCATTATTGCAGGGATGCTGGCGAGCATTTTTTCCTTGTTCAAAGCCATTTTGAGAACTTCATCATAAGACTTCGACTGAATATAGGCTTCTTTTGACAATACATCGAGCTTTCTTGCAGTTTCAATTATCAATGATGAATTATTAAAATTTTCGAGGTGGGAATATTTGTTGGCTCCACCAAACCCTGCCTTTCTAATAGAAGAAGGAATCGGATCTGCTTCAAAAATAATTCTGTAGATGTTGTCATCACGCTGCTGCAAATCTTCCAATACTTTTTCGACCCTGTTGAGATCGTGCACCATTAGCTCGTATTGGCTCAGCAACTGCTGATTTTCTCGCTTAAGTGCTTTCGAACGGGGTGTTTCATAGTAATTTAGAAAAACAATAACAATAACTAAAGCCAATGCAAAACTGCTTGACAGATAGGTGAGTATTTTCCCCAGTCTTTCCTTAAGAGATATGCCTACACGTTCGTAGCTAAGTGTGTCGGGATTAAATTTATACTTCTTTTTCATCATATAGCAAAGGCTATTTTTATTTTCTCAGACAAGCAAAATTAATTAAAACGTCTAACTTTGCAAGAATTTTTAACAAAGTTGTGAAATATTTCACAATTAATTATAAACACAAAACTTTCAATACAATATATTTATCCTGTTTCCATTGGGAAAAGTTAACAAAAAGGCAGTAAAAAGGTTTTAGAATGAAGACGTCAAAAGAAATAAGGGCAGCATTTTTGAATTTTTTCAAAGAGAAGAATCATCAGATCGTGAACTCAGCACCAATGGTGGTAAAAGGTGATCCATCGCTTATGTTCACTAATGCAGGCATGAATCAGTTCAAAGATATTTTTCTGGGAAACGAACCGGTAAAATGGCCTCGAGTAGCCGATACCCAAAAATGCCTGCGCGTTTCAGGAAAGCACAACGACCTTGAAGAAGTTGGCCTGGATACTTATCACCATACAATGTTTGAAATGCTGGGGAACTGGTCGTTTGGTGACTATTTTAAAAAAGAAGCAATTGAATGGGCATGGGAATTTCTCATCGAGCGCATGGGAATTTCTTCCGAAAGAATTTATGCTACTGTTTTTGAAGGAAGCAATGATGACAACCTTGAAAGAGATGATGAGGCTGCCGCTTACTGGGGAAAGTTTCTGCCTGAAGAGCGGATTTTAAACGGAAGCAAAAAAGATAATTTCTGGGAAATGGGTGACTCTGGTCCTTGTGGTCCTTGCTCAGAAATACACATCGATTTACGCTCAGAGGATGAATGTGCCAAAATACCGGGCCGTAACCTCGTGAATAAGGATAATCCTCTGGTAATTGAAATCTGGAACCTGGTTTTCATCCAGTTCAACCGTAAAGCCAATGGTGAACTGTTAGAATTACCTGCAAAACATGTTGATACGGGAATGGGATTTGAAAGGCTGTGCATGGCATTGCAGGGTGTCACATCAAACTATGATACCGATATCTTTCAGACCATAATCGGTGAACTGGAAAAACTGAGTGCAATAAAATATGGTACTGGTGAAAAAACCGATATTGCCATGCGTGTGGTATCGGACCACTTGCGTGCCGTGGCTTTTGCCATTGCCGATGGTCAGTTGCCTTCAAATAACAAAGCTGGGTATGTTATTCGCCGAATCCTGAGAAGGGCAGTGCGGTATGGATATACTTTTCTTTCATTCCGCGAACCGTTTATATACAAACTGACGGAAGTGCTTAAAAACACGATGGGTGAAACATTCCCCGAACTGGCAGCTCAGCAGCTGTTAATTGAAAAGGTAATGAAGGAGGAAGAAGATTCGTTCCTTCGTACTTTATCAACTGGCATAAAACTGCTTGACGACATTATTTTAAAAACAAAAAAAGAACAGGGCACACAAATCTCCGGAAAAGAAGCATTCGTTTTATACGACACCTATGGATTCCCCTTCGACCTTACTGCACTCATTGCCCGTGAAAACGGACTTCAAACAGATGAAGCAGGGTTCAACGCGGCGATGGAAGAACAGAAAAACCGATCGCGCAATGCAGCCCAGCTTGAGACAGGCGACTGGGTGGAAATAAGAAAAACCGACCAGACCAGGTTTCTTGGTTACGACCAGACGGAAGCTGAAGTACGTATTTCCAGATACCGGAAAGTTTCTCAGAAGAACAAGTCATTCTACCAGCTGGTATTTGACCAGACACCTTTCTACGGAGAATCGGGAGGGCAGGTTGGCGATACAGGCTATATTGAAAGCGATGGGGTAAAAACCCGGATATTCGATACACAAAAAGAAAATAACCTTACAGTGCATTTAACAGAAAAGCTCCCGGAAAATCCTGAAAATCATTTTCATGCAGTAGTAAGTAAGGGGAAGAGAACGGAAACAGCGAATAACCATACAGCGACTCACCTCCTTCATGCAGCTTTACGCGAGGTATTGGGAAGCCACGTGGAACAAAAAGGTTCTTTGGTTAATTCCGACCATCTTCGGTTTGACTTTTCCCATTTTCAAAAGTTGTCGGATGAAGAGATAGAACAGGTGGAAGAACTGGTAAACCAAAAAATAAGGGAAAATTCAGTGTGCGAGGAAGAACGGGAACTTCCCATGCAAAAAGCACAGGAAAAGGGAGCTATCATGCTGTTTGGAGAAAAGTATGGTGAAGCCGTACGTGTTATCAAATTTGGAGAATCTGTTGAATTATGTGGAGGGACACATGTTACTGCCACAGGTCAAATCGGCTTGTTTAAAATTGTTTCGGAAAGTGCAATAGCTGCCGGAGTTCGTCGTATTGAAGCCATTACGGGCAAGCGTGCAGAAAAATATGTAACCGACCAGATAAAAACCCTCAAAAGCATCCGTGAGATAGTAAAGGGTTCAAATGATATTCTTGCCAGCGTGGGAAATCTTCTGAAAGAAAATACAGAATTGACAAAGAAAATTGAAGTTTTTGCCCGTGAACGATTAAAAATCATTAAAGAGAACCTGAAAAGCAAAATACTCTCTGAAAATGGAGTTAATATCATCTTCGGTCAGGTGGATGTTGATAATGCAGCCATGATGAAAGATTTGGCCTTTCAGTTAAAAAATGAGGTGGATAATCTTTATCTGGTGCTGGGTGCCGATATAGAAGGCAAACCAAATCTGACAGTAATGATTGCAGAGAACCTGGTTACCGATAAAGGGCTCAATGCCGGTAAGATTGTCAGGGAAGCAGGCAAAGAGATAAAAGGAGGCGGTGGTGGTCAACCATTTTATGCCACTGCCGGTGGAAAAGATGTTTCGGGAATAAAGGCAGCTATCGACAAAGCATTAACTTTTATCAACTAAAAAAAGCTTGTAGTAGCTGAGACTACCTTACAGCTACTACAAGAAATTTGGATGCGGTCCAGAAAAGTTCCGGGTCTTCAATGTATAAAGTGTCAGCCTGATTATCCCCAGATATATGATATGATTCATCAGGGTGTACCGAGATAAGCTCAGCTTTTCTTGATTCCAGGGGGATGTAATCAAGCTCACGAATATCTACCGGGGTAAAATATTCCTGTGCAAAGTTGCTTCTCAATTTTGGAGTACTTCCAATTCCCAAAATACCTCCCTGCCGTTCAACAATCCCTTCATCTCTAAGTACTTTAATAGGAGCAACCGTATAATAGGCTCGATACAGTGCTTCAGTTCTCATGCTTAGGGTATCCGACTGCAGAGCGCTGTATTCTGTTGCTTCAGTAATCTGCCGCTGCAACAAATCAATGTTCTCGCGCTGTTCCTTAACCAGCTGATTCAGTTCACCAACTTCTGTTTCTCTTTGCTGAAATTTTTGTTGCAATTCCCTGGATTGTTCTTCCATTTCCTGAATCATCGACTGCAGCTTATTGGACTGAACATTGGAAGCACCTAACCGCCGCTTCATGGATGCAATAAGTTCCTCGTTCTCCTCCAGCAAGGAGTTAATGGCAGCAATATCATTAATGATTTGGTTTCTTTGATTACCACTTAACCTGCGCTCCGATTCTCCTGATTCAGGCATCATGCGCTCAAGCTTGCGAATGGAATCAAGACTGGCCTGAATAGCTGAAAAATCTTCCTTGAAAACTTCAAGTACAGAATCTCTCTGAGTAGTAACAGCTTGTAAACTGTCTACTTTCTGTTCCAGTTGTTCTGCTTGTCTTTTATAATTCTGACAAGACACAAAAAACAGAATCGTTAAAGATAGAATTAAATATTTCATGGCTGTAATATTAATGTTTTTCAGGATTAATGAAACTTTTACTAAAGTGTCACAAAAAATAAGCCAAACATCTATCTAAAACGCAAGAAATCAATACTTCATGATTTCTACACAATAATAAATGAGTAAAATATTTCGGACATTAATAGCAAATTGATGGCAGGACAGTTTATTTATCAGAAAATAAAGTGAACATTAATATCATGAGACAACACCAGGCAATAGATGCAAAGTAGTGCCAATCTTTCATTTCTTTTAAATTGTAAACACCGGTAGCAAATCTGAGGGTTTAGAGAAAATAAGCCTATTGGATCATTTCATCCAGCCCCTCCTCCACCAATTTCAATTCCCGGCCATTTTGAACATTGATATCCATTTGTGGAAAGGGAATATTGAGATTATATTCATTGAATCTTTTATAGACTTTTTCATTCATATCAAAATACACACCCCAATAATCTTTTGCTTCAACCCAGGCTCTAACTACAAAATTTATTGAGCTATCGGCTAATTCAGATAGACCTGTAAAATAAGCTGGCTCCTTAAGGATTCGATCATCCTCCATTATAAATGCATTAATAGCATTTCTGAAATTGTCCACATCATCGCCATAGGCAATACCAAATTTCCAATCTACCCGGCGCAATGGTTCCTTAGAAAAATTAGTAAGGGCATTGGTTGAAAGTGGTCCATTCGGAAGATAAATAGTTTTATTGTCAACAGTATTCAAAACAGTAGTAAATATACCAATTTCTTTTACAGTGCCCATGAATCCCTGTGCTTCTATAAAATCACCAACCTGGATGGGTTTAAAAATTAATATCATTACACCACCGGCGAAATTCTGAAGAGCTCCTGATAAAGCCAGGCCAATTGCCAAACCTGCAGCACCAATAATAGCTATAAAGGAAGTCATCTCAATACCCACCATACCCATCACACTTATAATCACTAATATCTTGAGAACTGTGCTTATAAGTGCAATAAAGAACGGTTTGAGAGAAGGATCGATTTTCCTTTTTTCAAATGTTTTCCCAATACTTCTTGTTATAATTTTTACTACCCAAAAACCTACTAACAGGACAACAATTGCTCCGATAACTTTTGGACCCCACTCAATTATTAAACCATAAAGGTTGTTAAGATGCTGAGTTACTTCCGCAGTTTGTTCATTCATTATTTTGTTTTTTAGTGTTATTTTTCTTATTAATAAAACCTCACAATTCCGTCACAAGTTATTAATATCATTCTGAATTACAAGAGAGTTCCAAAAGAAACTTTAATTGTGTGGTTTAATTCAGAGTTTTTTTTCTTTTATTCCTATTATTTGCATTAAAAAATACAGACTCAATCAATGAAAAAATAGTCAAATAGGTAAAGGGGTGTTTAACCCATTTACCTCTCTCAGAACCATGCGTGAACCTCTCGATTCATTCGGCTCTTATTTATGCAGTCAATTTTCAGGTTAATTGATAACCTAAAACCCAGTGATAAAATAAATTTGGATACCGCCAGCCCACAACACCTGAGGTTTATTTATCCATAATAATTTAATCAACCCCGTATTTTTGGATTTTTTCGGCTCATAATACAATCGAATTGCAGAAAATTCCCCCCTTTCTTTAACTTCATCCGCACTGGCCGAAGTCTAAATTCCAGAAAATCAAATTGTACAGTATAAGCTTTTAGGTTTCTTCCCAATTTCTTGCATTAAACAATCTTTATCTTTTGGGTATGGACTATGAGGCCACAGTCAGTAAGACGTCGTATTACTGCTACAAGCACAAGAGTAGATTCCTGATATATCGGCGGCATATCGTACCATTTTCACTAATGGGTGAAGGATTTTCAGACACTTACCAAAACAGTAATTCATAAATAAATTGGCCAGTAAAGAGCTGATGCCCTCACCCTGTGGTGTCCCTTTACCCAATGTTGATAATAATGTGCCGTAGGCTCAATTCTGAAACTTCGAATTGTTATGTACGCTTCACCGTTGAAATCGTGTTTGAATTTTAAGACGTCATTAACTTTCAGTGATAATTTTAACAGGTTCAAATTTTCATTTTTCTAACCATTTCCGATGTAGTTTTTAGTGAATTTTTTAATTGCAGTAAGTTTTTAGTGTTGAAAATATATGCAAGCGAATAACGATACCTGGAAATGGGGAAGAAGGTTGCCAGAAGTTTGATAATGTCAGGAAACCTTATCGAACTGAACAGATAAATAAACAAAAGCGGGTATCCTTATTGAGAGATTGGAAGAGAAAAGAAAAAGAAATAAAAGAATAAATACCGCTTTAATATTTGCTTACAAATTTTAGTATGACATCAGTGGATTTAAAGAAAATAGATTCTGGTGCGAATTTTTAACTACCCCCCTGTAGTTGCTCATCCCAAAACTTAAATTAATTTAATATAAACAACAGCGTCTTTGGAATTAAAAGGTGATTTTAGTCTGATTTTTTCACCTCCCTTTACGGAGATGCCTGTTTGATATTTACCGGTAGCTGGATTAAACCACTCCATGTTAAAAGAACCTTTTTCCATCGAAAGATCCACTTCCATAATCTCTTCATTTGCTTGAGGGAAATAAATGAGGTATTCCTTTCCTTTTTTTGAAAGGCAATAACCGGAAGAAGATGAAACTCTGTCAGGAACCATGTCAATAAGATCCATCTTTTCTGCAAATAGTCTTGTATACCCCAATGATTTTCGGATATCTTCCCAATCGGGGCTATGTTGTTTTTCAAATAAACGATGATAATAAGGATCCATAAAAATCGGGTTCAATCCCCGAAGAAAGCTTTTCCAAACCCATTGACGGTTTCCGCCAATGCCCCATAGATGGTCGGTATCAGAAATGATAACTTTTCCCCTTGTACTATGAGGGGGGTCATCCCGATATCCTCCCTCCTGGTTAGGCGATATCCAGTCGGCCGGACTGTTAAACAGATCATGATTGCTTCCCCCTTTATACTGAAATGTCATTCCCACCGGATGTGATTTTCCGGTCTTATTTTCCAATTCCTTGATGTATTTTATAATATGATATTGCCATTCTGTTGAAGATGAATGATTTTCATTTGATATTTCATATAATACATTATCCAGATGGCCCACTGTTTTAATAACTTTCTGAACATATTGTTCCTGCAATAGGGTTACCTTTTTATTTATAAGTTCATAAATAGCAAAGCCGCTGGCATTTTGCGCTGTATCAAGTTCAATCCCGTTAATATTATTCAGAGGATGAAAAGGATGGTTTCTGTATGCACCGTCAATAAATTGCAGACCCCAACCTTCAAAAAGCATTACAGCAACATATATATTCTCTTTTGCTGCTAATTCCACCCGGTTTCTTAACCTGTCAAAATATTCCTGATTAAATTGAGTCAAATCAAACTTCAACATTCCGTCAAGTGCTTGCCCCGGACCTACCCTCGGCCAAGGATGAAGATCAACATAATGTATCTGTTGATCATTACCATTTTCCCCGTTAACAATAAGCAGATCCCACTTCCATAAACGAAAGAAATTGTGGTTGTATGATTTTAAAAAATCGATATAACTGACATAATCGAAAGGTTCAGGCTGGCTGAGAGGATTCATATCAACCAGGTTATTCCAAGTATGAGAACCTGTCAGATAAACAGCCTTTCCCCTATTATCGGTGAAATAGCGAGGGTTCTTTTCACTGATTATTAATGGGTTAAAGGACTCTTTACTACATCCAGTGATTATGTAGAAAATAGCGGTAAAAATTAAGAAATAAAAAATTAAATGTACTTTTAATGTACCCATTAAAGAATTCTTTATTGAATAGATATATACATTAACTAAATTACAAAAGTTTTTCCAATTTTTCATAACCTATTCTGATCTAATGAGATAAAAAGACACAAAATACTTTTCCGCTTTTAACTTTGGAGTTCAAAATTCCATAATCCCATCAGCGGACCCTGCGGAGCTGATAGCAACGGAGCCATTTCTTTTAGTCCTTTTCTTTGAAGGCAGGCAAAAGAAAAGAATCACAGCGAGGATGGGGGGGGCAAAACCGGGACTTAATCCATACAACCATCGACAATAAAAGACTCTGGGAGATAAATGGGAGGTGGATACGCGTTTTTATTTGTCAACTTTTTTAATGAAAAAAAAGTTATAAGTCAGTTCCATGCATCAATGACACCAAGCCCGCCCTATCGGCGGGAACAAAAAACGCACGGAAAGCAGGAAATATGGCAGGAAAATTATATGTGATATTTTGAAAAATAAGAAAATGAAGAATTTAATATACTTGCATGTTGTAATGCATTATATGAATTACCTTTTGAAGTCCTGTTTCGTATGTTTGGCTTAATCAAGTCGAGGCAAATGGTCAATAAATTTCTTTTAAGCTTTGAAATGAACGAGCAGGAAAAATAAAAATGGAAATCAGAATTTTCTCAATTTTCTTAAATCATGTTTAAACCGAAGCAAAATAAAAAGGAGTCAGATTTGCATCTAACCCCTTTATTTTCAGTATGTCGGGGTAGCAGGATTCGAACCTGCGACCCCCTGCTCCCAAAGCAGGTGCGCTAACCGGACTGCGCTATACCCCGTTTTATTTCTAAAGCGGTGAGGGCGGGATTCGAACCCGCGGTACGGTTACCCGTACGGCAGTTTAGCAAACTGCTGGTTTCAGCCACTCACCCACCTCACCTTTTAATATTTTCATCAAGAACGTACGGCAAGTTTAGCATCCGTCAGCCGACGGATCAGCCACTCACCCACCTCACCTTTTAATATTTTAATCAAGAACGTACGGCAAGTTTAGCATCCGTCAGCCGACGGATCAGCCACTCACCCACCTCACCTTTTAATATTTTCATCAAGAACGTACGGCAAGGTTAGCATCCGTCAGCCGACGGATCAGCCACTCACCCACCTCACCTTTTAATATTTTCATCAAGAACGTACGGCAAGGTTAGCATCCGTCAGCCAACGGAACAGCCACTCACCCACCTCACCTTTCAATATTTTAACCCATAACTTTTGGTGAGTTTAGATACTCACCTTTACCAGAAAGCAATTTTGAAAGGAACGCCTGTTTTTTGTGCGTGCAAATGTATCAATTGTTTTCCCATTCGCAAAATTTTTTTATTCATAGCATCCATTTCTTTAAAAAAAATCACCGGATTGCCTCATCTACTGAATGCAAACCGGTGATTTTCAAAAAAGAAAATATTTTTTCAGGTCCTTCTAATTAAAAATAAATTTTACTCCACATCTATACGTTGTTTTTTGCGGCGGGAAAAAATTATTCTTGTTGCCAATCGGTAGCCAATATCAAAAGTAAGGTTACGGAAATTAGAAGCAAAATTATCTAATAATCCACTTGCTGATAAAAGCAATTCCTTTTTATAAAATTTTGCTTCAAACTCCAGTTGCTGCTTCTTCTGCTTAACCTCTTTCATGTTCTTTAAAGCCATACTGTTTTTTATTTATTTCGTCATTCAATAAGATTTTCGAAAGATTTGACAAGGCTGATGCAACTGCTATTTTCTTTCGCATTACTATTAATAATACCAATATAATCATTAATCCAGCACCTGCAATTAGGACTCCCACAAGGTAATTATCAAAAGTTCTCCCGTACCATACCGCTAAAGCTCCCAGGAGAAAACCTATAATAAGTATCGAAAAATACACTACAACCAGGATTTTAAACATATAGGCACCAAAGCGGGATAATTTCTCCACCAATGAAAGCTTTTCCAAATCCATTTGCAATTGCAGATAATCCTTCAGAGAATCATTAAACAATTCAAAATCTTTTAGTAATTCTTTTTGCATGCTTATAAATTGCAGCTGTTATGGGATATTACATATTTGTACCTGATGATTTCCCATATATTTGTTCATTTGTTTTTCCTGAAGATCCTTCTGCAGCGGCTGTTGCTTTTTTACCGCCTGTTTCTGCTGCCTTTTCAACTTTTTCCCCTGCATCAGTAACTTTTTCTCCTGCTTTTGAAACCTTTTCACCAACATCTTTAACCTTTTCAAGAACCTCTGCCACTATTTTATTTACCTGTTCTTTTAATTCATCCACTTTTTCCTGAAATGTTTCACTAACATCCTTTGATACTGTTTTAGCAGTTTTAGATATTTCTTTACGGGTATTCACTCCCTTATCTGGGGCAAGTAAAATTCCTGTTATTGCTCCGGCAGCTGCACCGGCTATAAAACTCAATAACGCATTTTTTGTTCTATTTTTCATGATTTTCAAATTTTAATTGTTAAAGTATTTTCGTTTTCATCTAGCATCTATAATCCATGTTTATTTTTGTGGTAAGACAGTATTTATCTTCATTTTCATTGCCCCCAAAAAACCAACTTCTACAGCAATTATTATTACCTTCCCTTATAGTTAGCGCTTGCATATCATTAGAATTTATCTTTTGACAATCTCTAATAAATCTCCTTATATTTATCTCAGCTCCATCAAATTCATTTAATTTAACTAAGAGTACCTTCAATAAAACACGATGATTCATTTTGCCTTTGCCAACAGCAAAAAATCGTCGCATCCAATCTGTATAAGAATATTCTCTGTGTTGAATTGGTTGTTGGAAGGGGAGTTTATTAAGAAAGTAATGTGCATCGATAAATTCCACATTCATGTGTACGTTAGGCGACAACAAATTGGTTTTCATGCAGATTAATCATATAAAATTATCATGTTGTACATTTACTTATTTCTCACCCGGTGAATGTTTTTCTTTAAACATCATTCCGGAAAAAGTTCTGATGATAGTATTGGAAAGCAGCATTTTCCCAATAACCACAAGTAATATAGTTATCAGAAAAAGACCGCCTGCGGCTATAAGCAAACCTCCCACATAATCATTGTATGTTTCTCCATACCAAACGGCAAAGGCCGCTGTGGCTGTAGCAATAATCAGCAGGAAAAAAAACATAATCACAAATAATACATAAATGACTGATATTATTTTCGCTGCTTTTTCTAAAATGGTTAGTTTAATCAAATCGAGTTTAACCTGAATATAATTTCTGACCGAACCATTTAGTTGTTCAATGCTGTCTGTTAAGTCTTTGCTCATTATTTCTTATTAAGGCCAGGGAAAACATAGCTCATTAATTCGCTGATACTTTCTTTGTAGCTTTATTTGTTTTCTTTTCAGCCTTTTTAGCCCTCTCTTTCATTTTTAGTTCGGCTTCATTTAATTTCTTCTGCATCTCGTCAACCATTTCATTAACTTCGTATTTAAGCTCATCTACTTTTTCTTTCATAGTCTGGGCTAAATCCTTCCTTGATTTACGGACGCTTTTAGTAAGGCTTTTACGAGTTCTTGACCCTTTATCAGGCGCCATTAAAACACCGGTTAAAACACCAGCTAAAGCGCCCGCAGCAAACCCTAATAGTGTATTGGTTAATCCTTTTCCCATAATTTATGTATTTTTTAGTAAAACATTTTTCCCTTTCACAGCAGAAAAAAGTATTCCAACATTATGTTTTTAATAAAATAATATTCTTAAACGTTGTTTTTCAGATTAATAAATATACAAATAAAAATAGAAATAAGAAAGAAATGGGTAGGAAATTCCACACCTTGGGGAATAAGAGAACATGTTAGAGACACCAAAAATTAATTAACTGATGTCACTGTGGTTGTCCTGTTATTAAAAACTCAATGTAATTGGTGGGGACAGGTTTTACAAGAAATACACTAACAAACGAATATTGCATAATCCTGTTTCTGGTTACAGTATTTTTCTCTTCTGTAGTAATAATTATATCCGGTTTATGAAGAAAATGGTTTAGGTTCCAGATTTTTTCAAATGATTGTGAATGATTACCTACTGTCTTTTCATCAAGTATAATGTAATGCAGTCTGATGTTCTTTTCAATAATGTGCTCCTCAATGAAATCTAAAGCTTCTTTTACATTATTAAAAGGATATAAAAACTCAGCGAGTTCTTTGGTACTCAATAATTTCTTTTGTTGTTCAAGGAATGAGGGTTCTGAGTCAATGCACAGAACTTTTTTTCTTTTTGGTTGCATCCTAACTATATATGTTTGATTATCCCGGTTCAATTATCATTCCAAAAACATCTAAGCCAGAGGCATTTGTAGATTAAAAAAAATTAATTACAATTATAATTTGGACTTTTGTGCCACATTTATAATACTTTCGATATCATATGAGGTTGTTTTGGCAAGCTCTCCTACTTCAGTGTAATTTTTTTCTCTAAGCACCTGGTTTTCTATTTGGATCAAATTATTTACCAGATGTTTTAATCCAAAATATGAAAATGAAGGAATTGCTTTGTGTGCCTGTTCGCCTATTTCGGTCCATTTCCCTTTTTCCTGCAAGGCCCTAAAATTAGATGCAGTTTCTTTGGCATTGATAATAAAAGTATCAATCATTTTATTAAAAAAATCAATATTCCCGCCGGTGGTTTTAAACAACTGAGATGTATCAAAAGTGAATTCATCATTTTGTTCTTTTGCTTCTATCACAGTATCAGGGACTTCTTTCTTATTGTAATTCATTTCAAGCAAATTACATATTTTATTATAAAGATACTCTTCTCCAAATGGTTTAAAAATATAACTATTAAAGCCACTTTCCAAATAGTTTTGAATATCGCTCTCCATAATATTTGCAGTAACAGCCAGCATTTTTGTATTTACATTCGGATTATCCTTATCGTTTCTGACTTTTTCCACTACTTCTGTTCCCTTCATTACCGGCATTCTAATATCGAGCAATACGATATCAAATTTTTTTTCCCGGAGCAATTCCAGCGCTTCACTACCATCGTTGGCTATTTCATAGACAGCATTCCAACTTTTCAAAATTGATTCGCCAAGCAGGATATTGTTCTTATCATCATCGGCATATAATATTCTTTTCCCTTTCAACATGTTATTCTTTAATTCGTATTCCTTATCAGGAACTTCGTTCTTTGAAGGATGCGGCCGGGTGAAAGGTAACACCACAGTAAATTTAGTACCCTTTCCCGGAGAACTTTTAACACGAATCCAACCATTCATCAGTTCCACCAGTTTTTTGACAACTGTGAGCCCAAGTCCTACTCCTTTCATCCCTTCAGGATTTCTCTGCCGTGACTGAGTGAATTCATCAAATATATTAGAAATATCCTCTCTGGAGATTCCAATGCCGGTATCTGACACGTAAAAACGCAAATACACGTTCTTCCGGGTTGATTTATCAAGAAAAATATCTATTTGCACATTCCCTTGTGTAGTATATTTAATTGCATTTCCGGTCAGGTTCATTAATATCTGCTTCAGGCGAAAAGGGTCTCCAATCAACACCGGCGGAATACTGCTGTCAATATTCATCTTAAAATCCAACTTTTTTTCTTTCGCTTTAAATGCCAGTGATTCATAAACATTTTTTACCAGCTCATTTATATTTAAGGGTACTTTCTCAATGTAAACCTTCCCCATACCATATTTAAAAAGAAACAGGATCTCATTAACAACAGAGAGCAAATGTTCAGATGATTGTCCAATTAGTTTACAAAATTTCTCCTGCTCGGGATTTAAATCCGTTTTTCCAAGCAAATTTGAAAAACCAATAATTGCATTTAATGGTGTACGGATTTCATGGCTCATATTTGCCATGAATATAGATTTTGCATTATTTGATTCTTCTGCTTCACGTTTGGCTTTTAAAAGGTTTTTTTCGACTTCCTTTTCAGCAGTAACATCCTGTGATATCAATGCACCACCTACAACCTGTCTTGACAGGCCATAAACAGGGTTGGAATGTATAAAATAAATCCTGTTATTTATACGGACTTCACCTTCCGATTCATTCCCTTCCAGGGCGTTGCGATAAAACGGGAAAAGCCTTTTTGTGGTTTTCTCATCAAAAATTTCAAAAAGGGTTTTTCCGATAAAATCTGAATTGGAAAGACCTATGCGTTCCTTTTCCCTGCCCCCTGTCAGTATATACCGAAAAGATGGATCAAAAAGGTAAACATCAATCCCGGGAATATTTTCAAACAAAACTTCGCGGTAATTATCAATATCAGAAGGTGTTTTACTGGAGTAAATCATTCCGGCAGAAACGGCCTCCAGATTCTCTCCAATTGTTAACTTTTCAAGTAAAAAATGTACCGGCAGCATCAGCCCATTAATGGAAATTATCTCAGCAAAAAACGATTGAGGTTCTCCAGATTCTAAAACAAGACTGGTTTTTTCCCTGAAATGCTCAAAACCTGATTCTGTAAATAATGAACTCACCTTTGGTAGATAATTCTTTGAAGATGTCTCAATGACTGCATCAAAAGCACCTGCAATACGGAATATCTGAAAATTCTTATTAAAATAAAAAATAGCATCAGAACTGAAACTATGATCTGGTATTTCTCTATCATCAGGAGAAACATCCAGTTGTGAAGTTTTAATCTGATGACTCAATAATTCAAGTAATTGACCAAGATCAGTCAACTTATCCAAATCAGCTTCTTCTCCTTTCAGTTCAGAGATAAGCTTGCTGATCTGTTCCAGTTCTTTTCTCAATAATTTGTTCATCGGTATAAAGGTAAAATGAAATTGTTAAACCGGCAAAAAGAGAATTGATTGAAAATTACAATAAAAATTAATATATTTTAGGCAAAAATGCTTTCTCTGTATCTGAATTATTCACAACATGCTTATATTTAACGAAAAAAGCTACTTACAGATGATAATCACTTTTTATTACAATGCCCGGTTATGTTTTCACTTGCTGCCGTTAATCCTGGTAATTTTTACAGGTTGTACAAACAGGTCAGGAAATAAACAACAGCAAAAATCAATAACTGTTACAGCAGAACCAGGATGGGAGTTACTATTTGACGGGGAAACAATGGGAGATTGGGAAATTTCACAATTCGGAACAGAAGGCCCCATACAGGTATCATCCGGAAACATCGTACTGGGAATGGGCGATGGTTGCTCAGGAGTTACCTGGAAAGGAGAATTTCCCCGAAATAATTATGAAGTCCAGCTTGAAGCTAAAAAAATCTCGGGCAATGATTTCTTCTGTGGCATGACGTTTCCTGTGGGTGACAATTATTGTTCACTCATTGTGGGAGGCTGGGGAGGACCGGTTGTCGGGTTGAGTAGTATAGACGGGAAAGATGCTTCGGAAAATGAAACCCGTACTCTTAAAAAATTTGAGCACAATACATGGTATAAGATCCACCTGAAGGTTTCAGATGAAAATATTGAGGCCTGGATTGATAATGAAAAAATTGTGGATTTTAATTTCCAGGACAGAAAGTTATCAATACGGCCAGAAGTGCAACAATCAAAACCATTTGGAATCTGTTCATGGAACACAACTGCAGCACTGCGAAATATTCAGCTTAAAACATTAGATTAAACTTTTTGCGCTCACTTACTGATCATTGGAATAATAATTTATTAATACCCACAGTTATAAATCGGAAAATTTTATATAACCCATGATTCGTCTGCAACTGATTTATTTTTTTACCTGCCAAAATATGTTTTAAATTATTAAGAAAAAAGCTTCATGCATTCACACAGGCGAGAATAAAATAACCCATTCAATGCATGCATTAAGGATGGTTGAAAATATAATTAAATAGCTTCAGTATCCAGTCCATATTCTTCAGAATTTCATTTCAACAAATGAAACCTGCTAACTTATAATCTTCAAATAAAAATTCCTTCTCCAACCCCAATAGGCAGATCGAACCAAAACCAGATAAAAAGCAGTACCACCCACATAATAAACAGTACAACAGCATAAGGGATGAGCAGCGAAAGTATAGTTCCGATACCTACATTTTTATCGTATTTTCTGACCCATCCAATCAGCAGCGGAAAATATACATACAACGGGCTGATAGAATTGGTGATGGAATCTCCCACCCTGTACATCAGCTGAATAAATGCAGGGGTGTAACCTAATTGCAGCAGCATTGGGATGAATATGGGAGCGAAAATAGCCCATTTTGCCGAACCACTTCCGATAAAGATATTAATAACGGCAACCAATATCATGTAAAGTGTAAACATCAGCGGACCTGTCAATCCGGTCGACTGCAGAAATTCAGCTCCATTGATTGCCATAATGGTATCGAGCCGGCTCCAGCTGAAAAGATTTATGAACTGTGCCACCACCAGCATCAGTACGATGTATCCCGAAAGATCCTTCATACCCAGCTCCATAAACCGGAGCAAATCGTCGGGTTTTTTAATGCTGCCGGTAATTTTTCCATATACGTAACCAGGTATTGCAAAAAAGAAAAACAGGATAGGTACAAGGCCCCGTAAGAAAGGAGATGGCACTATACCCCCGGTCTCCTGGTTGCGCAAAGGAGCATTCTCAGGAACCAGAAGTACAACAATAAGAGCAATAAATATTAAAGCAGACAATCCGGCATATCGCAGTGCTTTCTTTTCGGTGGCAGTTAATTTGGGGGCTTCAGTGTAAGATTCAGGCAATCCGTCACCGGTTGCAAAGCCCCTGCACCGGGGAATTGTAAATCGTGATGCTACAAAAGCTCCACCAATTCCAAGTAACAGCGTTGAAACAATCATAAAATACCAGTTTGCTGTTGCACTTACCTCAATGGAAGGATCAATTTGCTGAACCACTTCGGTGCTTATGCCCGCCAGCAGCACATCGGTTCCGGCAATAAAAAAATTTGCTGTAAAACCCGCAGTGGCACCTGCGTAACCGGCAATGAGACCTGCAATAGGATGCAGCCCCATCTGTGAAAAAATCAGAGCTGCAATTGGTGGTACAATTACAACACCTGCATCAGATCCGATGTTACCACAAGCGCCAATTATGAAGATTACCGGCAGGACTATTTTCCGGGGTACGGCAAATGCCATTGTACGCATGATAATTGTCAGCAACCCGCTGCGTTCGGCAACCGATACTCCCATTAACATGACCAGCACTAACCCGAAAGGAGCAAAAAATGCAAAATTTGAAACCATTTCCTCCAGGAACCGTCGTAAACCCCACCCAGAAATAAGATTCTGCGGCAATACCACCTCCCCGCTTCCCGGGTCTACTGCACTCAGTCCGGAAAATGCTGCAACTGCACTTAATACAATTATAATAACTGTTATCCATACAAACAGCCAGAAAGGATGAGGAAGTTTATTACCCACCGTTTCAATCCATTTCAAAATACCCTTGCTTTTGGCTTCAGGGTAAACTTGTGCTGCTTCGTTCTGCTTAGCCATAAAGTTTTATAATCAGCGTTTTTGTTATTTTTAAAATGCAGCGCAAAATCGGGAATTTTTTCTAACCGAAAAAGGATAAAACCCTATAAATGGGTAAAAATTATAATATTAATTCAGAATTCATTTGAATTTTACCTATTTCACTATTTTTGTTTCGCAAACTTATTTGATACCGAATGGAATCCCATGCAAATTATACTTGAACCGATAGGAATTATTCAGACACCCTTCACACAAAGCAAAGGAATGCCCGTTCAACCGGCTGGCGCAGCAGGAATAAGAGGTAACGTGGTTCTTAACAGTGACCTGACAAACGGGCTTCTTGATCTGGATGGATTTTCTCACATTTATCTCATTTATTACTTTCATAAATCAGAAGAATCTTTGAGGGTTACCCCATTTCTCGACAACCGGGTTCACGGCGTTTTTGCAACCAGGGCACCAAAAAGACCAAATCAAATTGGAATCTCAGTAGTTAAACTTTTAAGCATCAAGGAAAATGTACTGGAAATTGAAAATGTAGATATCATTAATGGAACTCCTCTGCTCGATATTAAACCTTATGTTCCTGCTTTTGATATTTACGAAACCCAAAAATGTGGCTGGCTGGAACATACCGGTGAAAATGCCCGGATTATACGGACGGACAGCAGATTTAAATAGAACCCTTTTCATCTGAAAACACAACCCCATAACAGCAAAGGCTCCGGCTTTCCGAAAAAATGTATTCATTGGATTTCATATCGGATCTCCGGTAAACCATTTAATCTCAAATAGCCGGAGAGCGCTTACATATGAAATCTTCCTTCCGTTTCAAATTGAATTTGATATCTATTCGAAAAATTTCTACTATTTATATTTAAAAGGAAGCAAATAAACCAAAAGAGTTATATGGAGTCGAAACTTAAATAAATGCTATGAACTTTTGTTGTAATTATTAGTTTAAATATCAAACAAATTAAAAGTGAATCAAGAAAGGGCCTTGTATATGTTTTTTATTATTGTATTCGCCGTCAACCTTGTGGTGAACCTTTACATTTTTTTCCGTACCCGTGCATTATTTCCCGAAAGCAATACGGGCTGGTGGCTGGCAGCGCTGTTATTCTGGTTGACTGCCCTATCGTATATCATTGGCCGCTTTATTGAGCGTGCAGGTTCTACAAGCGTGGCTGAACCATTCATTACAATTGGTTCCTGGTGGCTTGGGGCCATGGTGTATCTTACCTTACTCTTTCTGTTCACAGACCTCTTAAGAGGAATAAACGCATTATTTGCCGCTACTGATATTCTAAGTTTCAGCTGGCTGAGCAGCAAAGGAAGAACCATTGTTCTGGGTGTTTATACCCTTACAGCACTTATTCTGTTAGCCGGATATTACAATGCCAGGGTTCCGGTGGTCAGACAGGTTTCTTTTCACCTTAACAAGCCGGTTCCCGGGGACACTCAAAAGATAGTACTGGTATCGGATATACACCTTGGCATAACAATTACAAACGGAAAACTCAGAAAGATGATAACCCTGGTTAACCAACAGGATGCCGACCTGGTATTCCTGGCCGGTGATGTATTTGATGAGGATTTGGGGCCGGTAATCCAAAACAATATGGGCGATTTACTCAAAAACCTTAAAGCAAAACAGGGTGTATTTGCTGTATTGGGAAATCATGAATTCTATGGGAATGCGATAGCAGCGCAGAAATACCTCGAAGACCACAACATTACAGTACTGAGAGACAGCATAGCAGTGCTTCCCGATGGCACAGTAGTAGCAGGCCGGGAAGACCTTACCTGGGAAAGAATGACCGGAAATTCGCGCAAATCACTTGAAGCATTGCTTCGGAATGTTGATCCGGAAAAACCGATATATCTGATGGACCATCAACCCTATAACCTGCAGGAAGCAGCTACAGCTCAGGTTGATTTGCAGGTTTCGGGTCATACTCACAACGGACAAATGTGGCCGTTCAACTACATTACCCAGGCAATTTTTGAAATCAGCAAAGGATATGGAAAAATAAAGAATACCCATTTTTATATATCTTCGGGATACGGTACGTGGGGCCCTCCCATACGAACCAACAGCCGCTCGGAAATTGTGGTGCTGGAAATAACAGGTCAAATCGATTAACCACCAGATAGTCCGTCTTAAGCTTAATCTTGATAACGTAATAGGCCAGAAAAATATCACCTGGGAAAACTAATTAAGGTATTCAATAGCGGGAGGTTGATTATCTTGATCCTGACAATCTCAATACCCTTTCAGCAACAAAATTTGATGTACTTCCTCCACGTCAAAAGCCATTTCTATACAATTTTATATTAGTTGAAGTTATTCCGAAAGAGCCATCAGGATTTTTTAATCCATTATAACTTCGTATTAAACTCGATATAAACTCGATGTTAATTCGGTACAAATTCGCGATTTTACGAATTTGTACCGAGTTTATATCGAATTAATAACGAATATATATGGAATTTATCCTGAAGATATAAATAGGAAAGAATATTTGAGGGAATGTTCAGAGGCAGTTGGAAACTTGAGGTTGAACAAGATTTTATCGGGTTTATCCAAAAAATAGTCCGATCGATTTTTTAATGAGGTACTTAATGGTATGAAATTGGATATCAAACTAAATTCTTTGAAGTCTTTTCCCAAAAAACAAAGGATTTTGGGAGACTGAAAAGTCTTTCCCTGGGTAATTTCAATTTAACACACGAATGATTTCATGTCAATTCAGACCAGAAGAAACATGTGAAGTATTACTTTTGCTAAAAATTATTTAAAATGGGATTACAAGTACACCCTGATGCCAGAGGTCTTATTTTTGACCTTGATGGCACCTTATCAAATTCATTACCTGTACATATTGCAACGTGGAATAAAATAGGTAAAATGTATGGGTTTAAGTTCGATCCTCAGCTTTTGTATGAATTAACAGGTCGGCCTACCATTGAGTTTGCCAGGAGGCTCGTGGAGCAGTACGGGCTGAAGGCCAGCCCGGAGGAGATTGTAAAGTTAAAGCAACAATCTTTTTGGGATTCATCCCAACTACTTGAGCCGGTTGCGGAAATAATAGAGATAGTAAAAGCGAATTACAAAAAGCTGCCTATGTCTGTAGGTACAGGAGCGAGCCGCAGAAGTGCAGAAGTGCAGTTGAAGGCACTTGAAATTGCAAAGTATTTTGATATAATTGTGGCTGCCGAAGACGTTACAAATCATAAGCCGGAACCCGACACCTTCCTTGAATGCGCACGGCTGATGGATGTTAAACCCTCAGTCTGTCAGGTTTTTGAGGACGGAGAACTTGGAATTTTGGCAGCAAAAAAAGCCGGTATGATTGTTACCGATGTACGCCCACATATCAATTACGGAGAATGGATGCGCTCCTGATAGCCTTTAAGACGGTTTTACCCCTGTTCCTGGTTATTTTCACCGGTTTTTTATTTTCAAAAGCACGAACCGCCACGGTCAATTGGGTAGAAATATTGAATAAATATGCCCTGTGGATCGGGTTTCCGGCTCTTGTAATTGTTTCCCTTATGCAACTGCAGACAGAGCTTAAAAATTATCTGCCTCTGATTCTGGTAAATTCGGGCTACATCGTTGTCAGCATCCTGTTGGCTTACCCCATATCGTGGCTCTTCCGTCTTAGCGGAAAAATGAGACAGGCACTGTTTCTGATTTTACCATTTGGCAATGTCGCTTATTTAGGTATTCCTGTTCTTGAAAGTGCCTATGGTAAATCATCGTTGCCAATAGCAGCTATTATTGCAGCAGTTTACATTTTCTGGATGCTCACCCTCGCATTGTTACTGATAGAATTACATGAAAAAAAATCAGTCAATGCCGGAAAGTTAATCGTCAGCCTGCTTAAAAACCCATTGTTGTTATCTGTGTTTGCGGGTATTGCCATAGTTTCATTAGAAATTTCCGTACCTGAAATTATAGATCAGACCCTTCGCTTGTTTTCAGAATCGGTTACTGCAGTTGTATTGTTCTCCCTTGGAATTTTTCTGGGATTACAAAAAGCAGGCAATCTTCGCGACTGGATACAGGTATCTATTTTTTCGATAACATCCATGATACTTTTGCCAGCCTTGTTTTATGCATGCCTGCAATTAATCTCCCTACCCACAGAGGAAACAAAGGCTACCATACTTGAGGCAGCAATGCCCCTGGGGCTCACTCCCTATGCACTATCCGTGCAATACAATCTGGAATCCAAATTTTTTGCACGTACGGTAGTCTTTGCTACTCTGATATCCATAGTAATATTGCCGCTGTGGCTTATGGTGCTGGCTTAATAATTCCGGGACCGGGTATCAGGTATTCAGGCAGGCGATTTACTGTTCGTATGCTATCCGGTACATTATACCGTTCGAATCATCGCACAGCAACAGATACCCATCGGGATGCTCAGCCAATCCCACCAGTCGACCAAAGTGAGCTTTTCCGTTGTCGGTAAGCCAGCCTGTAATAAAAGGCTCAATGGACTGAGGGCGCCCATTATCAAACCGGATGCGGACCACTTCATACCCCACCGGAGGATACCGGTTCCATGAACCCCGCATAGCTACAAATGCATCGTTTCGAAACTCACTGGGAAAGCGATCACCTGTATAATAAGTCCATTGCATAGGGGCAGAATGTGCCTGATACCCCAAAATCATCGGCTCGGTTGTTTCACTGAATTCCTTTCTGCTCATCTTATTTGGTGGAGGCTCAGGTGTAAAGTAATCAATTTCGCGGTTCCCGTATACCCAGGGCCAGCCATAATGTTTTCCTTCCTGTATATGATTGAGTTGTTCAGGCGGGGTATCGTTTCCTCGTCCATCGGAGTTATGATCGAAACCCCACAACTCTCCCGTTTCGGGGTGCCATCCAAAACCGATTGTATTTCGCAGGCCTTTGGCAAAGATTTCCTGGTTACTGCCGTCGATGTCCATTCGCAGCAGGGTGGCATGTTCATCACGAGGTTCATCGCAGTCATTACAGGTACTTCCCACCGAAATATACAATTTCCCTTCGGGACAAAATCCAATTGTCCGGTTCGGATGCTGGCCTCCATCAGGTAAATCATCTCGCAACTGTTCAGGTTTTTCCAGGGTACCGTCTTTCTTTATCTCAGCTCTGTACAATTCTTTATTGGTGACCATGTAAAGCCGGTTTTCATAAACTGCCAGACCATGCACATGATCTTTACCGGTTACAACATCGGTTACTTCATCGGCACGGCCATCACCGTTGCTGTCGCGAAGCAGTGCTACTGCTCCCTGTTCCCGCCGTGTAGTATAAATATGACCCTCATCGGTTACGGCTATAATCCGTGCATTTTCCAAATCTTCAGCAAATACTGTAACAGAAAATCCTTGTGGAACATTCAGCTGGTTTAGAAGCTCTTCACTGAATTCTTTTTTAGCCGGGGTAATCACATAATACTCTGATGCGACTGCGCGTAAATCTTCAGTTTCCCCGGGCAATAGAGGATTTACAAAAAAGTCATCCACTACCCGCTGATTTTGAGCAGAAGCAATATCACTAAAAATCAGTAATCCAATAGACACTAAATAATACAAAAAGCTACTTCTCCGAATTTTAATCTGGAATTTCATGATTGTGTGTTATAAATGGGTTAAACAAAAAATCTGCATTTCAATTTTACAAATTTTTATTTTTATCCGGAAATAATTCCAATCACCAGTCGTATCAAAACGAAACAGTTGCGGTTTTTAATTCCGGAAGTTAAATTCGGGTAATTCGGAAACAGGTCCCCATCCATTGTGATTCAGGCAGTCGTTTCCTAAGGAATATTAGCAGGAAAACCATTCACTCTACTGCGTTTAATCATTATCATGAATAAAGCAGCAGCAATAAAAAATTTCAAAAATTCAATTAGTGCTGGACAATCAATTAATAAGCAAACAGCGGAAAGTCCTTCATCAGGGAACTCACTTTTTCAGAAACATTTTTTAGCAAGCTTTCATCATCAATATTTGATATTACATCATCGATAAGTTGCACAATAACCGGCATCAAATCCTCTTTCACTCCCCGTGTAGTAATAGCGGGTGTACCTACCCTCAGCCCGGAAGTCTGAAATGGTGAACGGCTGTCGAAAGGCACCATATTTTTATTTACAGTGACTTCTGCTTTCACAAGTGTATTTTCCACTTGTTTACCGGTAATATCAGGGAATTTAGTACGCAGGTCAATAAGCATGGAATGGTTATCCGTTCCACCGGAAATAACTTTATATCCCAAATCGATAAATGCCTGTGCCATTGCCCGGGCATTTGCACGTACCTGTTGCTGGTATTCTTTAAATTCAGGAGCAAGAGCCTCACCAAATGAAACAGCTTTTGAAGCAATCACATGCTCGAGCGGACCTCCCTGCTGGCCGGGGAAAACGGATGAATCGAAAAGAGAAGACATCGTTCGTACCACTCCTTTTTTTGTAGAAATGTCCCAGGGGTTCTCAAAATCCTCGCCCATAAGGATGATTCCTCCACGCGGTCCGCGTAATGTTTTATGTGTGGTAGAAGTTACCACATGCGCATGTTTAAGCGGGTTTTCAAGCAAACCGGCCGCTATCAGTCCGGCCGGATGGGCCATATCTACCATCAGCAAAGCCCCCACTTTATCAGCAATTTCCCGCATTCTTTTGTAATTCCATTCCCGGCTGTATGCTGAAGCGCCTCCGATAATAAGCTTTGGTTTGTGCTTTACGGCTAATTCCTCCATTTCATCGTAATCGATCAAGCCGGAATCTTCCTTTACACGATAAGCAACTGGGTTGTATAAAATACCTGAACTATTTACCGGAGAACCATGTGACAAGTGTCCGCCATGCGAGAGGTCGAGACCCATAAAAACATCTCCGGGTTTTAAAATTACACTCATTACTGCCGCATTGGCCTGTGCTCCGGAATGCGGCTGCACATTTGCCCATTCGGCATCAAATAATTCCTTTAGCCGGTCTATAGCAAGCTGCTCAGTCATATCAACAAACTGACAGCCGCCATAATACCTGTGCCCGGGATAACCTTCTGCATATTTATTTGTCATTACCGATCCCATGGCTTCCAGCACCTGGTCGCTTACAAAATTCTCGGAGGCAATTAGTTCAATTCCCCCGAGCTGGCGTTCGTATTCCTTTCGTATAATATCAAAAACCTGCGTATCTCTTTTCATTTAAGCACAAACTTTGAATTTCAGTCCAAAGGTATAATATTTTATAGGAGACCCCGGAAGTAATTCTAAAGAAATAACCACTATTTTTGAACATTTAATTTTGATCAGAAAATAATTTAAATCGTTATTAGATTCCGGGATTTCCCTTCTTTTTTATTTTTACAATGAAATAATATTAAACAGAAAAATTTGAAACAAGTAAATAAAACTGCGTATCGTCCAGCTTTATTAAGTGCGTTATGCATATTAACTTTTATAGGAAGCACAATAGGATTTCTTGGTCATTTTCTGGCATCTGTTTTTTTTGAACAGGCTACTGATATTATTATCACCTATTCTTCATGGCACACTACAGAATCCATTTCACCTTTTTATTTTACTCCGCTGATGGTAATGTTTGCTCTTTCACTAATTGCAGCCATACGTATGTGGAAACTGCATCGTGATGGATACTATCTTTATTTAATTTCTCAACTGGTAATTCTGTTTATTCCGGTATTATGGAACACATGGAACGAATTTTCAGCCATAAATGCCATATTTACAACTGTTTTTGTGGTTGGATACAGCATCAACCTTAAGTGGCTAAAGTAGATTATTTGGAATTTGAAAGCTCAACAAATTCCAAATGATTAATTGCATAAATACAATCTAAAGTTCGGGGAAATAAAAACATTGTTGTGTAAGAAATGTTACTTGAAAACACATACCAATTAACACACAACATGAGAAGCAAAATACTGATATTCGAAAAACGTCCGGTAGGAATGCCAACTTTGGAATGCTTTCGGACAGAAGAAACCACTGTACCTGAACCGGAAGCTGGAGAAGTTCTTTTAAAATCACTGTATGTTTCAGTCGATCCCTATCTGCGTGGCCGGATGCGTGAGGGCAAGTCGTATGTAAAAGCGTTTAATCCGGGAGACCCGATGCGTTCAGCTGTTATCGCTGAGGTAATTAAATCTAAAAATCACAGTTTTGAAGAGGGTGAATTTGTGAATGGTATGCTTAAATGGGCTGAATATCAGATAAGCGATGGTGATGGTTTGACGAAAGTCGATCCGGATATAGCACCACTCTCTGTCTACCTGGGAATTTTAGGAGCACCAGGGCTAACTGCCTACCTCGGTCTGATGGAAATAGGCCGTCCACAGCCAAATGAAACACTGGTGGTTTCAGGAGCTGCCGGTGCAGTTGGTCTTGCAGCAGGCCAAATAGGTAAAATTCTTGGCTGCAGAGTCATTGGCATTGCAGGAAGCGATGAAAAGACTGACATTTTGAAAACTGAATTCGGATTCGACGATGCAATAAATTATAAAACCACATCAAACATGCAAAGAGCAATAGCAGAAGCATGTCCTTCAGGAGTGGATATTTACTTTGACAACGTTGGTGGCAAGATTTCAGATGGTGTCATAATGAATATCAATAAATTTGCCCGGATTATTGTTTGCGGTGCTATTTCCCAGTACAATGAAACCCAATTACCTACAGGGCCCAGGCTGCAGTCGGTGATTCTGGTAAACAGTGCACTGATGAAAGGGTTCATCGTCAGTGATTATACTGAAACCTTCCCCCGTGCAATAGGGCAACTTACCCACTGGTTTCTGGAAGGAAAACTTAAAAACAGAGAAACGATTGCAGAAGGTTTTGATAATATACCAAAAGCTTTTATTGGGTTATTTGAAGGGGCCAACAAGGGTAAAATGGTGGTTAAAATATAATTGTTACCCTGAAGAATAATGCATTAAATAAGTGCTGAATTTTAATTTTCTATTCGGGTTTAAAAGGAACATTGTAATTGATATATACCCCCATTTTTTTATTAATCCGGTTAATGCCGGAAAAAAAGCATCCAGCTTAAACGATAAAAGTGGAATAACTAACCTGCGTCACAGAAATAATCTTCCGGTTAGATGCCGAGCAATAATTTTTCGGCATGTTTTCCCCCGGTAAATAGCATACCGGGGTTTTCAATCATTTCCTTTACTTTCATCAGAAAACCAACAGAATCTTTGCCATCAACTATACGGTGGTCATAAGACAGGGCGACGTACATCATTGGACGGATAACCACCTGCCCGGATATTGCCACCGGTCGTTCCAGAATATTATGCATACCAAGTATTCCAGATTGTGGTGGATTTAGAACAGGAGTAGAAAGCAGTGAGCCAAATACACCTCCATTGGTAATTGTAAAAGTTCCTCCTGAAAGTTCATCCACCGATATTTTTTTTGTACGTGCCTTTTCAGCAAGTTCCTTTATTTCAGATTCTATTTGTGCAATAGATTTACTTTCTGCATTTCTTACGATTGGCACCATCAGTCCTTTGGGAGTGGAAACTGCTATACCAACATCCACAAACTGAGGAGAAAGGATTTCATCATCTTCAATTTGTGCATTCACCATTGGGTGAAATTCCATTGCCAAAGCTACTGCCTTTGTAAAAAACGACATAAATCCAAGCTTAACATCATGTTTTTCTGTAAACTGCTGCTGGTATTTTTTTCGCAAATCCATCAGGTTACCCATGTCAATTTCATTAAAAGTAGTAAGCATTACTGTCTCATTTTTAACAGCTACCAATCGTTCACTCAACTTTCGGCGAAGTGATGACATCCGGGTTCGTTTCGTTTCCCTGGAGATTTTTTGTGATTGTTCCTGTAGCGGAACATCTGTCTGGACTTTCATTGCTGTTTCCACCTCTTTTTTACCAATCCGCTTTAGTCCGTTTATTACATCTTCAACAGAAACTCCATGTTCTTTCATTAATTCCCTGGCCACCGGAGTTACTTTTACCTTTTCATAGTCCGATTGTTTTACTAATTCTTCTTCCGTAGGTTTCTCTTTAATTTCTTTAACTTTTTCAACAGGCGCTTCCCTTTTGACTTCTTTCCCATTGCTTTCCTGAATGGAACTCTTTTCATCCGGCTTAGGTGTTTCAGAATCAGCTGCAGGTGCAACATCGGTATCAATGGTGCAGATCACCGCACCAACTTCTACAGTTTGCCCTTCATCAACCTTAAAATGAATTTTACCAGACTCGCTGGCCACAATAGTCAGAGTAGCTTTATCTGATTCTATTTCGGCAATTTCCTGATCTTTTTCTACCACTGCTCCATTTTCAACCAGCCAGGTTCCAATTTCCACTTCGGTAATTGATTCCCCGGGACTGGGCACTTTAACTTCTATAATCATTTTTGATCTTTTTTATGAAGAAATGTATTCTTTTTGTTCAAAAACAGCCTTTATTATTCTTTCCTGGGCTTGCGCATGGATATCCATTAATCCTACAGCAGGACTTGCACTTTCAGCCCTGGCAATCAGTTTAAACCCTAAATCACCCAGCTTGCGGTTTATAAATGGCCAGGCCCCCATGTTCTCAGGTTCGTCCTGAGCCCAAACTAAATTTCTGGTATTGTATTTATCAAGAATTTTTTTAATTTGTTCATGTGGAATAGGATATAGTTGTTCGATCCGCACGACAGCAATTTTCTCAATTCCCTTTTCATGTTTGTGTTTTTCCAGTGTGTAATAGAGCCTGCCGGAGGTAAAAACAACTTTTTCAACCACTTGAGGGTCTGCCATTGGATCGTCTATAACCTCCTGGAATTTACCTTTTACAAATTCATCAATTTTTGAAACAACCTGTGGGTGGCGAAGCAAACTTTTAGGGGTGAATACAATAAGAGGCAGGCGTGTTTTCATTTTCACCTGTCGACGAAGCAGATGAAACATATTGGCAGGAGTGGTAGGCACAATTACCTGTATGTTATTATTGGCCGATAATTCAAGAAAGCGTTCAATACGGCCGCTGGAGTGCTCAGGTCCCTGACCTTCATAGCCATGAGGCAGAAATAATACCAGATTATTCATCAGACCCCATTTCTCATATGCAGAAGTGATATACTGATCGATAATAACCTGCGCCACGTTATTAAAATCTCCAAATTGAGCTTCCCAGATTGTCAATCCGTTTGGTTGGGCCAAAGCAAAACCATATTCGAATCCCATCACTGCATACTCCGAAAGCGAGGAATTGTAAACATAAACTTCAGCCTGATTTTCTGAAATGTGTTTTAAGGGAAAGTACTTTTCATCGGTCCCTTCCACTACAAATGAGGCATGCCTGTGGGCAAAAGTTCCCCGTTCGCTGTCCTGCCCGCTAAGCCGTACCGGATGTCCCTCATCAGCAAGTGTACCATAGGCCAATAATTCAGCCATAGCCCAGTCTAGCCGGTTGTCCTTTATCATCATACGCCGGTCTGAAATAATCCGGTTCACCTTATTAAAAAAAACCTTATCCTTTGGCAAGATATTTATTCTGTCAGCAATGCGCATTAAATCATCCTGTTTTACGCCTGTTTTAACAGATAATTCGAACATTGATTTTTGAGGCAGTTCATAAGAAGCATATTCATTTAACAGAAATTTTCGAATAATAAGTCGTTCGATTTCTTTTGAATCCTGATATTTCTTCTCCAGGAAACGGTCAAACTCCTTAATTTCTTTCCTGACTTCTTCCCTGGACATGATACCCATTTTTTCAAGCTTACCGGCATAGATATCACGCGGATTTGGATGATTGGCAATAGCTTTGTACAGAACCGGCTGAGTAAACCTTGGCTCATCTCCTTCATTATGCCCATATTTACGGTAACACAAAATATCTATAAACACATCAGCATCAAATTTCTGCCGAAATTCCATTGCCAGCTGTATAGTATAAACCAGCGCTTCTACATCATCTCCGTTCACATGAAACACAGGTGAACGGGTAACCTTGGCCACGTCTGTGCAATAGGTACTGGAACGGGCATCAAGATAGGAGGTAGTAAAACCAACCTGGTTGTTAATAATAAGATGAATAGTGCCACCTGTCCGATATCCATCTAACTGAGACATCTGAACCGATTCATAAACCACACCCTGGGCAGCAATAGCAGCATCACCATGGATAATTATTCCGGCTGCCTTATTGTAATCACATTTATAAATTGAATTTATTCTTGAACGTACCATTCCCTGTACCACAGGGCCAACAGCTTCAAGATGGGAAGGATTGGGCATTAATTTGAGTTTCACCTTCTTTCCCAGGTCGGTCATCACTTCACTTTCATAACCCAGATGATACTTCACATCTCCATTCCATATGTCTTCTTCATATTCTTTTCCGTAGAACTCTTTAAAAATTTTTTCATAAGGTTTCTCCAATATATTGGCAAGTATATTCAGTCGCCCCCGGTGCGCCATTCCAATTACGAATTCCTCAATTCCCAGTTCGGCGCCGCGTTCAATAATGGCATCAAGAGAAGGAATAAGGCTTTCGGCTCCCTCGAGTGAAAACCTTTTTTGTCCCACAAATTTCTTATGAATAAAATTTTCAAAACCCACTGCAATTTTCAGGTGGTAAAAAATATCCTTACGTTTATCTGGCGAAAGTTCCTGTGAGTTACGTGTACTTTCCATCTTTTCTTTCAACCATTGCAACACTTCAGGCTTGCGTATATAAACATACTCAACGCCAATTGAACTGCAATAGGTTGCTTCCAGATGTTCAATTATTTCTTTCAGTTTAGCAGGACCAATTCCAATGTCATTGCCTGCCTGGAATGTTGTTTCCAAATCCTCCTCACTCAAACCAAAGTTTACGATATCAAGCGTGGGTGTGTATTGCCGTCTCGCTCTCACAGGATTTGTTTTGGTGAACAAGTGGCCCCGCTGACGGTATCCATGTATTAAGCTTAAAATTGCAAACTCTTTATTTATATCACCGGCCATTGACATCGCCTGTCTAACCGGATAATTGGAACGGGCAAGATCAAAACCGGCAAAAAAATGTTGCCAGCTTTTATCTAATGATTCAGGATTTTCAAGGTATGTAAGGTACAGGTCATCAATTGTTGCCTGCTCTTGGTTTCCTACTGATGAAAATTTATCCATTATTAAGTTTAAATATTGTTAATGAAAACAACGAAGAAATTTGAATGTTTATCTGAAACACGGTATTTATCACACAAAATTACTATTAATTTTTTGTTTAGCTCTTTGTATGAAAACCATTTTTATTGCTGCAAAATATTGAATTCCAGTAATAATTCTGAGTGAAATGACAATGAATTCTTCATCTATTTAATTCTAATCCCACTCAACATTATCTCAGGCTGACTTGATTTTATAATTTCCTTGTTTGATTTGTGTATTAAAAGCTATTTTTCACATTAAAACTTATAAATACTTACATATATAATCTACCGCCAACAATATAAATTATACCCGCAACGGTTTAAGAAATGGAACTTTGAAAATTTGGAAGCTGAAACTATAAATGGATGCTAAACGCTTCAAATAAAATTAAAGTTTTTATAAGAACATTTACTCAAATGTATAATGTTTTCTGATTTTTGAATGAATATCCCAGACACATTCCAGTCCCGCAGGAAGTATTAAATAATCACCTGGCTTTATTGTGATGGAATCGAATTCTGAAACAATGGTAGCTGAACCTTCAATTATATAACAATGCTCGGTTTTGTCATAATACCATTCAATTTTATCCTCATCGTGTTCCCACAAAGACCAGGAAAATACCCCAGCTTCTTCCAACTCTTCCTGTTCAGGCTGTTCTATTTCAATTCTCATTGCCATGCTTTTTTGCAAAAATAAAAAAGAAACCCAATTTGATAATCAATGTTTAAATAAAAAAAAATGTCAACAGCATTTTGTCGTTCCAGATATAACCTCCCTTTTCTTTTTATTGCTCAATCTATTGAATCTGATCTTTAAAAATTTGTTTAAAGTTGCAAAAATTTCAGAATAATGAATTTTTTTTGTGATAAAAGATATGATTCAGAAGAAAATACTTGCGGAAAAGCATCAAACTTATTTTAAAATATGCAATTGAATTATCTAGATCCAGGTAAGATACTTTTACTTGCCCAGGGAGAAAGAAGAAGTGCAATTATTGCAACAGGAATTAGATGAACTTTTGGTGCCTTCGACAGCAGAAGTAAGAGTACAAAAAAAGCAAAATAGCAGGCTGTTAAAAAAAATAATTCCATCCGGTACCATATAAAAATTGCAGATGATTTTATTTAACCTGAAAATAAATTTTATTGCATCACCTTGGTACTTACTCATATTAACCCTGAAATAGGCAGACGGTTTAATAAAAAAATTTTTAATCTGTTAAAGCCTGGAGAAATATTATTTCATGAAGGTTTTTTTAAAAAGAAAGTCTCCAAAAACAGTAGTGGTCATTGCAACCCGTATATGCATTTTCAAAAAGAAAAATTACATGCTGATTTTTTTGCTGCCCCTGTAATTTAAATACTTAAAAAAGATGTAATAGTGAGTGAAAGAATTTATCATCAGGGAATCTCTTCCGTAATTTATATGAGAGCGAAAAATTAAATAAATTTAAAATGTATTTTATCTGATAATTAAAACAGCCAATCATAAAAGTACAGAATAAATAAAATTCCCCAAACCTTACAGAACTTTATGATTATGTAACAAGTTTAAAGTATCAATCCCTTAATTTACTTTTCAGTTCTACAGAAAGATTTGAAATGATACAAATCATCAACATCTGCGATACAACATAAGATCTTACTGAAATTAAAAACAAAAAGACTATTTATGCGTTGTTGATCATGTTAATAAATATCCAAACATTTTTTTTAATTTGGACGTATATACCAAAACCAGCAGGCAACTAGTAAATTCAATATTATTTGATAGGAAATAAAGAACACAAACGTTCTAATCTTAAATTACTTGGATAAAAGGAGAAAAGAAATAAAAAAAGAATTTTAATTTTTGGAATGTTATAAGTATTTATTATAATTGCATCCGAATTTCAACAAATTCTCGTCTCCACTTTATTTTTCCAAAAGATTACCATTATTTATAATTAGGATAAGAGAATAATACTTTATACAATGTACGACATTTTAGAATTGAACAAAAAACTTGTCCCAGAGCTTCGTGATATAGCAAAGGGACTAAAAATCAAACGCGTAGAAGCTTATAAGAAACAAGATTTAATTTATAAAATACTTGACACTCAAGCAATACAGGAAGCGGAAAAAAAGGTTAAAAAAGACACTACGCAAGATCAGGCCCCAAAAAAAGAAGAAAGATCAACTTTCAGAAATTTTCTGCGGAAAAAACAAGATACAGATGACAATGTAAATAGTGAAAATCAACAACAGAGCAGGCGCCCGCGTCGTGGTCGGATTGAACCTGGATCCAAAAGCCAGAGAATGGATGTTCAGGCAAAAAAACCCGATATAAAAGAAAGCACTATCCAGTCGAGGCAGGATCAAATCAAAGCCATAATTCAAGGCTTTAATGAAAAAACCAAAGGGAATAAAGAAGAAAATAAAACGGAAGAAGTTCAGCCACAGCAGCAACAGCAACAACAACAACAGCCCCAACTGAACCAGCAGCAACAGCAGCAGCAACAACAATCTCAACAGCAGCAGCAACAGCAGCAACAACAACAACAATCTCAACAGCAGCAGCAGCAAAAACAACAGCAACCATTTAAGCAACAACAAGCACAACATAAAAAGGAAAAGGAGAAACCCGGAAAGAATCAGGAAGAGAATCAATCTGCAGCGCATCAAAATATACAAAAAAGCGCAGGTGATACAAGAAAAGAAAATAAAGAGTTGGAAAAACCAAAACTACAAAAAAAAGAGCACCGCGAGCATAAATCTCATCAGCAAAAACAAAATGGGAATCAGCAGTCGGGAGGACAAACTGCCAGCAGCAAGTATTATGAATTTGATGGTATTGTAACCAACACAGGTGTTCTGGAAATTTTGCAGGACGGATATGGGTTTCTTCGCTCTTCAGATTTCAACTACCTGAATTCACCAGATGATGTTTACGTTTCACAGTCACAGATAAAGCTTTTTGGGTTAAAAACCGGTGATACAGTAACAGGAACTGTAAGGCCTCCTAAAGAAGGAGAAAAATATTTTCCGCTCATCAAAATTCTTGAGATTAATGGCCGGAGCCCACAATACATACGCGACCGCGTTCCATTCGATCACCTTACACCACTTTTCCCGGAAGAAAAGTTTGAACTTACAGGCAATGGGCATGACAACATTTCGACACGTGTGGTGGATATGTTTGCCCCAATTGGCAAAGGACAGCGCGGGCTTATAGTAGCTCAACCAAAAACAGGTAAGACGGTGCTGTTAAAAGAAATTGCCAATGCCATTGCAGCCAATAATCCTGAAGTATACATGATTGTTCTTTTAGTAGACGAACGTCCGGAAGAAGTTACCGATATGGCCCGAAGTGTAAATGCTGAAGTTGTATCATCAACTTTTGATGAACCAGCTGAAAAACATGTACGGGTTGCCAACATTGTTTTGGAAAAAGCGAAACGGCTTGTTGAGTGCGGCCATGATGTAGTTATATTGCTTGATTCAATAACCCGCTTAGCGCGGGCATATAATACAGTTCAACCTGCTTCAGGGAAAGTTTTATCGGGAGGAGTTGATGCCAATGCCTTACATAAGCCTAAACGCTTTTTTGGTGCTGCACGAAATATTGAAGAAGGCGGATCGCTTACCATTCTGGCAACTGCGCTTACTGAAACAGGGTCAAAAATGGATGACGTTATTTTTGAGGAATTTAAAGGAACAGGTAATATGGAACTTCAGCTGGACAGGAAACTTTCGAATAAAAGAATATTCCCATCTGTTGATATTCCTGCATCGAGTACGCGTAGGGAGGATTTACTCATCCGTAAAGATATGCTTGATAAACTTTGGATATTGCGTAATTATCTGGGGGATATGAATTCTCTTGAAGCAATGGAATTCATGAAAACCAGGTTGATGCGCTCCAACTCAATAGCAGAATTTCTTACTTCTATGAATGACGGTTAAAATTTTATATACATCCAACTAAATAAAAGCAGGCGATTAAGCCTGCTTTTTTTATTTTTATCAATTATAAATTACACAATATCGTATTTTTTGTTATCTGCACATTACAAATTCAATTAAAATCTGCTATTTTTGTGAAAAAATTTGAACATTGGAATTTTTATATATAAATCATAAAACCATTGTAGAAAGCACACAGCCTACACTGCGCAGAAATTTGGCGAATACGATTGACTGGTCACAACAGTTAATATGCATCAAAGGTTTTCGAGGTGTAGGGAAAACCACCTTTCTGCTTGATTTCCTTAAACAAGAGTATCCAGGAGATGCTTCGGTTTTGTATGTCGATTTGAATAATTTTTACTTTACTAACCGAACAATTATATCCTTTGCCGATGAATTTTTTAAAAAAGGAGGTAAAGTTCTGTTTTTAGACCAGATACAGAAGTATCCAAACTGGTCGGCTGAATTACGCCAATGTTACAAGCGGCTGCCTAAACTAAAAATTATTTTTACTTCCTCACCTGTTTTACGTATTACTGAAGATAACCCAAACCTTAAAGGAATTGTTAAGGTAAATCACCTCGAAGGATTATCATTCAGAGAATACTTAAACCACATTACAGGAAATGAATTTCAGGTATATTCGATTACAGAAATATTTGAAAACCATGCAGAAATTGCAAGAAAAATTATTTCCAAAGTCCGGCCTCTTGCCTACTTTGGCGATTATCTGAAAAATGGAATTTATCCTTACATATTTGACCAACCCACCTTTTACTCCAGCCAGTTATTAAAGCACATCAACCTGGCTCTGGAGATTGATGTGCCCTATATTAACCAAATTGAGTTAAAATATCTTTCAAAACTCAGAAAGCTGTTGTATATCATAGGAACGGAGACACCTTTTTCGCCAAATGTGAGTAAATTAGCAGCCGATATTAATACATCACGTGCTACCGTAATGAATTATCTGCGATATCTGAAAAATGCCAAACTTATTCAGTTGCTGTATGCCAACGGTGATGAAAATGAAATGAAGAAACCGGAAAAGGTTTATATGCACAATACTAACCTGCTTTATACTATAGCGCCTGACAATGCCGGCAAAGTAAATTTACGACATACGTTTTTTTATAATCAGGTTGGATATAACAATACCATAAACAGTTCAGCAACTGCAGATTTTTTGATTAATAACACCTGGCATGTGCAGGTTGGCGGACATAAAATTGAAGCACCGGAAGATCAATTTGCCGCAGCTGATATGATAGAGACCGGTCAGGACAATAAAATTCCTTTGTGGCTGTTCGGATTTTTATATTAAAGAAACAAAAAGGACAATTAATTAATAGATAAACAAGGACAAAAATGACAAAACAAAAAAAATTCATCACTTGTGACGGTAATTATGCTGCCTCGCACATCAGCTATATGTTTAGCGAAGTGGCCTGTATTTATCCGATTACACCATCATCAAATATGGCAGAGAATGTTGACGAATGGGCATCACTAGGCAAAAAGAACATGTTTGGCCGCCCGGTTCGTCTTGCAGAAATGCAAAGCGAGGGAGGTGCTGCCGGAGCGGTTCATGGCGCATTGCAGTCGGGCGCTGTTACCACTACTTATACAGCTTCTCAGGGACTGTTGCTGATGATTCCCAACATGTATAAAATAGCAGGAGAACTGCTTCCAACCGTATTTCATGTCAGTGCACGCGCAATAGCAGGACATGCCCTTTCAATATTCGGAGACCACAGCGACATTTATGCTGCACGACAAACAGGGTTCGCAATGATTGCTTCCGGATCGGTGCAGGAAGAAATGGACCTGGCAGGTGTTGCTCATCTGGCAACAATGAAGGCAAGGGTACCATTCCTGGCATTCTTTGATGGATTCAGAACTTCCCATGAAGTGCAAAAGATAGAAGCTATCCAGATGGAAGATATCGTTCCACTGCTTGACCAGGAAGCCCTGCAGGAATTCCGCAACAGGGCTCTTAATCCTGAACATCCTGTAACCCGGGGTACTGCACAAAATCCTGATATCTTCTTCCAGGCTAAAGAATCAGCAAATAAATTCTATGATGCTGTTCCTGACATTGTTGCCAATTACATGAAGGAGATTTCTGCTCTCACCGGCCGTGAATACCACCCTTTCGATTATTATGGTGACCCGGAAGCAGAAAATATTATAATTGCCATGGGTTCTGTAACTGAAACAATAAAGGAATCTATAGATTATCTGGCATCCCAGGGGAAAAAAGTTGGTATGGTTGCAGTTCACCTGTTCCGTCCATTCTCAGTAAAATATTTTTTACAGGCACTTCCAAAAAATGTAAAAAGAATTGCTGTACTTGACAGGGCAAAAGAACCGGGAGCTGCCGGAGAACCACTTTACCTTGATATAAAAGCAAATTTCTATGGTAAGGAAAATGCGCCAATTATTGTTGGTGGCCGTTATGGATTAGGCTCAAAAGATACTACACCATCTCAAATCATTTCAGTATATGAAAACCTTGAAATGAATGAGCCTAAGAATGATTTCACAATTGGTATTGTTGACGATGTTACCTTTAAGTCACTTCCGTTAAAAGAGGAAATCGATATCACACCAAAAGGGACCTATCAGGCAAAATTCTATGGACTTGGTTCAGATGGAACAGTGGGTGCAAATAAAAACTCAATTAAGATTATAGGCGATGCCACTGATAAGTATTGCCAGGGATATTTCCAGTACGATTCAAAAAAATCAGGAGGATTCACCTGTTCACACCTGCGGTTTGGTGATAAGCCTATCCGCTCTACCTACCTGGTTACAACTCCCGATTTTGTGGCTTGCCATGTTCCTGCCTACATTCACCTTTACGACGTTCTGAAAGGATTAAAAAAAGGAGGCTCATTCCTGTTAAATTCCATATGGGATGAAGAAGAAACCAAACGCAGGCTTCCTGATTCCATGAAGAAATACCTTGCCGAAAATGAGATTAAATTTTATATTATCAACGGCACAAAACTAGGTGATGATATTGGCTTAGGTTCACGTACCAATACCATTATGCAGTCGGCATTCTTTAAAATAACAGGAGTTATTCCTTTCGAAATGGCAGTGGATGAAATGAAAAAAGCCATTGTTAAAACCTACGGTAAAAAAGGCGAAAAAATAGTTAATATGAACTTTGCCGCAGTTGAAGCCGGAGGGAAAAATGTACATAAGGTAGAAATTCCTACAGAATGGAAAAATATAGAAGTAAGTGAAACCAATGGGTCAGCAGAACGTCCGGATTATATTGTTAAGGTTGTAGATGTTATTAACAGCCAGCGAGGTGACAATCTTCCTGTTTCAACATTTATCGGCTCCGAAGATGGAACATTCCCTCTGGGTACGGCAGCTTTTGAAAAACGGGGTATTGCTGTAAGTATTCCTGAATGGCAGACCGAAAATTGTATTCAGTGCAACCAATGTGCCTATGTTTGTCCACATGCTGCCATTCGTCCATTCCTGTTAACGGAAGAAGAAGTTGCAGCTGCGCCTGAAGGTACTGAAACCCGGGTGGCAACTCCATCGAAAATGTACAATGGATTAAACTTCCGTATTCAGGTGAGTGTTCTCGACTGTACAGGATGTGGCAACTGCGTGGAGGTTTGTCCGTCGAAAGTGAAATCTCTTGTTATGGAACCTCTGGACAGCCAACGTAAAGAAATAGAGCGCTGGGATTACATGGTCAATAAGGTTTCATTGAAAGAAAAAGTAATAGATAAAACCAAATCAGTTAAAAATTCACAATTTGCCCAGCCCCTGTTTGAATTCTCGGGAGCATGTGCAGGATGTGGAGAAACACCTTACATTAAGCTGATTACCCAATTATATGGCGAGCGTATGATGGTTGCCAATGCTACCGGATGTTCATCTATTTTTGGTGGCTCAGCACCTTCCACGCCTTACTGCAAAAACAATGACTCAGGGCATGGACCAGCATGGGCAAATTCACTGTTTGAAGACAATGCTGAATATGGGTTCGGATTTGCAGAAGGAGTATCAGCACAGCGAAACCGTCTTGCTGATATTATGAATGCAGCTATCAATAATGGAGCTTCTGAAACAGAAATTGAAGCCTTTAGCTACTGGCTTGAAAATAAAAACAATGGTGCGACATCAGCTGAAGCTTCATCAAAGGTTTTGGATGCCGTTGCCAACAGCACAAGCGAATATGCCATAGAAATTACCAAATTGAAACAGTACCTGACCAAAAAATCCATCTGGATATTTGGTGGTGACGGTTGGGCATACGATATAGGTTTCGGTGGTCTCGACCATGTGATGGCCAGTGGAGAAGATGTAAATATACTGGTAATGGACACTGAGGTTTATTCAAATACCGGTGGGCAGTCATCTAAAGCAACACCTGTTGGAGCAGTTGCAAAATTTGCAGCTTCGGGTAAAAAAATCCGTAAAAAAGACCTCGGAGCCATGATGATGACTTACGGATATGTTTATGTAGCACAGGTAGCAATGGGAGCCAACCAGGCTCAATACCTGAGAGCACTGAAGGAAGCAGAATCCTATCCGGGACCGTCCATTATCATTGCTTATGCACCATGTATCAGCCATGGGTTAAGAGCAGGTATGGGTAACACGCAGGATGAGGAAAAACGGGCAGTTGAAGCAGGTTACTGGTCATTGTTCCGGTACAATCCACTCCTTGAACAGGAAGGAAAGAATCCGTTCCAGCTTGATTCAAAAGAACCTGACTGGAGTAAGTTCCAAACATTCCTGAATGGTGAAGTACGTTATACATCACTGAAAAAATCATTCCCTGCCGAAGCAGATGAATTGTTTGCCGCAGCAGAAGAAAATGCAAAATGGCGTCATAATTCTTATAAGCGACTTGCATCTATGGATTTCTCAAAACCTGTGGTAGTAGTCGCCTGAGAAACTTCAATGATTAATAGAAATTAATCACTATAGAAACAGCCGGTACAGTTTGTACCGGCTGTTTTATTTAAATACAATGCAATTTGATTGCTCCTGAAAGTCTTTAATGCTTCGTACATTTGCCTTCTAAATCAAGGAATAATAACATTATCCTGAATTAATCCCAAATGCTGTTCTTTGCCTGCCTTCAATAAAAAGACAATAGAAACCCAAATTCCAAAACTACTTACTCAAACTACTTATACTGAAAACCTTACACTATTGCCACACTTTTCTTAAGCAGTTTGCATCGGTATTCTACCTGCTTAAAAGGGTTCGGAATAAAAAAAGTGTAAGATACCGGGTTATTAGATTATGCTCCAGTTTTGAGCCGTAACAAATTCAGGACATATTCGGAACAAATTCGGTACAAATTCGGTAATTCGCGAATTTGTAGCAAATTTGTATCGAATTTGTTCCGAGTTTAATACGAATTTAATCCGGTTAAAATCATCATTCTCTTACATCGGGGATTCTTTGATGTAATTCAGGAATTAGAAAAAAGATTACATCTCTGCTCAGATATTATGCGCAGAATTAATGAAATCGCCACTCAAAAAATAAAATTGAAATAACAGATTGATGGTTAATGGCAGCAAAGCAATTAGTACATAACCAGTACCAAGGATGACAGGTAATATTATAATAGTGTCTGAATGATCCCTTCCTCCCGCAGGCATACTTAGCCCCGGCAGCAGCTTTTCATTTAAAGAATCCTTCCACTAGTTACGGACTGCATTCCAATTTTCAATTACGGCATTGTTCCCGGTTCGCACCTGTACTGTTCCTAAAATCTTTCCTTCTTCAATACGGCCGCTAAAAATGTATCTGTTACCATTTGAAGGATGAGTTCCGGCAAAACGAATCCTGTCGCCGGAAAGAATACTTTCTTCTGTATTCAAAGATGTGTTTCCTGATTTAGCCTTAACCTCAATCTCCTGAAATTTTTGATTTATATCCATAGAAAATTCACTTCCCTGGGTTTTCCATTTCCAGTTTCCAGATGCATCTGCAGGGATAATCCAAAAATAAACATCGCTATAGCCTTCTTTCACATGTTTATCAGGCTGCCAGTCGTCCATATCAAAATCATGCGAAACAATGCGTGTTCCAGGCTTCAGATTTTTGAGCAGATGCGGGCGAAGTTTCAGATTTACCGAATTCAGCAAATACATAGTTATCACACTTGCCCTGCTAAAATCTGTTTTAAAAATATCGTCCTGCATAAAAAGAACTTTATTTTCCACACCTTGTTTCACGGCGTTCTCCTTTGCTTCCTTAATTCGTTTTGGATCTATATCTATTCCATGACCAACTGCTCCTCTTTTAGCAGCGGCAATTACAATTCTGCCATCGCCGGATCCCAGGTCAATTACGTAATCGCCGGGCACTACATTAACCATGTCAAGCATTATTTCAACTACATTTTCAGAAGTAGGAACAAAGGGAACATCCAGATTTTGCGCTTTCAATTCAGGAAGAAGGAAAAGCAAAACAACAAGGATGATGTTTGATGGAAACATAAGGAATGCAGCCTTTGGATTCAGGAATTTCCTGGTAACGGCAAATAAAGAAGAAGAATAGGTCAAAATAGTTTTCATTTTAATAGTCTTTACAGTTTATCTCATAAATTTAAGATTTTTATATGAATAACAAGCTGATGGAATGCATCCATTTCAGCATGAAAGATAGGTTTTTAAAAGGAAAATAGATTTTAAATATTTTACATATAGCATACAATTAACAAAAATACCGCTAATTCAAAGAGCCACTCACGGGACTCTTGGTGAAACTGATTAAAACATTGATTAAGAATCTGTTGCATGGGGTGTAAAATAAACTACTGGACAGGACACTGGATGACGAAAGAAATAAACTACCTTTGAACCATCACTAAAATCAGTAAAAATGATAAGCTGCGCATTCGTTCTGGAAAAGTCAGTCTCCGATAAACCGGAAATGATTTTCCTGTATTCACGAATCAAAGGTAAGAGATTTCGGTTCTCCACCAAAAAAAAGATTTTACCCAGAGACTGGGTTGCCTCCGAAGGAAGACCTAAAGAGGGCATCCCTCTGGAGCGGTCAATTACAAAGGCACTGATAACTCATAAGAAATATTTCTATGGAGTGCTGGAAGAGATAGAATACAACAGAGGGGAGCCAACAGTTGAGTCAGTGAAATACCTGATGAATGTACGGATGAGCAGGAAGCAGAGCATAGAGACCATTGGTACGTCCTCGCTGTGGGATTACTTTGAACACTTCGCAAAGAAGATGCATAAGACCCATGCGTATAATACAGCCCGTGGATTTGACACGGCTATTCTAAGGTTAAAGAAATTCAATCCGTTTCTGGAATGGAGTGATATTAATAAGAAAACATACCTCGCATACATTGAGCATCTGGAAGAGAAGGGATTTTCACGGAACTATATTGGTTCGCTTATTACCAGAGTCAGAATCATGTGCAATAAGGCATGGAATGAAGAAGTGCAGAAAGGCTCAGACCATAAGACATGGAAGCGGATGGAAGAGGTTATTGAGACTACCTACTTCACTGAAGAGGAAATAGAAAAGATATACGACTTAAAGATTGAGAAAGAGGGGCATGAACATGCCAGAGATTTGTTCGTCCTTGCGTGCTGGACGGGGATGAGAAGTATTAACACCCTAAACTTTGACCCGACTACAGATATACTGCGTGACCTAAGGATAATTAAAGTTTTCTCAGATAAAGGTGTTTCCGGACAGTCATCCAAGATTCCACTTCATTGGACGACCGAGGACATCTTAGAGAAGTATAATAATGTACTGCCAAAACTTTCGTACCAGACAATGAATGAATACATCAAAGATGTGGCCAGAGAAGCTGGGTTCACCGAGATGTTTAAATACCAGAAAACAGTGGGAGGAAAGAAGACCGTGATTTCAAAACCACGATGGGAGACAGTTTCTACACATACAGCAAGAAGGTCATTCGCTACCAATCTTATGAAACAGGAGATTCCTATTCCGGCAATCATGTATTGCACCGGACACAAACGTGTCGATACCTTTATGAAATACATCAAGATGAACGGAGAAGAGAGTGCAATAATGATTGGCAACCATAAATCATTTCAAAGGCCAGCATCAAGGGCAAAGAATACTGCCCCTGATATTGACTATTGCATTTAGACAGGATATTATCAAAGTCCGCCTTTTTTAAAATGGTGTTGGGTGGCCTAATTGCAGGATAAAATATTGAGTATTGGGTATTGCTCCCCATTCCTCTTTTCCAAAACCAACCCTTAAACCCTTGCATTCAAAAATCATTTGTGACCTGTTTTTAGAATAGCCGTTTGAAAAGCAAATAAATACATCGGTAGGATGATAATATTTACCTTTAATCTTGATTTTGCCATTTGAAAAAAACCTACACCAATAGGGTTTTATTTCCCTATATTCTTCTTTCTTAACTTCATCGGAAATCATATCAAACCATTTCCGTTTTAAATTCAGTTGTAATACTGGTTGTCCTGCGTATATCATTTTATTGATTTTTAGATTGTTTCATCGATTGTCAAATGTGAACCATTAAGAAAGTGCCCTTATTCTTGCTTTTGTCCACATAATCTGCTGTTTAAGTTCCTCTTTTGACTTTTTGTCTTTTACTATCGTAAGTAATGCTTCCATGATTACTAACTGATTTAATAAAATAGCTGCTTCCATAATATTGATTTTTAATTATTTAATGTATTGTCAAATGTGAATCAATCTGTTTTATCAAAAACCTTAATCGTAAAGAACATAAGGCTTAAATAAAAATAGTACGATGATATGTTTAAGCCGAACAGAGATGAATCAATGTTTGGTTTATTCAAATCCAAATTCAGTATTGAAAACATAAACCCGTTATAGTTATTCCACTCTGCTTCTATCAGACAAATTCTATTCATGTTATTGATATTTAGTTGTTTTACACATAAATTGTCAAAGTTGTGTGGTTTATTTAAACCTGATATGTAAGGTGTCGTCTGCATTTCCGGCATGAAAATTATCAATATCCAGATGTCTTACACACATATAGTCTAATTCAATATATCCACGACCATCTTCGGGTACAGGTTTGTATATCAACAAAGCATTATAGGCGGTTAGCATACCGTAGTTGTCCCAAAAACCAACCCCGACTTTTGATGCTTTTTTCATTGCTTTTTCAACTTCTGTTACTGCCTTCAACTGTTCTTTAGTGAGTGAATAATCTTTCATATTTTCTATTTTATAAATGTTTCAACTTTGGTTCTCTTTGAAATACCATGTATTAAAGGGGTTCGAACTTCATTTGGGTATCCTCCAGTAAGTAATGACACATTGTCCAAGACTTCTTTTGGTCAATAAGCCAGTGGCCATCTGCCTGTTTATAATTTTCAGACATATAGGTTGTTATCCGGTAGCCAAATTCTTCCAGCTTCCTGATATCCGCTTGTGGAAACCAATCATATAATTTCTCCAGAGAATCAGTGGCTGACAGGAACCCAACAGTCCCTTTATTGAACGGCATCTGCATACCACTGCTCTTGCAAAACGAATACCTGTCATGGATGAGTCCGGTAAAATTACCCTGACTGTCATACCACAACCCGCCCATGTCGTTTTTATGGGCAATCCTCCAAAATACTTTCATCATAGCTTAGTATATAAAAAGGGGAAACTTATAATAAGCTTCCCCTTTGGTTTAGAAATATCGAATTATCTATACCTACTCGAAGGGTAAACCAAATTTATTACCGAAAACAGTGACCTCTTTACCGAAGGCATCTGTGGTGGCTTTAGACATACCTACAGGGAGGCCGAACTCATTTGAGCACTCTGTCTCCTTTTCACCCCAAGTGTTCACTGTGGTCTTTGCTGTGCCTGCTGGTAATCCGAATTTGTCCGAGAACTCTGTACGCTTATTTCCAAAGGCATCTTTGGTGGTTGTGGCTTCACCTTTAGGCAACCCGTGCTTGTCAGAAAAATCAGTTTTTAGATTACCGAATGCATCCTTTGTTGTTGTGGCCTCACCTACAGGAAGCCCGTACTTATTGGTGTACTGGGTACGCTTGGTTCCAAAGGCATCCACAGTGGTGGTAGCTGTGCCTTTTGGCATACCGTACTGGTCGAGGTATTCCGTCTTCTTGTTTCCAAAAGCGTCAACCGAAGTTCTGGCCACTCCTTCCATGGAAACAGATTTAAACTTGTTCTGTGAGTAACCGGCTGCAACTATTGCAACCAGCATCAAAATCATAATACTTCTTTTCATCTTCTTCTATTAGGTTTATAAACATCCGTTTTCTGTTACAAGGTAAAAATATTTCTAATTGCCCGACGTCCAAATTCGAAGAAGGTCTTATGTTACCTACCTTTTATATAATTTCCTAAAATTCACAAATTATTTATCAACCCATTTGATATCTTTTCGTACTATTAACATTTTCCACCCTCACTTCAATGCATCTTTGTGCCATAACCAAAAAAAAATTAAAAATGAATAATGATTTTTATGTAAGTTTTCCACTCAATTTTCTGTCACTCGCAACAGAGAATCACAAAGTGATTGATAAGATTCTCGATTTTGTAATAATTGAAAAAATGGGGAATCAACCTATTATGTCAACAGAACTATTTATAAACAAGGTACTTTATAACTATTACAGGAAAAGAACCTTAATGCAGCAGGAATCTTTGGGCATAATAAAAGCCATCTATACAGCTGAAGATTTATTCGAGGATGGAGATTATAATGGCATTATTAGTGCTGAGGGCGAATTTAATCCAACCGAACTTGACGATGTAGTAAAACACGTTAAAAACCATCCTGAAAAGGAGAAGCTCTTAAGATTTTTTGAAGAATCATCGATAACTTTTCAGTACGTCAAACATAAGCTTGGCATAAAAGGGGGAGATTTAACTCAATCCATAGAAAATCATTCAGAGCTACAATTAAAACTTGAGCATTTCATAAAAGACCATGGCAAAGATGCATATACATCTATAAAACTCAAACATTTATTTCAGGTTCGTCGAAATGAATTACCAATTGCAGAGTTCCTTTTTTTATGCTCAATAAAGTCCATTATTGGCAAGAGGAACTATACTTGGACGACAAAAGCCAAAATAGTAGAAAGAGCTTGTGGAGCCAAAATGAAAAAGGTTCTGGAAAGTATTAACAATGAATCTGTTAATGCCTTTTACGATAAATATATCATTCGATACCATTTCGATAAAACAATTAAACATTTGACATCCAAAGGATTACTAACAAAACAAACCATAAGAAGAGGATTTTATGTCTCTACAGCCTTAGATGCTGATACTTTGAAAAGAAGAATAATGGAACAGAAAGATAAATGGAACGCACCTCTGCTTAAAGAAAGGTTATTAAGAGAAGAACTCAGGCAATATTCAGCAACACAACAACAGCAATTGAACAACACTACAGCACCTATATACGATATTATTCCTAACAATACTTTTTCTTAACAATACTTCTTCTAAATATGCTACATCACTAATGTGATGACATGACCCATCTGTGTTAAAAATAAGAACGGAGTAAAGAATACAGAATTTATATTTCAATTAAAAAACCAGTACTAAAAACACCACACATGATATAAATACTTTTTTAACATCATAATTCCGGCTCGCCTACCAATCGAGTAAAGCCGGAAGAATAACATTAGACAGGGGGTAGTTTCGGCTACCCCTTTTTTTAATTCCAGTTCTCAACCCTACCCTATCACATTTTCCAGTAGGTTGCACGTTTTTAAACTTGAATTAAACAAAAAAAATTCATAGATTTATACCCCGAAATATAATGACAGCATCAACCTGACTGGCTACACAACTATCAATTCCCCTTTTCAGGTGGATGCCCTGCATCAGAAACAAACAACATTCATGGCAAAGAAAAACGGCAACGGAACCACCGAATCATTGGAACAGCAGCTCTGGAAGGCAGCAGACAAGCTGAGAAAGAACATCGATGCTGCAGAGTATAAACATGTTGTCCTTGGATTAATCTTCCTACAATACATCTCAGAAGCCTTTGAGGAACTCCATAATAAGCTTATAGCCGGTGAAGGAGAATTTGCCGGAGCTGACCCTGAAGACAGGGATGAATACAAGGCTATGAATGTCTTTTTCGTTCCGGAGAATGCAAGATGGACTTTTCTGCAGGCAAATGCCAAGCAGCCTACCATTGGTAAGATTATCGATGATGCCATGGATGCCATCGAGAAGGAGAACCCTTCGCTCAAAGGTGTGCTTCCAAAGGTATATGCTCGTCAGAACCTCGACCCGAAGAGTTTGGGTGAACTTATCGACCTGATTGGAAATATCCCTCTCAAAACAACAAAAGAACGCAGTGCCGATGTGCTGGGGCATGTATTTGAATATTTCCTTGGGGAATTTGCATTGGCAGAAGGACGTAAGGGAGGACAATTCTATACACCCAGAAGTGTGGTTGAACTGCTTGTAGAAATGCTGGAACCATATCAGGGAAGAGTATTCGACCCTTGTTGTGGTTCAGGCGGTATGTTTGTTCAGTCGGAGAAGTTTGTAGAAGACCACAGGGGAAACTTGAACGACATATCCATTTACGGTCAGGAAAGCAACCAGACAACATGGAGACTTTGCAAGATGAATCTGGCCATCCGTGGCATTGACAGCTCGCAGGTGAAGTGGAACAATGAAGGTTCATTCCTGAACGATGCCCACAAGGATTTAAAAGCCGATTACGTTATTGCCAACCCTCCTTTTAATGTAAGCGACTGGAGCGGAGAACTACTTCGCACTGATGGACGGTGGCAATACGGTACACCACCTGCAGGAAATGCCAACTATGCATGGATACAACACTTCCTATACCATTTAGCACCAAACGGACAGGCAGGCTTTGTTCTTTCTAAAGGTGCTCTTACTTCCAAAACTTCAGGGGAAGGAGATATAAGAAAAGAACTGGTGGAAGCCAACATGATTGACTGTATCGTAAACTTACCTGCCAAACTGTTTCTGAACACTCAGATACCTGCTTCTTTATGGTTCATGAGCCGCAACAGGACTAACGGCAAATTTCGTAACCGCTCAGGAGAAATTCTATTCATTGATGCCCGAAACCTTGGCTATCTGATTAACCGAAGAACAAAGGTATTGTCTCAAGAAGATATCCTTCAGATTGCTGGCACCTACCACAACTGGCGTAATCCTGATGGCAATTATGAAGATATAAAAGGTTTCTGCAGCTCTGCTACCATAAAAAGAGTGCGAGAACTGGATTATGTATTAGCATCTGGTCGATATGTAGGGCTTGCTGACGAGGAGGATGATTTCGACTTCGCAGAACGATTCAATAAGCTCAAGGCAGAGTTTGAGGAGCAGTTGAAGGAAGAGGCTGTATTGAATGAAAGAATTTTAGCTAACCTGCAAAAAGTGAAGATAAATGAGTAAGTGGAGAGAAGTGGATTTCCAATATACTTTTGAAATTCCTTTACGGAATGGCTTAACAAAGCCTTCAAGAATCCGAGGGAAAGGTATCCAGATGGTTAATATGAAGGAAATCTTTGGATTCGATAGGATTGATGATAAAGTTAAAATGGAGCTTGTACCTATCAATGAAAAAGAGAACATAGCTCTTCTGAGATATAATGATATTTTATTTGCGAGACAATCATTGGTAGAAGCAGGCGCTGGAAAAGTTTCCATATTTAAAGGTAAAGTTCCTACTGTATTTGAGAGCCATCTAATCCGATGTAGGTTAAATGCTTACATTGCAGATTCGGATTTTGTCTATTACTACTGGAAATCACCTATAGGAAAGGGTCATATAAGTACAATTGTAACACAAACTGCTGCAGCTGGTATTAAAGGTTCAGTATTACAAACATTGCCAATAATTCTACCCCCTCTAAACGAACAGAAAGCCATTGCAGAAGTCCTCAGCAGCTTAGATGATAAAATCGACCTGCTGCACCGCCAGAACAAAACGCTGGAGCAGATGGCCGAGACGCTGTTCAGGAAGTGGTTTATGGAGGATGGAAGTGAGGAGTGGGAAATGAAATCTTTAGGTGAATTAGTAACTGTTAAAAGAGGTGGTTCCCCAAGACCAATACAAGAATATTTATCAGATTCAGGGCTAAGGTGGTTAAAAATTTCAGACGCTACACAAGAATCATCTCCATTTATATTTGACATCAAAGAACATATCAAAATAGAAGGTCTCAAAAAGACAACACTATTAAAAGCGGGTAAATTAGTACTCTCCAACAGTGCTACTCCGGGGTTGCCTAAAATTCTTCAGGTGGATACCTGCATCCATGATGGTTGGTTACATTTTCCCGAATCTTACTTTTCCAATGAGTTTTTGTATCTCCTATTTAAAAAGATAAGACCGGAACTATTACAGCTGGGCAATGGTAGCATCTTTACCAACCTTAAAACTGATATCCTAAAACAGTATGTTTTACCGGTTCCTGATAAAGAGACATTGTTTTCATTCAATGAACAGGTAAGTAATATATTCAGCAAAGTCCTAAAAAACAGCATACAAATTCGCACCCTATCATATTTAAGAGATTTATTGCTCCCGAAGTTGATGGGTGGTGAGGTAAAAGTTGAACTAAATTAATAAGTCAGATATGGAATTTTTCGGCATAGACTGGAATGAAAAGCACATTCTCAAAACAAACACCAAACTTGTATGCAATTCTAATATTGAAGAAATCAACCCAGCAGAATTGAAAAAAGAGGTGGAACCTTGGCTTTCAGCCATATTTCAAAGCGAACATCTTTCATTGCTTATTGGGAATGGTTTAACAACTGCTGTTTCTGTTACCGCAGGTGTCAAACCACAGGAAATGTCAAGGCTTGAAATTGAAAACAGTCTTAATGGAAAGATTAAGACTAAAGCAGACGCAACAGCTCAAAAAATGAATCGTGGTGAAGCAAATATTGAAGATGATATTCGTATTGCATTAGAACTGATTAATGGTTTAAAAATCATCGATGATGAACGTCACGTTGGTTTAGAATCAGAACTAAACACCAAACTACTGGCTTTCATACAATCAATCCTTAAAACAGAAAGTGATTTTATGGAAAAATTGAAATCAGATGATGAAAAAGGTATTTTGGCATTTAACCTACTGAAAAGCTTTATATTAAGCTTTACAAGCAGAGCAGCATCAAGAGAGCGCCTCAATCTATTTACGACAAATTATGATAGACTATTAGAACTGGCTTGTGATGAGACGGGCGTATTATTATTGGATAGGTTTAAAGGAAAAATTCAACCTATATTCCGAAATACACGACTTGAATTGGATTATCATTACAATCCGCCGGGAATTAGAGGCGAACCCCGATACGTTGAGGGCGTGGCAAGATATATAAAGCTTCACGGGTCAATTGACTGGAAATTTACAGGTGACAAAATTATCAGGTCGCTTTTGCCTTTTGGTGCAGAAGAAAATCATCCTGAAATACCTCAAAACATCACAGAGCAGGTAGTAATTTATCCCAATTCCTCAAAAGATATTGAAACGGCATTTTATCCATATGCTGAATTGTTTCGTGATTTTTCGTCAGCCATTTGCCAACCCAATTCGGCAATCATCACATATGGCTACGGCTTTGGAGATAGTCACATCAACAGGATAATTGAAGATATGCTTACAATCCCATCAACTCATTTAGTTGTGATAGCATGGGACAGAAACTATGCTAATGAAGGAGAACCTGTAAATTTTGGTGCATCGAGAGAACGTATTATTAAATTTTTAGAAGATAAAAATTCGGCTCAATGCACTTTATTAATTGGCGAACACTTCGGAGACCTGAAAAATCTTGTAGAATACTATATGCCGAAATCTGCAATTGACCGACTGACAGTTAAAATGCAAAAGCTGAAGGATAATAGAGGCGACCGAGTAAAAGGCGAAGGTAATGCAAGAAACGAAAATAAATTCGAAGAATGAGCAATATTAACCAATACGACTACGACCACCTAAGAAACCTGTCAATAGGAACGGTTGATTATGTTTCACCAAATGAAATAATGGTGATGCTTGACACCTCTGCCCCCCAAAATACAGCCTTGAATACTGGAACTCCTTCCCTTTTCCCAAGGATTAATGGTTTTGTTTTAATTCCTAATGAAATCGGTGCGTTAGTAGGTTTAATCAGTTGGATTAGAGTTGAACATAGTCAATTTCCAAAACGGAAAGGCTATAAAGATTTTGATTTGATTGATTTGCCCTTCCCATTACGAAAAATGTCCATCACTCCAATGGGAACATTAAAGCAGGAAGGTAAAATTGAAGATAAAACCTATAAATTAGAAAGAGGAGTTTATAGTTTCCCTTCTATTGGTGACACAGTTATCCTGCCAACAGATATTCAGCTAAAATCAATAGTTGAAAACAAAGAGGAAAATTCTGTAGTGAAAATTGGTATTGCTCCTATTGCAGGAAATGCAGAAGTAAAAATCAATCCCGATAAGCTTTTTGGCCGACACATTGCAATACTTGGAAATACAGGAAGTGGCAAATCGTGCAGTGTTGCAGGTGTTATTCGGTGGTCCCTTGAAGAAGCGTCTAAACGCCTACCTGAAAAGCAAAAATTGAATAATCGTTTTATCATACTCGACCCTAATGGTGAATACACAGATGCATTTAACGACCTGAACAGTGATATTAAGAAGTTCAAGGTTGAATTAACAGAAGAAGAAAAGGCAACTTATAAGGAATTGAGAGTTCCAGCTTGGTTATGGAATAGCTATGAATGGAGTTCATTTTCTAACGCAAGTGGACGAACTCAAAGACCAATTTTAAGACGAGCATTAAGAGAGCTTAGGTCAGGTGAGACAGACGGACTTTCTGATTTCCAATCAAGAGCAAGAAGTCATTTTTCAAGTTGCTATGCATCTTTAAGAGTTGATTTATCAACAAGTGCAAATTATAAAGATAGTGCAACTGCTTTCGGGAATAAACTTTTGAGCATCGTATCTGATGCAAGATTATTCGAGAGCAATCTTGAGGTTGGTGAATTAAAACCTCTATTTAACGAACTTGCAGAAACAATTTATAAAATTGCTGCCTCCAAGTATAAGTCGTTTCAAAAAGGTCAAGAATTAGTTGAATACTACATTTCTTTTACAAGAGCAGATGTAGAAAATTCTTTAACTGCAATTCAAAACTTACTTGACAATTTGGGAGGGCTTAAAATTTCCATTGGTCCAAATGAAGACACTCCTATACCATTTAAAGTAACTACTATTCCTGATTATGTTGAAAAACTTTCACAAGAGGCAGGAGTAATTCAATTTGTTGACTTCCTTATTATGCGTATGCGGTCAATGCTATCTGATACAAGGATGAACAAGATTATTGCTGATGATAAAGAAATATCATTAGAAAGTTGGCTTGATAAAACAGTAAATGGACTTTCAATTATTGACCTTTCCCTTGTGCCTTCAGACATTACGCATCTTTTAGTTTCTGTTATTTCAAGGGTAATCTTTGAATCACTTCAACGTTACAGAAGAATGTATAACCATTTATTACCAACGGTGATTGTGATGGAAGAAGCACATAATTTTATAAAGCGATATAATGAAAGTTCAGAGGAAATTTCAGCTTCCCAACTCTGCACAGAATCATTTGAAAAAATTGCAAGAGAGGGGCGAAAATTTGGATTAAGTCTTACGCTTTCCTCCCAAAGACCATCAGAATTATCTCCTACAGTTCTTTCACAATGCAACACATTTTTACTTCATAGAATCGTAAACGACCGTGACCAAGAATTAGTAAAACGACTTGTTCCTGATAATATTGGCGGACTTTTACAGGAACTTCCAATTCTTCCAACAAGGAAAGCAATCTTATTGGGTTGGGCATCACCAATTCCGATTCTTGTGGAAATGAATGAACTCAAGCCAGAACACAGACCGAAATCAGAGGACCCTGACTTTTGGGATGTTTGGACAAGAAAATCAGAACGAGAAGTAAACTGGAAAGACCTTGCTGACGATTGGCAAAACTTAAATAGTAAAGAAGAATGACCAGTATTACCGAAAATACTATTGAAACCTTCTCCATTGAACTGCTGCAAGAGCAAGGTTATGAATATGTTCATGCGCCAGATATAGCTCCTGATGGTATTTATCCTGAACGTCGCACTTATGAAGAAATTCTGCTATCTGAGAGGCTAAAAAGTGCCGTCAGGAGAATCAACCCCACTGTTCCCATTCAAGCGCAGGAGGAGGCTCTTAAAGAGCTGCAGAGGGTTCATTCACCAGAACTGTTAACCAACAACGAAACCTTCCACAGGATGATTACAGAGGGTGTAAAGGTATCGTACCAGAAGGAGAGTCATCAGCGGGGAGACCTTGTCTGGCTTGTCGATTTTGAGGTTCCTGAGAACAACGATTTCCTTGTGGCCAACCAGTACACCATAATCGAGAATGATGTCAATAAACGTCCTGATATTATATTGTTTGTTAATGGCCTCCCACTGATTGTAATCGAACTTAAAAATGCAGTCGCTGAAAATGCCACCATTAAATCAGCCTTCAAACAGATTGAGACATACATGGCATTCATCCCCAGCTTGTTCACCTATAACTGTTTTAATGTCATCTCTGACGGTCTTGAAGCAAAGGCAGGAACAATATCATCAGGCTGGAGCCGGTATATGGCATGGAAGTCTGCTGATGGTAAAGAAGAGGCATCACACCTCACCAGTCAGCTGGAGATACTGATTAAGGGGATGCTGAATAAGAAAACCCTCTTAGACCTCATCAGGCACTTCATCGTATTTGAGAAAACGAAAAAAGAAGACCCACAGACTGGCATTACTACTGTCAGTACTATAAAAAAGATGGCTGCATACCATCAGTACTATGCAGTAAATCGAGCTGTAGAATCTACCATAAGAGCAACAGGATTTCAGGCTACACAAACCTTTAATAAAGTGGTTATGGAGTCTCCCGAAAGTTATGGGTTGTCAGGAGTGAAATCACAGCCTGCAGGAGACAGGAAGGGTGGAGTTGTATGGCATACCCAAGGAAGCGGCAAATCATTATCTATGGTCTTCTTTGCAGGAAAACTGGTACTTGCTCTGGATAACCCAACAATAGTAGTTATCACAGACAGAAATGACCTCGATGACCAGTTGTTTGATACTTTTGCTGCATCCACTCAACTGTTGCGTCAAGAGCCTAAACAGGTCGAGAATAGGGAAGACTTGAAATCTAAACTGAAGGTGGCATCAGGAGGGATTATATTCACCACCATTCAGAAATTTCAGCCTGACAACGGGAATATATACGAGACCCTATCGGAAAGGGAAAATATTGTTGTGATTGCCGATGAGGCACACAGAACACAGTATGGGTTTAAAGCCAAAACCATAGACGACAAGGACGGCAGCGGTACTGTTATTGGGAAGAAAATCGTGTACGGATTCGCCAAGTACATGAGGGATGCTTTGCCCAATGCCACCTACCTTGGCTTTACCGGAACACCTATTGAGAATACTGATGTAAATACTCCGGCAGTATTTGGGAACTATGTCGATGTGTATGATATTGCACAGGCAGTTGAGGACGGTGCAACAGTCCGCATCTATTATGAGAGTCGCCTTGCAAAGGTGAATTTAAGCGATGAGGGTAAAAAGCTTGTACAGGAGCTTGATGAAGATTTAGATAGCGAAGAATTAACCGTCACTCAGAAAGCAAAATCCAAATGGACTCAACTGGAGGCATTGGTAGGAAGTGAGAATCGTATAAATAATATAGCCCAGGATATTGTGCAGCATTTCTTACTGCGACAGGAGGCTTCTGAAGGCAAGGGAATGATTGTAGCCATGTCAAGAAGGATTGCAGTCGATTTATATAATGCCATTATTAAACTTCATCCTGATTGGCATTCCGATGACCTGAATAAGGGTGTCGTGAAAGTTGTGATTACTGCAGCCTCATCGGATGGTGCAAAACTTTCAAAGCACCATACCACTAAACAACAGCGGAAACAACTTGCTGACCGGATGAAAGACCCTGATGACCCTCTGAAGCTGGTTATCGTGAGAGATATGTGGCTCACTGGTTTTGATGTACCGTGCCTTCACACCCTGTACATCGACAAACCAATGCAGGGGCATAACCTGATGCAGGCAATTGCTCGGGTAAATAGGGTGTATAAAGATAAATCGGGAGGATTGGTCGTGGATTATCTTGGCATTGCATCCGATTTGAAGAAAGCCCTCTCCTTCTATTCAGATGCAGGAGGTAAAGGTGACCCGACACTTGCTCAGGAGAAGGCAGTAGAGCTTATGCTGGAGAAAATTGAAGTAGTGGCAAATATGCTGCATGGGTTTCCCTATGAAGATTATTTTGAAGCTGGTACATCACAAAAGCTGTCGCTGATACTGGCAACAGAGGAACATATATTAGGACTGGAAGAAGGTCGCAAGAGGTTTATAGATGAAGTTACCGCCCTGTCGAAGGCATTTGCCATAGCCATACCTCATGAACAGGCAATGGATGTAAAGGATGAGGTTGCCTTCTTCCAAGCTGTTAAAGCTCGTCTGGTGAAGTTTGATGGCACAGGAAATGGCAAATCTGATGCTGAAATCGAAACAACAGTCAGGCAGGTCATTGATAAGGCTCTGGTATCAGAGAAGGTGATTGACATCTTCGATGCTGCAGGAATAAAAAAACCTGATATATCCATTCTGTCTGAAGAATTCATGATGGAGCTTAAGCATTATCAGCATAAGAATGTAGCCATGGAGGTACTTAAGAAGCTATTGAACGATGAAATCAAAGCCCGCTCCAAAAAAAATCTGGTCAAAAGCCGGACTCTTATGGAAATGCTTGAAAGTTCAATCCTCCGCTATCAGAACAAGATATTGACTGCTGCACAGGTTATAGACGAACTTATCAAGCTAAGTAGAGAAATCGTGAAAATGGACACTGAAGCTCAGCATATGGGTCTTACTGATTACGAATACGCCTTCTATACAGCAGTGGCAGATAATGAAAGTGCAAAGACTCTGATGCAGAAAGACAAGCTACGGGAACTGGCAGTTATCCTATATGAACGGGTACGGCAGAATGCTGCCATTGACTGGACTATCAAAGAAAGCGTCAGGGCGAAGCTGAAGGTGATAATCAAGCGTACTCTACGCCAGTTCGGCTATCCACCAGACATGCAGAAGCTGGCTACAGAGACGGTATTGAAGCAGGCAGAGATGATTGCTACAGAGCTAAGTGCAAAATTATAAACATGTGTTATGAATTGGTTTTTATTGATAATAATTTTTAGTGGCATAATGCTTCTCCGGTTTGCAGTTAATGTTTATAAGTTCAATCGAATTAAGGTGCTACATTTAGAATACTGGAAGTATGTAAGAGAGAATAAATCAGAATTTGTTGAAAACAAGGAAGAAATAGTTGCCTTGTTTAAAGATGCTGGTTTGAAAGATTCTGAAGTTATGCATCAGGAGCTTTTAGGGTATGGCCAAATCGCAAATTTAACAGTTTCAGTTTTTGATAATTTAACAAATATCCGTAACGACATTGTGGGAATTATTGATTTGAAGTTCAAAGCGGCTAAGGGTGTGTATAAAAAAAGGTATAAAGATTCGTACAATCCTATTTTTTGGATTGATTTTATACTTAAGCTGCCTATACACATCATGGAATTCATAGGAGTTATGCCTGAAAAGATGGCTGCAAAAATATTCTTACTTCTATATTGGATAGCGGCAGTAGTACTTGGTTGGATAAAAATTGATTTCTAATATAAATAAATGGACACCTACCATTTTGATGATATTGATTATTGGAAAGCCATTATTTTATATGGCCTCAATCAGGCAACTTACAAAATTGCTTTGGGCAAAACTTTGCTGCAATTAAGTCATGCAGGTAAGAATACAGTAGACTGGAATACTCTGGCAAGGACATTTCTGAATAATTACATTGAAAGACTTAAAACTAACCCAATGCCACAGCAGACGAATCCTGCCCGACGTACAGTTATGGAGAGGATAAATCAACAGTTGCTGCTTGGCACTATAACATACGAAGGTGCGGTAGAAAGGGTAGAGACTGATGGATTTAATGATGTTGTTCCTCGATTTCATACAATAGGTCTGGACACCAAATTAGCTGCTGGTGCATTCTATCAATTCGAACATGGAAAACGGCTGTATATTAAAGATTCTCTGTTTAAAATTAATGAAACTCATGGAGATGAACTTTATTCTGAACTGGAGGCAAGATGGAGCCTGCTGGAAGGAGCATTTACTCTAAATCATGGCAACTGGGAACTTGCCAATGATATTAGGGATATCTATTTATTTCAAGGCTATGAAAGACGCTTACCGATAACTCGCAATATTCCATTTTTGAAGGGGTACCAAGGTAATGTATGTTTTTATTGTGGTGAGGAGATAAGCAATGATGACATTCACGTAGACCACGTATTGCCGCGACAATTAATGATGCATGATGAGGTGTGGAATCTTGTTTTAAGTCACAGTCTGTGCAATATGAGTAAGGAAGATGCTCTGGTAGGCCCGCATTACGTAGAAAAGCTAATAGCTCGCAATGAAAATATCATGGGGAGTAACCATCCATGGAAGAAGAAAATATCTTCAGCATTGGGAGCAATAAGGGAAGCACGTATAAGAACCACTCGCTATCACTATGAAAATGCAAAAGTGGCACTACATGGCCGGTACTGGGAAAATTGTCCAAATTACAATAGAGAGACTGACCCATTTTACAAGAAACTAATTACCTATTTAAACAATACCTGACATGTCTGTTTTCAGCAATATACCAGAGGATGAGATTTTGCATCGAGGAAGCCACTTCTTCCTTATCAAGGACAGGTTTCCAGTAAGTGCAGGGCATATACTTATCATTTCGAATGACGAGAAGTTGGACTACTTTGCCTTGACACCAGAAGAAAAGTTGGAGCTGAATGAATTAATATTTGTTGCAAAGGAGCTCATTGAAGCGGAACTTACTCCTGATGGTTACAACATTGGCATGAATTGCGGAGAAGCAGCTGGGCAAACTGTAATGCATTTCCATTGTCATGTCATACCACGATATAAAGGAGACATGGATAATCCACGAGGCGGAATCAGACACTGCGTTAAAGGAAAGGGGTACTATTAAATCTATCGCTGAATCATCACCAAACATTAAGAAGCTAAGCTTCCCATGATGTCCCTTCCCAGGCTCATTTAAATCAACTGTGTTGACATCACCCACCAGCTCAAGGTCTGGTTCACCATTCTCCCCTTCGTATCTTACAGCCATGTAAAATAACATTCTGTTGCTATATCACCTTTTACAGCATCCATTGACTCCCGTGAAACAGCATTAGATTTATATTCTGCTCTGAAATACGATTTCTTAATACCCATCTCCCAAAACAAACTCATCAGCATCCTCGATATTACCTTCCACGATGTTTTTGCTGCTGTATGTATCATTTGGATTGTACTCTTTATCCCCGATACGGATTTTCCTGACACGTTTTATGTCCTTACGAACGATGTTCTTCTCCGTGATACCAGCTTGCTGCAATTCGTTTACTTTTTTAACAAGTTCATTAAAGAAGTCTTTATCCTGTATCAGTTCTATCAACTTCTCTTCAGTTTTGACCTGAGTTTCTTCTGCATCAGATTTTGATTCAATCTCAGGTAAATCCTTAATGATTTTAGGCCGTATCCACTTCCAGAATCGACCCAGTAGTTCCTCTTTGGCTGTTTTGGCAGTTTCGCTTTCTGCAGCTGCCTTTAAGATGTAACCTAACGCGGAGGTTAATAATGAACCAATAATTATTTCCATGATTATTCTATTTTTTGTATTATACTGTCATAAATACTTTTTGCCCGTCTAACTGTTGGGTGTCCGGAGGGTAATTTATTCTCAAAAATACCTATTGCTTTCCCCGATAGTTCCAAGGCAGCTTCATAATCCCCAAGTTCCTGAAGCACTGCTGCCAAATTGTTATAACGAACTGCCGTAGTAGGATGCTCCAACCCAAAGTTTTTTTCTGCTGATAGCATTGCTTTTTGCAGGAGTGTTTTAGCCCCTTCATAATCCCCAAGGTCCTTAAGCACTAATGCCAAAGAATTTTGAAGTAAAGCTATCTTATTTTCTTCTTCTGTTGTTTTGTCGACCTGTTCTTCGATAATCTTTAATAAGCCCTTCCCGAATGGAACCCATTGAAACTTATCTATTGGGTTATCTTTGGTTTGGTCAATCTCCAACAATGCTGAAACATTATCTATAAGGTTATTGAGTAAGGCAATGCCTGGAGCTTGTTTCCTTTTTATGACTTCTGCGACAACTAAATGCAGTTTAAAGCTGTCGGTTTCTATATTTTTAAGCAGCCAACCCTTTTCCACTAAATTATTCATTATGGGAGCAAAAACATCGCCCATGTTGTTTTTTTCTGGTTGTATTAGGTTTTCAAGCAGGTTATAAGGATGGTATTCTGAAGGCAGGCAAACCATCTGTTGCATCAACCAGATTTCATTTTCATCTAACTTACTCATGGAATAAACACTACATAAAAATGAAGTAATTTTATCAATTCGCCCCTTACTTTTGGCGCGGGAAACGGGAAGACCAGCTGAAACATCATGGCTTAAGGCCCCTTTCAATTTTTCAAATGGGTATCGCTGGTAATTTGCCGTTTTAGCCAATATTTCAATGGTTAAAGTATGGTAATCAACCGATTTTATTAATTCCTTTATTTGCTCATAAGTAAGTGCAGAAAGCGTGTAATATTTCTTAAAAAGAAGGAAGGCTTCATCTATATTTAAAAAATCAAGGTATTTAGATGTAAATCCATTTATTTCCTGTCTTGAAGTCAACAAGACATGCCATCTGGGGGAACTTGGAAGCCTGTCTTTATAATCTTCCGCCTTTTCATCTGCATTATCCAGAATAAGTAAATTGGGCTTCTCTTCAATGGCATTTAGTTTTCGGATGATATCATTGAAGATTTCTTCTGGGTCGTTAGTTTCTGTTTTGATACCCAGGTTTTCCTTTAGTCCAGTGGTATTAATAAAGTCCAGAACAAAAGAGTTGTTGGGATTAAGGGTTATCCAGATAATATGGTTGTATTCTTCCCAGAACTTTTGGGTATACACTTGTACTAAATACGTTTTTCCAATGCCTCCAAAGCCGTTTAAGAGCAATGCTTCTTGTTTTTCCAACAGAAGTTGTCGTAATTCGCCTAATTCTTTCTGCCGTCCGATTATTGCATCAGTTGGAACCTTGGGAATGTCGAGTGTGAGTTTTTTTGGCAGCTTCGATTCTCGTTTAGGGTAGAAATGGTAGTGGAATTCATCACCAATCCTTGCTGTAGTTGCATTAACACTGCCATGAACCACATTCTTCTGTGATGCGATACCATTAACCATAATTTTGAAGATATCAGGCATCTTATCCTTATGGTCATCAATCATTTGCAACAAAACGCTAATCTGCTCATCGTTAAATTGTTTTAACTTAGAGCTGATATCATCAGCATTATCAGTATCAACTATAACATCAGGATTTTGTGTGTCATGAACCACGATGTATTTACCGTCAAGTTTTATGGTCTGTTCTTCTTTCATTCTGGCAAATACTATTTTATAAGCACCAAATAACTTCTCTACTACTAATTTACGAAAAATAGATTGAACTTAAACAGAAACTTCGATTTATTATAAACCAAAATAACCACCTACACTAAGGCCTTAACCGGGGGAGTGTAGAACATAGTTATCCATCAGTTATGCAGAATCTGGCCAAGATATTTCTGAATGACATGATTGGAGGAGTAAGAATCTTATAGCAGGGAAAGGTTTATTAATTGCAGGTATCACTATAAAAAGATAAAACTTTGACAGAAAAACAGCTAAGCGAAAAGCTGGCAGATATGTATAATAATGCCAGACGAAATGAACAAGCCACTATGATTCATTTATTCGGAATAAAATATGCCGCTGAAATCCGGAAGTATAGCATTAAGGATATTGTTCTTGCTGCTGGATTGCATTTAAGCTATCTTACAGAGGTGCATAAGGGGATTATGCTTTCAAAATATGTGGCTCCTTTGAATTGAAGGAACTGCAATAATCCCTTTGCGGTTATTATTAAAACCTATTATGAAGTTACGGTAAGAACTTTCTAATATTTTTTCAATATTTTTTCAATATCTTTCAAGATTAAGCTCCTAAACTTCTGTCCTACATATACTTTAAAGCATCGAATTTGAAATCTTAATTGAAAACTTAAAACGAATAATGGGGTATGAATAATTGGCTCCTATCAGTCACTAATAGGTCTTAATGATATTTTATTACTTCCTTTTTAAGGAAATAACAAAATTACCTTTATCCAAACCTCACTCAAGGCCTACAGGAGAGATTCTATGAGACCTTTAAATTAGAGTATTGGGGAATTACTTTTACTGTATGGCTATTACAGAGATGCTCCCTGACGTCCCAGCAGCTTGTGCAAGGACAGGATTACAAGAATGTATGATGGGTGGTAAATCAATCCAATGCACAGGTCATTTCTTCAGAACATTGTGGAGAAGGATGTATACCATCTTTATTTCCTATTTTGTAGTCCGAACGAAATATTTTGCTAATTTTGGGTTTGCATCATTGAGCTTGGTAATTCAAGCACCAACCGAGTTTTACACACCACGGTGGTTCAGAATGCGGGTAGGGTCTACCAAAAGGTGTAATCCTAAAAGCTATTTGTAACAGTGATGCACAAAGTGTTAATTGGTTAACTATTAAAATTTTGTGCAATGACAACATCAGAAAAAATCAAGCAACTTCAAATGGAATTGAAGTTGTGTCGTAAATTGGTTCAAAGTCATGAAGATACCCTGTTTGCCCAAAAACAGGTTATGAGTGACCTCTTCAGGCAGATTGACCAGCTTCAATCATTTATTCCGGAAAGGAAATTTTAACAGGTCTCATTTTGTTCCGACATTTGAGGTGACCAAAATTTAAAAGCAATTCTTAAACATTAAGCTATGACCGAAAAAGAATTAGAAAAAGTAACATCCATGTTGAGACTTTTCGAAGATTATCCAACCTGGACAAAAGTCAAACGAGGCATTTTTAATTGTGTGATTCAATATATTGAATCAGGAGCTCATGAATATTTTACCTCACGTGGAGGTAATGTGGGTACATATTATATTGAACCCAAAGACCATAACCGTAGAGGTTTTTTAAAAAAATATAGGGGTAAAAAGTTAATGATAATGACAGTCAAGCATGGAAGCTGGAATGTAAGGTACGATGTTGTTGCAGTAATAGAAGATTAATCAAATGACATCAGACGAACAATTAAAAGATTTGCAGGAGAAAATAAGAATCCTGCAAAAAACAGCCACTATTAAACAAGGTGAGGCTGAACGGAACAAACATACAATTAATGAATTGTATAGAATGGCTGACCTTCTTCAATCATTTATACCAGAAAAAGAACGCTGGAGAGATGTGTTTTTGACTACTTCAAATTAAAGATGTTTCGAGATACATGATGATAGTATTTTAAATGAAATGATAGATTTATGAAAAAGCAGAAGGAATCACAGCACCAGAGTAGGCAGTATACCTCGGAATCAATGTCCAAGGAAAACTTCCTGTCGTTCGCAGAAATGATGGAAGAGCCACCCAATCAGGAACTGGCGGAGTATTACCTTTACGGGGAGTACGGGTCAGTGGAAGCAGCAGAGGAACGGGTTCCAAAGTGGTTCTGGGAACTTCCAAGCAGGACGGAGTTCAACCTGCCACCTCTGGGAGAGGAATAACAGACAGCAAGGCCTCCAAGCACACACCCTTACATATCGATACCGCGCCCATATTAGTTAAGCAGTTTCCGAAGACATTATTATACAACCGAGCCATGAAGGAAAGATGGGCAAATGCATTCGGTGTGGTTATTTTGGATGAAGACAACCGGCACCATGTAAATGTAGTCGAATACATAAACGGAAACTTCTACTTCGGAGGAAAAAAATACTGATTCGCTTCTTCATTTTTTGCAACTGAAGCCCGACCGTAATGGTTGGGCTTTTTTTTGTAAGGTACTCGAACTTGAACAGCTGGTCACATGCGCGAGCCTCTCCGCTGCTCGAATCACCCTAATGACTTTATTTTTTTCTAAAAATCATTTGTTCAGTAAATTACGACTGTTTTTGTCCAGTAAATTATTTTTTTGTCCAGTGACCCATTTTTTACTGGACAGTGCAGGCCTTCAATGTCAAACGACTTATCAAACAAAACCCTTGTCGGAGTAAGATTTATTTGATAACTCGTTTGATAACTCCAATTTATTACTGGACAGCAGTAGATTACGCCAAATACGAGTATATGTGATTGAATAACAAGTAGTTAATGGGATAATATTGAGGGCAAAAAGAGCCACTCACGGGACTCGAACCCGCGACCTGCTCATTACGAGTGAGCTGCTCTACCAACTGAGCTAAAGTGGCAAATAAAAAATCAAAGTTTAGCCTGAGCTTTCTGAACCAACTCTTCCCATATCATCTTTTGTTCTTTCAGGGCAGCAACTTTATCTGCCGGATCGGTACTGCATTCAAGCATTGTCCATCCTTTATAGTCCATTCCGACAAGCATGTCCATCAATTTTTGGTAAGGATACTCCCCCTGGTTTAGTTCATGGATATGGCAAACATCACCAAATCTATCTTTTACGAGATTAAAGTTATACTCAAGTCCTTCGCCTTTTAAATCCTGCATATTGCTGTTCCAGCATACAGTTGTTCCGTTATTCAACACATAGTCCATGATAGTTTTAATGTTTGGCAATTCCTGTGTTCCCGGCCCGTGCACTTCAAGACGAATTTGTTGCCCCATATCAAGGGCATATTCTCCTAATTCATTAAGCGCCTTACCGATTTGCTCCAAAGTTTTCTCCCTTGGGACTTGTTCGTGGAACTGATTAGGTTTTACTTTTACTCCTGATGCGCCAATATCTTTGCTCAATTGCAACCATAATCTGGTTTTTTCAATGGATTCTCTCAATTTCTGAGAATCTGGCCAATCGTACTGTTCATTTGTTCCCATACCAATTACCCTGACAGCGCTTCCTTCAAACTGCTGTTTGATTTTACGACGTTCAGCTTTTGATAAATCAGGAGAAACTCCATGTGCATGGTCCACTCTGAGTTCTACACCTGCGATTTCAGCAGCCGTACAATTTTTAATTATTGTTGGTATATCCCAATCCTTTGCCCAGAGGTAAGTAACCAGTCCCAGTTTCATTTCTGAACCGGGAGTTCGTTTTTGACTTGCCAACAGGTACCCTGGTAATAAAGCAGCCCCTGTTAAACAATACATGTTCCTGAGAAAGTTTCTTCTCGTTTGAATCCAGTTCATTGCTTATTTATTAAGTTTCGAAATTTTATTTAAATATATCAATAGGATGGTTATGCAGCAAAAACCTGAATAAAAATACAGGAGTTTTTTTTACATTTGCGCCACATTTAAAAAAAAAACAGGATGACACAGAAAACAACAGCAACTATCCATACCGAAAAAGGGGATATGAAGGTTGAATTTTTTGATGAGGATGCTCCAGGAACTGTAAAAAACTTTGTTTCACTGTCTAAAAAAGGATATTACGATGGGCTCAATTTTCACCGGGTAATACCAAATTTTGTAATTCAAGGTGGATGTCCTGATGGAACAGGTGCTGGCGGACCAGGTTATTCCATTCCATGTGAAACGAACGGCAACAATCAATACCATGACAGGGGTGTATTATCAATGGCACACGCAGGACGAAATACAGGGGGTTCACAGTTTTTCATCTGCCATAACAGGGAAAATACAAAACATCTGGATGGACACCATACCTGCTTTGGGAAGGTAGTGGAAGGATTGGAAGTAATTGATGCCATCCGGGCAGGCGATGCAATAATCAAAATAGATATAGCCGAAGAATAAAAGCAATATATTTTCTGTATTACTTCTATCAGGTAAGAAATATTCTGCAATTTTACAGTGGCAGGTTTTAAAAACTGCAAAATAAGCTGGTAATGATGACAGAATATTTTTCTTTTTCTAACCTCAATATCTCACCGGAAGATATCGAAGAATTAATGGGTTTTGAACCGGATGAGTCACCAGTTCCTTTTCCTGAACTGATACAAACGGGGCTGCACCTTGCTCCCGGGTTGTGTCATATTATAGGAGGATATAAAATATTTTCCAATATAAAGACAGACATAAGATCGGAGACTATTGAAATAGAAAATCAACTGTTTTCGGTAGGAAAGACTGTGGCATCAAGATTAAAAAATGCCACACAGGCTGCCCTTTTTCTATGCACTGCCGGTTCAGGGATATCCGAATATGCGAAAAAGAAATCTGCCGAAGGAGATGAACTGATGGCGTACATACTTGATATTATAGGTTCAGTAACGGTAGATAAAGCCGCTGGTTGCCTGCAGGAAATCTTATTAAAAGAAGTATCGGGATGGGGATTTGGAATCACTGAATCTTTTTCGCCAGGTTATTGCAACTGGGATGTAGCAGAACAGCAAAAGCTATTTAGCCTTCTGCCTCCCGGATTTTGCACTGTTTCACTTTCTGCAACATCTTTAATGCATCCGGTCAAATCAGTAAGTGGAGTTACAGGAATAGGAGAAGGTTGTGAACAAACTGGCTATCAATGCAAATGGTGCAATGATTCAAACTGTATTTATGGAAAAATCAGGCGACGTAAAAAAGTTAAAAAAAATCTGTGAAGAGTTGCAAATATCAAAAGGATACTATTTATTTGCTGTAGTTATAATAAATAGATATTTAAACCATATCAACCTGGCAGACGTAAAAGCTTGAAGATACTTTGCACTAACAATAAAATAAAAACATTTGATTATGGCACCTGACAAACCAAAAGTAATAAAGGATTACAACAAACTCGACAAGAATTTACAGGAGCAGATTAAGCTGGTTTATTCAGACGGGTTTGCGGATCATCTCATTCATTTTTTTGACAAAAACGGGCTTAAGGTAACCGCACTGCCTTTTGAAACCGAAGACAGATACTACATGCTTCGTATGACAGAAAATGAAGCAATCCGGATTGTTGATGAAGATGAAGATTTTGATGAGGATGGCTTTCTCAAGGATGAGGTCAAACAGGATTATGAGGACAAATATGCCGATCTTGATCATGTTGCGGATCAGATCTCATACGATGAAGAGGAAGATAACGATGATGATGAAGATTAGCAACGGCTAATTCTTTTCCGGCCAAAATAAATTCATGACAGAAGTTTCCTTACTATAGCTGCAATATCACCCCCTTCTGCTTTACCTGCCAGTTCTTTGGAGGCCAGGCCCATTACTTTGCCCATATCTTTCATAGAGTTAGCCCCGGTTTTACTGATAATATCTTTTACTGCTTCTTCCACTTCTCCTTCTGAAAGCTTTTCAGGGAGGTAAGTTTCATATACCGCTACCTGGGCTTTTTCCTGACTATATAGTTCTTCCCGCCCCTGTTCTTTATAGATAGCAGCTGATTCATTACCCTGTTTAGCCAGTTTCGCTATTATCATTTGCGATTCTTCATCAGTGAGTTCAGAACCTGCCCCTTTTGAGGTGCGGGCTTCAATCATAACCTTTTTGATATTTCTCAAGGCTTCAAGCCTGTTTTTATCACGGGCTTTCATCGCTGTTTTAATATCCTCATTTATCCGGTCGAATAGCAACATATTATTTTGTTTATTTTATCAGCTCATAATTTAATTACCAAATTGGTCGGATGGAATCCACATGTTTTAAAAAGATTTACTCATCGATGCTTGTAATTACATAACATGTGGGTTTCACTAATCAACCTGTCCGTGAAGGTAAGAATTTTTATCAGAAAGTTTATTTTCACTGGTCACAGAGTAATTGGAGAACTTTTTTTTGTATTTAGGATCGTTCATGCGCATTTGCCTTCGTTTGTAAGCCGGGACACTTTCAAGCTCATCCAAATCTTCATCTGATGCCGAAGAAAAATCCATTTTAATTCCATCGATTGATTCATTACGTTCTTTTGTTGTTTTAGGATACAGCACCTCAAACTCCATATTTTCATCAGGATTATCATCAGTTTCAGAAAATTTAAATGTTTTTTGATTCGATGTTGCCGGTACTTTTTTTTGAAGTTCAGCTTCCCGCACTGCTTTTTGCTTTAGTTCCGTATCAATTTCCAATTGAAGTGTTTCTTTTTCCAACGTTTTGTCGCCTGTAATGGAAGCGATAGAGCTCTTGCCAAAACCGGTAGCAATTAAAGTAACAGAAATTTCTTCTCCCAATGATTCATCTTTTCCATTGCCCCAGATTAAATCAGCTTCAAATCCAGCCTTATTCTGAAGATAATCGGTAATGGTTCCCACCTCGTCCATAGTCACTTCCTTAACTCCTGAAGTGATATTGAGCAAGATATTTTTAGCTCCCCTGATGTCGCTGTTATTTAAAAGTGGTGAATTAAGTGCCTGTTCCACAGCCTGGGCAGCACGATTTTCCCCGCTTGCAATACCAGTACCCATCAGAGCCAGGCCACTTTTACGCATCACAGTTTCCACATCGGCAAAATCTACATTTATATAACCCGGAACAGTAATAATTTCCGCAATTCCCTTGGCAGCAGTAGCAAGCACATTATCGGCTTTAGAGAAAGCTTCAGAAATACCAAAATCCCCATACATTTCCCTTATACGTTCATTATTTATTACCAGCAGTGCATCGACATGGTTTTCCAGCAATGCAATTCCTTCCAGGGCCTGATTAATTCGCCGCTTGCCCTCATTCCGGAATGGAATAGTAACAATACCCACAGTAAGGTAACCATTCTTGCTGCAGGCTTCAGCAATTACAGGGGCACCACCGGTTCCGGTTCCTCCCCCCATACCGGCGGTAATGAATACCATTTTCGTATTATTGGCAAGAGCCAGGTTCACATCTTCAATGTTTTCCAGAGCAGCCTGTTTTCCCACCTCAGGCCGGTTACCTGCCCCACGGCCCTCAGTAAGAGATGAACCCAGCTGTACTTTTATGGGAACAGGACTGTTATCGAGAGCCTGGGAATCGGTATTACAGATTACAAAATCCACATCACGTATCCCCTGCTTAAACATAAAATTTAGAGCATTACCTCCACCTCCGCCGATACCGACTACTTTTATTACTGCGCCTGATTTTTCCTGTAATTCGAAATTTACTGTATTTTCTGTCATTGTGCTGTTTTTTTCAAGTTAAACAAAATTTACCCCTCCAATGATTGATCATCGTCATCGAATAATTTGGCAAGTCCGAAATTTTTATAAAACCAATTATCAATTCCACCTTGAGAAACCGTTTGCTTTGTTTTATTCTTTTCTTTTTTCTGTTTTTTCTTCCGGGAATAAAAGCTGCCAGTTTTTATATTTTTATCTTTTACAGAAAACCCGGTTGACAAAACAGATTTTTCCTTTTCAGGGGCATTCCCTGCATTAATAAAGGCCTCTTCAAAATCCTTTTCCTCATTTGTCTCATCAGAAAATGCCAATTCTTTTTCTTTTTCTTCCTGCAAATTAAATTTTTCGGGCTCCTGTCTGGGTTGAAGCAATTGATTCGGATTGATTTTAAATCCGGTAGCCAGGATTGTTACACTGACCTTGTCACCCAGATTTTCATCGTATCCATTCCCCCAGATTATATCGGCTTCCTGCCCAGCCCTCTCCTGTAAAGTTTCAATGATTTTCCCAATTTCACCAATTGTAATTTCATCTTTTCCTGAGATGATATTAAGTAAAATGTTTTTAGTACCGTAAATGTCATTACTGTCAAGCAAGGGCGACTCGAGAGCTTCATTTACAGCTTTCATGGCGCGCTCTTCACCTGACGCCAATCCTGTACCCATTATAAATACATTGCTGTTGTGCATAACAGTATACACATCGGTAAAATCGATATTTACATTTCCATGTAAAGTAATTATTTCAGCAACTCCCTTTACTGCAGTTCCAACAATACTATCAGCCATTTTAAAGGCCTGTCGGGCAGGTAAATCGCCAAAAATACTATGTAACCGCTGGTTGCTTACTACCAACATACTGTCTACGTATTGCCCCAGCTTATTAATTCCTTCCATAGCCTGGCCAAACCTTTTTTTCCCTTCAGCAGGCGAAGGGACGGTAACAACGGCAATGGTTAAGATATCAAGCTCACGGGCAAGACTGGCAATAACAGGTGCAGCTCCAGTACCAGTACCTCCACCCATACCGGCCGTTATAAAAAGCATTTTTGTATTGCCCTTTAAAACTTTTTTGAGGTCTTCGTAATTCTCCCGTGCAGCCTCCTCGCCCATTTGCGGCATATTTCCCGCACCCCGTCCTTCGGTGAGTGTTACACCCAGCTGGATTTTCACAGGCACGGCACTATTTTCCATTGCCTGAGCATCGGTATTACAAATGATAAAGTCAACACCTGTAATGCCTTCCTCAAACATATGACTGACTGCATTACAGCCTCCTCCGCCGACGCCAATCACTTTTATAATGGAAGATGAGGCTTTTGGAAATTGAAAATTTACTAATTCGGCCATATTGTAGTCATTTTTATTTAAATGCAACATCTTCATCGTCATCAACATAGTCCAGGACACCCTGCACTACATTCTTCCACCAGGGAGAAAATCTACCCTCTTTCTTCTTTTGCTTCTTTTTCACAGTAGATTTAGGTGCAGTTCCCTCATTTTCAAGAGCTAATTTAAGCAGTCCAAGCGCAGTAATATAAGTGGTGCTATCAAAATCTTTCGATAAATTTAAGGGTTTAAAAACAGGATGTGCTAAACGGGCATCCATTCCAGTCCGGAACTTCACCAGAGAAACCAGGTTGTTTAGGTTGGCAGTTCCTCCGGTCAAAACAATTCCCAATCCCAGTTGATCACCGATTCCAGATTGTTCTATTTGAAAATTAACACTGTCAGTAATTTCCTCCATTCGGGCCTGAATTATAAATGCAAGGCTTTTAAATGAAATTTCCTTAGGCTCCCAACCACTGTGCCCCGGAATGGTAACTACTTTCCTGTCATCGGTAAAATCACCTAATGCCTGACCATATTGCACTTTTAACTGTTCTGCCCATTTATACAGGATAGAACATCCCTCTTTTATATCCCTTGTTACAACATCTCCTCCAAAAGGTATAACAGCAGCATGAATCATGGTACCCTCGTGATAAACAGACAATTTAGTAGTGCCTGCACCCAAATCCACCATAATTGCCCCCATTTCCTTTTCTTCGTCCGTAAGCACTGCTTCACCTGTAGCAATAGGAGCCATAACTGTGTCTGCCAGTTCCACTCCCGCCTGTTCCATAACTCTACTGAAATTCACCAGATGCAATTCAGGAACAGAAATAATCTTAAACACAGCTTCGATTTTCTGACCAGCAATTCCTACAGGTGACAGTTCAGAAATTTCTCCATCAATGGTATACGATTGTGGAATAATGTGTATGATCTTAAAACCGGAATCAACCTGGACATTTTTAGCTTCATGCATTAATTCATCTACATCAGCCTGTGTGACTATTCCTTCACCCGATGTTAATCGTTCTGATTTATATTCATTAATATGCATTGGTTGCGCTGCATAAGAAATATGGACTCTGTGAATTTCCTCCTCCACCTGTTTTTCGAGCTCCGTTATCAATTGTGTCACAGAAGATGCAGCTTCATCAATATTCAATACCATTCCTCGCTTAATACCCCGGGAAGGAACTTTTGCCTTACCAACAATTTCGATTTTTTCTCCGTCGGTTTTACGTCCGGCAAAAGCGGCCATTTTGGAGGTGCCTATATCAATAACTACTACAAGACTTGTTTTTGACGCCATAATTATCTCTTTTTCGCTATTACCTGATTTCTATATTTTAAACTGATGCTTTTATACTTTTCCCAGTTATTGTTTATCAATACCTGTTCATAAAATGCTTTTAAATTTCTTAATTTTTCGGAATAATCTTTCAGAGAACCCATTTCAATAACCTGATCGCCCACGAGAGGTGTTAAAAATACACCACCATTCGAATCAATATGCACCTGTTCTACCTGAGCCTTCCAAAAAGGGTTGTTATTAAGAAAAAGTACAAAAGGGAGCAATTCTTTGCGGGCATATTCTTCAGAGAAATTGCCAGTGGCAACCAATACATTGGCTGAGTAACCTGAAGAAACCGGTATTTTCTCACCTGACTTGTCGAGATAATACCTATCATTGCCTGACATGATTCGAACAACCGGATCCCGGTGCTTTATCCTTACTCCCAAGATACCATTGTAAGAAGAGCTGTCATTAACAATTACCTTAAAAACTTCAGCTTTTTGAATTGCCTGATGTTTCTCCACCTCCTTTTCGATCATTTCAGAATTGATATGCTTTAATTCCTTTCCTATAATATGTTGGTCGGCAGCATAAATCAGGCGGGTAATTTCATCTTTGCTAATGCGAATCATTTCATCATCCCTCAACTCAATATGGATATTCCGGCAGACAATATGCCTGCTTTCACGGGTAGCAAATGAAAGTGTAACCGCTATAAAAGCCACCAGCAAGAAATAACCACCCAATATGAGTATTTTCCGTAACATTAATTTTTATCTTTCAATGCTTCAATTATTTTCTCAGAAATTCCATCTATATCACCAGCTCCCATTGTAAGAACAATCTCAGTTTGAAGTTCATTTATCAATGTAATGACATCACTTTTCCCGACCAGATGTTTCTTTTCACACTTCATCTTTTTAAAAATGAGTTCCGATGATACACCAGCAATGGGTTCTTCCCTTGCAGGGTATAAAGGGATGAGCACACATTCATCCAGAAGGTCGAGGCTGGCAGCAAATTCATCAGCGAAATCCCTGGTTCTTGTATACAGGTGCGGTTGAAATATACCTGTGATTTTTTTCCCCGGGAAGAGTTCCTTTACCGAATTTATTACAGCCTCCAATTCAACGGGATGATGAGCATAATCGTCGATATACACTTTTGAGTTGTCCCTGTATTTTATATCGAACCTTCTTAAAACTCCCTGGTATAATTCTAGCCCATGTTTTATCTCATCGGCAGAAGCACCTGCAAGAAATGCCAGGGCTGCAGCTCCAACAGCATTTTCCACATTTACCAACCCCGGATAATTTAACCGGCAGTTAGCAATGGTTCCATCAGGTGTTTTCAAATCAAATGTATAGTAACCGCCTTCATTCTGCAATTTCAGATTAACCGTATGAAAATCGGCAGACTCTTTTAATGCATATGAATACACCGTAGCAATCGTCCTAGTTGTATCCATTGCCACTCCTTTTTTTAACACCAGCTTTCCACCGGGTTTTATCTGGGAAATAAATTTTTCGAAGGATTCTTCAACCTTGGCTTTGTCGCCATAAATATCAAGGTGGTCGGCATCAATTGATGTTATCAGGGCAATTTGAGGCTGAAGATGCAGAAAAGAACGATCAAATTCATCGGCTTCAGCAACAATCCATGGTGATTCATTGGTTGGCAGCATCAAATTGCTCCCGGTATTTTTGGAAATTCCCCCCATAAAAGCTCCGCATCCCACTTTTGAATGCTGAAGAATAATAGCTGTCATTGTGCTGACAGTAGTTTTTCCGTGTGTTCCGGCCACAGCTATGCAACTTTTTTCGTTACATATCATGCCCAGTACTTTTGCGCGCTTCAACAACCCCATGGTTTTCTCTCTGAACCAACTGAGTTCCTTATGGTCATAAGGTAAGGCAGGAGTGAATACTGCCAATGTTTCTGCTGGATTCCACCTGGAAGGAATATTCCTGATATCGTCGTCGTAATGCACATCAATACCCTCTGACTGCAGGGTATCAGTAAGTATGGTGCGGGTACGATCATATCCTGCAACATTTCTTCCCGTAAACTTAAAATAGCGTGCAAGGGCACTCATTCCAATCCCTCCGATACCGAGGAAAAAAACATTTTTAATATTATGAAGGTTGCTCATTATTTTATTAATTTTTCTACTTCATCTACAATTTGTTGGGTTGCCCGGGGTTTAGCAAGTTTCTTTATATTTTTTGAGAGCTTGTTACATTCTTCAGGAGAATTACTTAATCTTATAGCCTCTGCAATTAATTTCTCATTTATGTCCTTGTCCGGTATCATTAGTGCAGCTCCATTTTCTACCAGAGAAAGGGCATTTTTAGTTTGATGATCCTCGGCCACATTGGGAGAAGGCACCAAAATAACAGGTTTGGCTATCAGGCACAATTCCGAAATAGTTCCTGCTCCAGCTCTTGAAATAATAATATCAGCAGCAGCATAAGCCAAATCCATTCGCGTAAGGAACTCATAGATATGCAGATTAGCAGGAACATTTTTACTTAATTGTTCAGTGATTCCTTTATAATATATAGAACCAGTCTGCCATATAAATTCCAAATCCGAATGGGCAATGATTTCAATATTGTGAAGGACTGCCTGGTTAATAGATTTTGCACCTAGGCTACCACCCACGATCAGGATTACTTTCCGCTGTTTCTTCAATTTATAGTAACTATAGGCCTCCTGCATGTTATCAATTTGCCTCAGCAGGTTTTCCCTTACAGGGTTCCCTGTATGAATAATTTTTTCGGCCGGAAAGTAACGATCCATTTTATCGTAAGCTACACATATTGTCAGGGCTTTCTTACTCAGTAATTTATTGGTTATACCTGCATAAGAATTCTGTTCCTGAATTAAAGTAGGTATTCCATATTGTACTGCAGCCCTTAACAGGGGTCCGCTAGCGAAGCCTCCCACACCAATAGCGACCTGTGGTTTAAAATCTCTAATAATTTTTTTTGCCAGCCTATTGCTCTTAAGCAGGCCAATTATAAAAGTAAACATTTTAAAGCCGGGTTTACGGGGGAAACCAGTTACAGGAAGCCCAATGATTTTATATCCGGCAGCCGGCACTTTCTCCATCTCCATACGGTTCATAGCACCAACGAACAGGATATCAACTTCGGGAAATCTGCGCTTGATTTCGTTTGCAATAGCCAGTGCAGGAAAAATATGTCCACCGGTTCCTCCGCCACTTATTATAGCACGTTCAACCTGCATATATTAATTATTAATTTCATAATCCTCATCCGGAACATTTACCTGAACCGGGGGTTTTTGAATTTCCCGGTTTACCTGATTCTGATAACTCACACTCAACACACATCCAAAAGCTATTGAAGTAAATAGCAAGGAGGTCCCTCCCAGGCTCACCCAGGGCAACGGCTGCCCTGTTACAGGCAAGACACCTGTAGAAACTCCTATATTAATCATAGCCTGAAATACCAATAACATTGTTAATCCAGTTACCAAAAAAGCAGGAAATGTACGTGTAGCCCTTCGAACAATAACTACACTTCGAAAGAAAAAGATCAGGTAAAGGAGCATAACAAATATACCGGTAATAAGACCATATTCCTCTATTATAATTGCGAAAATAAAATCGTTGTATGCAGCAGCCATATAGTTACTGACATCAGAACGGCCAGGGCCTTTCCCAAAAATCCCTCCTTCATAAATGGCAAGTTTTGCATAATCGGCCTGTGTAATTCCTTTTTCTGCATTAGGATCCCCGTAAATAAAACGGTCTATCCTGCCTTTCACAGTGTGTACACGGGTAGGCGAAGCCGGTATATACTTTGCCATTATATAAGTTCCTGCCAGCATACCTATACCTAAGGCAACCACTAAAAACAAATATTTAAAAGGAATCCGACCAACAAACATCATTATAAAAATAGTTGCAAATAATAATGCAGCAGTAGAAAAGTTGGTGATAAAAATCAACCCACACACTATAACTGTATGACTTATAATAATTACAAAAGCTTTTTTAAGTTCGGCTTTCGATTGCTGGTTTTTCCCCAGTACTTTAGCTGAAAACATAATTAATGCAATCTTAGCGACTTCAGCAGGCTGAAATGAAATAATTCCAAGATCTAGTGTTCGTCCGGTACCAGGTATCATTCCGGCAAATTTCATAGCCACTGCAATAAGCAACAGCCCAATGCTGAAATAAATCAGCAGGTTTGAAAGTATGGCATATAATTTAACCGACAAAAAATTTACCATTACCAGCATAAGCCCAACTCCGGCCCCCAGAAAGAAAACCTGCCGTATCAAAAAATACAATGTATTACCGGAAGCCTGACGATAAGCAAGCGCTCCCGTTGAACTGTAAACAATCAATAATGAAAGGAGCGAAAGCAACAGCAATACAATCCAGATAACACGGTCACCTCTAAATATTTTTGACTGAATTACATTCATTACAGATTCCTTACCTGTTCTTTAAATTGTTTTCCCCGGTCTTCATAGTTATCAAATAAATCAAAACTGGCACATGCAGGTGAGAGAAGAACAGTATCCCCATTTCGGGAAAGGTAATATGCTGCTTTTACAGCTTCTTCCATATTCGCTGCATCTACAATATTATTTATTAATCCTTCAAAAGCTTCATGAAGCTTTGAGTTGTCCTTGCCTAAACATACAATTGCCTTTACTTTTTCTTTAACTAAAGGCAGGAGCATGGAATAGTCATTTCCTTTATCTATACCACCTGCTATCCAGACAATAGATTTTGGTATACTTTCAAGAGCATACCAGGTAGAATTAACATTGGTTGCTTTCGAGTCGTTTATAAATTCAATGCCATGAACTTTAAGAAATTTTTCCAATCGATGCTCAACACCCTTAAAATCTGACAAACTTTCCCGAAGCTGCTCATTTTTTATTTCGAAAACCATACTTGCTATACCTGCTGCCATAGAGTTGTATGTGTTGTGTTTTCCCTGAAGTGATATATCCAGAATAGACATACTGAATTGTTTTTGGTTAAAATTAATAATCAGATTTTCATTTATAATACCTGCACCATTCTCATCCGGCTCATTTAAGCTAAATGGGAAACATGCAGATATAATATTTCTTTTAAATAATTCTTTTTGAATATTTTCATCGTCCTCACAATAAATAAAAACATCGTTCTCTGTTTGGTTTTGAATGATCCGGAACTTGGAATCAATGTAATTTTGCATATTGTATCCATAACGATCGAGGTGATCGGCCGTAATATTTAGCAACACAGCGACATCAGCTCTAAAATCATACATTCCATCGAGCTGAAAACTACTCAGTTCAATTACATATATATCGTGACGTTTTTCAGCAACCTGCAAGGCAAAACTGTTCCCTATGTTTCCGGCAAGGCCAACATTCAAACCTGCATTCCTAAGGATATGATAGGTTAGCAAGGCTGTAGTGGTTTTCCCATTGCTCCCGGTGATACATACAGTTTTTGCATTGGAAAACCTACCTGCAAATTCGATTTCTGATATCACAGGGATTTTATTTTCCTTCAGCTTCAGTACCAAAGGAATCGTACCAGGGATTCCCGGACTTTTAATAACCAAATCTGCCTGTAATATTTTATCTTCTGAATGTTTACCTTCCTCATGATCTATACTGTACTCCTTGAGTATACTTTTATACTTATCCTTAATTGTTCCTACATCAGAGATGAAGACATCATATCCATGTTTTAGAGCCAGTATTGCAGACCCTACTCCACTTTCGCCTCCCCCCAATATGACAATCTTCTCCTTCATTTATCTAATTTTTAGAGTTACTACGGTTAAAATTGCCAGCATAATCCCAACAATCCAGAAACGTGCAACAATTTTAGATTCATGGATTCCTTTCAACTGATAATGATGGTGAATTGGACTCATTAAAAAGATTCTTCTCCCTTCGCCATATTTACGTTTTGTATACTTAAACCATGCAACCTGAATTACTACCGATAAATTTTCTATTAAAAAAATACCACATAAAAGGGGTATTAAAATCTCTTTTCTGATGATAACAGAAAAAACAGCTAAAATTCCTCCCAGAGCGAGGCTTCCGGTATCTCCCATAAAAACCTGGGCGGGATAAGAGTTGTACCATAGAAATCCTACGGTAGCTCCAATGAATGCTGCCATAAAAACAGCAAGTTCACCGGCATTTGGGATGTACATAATGTTTAGGTAATCAGAATAGATAATATTACCGCTCACATAGGCAAGCACCCCTAATGTTGCTCCGCTGATGGCTGATGTTCCCGTAGCCAGACCATCAAGTCCATCGGTAAGATTAGCAGCATTTGAAACTGCAGTTATAATCAAAATAATAGCAAAAGCATAAACCAGCCATTTCAACCATGAAGCTGCGTCCCCGGTGAAAGCAACCAGCCATTCATAATCAAATTCATTTTTTTTAATAAAGGGTATCGTTGTTTTTGTGGATTTAACGTCTTCAGTTACATATTGCATCCGCTGCCTTCCGGTTTCAGGATCGATTACAATTTCCCTTACATCGGCACTTCCGGGACTTTGTACCTGTTCCCGGACCATCACATCATCGCTCAGGAAAAGTGTAGCTGCAACAAATAATCCTAATGATACCTGCCCCAGAATTTTAAACTTTCCTGCCAGCCCTTTCTTGTTTTTCATAAACACCTTGATATAATCATCTATAAAACCGATGATTCCCAAAAAAACGGTAGTGATGAGCATCAGCTGGATATAGATATTACTAAGGCGGGCAAAAAATAAAACGGGAACTACAATTGCAAGAAGAATAATCAATCCTCCCATTGTTGGTGTGCCTTTCTTTTGTATCTGTCCTTCCAGCCCCAGATCACGCACAACCTCTCCGATTTGCTTCTTTTGAAGGTAATTGATCATCTTCTTGCCAAATGCTGTGGAAATAATAAGTGACAGAATAACTGCACCGCCCGATCGGAATGAAATGTACTGAAACATCCCAATTCCGGGAAGATCAGAATCAACAAGCCATTCGTACAAAAAATAAATCATATCTTATATCCAGTTATTCTTGTAATCCAAAACATTTTTTTATTTCTTCCACATCGTCAAAAGGATGTTTTACACCGTTTACTTCCTGGTAATTTTCATGCCCTTTACCTGCAATCAATATAATATCACCTGCATTAGCAACCATCACTGCCGTTTTTATAGCTTCACGTCTGTTCTCAATTGATAGCACTTTGTTTCTGTATTTTTTTTCAACACCTGCCTCCATTTCAAGAATTATTTGGGCAGGTTGTTCCGTTCTCGGATTATCTGAAGTAAGAATTACTCTATCGCTACCCATTATTGCTTCCTTCGCCATTTCCGGCCGTTTTGTCCGATCCCGATCGCCACCTGCACCTACAACCGTTATAATATTTTCGTTTCCTGTGCGAATTCCTGCAATTGCATTCAGTACATTTTTTAAAGCATCGGGTGTATGTGCATAATCAACAACAGCTAATTTTCCATCCAGGCTCCTGATGGTCTCAAATCGTCCTTTAACGGGTTCAAGATTGCTGATTTCTGCATATACCTCTTGAGCTTCCTGTCCAAGGTTCACAGCAACCCCAAAAACAGCAAGAAGATTGTATGCATTAAACTTCCCAATAAAACGGGTCCAAACCTCCTGCCCGTTCAAATTAAGCAACATGCCATCGAAATGGGACTCCAGCACTTTACAATGGAAATCGGCCACAGCACGGGCGGAGTAAGTTAAAACACGTGCCTTCGTATTCTGTACCATTATCCGTCCATTCTTATCATCAACATTTACCAGGGCAAAAGAACCGGCTGGTAATGAATCAAAAAATCTTTGTTTTGCTTTTATATACTCTGAAAACGTTTTATGGTAATCAAGATGATCGTGTGTAATATTTGTAAAAACCCCACCAGCAAATTCAATCCCCGCAATACGATGCTGATAAACGGCATGTGAACTGACTTCCATAAAACAGTATCCACATCCTGACTCAATCATTCGTGACATCAATTGCTGAATCTTTATTGGATCGGGAGTAGTAAAAGAAGCAGTTTCTTCTGTATCGTTTATACGGTATGAAATTGTAGATATTAATCCTGCATTATAGCCCAATTGCCTGAACAATCGGAACAGTAGGGTAGCAATACTGGTTTTCCCGTTTGTCCCGGTAATTCCCACAACCTTCATTTTTCCTGAAGGAAACCCGTAGAATGCTGCTGCCAATAATCCGGTTATATAAGTTGTATTATTAACTTTTATGAAAGTGATCCCATCAGGCAATAAATCAGGGTACTGCTCACAAAAAACAGCAACTGCCCCTTTCTCTATTGCATTACCGATAAAAAGGTGACCGTCAGCATGAAGGCCGCGCTGAGCTATAAAGACTGTTCCGGGTTTGACTTTTCGCGAATCGAACTCAATAGCAGTTACTTCCTGTAGTTCGCTTCCAGTAATTTCAATATATTCGATGTATTTCAATAATTCCCTGAGTATCATTTTATCCAAGTGTTAAATAAATAACTCCACCTGCTGGAATGGTAGTGTTTGGTTTAAGTGACTGCTCAACTACCTTGCCCACCCCTTTTATATTCACTTTTAATCCGGCCTTTTCAAGAGTAAAAATTGCATCGCTGGCCCCCATTCCCAACACATCCGGAACTTTTCCTGCCTGAAATTCCAGGTAATTCAATACCAGCCTGTCCATTTCCTGATTGACAGATGCAATCCCAGGGGAAGCAACTCCTTCAAGATTTGTAATCTTTAAGTCCCGGGCCACCTGAAAAATACTTTCCGATGTTCCTTTTTTAATTTGTGGCAGGATTAATTTTTCAGGAACTTCAGGTTGGTCGGCAACTTCTTCAAACAAATTTCTTGCGGCAAACACCCGTTCCGCAATTTCTTTAAATACCGGACCTGCCACCGATCCACCATAATAAGCTCCACCTCTTGGGTTATTAACCGTCACAATAAGGGAATATTTTGGATTATCAGCCGGGAAATAACCTGCAAAAGAGGCCAGGTACATTCCTTTCTGATAGCCTCCCTGTCCAATAGACACCTGGGCTGTACCGGTTTTTCCTGCAATTTTAAACCAGGGGTTTTGCAATGATTTTCCTGTTCCGGTTTCGCAAACCCGTTCAAGCATCTTTTGTGCTTTACCCAATGTTTCATTCCTGACAATCATCGGATTTAATACTTCGGGTTTAAATTTCTTCACCAGCACACCATTATCCCTGATTTCCTTTACCATCATTGGCTTCACCATCCGACCATCGTTTGCTACTGCATTGTAAAATGTCAAAACCTGCAACGGCGTCATTTTCGACTCATACCCATACGACATCCATGCGAGTGTTGTCCCCCACCAATCGGAATCACCGGGATATTTAAAAAAAGGTTTTCCCTCCCCTTTTACTTCCAGTCCCAAAGGTTTATTGATACCAAAACCATAAATACGATCCACAAAATTCCTGGGATTCTTTTCATAAGCAGTGGTAATGATTTTTGCCACTCCTACATTCGATGATTTTTCAAAAATTTCATTGACAGTCATTAAACCATGTCCGCCATATTGATAATCACTGTCGTAAATTGTGCGGCCGTGGTATTTCCAGACACCGTTTCCTGTATCAAAAACGTCGCATGTATCAACCAGACCATCCTCAAGGGCAGCCATAAGCGAAATAAGTTTAAAAGTAGAACCAGGCTCATAACAACCCGCGTGTCCAAGTGCATAATTATAATTTTCGGCGTACGTACCATTTTCGCGTCCCAAATTGGCAATAGCCTTTATTTCGCCTGATTCAACCTCCATAAGAATGGCGGTACCCCAATCGGCATTATTTTTCACGAGATTTCTCTGAAGAGTGCTTTCAGTAATGTCCTGCAACTTTACATTAATAGTTGTAATTACATCCATTCCATCACGGGGTTCAATTTCTGTTCGTAACACCCACCTTCCGGAAAGGTTTTCCCTGTAACTAATGCCTTCTTTTCCCTTGAGATATTGTTCGTAGGCGCCTTCCAGCCCTGTATATCCTATATTGCCATGTACTCCGCCGTATGCTCCCTTGTTAAGGTCGCCAATAGTTCGAAGAGCAAGCGACCCCAGTGGTGTAACCCGTTGATTTTCCTGTTCAATAATTAGTCCCCCGCCAAACCTGCCTCTTCGAAGAATGGGAAACTTTTTCATTAACTGAAGCTCCTGGTAATCCAACTTTCGTGGAGTAAGCATAAACCCCCTGTTTCCATTTTTATAGGCAGCATCAAGTTTCTGCTTATAAGAAGCCTTTGTGCCATTTTTAAAAAAGGAGGCCAGGTAAAAGGCGAGTGAATCGCTTTCCTTCTCATATACCCTTTTCACCCCTTCTGCAGCCAGGTCAATCCGGATATAATATCCCGGAACAGAAGTAGCCAATACACTGCCGTCATCTGCACAGATATTGCCCCGATTGGGTGAAATGCTGATGGTATTTTCTTTCAGATTTTTGGCAATTTGTTCCCACCGCTCATTTTTTATTTGCTGAACGGAAACCATCTTTGCAATTGCTACCAGCGAAAACAGCAGCAGAACAAAATAAATGACGGCAATACGGGATACTATTGACTTTCTAATCTCCACTTGCGTTTATTTTTTTTAATTACAATTCTCTGAGCCGGTTTCACAGGTTCTTCCAGGCCAAGTCCGGCTTCTTCCACCTTTTCTACTACTTCGGATGGCCTGCTGGCATCCATTAGCCGGGCTGAAAGGGTTATCGATTCAGAACGCAATTCATTTATATTTTCCTGCACCTGCTCTATCTGTCTGATAGTTCGCTCTGCCAGATTGCGGTTCGTAATAAGAATAAATGCAAACAATACCAGCAGTGACAAAAAAGGCAGCTGCCGTGTAAACCTTTCATCAGTGAGAATTGTGCCTCCCAAAAAGGATTTCACCCCCGGTTTCTTTTTGCTATTTATCTTCGTTTCTGACATCGTTCTTTTTTTCAGCAATTCTTAATTTGGCACTCCTTGCCCTGGCATTTTCCTCTAATTCTTCGGGTTGTGGAGTAATAACCTTCCTGTTAATTAATATGAATGGGCTTTTCATGTTTCCATAAAAGTCCTTTTCAATATTTCCTTCAAAGTTTCCGGTTTTAAAAAAATTTTTACACAACCTGTCTTCCAGGCTGTGATAGGTGATTACTGCCAACCGGCCCCCTGGTTTAAGTATATCCAGAGAAGCAGATAAAAACTCCTTCAGACTCTCCAGTTCATCATTCACTTCAAGGCGCAACGACTGAAAAACCTGGGCCAGGTATTTATTTTCACTTCCGCCGGGAGCACAGCGCATGGCAACTTCTTTTAATTTTGATGTTGTATAAATTGGCTGAAGGCTTCTGACTTTTGTTATTTCGTTAACTAACCTGCCTGCATTCTTAATCTCTCCATACATCCTGAAAACAAACAATAATTTTTCAACACTATAGTTATTAATTACATGTGAGGCATCAACTGACGAATTACGGTTCATCCGCATATCAAGTTTTCCGTCAAAACGAAATGAAAATCCACGGTCTGCAACATCAAAATCGTGTGAAGAAACACCCAGGTCAGCAAATACAGCATCTACTTTATCAATATTGTAATACCTGAGATAATGTTTAATGTATCTGAAATTATGCCGGATAAAAAAAAGCCGGTCATCATTAATTACATTTCCGGCGGCATCTTCATCCTGATCAAATGCGAATAGTTTACCATCACCAATTTCATTCAGAATCAGCCTGGAATGGCCTCCCCCTCCAAAAGTGGCGTCAACCACCAGGGCACCGGGAAAAAGATTAAGTCCCTGAATGCTCTCCTCTGGCATCACTGGTATGTGGTACGGGTTCGACATTTACTCTGATGTTTTAGATCTTCTTTTCTCCTTGAATCGTTTTAAAAACGTTGTTTTATCCATTTGCTGATTTTCATATACCTCTATATCCCAAATGCGGATGGATTTACCCATGCCAATCAGCCGGACATTCTTTTTAAGTTTTCCGTAACCTAGAGACTCTGAAGGAATATTGATGCGTCCATTGGCTGCCATTTCCACCTTTTTAAAATTTTCATAAAAAAACTGAAGGAATCCATCGTCTTCCTCATCAAAGGGATCAAGTGTGGACTTAAAGGCTTCGACCCGGTCGTTCCAGAATTTTTCGGGATAAACATCAAGGCAGTCTTTAAACAAGTTTCGCTCAATAACCAGAGGTTCTGAAGCCAGGTCACCCATCTCTTTTTTAAAGGGCGCAGGAAGAACAATTCTTCCCTTGTCATCGATAGTTGCATTGTATGTACCTGTGAATTCTGCCATTTAAGCGAAATAAAGCTGTTTAGTAATGGTAAAAGTACAAAAATATTCCATATTCTTCCACTTTATTCCACTTTATTCCACCAACTTACACTTTCTTTTTTGTTGAAAAAATGTTGATATTGTGTTTAAAAACTGTCAAATGTAATTAACAACTCCAAATACTGCTCATATAATCAACTGATTATAAAATAAAATCGGGCTCTGCGCCATCAGTTAATAACTTCTACACGATCTCATGCACAGAAATTAATAATGCAGAAATACTCAATACCTGGTTGATTATTTTCGGGTAAACTGTTTGAACCAGGAGGAAACAATACAGGGGAATAAAGAAAAAACCACCCGGAAAGGATACATGCAGTAATTCGGAAAAAATCCAGTAATAAACCATACCAGCACCAGATAATCGCGAATTTGTACTGGACAAGGTATGGGGAATATATGATGCAGAAAAGAATCACGCCCGGGTTCCATCACCGGAAAATTTTCAAACAGGCGGAAGAATGAATCTATAGAAAGTATAAATTTGCGGAGGATTTTTATTTAATTGCGAAAAAAAACTACAAGGTGGAAGAAGTAAAACCCGGTTCATATAAACCTATCAACATAAAGGAAGTTTTTACAGCAAAAAATCCTGCACTGGCACGAGTGATGCCGGGATTTGTTTATCGTTTAATTCATTCTCTTCTGGAACTCGATTTTATTAACAACCTGATTGTCAGGCATGGGCACCACCTGGGGATTGAGTTTATAAATAAAGTAGTTGAAGAATTCAATGTTACCATAAAATATCATGGTTTGGACAATGTGCCTGAAACCGGCCGCTTCATAGTTGCAAGCAATCATCCGCTGGGAGGTTTCGACGGAATGCTGTTGCTGAAAGCAGTGGATGAAAAGCTAGGAAATGCGAAGTTTTTGACCAACGACATTCTTTTGAACATTCCGCAGCTGAAGCCACTATTTGTACCAATAAACAAGCACGGTGGCCACAGCCGGGATGTTGCAAAAGCACTAAGTGAAACCTACAATTCCGATGCTCAGATTCTGATTTTTCCTGCAGGACTGGCATCCAGAAAAATTAAGGGAAAGGTAACAGATCTGGAATGGAAAAAACATTTTATTTCAAAGGCGATCAGGTACAAACGTGATGTAATACCGGTATTTGTTGCAGGCAGGAATTCCAAAAGATTTTACCGGGTTGCCAATTTTCGCAAGTTCTTTCGCATTAAGTGGAATCTTGAAATGTTTTTGTTGCCCGGAGAAACTGTAAGGCACCGCAATACCGATGTAAATATTTTCTTTGGAAAGCCCATCCCCTACACAACTTTTAACAGCACAAAAACCCACCAGCAGTGGGCTGAGTGGGTGAAGGAAAAAACGTACCGACTGGCAACAGGCAGTACATAACCAAATTAATAAACTGGGCAGAAGCATTGTAAATCAATTTTATTAATTTTGCACACCGTTTTCATTTAAAAGATTATTTAATGAAGGAAATTGTAGCACCGCTACCTAAGGAGCAGATCGTTGCAGAATTAACAACTGACAAGCTGCTACGAAAAACCAATAAGGGTGGGAATGAAATATATGTCATCACACATAATGATTCACCTGCCCTGATGCATGAAATTGGCCGGTTGCGGGAGATTACTTTCCGGGATGCGGGGGGAGGAACAGGAAAAGAAACCGATATTGATACTTTTGATGTTTCAGAGGTCCCATATAAACAATTGATAGTCTGGGATCCGGAAGCTAAAGAAATTCTTGGAGGTTACCGGTATATACTTTGTTCCGAGGCTCCGGTTGATGAAAAAGGTGAAATTCAAATGGCAACATCAAAACTGTTCCATCTTTCTGATACTTTTATAAAAGAGTACCTGCCTCATACACTTGAGCTGGGACGTTCATTTGTTCAACCTTCCTATCAATCGAGCAAAGCCGGTGCAAAAGCATTGTTTGCCCTCGACAACCTGTGGGACGGACTTGGGGCCCTCACTGTCGATCACAACGAAATTGAATATTTTTTTGGCAAAGTTACCATGTATTCTCATTTTCACAGTGAAGCAAGGAATCTTATCCAATATTTTTTCCTAAAATATTTTCGCGACAGAACCAATCTGGTTTATCCTAAAAAACCCATAGAGTTTAACTATAACTTTGCTGAAATGAAAGCAATTTTTACGGGAGCGAACTACAGGGAAGATTATCGGATTCTTGTTCAAAAAGTCAGGCAATATGGTGAAAATGTTCCTCCACTGATTAATGCCTATATGAATCTTTCGCCCTCAATGAAGACATTTGGTACGGCAATGAATGAAGGTTTCGGTAAAGTTTTGGAAACAGGAATCATTGTAACCATTAAAGACATTTACGAGGTTAAATACGACAGACACATTGAAACCTACATCCAGGACAAAAACGAAGAATGGGATGATCCGGTTTAGCTATTTAATTGGAGCTGCAAATTTCTGTACATCTTCCCCTGTAATCTTCTGATCGCACAAAATAATCAGCCGTTCGATTACATTCCGAAACTCACGGACATTACCTGTCCAGTTAATTTTCTGAAGCTCAGCAATTGCATCATCAGTAATGGCTTTTTCAGGCATTCCGTATTCATCACATATCTGGCTTATGAAATGACTGGCAAGCAAGGGTATATCCTCAAGTCGATCATTCAGGGAAGGAACATGTATTAAAATAACACTCAGCCGGTGATACAAATCTTCGCGAAACCGACCGTTATCTATTTCTGCTGAGATATTTTTATTGGTTGCAGCCACTACCCTCACATCCACTTTTATGGGTTTATCTCCTCCTACCCTGGAAATAATATTTTCCTGCAATGCTCTGAGAACTTTAGCCTGCGCCGACAGGCTCATATCACCAATTTCATCCAGGAAAAGGGTTCCACCACTGGCTTGCTCAAATTTTCCTTTCCGTTGTTTCACTGCCGAAGTAAATGAACCTTTTTCATGTCCGAACAATTCGCTTTCTATCAGTTCAGAAGGTATAGCAGCGCAATTTACTTCCACAAACTGCTCCGATGCCCGATTGCTGTGGTCGTGTATGCGACGGGCAACCAGTTCTTTGCCGGTACCATTCGGGCCGGTAATTAAAACGCGTGCATCGGTTGGTGCAACTCGGTCAGCCATTTCAATAACCTTTTTAATTGCAGGCGATTCTCCAATGATTTCAAATTTTTTACTGACTTTTTTCTTCAGGATTTTAGTCTCACTCACAAGAGTAGATTTGTCCATACCATTCCGGATGGTAATCAGTAACCGGTTCAAATCGAGCGGTTTTTCTATAAAATCGTATGCTCCTTTTTTAATAGATTCTACAGCGGTATCAATATTTCCGTGGCCTGAAATCATAACTACCGGTGTATCAGGAGCCAGTGTATTTAACTGTTCCAATACTTCAATTCCATCCATTCCCGGCATTTTTATGTCACAAAGAACAATATCATATTCAGTTTGCCTAAACATTTCAAGACCTTTTTTGCCATCCTCTGCCAGATCTACTTCATATTTTTCATATTCCAGAATGTCTTTTAATGTATTCCGAATGCTTCTTTCATCGTCGATTACCAGTATTTTTGACATAATCAGCTCTTTGTTTTATGCAAAAATACCCAAAAAGAAATAGAAAAGCCTTTCAGAGGCGAATCTTTTGGTAGCTGATTGAATTGATTTTTAATCATATTCAACCCCTGACGTGATTTTAAAAAAGGAAGTGAACAGATTAGTGTCGTATGTTTTCTATCCATATTTAGACCTTAACGGGATTTTGGGAAGGGGAGCCAAAGGGTTAGTCTTGACTGTTTTCCAACAATATTTAATCCCGAACAGGATTTTAAGGAGTTCTCTCATATACAAAATCCATCTGTATCAGGAGTACTTGCCACAGCCCTTATTTCTTTAATCCACTTCAAACAGGAGTGAGTGCCACAGGTACTATCTATGGGAAGAACAGACAAATGCATTAAAAGCCTCCCATTTTCGGCCGTAAGGAATTCATTGGTCCGGTTGTATGTACAGCAACTCTTTCAGCAACCTCCTTTAATGGTAACGGCCTCTCTTTTGACCGGTGCTCCAATATTCTTGAGTGAGTTCACCAGGTTATCCATCTGCCGGGCTGTGGTACTGCGAAAGTGATGTGCTTCAATCTGTGATTTTGAAGCACCCTCATCAGGAGCTTCAGCCAGGTAGAACATCTCCCTGAATTCACGGGCACTTTCCCTGAGTATCACGTTTTCTGATTTACCAATGTATTTTGCTTTTAAACAAGCCATGCGCACGAGCGTGTCGTTATCGGCATAAAAAACATTTTTTCTCAGCCGCTGCCTGAAAAGCGGTTCATACTGCCGTTCCATCATCTGATCGAAAGGTATATTTATAGCCATTGGCAGATGAAACGCTTCGAATTCTTCAGGTGAACGTACATCAATTATATTCAGTTCATAGTAATTATTCACAATCTCATAGGCCAGCTTATCGGCGGGTATTTCTTTAAATACGCAGGTTTGCTGGCGCCTGGCCTCTGCTATGCGGTTATTTATGATATCCTTTTTGCCCGGCAAAAAAGCAACCACAGAAAGGACAACAAACAAGGCCGCAGCCGAAAGGGCATACTTGTTCCTCATAGATAAACTTATCACAGGCTTACGATTATTGACCCTGTTCTCGATGTACCAGGTTGCTATGAAAGCACCAACAGCCATAAGGGCAAGCAGGAATCCAAATGTAATGTCCGACATTCCCAGGTAATCGGAAATCCTCACCTGTCCCATATTATTTGCAGTATAAATTCCTTCCAGCACCGGAAAAGATTCAATAAAAGCCCAGACACCCAAAACTGCACCGATCACAAATGCAAGAGCATCGAGTTTGCCAATAGCCAGAGCACATACGCTGGTGCCAGGACAAAAGCCTCCAATGATAAACCCCGCGCCCATTATAACACCACCAATAAGGGCAGACTTAAGAAATGTAGGATTTACATAAATTACCCCCAGATCGAGCAATCCGTAATGCCCCAGCAACAATACTCCTGCCATGGCTGTAATCCCGGCAGTAAAAAACACACGCAATACAGTAAAATCGTATCCGTAAAACAGTCCAACCAGTTTTTTTGTGGACGAAAAACCTGCCTGTTCAAGGATAAAACCAAAGGCAATCCCGATAAAGAAAGCAATTACCAGACTAAATTCTTCACTTATAAGAAAAGGTACTAATGGTCCCATAATTACATTTATAACCAAAGTTTTCTAAAAAAATAAGCCAACATATATCCTCCGCCAAATATGGCAAGCATGGTAAGAATACCACCTAATGAAAGGACAGCCATGCCACTGAGAGCAGAGCCGCTGGTACAACCTCTGCCCAACTGGGAACCAAAACCAAAAAGAGCTCCGCCAACAACAGCACCTGCAATGCGGATACCATTTGTAGTACGTGGACCTTTTTCAATTTTAAGTCCTGAACGGTTGGCAAGAACACCAGAGAAAAAAGCACCTACAAGAACACCCAGAACTTCAAACACCAGGAAATTCTTCCATGGTCCACCAGGATTTTCATCCTCGAACTGGGTATAATAAGCCGTACTGGCAGCATGTGACGGGGCCAAAGATTCAACTGAAGCAATGGCAACACTTTTGAAAGCTCCGCTGGCTCCCAATCCGCGACCTGTAATATAAATTGTTGCAAGCAAAACCAATCCCAGCAGGAATCCCGCAAGGTAGGGATTCATATAAGCAAGGGATTTCCCTGATTCATACTTTCTCATTTGTTTATTTTTTTTTGTTCTAAAACCGACTTCTATAAAATGATAACTCAGGCACCTGCAGTGACCTCCTCTTCTTCTTCCAGTTCCTCGTATCCGGTCAGCATTGCCTGGATGTTGGAAGTAGGTGTATATCCGGTGGTTGTCATGTAAACATGTACTACTAAAAACACCATCAGCAGAAAAGCCCCGAGCGTATGCCAGAATGCTACACTTTCCAACGAAAAATCGCTTATTACAATGGTATCATTCCGGTCAACTGTTTTATGAAACATGTAGATGATGCCCGAAATAATTGTCAGGGGCACCAGCACCAGTTTGAATCCAAGATAAACCAACCGCTGCAGCGGATTCAATTTTTTCACCTCCGTTTTTTTTGTGGGGTGTTTTTCTCCCCTGAACATGCCGATGGTGTAAAACCGGATTTGAGCCATCAGGTTTTTAGTTGTAGGAATGTACTGCCGCCATTCGCCTGTAACCAGGTGCCAGAAAATAGCAAAAATGATAAGACCGATGAGCATCCATGAAGCCATACGGTGAAAACGGGCGGCATGCTCAAACCCGAGGATATGGATTGATCCATGAACCTCAAACCCGGTCAGGGCAAGGAAAATTATAAGCAAAGCCTGTGTCCAGTGCCAGAACCGTTCAAATCCTTTATAAATGTATACGCGTCTCATAATAATTTATGTTCCGGTTTTTTATTTTCTTTGTTAATAATCTCCACCTCGTATTCTTTTCGGGCAACAGATGTGATTACCCTGAAAAGAGCATGCAGTATTACCGCAGCCAAAGCACCAAAGAAAAGAAGCTTTCCAAAGAAGTCGAGGTGTTTGTTGTAGTCGCGCCCCGGTAAATAGAAACCTGTAAGCGAGGCCAGCCGGCTGTCATCGCGTGTATGGCACTCGGCACATGAAACGGCCTGTTCTTTTGGGGCAACCATGTGATTAACGGGCCAGTACATTTCAGTTTCCACAAAACCGTATTCACCGCTGTAGGGTAAACCTACCCTTTTCATACCTGCTTCCGAGGCCGTTTGCCAGTCGAAATCTTTCCAATAGGCGCTGTCGCCTTTACTTTCGGAAAACAGCTTTGGCTGGATTAAGATATTATGTTGTTTGTCATAAATCTGATCGCCGGTGTGAATTTTTACAGGATAAATTTTTGATTCCGGGTCATGGTATGAACCATACAGAGTATTCATTTGCACCGGCACCGATTTAATGGTATCACCCAACAGATAGTGGTCGGCTGTTCCGTTAAACCACAGGTAATCTGGTTTAACATCTTTAGCCCACACGAATGAGCCTTTTATCGACTGATACTCCCTGGTACTGTCGCTGCTGAATTCCTGGTAAGGCTCACCATCCTTCAGTTTACCCGCTTCCGACCAATTCCAGGCCATCTTTGTCGGATTCACCTTTGCATAAGTGGGTATATGGCAGGCCTGACAAGAAACTTTAGCATTATGACGATTAAGGATATCATCGAAATGAGGAGTTGCAGTGTGGCATTGCTCGCAGGTAGCCCTGTTTGTATTTGTAGAGGAAACAGAGTAAAGACGTCCTTTTATCTGATGGTTTTCAGCTGTATGACAGGCCACGCACGACATATCCATACCATTGGAAGCCATGTGCACATCCACCTGCCTGTCGACTGCCAGCAGCGCAGCTTCCAAATCCCCATGCTTCACATTGTTCCCGCCTCCGCTGTAGAAATGACAGCTGCCGCAATTGATTTTATCGGGAGCGCCAACACTTTGTGCTACTTTTGTAAGGTTCACCTCCCTGTCGGGGTATCCTGACCGGGCAGAAGCCTTCGAATACTCATCACTGTTATCGTGACATACCATGCAGTCAACATTCCGTGCGTTCTGAAAATCGAAATGATTATTGGTCATTCCAAAACCAATATGGCATTTGGCACAACTCAGCTCATTCGACTGCGCACCCAGGCAAAAATTGTTAAGCACATTTTTCTTGCCTGCAGCAGCAATTCCACGCCCTTCAATATAGCCTATCCGCTCCCAATTCCAATGTGCGGAATTCATTACTTCTTTATGGCGCTCGGTATGGCAACTGATGCATGTCTCGGTAACTTCCTGCGGAGTTGAAAACTCACGCTGCAGTTGTGGAAGCAAACTGTGATTTACGGAAGGAACAGGTTTTATGGCATACTCCTGCTTGAGTTGCTCAAGTTTCAGGTTATAATATTCTTCTTCTGTATTGAAGATATTAATTAACACCAAAACGCCTATAACCAATAAAATAACTGCTGAAATAGTTCTTTTCATGTTTGATGCACGAATGATTTCAAAAACTTTTACTTTTCAGTGTGCAAAATTATCCAATTATCCAGATATATCAATATAAAATAATTAAGGACAAATAAGTCGTTAATTTACAGCTTTATAACTATTTGATTCAATCAAGATTACAACAACATGTTTTACAGCATATGCTCTAATATAAATTCATTCTAAACAAGGTAAACGTGTCAGAAGTAGTTCTTTGAATTGAACCTCTGAAATATGCCAAATCAAGATATTGTATATGTCAATAAGATCAACTATACAACAGCAGATATCTTATTCATTAATGTGCATCAATTTCATTCAGCATACGCAATGAATGTTCGATGGTTTTATTTATTTCAGTTAAATATTCATGGACTCCGGAAGTACTTCCGGGGAGGGTATAGATTAATGTTTTTCCCATTACACCGGCAATGCTTCTGCTAAGCAAAGCATTTGGTTTTACGGAGCCGTATTTATACCGGATCAATTCCATTATTCCGGGAATTTCCTTATCGAGCAACCCTCTTACTACGTCGGGGGTAATATCTCGTTTACCGATACCTGTTCCACCGGTTGTAATAACTATATCCTTTCCTTCTCCCGAAGTCTTCTTCAAGGTTTCCTCCAGCATAGCTTCCTCATCGGGCAATACTAAATTTTCAATTTCAACCGGACGGTTATTTAGGGTAAAAAAGTCAGTTATGATTTTAGTGGCAAGAGGGCCGCTTTTATCGGTGTAAACACCCTTATAAGCTCTGTCGCTTAAAGTTATTACGGTGATTTTTATTATCCTGGGAATATAAGTAAGTACATCGTTTACCCGCAGATTCCCGGCACCTACTACCCGGCAAAATATACCTTCATCAGGCATAATGCAGTTGCCCGAGGTTTTCATTATCTCACAACCTTTATGGCATTTTTTCCCTATTTGTGTAACTTCAAGCAGGACATCACCCGATTGAAACCTGTCGAATACATTGGCTTTGTAAAGTTCAAATCCTTCGGTGGTAATGTTCTCCCCAAAATCACCATAACGAAAGGTACGGTTATTCTGCTCTTCCGCCTTTTTAATGCTTTCCACACCCAAAAGGCTTACCTGCCTGTGCCAGTAACCTGCGTGGGCATCGTTTTTCAAACCTGTTTGATTGATCTCAACCCCGTCAACAGGAGTTTTTACCGTTCCTTTTTTTTCAGAAATATTGAGTGACTTTACATTAAATTGAATCATTTCTTTTGTTTCTCCAGTAATACAATTTCTCCCATGAGCATTTTTTTATCAACAGCCTTACACATGTCGTAGATGGTAAGCAATGCGATGCTCACGGCAGTCAGTGCTTCCATTTCCACTCCTGTTTTGCCGGTGCATTTTGCCGTAGCTGTTGTCCTTATTCCATTCTCCTCCACCGTGAATTCCACTGCAACTTTTGACAGTTGCACCTGGTGGCACAACGGAATCAAGTTAAAGGTATTCTTTGCAGCCTGTATTCCCGCTATCCGGGCAACAGAAAAGACATCTCCCTTTTCTATGGAGTTGATTTCAATAAGCTTCAATGTATTTTTCTGAAGGAATATTTTCCCGGCAGCAACAGCTATCCTCACCTGGTCAGGTTTAGTGCCCACATCCACCATATTGGCCTCTCCTTTTTCATTAAGGTGTGAAAAATTTTCAGTCATTTATTTCAATTATTTATCCTCCAATGTTATAAAAACTCCCATTTGTATTCAAGGTTCCTTTAAAAGGCTTTGCTTTGAGAGCCAATAAAAAAGCTTCTTCAATACCATGCTCTTTAATGCTGTAACTTTGATTACTAAACAAGCATGGCTTAATAAATCCATCGGCAGTCAGCCGTAGCCTGTTACATGCAACACAGTTCCCGCCATCGCCTCCTTCAACCCTTGAAAATTCTCCTTTTTTCAGATTCATTTGGGAAATGAACCTCACCTGAAGCTTTTCATTAGCGGCCAACCTTCTTATTTCATCGTACTCCTGTTGACTTGTTCCATCAATTTTCACCACATTGATTTTTATGGGCGACAGACCGGCATCACGGGCAGCCTGTATTCCCGCATAAACATGTTCGAGTTTACCGCCCCGGGTAATCTCTTTATAATGAAGGGGAGAAACTGAATCGAGGCTGATGTTAACGCGTTTCAATCCGGCTTGTTTCAATTCCCGCGCATATTTGGAAAGAAGGATTCCGTTGGTAGTCATGGTTATTTCGTCTATCCCATCAATGGCATCAAGCATGCTGACCAGTTCGACAATTCCCTTTCTCACCAGTGGCTCACCACCGGTCAACCGTACTTTTTTAATCCCTAAACGAACACCTGTTCTTACTACTTCAGCTATTTCTTCAAAATTTAAGATATCTCTTCTGTTAACCAGGCTGATTCCTTCTTCAGGCATGCAATAGATGCAACGCAGGTTGCATCTGTCGGTTACTGATACCCTTAAATAGCTGATATGTCGATTATAGCTGTCGTACATTTACCAGTGTCCCTTTTTTCAAATTATCCGAACCCTTTTCAACTTCAAACAAATAAGAAGCTCCTGCCAGTGCATGTATATGTGCCGAACCATGGAATTCTACCGGCACAACTTCCATGTCTGCAGAAATATTTGCAGGAAGGAAATTCACCCGGTCCGATATCTCCCGGTTAAGTTCTTTTGCCAATGGCAGCTTAAGAATAACAGGTTGGTATTCATGTCCCATCAGAGCATATAAAAACGGTTTCACGAAAAGCTCAAACTGCACATAAGATGACACAGGATTTCCCGATAAACCGAAGCAATAGTTATTACCGTTATGGGCAAATACCATGGGTTTCCCTGGTTTTATGGCCGTGGAACGGACTAAAATTTTAAAACCAAGATGAGTCAGAACATCCGGAATCAGGTCAAAATCACCAACTGAAACACCACCTGTAAGTATAACCACATTGCTTTTACGAAAAGTATTTACCAGCTCTTCTGCAAGTATCTTTTGATTATCCGGCAGGATTCCTCCATAAAAAGCTGGTATCTGCAGTTCAGCAAGTTTGCCCGTCAGCTGCGATGTATTGGTATTTCGTATCTGAAAAGACAGAGGGTTCTCATGCGGTTCCACAAGTTCGGTTCCAGTAGCAAAAATGGCTATCTCAGGTCTGTCATATACCTTTGGTCTTGTCACACCTGCCCCGGCCAATAAAGGTAAATGCCTGGCTGTAATTAAGGTGGATTTATCAAGAACCTTATCTCCCTTTTTTACATCTTCCCCCTTATAACATATATGGTTGAGCGATGAAGTGTTTAAGCACCGTACCAATCCTGAGCCTGTTATTTGAGCATCTTCTTTTTTAAATACCAAATCAGCACCTGCAGGAATCATTGCTCCGGTCATTATTTTGCTGCATTGGTTTTTTGAAATTGTTTTCTCAGGTAATTTACCAGCATGCACGGTTTCAACAACTTCAAGTTCGTTGTGCATATCAACTTTACGGCATGCATAACCATCCATTGCTGATTTATCAAACGGAGGCAAGTCGGTATCGCAAAACACGTCTTCGGCAAGTACCCTGTGAAGAGCCTGATACAGTTCAACATGCCCGGCAGGTAATTTACCTGCAGTTGACAGCATCAATTCTGTTGCACTTTTGTAATCAAGCATGGGTTCTATGTTATCCTGTAGTAACTATTGAGTCAGTAAATAAACAGTTTCAGTTCAAAAATAAAAAAGTTTTACGCTGGCAATAACCAATACAGAAGCCAGAAGGTATGTTACTTTTGAGGGAGCAAGTTTTTCTCTACCCATGAATGAGCCCGTCAGACTACCGGCAACACCAAGAGCAATCATCAGAAATATTTCATCGACCGGACTGAATGCTCCCTGTACGGCAAGCCCGGCAATTCCGCTGGCCGAATTCAAAAAAATGAATAGGGCGGAAACGGCTGCAGTCTGCTTAATTGTTGCCCATTTAAATAATAAAAGTATCGGACTTAATATAATTCCCCCTCCGATTCCAATCATCCCGGAAAAAAAACCAAGAAAAGCACCCAATACCAAAGCAAAGATATTGTTTACCGGTTTTATTTCTTCAGGCGAGTGCGCTGTAAAGACCATCCTTGCGACTGCTAAAAGCAAAAACAAGCCCAGAATAGTTTTATAAATAACAGGATTAATATCAAGCCGTGCACCCAAAAAAGCCATCGGAATGGAAAGAACAATAAATGGAAGAAGCAAATTGAATCTAAAAAAACCTCCTCTGTAATAAGAATAAAAAGCAATCCCGGCAACGAAGAGATTAAGAACCAACGCAGAAGCTCTCATGTTTTCAGGTGCTACTGAAAAAATGGCCATAACAGCCAGGTATCCGCTTGCTCCGCCATGTCCTACCGATGAGTACAACACTGCTGTCAGGTAAATTAAAGCATAAAAAATTAATCCCGTTTCCAACATTAAATGACAAATGGATTAAGGTAAAGCTTTCTTGTTTCTCATTTCCTCAGTATCAGAGGTCATGAAATTAAAAGACTAAATTATGATTTATCTTTAAACTTCTACCTGAAAATTTTGTATAATCTCCTCCACAATTGAAAATTTTATGGAACTGGTCGTCCGAATGAAAGAATCAGGAATCTTTAACACCTTCCTTTGATTTCACTATTTTTTTACTCAGTTGTTCTTCCTTTTCATCAACAGCCTTTTCTACTTTCTCTATCCTGTTTTTTTTATCTTTCCCTTTAGCTTTGTTAAGCCACTTCTTAAATATCGGAACCTCTGAACTTAAAAGAAACAGTCCTCCAAATAAAAAAATATAACCCAGTGGAATAAATGGAACGACCATAAACACAATACCTAATAAAAGGATGATTCCTCCAACCACCGGTCGTATATATTTCTTGTGTTCAGGCTTTATTTTAAACATATTGTTCATTCTAAAATTAATTACAGCGAAGCAGCTTCTGCACGCTCAATTAATACAACAAATTAAAACTGAAAGGGTTTCTAAAAATAAACATAAGGTTTAATGAACTGAGGCAGAAGTATTAATCCGTCAAAATCTTTCAGCAGTAATGAATTTATTTATATATCAGATATCATATCCTGCTAAAAGAAATACGATTCAGAAGCATTGATTCCTGAAATTAAAAAAGAAGATCAACGACTGAATATGAACATTTTCCTTTAAAAATTCCAGGATATTTTTGCTCCCATCATGCGTGGTGCTCCTGGTATTAATGAAGGCATTCCTAACAGCCCTCCCCAATTCCCTGCAGATGACAAGTAATGTTCCTCCAGCAAGTTGGTGCCATAAATGCTAATTGTAACATCTGGGTTGTCCAGTTCAACCCCTGCGTTCAGATTTAATAGTCCATAAGGATTTTGTTTCAGACCGGAAGAATTGGATTCGGTAAACCAATAATATGATTTCCAGGAGTACCATGGGTTGACAAATAATTGCATACCAGGCATAACAGTAGCTCTGGCAGTTAAACCCGCTGTAAAACTATGTTCAGGTGCACGGGCAAAATTATTGCCTGCATAGCGAAATTCTTTACCATCAACACCGGTGGAGTCAAATGCCGATTGCATCCAGGCATAACTACCAAACACATCCACTCCCTTAATTACCGCTGCTTTCAATGCGGTTTGTACACCATAAGAGGTAGCTTTTCCATTTGCTGACAATAAGCCTGCATCCGTTGTTCCACCCCAGTGGATTGTATGAACATTTAAATGCCTGCGATAAAAACCGCTAGCATCCCAAAATAACCGCTGCCTGATAGTAGTTTTCCAACCCGCTTCAGCACTGTTAATCTTTTCAGCCCCCACAACCAGTGGCTGGCTCTGCCAGGTAAACAGAAGTACCTTTGGTTTTCTACCTCTTGCTGCTTTTATATATAAATTGAAGTTCTCATTCCACCGGTATGTTAACCCGGCCTCACCGACAGCTGCCAGATTCGCATCGGATAACTGTTGCAAGGCAGACGGAAGGTAAAGTATATTTGGTGCACTGTTACTAAATTCTCCCAGGCTGGATTCAGAACCTCCACTAAACTCAGACTCATTAATCAGATGCATCCGGTCATAAAATGCTCGCACACCTCCTGAAAAGAACAATCGCTGTTTCAAGTGGTAAGTGAAATGCAGGTATGCCTGAGCAGATTGGATAACCCGCTCATTCGTATTTAGTTCCTGATGCAAACCCGTTAGTAGGAAATCAGCCATGGGCTCAGGATTCAGGGGCTGAGGGTATACCGGGAAACGATTCTCAGCAGGCATAACGAAATTTCCCGGAGATTTTAAAATATCATAAATCATTCGATCATCTGATGCAACACGCTGCCAACCAATTTTCTTTTCACGATTGTAGCTTAATCCTGCCGATCCGTTCATACGACTTTTCCTGGAGAAGTTGTACCTTAGTTCCTGGTAAACCATCTGAGCAGACATTTCATCGTCCATTTCAAGGGCAGGGCGGGCAGTTCCATCAGCATCCCATACATCCGAACTGTTGCTCTTCCTGTATGAACTGACAGAAGTCAGGTAATCGTGTTCATTTATAAAATACTTATAGGTTAACGTACCATCAAAAAGAACCTGTTTCGATCCCAAATCATTTCCCCGGGTTAAAGAAGCTTGATAGTCAAAAATATCCACATCTTCAGTCACTTCCTGAAACCATGGATTTATATAAGCCATTCCCGAATGATTGTTTTCAATGTAATTCAGCACAATATCAACTTTGTGATTGATTGCCGGCAGGAAACGCAGAGAAATTCGTCCGCCATAGCTGCTGTTGCCGTTCAGTGTTCCTCCCATACTATTCACCACATAACCATCGTTTGATGAGAAAACACCGGCAGCCCTGACAAAAAGCAGTTTATTTATTACCGGTACATTAACAACTGCACGAGCTTCTTTTGCACCAAAATTTCCTCCACCTGCAGTAATGTACCCCTTGAAGTGGTCATCAGGTTTTGTACTGACAAAATTAACAGCACCTCCGGAGGCATTACTGCCAAACAAGGAATTTTGGGGACCATTTAGCATCTCTACCCTTTCCATATCAAAAAAAAGAGGAGAAATGTTTGCATTTTGAATTACCGGAACCTCATCAGAAAATACCGCCACCGAAGGTGCGATTTCCGTTAAACCTGCATTCCCACCAGATCCCTGAACATAAAAACCAGCTTTACCTGCTCCTGCCTCTTCATACCAGAAACCAGGATGTAAATTAGCAATACCATCAAACCCGGTAATATTAAGCTGATCGGCAAATGATTTTGTAACAACTGAAATCAGAGCAGGAACATCCGGTATATGCTGCTCCCTTTTTTGAGCTGTGGAATGAACGGATTCAAGGTATACCCTTTCTTTTTCAAGGGCAACATAATGGTCATTATAACCGGCCTGTAAAACATAGTCGATGGTTTTAGTCCGGTACCCTATACAAGAAATTTTAAGTCTCAACCTGCCTGTGGGCAAATCGGATAACATAAATTGACCAAATTCATTGGAATGTACCAAACGTTTTATTCCCAAAATTTCAATACTTGCGCCGGGAATGGGAACCTTATTTACATCACGCACCAGACCGCGAAAGATAACCTGTGGCAAGTTTTCATTCACCCGTTCCACATTACGGTACTTGCGTTTAACTCTCCCACGGGTTTTCGGTTGGGCTGTTGCTGTTAATACAAACAAAAACAGAAATGAAAATATCAGGGCACGTTTCATTTTTTGAGATTCTTACCTTTCAAAACGAAACGTGCTCAAATTAATTTTCTATTGAACAAATTTTTTATAAAGCCCTGCTTTATTTCTAACCAAGACCACGCAAGTATGCATCCACTCCGCGAGCTGCAACATTCCCTGCCTGTATGGCATGAACTACGAGGCTGGCTCCCTTTTCAGCATCTCCGGCTGCAAAAATTTTCTCTACCGATGTTTGCTTCCGCTCATCGACTTTTACATTGCCCCGGGGATCGTAATCTACACCAAGAGTATTCAACAAACCGTTATGTACCGGTTGGGTAAAACCCATCGACAGCAAAACCAAATCGGTATCGATTAATTCAGTGGTACCTTCTATTTCATTCATTAGCCAGCGACCCTCTGCATCCTTCGACCATTCAACCTGCACGATTTCGGTTTGCTTCACATTCCCCTGTTCATCACCGATGAAACGTTTCGTAGAAAGGCTCCAACGCCGGTTACAACCTTCATCGTGAGAACTCGACGAACGCAATGTATTGGGCCAGTATGGCCAGGGATTATTATTATCCCTTGTATCGGGTGGCTTTGGCAAAATTTCAATCTGTGTAACCGATTTTGCCTGCTGCCGGTTGGATGTGCCCACACAGTCGGACCCCGTATCCCCACCACCAATAATTAACACATGTTTATCTTTGGCAGTAATTCTTTCTTCCTCAGGTATTGTCTTTCCGGCAACTGTTTTATTCTGCTGCGACAGAAAATCCATGGCAAAATGAACCCCTTTGAGTTCATGGCCTTCCACAGGTAAATCACGTGGTTGCTCTGCCCCCACAGCCAGAAGCACTGCATCATATTTTTGAAGCAGTTCATCTTTTGAGATATCAACACCCACATTCACATTTGTTTTAAAATCGATACCTTCATCTACAAAAATTGCAAGCCTGCGATCAATTACCCTTTTATTTAGTTTAAAGTCAGGAATACCATATCGCAGCAATCCACCAATGGCATCATTTTTTTCAAAAACAATTACACTGTGTCCGGCACGATTGAGCAGATCAGCAGCAGCAAGACCGGCAGGTCCTGAACCAATTACTGCAACTTTTTTTCCTGTTCTGTATTTAGGTGGACGGGGTACAATGAGTCCACCTTCAAAAGCCTGTTCTACTGTTGCACATTCATTTTCCCTAATGGTAACCGGCTCTTCATGGATGGCCAGCACACATGATTTCTCACAAGGCGCAGGGCAAATCCTTCCGGTAATTTCAGGAAAACTGTTTGTGGAATGGAGTATATTATATGCTTCTTCAATATTATCTTGGTAAAGGGCATCCTGCCATTCGGGGATTTTGCTGTTTACCGGGCATCCCCAGTGACAAAATGGGACACCACAATCCATGCACCTGGAAGCCTGTAATTTCCTATCTTTAATATTCAGTGTTTGTTCCACTTCCCCATAATCATAAATTCTCTCCTTGGCCGGACGATATCCGGCTTCCTTACGCGGAACATTAATAAAACCTTTTGGATCTCCCATATTTAATTCTCCTATTGTACTATTACATTTATCTATTCATGCCGCAAAGGATCATCTTCAGTAAGTTGCAATTTTTTCTGCAAATCCAGAATTTTCTGTTCCTCCAGCACCTTTTTATACTCGAAAGGAATTACCTTAATAAACTTTGGCAAATATTCCTCCCAGTTAGTGAGAATTTTAGCAGCCAGCACACTTTGCGTATAAAGCAAATGATTGCTGATAAGCGATTGCAATTCAATTATATCTGATTTGTCTTCAACAGGCAATAGCTCCACCAGCCCTTTATTACAGAAATAATCGAAATTCTCGTCTCTGTCGAGTACATATGCAATGCCTCCACTCATTCCGGCTGCAAAATTTTTACCCGTTTTACCAAGCACAACCACTCTTCCTCCTGTCATATATTCGCAACAATGGTCTCCGGCTCCCTCCACAACGGCATTTACCCCTGAATTTCGCACACAAAACCGTTCACCTGCCACACCCCTGATATAGGCTTCTCCTTTTGTAGCACCATAAAAAGATGTGTTTCCAACAATTATATTTTCTTCGGGTTTAAATGTAGACCCAACCGGAGGTACTACAATTATTTTCCCTCCCGAAAGTCCTTTGCCAATATAATCGTTGGAGTCACCTTCAAGCCTGAAGGTTACTCCTTTTACCAGAAAAGCTCCAAAACTTTGACCAGCAGTTCCCTGAAAAGTACAATTAATCGTATCGTCTGGTAATCCGGCCTCACCATATCGTTTGGAAATTTCACCCGAAAGCATGGCACCAGTTGTACGATCAACATTAACTATGGGATGGGATATCCATACTTTTTCTGCTCCCCGAATGGCCTTACGGGCATCTTTTATCAAATCATGGTCAAGATGCCCTTTATCGGGACGGGTATTTGGATGCGTATTGCGTATGGCAACTTTTCGGGCTATTGGCGGAACATAAAGTAACTGTGAAAAATCAACATTCTTCATTTTCCAGTTCGTAACTTCAGGATTAACCTCCAGAAGGTCGGTGCGGCCCACTATATCATCGAAGCGCGTGAATCCCATTTCAGCAAGGTATTCCCTTATCTCCCTTGCCACAAAACGAAAATAATTAATGGTATATTCTGCCTTTCCAATAAATCTTTTCCGAAGGTTTTCATCCTGTGTAGCAATTCCTGTAGGACAGGTATTCATATGACATTTACGCATCATGACACACCCCAACACAATAAGTGGTGCTGTAGAAAATCCAAATTCTTCAGCACCCAGGCATGCCAGAGTAACTACATCTCTGCCAGTTTTTATCTGTCCGTCAACCTGAAGCTTAACTCTTCCTCGCAGGTTATTCATCACGAGTGTTTGCTGTGTTTCTGCTATTCCTAATTCAACCGGCAGTCCAGCATGTTTTATTGAACTGGCCGGACTTGCACCTGTTCCACCTTCAGTACCGGCTATTACAATTATATCAGAAAACGCTTTTGAAACACCGGCAGCAATGGTACCCACCCCATTTTCAGATACCAGCTTAACGGATACTCTGGCATTGGGATTGGTTATTTTAAGGTCGTAAATAAGTTGGGCTAAATCTTCAATAGAGTAAATATCGTGATGTGGAGGAGGGGAAATCAAAGTAATTCCCGGGGTAGAATTTCGGGTCCTGGCAATTATTTTATTGACTTTATAGCCCGGTAGCTGCCCACCTTCACCAGGTTTGGCTCCCTGAGCAATTTTAATCTGAAGTTCTTCAGCATTAATCAAATAGTTATTAGTGACTCCAAATCTTCCCGAGGCTACCTGCTTAATTTTACTGTTGCGATTGGTTCCAAAACGTTCCGGGTCTTCTCCCCCTTCACCGGTGTTGCTTCTTCCGCCAATTGTGTTCATGGTAATGGCCAGCACCTGATGTGTCTCGATGCTGATTGAACCATATGACATGGCCCCCGTTACAAAACGTTTCAAAATTTCTTCCTCAGGTTCAACCTGATCCAATGGGATTGGATTATTTTTAAATTTAAAACAGCCCCGAATAAAGGCAGGTTTCCTGTTCTGTTGATCAACCATACTACTGAATTCCTTAAACTTAGGGTAATCATTGGTACGTGTTGACCATTGCAATAAGCCAATGGTTTCAGGATTCCATGCATGATGCAATCCGTTTTTCCGCCAGGCATAAACACCCTCATTTTCAAATTGAAACTGCTCCGTATCAAATTGCTCATTGAAAGCTTTTTCATGAAACAACATTGCTTCCTTACAGATTTCCTCAAGGCCGATACCACCAATTTTTGTCGCTGTACCGGTAAAGTATTTATCAATAACCTCCTCGTTTACACCCACCGATTCAAAAATCTGCGCACCATGATAACTTCTCAGTGTTGAAATACCCATTTTTGAAAGAATCTTAAGGAGCCCCTTATCAATGGCTTTAATATAGTTACTGCGGGCAACTTTGTATTCAAGCGCAATTTTACCATCTTTTACCATTTGGTCTATAGCTGCAAATGCAAGGTACGGATTTATAATACTGGCACCATAACCCAGCAGCAGAGCGAAATGATGTACTTCCCTGGCTTCACCTGTTTCAAGGATAATACCCACCTGCATTCTTTTTTGTTTTTTTATAAGGTGATGATGCACAGCAGCAACTGCCAGAAGGGATGGAATGGCTGCAAATTCTTTACTTATGTTCCGGTCGCTCAAAATAATGTAATTTTTTCTGCTGTCAACGGCATGTTCTGCATCTGCAAGCATTTTCTCCAGAGCCTCTTTGAATCCTTCTGCCCCTTTGTTTACAGGGAACAGCATAGGTACGACCTTGTGTGAAAACATCTCATCTTTCAGGTCTTTTATTTTACCCAAATCGGTGTTAGTGAGAATAGGCCCCTGAAATTTTATCAGCTTACAATGCTCGGGAGTTTCCACCAGAATATTGGAATGCAGCGATCCAATATAATTTGTGAGGGCCATAACCAGTCCTTCACGAATGGGATCAATCGCAGGGTTGGTAACCTGCGCAAACATCTGCTTAAAATATTCAAAAAGGCGCCTGGGTTTTTCAGAGAAAACAGCCAGAGGAACATCATTACCCATGGAACTGGTAGTTTCCACTGCTGCTTCACACATAGGCTGTATCAGCTCGTACATATCTTCCTTTGAGTAACCAAACTCTCTGGCATACGTTTCAAAATTATCGATCGACGACGGAACCCGGTGCTTTACTGTTATGTCAGCCATCATAAGGCGGTTCTCTTTTAACCACATATCATAAGGATTACGATGGCTAAGCTGATCTTTTACCTCCTGGTCAGGAATTATAATACCCAACTGCGTATCTACAAGCAATATTTTCCCCGGACGTAAACGTCCTTTTTCCTTTATCTCATCCGGACTAAATGTTTGAACCCCTACTTCCGAACCCATAACAATAAGATCGTTCCTGGTAATAACATACCTTGAAGGCCTCAGCCCATTCCTGTCCAGGGTACCTCCGATATAACGACCATCGGAAAACACCATTGAAGCAGGTCCATCCCACGGCTCCATAATAGTAGAATGGTATTCGTAGAAAGCCTTTAAACTCTCAGGTATCGGATTTTTTTCATTGAACGATTCAGGTATCATCATGCACAGTGAATGTGGCAGCGTTCTTCCGGTCATGTGTAAAAACTCCAGTACATTGTCGAAAGAAGCTGAATCGGATTTATCCTTTTCAATAACAGGAAGGAGTTTTTTCAAATCATCACCGTATATTTCCGATTTCATTAAGGCTTCGCGGGCCTGCATCCAAAGCCGGTTTCCTTTAATGGTATTTATTTCCCCGTTATGAGCCACTATCCGGAAAGGTTGTGCAAGGTCCCAAGTAGGAAAAGTGTTGGTGCTAAATCTTGAATGTACCAGGGCTATCGCGCTCTTAAACTTTTGGCTCTTAAAATCAAGGTAATAACCTTTCAGCTGTGCCGGGGTAAACATTCCTTTATAAACAATGACTTTTGAGGAAAAACTTGGCTGATAAAAACTGCTTTTATATTTTAGGGATGACCCCATAATTTCTTTTTCAGTCAGTTTTCGAACCAGGTAAAGCTTTCGCTCCAGGGTATCTTTCTCAAGATTTGCGCGCACAAATACCTGCTTGATTAGAGGTTCTGTAAGCTTTGCAATTTCTCCCGGCATTGTATGATCAACCGGCACATCACGGTATCCTACCAATGTCAGGCCTTCAGCCTGAATGTGTTTTGACAGCACCTCAATACACAGATCTGCTTCCCTTTCATCTTTTGGAAGGAAAATCAATCCGGTACCGTACTTGCCTGGCTCACCAACCGGCATCCTTAACTCCTCAGCAATAAACTCGTGCGGTATCTGTATTAGTATCCCTGCACCATCACCTGTTGAGTTATCAGCGCTGATGGCTCCCCTATGATCCATATTAAGCAAAACCTCAAGACCTCTGCTTATAATATCGTGCGATGGATTACCTTTTATATGAGCAACAAAACCTATCCCGCAACTATCATGTTCATTTTCTTTCCTATATAATCCTTGTGTCTTCGATAAAGTCATATGCCAACTTATTAATCTGTTACAAAACAATTCATTTCATCAATTTGAAATAAACTCGCATTTATTGATATTAAACTGAAAGCAATTTAAATCTTTTAATAGCGAAATGAAATCAAAAATACATTTTTAACAGAAAACTTTCAATGGCAAATATTAAAATATGAATTTCATAACATACTCTTAACTTACTTTATCCTATAAAAAGAATATGGAGAGAACATTCACAATAAACACATTTTGATTTTAAAAAAATGGTTTTCAAGTTATTAAGTTCAAAGTGTATATGTATGACAGGATAAAATAATTTTTGCATGCCTGCAAATAGAACTATAATTTCCTCTCGTGGAAAAAGTCAATCCCCCACCTAACCAATCAACGAGCCGGCAATCGTTTCCTGACAATCTACTTTTATTTTATCTTTGTACAATTACAAGTTAACAGCTTTAATGAGAAAAAGGACAGAAATTATCCCGGCTATTGACATTATTGGAGGGAAATGCGTACGGCTTGAGCAAGGCGATTACAGTCGGAAAACTGTTTATAATGAGAATCCGTTAGTAGTTGCCCGGATGTTTCAGGACGCAGGAATAAATCGTTTACACCTGGTTGATTTAGACGGAGCACGTGCAAAGCATATCGTAAACTATAAGGTACTTGAACTGATTGCTTCCAAAACCCACCTGATTATAGATTTCGGAGGGGGTCTAAAATCTGATAAAGACCTGGAAACAGCATTTAATTCAGGTGCAGCAATGGTCACCGGAGGAAGCATTGCTGTTAAAGAGCCTGACACCTTTCTCTCATGGCTTGCGAAATATGGTGCTGAAAAAATCATTTTAGGAGCCGATGCAAAAGACGGGAATATTGCAGTTAGTGGTTGGGAAGAAACAACCAAAATACCTGTACTCGATTTTATTGTTGATTTTTATAATAAGGGCATCAGCAAAGTAATTTCAACCGATATAAGCCGCGATGGAATGCTTGCCGGTCCGGCGTTTGAACTGTATGCCGAAATAAGGGAAAAGTTACCTGCAATAGAAATCATTGCAAGCGGTGGCATTTCTTCGATGGAAGAAATATATAAACTTGCGGAAATGAACATTCCGGGAGTGATTACCGGCAAAGCTATTTACGAGGGTAAAATTATTCTCAAGGAAATTGAAAAATACTACCTCGGGGTAAATTAATATTCAGGTATGCAAAAAAAAGAAATTGCAAAATCAATTTCATGTTTTAGAATAACTTAATACATTTAACTGCAAATGCTTGCAAAAAGAATCATACCTTGCCTGGATATCCAAGAGGGACAAACCGTTAAGGGGATTAATTTTATCGACATTAAAGAGGTCGGTGACCCGGTAGAATTAGGTGCCAAATATGCAGCCGAGGGTGCCGATGAACTGGTTTTTCTTGATATCACTGCTACACATGAAAAGCGTAAAACCTTTATTGAACTGGTAAAACGAATTGCCCGCCACCTAAATATACCATTTACTGTAGGAGGAGGAATTAGTGAACTGCCCGATGCCGGTAAGTTGCTTAGCGCTGGTGCTGATAAGATTTCAATAAATTCATCTGCTGTCCGTAATCCAAAGCTTATCGATAACATGGCAAAAAGTTTTGGAAGTCAGTTTGTGGTTGTTGCAATTGATGCGCGGGGTGATGAAAACAACCACTGGACAGTAACTGTAAACGGAGGGCGTATTCCCACCAGTAAGGAATTATTTTCATGGGCAAAAGAAGCAGAAAGCAGAGGAGCCGGTGAAATACTGTTCACTTCTATGAACCACGATGGTACAAAGAATGGATTTGCTGTTTCACAATTATCCCGGCTGGCTGATTCATTAAAGATACCCGTAATTGCTTCGGGTGGGGCGGGCACCAAAGAGCATTTCGTGGATGTATTTACTAAAGGGAAAGCCGATGCAGGACTGGCTGCAAGTATTTTTCATTACAACGAAATACCAATTCCGGTGCTTAAATCCTTTCTCAGAGATAAGGGAATAACCATCCGGTAATATCATTCAATATTCATCCATCAATTTATACTATGAATAATTTTTCGGACAAAGAACAAATTGATTTTAACAAGCTGAACGGCCTAGTTCCGGCGGTTATACAAGATAATTCAACAAACAAGGTTTTAATGGTAGGTTTCATGAATGAAGAAGCCTTTCTAAAAACAAAAGAAACAGGTAAAGTTACTTTTTTCAGTCGTACAAAAAACCGGCTATGGACTAAGGGTGAGGAATCAGGCAATTACCTCAATGTCGTTTCTTTACTGATTGACTGCGATAACGACACACTTCTCATTAAAGCAAATCCCGAAGGACCGGTATGTCATACCGGTTCGGATACCTGTTTTTCGGAAGTAAATAAAAGCACTGGAATTGAGTTTTTAACCTATCTGCAGAATTTCATTGATACCAGGAAGCAGGAAATGCCTGAAGGTTCTTACACCACTTCGCTTTTTGAGAAAGGCACATCTAAAATATCTCAGAAAGTGGGAGAAGAAGCTGTTGAAACAATTATTGGAGCAATGGCAAATGATGATGAAAATTTCATATATGAAGCAGGCGATCTGCTTTTCCATCTTCTTGTGCTACTTTCACATAAAGGTTACCGGCTGGAGGACGTTGTCGACGAATTAAGGAAAAGACATAAATAGCAATCAACCGAATTGATGTTATGCAACATAGTTTCAAAACATGCTTGTATAACATCAATAATTATAAAAGAAGTGTGAGATTAAGTTGTTAGTTTTGTAATACAGCTAATTTAAAAATATGTATTATGGAAACTGCAATTGCATGTCCAACCAGTACTGCCACCATCCTGGCCTGCCAGAAAATTGCCAAATCATTTAAAGAAAACATCTATGAGTTGTCAAGCATCCGTGAAGAATGGGACCCGGAATACGCCATTTCTTTATATGTGTGGATAACGGATACAATTGAAAAATTCTATGCTGAGAACCTTGACGAAATTGATGATAAAAGATACCGTGATTGGCATGATGTTATGGTGGCTGGGCTACAGAGTCTAAAAGTTCTGCGTGCGTCATTGAAAGTTGATTTTAAAAACAACAAACCTTTTCTAAAAGAACTTTTTAATAAACTTGGTTACAATGATTATTTCAGCGATGCCAAAAATGGTGATCATCTTAGCTTGTATAACCTGCTGAAGACTTTTTCTGAAAACATGGATGAGGAAACCAGAAAGATTATCACACACAAAGGGGTACCGGAGTCCCTGTTTAACAAAATCATGGAGTCTGCCCTGCAGATTGAAGAATTCAAATGTTGTTTTGAAACCCTCGAAAGTGAAAACAAACTAAATAATTATGGCCAAAAAGAGGTAGCTGAAATTTATGAGGTTATTCAGGATATCTGCAGAATTGCAGTAGCTTACTACCAGTTCGATCCTGTGAAGCGCGATGAATTTAACTTCTATAAGGTAATGGTAAATTTGTAATCCATAAGATAAACCGGAAAAACAATCCGGACAGCCTGCAAATACGAACTTATAACTGAACAGTAAATAAGAATCAGGTATATAATTCTTTTGTCCTGATTATACAGGTAAATTCCTGTTTCCCGTTTGTCACTCCAAATCCCCTGTAAATACCTTATTGTCAACAGCAATTTGATATAATTGAATGTTGCATAATTTCAATGTGTCCGCAAGAAAATTCTTTTAAAGTTTTTCTACTCAGGTAATCCATTAAAGTTATTGTCAGCCTGTAATTGTAACCCTTCGGGCATGTCCTCATTTCGTACAGAATGAACGGACTTACAGATACGGCTAATCCTGATACGAAGCGTTTCGCTCCATATTCTGCACTGTTAACAAATAATCTGTATGTATTCCGCCGGTCTTCCTTCCAGGTAATGTTGAATTATGAGCTATATTTAATTCTGGTCCCTATCAACTTCGGAGTAAACTCGCAATAAACTCGCAATAAACTCGCGACAAATTCGCGATTTATCGAATTTATACCGAATATATCGCGAATTTGTTCCGAATAAAGGATAGTTTTGCTGCCGTTCTGGTACAACCGAACAGAGCAGTAGCTAAAAATAAATTGAACATGGTTTACAAGTTATGATTGAAGAGTTTACCAGATTGAATCAATTAATCTTTCCTGGGGTATAGTAATTCGAAACGCCTGTAAGGTTGTTTTTGAGCTACCTTAAATGCAGTAACAATCAGGCAACCTGGTTACAGAAATATATTGCCAAAAATTAAGCATCCAAAGAAGAATTCTTTAGAATGCAAGCGCTATATCATTTAAAATCAACGGGATAACTTTAGTTTTTAAAAAATGACAGTCATCTTTAAAACCACCCAATGGAAAACGGCTATAAAACAGTTTGCCTGGAAATGCCAACAATCCGTTTGAATAGTTAATTAATTACCAGTAAACAATTTATCTGCTCCAATAGTTCCGGTAAGTTCTTCCAGGTAATTCTCTGATTCCACATGTTTTAACGCCTTTTCAACCTTTAAAAGACGTTCTTTAATATTCATCCCATTCACCAGTTCGTAATTGTTGGAATCGGAAATAAAATCTTTCAGGTAGAGTATCTGTTTATTTAAAAATGCAATGTCCTTCTGCTGTTTAAGCTCTAATCTTTCGTTGTACCAATCTGTCTGAAGAATATACTCCCTGTTGAATTCCCTTCTCAGTTCCGGGTCGCTTAAAGGTTTCCCATTGTAATGACCATATGCCATAACATGGAGCAGGATTTTCAAAGGAGGAATGGCAGCATTAACACTTCCCTCATCAAAATAACGCAGAGCAACTTTCTGCTGTGCTTCCACAATATTCTTAATCCCATCTATATAAGCCTCCATATCCTGAAGTTCGGGTTTGAGCATCTTTTCATTAAATACTGCCAAGGGCTCATCAAACAATTTATTCATACACCGAAATGCAAAGTTTTCATTGATTCGGTACCCCAACCTGCTTGCCAGGATAGTTTCCCCGTTGTATTCAAAGTCTTCCAGCTTTTCAAGTGAATTATTTTTAATGAGCTGGCTGGCATCCCTATCTTCCGGTTCCAGGCGAGCCCATATCTCCGGGACGAGAATACTGATATCGTGGTCGAATCGATTTTCCTGTCCGATGTATCCCGCTGCTGAACTGAATCCCTGGTATTCACAAAGAATGTGCGAAAGCAGTGCGTTGTTTAAATCAGAAGTAGGAACCAGCATATTAAAAGGACCTTTTGTAAGGGCACCTTCAGAACCTGCCCCAGTAGTGGAAGGTGATTTACCGGTCAGGCTGCAGATGAAATCCATAAACAATTCGGGAACTTCCTGGTAATGAATCGGATTATATACACTTAACGGACGGATTCCCTTTTCCCTGTCGGCAGGATTATTCCTGCGTCCGGGAAGGACTGCGTTTACAGTAAAATGAACAGGCTTCTCACCTGGTATTTTTCTATACAGCCGCACTCCGGTTTCAGCCAGGTATGAATCCTGGTTCTCATAACGAAACAGATTACGCTGCAAATAGCGTGGATTATTGGTAGGAATGCCATTCACAACACGTGTATGTGAAGGTGCGACGAAATACCCTTCTTTGCTGCTTTCAACAACCTTTTTTATCAGTTCCTTAACCGGCTTTGTGTATTGATCAAACTGGATTGTATTTTCGTATAAAGCAACGGCATCTTTTCTGGTGAGGGGTTCATAATTTGTCAGAAATGTATTTTCCCGCACGATGTCCTCTTCGGCCTCCTTATCGTAACCTCTGATGATAGCTTCATCGGGCCTTTGAAACAGGTGGCTTTCACAGTTCATAAGCAGTTTGACACTTTTGTTTTTATATTCAGGATTTAAGTCATTCAGCCGGTTGGCGGGAAGGGTTATGGAAGCTGTAATATCATCTTCTGTCTGTATTTTTTTACTCGGAATAAAATCAGAGCGCAGTTTATGCAAAAACCACTGTCCGTCGGGATTAAATCCAATGCGTACATAGCTTGCAATAATCTTATTGTGTTTATAGCGTAACGCATTGCCCTTCCTTCCATTAACAAGTTCAACATTCAGGTATTCCTTCCATGAGCCTTTGTCAAGGTGTGAACGATACATCCGTTTAATGTATAATGCAAGGGTTTTTACATGAACCGGAATACTTTCGAGAAATTTATTGTAATCATCACTGTATTGGTCAGAGGGGGTTAATAATTTCACAGCAGAACCTAAAGTCCGGTGAGGGCTTAAAAATGGTCTGGAGGGACGGGCATCGGGCCATATATTTTTCCATCGGTGCGAATAATCGTAGTTAATCAGCATATCTGCCATTTTTGAATCTTCTTCCAGGTTCTGGATATAGAAGGCACCATATTTAATAGCATTCTGCATGGATTTAGAAATCTCTGATTTGCCTCCACCTGAAACTGTACTAGGTTTGTGGCAAAATACTCCTTCCGGAGCTGTATCAACGATTCTCCACAATTGTTGCTCAGGGTGTTTTACCAGTTGAAACTTATGTCCGGTGGGATGGACATATATCTTTTCAGGAGAAAGATTCAATGAGTGTAACGTTCCTTCATGCGTCCATGACACAGTTCCTTTTTCAATATCAATATCGGCGTGTTCATGGATATAAATAATATTTGGGTATTTCTTATCAACAGCAAAATTCCCGGGCATTACTTCTATTTTTCCTTCGAGAAGTTTTTTCACCTCTTCAAAAGTGTACCGGTTATTGAATTTTTCTGAAAAAGGCTGGCCATAAATTGTATCTCCCATGTTTCCACAAGGGAATGCAATAGCACCGCCTGCATGTTCTTCTTCAACCAACCCGTAGAGGTTAGCCGAAAAGCTTATCTGTGTTTTAATTTCTTTTTTTGAGTAGCCGTAATAGTTATCGGCAATTAAAGTTACCACCACTCCGCGTTCATCCCGACAAGTCACTTTAAATGCATTGCCATCATTATAGAGTTCGTTTTCATTATTCCAGCACATGCCATCTGTTCGCTGCCGTTCGGTAGCATCATTGTAATGAGGCAATCCAATATCCCTCTTTTTAAGTTTTGTAAGTTGTGGTGCAAGTATAATGCATCCTGTGTGTCCGGTCCAGTGTGAAATATCGAGTGCTGCATCATTTTCAGCCAGGTTATGATCACCTGCATTTCCAAATATAGTTTCTACGAAATCAAGGTTACTTACAAGGCTTCCCGGAGCAAAAAAACGTATTTCCATGCTTTTTTCGCTTATTACACCTTTCACCTCAGGACAAACAACCGGCCGAAGCAACAGGGAAACCATAATTTTGGCTTGTTTTTCCTGATCTGCTGTAAAGGGAAGTATGTTTATGTCATCGTCAGGATGGAGGGCACTGTGTAACAAGTGTGCAAAAGCAATTTTAGGAACTTCCTTTTTATCCAAAGAAACCGGCAATCCACCTTCCACTATGTGAAAGGTACCTTTGGTAGTTCTTTTATCGGCAGCAGGATTATTCAAAATTCCCTGTTTAATTCTGTATGAATTCAACAAGTGCGTTTTGAATGATTTGCCATTGGGAGGGAGACTAACCTCCCGGGCCATACCTGGCTGATTTAGTACAAAAGTTGTATCCGGAAGCCGGTAAGACTTTTTAAAATCCAGTTCTTTTAAATAATCATTAATAAAATTCTGGATACGGGTATCTGCAGGGGAAAGATGCCCTGTCAGCAGTCTTGATTTTTCACGAAAGCTGCTAATCAGACCCTCTGTAAGGGAAACAAAACGGGCACTTGCCATTTTTTCCTCTTCTTCAGTATCTCCAGAAAATATTGGTTGCCCAATTGCTGCAAGCTGAAGGTTAATGTATTGAATCATTTCCCTTCGGCTTTTTTTCCTTGTTCTTTTGCTAAAATCTTCACTGTGTTTCATAACGTGGCAGTTAATTGTCCATCAGCTAAATTACGAAAATACAAGGAGAATTCCCGAGGGATTTTAATTACTATTCCTCCTGGACAGGAGAATATCCCTGTGGAATTAATGATTCTGATGGTTCATAGGGAAAAACATCTACAATTGTACTTACAGCCAGTGAGGAAACTACATAGGGTATTACCATAAACGAGAGGCTTTCATCAAGCCGGGTAAGTGCTTCCTGGATATCGTCGGCCATTATCAGGTACAGTGTACGAAGTTTTTTCTCCTTTCCTGCCTCTTCATCAATGGTTACAAGATTTATGGTTGCCTTAAACCACCATTCGCCATTTTCATAAGGGAACACTTCAGCTATCCTCGATTTTTTTATATCAGTCACAGAGAACTCTCCTTTTACCATTTCCTGCATCTGACGGATAATACGGGTTTCGGCATCCGTAAATGAAACAGCATCAAGAAGGAAACTTTCTGTTACTGTTTGTTCCTTTCCACTTTCAGTAATTTTTGTGTATTTTACTTTACATTCGAACCAGACTTGCATAAAACTTTCTTATTTAATGAAGGGGCAAAAATAACAAACCAATGGGTTTTGCATCCTTAAATATAAAAGTAAATAATCCAAGTTATCAACAAAAGAAAGGTTCGCATGTGACAGCGAACCTTTGCAGACTACAACAGATTAAAAACGGCTTGGGAGCTTATTTAAAGTTTTAATTATAAGCACTTTCTCCATGCTCGTAAATATCAAGGCCTTCTTCTTCAACACGACGCGATACGCGAAGTCCAATAGTGGCTTTAATGGTTTTAAAAAGCAGAATGCCAAGGCCGAATGCCCATACAAAAATAGCGGCCACTCCTATCAGCTGTGATATGAAAAGACTGAATCCGCCACCATAAAATAAGCCTCCTTCGGTTGCAAACAATCCCACAGCCAGAGTACCGAATGCACCGTTTATTCCATGAACAGATACCGCTCCCACCGGATCATCAATCTTAAATTTCTGGTCGATAATTTCCACGCTGAACACAAGTATGACGCCGGCAAGCAATCCGATTATCAAAGCTCCTCCCGGGCTCACAATATTACAGCCGGCAGTAATAGCCACCAGTCCGGCCAGTGCTCCGTTCAGAGCCAGCGATAAAGCAGGGCGTTTATAGCGCATCCACGAAACCATTAATGCTGAAACAGCTCCTCCTGCTGCGGCAAGATTTGTTGTAAGCACAATATGTGCGATGGCCAGTGTGTTTTCTTTTCCTGCTGCTCCCAGCTGAGAACCGGGATTGAAGCCAAACCAGCCAAACCATAAAATGAATACACCCAGAGCCGCATAGGCCAGATTGTGCCCGGGTATGGCTTTTGCTTTTCCTTTTACATATTTTCCTGCACGTGGCCCTAATGTAATGGCTCCTGCCAGACCAACCCATGCCCCCACTGAATGCACCAGGGTTGACCCTGCAAAATCAAGAAATCCCAACTGGTCGAGCCAGCCTCCTCCCCATTTCCAGTGGCCCGATATGGGGTATATGAAAACGGTAATTACAATTGTGAATATCAGGTATGCATTGAATTTGGTACGCTCAGCTACAGCTCCTGAAACGATTGTGGCGGCGGTGGCTGCAAATACAGTTTGAAACATCAAATCGGTTTTGTTGGCATAATCACCTATCCCGCTGTCATTAAAAAACAATGTAGGTGACCCGATAAAGCCCCACAGCGAATCGCCATACATTAATGTATATCCTATCAGCCAAAACAGGATTGAGCCAATAGAGAAATCCATAAGGTTTTTTGTGAGTATGTTTGCAGTGTTTTTAGTTCTTGAAAAGCCAGCCTCCACCATGGCAAAACCGGCTTGCATAAACATCACCAGAAAGGTGGCAACCAGAACCCATATGTTGTTAATCGAAACAGCTAATTCTTCCATATTATTTATTTTTATAAACCTGATAATTGCAGGAGGCTGATCCTGCCGGTTTGTTTAATTATTTATTCTTCTTTCCCTTTTATGTACAGTGATTCATCGCCCGTTTCCCCGGTTCGGATTCGGTAAGATTCTTCGATAGGTACAATGAAGATTTTACCGTCACCTATTTCCCCGGTACGGGAAGATTCCAGAATTGCATTCACTGTTTTTTGAACATTCTTATCGCGTACGATAATCGACAGCATGGTGCGTTCAATTTTGCTGGTGTCGTAAACAATACCGCGATAAATGCGACCTTCCCGTGCCTGCCCGACACCTCTTACATCCCAGAAAGAGAAGAATTCAATTCCGGCTTCATGAAGAGCATCCCTGACCTCTTCAAATTTGGTTTTGCGAATAATTGCTTCAATCTTTTTCATATTTTTTACTTTTATATGTTAAAATGAAATACCTGCCACCACATGAAACTGCCCCGATGAAGGATTAAGAATGGCTGCTCCGAAAACCGGCAGAAAAAAGGTATCTGTAATTATTGTTTCTTTGAAAAAACTGATTCCTATGTTGCAAAAGTTCAATTTCCCATCAACTGTATAGGCCCCATCACCAGCACCGATAAACAGGCTGACGGCACCTGAAGCATATCCTGCTTCCAGGTAAATATCGCCCTCCCCGCTGTTCATCATATATGCTCCTGTAAGTGAAAATCCCCCCGTTCCTAAAGTTGCCATGGGTTCTATAGAGTGTGATTCCCCCGAAAGCCAGTCTAAACCGGGAAAATAATAATCGGTTACCGTTACTGCTAATGCAGAATTTTCTCCAAATGAGAATTCATAGCTTACATACAGGTCTGCTTCTGCTGCCTCGTTAACCGAGGTACTGTAAGAGCCCCAGGCTCCAATTGCCAAACCACTCGTGCTAAATTCCACCGAAGGCTGGAAGGCGGGGCCTGAGCCAAATTTCGTGCCCCTCCATACATAGCCGCTGTATATATCAAGGCCAGTATTCCATTCCTGTGCATATGAATGGGTTGTGCATGACATGTTCAGCAGACAGATCGGGGAAATGACTAAAATGATTCTTTTTATGACTTTAGTGTTTAAATTAGAACACCCGTGTTTTATTATTACTTTATTACAAATTTGATACATACCCCTATAAAATCAATACTTTATTGAAAAAAAATGAATCTATTTTTATTTTATACCCCTAATTTTAGAAGGCCTCTTGTCAAAAATGATGTTAATTTTCAACTTATACCCTAATCGTATTACTTAGCTTTGTTTAAATTAACAAATATTTAAAATTTAAAACAATTTGCTTTCAAAATGATATAATAAATATGATAATTAGAGATAGTTGATACAGATGTTGAATAATTTTTGTCAGATTGAAATTATTCGGGAAAAATGTTGGGGATATTGAAAAGGGATATATTTTTTAGATGAGTAAGAGGAATTGCAAATGAAGGGGGTGTGCTTTGTATCTGAAAACTACTTACTGGATTAAATCAATTCATTTTGGTTCAACAACCACCAGTTCTCCCCTTATATTCTCTTTCGAACGGGTGTAAATAATAAAAGGCTCATTCAGATCAACTGATTCTGGTTTCGAAGTAAACGAAAGAGAAGCTTTCTCTTTTGGCTGAAGAACTGATTTATCAGCCTGATGAAGGGGAATAACAACAGTTTCCTGGCTGTTTTGCATAATTGCCAGAACAGGTTTGGAAACATGATTTGTAAAAATTTTACGTTCTGTGTTGTTAAGCAGCGTAACAGTAAATAAATAGCTGCTGTTTGATTGCTGTATCACTTCGTATTGAATCTCCAGACCTGTTAAGGGTTGAAATTCTTCTATTATGATGAATCCCCTCATCTGTCCTGTTGCCATAAGTGTAAGATTGGGAGGATTCATGTGTTCCGACTGGATTGCAAAAACAGAATCACCGTGAGCATAATGCTCTTCATTCCATAAATCGTATTGACAGAACCTGTATTGGGGTGTGGATAAATGAACTGCTGAATCACCGGTATAAAAGATATAGTTGCTTATGGCAGCATAATTATTGAAGAAGCCAACCTTTTTTCCTTCAGCCATTTTTTTGATTTCCAATGCTGAAGCTTCACGTTGATAAAATGTAATTTTTGTATGCCCAATATTAGGAATAGCATCCACTGCCAGATACACTCTATACAGTAGCATTAAAATAATAACCGGAAGTGCGAGTCGTTTAAACCACAATTTAATTTGGGCATCATTTTTAATAAGCGGGTAAGTGGTCAGTATCAACATTGGCATTATGGCCGCTGTCCAATGGGCTTCTATCCTGTTTTTAAAGCTTAGGATAAAAAATACCACATAAAACCCAATAATATTAAACACCAAAGCACGGTCGAATTCATTTTTTATCTTGAATTTTGAAAACTTCCACAACACCAATATACCTGTTATTGGACCTGCCATAATCAGCTGATTAAGCAGGTAATCGGTAACATGTTTCAATCTTAAAGGCTTCGCGCGCTCAACAAGGTGGTATTTGAATGTCGGGAAACCGTTCTCAATCTGCCACCATACATGGGGAATCAACAACAATAAAGCAAGGCCAACAGTAAGCCAGAAGAATTTATTTCGCAGCAACTTAAGGTTGGAAAGCACTGTCAGGCCAATTATAAGAAAAGCATGGTATTTACTGTAAACCATAGCTGCAATTACCACTGACAGCAAAGCGGATAATGCCGGTCCGGGCTTGTGCAGAAATTTCCTGTACAGGATAAGAAACAACATGGTAAAAAACAACAGTGGTATATCGGGTATAGCCAGAAAGCCAGCAATATGAGTATGAATAAGAGGGAAAGAAAGCACAAACACCGACAGAAAGTAAAAATCTTTCTTCTCATTCAACTCATTTAGAATAATCGTAAAAGTTGCAGTTGATAACAACAGAATTAAAAGCCGCACCCCCAATTCTCCAGACAGCAAGAAATATCCGGCATGAATAAAAAAAGCAACCATGGGAGGATGATCAAAATAACCCCATGCCGGATTCTGTGAATACATCCAATAATAGGATTCGTCAGAATGCAAACCTGTAAAAATTGCCTGAAGAAGGTTAATAATAAACCAGCCTCCAATGAGGTAATAATGCGTTTTATTCAGGTTCCTGATCATCATTCTTTAGGTTTGGCAATGTAGTAAACAGTGCCGCTGTTTTTAATCTTTTCAATGGCAGGTTGCAAATAACCAGGAAACCTATGTGCAGGAAGCCGTTTCCATTCTTCCGAAGCTTTTATTAACCTATGATCTTCCAAATCAAGCAAATATTTTTCTTTCTCATTAAAAACTAGTAAATGTTCCTGGTGTGCCGGAAGCATATAGAGGGTATCCATGCTTATTACTTTTAGCTGATTGCCGCTATAGATACGAATACCCGATGCCATACGAATATTTCCATACACATAAACCGGCACCTGACCTGTGGATTGCTCAAACTGTATAGCTTCAGTCAATTGTCTGGCAGGATGGGGCATAAGCAATGTAAACAACAGAAGATGAACATTAAACCATAGAAGTAAGATTGCATTTGCGATTGCTATACCGGCTGCAGCAAATGTGTTCTTAGAAAAAATCAAAAATGAGAAAATAGAAATACCAATAACGGTGCCTGCTACAAGAATTAAATCGGTTGAAATAAATACCGCATAAAGTATATTCAAAAACAAGACAACCAAATTAACCGCCAGCAAAATCTTCAGTACCGGTTTTTTCGCACGTGTTTCTGAATGCATAATTATCAAACTTATAAACAATGAAGTCAGGGGTATTACCGGCAGAAGGTAACGGTCGTAGAATTTAAATACTGCTCCCGACATAGCGACAACTGCCAACACCCATAAAGCAATAAATCCAGCCAGGGCTTTTGTTCCCGCAGGAGCACCGGCAATGAATCTTTTCAATTCTGTAGGTTTTGAAAGGACTATAATTATCCATGGAAGTGTAAAACCAACCAGATTTATAATTCCCAGAAATGTATTTGTAATAATCTGGGTCGTTTTAGAGGATACACGGTAACCTACCTGATCTGCAAAAAATGAATTAAGATATTCAGCTCCGTGCTTTAGATACATAATAAAAAACCAGCTCAGGGCCACTACTACGCCTGTTATCATTGCCGCAGGATGAATCACTTGGGTTAACTTTTTGGGCTTCCATGGATTAAACAGCAGGTACAGAAAACTGATGCCTGCAAAAGCTGCTGCAGGCAGTCCCTTTGTTTCAAAAGCCAGAGCGGCACCCAAATAAGCCATCCAGTAAAATTTTTCAGGAGGTTTTTCCGATAGCATAATTTCCAAAAATCCCCAGGCACTGACAGTAAGAAAAAGTACCAGCAGAATATCAGGAATGGAGCGGCTGGCACTCATAAGTACCAGCGGATTAGCTGCGGTTATAAATGCTGCCAGTACAGCAGTTCTTTTCTCTTTCAGAAGGGACAGTGTCATCCTGTAAACGATGTATGTAAGAAATGCTCCGGCCAGCCAAAACAGCACCCTGGAAGAAAATGTACTTACCCCAAAGATTTGGTAACTTCCGAGTAAAACCCAGTAGGTCATTATTGGCTTTAAAAATCTTGGCGACCCGTCTGCCTTATAGGGTGTTAGCCAATCGTTTTTGTCCATCATCTGCAATACAGCATCGGTATAGTATTTCTCATCCGGAAAATAAAAAAGATAATCAAGTGCACCTGGCACAGAATAAAGCAGAAAAAGGACAGGAATCAGAATCCAGGCATATTTTTTCAGGATGGACATAGATGTTTAAATCATTGGATTTTCGAACATGCAATCGAATATAAGTCTGTTCCGGCTACTTATGTCGGGCAAAAATGGGAATTTTTTCAGATATTTTAAAATGGGAAGCACCAAATGTTTCCAAAGCAAAATCAATATCTTTGCCGGTATAAAAATTAGAATCACAATGAAACTCTGGGAAAAAGGCATTTCGGTGAATGAAGCCGTAGAAAAGTTTACGGTAGGGAAAGATCGTGAACTCGATGTATTGCTTGCTCCATTTGACATTCTGGGCTCAATGGCTCATGTCACTATGCTCTGTTCTGCAGGCCTGTTAACAAAAGAAGAGTTGCCTGTATTATTGAATGCCCTTAAAAAGCTTTACAAAAAAGCTGTTGATGGCAAGCTGCAAATTGATGAAGATATTGAAGACATTCACTCACAAGTGGAGATTCTTCTGACCAGGGAACTGGGAGATTTAGGAAGAAAAATTCACAGCGGACGTTCAAGGAACGACCAGGTATTGCTTGATCTAAAACTTTATGCCCGGGACGGGATTGCCCGTATTGTCGAAGCAACCGAAGTCTTGTTCGATGTATTGCTGGCAAAAAGCGAACAACATAAAAATGTATTGATGCCTGGCTATACACACCTGCAAGTGGCTATGCCCTCTTCTTTTGGTCTTTGGTTCAGTTCCTATGCAGAAAGCCTCACCGACGATCTGGAGCTGCTTTATTCAGCATACAAAATTACAAATCAAAACCCGCTTGGTTCTGCAGCAGGTTATGGTTCTTCATTTCCTCTTAACCGACAGTTAACTACTGACTTGCTGGGGTTTGAAACCTTAAATTTCAATGTTGTTTATGCTCAGATGGGTCGTGGGAAGATGGAGAAGATTGTTTCATTCGCTATAGGAAATATTGCATCAACATTGGCAAAATTAGCTTATGATGTATGCCTGTATGCGAGTCAAAACTTCAACTTCTTTAAACTTCCACCTGAATTTACCACTGGATCGAGCATTATGCCACACAAAAAAAACCCGGATGTATTTGAGCTAATTCGTGGAAAGTGTAATAAAATTCAGGGAGCAACTCAACAAATAACATTAATTGTAAACAATCTCCCCAGCGGCTATTTCAGGGACCTGCAAACCGTCAAGGAAATTTTCCTGCCACTTTTTTCAGAAGTACATGAATGCATAACAATTGCGAGCCTTGCAATAGATAAACTGGAGGTAAATATCAATATTTTGGATGACGAAAAATATGATTATCTTTTCACAGTTGAGGCGGTAAACGCATTGGTATTGAAAGGAATACCATTCAGAGAAGCATACAGACAAGTAAGCGGCCAAATTGAAAAAGGACTTTATACACCTCACAAAGAGGTTCGCCATATTCACGAAGGAAGCATCGGCAATTTATGCCTTGATAAAATCGCTGAAAAAAAGAGTAAAGTCATTAAAAAATTCGACTTCGATAAAGTGAAATCAGCTTTTACTTCATTGCTCAACAGTTAAATCATTTCATCCCATATTTTTACTTCAGTAGTTTTTCCTCCAGCCAACGGTTTTTGAGCTGCTGCTGTTCCGGGAAAGTCCAATGTTGTGTTTCCGGGAAAACATGAAGTTCCTTCTTTGCGTCAATAACATTGTAAGCGGCATGCATAGATGTGGGTGGACAAACATTATCGTTGTAACCCCAGGTATACCACCCTGGAACTTTCACAAACCTTGCAAAATTAACCACATCGAAGTATTTCGATGTTTCCACCTTCTCAGGTTTATTGGTTGCTGCATCACGGAACAGGTGGGGCCATCCACCGGCACGTCCGTGTAAATAGCCTGTTACGTCAGATAAGGCCGGGTAAATTGCAGCCAGATAATCGATCCTTTCATCAAGACCTGCAGTAACAATTGAGAGTGCTCCTCCCTGGCTTCCTCCAGTCACTGCTATATCATTTCCATTAAACATTTCGAGTGACTCAATAAAATCGATCGCCCTAACACATCCCAGGTATACACGTTTAAAATAGTAAGTGTCTTTATCATCCAGATTTGATCGCCAATATCCATCAAGAGGACCTGTACGCAAAGCATCGTAAACTGATTGATCAAGATTTACCGGAACGCCATGGATTCCAATTTGTAATGTAATAATTCCCTTTTCAGCATTTCCTGTGTCTCCTGAATAAGGCCTGACTCCTGCTCCCGGAACATGTAACAGAGCAGGATATTTTCCTGCTGCTTTTGGCAAACATAAAATGCCATAAATTTTCCCCTTGATATTATCAATGCCTACATGATAAACATTTACCTTATCGGTACACCTTTCTGGCATCAAAGTCATTACCGCCTTAACCGGAACTTCAGCCAACTCCGCTTTTGCCTTGGCCCAGAATGATTTAAAATCATCGGGCAAAGTGGTTGAAGGCTGAATTTCTTCAGGAGAAAAACCTGCAGTAGCATACGATGAATACGTTCTCCCATCTACCTCAACTGATGCCTGGCACCGCAAGAAACCGGCATCGTTAAAAGCTTTTGCCTTTATCTTAGCGATGCCATTTTTCAATGTTACGGAGCCTTTATCCCAGGCTTCCATTAATTCAGGCTGGATACTGTAATTAACTTCTATCCCATCCAGGAGAATGTTGTTGCGTAATACAGAAACCTGAAACTCTGCCCGATCGCCTTTCTTATAGTTCCAATCTGGTTTATCAGGAGCAACAATTACCTGAACAAGCTGTTTAGCCGGTTGAGCCAAAACACCCAGGCCGACTGACATTACCATTAGCAGACAGAATAATTTTTTGATTTTCATTAGATTTAAATTTAAAATATTGAAATTGAATTATTGAAATGTTTTAATTTATTCCTACTAAAATACAATATAAATTGCAGTCAACCAGTAAAAAAGTGCACCCGGGGGATCAAAAAAATAAAACAACTTCATAAAGAACAGATTCTTTGCATCATTGATTTCCCCGTTTTTAAAGGCGGGGATAATGGGGTAACAATTCAGATATCCAGGAAGAAGCCCTTAAGAACAAAAGGTAACTTCCATTTATGTTTGCCTGGTATATTAATAAAAAAACTCCCTGGAAATTTAACCAGGGAGCTTAAAGTAAATTCGTTCATATTAAATAATATATCCGTCACAAAGAAGGTTCCCAACCAGGTTCATAATCCCTGCCCCATAGTTTCATTGCATCACGATCATACATACGGCCTGACTGATCATCGATATCAAAACCTTTTCCGATTCGGTAAGCCACATTGGAATAATGGACCATAGCCATACTAATACTGGCATCATCGATGGGTGCGGTTAATTTCGCTTTACCCCTTATAGTATCAAAAAAATTGATTACGTGAGTAGTTGACATATCACCACCTCCGCCAAGAGCTGTACCCGCTTCTCTAGAGCCTGATGTATTGTCCCTAATTACTTTACCTGCACGATCATACAGAATATATTTGCTGCGGTTTACAAACACAGATCCTTCGCTACCATAAATAATGGTCCCCCGATCGCTGCTATAGGTATCGTAACCATTGCGGCTTTTACCATCCCATTGAATTATTTTATTGTCTTCGAACCGAAAACGGACATCCATGGTATCATACATTTCCCAGCCATCATCAAGGAAATGTCGTTTTGCTGCTTCCACCTCCACGTGGTTTGGCAAATTAACATTCAGAGCCCACCGGGCAACATCCAGCTCATGAGTAGCATTATTACCCGATTCGGCAGTACCGTAATCCCAGCCATACCAATGCCAGTTATAATCCCATGTTTCCTGCGTATAGTCGCGGCGTGGTGCCGGCCCCTGAAACAAATCCCAGTCGAGACCTGCAGGAACAGGTACCTTTTTCTGTACGGGTACTTTGCCTCTGGCATTGGTGTAGAAAGCCACTGCCTTATATGGAGTACCGATAGCACCGTTATGGATTTCACGGATGATTTCAATAGTATGATCCGATGAACGCTGCTGATTTCCCATCTGCACTACCTTATTCAGCTTGTGAGCGGCTTCTACAATCAGTTCATTTTCAAACATGTTGTGACTGCATGGTTTTTCCACATACACATGCTTGCCTCCTTTCATTGCCATAACAGAGCCGGGTGCATGCCAGTGATCAGGCGTGGCATTAATGAGAACGTCTACTTTGGTATCATCAATTACCTTCCTTATATCGTTTTCCTGCTTTGGTTTGTAGTTAATGTGCTTTGAAAAATTCTGCAATGCCCGTTCCCGTTGTTTTTGCATAACATCGCATAAATACACCAATTCTACGTTAGCTTCCTTTTTTGCTATGGGTTCATAAAAAGCACCCAATCTGCGCCCTAACCCGGCAATAGCAACATTCAGCCTTTCATTTGCACCAATAATCCTTTTATAGCTCCGGGCAGGCATACCCATAGCAGTATTACCTATTGCTATCCCTGCTGTTCCAACTGCAACTTTTTTAAGAAAATTTCTCCTGTTTTCACTCATCAGTATTAAAGTTTAATTTACAACATTGCAAGTACGCCTTTGGTATAACCAAAAGATTCCATCATTCCAGGAAGTGGATCATCAGCTTCTGCTTCATATTCGAGGGCAAGTGTACCGGTATATCCTTTTTTAACCACTGTTCTCAGAAAAGATGGAATATCAATTACTCCCCTGCCGATAATTGCAGTTGTTCCTTCAGCTGCAGGTGCAGTAACATCTTTAATATGTATATCGAGTACCCGGTCAAAGAAGTCTTTCACATCCTGTTCAGGATTCCGGTTGATACGTTTTGTATGGCCTATGTCAATGCAGAGACCCATGCGTTTGTCCATATTTTTAATCAATCTGTAGGCACTTTCAGCGCTGGGATAGAGTTTATCACCTGGTCCATGGTTATGGATTGCCAGTTTAATATTATACTGCTTAACCTTTCCTTCCACATATTCCAGCAGTTCATGGTTTGGCACACCAACGATCATTTCCATTCCGGCAGTACTTGCGTATTCGAAAGCATTATCAACCTCCCCTTTTGTTCTCATATAGATGACACCGGCACCATAAAGCTCCACACCTTTCCTCCTGCAAAGTTCGACGGTTTTCCGTATTGTTTCCTTACTGGCATCTAAAGGCAGGTGCATATCTTTAAAGGTAATCCGGTTCACACCGCATCGAACGGTCATATCCAGTGCTTCCTCGGTAGGAAATTTTCGAAGCGTATAAGACGCTACTCCCAGTTTATAATCGTATTTCTTCTTTCCGGCCCCGGCTTTTGATTCCGATGCCCCGGCCAATGAGGGAAGAGCAGTTGCTGCCATTCCAATACCGGCCACTTTTAAAAAATTCCTTCTGTTTGCCATAGCTATAGTTCTCTAATTTTTATACTTCTAAATTGTACTTCATCGTTATGATCCTGAATATGTATTGGCCCCTTTTCAGCCATTCCGAAACCTTCCAAATTTACAAATTTACTTGCTGCAACATGTTTTTTAAACTCATTGTCTCCCCTTGTATATTCAAGCACTTTTCGACCGTTTAACCAATGCTGTGCCTTACCGTCGGGATAAAGGACAATACGTCCGCGGTTCCATTCACCGGGTCCATTTACAAATCGGCCTTCTTTCCGGGCAGGAATTAAATCATACAACGATGCAAGGGTGCGGTTTCCATCTGTCCCATTCTTTGCATCCGGGTGGTTTTCATCATCTAAAATCTGGTATTCCAATCCAACTGAAGGCCCATTATTTCCAATTCCATACTTAATTCCACTGTTGGCACCTTTTGAAAAATTAAACTCAAATTTCAATTCAAAAGGTCCGAATTCTTCTTTGGTTATTATGTCTCCTCCTTTCTTTTCGGAGTCACCGCCGCTGGATAATACGGTAAGGATTCCATCCTTGATTTCCCAGCCCCGGGAGGGAAATTCATCCCCTCTTGTACTTTTCCAGCCCTCAGCAGAATTTCCATCAAACAGCAGCCTGAATCCTTTTTCTTTTTCGGCTTCGCTTAAATGATTGGGAAGCAGATTCACAACATAAATTCCTTCATTGGGTGATGGTTTTAGATTTTCGGTTTTTATTCGAATGTTCCTCCACTTTATCTGTCTTCCCGCCATTGTGTCATCCCTTATTGAATGAACCTGCAAGGCAATAAAACCTTCGGTTGTCATGTCATCAATAAGATGGGCCACGGCAATACCATTTAGGTAGGTTTTAATATCGGGACCTATACATTCGATGCGGTAATGATTCCAGTCATTCATTTTAAAAGCTGACTTTGCATCGGGATTCAAATCGAGCGGGTAAAGCCAACCACGACGGGCTTCATCATAAATCCCTGCACTCCATGCACGTTCGGAAGGATCCACCTCACACTGGTAACCATGTACCCGGCCATTCATATAATCAGGCCTGCTTTCACTGCGAAACTGAATTCCCGAATTAAAATCATCTACCAGCAGCATTTCAACTTCGAGTATAAAATCAGAATAATCTTCTTCAGTAGCTAAAAAAGAATTGGGAGTATTTGCAACAGTGGTCCCAATAATCATTCCATCAACTACTTCATAAATTGCCTCGCCATTTAATTGCTTCCATCCTGATAGATCTTTGCCGTTAAATAAATCAATCCAACCATCATTTGAATCGGTGTTGCAGCCGGAAATAAAAAGAACAATAAGAATCAGATATGAAATTTTATTCATAATATAATTATTTGGTTTTCTTTTTCTGTCATAAGTTTACCGTATGCGAACACGCTTATTTACAAAAGTAACTATTTAAGAATGATTATTAAAGTTCTATAACAGAAACGAAACTTATCATCTATTTCAGCGATGCAGAATTCATTGGTTTCAAGTATTTCTTTCGAGGGAAAGATATTAAAAAAATCCAAATAGTCTTTTTCAAAACAGGGTGAATTTAATTTTACGCGATGAAATATATTATTCTTTACACTAAATGCCCATTTATTAGCTAAAAAACAAGATCAGTAATTCTATTTCTGATATCCTTTAATCCGCTGGAAAAAGAACATGTTATTAATACGAGGACGAATTTCAACTTTGGCAACAGAAGCCAATATGTAAGTTGTGATTCTTGAATAAACGCATTATTTATTTAAAATCCTGGCAGCTAATTCCTGTGCTATTTTTTCTGATGCCAATGTAGCGCCTTCATCATTTAAATGAGTTGCATCACTCCAGTTATCTGGATTGGAGAAGATGAATTCAGGCAGTAAAATAATATCTGAAACTGAGGAATAATAATCGAATAACAAAGGCTTGCTAAGATTGCTTCCCGATTCCCTGAGATACAGAAAAATAACATTGCTGCCGTTCTTCTGAACCAGGTCAATCATTTTATCAAGGTAATGTTTTGAATAGCGAAGTTCTATATTTCTTAAAAGTTTGGACTTATTCCTGTTTAATCTTTGTTCCCAGTTTATTCGATTCCTGATTAACAAACTACTATCGGCAACGGCATTAGTAGGAATATATCCGTAATCAGCTGCAGAATCTCCTGCTGATAAATTAAGGCTGAAAATGCTTCCCCTTATATATTCGAACCGGATAACTAAACCTTTCCACAATGCCTGCAGGTACCGCTGATTCAAAAATACCGCTGATTCAAATAAATCATTTGTGTCAGCAAGATAAGGAAATACCGGATGGCTTTTTTTCGGCTCATCTTCTGTAACTTCAATTACTACAACTTCCGGCTTTTTATAGCGAAAAACCTCCTTCAGCATAACATACTGAATGTCGCGGCCGCCCCGGCAATAACCGAGGCTGGCAACATGTATCTTTTCATGTGAGAACTCACTAATTTGTGATTCAATCAAAGCATCTTTCACAGCACAGGCTGTTTGAGATGCTCCTATGAAAACAACATCCAGCTTTTTATCCGACAGAAAAATCCGGTCGTGGATCCAGCTTGCCTTGTTGTTGCATTCTCCTTCAACAAAACGATAACTATAGTGCTTATCGGGATTTACACTGAACAGCATTATTATACCGGCGACTATTGGTAGAGCAAAAAAGGATATCTGTTTCAGAAATTTATTCATCAGAATTGAAAATAAATAAATTCGGGTGCTGTTTCAAGTTTTCCAAGAAAAAGTATCATCAAAAGAATAATATAATAAAACGACCATCTTACAGCTTTCCAGGAATAAGCTGGCAGAACTTTCGTAATTTGCCTTGCAGACAGATATTCAACGATAAGGAAAAGCGGAAAAGCAAGAACAAGCATCCGGCCTGTCTCATTAAGGTATCCATGATCTGTTATAAGATTTTTCACTTCTGTCAAATAAAACGAATCCCATTGAATAATTTTGCCAACTAGTAACTTAAGATGTGCTTCATTCTCAGCCCTAAAAAAGATCCAGAATAGATTCACCATAATAAATGTAAATATTCCTCCGGTAATTCGTTTCATGCTCTGTGGAATTTTCACCAGCGGAGAAAAATATCTTTCCACAGTATACAATATCCCATGAGCCATTCCCCATAGTACAAATGTAATATTCGCACCATGCCACAATCCTGAAACAGCAAAAGTAATAAGAACATTCCTGACCCATTTGGATTCTTTAACCTTACTTCCCCCAAGTGGAATATAAACATAATCTCTGAACCAGGTTGAAAGGGAGATATGCCACCTTTGCCAGAAATTTCGAATTGAAAAAGCAAAGTATGGGGTCCTGAAATTTTTCATCAGTTCAATACCAAATAAACGTGCCGAGCCAATTGCAATATCAGAGTACCCCGAGAAATCACAATATATCTGAATCCCAAAAGCAAATGTTGCCAGCAGTATTAGTGGCCCTGAAAAAGTTTCCGGTTCCCCGTATACCGTATTAACCACTGCTGCCAATTGATCAGCAATGACCATTTTTTTAAAGTACCCCCAAAGCATCAGCTTTAATCCCGAGGTTGCCTTTTCATATGAAAAATGAGGATACCTTTCAAACTGGGGTAAAAGGTTTTTTGCCCTTTCAATTGGGCCGGCTACCAATTGCGGGAAAAACGACACAAAAGTAAAAAAGGTCAATGCATTTCGTGTGGGTACCAAATTTTTAAAGTAGATATCGAGTGTATAACTAAGGGTCTGAAAGGTATAAAAACTTATACCAACAGGAAGAATAATATGCAGACTGTCCCATTGTCCCGGCAGGGCATCCCCAGTTATTTTATAGAACGAATCAATAAAAAAATTAAAATATTTAAATACAAACAGAATTCCTATGTTTTGAAATAAACTCAGGAAAAGCAAAAGCTTCCTTTTGTGCCTGCTTTCTGTCCTGTGCAGAAATTTCCCGATAAAGAAGTCGGAACCTGAACTAAATGCAATAAGAATCAGAAACCTCCAGTCCCACCAGCCATAAAAAATATAACTGCTTACTAATAAAACAATTCTGCCTTGTATAGGATGTTTCGGTGCAATTGCCCGGTAAAGGACAAAAACCAGAACCAGGAATATCAGATAATCAATCGTATTAAAAAGCATAAACAGCTCTTAGTTTGCCAGGTTTAATGATTAATGGCAAAGATAATCATAATTCACTTTTATGGCCGGCTATAAAAAAGCAATGGAAAAAAAGATTGATTAAAGGTGTATCCGCTATTCAGCAACCTTTATTTTTAAGTATGTGTAAAAAATCTTTCCTAAAACAACTTCCATTAAATGAAATAAGGCAAGGTTCGCTGCCTTTTCTATTTATATGAGATGTAGTTGAAAAAAGATTTTACCTGCCGTTTAGCAGATCAAGCATAAAAGCATATTCCAGAGCAGTATCTTTAATCCATTGAAACCTGCCGGAAGCCCCTCCATGCCCATAATCCATATTGATATGAAAAAGCAATGGGTTATCATCTGTTTTCATATCCCTCAGCTTTGCCACCCATTTTGCAGGCTCCCAATACTGCACCTGCGAATCGTGCAGTCCGGTGGTAACCAGCAAGGCCGGGTAATCTTTCGCTTCCACATTATCATAAGGGGAATAGGACAGCATATAATGATAATACTTTTCTATATTCGGATTTCCCCATTCATCGTATTCACTTGTAGTCAATGGAATAGTTTCATCAAGCATCGTGGTAACCACATCCACAAAGGGCACATTCGCGACTACACCTCTATAGAGTTCAGGTTCCATGTTCATACAGGCTCCCATAAGCAAACCCCCTGCACTGCCACCTTTTGCAAACAACTGCTCACTATTTGTATATCCTTCATCTATCAGATGACGGGCACAATCGTTAAAGTCGGTAAAAGTATTCATCTTGCTAAGCAGTTTGCCTTCCTCGTACCATTGCCTGCCATAAATTTGCCCGCCACGGATATGAGCAATGGCATAGATAAATCCGCGGTCGAGCAGTGGCAAAACGGAAAGCCTGAAGGTAGGATCAACAGTAAAACCATACGAGCCGTAGCCGTAAATTAAGGCAGGGTTATTACCATCCATCTTCATTCCTTTCCGGTACACCAGTGACATTGGAATTTTTGTCCCATCACCTGCAGTGGAATAAATACGTTTGGTTTCATAATTGTTTTTATCAAAATCACCAAGTACTGTATCTTCCTTTAGTAAAATGCGTTCCCTGGTTTCCAGGTTGTATTCAAATATAGAATTAGGAGTAGTGAGCGAAGTATAACTAAATCTGAATAGTTGGGTATCGAAATCAAGATTCACATTACCATATACTGTATAAATCGCTTCATCAAAATCGATGTAATACTCCTTGCCTTCGTTCCAGGGCATTACCCGCAACTGGGTAAGCCCTTCCTTACGCTCCGACACAACCAGGAAATCTTTCAGTATTTCAAAATCAGAAACATACACATCTTCACGGTGTGCAATTACCTCCTGCCAGTTCTCTTTACCGGCAGATGAAACAGGAGTACGCATCAACCTGAAGTTTTGGGCATCCAGATTGGTCCGGATATAAAAATGATCCTCAAAATGTTCTACAGCATATTCAAGTTCACGTATTCTTGGCTGAATTACCCGGAATTCCCCTTCCGGATTATCTGCCTCTAAAACGCGGCTCTCCGTGGTGAGGGTGCTTTCGCTGCCTATAACAAGGTATTCTTCAGATTTGGTTTTATAAATAAACACAGAAAAAGTTTCATCCTCTTCAAAATAGACTTCCTCATCATCTTCCACCGGAGTCCCCAGCACATGCTTCATAACACGCTCAGAACGCAGGGTGATATCGTCTTTCATTACATAAAAAACAGTTTTGTTGTCGTTCGCCCATACAATTCTTCCCGATGTTAAGGGAATGGCATCATCCATAATTTCACCTGTTTCCAGGTTCTTAAACCTTATGGTATATTTCCTGCGGCTCACTGTATCAATACTGAAAGCAAGCAATTTATTATTATGACTGACAGATGAGCCACCAAGATGAAAGTATTCATGACCTTCAGCCATCCGGTTCAAATCAAGCATAACCTCCTCAGTGGCTCCCAGAGAACCTTTTTTCCGGCATAAAAGAAAATATTCAGTATCAGGTATGGTGCGTGTATAATACCAGTACCCATTCCATTTATAAGGTACCGATTCATCCTCCTGCTTTATCTTTGATTTAATTTCTTCAAACAATTCATCCTGAAGATTACGGGTATGAGCAAGCACCTTTTCCTTGTATGAATTTTCAGCATTCAGGTAATCAATAACCTCAGGATTATCGCGTTCGCGTAACCAATAATAGCTATCTATCCGGGTATGTCCATGCGCAGTGAGTTCCACTGATATTTTTTTTGCTTTTGGCGGGAATGAATTCTCCCCTGTTTTACAAGTGCACAAAAATAACAAAACCAACGGAAAGCTAATAATCCATCTTATCATAGCGTATTTATTTTTAAACCCATAACGAAAATACAATATTGGTTCATATTTTCCGATATTTGGCACAATATAAAAAGGAAGATTCAGATATGGGTAACCCGGTATATTTTGTAGTTGTTTATTTCTTTTTAGTTCTGCTGCTGGGTATTTATTCCTGGTTTAGAATAAAAACACCGTCCGATTACTATATAGCCGGAAAAAAGGGTCGGTTAATACCGGTTTCAGGCAGTCTGCTGGCTACTATATTAGGAGGTTCGGCTATTTTAGGCACCATTGAACTCAGCCGTAGCATTGGCTGGGCTGCCCTATGGTTTCTTTTTTGTGCTGCATTCGGATTGTTTGTACTTGCCCCCCTGGCCAGATATGTAAGCAGGTACGGCAAATTCACCCTCCCCGGATTGCTCGGGCATTTTTTTGGAGAAAGGGCCCGGATTATTTCATCGCTGGTCATTCCGTTGGCCTGGCTTGGGATAATAGCTGCCCAAATAATTGCTGCCGCAAAGATACTTGCCGGTCTTGAAATAATCGGTTATTCCGCTGCCGCCATACTTTCAGGTATTGTATTTATAATTTACACCTTGTTTGGGGGCCAGGTAAGTATTTTAAAAACCGACACATTACAATCGATTCTGATAATATCAGGACTGACAGCGCTGGTATTTTTTGCCATTGACACGCCTGCAGCAGCAAATCTTCCCGTTTTAAAAACTGGAGCTTTGTTCAATGATTCATTCTCAGCCATTGATTTGCTTGTGCTGGTACTTACCTATTCAGTCACCTTTATAGTAGGGCCTGATATCTATTCCCGGGTGTTTTGTGCAAAAGATGAGAAAACAGCTACCTACAGTATTCTTGTCGTAGCAATAATTCTGATTCCTGTTTCATTCGGACTTACCTTTTTGGGAATCTATTCGGCTCAAACAGGAAGTTCTGAAATCATGTCGTTTGCACAGCATCTGCTTCCCGGCTGGTTTTACGGTCTTTTCATTGCAGCGTTGCTATCAGCAGTAATGTCATCGGCCGATACTACCCTGCTTACCTCTTCGCTAATCCTGAGCGAACTGTTTCACAGCGACCTGGAAAACAAAAAAGGATTCCGTCTGACGCGAATGTTAATTATAATAATGGGCAGTCTTAGCATCCTTATTGCATTGTTTGTTACCTCGATACTACAATCGCTGCTTCTTGCCCTCTCCTTCTTTTCAGGCGCTTTTGTGGTGCCCATGCTGGTTGGATTGCTTCAAAGAAGAATAGTAAAAAAACAACTGACCGCTGCCATGCTTACCGGCGGTTTTACGGCTCTGGCGGGAAAAATTATTTCTCTTGGAGATGCACAGCTTACGGGAAACATTCTGATTATATCCGCCTTTCTCATAAATGGAGGCCTGCTATTCATTCCCCTGAAAGGAAAAAGTGATTGAGGTAAGATTTTGTTATTATAGAAAAAAGTAACCTGCTATTTCACCGTTATGCCACAAACAACGATTCCTGATAAATTAGAACCATAAGTAAAAATCCTTTGTCAAATCCTCTTTGTCAACTCCTTCAGAAAGACACCCAGTTCCTTTGACACAAGCGGTTCCAGCTCATTATAAACCCACGTGTGATAATCGTTCAGCCATTCCTTTTCCTCCGAAGTCAGCAAAACTGAATCTATAAGGTTTGTATCGACAGGGCAAAGTGTCAGGCTATCGAAGCCTAAAAATTTACCAAATTCCGTTTCCTCCTTTTCCACACAAACAATCATGTTTTCGATGCGGATACCATACTGTCCTTCCCTGTAAAGCCCCGGTTCGTTCGACAGTACCATTCCCGGCCGCAGGGGGACCTCATTGTATTCCTGTCTTATCGAAACGGGACCCTCATGCACATTTAAAAAATGCCCCACACCATGCCCTGTTCCATGTCCGTAGTTGAGACCGTTCTGCCAGAGTGCCTGCCTTGCCAGTACATCAAGGTTACATCCTTTTGTGCCTTCCGGAAACCTGGCCCGGGAAAGGGCAATCATCCCCTTTAAAACAAGCGTATAATCGGTTCTTTGCTGAGGTGTAACCTCACCAAGTGCCACAGTACGGGTAACATCGGTAGTGCCTTGCAGATACTGTCCTCCGGAATCAAACAAAAGAAGGCCTTCAGGTTTCAGCCTCAGGGCATTCTGTTCATCAACGCTAAGATGTACTATAGCCCCGTGTTCACGGTATCCTACAATAGGCGCAAAACTTTCGCCAACAAATCCTTCGTATCCTGAACGAAACTCAGCCAGTTTTGCACCGGCACTGTATTCAGTAACAACATTGTTTCCGACATTCTCCTTCAGCCAGTAAAGAAACTCCACAAGAGCTGCGCCATCCTTTTTCATGGCTTCACGGAATCCGTTTAATTCCGCCTCGTTTTTTTGCACTTTCAGCAGGGCTACCGGGGAAATATCTTCAATAATCTTATTTTCGGCATCCAGAGAACTGAAAACAGCATAGCTTGCTGAAGAAAAATCAAGAAATACTTTTTTCCCGCGCACCGATTTAAGCCATGGAAAAAACGAATCATAATGCATCAGGCTAATTTTTTCCTTTTCAAGCCGATGTCTCAGGTCTTTACTAACTTTTTGGGTACCAACAAACAACATCCATTCGTTTTTACCCACAATACCATACCCGGTAAACACAGGATTATAATCAATATCCGTACCCCGCAGATTAAAAATCCATGCCAGTTCATCAAGGGCAGTAATCACCATAAAATCAGCATTTTGCTTTTTCAGTTCTGCCATCAATAAATCGCGTTTCTCCCTTCGTGTCAATCCCGTGAAATTACTGTCCAGTTCAAAAATCCGGGCTTCAGGCAACCCTGGACGGTTTACCCATATTTTCTCAAACAAGTCAGGCGTGTCAACCGTGGTTATTCCAGCTGTTTCCAGTTGGCCTGCCAGGTTCCGATAGCCCGCAGCAGAAAGCGTTTGCGCATCGAAACCTACTTTGCTTCCCGGAGAAAGTTTCTTGCTGAGCCAGACCTCAGGTAACACTGCATCAGGCACCCGCAGTTTAAACAATTTTATTCCCGAACCTTTCAATTGCTCTTCAGCCTGTATAAAATAGCGCGAATCGGTCCAAAGAGCTGCTTCCTCCTGGGCAACTACAACCACTCCGTACGAACCGGAAAAGCCGGAAATAAACTTTCTTGTCTGCCACATTTCGGGCAGGTATTCACTGGCATGGGGATCAGTACCCGAAATATACCAGGCATCGAGGTTTCGTCTGAGCAACTCCATGCGTAAAGCTTTCAGCCGTTGACGGATTTCATTCATCGTTTAAAAAATTGATTGATAAATTTACGAATAGAAGGTGCAGGTACCTGGTTTAAATCGATCTCCCCGAAAGCATAAAACCTGAAATCAAGGATATCGTCCATCGCTTTTAATCCTTCAACGGATTCAGGGATAACCCTGAAAGCCAGGTCAAGAGTAAATACGCTGAACCCGGCATATACATATTCGTTTGTTGAGGATCCCACATAGTTTGCTGATTTTACTTTAAGGCCCAACTCCTCATAAAGTTCCCGGGCAACAGCTTCTTCGGCTGTCTCTCCCGGATCGATAAACCCTCCGGGCAAATCGAGCTTACCATAGTGTGGTTCCACACCCCTGGTGGTCAGCAACAGGTTTCCTTTTTCATCAGACACCAATGCAGCCACAGCAGCAACCGAATTCACAAAATATTGAAACCCGCAATCAGGACACGACAAAGACCGTTCCCCGGAAATATCAAACCGTGGTGAGCTGCATTTTGGGCAGTACCGGAAAACATTAAAAGGATGGGTTGGTTGCATTTATTAAATTACATTTATTTCCTTAAGCCAGTTATAAAACAATTCAGGCCATTGGTCAACAGGCAGATTTTTTTTAGTCATGCCAAAGCCATGCCCTCCCCGGCTGAATATATGCATCTCGGCAGGTACCTCATTTTTCTTCAATGCGAGGTAAAATTCCACCGAATTACGGGGAATTACGCTCTTATCGTCATCGGCAAGAACCAGAAATGTTGGAGGGGTATCGGAAGTGACGTGAAGTTCATTGGAATATTCTTCAACCAGCTTCAGGTTATTGCCTTCCCCAATCAGGTTTTTTCGGGAACCCATATGTCCAAACTCTTCTCTGAAGGTGATAACAGGATAAAGCAGAAGCATAAAATCAGGCCGGCTGCTTATATTATGAAACGGAAATTTTTCTTCACCTGAGCCACTATCGAAACGGGTTCCTGCCGTAGCTGCCAGATGACCGCCTGCTGAGGAGCCGGCAATGCCTATTTTCTCCGGATTGATGCCCCATTCGTCGGCCTTCCCCCTGACAATCCGCAGGGCCTGACGCGCATCTCCCGAAGGAATTTCATGATGCCCGTAGGGCAATCTGTATTTAAGAACAATCCCGCATATACCTTTTCTTCTTAGCCATTCAGCCATTTCGAAGCCTTCGTGGTCCATTGCCTCTATCATATAGCCTCCTCCGGGGCATATAACAACTGCTGCTCCCGTATTTTTCTCCTTCTCAGGAAGAAATACATACATTTCAGCTTCCGAAACATTGCGCACCCTGATTCCGTCAAATTTCTCCTCCGCGTCGTTCATCCCGTTGTGATTGGGTGCACCATCGGGCCAGACTTTTAATGTAAAGTCCTGCGATTTTAAAACTGATAAGCTGAATAAAAAAAATACTGGTAACAGAAAAAGCTTCATTTTATTTGGATTTTGAACCAACAAAAAAATATTCTTTATCAGAAAAAAGAACATTAAATGTGGTAAGTGAACCATAAATACGGGTAATATACTGCTGAAGATTTATCTTTTCCTCGTCGGAAAGTACACTGTGGCTGTTTATGTTTTGCTCAAGAACCCGCAGTCGATCGCGTAACATTACTATTTTATGAAAAAATACCTCTACCGGGATTTCTTTGAGTTTCAATTCCGGGTTTGAAGGCTGCAAAAGCATTGTGCCGCCTTTCCATTTATCGGCAAGCAGGACAACTTCATTAAGCGCACCGTACTGATCGAGAATGTATTTAAGCAAATTTTCAATTTCAGAAAGATTAAAGCCTGATTTCGGGGCTTCGGCTTCTTTTCTTTCAACTACTGTCAAATCAGTATTTCGCTTGGTTATTTCCATTTTACCGCCTTTTTCAAAAAAAATTTCCCAGGCAGTCATCTTGTCTCTGCTGATTATACCTTCACCATATCTTGGATGTTTTACACGTGTACCAACCGTTAAGTCTTCCATATTCAATAATTTTAAATTATCCCAAATATAAAAGTAAATTATTTTTTAGGTAAATGAGAGATACAAAAGCAACTTTTAAGCATTATTTAAAAGGGGAATCGGGTTCACGGGCAAACATCTTATAGGACATTTTATCAATAAAGGAAGGAAAGAATTTAGCAAGAAACACAGTTAATTTCCCTTCCAGGAAAGTTAATACCAGCTCACGCTTTCGTTTTTCTATTGCTTTATAAATGTGAGCTGCGCATTTTTCTGCTGACATCATCTTCTCTTCGTTCCGGGGAGTATCACCCTGATGCAATCCATTTGCAACCAGAGCATTTTTTCTTATTTCGGAAGCAGTAAAACCCGGTGCAGCAATAAGCACATGCAATCCATTTTTCAGGTTTTCAGTACGAATAGTCTGCAGAAAGCCCCTTACGGCAAATTTGGAAGCAGAATACCCGCTACGGCCGGGCAGACCAATATAACCACCAATTGAGATAACACCCGCCAGTGAACCTTTGGTTTCAAGCAGGTGCGGTAGTGCAAATTTAGTGCAATAAACGGTGCCCCAGTAATTAACATCCATCACCTGGCGAAGCACAGCAAGGTCGGTATTGTGAAACAGTGCCCGCATTGAAATACCTGCATTGTTTATCAATACATCAATGCGTCCAAATTTTTTTACGGCCTGTTCAATTAATTCCCGGCAGTCGTGCTCAAGGGTGACATCCGTTTTTATGGTAAGCACCTGCGTCTGGATCAATTTTTCTTTCAGTTCTTTCAAACGATCCTCTCTGCGGGCAGCTAATACAAGGTCCCAACCTTCATTGGCATACTTCTCCGCCAATGCCTTTCCAATGCCTGACGATGCCCCTGTAATTACTACAACCTTCTTTTGCATATACCTGTTTTGGTGTTGTTCCAAAAGGATAATCAATTCCCCGACGAAAGTATAAAAATTTGGTTTTCTACAAGAATAAAAGTGAATTAAAGCGATATTCATTTATGAGCAGTTATTTTTCTCAACTAATAAATTTCCCCTCCAACATGATTCTTTCCGGCAATTAGGGTGATTGTCCGAACCAGGTTGATAGAAAATGCATTATTCGTTTAATATCATTGGGAATGCCTTAAGTGTGAAATAATTTTCATACAGGAATTAACCACTGAAACTGTAAAGTGATCCTGGGAAGCATTCTGCAGAGAATAACCATACCGAATCCATATCAAATTCGCGATTTATCGAATGAATTGCGAATTTATACTGGACATGGTATGGTCTATCACTTGACTTAAATTCATGAAAAAGGGAGATAAAATAAGAATTTAAAACGATTCAGTCAAATGCTTCATGAATTTAACATTAACATTCCATTCATTCAAGACTGTTCTTGTTCAGAAAGTCTATTTTTGCGGACAATTTTTTGCAAACAAATCTCTATCATAAAGAAACCAAAAACTTAAATATGAACGATTGTTTTTTATCTGACCAAAAAAATCTCCCAATTACAAATTTTCCCACCAGTTAATAATTTTCATTATTAATAAATCATTCTAAAAATCAAATTATGAAGTACCTTTTACTTAATTTTTTTCTTGTTTTTTATGGATTTTCCGGCTGGTGTCAATCACCAGCCGATCAGCAGGCATTGCTGTTAAAATCCATACATCATCCAGAGTTACAAAATTTATGCCTGCACGATACGATTTATGTTATGCAGCATGGCATTTCTTTTCCGTTTGAAAAGCTGGAACTGGATAACAACCGGGAATTGCTATTTGCCGAAAAATCATCGATTTTAAATTCGGGCATTCGTGAATTCTTCTTATTCAGAGAATTCCAGGCAGACAATGACTTCGCAAGTATTATTGGACAATATGTGCTCAATTTTTCAGGCGATGTAAATCATTATGTAGCCTTTGAACTGAAATTTAAAAAAGAAGCCCAAAACTGGGAGGTAGTTACATCTGAAATAAAAGAAGAAAAACAATGAAAAAAACAGCGATAAAACCCTTCCTGCCGTTTCTGTTTGTAATAAGCCTCATAGGTTTTGCAGCAAAAACATACAGCCAGAATACCATTCTCAACAATGATTTGCTTCGATTTGGAAATGGTATTGAAAATTCCCTAAATCCAACTGGCAACCTGAATCAGCCATTTTATTTTAATTCCGACAATAACCTGTGGAGAAAATTAACTTATTCAAATTATGCGCTTGATAATGCTTTTGCCACTGGAGGAGACGGCACACAGGAGTGGAATTTAAATGGAATAATATTACCAAATCCAACCCTTGTAAATCAAAGCATTAATAAGAACAACTTTATTGAAGAGGGCCTGAATCGTGGTTATGGAACCATCATATCTTCAGGAACAATAAATCTCGATGGAAAAACATTTTTAGTTGAGAACATATACAAACTACCGGAAGATAAGGCATACATTGAAGTTACTGTTCGTCTCACCAATTTAAGCCAGGTTACTGCAATCAATGTACGCACCTGGATAGGTACCCGCGATGACTGGGTAGGGATGACTGATGGACCCAGGGAACAAAAAGGGAATATAATTGATGGTGAATTTGTTCAGATAAACAATCCTGCAGAGCGGGCAGCAGCAATAAAAATTTCATCGGGTGATGAGGCCGTTCTATTTTACACTGTTTCCGACAGGGGAAATACTATTATACAAAGGTGCTGTTCATGGGGGAATGTCATCAATCAAAACCCTCAAACATCGGCAATTGATGAAACCACTGACGGTTCTTACGGTTTTTTTGTCAGAATGGATGACCTGGCGCCGGGTGAAAGCGATGATTTTACCTGGTATTATGCAGCCGGCACACTAGCCGATATAGATGATATTATCAATGAGGTGGCCCGGGTAAGTGGGGCTGTAAGCAATATAACGTATACATCTGCAGACTTTAAAGCAAAAGCAACTTCCGATGCAACAGGCTATTGGATGGTTGTGGAACGTGATGCGGCAACTCCGGATGCACAACAGGTTAAAGCCGGCCAGGATTACAGCTCAGTAACGGTCGTGGCAAACGGATCAGGGACCATGTCTGCAAATATTGAGCGAACATTTAATCTAACCGGATTATCAGCAGGAACAGATTACGATCTGTATTTTGTATCTGAAAATGATGTGCCATTATTTTCCGATATTCTCAAAGTTCAGTTTTCAACCCGGGCTTATACTGTACCCAGTGTAACTACAACTTCTGTTTCAGATATTACAAAAGTCAGCGCAGTAACCGGTGGTGTTATTACCGATGATGGAGGCCAGACAGTAACAGCCAGGGGAATCTGCTGGAGTACTACTCCCAATCCTGACTTAAACAACAGCTTCACGCTGGACGATTCCGGTACCGGCTCTTTTTCCAGTTCTATAAATGGATTGCTACCAAATACTACCTATTACGTAAAAGCCTATTCGACCAATTCAGTTGGAACTGCATACGGTGAGCAAGAATCCTTTACCACTCTGCCAAATAATCCACCTGTAGTACAGGATGACGGACCGTTTACTGTTAACACCGGAGAATCATTAACAGGCAATTTACTTTCAAATGACAGTGATGCCGACGGTGATGATTTATATATTACCGAACAACCTTCACTCCCTTATGGCCAGTTTACATCGTTTGATTTGGAAACCGGGGAGTTTGAATATCTGGCTCCAACAGACCAGGCAGGAACATTTACTTTTAATTACACTGTAACCGATGGGATTGCATCGGTTCAAGGTACAGTTACAATAAATGTTATTGACAATATTGCTCCGGAGGTAATAACCCGTAATGTTGAGATTCATTTAGATGCTTCAGGAAGTGCTGGTATTTCAACAGATGATATCGATAACGGATCAGCAGATAACATCGAAATTACAGAATTAAACCTGGACAGAAGCACGTTTGATTGTGGTGACCTTGGGAATATTACTGTTACCCTGACAGCAAGAGATGCAGCAGGAAATACAGCGGAGGCTACAGCTGTAGTGACAGTTATCGATGCCATTGATCCGGAAATTATTGCAAATGAAATTTACCAGTATGAAACCGATCCCGCTGCATGTGGTGCTATTGCAGACTTACGATTTTATACTGCTGATAATTGTGTCACAAATGGGAATCTTGCTTTTAACGGAAATGCCCGTGGCGGACTTGAAGGCTGGAATGTAACCATGAATGGAGGCAATGGATGGAAAGCTACGAATGGCTGGTTCATAACTTCGTATTCTACAGCCGTAAAACACCAGGTAATTGATCTGCTGGCTCATGGATACGATGCTGCTACCCTGGATGCTGCCCCCGTAATCACGGTTTCAGAAGATTATGTAGGAATAGCACCTAAAAATTATCAGGACATCTATTTCATTAACATTGAATTGAGAGATGCCGGGGGGAATAAAATTGACGATTTTAGCTCAGGAGATCTTATATGTTCCAACAACATACAAACGGTTACCCATTCTTTCTCCGGCTATGGAGAAGGAGTCAGGTATGTATTTGTTGAACATGGAGGAAAAGATGTTGAATTTTGGGCAGGTCATTATGGCTCAAAAATGGGAAACCTTCAGGTACTGGTTGATGCTCCGGATATTACACCCAACCACCCGGTTCAGCAGATCAGTGGAATAAAGCTGGCAAATGAATTCCCGGTTGGAACAACCGTTAATTCCTATAAAGTGATGGATGTGGCGGGCAATACAGCCATTGCAGAATTCAGAATTGTAGTACAGGATAATGCACCACCTGTTGCAATTACAAAGCCTCTAACATTGCAGCTCAATGCTGAAGGTATAGCCAGTGCTACCGCAGAAATGGTAAATGACAATTCCTTTGACAACTGTGAAATTGCATCTATGCAAATCTCACAAACTGAATTTAGCTGCAGTGATATAGGTTTGAATACTGTGGTATTTACAATAACCGATATTAATGGAAATGAATCTACAGCTGATGCAGACATCGTTGTTGAAGATAATATATTACCTGAAGTGATAACCCGCGATGTAACGGTGCTGCTTGATGAGAATGGTACTGCTTCAATAAATGTTTCTGATGTAGATAATGGATCAACAGATGCATGCGGAATTGAATCCATGAGCCTGTCTAAAACAATTTTTAACTGCGAGGATGCAGGCATAAACGAAGTTGCTCTTACTGTAACAGATGTAAATGGAAATACAGCTACAGCAAAAGCTACCGTTTTTGTAGAAGACAGAATTCTTCCTGAAGTAAGCACCCGTGATATTACGGTGCTGCTCGATGAAAATGGCACAGCGTCAATTGTTCCTGCTGATATCGACGACAACTCATCAGACGCATGTGGAATTGAATCACTTAGTTTATCAAAAACAAGTTTTTCATGTGAAGATTTAGGTGATAACGAAGTTGTTCTGACAGTAACTGATAATAATGGCAACAGCAACACAGCTACAGCAATAGTAACAGTGATTGATAACGAAGCACCGGTTATTGACTTCCGTCCGCTCACGGTTTACCTTAGTAAAGACGGCATTTACAAGCTGAACCGAAACAATATTGAGGCCATTACCAAAGCCGGTGAAGAAGAGGGAGGAACAACTGATAACTGCACACCATACAACCAGCTGAAAATTGAGATCTCACAAACTTTGTTTACATGTGAGCATGCAGCAACTCATGTACCGGTTACAATTACAGTTACTGATGCATCAGGAAACTCATCAACAAGCGAAACAACTATTTGGGTAATTGATCCATATGCACCTAAAGAGTTGTGCAGAGACACAACCATTTACCTGGATAAAAATGGAAATGCCTTGCTGTCAGCTGCAGATTTGGATGCCGGAACTACAGATGCTTGCGGAATTAAAGAGATCTGGCTTGACAACTATAATTTCGACTGTTCCAATACCGGAGAAAATACCGTAACACTATATGCAAAAGACATTCATAATAACTGGTCATCGTGTGTTTCTACAGTTACTGTTGTTGATACCATCGCACCAATAGCTAATCCTGTGCCGGACATTCAAATTGAAGTTGCAGGCGGGATAACTGAAACCCGGATTGATTATCCTGAAATTGAAGCTGATGACAACTGTGGGGTTCATATTGAACTGACAGACGGAATTGGCCCTTATGGATTGTTTCCAATTGGAACAACTACCGAAACCTGGCAAGTTTCCGATTTCGCAGGAAATACATCAACGATTTCATTTAATGTGATAGTGACATCTCTCAATTCAGCACCAGTTGTTGCAAAACCCATTGCCGACCAATGGCTTGTTGCTACACAAACACTGAAGCTTCCCCTGGTTTGGAATGAGATTTTCATGGATGCAGATGGGGATGAACTGGAATGTGAAGTTCTTACTGAAGATGAAGGCGATATTTTGTCCTGGGCTAAACTCACACACGACACGCTATCTTTTATGCCGGTTGCCGGAGATTCAGGTTGTATCAGGATAATACTTCGTGCCTCCGATGCTTCCGGAGCATCTGCAGTTCATAAATTTAATGTTTGTATTGAGAAAGATGCGGTTAACACTGAAACTGTTTATTCATCCAGCCTTGATGTCCAGGTTTATCCAAATCCTGCACACAACAAAGTAAATATCAGTTTCAAACCTGCCGGTTCATACAGCGTAGAATTAAAGATGACCGATGTAAACGGGCGATTGGTTATGCATAAAATATACCAACCGGGTGAAAACATAATCATCGATGTATCAGATAAGGTATCAGGATTGTACCTGATTAATTTAAAAATTGATGATAAATATTTCCTGAAAAAATTAATGATCCGCTAGAAATGCAAAAGAGGCACCAATCAGGTGCCTCTTTTTTTTTAAACCAAGACCAACGCGAAACAAATCTTTTATCTTTTATAATCTATTCATCATCGGAATCTGTGTCATCTGACTCAAAGATTTCTGTCACTTCACCGGTAAGAAAATTTTGTACAGTAGTTATGCCGGCTTCAACCGTAACTTCAACTTCTTCATTGTATTCATCAACCTCCAGAACCAGGGTATAATCACCAGGCAGGATGCCAATCATGGAATAGAAACCTTCATCTTCAGAAGTAAGGGCTGAGGCTATAATTTCTTCACCATCTAAAAGTGTAAGACTGGCATTAGCAACCGGATTTCCATCAATATCGGCAACCACACCTGAAATTTCACCGGTGTTGGTTTCTACATTGGCAACGGCTCTTACCACGGGTTTAAAAATAAAGCCAATGATATTATTAGGATTGCCCTGCATAACAAACGAACGGCTTAAATCAAAATCAAGAAGAACTTCTGCCTGCCCGCCATCTGCCACCTCAAGTGCCGGTTCCAGTTTAAGTTTCAGACCGCTTGCATCACCACCCGGGACTTTCAGTTTGAAATCCATTCCATCTTTTAAAAGTATGTCTGCATCGGTAACATGCAATCTGATTTCAGCATACGATCCGGCAGGAACTTCCACTTCCGCCAATTCAGCCGTCAAACCGTTTCTAAGCTCTAGCAGGTTAAAGGTGGCCGGTTCTTCAAGCTCTATCAGAATTGATTCACCTTCAGCTGTTTCTTCTTCCTCCACTTCCCCTTCAGGATATTTCAGAAGCTTAATCCAGTCGATTGTTATATTGGCTTCTTCTACCAGATCAACCGGGAAAGGTGCATCTGTAATTTTAAAAATTACCCTTCCTTTCCCCTGGTTTTCCATACCCAATTCATTTTCAGACTGGTTGTTGCAACTCATCAGAAACCCGGTCAGGAAAATAACTGTTGCCCAGGCTGTAGTCTTCATTAATTTGTTCATAATTAAATAGTTTAATCAATAAATAATAATTTTGTGTTTATCCTCAAAAATATAATCAAGCTGAAGTGGTTCACAAACAATCTGTAGCACGTTTTCAAGGCTTCCAGTTTGAATGCTTCCTGAAAAGTTTTTACCGGATTGTGTCTTTATCAGAATATCAACTTCAAAGAAATTTTCAATTTCACTTACCAGTTCTGATAAAGGTGCATTGTGATATTTCCCCGAGAATTTAGCAAATCCAGGATATCCGTTTTGATTATCAACAGTTTCTTTTTCAGTTACCGCCCCCTCACCTTTAAACCGTGTTCCCGGTTCAAGTATCCAGGAATCTTTATTGTAATTGGTTTTAACCTTGCCCTCGTAACACTGCACTGTAAAAAGGTTTTCTTCAGATTTCACCAGAAACCGGGTACCGAGCACTTCTACTTTACCCTGCTTTGTGATAACCTGAAATCCTTCGCCTTTTTCCACCTCGAAATAGGCCTCCCCATCGAGTTTCACAATTTTATTCCAAAAGTATTTTTTGTAGGAAAGAACGCTTCCGTCGTGTAAAACAATTCTTGAATCATCGGGTAAACGAACGGTATAAGCTTCTTCCTTTCCACCCTGAATGTTTTCCGTAGCAGTAAAAACCCAGAAAGAAACAAGAATAGCGATGGAAGCAGCCACAGAAGCAGCAGCTGTAATATACCAGGAAATTTTCCGAACAGGCTTTTGCTCCTTCTTTTCAATCCTTTCCAGGAGCTTATTAAATACTTCCTCCTTACCTGAAGGACTTTCCACCCGGTATGATTTCAGTAATTGTTCAGCTTCTTCCGAAATTCTATGCTCCTTATTATTATAATCTTTCATTAAAATACCAACTATCAGAATTGAATCTCCTCATATACCCTATATTATCCATATGTTAGGAATTACCCTACCCTAAACTTCAGGAAAAGTTAATTTTTCAGAATTTAACATTCATAAAAAATACCGGGGTTACTCCAAGTGCAGAAATATCAGACCTGAGGGTCATAGAGCCCGTATCGGAAGAAAAACGCAGGTAATTAACCTCCACGATGTTTGAACGGTTCAAAACATTCAGCAGGGAAACTCCTGCATTTAAAGAAAAATGATTATTTACAAAAGATTTTACAACAGCAAAATTCAACTGGGAAAAACTGTCTGAGCGAACAAATCCTTCCGTGTCCTGATTGGGAATATAGCTGTAAACAGGTAATCCGCTTGCCCATTGCCAGCTTCCTGTAACCGTCCAGGTTTTCCAGTTCATCATTTCCGTCAGCTTTATGCGATGCATCCGATCATTGTATCCGGGAAACCATTCGTTGTCAAAAAGCCCGTCCATCTGCTCTTCTGAAAGCGAAAGTGAATATGCTGCCATATGGTTAAAAATGGAATACTTCTTTTGCACAAAAAAGTCGATCCCTTTTTTCCGTTCATTACCTTCTTTGAGGGTATAAACTATATTTTGACTGGTTCCCTGCTGGTTTGTTTCCGCAAATAAATTTACTTTGCCATTAATATCTTTTAGATATGCTTCCAAATCGATATACCATCCGCTTTTATCTAATCTGGCTCCTAAAATGTAATGCCTGCCGGTAACTACCCCTACCCCATCATTTCCGGGCAGGAACCATATTCGACTGAAATGGCCTTCACTGTCGAACCTTCTGATTCCGGAAAGGAACTGATAATAAACGCCTGTTAAAAAATACATTTTAAAATTTTTTGCGGGAACAAATTCAATCCCGCTGCGCGGCTGCCAAAATATCCTATTCTGCACTACATCTAAATTGGTACGGACTCCCCACCTGAACGAAAATTTTTGTGTCAGATCAATATTCTGCTGAACAAATCCGTTAAGAAGGATTATCTCACTGCTGCTGGATATGGAATCAATTTGCAGATCATCGTACAGCCGGCTTGCATAAAAATTATAAACATAGCGGTTGAAGGTTAATTCCGTACCTGCCTCACTGGTGAATATTCCAGATTTATACTGCGATTTCCATGAGACGCGAAACTCTTCAATTTTATTAAAGCCATTATCAATATCATGAGTTTCACGGCTGTAAGTTTTTTCACGGGTTTTAGCCAGTCCTTTCCCTTTCCCCTGCCCTTTACCGGGACTTCCAATAGTATCGGTAAGAGTTTGCAATTCACCTGTCTCATCTATTCCTCTTTTTTCCAGGGTAGAGAATCCGGCTGAAAAGGAATGAAACCAACGGGGATTAGCCTGCCAGTTCATATTAAGACTTAATCCCAAAGATTCACTTTGTTTAATTTCATTCCTATAAAAATCTTGCGTTTGTAACAATTCAAAATCTCTTTTCTGATAGTCATTGCCATAGAGCAGATTTATGTTCATTTCAAAGTTTTCTACCGGATGAAAACTTATTTTTGCATTCACATCCTGAAATTTAATCATTGGGATAATTGTTGAAGTAACCGGATTTTCGTCAGACGAAACCACATCATCAATTAATCTGAAATAAAGGTAATTTTGCCAGCTGTCGACAAAAGATCGCCGCCATGCGGCAGTTATCGAGAACTTATCGGTTACCGGCACGTTTCCAACAATGTTGGTATTCAACATATTTGCCGACAGATCGAGGTAAGGTTTGTTTTTCTTTCCCGTTTTTCCAACAAGTTCAATCAGGCCCGAAATCCGGCCACCATATTTTGCATCAAAACCACCACGTGAAACGAATGCCTGTTGAACAAAACGCGCATTCAGCACACTTGTATTCCCCAGTAAATGACTGGTTTCTAGCACCGGGATTCCATCAAAAAGCACCAGGTTGTCGGTTGGTTCACCACCCCTGATTGAAATACCTGATGTTCCTCCCTGGAAGAATTCCACTCCGGGAATCAATAAGAGAGAATTGCCTAAATCGTCGTTTGCAATACGGGGAACGGCTGATGCTTTCAGGGGATTAAATTCAATTTTTTCAGGTTTTGGTGATGCCTTCAATACCTGGCTTTCACGATGCACGACCTTAACTACATCCATCATAATAACCGAGGGTTTCATAACAAAAGTCACCTGTTCTTTAACTGATACTATTGTATCCAGCTGCTGGTATCCCAGATGGCTAACGTATACCCTGACTGAATCGTTTTCAGGAACAAGAAAATTAAAGTATCCGATTTCATTGGTCATTCCTCCCTTATTACCCTCGGTTGCCAGGTTACAATACATCAGGTTTCCACCGCTATCCCCGTCGCGCACGTAACCTCTGAACGCAATGAATTTAGGACTCGCAGGCACTTCAGTTTCCTTTACAGATGACTTCTGTAAAATCAGCAACCAGGTGCCATCAATTTGTTTGGAAACGATTTGATGATTTTCCTTCAGATGGTCAAGAAAGTTTTCCAGTGGTACTTTTTCAAAGGTGACATTTATTTTAATATCCTGAAAAGAATCCGAATCATATGCAAACCGGGTTCCATAGTTAGCTGTAATAGATTCCAGCACATCCGGTAATGGCCTGTCTAAAGATGAAACAGAAATAAGCTCCTGGGAGTAACCCTGATTGAAAAACAGCATAAAAAAAATAAGTCCTGTTAATGGCAGGTACATCTTTTCTGCGGGTTTTCCAGATGGTTTTTTTAGTCCGGTTTCCATTATTAGAATTTACTTCCCAGTTTTTCCCTCAATAAAGATAACGCCTTACTCATTTGTTTTTCAACTGCTTTAATACTCACTCCAAGAGTTTCAGCAATCTCGCGGTAACTGAGGTCATCGATTCGGCTCATTAAGAAAATAACCCGGCACTTTTCAGGAAGCGCTGCCAGGGATTCCTGCAGTTTCTGATCGAATTCCTTCATCTCAAGGATATATTCAGGGGATACTTTTTCAATGTTTTCAAAAAACACCGAACGAAATTTCAGGTCGTATTTTTGTCTGCGGATATTTTTTAAAAAGCAGTTTCTGGCAATGGTAAACAAATAAGGGCGCAAGGTATCCTCTTTTATCTGAAAACGTTTATCCCATAGCTGCATAAATACATCCTGTGTTAAATCCTCCGACAGTGAACTATCTCCTGAAAGATAAAACAGGTAATTCAGGACATATTGATAATTCTGATCAAATACAGCCTTAAACCAACTTTTCCCATATTTTTCAGCGCCCATTAGTCAGGTTAAAGTTAATTATCGCAAAGTTATAACAAAAAACCTCTTAACTTAAGATTCATTAATCAGAAACATCATCGTGTTGAAAATGCATAAATAGTAGTTGATTGATAAAGACCTTCAGGATTCAGTAAAGTTGATGGGAACCGGGGCTGATTGGGGCTGTCAGGGAAATGTTGTGTTTCAAGGCAAAATCCGGTCCTATGTGTATACGGTATTCCGCTGTTTCCAATTTCTTTGCCTTCAAAATGGTTAGCGGTATAAAGCTGGATACCGGGTTCAGTAGTAAATACTTCCATATATCGGCCACTTTCAGGCTCATAAGCACTGGCAGCAAAAGCCAGTTCACCGGCTTCTTTATCAATTACATAATTTATATCGTAACCCGAGCCATATCTTAATTGAGGGTGGTCGGCACCAATCTGTTCACCAATAGCCTTTGGACTGGAAAAATCAAGTGCTGTACCCCGAATGTCAACTATTTCCCCGGTTGGAATCATGCTTTCATCTTTTACAGGAGTTGATTCATTGGCATTAATCACTAAAATATGGTCCAGGATATCTCCGTTTCCTTCACCTCTCAGATTAAAATAACTGTGATTGGTAAGATTAATATGGGTAGGTTTATCGGTGGTTACCTGGTAATCGATTTTCAGCTCATTTTCATCGGTTAGGGTGTAGGTTACCTTAGCTTTTTTATTTCCGGGAAAGCCAAATTCACCATCATCGCTTTCAATAGTGAATGCAGTTGCATTTCCTTTTTGCTCGTAATCCCAAACTTTCCGGTACCAGCTGTCAGGTCCGGAATGAAGGGCAGCCTGCCCATTATTAACCGGTAAATTATAGGTATTCCCATCAATGGTAAACTGAGCATTGGCTATGCGGTTTGCAAACGGTCCAACAACAGCACCATGACTTGCACCATATTTCTGATACTCACTAATTGAATTAAATCCCAGCACTACATCAGCAAAATTACCTTCCCTATCGGGAACGTAAACCGATATGATTTTTGCACCGTAATTGGTCAGGGTAACAACCATACCGCTGGCATTTTTCATTGTAAAAATACGAGTTTGTTTCCCGTCAATCACTGTTTCAAAATCAGTTTTAGTGTAGGGCATTTCAATTTCCAATTCTTTTTTGGGAGTACAAGCGACAATTACAGCAATCAAAAAATAAAGAAATGTTTTTTTCATAGTTTCAAATATTATGGAACAGAACTGAGAAATCCCCAATACAAAATTATAAAAATAGAAATTCATAAGTATTTACAATGATTTATAAGTTTTTCAACCTCGGATCGAGAAGTTGTTTAACCACCGGGTTTCATATAAGGAGGAAGGTTTTCAAGTGGGATTCTCACTTCCACCACATCACCTTCTTTCCATTTTTTGGCTATTTGACTGTAACTTCCCGGAGAAGCCAGGTATTTAACTCCTTTAACCGTAACTGTAGCATCCTCTGCCCAGGATGGAATCCGCACATAAATTTCAATATATTGCTTGGTTTCCATACCGAATACAATACGGATAAGGTCTGACTCAGGAAAATCGGTTTCCTGTGTAACGGTGACATTGCCTCCAAGTGAATGCTGAAATTGAATAGTAACCGGCCAATAAAGGTTCAAATGAATAAAATCAGTATTCCTGGTAAAAACATAGGGTAAGATAAGCGAATCGGGTATTGCATCTGAAACAGTAATAAAATACTCCCAAACGGTCAGTTCCAGTTCTTCAGCGACCATAGCATCACCAGTAATCTGAAACAAGAACCCAGTCAGGTCAAACCAGGAAACAGCCTCCTCATGGGTTATTTCCCTGTTTCGCACCTCTTTTCTAAAGCTATCCCAAAAGAAAAGGAATTTATCCATATCAAACTGCTCCTCATCATCAAAAAACTTAAGTCTGAGCTCTGCCAGGCTATCCAGCCCCGGATAAAGGCCCTGCACAGCGCCGGTATAATTATTATTCATGAAAGCTTCCTTCTCAAATTCCAGGCCGACTCCCTCAGGAAGGGTTCTGTAGGTAATATATTCAGGTGATTTGTCAGAAGAATCGCAAGATACAATAAACAATAAAGCCGGTAAAGCAAATAAAATCCATCTCATTCCTTGTACAAGTTCAATTTAGAACAGTAACATAAATATAGAAAGCAGGGTTCATCTGGCAGTAAAAATAAAAGGTTACTATAAATCTCTTCCTTATTTCAAATAAATATTTCCATATATTTGCCGAAGTTGCCTGCCAGTGTCCTATTCAGATATTCGCAACATATTGTGAACAGCACACTACCCAGCCAATAAGGCTCTTATAAGCAACAAACTCATAAAAGCCATTATGTCGGAATTCAAAAAGGAAAATAAGGGCTTCGTTAAGATCGATACCGGCAAATTTAAATCTATTTGGAAAGATATTAAGGAATCGATAAGTGGCACTGAACGTGATTTTACGCAGGCACCCCTTGGTCATGCCATCCTGATACTGGCGGTTCCAATGGTTCTTGAGATGCTCATGGAGTCGGTATTTGCAGTTGTAGATATATTCTTCGTTTCCAGGTTAGGGTCAGAAGCTGTGGCTATTGTGGGAATAACTGAATCAGTAATGACCATTATATATGCCATAGCATCGGGACTAAGTGTTGCCACTACAGCGCTGGTTGCCCGTCGGATAGGAGAAAAGCGGAGACAGGATGCAGGTATTGTTGCTTTTCAGGCTATTCTTGCCGGTATTTTTATTTCATTGCTGATTGCCCTGCCGGGCATTCTGTTTGCCAAAGAATTCCTCATACTAATGGGTGCCACCGAAAGTATGGCTGAAGAGGGGGCATTGTATCCCGCCATCATCTTTGGAGGCAATGCAGTAGTAATGTTGTTGTTTATTATCAATGCAGTATTCCGGAGTTCAGGTGATGCTGCCATATCAATGCGGGTGGTGTGGTTTGCCAACATTTTAAACCTGATACTTGACCCATTACTTATTTTCGGCTACGGGCCTTTCCCTGAGCTCGGTCTTGCCGGTGCAGCCATTGCAACAACCATTGGCAGAGGAATAGCAGTAGTATATCAGTTCTATCTACTCTTCAAAGGCAATTACCGCATTAAATTAGTTTGGAAAAGTATTCAGGTAAAAACAAAGGTAATGCTTGAACTTGTTCAAATCTCAGGCGGGGGGATATTGCAAAACCTGGTAGCCACCTCAAGCTGGATATTTCTGGTACGAATCATTTCCTTCAGTGGACCTGAAGCCTTGGCAGGATATACCATTGCCATACGTATCATCTTGTTCTCACTTCTGCCAGCCTGGGGGCTCAGCAATGCAGCTTCCACATTGGTTGGTCAGAATCTGGGTGCCAAACATCCACAACGGGCAGAACGTTCAGTATGGATTACAGGCTATGCAAATATGATATTTATGGGTACAATTGGATTATTTTTGGCCTTGTTTCCTGCAGTTTTTATACGACTTTTCATTGCCGATGAAGCTGTTGTCGATTTCGGAGCAATGGCTTTACGTACAATCAGCTATGGTTTTGTTTTTTATGCATTGGGAATGGTGCTTATACAGGGATTCAATGGCAGCGGCGATACATTTACCCCCACAAAAATTAATTTGGTCTGCTTCTGGCTTGTAGAAATTCCTCTGGCATACCTTCTGGCTATAACTTTTGAAATGGGACTCATGGGAGCAAGCATTGCCATTGTTTCAGCCGAAAGTTTACTGGCGATTATTGCCTGGTTGCTATTCAGAAAGGGGAAATGGAAACTACGAGAGGTTTGATTCCACAACTTCTTCTTTTCAGCCCCGGATGAGGTCTGTTACAGATGATAACAGAATTGATCTGCGGTTATAACGAATGTTTTGTCTTTTTATCATTTCCCATGCAATCTCAGCTGAATTCCAAAGAAAATCACCTGTTTTATTGATGAAATTTATATTCAAATAATAGTTTTTAATGTAACCCTGAACAATGAGTATTGGAAATTGTCATTTATTTCTTGAAATAATATTGGTATGGATTTAAATATAGAGGGAAAAACATTTATGGTAGCAGCTTCCAGCAAGGGACTGGGGTTTGGCATAGCACGTGAACTGGCCCTGAACGGAGCTGCTGTTTGCATAGCAAGCCGCACCCTTGAAAATGTTGAGACAGCAGCTCAAAAATTAAGGGAAGAGACAAATGCGATGGTACATGCCTCGGTATTTGATGCGGCCGATGCAAGTTCTATAAAGCCATGGATTGAAGACGCAGTTCGAGCTTTCGAACGTATTGACGGACTGGTGGTGAACGCAGGTGGGCCTCCTCCGGGCAATTTCAACGACTTCTCCGATGACGAATGGCTGTCTGCCTTTAATCTGACTTTGATGAGTGCTGTCAGGCTGATTCGGGAAGTGCAGCCGCATTTACATGCAGCTGGCGGAGGTTCTATATTGACCATCACATCTATTTCGGTGAAGGAGCCTATTAATGGATTGCTGTTATCCAACGTCTTTCGTTCGGGTGTTGCCAGCCTGGTAAAAAGTATTGCAAACGAGCTTGCTTGTGAAAATATCAGAGTTAATAATTTAATTCCCGGACGTTTTGACACCGACCGTGTAAAACAACTCGATAAAAATCTTTCGGAAAAACAAGGTATACCCGTTGAGAAGGTCAGGCAACAACATGAAACGGCCATTCCCCTGGGAAGATATGGAACAATTGAAGAATTTGGTAAAGCCGGGGCATTTCTTCTTTCGGATGCAGCTTCCTATATTACAGGAGCAAGCCTGGTGGTTGATGGCGGAATGTTTAAAGGTATTTAGAGAATTTATGAACCTGCCGGAGAAAGGTTACTGCAATTTTAATATAGGAGATAATAGCTATATGTTCCTGCTTTGAATGAACGAAAACTAAGTAGGGAACTGTTGCTTATGTAGGTTTAACATGCAATCCGAAGATTAACTATGTAAGCAGTACTAATTTTAATCTGCATAAACAAGGCTCTGTTATTTTATGCATTCAAGCGAAATTTGAAATTTTATGTATTCCTTGAAATAATAACAGACAGAATAATCTGTTTTATTGAGTTACATCATGATTTTGGCTTACTTTGCTATGAAAATGATTCGCAGGCAAAATGAATAATAGCAAAAAAGAAAAATACCGTCAAAAGAATTTAAACTTCAAGATGCTTGAGTTACTAAAGCCATTTAAGCTGGTGGTTATATTGCTTATTCTTTTTGCCCTTTTAGGAAATTCAGCGAACCTTTTAATTCCAAGAATAATTTCCCGTGGAATTGATACATATATTGGGGGAGATTATGAATTTAAGAAAATTCTTGGAGAATTTATGCTGGTTACCATTACCATTTTTATTTTTTCCTTTCTGCAATTGGTGGTTCAGACTTACGCCTCGGAACGGGTGGGGTATGATTTGAGAAAAAAACTTTCTGATAAAATATCACGACAAAGTTATTCTTTTATCCAAAAAACCAATCCTTCGAAACTGCTCACCAACCTTACTTCCGACATGGACTCAGTTAAGTTATTTGTATCACAAGCAGTAACTTCCATCGTGTCATCAACATTTATCATTATAGGTACCAGCATACTGCTCATAATCATTAACTGGAAACTGGCGGTGCCCGTAATTCTAATGATCCCTCTTATTGGTTTCGCATTTCATATCATTCTCCAGAGAGTTAAAGTATTTTTCAGAAAAAGCAGGGAGGTAGTTGATTGGCTTAATCAGGTAATTAACGAAAGTATTTTGGGTTCGGCCATTATCAGAGTGCTCAATTCCCAACAAACTGAATACAGAAAGTTTTTAGTTGCCAGCACAGAAGCCCGGGATCTGGGAATTTCAATTGTAACCTTATTTGCCACATTAATTCCCCTTATCACTTTTGTTGCTAATATGGCAATATTAACAATTCTTGCTCTGGGTGGACATCTGGTAATTTCAGGAAATTTGTCACTCGGTGATTTTGCAGCTTTCAACAGCTATGTTGCACTACTCATATTTCCAATAATAGTAATTGGATTCATGAGTAACTTAATTGCCCGTGCTGCTGCTTCCTATGAACGAATAGAAAATGTGATAAATTCTCCTGAAACAGAAAATACTGGCAGTATAAACAAGCCTCTTCAGGGAAACATTGAATTTAAAAATGTCACTGTCACGTATGAGGAAAAACCTGCATTAAAAAATATATCTCTTCAAATAAATGCCGGCTCACGCACAGCCATAATAGGACCTACAGCAGCCGGAAAAACCCAATTGCTGTATTTGCTCACCGGACTCATAAAGCCTGATGAAGGCACTGTAGAATTTGATGGAATAAATGTTGAGAATTACAAAAAAGATAATTTTTATAATCAGGTAGGTTTTGTGTTCCAGGACAGTGTGCTGTTTAATATGAGTTTGAGGGAAAACATTTCATTCAGTAAAACAGTTACCGATGCCTCATTACAAAAAGCCATTGATACAGCTGGCCTGAAAGAATTTATTAAATCCCTGCCACAAAAGCTTGACACTATTGTATCAGAACGGGGAACAAGTTTATCGGGAGGACAGAAACAGCGAATCATGCTGGCCCGTGCTCTTGCATTGGATCCAAAGATCCTTCTGCTCGATGACTTTACTTCCCGCGTTGATCCGCAAACAGAATTAAAAATTCTTCAGAATGTGAGGAAAAATTACCCCAATATTACACTTATATCAGTAACTCAGAAAATCAAACCTGTTAAAGAATTTGATTTGATAGTTCTGCTAATGGAAGGAGAACTTATAGCAGCAGGAAATCATAAAACCTTACGCTCTGGCTGCCCTGAATATGTTCAGATATATGATTCACAAAAAAGCACAAGCCATTATGAATTATAATCTGGATAATGAAGACATTATTGGGAAGAAGAGCCCTGGCTTTAATTCATTAAAGAGCCTGGTAGCTCATATGGTGAAAGAAAAGAAGGTTCTGGTAATTGCTTTTATATCCATGTTAATAACTGCAGTTCTTAATCTTGCCGGCCCTATAATAATTGGATATACAATTGATAATTATATCCAGACCGGCCAGTATAGAGGAGTGCTGGTCTTTAGCAGTATCCTTTTTGCCATGTACATTACAGCCTTTGGAGCAGGATATTTGCAAACCAGGCTAATGGGTTCAGTTGGTCAAAGAATGTTATATAATTTGCGGAATTCTGTTTTTAGAAAATTACAGGAATTGCCTTTTGCCTTCTTCAATCAAAACAAAACTGGTGACCTGATTTCAAGAATCAACAATGACACAGAAAAAATAAACCAATTTTTTTCGCAGTCGTTGATGCAATTTCTCCGTTCCATCCTGATGATGATTGGTGCAGGGATATTTTTACTTGCCATTCATTTGCCATTGGGTGCTGCCACACTTTCCCCTGCTTTACTGATCTTAATTTTCACTAGGCTGGCAGCACCATGGGTAAAAAAACGCAATGCCAAAAGTTTAAAAAGTGAAGGCAATCTTAGCTCCGAAGTACAGGAAAGCCTGAATAATTTCAGAGTGATAGTTGCATTTAACCGCCGTGATTATTTCAGAAAGCGGTTTGATTTGATTAACCGTAACAACTATTCAGCTTCAGTGAAAGCCGGAATTGCAAATAATTCATTTATACCTGTATACACTTTTTTTTCAAACGTTGGATTGGTTATCGTTCTCACTTTAGGAATCTGGTTCATTTCCAGGGGACAATTTACTATCGGTTTGCTAATTAGTTTTATTGCCTATGTTAATAGTTTTTACAGCCCTTTGCGCCAGCTCGCTTCCCTTTGGGCTAGTTTCCAGGTTGCACTGGCTGCATGGGACAGAGTGAGAAAAGTGCTGGAACTCGAAAGCAACCTGCCCCGGTTAAAGAAAGATGCAAAGGAACCCTCAACCGCTTTATTGTCGTTTCGTAATGTTTCCTTCTCCTATCCTGACGGAAAGGAAGTATTACATCATATTAATTTCGATTTAGAAAAGGGAAAAACTTATGCATTTGTAGGCCCTACAGGTGGAGGTAAAACTACCACAGCCTCTCTTGCAGCACGGCTGTTCGATCCAGTCAGTGGAAAGGTGCTTCTATATGGGCGAGATATTCGCTCCTATCCGGCAGAAGAACGTGTAAAAAAAATAGGATTCATTTTGCAGGACCCTTTTTTATTCAGCGGCACAATCAGAGAAAATATCTTACATGGGAATAAAGAATACCAGCATGCATCGAACAGTGAATTATCCACAATATTTCAGGAATCTGGTCTTGAATCTCTGATACATCGGTTTGAGAATGGCCTGGAAACAAAAATTAATGTTACCGGAGATGGTATCAGTTTAGGTCAAAAACAACTTATAGCATTTATGCGGGCCGTCATCCGTAAACCTGACCTGCTTATTCTTGATGAAGCTACAGCTAATATAGATACAGTGACAGAGAATTTGCTGGAGGAAATTCTTCAGAAACTTCCGGCATCAACAACAAAACTGGTTATTGCTCACCGGTTGAATACCATCGCCAATGCGGATGTAATCTATTTTGTAAATACAGGCAATGTCATCCTTGCCGGTTCTCTAAATGAAGCAATAGAAATGCTGATGAAAGATAACATTGAAAGCTAATCTTTACAAGGCTTTTTTGAACTTACTGCAGTTTAAAGCCCTCTCCTTCTCTCATCCGGATTGTCGCCCGACTCCAGATTACTGTTCTCATTATCATCCTCCTCCGGTATGTTTTCCTTTCTTTTATCCCTTTCATCCGGGTTATCACCTGATTCAGGATGTGGTTCCTCTTCTGCAATAATCTTTTCAATCGCAAAGTATTCCATAATACTCATGATAATTTGTGTTGTAGATTTAAAATCGTTTGCGCAATAAATATTCCATCAAAAGAGAAAATCCTCTTCATGTAAATAGGTTGTTTTATTTCATTAAAAAGAAAGAATTTAAACACATGCATTTAACTAATAAAGATCAAATAGGATAATTTTCAAATTTCCCATATGTGTGTTTACAACTGAACAAATAAGTATAATTTACACACAACTTCATATAGTACGTCACTTAATAAGAAAAAGATTGGAAAGGTAATTTTCTGATTCGGATAATGCGGCAGATTAGCTAATTTAAAGGAAATAAAAAACCCGGGTAAAAACCCGGGTCCTTTAATATCTTTCACCTAAAATAATACAGCTCACTATTTTACTTTGTCAACAATTGCTTTGAATGCTTCAGGCTGATTCATAGCCAAATCGGCCAGTACTTTCCTGTTGATTTCAATGGCATTTTTTTTCAGCAATCCCATAAACTGTGAATACGACAACCCTTCGAGGCGGGCTGCAGCGTTGATGCGCTGTATCCACAATGCACGGAAATTGCGTTTTTTGGTTTTTCTGTCGCGGTAGGCATACTGCTGCCCCTTTTCCCAGGTATTCTTTGCGACTGTCCAAACATTTTTACGTGCTCCGAAATAACCTTTCGTCCGTTTTAAAATTTTCTTTCTCCGGGCACGTGATGCTGCATGATTTACACTTCTTGGCATACTTATTACATTTTTTGGTTACCGGCGATTTCTCCATATTAAAGAGAAATTCTTTAATGCACAATAACCTGGTTAATTACTCTTTTTTAAATTTATAAAAGGGAGTTTACTTCATACTCAGCAAAAGCTTTACGTTGCTCTCATTGGTCTTATCAATGGTAGTCCAGTATGTGAGATTACGCTTACGTTTTGTACTTTTTTTTGTCAAAATATGGCTTTTGTAGGCATGTTTCCTTTTAATTTTCCCTGTTCCGGTAAGCCTGAAACGTTTTTTGGCGCCGGAATTTGTTTTCATCTTTGGCATATTCCTACTTGTTAAAATGTTATCAAAGAACTCTATTATTTCTTTTTAGGTGAAATCATCATTATCATTCGTTTGCCTTCCAGTTTGGGCATCTGCTCAACCGTACCCACATCTTCAAGCTCAGTGGCCAGTCTGAGCAAGAGAATTTCTCCCTGCTCCTTAAATAAAATTGAGCGACCTTTAAAAAACACAAAGGCTTTAACTTTCGCCCCATCTTTCAAAAACTTTTCGGCATGTCTGAGCTTAAATTCAAAATCGTGCTCATCGGTTTGGGGCCCAAATCGGATTTCCTTAACAACCACTTGCACAGCTTTGGCTTTCATCTCCTTTTGTTTCTTCTTCTGCTGATAAAGAAACTTTGAATAATCGATGATTTTACAAACCGGGGGATCGGCTTTGGGTGATATCTCCACCAAATCCAACTCCAGCTCATCTGCCATACGCAATGCATCTCTCAGGGGGTAAACGCCCTGTTCTTCTATATTTTCTCCTACCAACCGTACCTGCGGTGAGGTAATGTTCCGGTTAATTTTGTGTTGTGGTCCTGTATCCCTTTTCTGGAAGGGTGAGCGGCCGGGCCCTTTTCTTTTAATAGCTATAGTTTTGTCCTCCTTTATTAGTTATACAATCCGGATAATTGATCTTTTACTTCCTGTTCTATGTAACCGGCAAATTCACCGATTTGTTTTGTTCCAATATCACCTTCTCCCTGGCGTCGCACAGAAACAGTCTCTGATTCCTGTTCTTTTTCCCCAACGATGAGCATATATGGAATACGTTTTAATTCGTTATCGCGTATCTTTCTACCAATCTTTTCATTACGATCGTCAACGACGGTGCGAATATCGGAATTATTTAGAATATTTGAAACTTTTTGAGCAAATTCATTATACTTTTCACTGATTGGCAGGACAACTGCCTGCTCAGGAGCAAGCCATAACGGAAATTTTCCGGCCGTATGTTCAATGAGAACTGCAACAAACCGTTCCATAGAACCGAAAGGCGCCCTGTGTATCATTACCGGGCGATGCCTGTTATCATCTGCCCCGATGTATTCAAGTTCGAATCGTTCGGGCAGGTTATAATCCACCTGAATGGTACCCAACTGCCAACTACGGCCCAGTGCATCTTTAATCATAAAATCAAGCTTGGGTCCGTAAAAGGCAGCTTCACCTTTTTCAGTAACAGTTTTCAAACCTTTTTCCTCACATGCTTCAATTATCGCCTTTTCAGCTTTATCCCAGTTCTCCGATGTACCAATGTATTTTTCGGGAGTACCTGGATCACGCAGGGATATCTGTGCAGTATAATCATTAAAACTCAGTGCTTTAAAAATAATAAAAACAATATCGATTACTTTTTTAAATTCATCCTTCAACTGGTCGGGCCGGCAAAATATATGTGCGTCGTCTTGTGTAAAACTCCTTACCCTTGTTAGTCCGTGTAACTCACCACTCATTTCATAGCGGTAAACAGTACCAAATTCTGCCATCCGTATGGGTAAATCTTTATATGAGTGCGGCTTAACCATATAAATTTCACAATGATGCGGACAATTCATCGGCTTCAATAAATATTCTTCCCCTTCTGCAGGAGTATGAATGGGCTGAAAAGAATCCTTTCCATACTTTTCATAATGCCCCGATGTTTTATAAAGCTTTACATCACCAATATGGGGTGTTATTACCTGGCCGTAACCGTATTTTTTCTGCACTTTTTTCAGGAAATCCTCCAGTTGCATACGCAGCTGAGCACCTTTGGGAAGCCAGAGGGGCAATCCCTGCCCTACAGCTTCAGAAAAGGCAAAAAGCTCCATCTCTTTCCCTATTTTTCGGTGGTCGCGTTTCTTTGCCTCCTCCAGCATAACAAGGTATTCTTCCAGCAATTTCTGTTTTGGAAATGTAACTCCGTAAACGCGAGTAAGCATCTGGTTCTTTTCATTTCCACGCCAATAAGCACCGGCAATAGAGGTAAGTTTAACAGCTTTTATGTATCCTGTATTTGGCAAATGCGGCCCCCGGCATAAATCGGTAAAATTTCCCTGTTCATACAATGTAATGGTACCATCTTCAAGTTCTCCAATTAACTCCTGTTTCAGTTCATCATTTTTATGAATAAACATATCCATTGCATCTTTCTTGGAAATTTCCTTCCTCACAATGTCATTCTTCTGGCGGGCAAGCTCCACCATCTTCTGTTCAATTTTTTGTAAATCTTTTTCAGTAAGTTGCTGTCCGCCAGGAAGCTCAACGTCGTAATAAAAACCTGTATCAACTGTAGGCCCGATACCGAATTTTGTCCCCGGAAAGAAATACTCAATTGCCTCTGCCATCAAATGTGCCGATGAATGCCAAAATGCTTCCTTCCCCTCACGGTCATCCCAGGTATGAAGCCTCACAGACACATCATCAGTAATTTCACGGGTAAGGTCCCAAATTTCTCCATTTACTGACACCGATAACACCTCTTTGACAAGCCGGGGTGAAATTGATTGTGCCACCTCCAACCCGTTAACCGGTTCGGAAAATTCTTTCACACTTTTATCAGGAAGCGTAATTTTTACCATTTTTATTATACCATTTTTTTTAGCGGTGCAAAGATAATGATTCAGATAGAATTACAACATTTCAGGATAGTTTGTCCGAAGAATTAAAAAACATTTCTTATTCATAGTTTCAGTTTACACTGCTTAAGAAAACGCAACCTTTTCTAATCTCATAAACAATTTGAACACCGGTATACTATTCCAATTTTTTTGCCTCTTCCCAAATTTTATCCATTTCCGCCAACGTCATATCCTTTAGGTTTTTACCTTTCATTAAAGTTTTGCTTTCAAGGTAATTGAAACGCTGAATAAATTTCAGGTTGGTACGTTCAAGCGCGGCTTCAGGATCGACTCCATATAACCTGGCAGCATTTACCATCGCAAAAAATAAATCACCAAATTCGGCTTCAATTTTATCCTCATCCACATTCAATATTTCGCTGCTTAACTCATTCACTTCCTCTTTTACCTTATCCCACACCTGCTCACGAAACTCCCAATCGAAACCTACGCCGCTTGCCTTCTCCTGAATACGATTAGCCTTCACCAAAGCCGGCATGGCGGCAGGCACACCTTCAAGAACTCTTTTATTGCCCCCTTTTTCCTTCAGTTTAAGGGCTTCCCAGTTCTCCTCCACCCTCCTGGAGGAACCTTCCACATCTACATCGCCAAAGACATGCGGGTGACGGTAAATTAATTTTTCATTGATCCCTTTAATCACATCTCCGATGTCGAATGCATCCAATTCAGATCCTATTTTGGCATAAAAAACAATATGGAGCATTATATCTCCCAATTCTTTTTTTATTTCATTTAAATCTTTTTTAAGAATGGCATCGCCCAATTCATAAGTTTCTTCTATGGTAAGTTTTCTAAGTGAATCAAATGTTTGTTCCTTATCCCACGGACATTTTTCCCGCAGTTCATCCATTATCCCAAGCAACCTTTTAAATTCTTCAATTCTTTTATCCATAACCTTCATTTATTGATGCGAAATTAATGATTCTTCAAAACTTAGGCAGGATTGACATGATTATGTTGCCGGAAATTTAAAACGGATTTATTTTTGTAATTTTGAATTCACAAACATTTAAAAAAGATTCATTGGAGAAACAAATATATCTGGAGGGAATTGACCCGCTTGAGTTTTTTGGAATAAATAATGTTAAAATGGATTTAATCCGGACATTATTTCCGAAGTTAAAGATCACAGCACGAGGAAACATACTATATGTGCAAGGAGAAGAAACAGAGCTAAAAAATTTTGAAAAAAAGTTTGTCCTTTTACTCGATCATTATTTTCAGTTCAATGTTATTACCGAAGAGATTATTTTACAGATTCTTTCCACCGGCATATCCACACTTGAAGAAAATGGAATCACAGAAAAAGATATTATTCTTTTCGGTAACAGTGGAAAACCAATCCGGGCACGTACCCCAAACCAGCGGCTCCTTATAGATGAAAGCATTAAAAACGATCTGGTTTTTGCCATAGGACCTGCCGGTACAGGCAAAACCTATACGGCAATCGCACTGGCAGTAAAAGCATTAAAAAACCGTGAAATAAAAAAAATTATCCTGAGCCGGCCGGCAGTTGAAGCTGGTGAAAATCTTGGATTTTTGCCCGGGGATTTAAAGGAAAAAATCGATCCCTATCTCCAGCCTCTCTATGATGCCTTGCAGGATATGATTCCAGCACGAAAGCTGGAAGATTTCCTGAAAGATGACATAATTCAGATTGCACCCCTGGCTTACATGCGGGGGCGTACGCTAAGCAATGCTTTTGTAATCCTGGATGAAGCTCAAAATACAACCATCAATCAGCTGAAAATGTTCCTTACCCGGATGGGTCTCAATACAAAATTTATTGTTACAGGAGATGTTACACAAATCGACCTTCCCAGGCGAAGCAATTCGGGGTTGATTTTTGCCATGAAGCTCCTGAAAAAAATTGAGGGAATTTCTGTAGTAGAGTTCAATAAAAACGACATTGTAAGGCATCGGCTGGTACGGGATATTGTAGATGCGTATGAAAAATACTACGAGGAACAGGCTGCAAAAGATCCGGGCCCGGTTTTGAACCCAGGATCGTATAAGCGAAAGGATACTGGAAAAGATGACATATATCCAACAGATATGACTTAAATAAAAAAAAATAGATTCAAACTTAAAAATTGATAAAAATGAGCAATGCATTAACAAAAACTGATTTCCAATTCCCGGGGCAACAGGGTGTATATTATGGAAAAGTACGGGATGTATATAATATTAATAACGACCTGCTGGTGATGGTAGTTACCGATCGCATATCAGCCTTCGATGTGGTACTGCCAAAAGGAATTCCATACAAAGGTCAGGTGTTAAACCAAATAGCTGCAAAATTCCTTGATGCCACTTCCGACATCGTTCCCAACTGGAAAGTGGCATCACCCGACCCAAATGTTACAGTCGGAGTTTTTTGTGAGCCTTACAAGGTGGAGATGGTTATACGCGGTTACTTAACCGGTCATGCCTGGCGTGAATACCGGTCGGGCAAACGTTCTATCTGTGGAATACCAATGCCTGAAGGAATGGTGGAAAACCAGAAGTTTCCTGAACCTCTTTTGACTCCTACTACAAAAGCAGAAGAAGGACATGACGAAGATATTTCGCGTGAAGAAATTATTTCACAGGGCCTGGTAAATGAGGAAGAATACAACATGCTGGAAGAGTATACCCGCAGGTTGTTTCAAAGAGGTACAGAAATGGCAGCCGAAAAAGGACTGATACTGGTGGATACCAAATACGAATTCGGCAAAAAAGACGGTAAAATCTACCTTATTGACGAAATTCACACACCCGACTCCTCCCGTTATTTTTATGCAAAAGGTTACGAAGAACGCCTGACTGCAAATGAACCGCAAAAACAGCTCTCAAAGGAATTTGTGCGCCAGTGGCTTATTGAAAACGGGTTCCAGGGCAAGGAAGGTCAAAGCATTCCTGCAATGGACGATGAGCTGGTAAATTCCGTTTCAGAACGATACATCGAGCTTTATGAAAACATTACCGGTGATAAGTTTGAAAAATCAGATACCTCAAAAATTAACAAACGCATCAATTCGGCAGTTACTGATTTTTTAACTAAAAATTTATAAGGCAGGAAAAGCTCTCCGGGAACTTCTGCCCGGAGAGCTTTTTTTTAAGTCTTTCAATATAAATTTCAGCAAAATTTCCTTCCAATCCTTTTTAATAATTCGTAACTTTTTTTCTTGAATCGCTTACAATAAATAGCTAATAAGAAGGATTTTTCGTCAATTTAATTTAACTTGTACCGGTTAAAACAAAATTAAAATCAAACAGAAATGAAAAATTTTATATTGAAAGCTTTCGTATTGGTACTGATGGCTGGCTTTTTCCATGCCTGTAATGAAACGTATGATCCTCCAATAGATCCTGTCGATTCTCATCTCAAATCCGGATTAAATACTGCAATTGAAAAATTACAGGAAGTTATGGATTTGCAGGACAAGGTAACTGATGCATTGTTTAATAATCCCGAGGTTGTTGGTACCGGAACAGGATTAGATGCAAATGGCAATCCGACCATTGTGGTTTACACTATTTCACAAGTACAGCAACGGGCTGATGTTAATATTAAAAATATCGGGAGGGGAGCTCATCCCACAGCCTTACCGGTATCGATAGAAAACGTACCAGTGGTGCCAAAAGTAACAGGTATGTTTAAAGCCTATGCTGATCCTATAGCACGGTTTGCAAGACCGGTTCCAATTGGTGTTTCAACAGGTCACCCGGATATAACTGCCGGAACTATCGGATGCCGTGTAAAAGATTCGCAGGGTAACGTTTATGCACTCAGCAACAATCATGTTTATGCAAACAGCAACAAAGCAACCCTTGGCGATAATGTGCTTCAACCGGGTCCTTACGATGGTGGAAAAGATCCGGCTGATGCTATAGGCACATTATATGACTTTGAACCTATAAGTTTCTCAAATAACAATTATATGGATGCAGCAATTGCTATTTCCTCTACCGGCGATCTGGGTACGGCTACCCCGAATGGTGCATACGGGACTCCAAATTCCACAACTGTTAGTGCGTCTATTGGTCAAAATGTTCAAAAATACGGACGAACCACAAGCTTGACTAAAGGTGAAATTGCAGAAATAAATGTAACAGTTGACGTTTGCTATGAAACAGCCGGACCATTCCGGTGTAAAAGTTCAGCAAGATTTATCAATCAAATTTCGATTACTCCGGGAACTTTCAGTGGCGGCGGTGATTCCGGCTCACTCATTGTTACTGATGATGACAGTAAAAATCCTGTTGGATTGCTATTTGCCGGAAGTACCACTCGTACTATTGCCAGTCCAATTGGGGTGGTTCTCACTCGTTTTGGTGTTACAATCGACGATGGAAGCGGTGGCACTCCTAATATTCCACCCACAGCAGATTTTTCATATTCCGCGACAGATTTATCTGTTAGTTTCACTGACCAAAGTTCTGATTCTGATGGTTCCATTGTTTCATGGAGCTGGGATTTTAAAGACGGAAGTACTTCCGACGATCAAAATCCAATTCATATCTATGCATCGGGTGGAACTTACTCCGTAACGCTTACCGTAACTGATGATGATGGAGCCTCAAATTCGGTTTCTAACGATGTAACTGTAACTGAACCTTCTTCAGGTGGAATTACACTTTCAGCCAGTGGTTACAAAGTAAGAGGACGTCAAAAAGCAGACTTAACGTGGAGCGATGCGAGTGGTATAGACGTAGAAATATTCCGGAATGGAGTCTCGATTGCCACCACAGCTAACGATGGCGCTTTCACAGATAATATCGACAACGTAGGTGGAGGTTCATATACTTATCAAGTTTGTGAAGCTGGTACTTCAACTTGTTCAAACGAAGTGACTGTAACTTTCTAAAACAAAATATAAAAATGCTAAGGCACAGCTTTTTAAAGGCTGTGCCTTTTCTTTAAAAACGATAAAATGGAAACACTCACCAAAACATTAAATATGCACTCGCCAAAACTAATGGAGATACCAGGAGTTGTGGGAACCGGTCAGGGAGAAGTGGCAAACTCGCCTTGCATCAAGGTTTTTGTAGAAAATCTAACACCAGAGCTTAAAGAAAAAATTCCGGAAACCATCGAAAATTATCCTGTAATAATTGAAGAAACAGGAAAGTTTAATAGCTTGTAAATTAGATTTCGAAAAATTAAAAGTGGATTTAAACTTTTTTAATTATTTCAGAATAAAAACTCTTTTTAGTTCTTTTCTGTTGAATTTTCTATTTTTGCCCCCCATTATTTTCAAAAAAAAATGTTTTTACACAATAAAATAAACAGGGAAGTACTCATAAAGCGCCTGATGGAAGAACCCTTCAGCCGCAAAACCATATCGTTTTACAAATACCACTACCTGGATAACCCTCAGGAGTTCAGGGACAGCATTTACCGCGACTGGTTTTCCTTAAACTGTTTTGGACGGATTTACGTTGCACGTGAAGGAATAAACGCACAGATGAGCGTGCCGGAACATCATTTTGATGAGTTTCTGAAATCTCTTGAAAATTATGAAATACTGAAAGGCCTTCCCATTAAATATGCCATAGAAGACGACGGAAAATCGTTTTATAAGCTCACCATAAAGGTGCGGCCAAAACTGGTTGCCGATGGTTTGGATGATGGCGCCTATGATGTCACAAATGTTGGAAAGCACCTTTCCGCCCTGGAATTCCATGATCTGGCAGGGAAAGACAACACAGTCATTGTTGATATGCGTAATTTTTATGAAAGTGAAATCGGGCACTTCGAAGGAGCTTTATGTCCACAGGCTGACACGTTCCGCGAAGAACTGGAAATTGTAACCGGTTTGCTTGAGGATAAAAAGGACAAAAAAATACTGCTCTATTGCACAGGTGGCATCCGCTGTGAGAAGGCAAGCGCCTATCTTAAACATAACGGATTTAAAGATGTGAACCAGCTGCACGGTGGTATATTGGAATATGCCCGGCAAATAAAAACCGCAAATCTTCAACCGAAATTCATTGGCAAGAACTTTGTTTTTGATGAACGCCTGGGTGAAAGCATAAACGGTCTAATCATCTCCCGTTGCCATCAATGCGGAAAGCCCTCTGATACCCACACCAACTGTGCCAACAACAACTGCCACCTGCTGTTCATTCAGTGCCCCGAATGTGCCCTCAAATTTAATGGTTGCTGTTCTTCGGAATGTATAGAAGAATTACAGGGAAACAACAATTTTGCAAAAGCAAGGGCATTTAAGTATAGCAACAAAAAAAAATACCGGAAAAGCCTGGCTTTATTACTTGAAGAACGAAAAAACAATGGTGTGGAAAAATAATCTGCACATTTAAAAAAGCATATCAGTAAGTTCCGTATAATGAAACAGCAACAGGAACATTAGCAAAAGCAAACAATAGCCTGCAGGTTGATTCTTCCCGATTAATTACCTTTGTAAACTTTCTAAAGCGTGCAACCTGTCCTGTAAAATATTTAATGAATAACTTTTGGCAACATATTAAACATCCTGCATTTTCCCTGGCACCTATGGAAGATGTTACCGATACGGTTTTCCGTGAAATTGTATTGGGAACGGCATCCCCGGACAAATTGCAGGTTGTATTTACTGAGTTCACTTCGGTGGAAGGGATGAACCATCCCGTAGGCAGGGACCGTGTTTCAGAGCGCCTGATTGTAAATGAATCGGAAAGAAAACTGCTACTGGAAAAAAATGTGAAACTGGTAGCACAGATATGGGGACGAAATCCTGAGATGTATTATAAAGTTGCAAAATACATCAGCGAAAATTACCAGTTCGACGGGCTGGACATAAACATGGGATGTCCTGTTAAAAAAGTCATTAAAACCGGGGCATGCAGTGCGCTCATTGGAGAACCCCAACTGGCACAGGAGATTATTCTGGCTACAAAGGAAGGCACCCATTTACCGGTAAGTGTAAAAACCCGCACAGGAATCAATAAGCATCAGACCGAAGAATGGATCACCCTCCTGCTCGAAACAAAACCTGCAGCCATAATCCTTCATGGACGAACCCAAAAGATGCAGTCAGAAGGGGAAGCAAGCTGGGAAGAAATAAGCAAAGCCGTTAAAATCAGAAATCAGATTGAACCGGCCATACCTATCCACGGCAACGGCGATGTATTTTCCATGGCCGATGGATTGCAAAAAGTAAAAGAAACAGGAGTGAACGGCATCATGATTGGCAGGGGAATTTTTCAAAATCCCTGGTTCTTTGATTCTGGGAAAGTAGAAATCCAACAGGAGGAACGGATTCATAAGTTGCTGGAGCATACCCTTCTGTTCGACAAAACCTGGAGAGGCAAAAAGAATTTCAACATCCTGAAACGGTTTTACAAAATATACCTGAACAGCTTTCCCGGAGCAGCAAAAATGAGGGCTGATCTAATGGAAGCCCAGGGGTATGAGGATGTTTACAGCTATTTCGAAAAAAAGAATCCAAATCCGAAATAAAAATCACAATAAAGAATCCGGATAATTTAATTCGGCGCTAAATTTTGAAATGTTTATCTCCTTGCCAAAGAAAACCTTTTTAAAATAGTTTTCTTTTTACAGGTATTTGAACAACCGTATTTCAATTGACGCACAGGGTAAATTAAATAATTTTCGCTTTACTAAAATTTTTTATCTTTCTGTCTTTGATTGATTGCAGAAAGTTCAACCAAATAAAGAGCAATTATAAATTGCCGTTTGCAAAAAGCAGGTCAAAATACTGTAATTTAAAAAGATCAACCAAACAATTTGCCATCTGAATGTGTACCATATTAAAGCAATATTTTTTACCGCAATAAAGCACGCACCAATATGGCAGAAAAGAGCGACGAAACAAAAAAGGCATGGCACTCGATGAAGGCCGAGGAGGTTATTGAACAACTGAACACCGATAAAAAAGAGGGTCTCAGCGACGATGAGGTATCCGAAAGACAAAAAAAATACGGAAAAAACAAACTCCCCAAAGGAAAAAAGCAGCCCTGGTGGAAGCGGTTGCTTTTGCAGTTCAATAATGTCTTGATCTATGTCCTCCTGGCTGCAGCTGTAATAACTGCCATTATGGATCACTGGATTGACACCTGGGTTATTTTAGCCGTAGTTATCATAAACGCGCTCATCGGATTTATCCAGGAAGGGAAGGCGGAAAAAGCGCTGGAAAGCATCAGCAAAATGCTTTCGCTTGAGGCTGTTGTCAAACGAAAAGGCAATAAAAAAACCGTTGATGCCGAGGAGCTTGTACCCGGGGATATTATCCTGCTGAAATCGGGCGATAAAATTCCAGCCGATGTCCGCCTGTTAAATGTCAAGGATTTTCAGGTAGAAGAATCACCCTTAACGGGGGAATCCACAGCAGTAGATAAATCAGTTGATTCGGTTGAAGAAGATGCCATTATTGGCGACCAGACATCAATGGCTTTTTCAGGTACGGTGGTTACTTACGGAAAGGCAACCGGAGTTGTGGTAGCCACAGGATCTGATTCCGAATTAGGGAAGATCAATAAAATGATTTCGGAGGTGGAAAAAATTACCACTCCCCTGCTGCAACAAATTGAGAAATTTGGCAAATGGTTGTCGCTTATTATTCTGGTCATTACCGCGGGTTTCTTTGCCTACGGAAGGTTTATCCACGGCAGGGACCTTGATGACATGTTTCTGGCTGCCATAGGATTGGTAGTAGCTGCCATTCCTGAAGGATTGCCCGCTATAATGACAATAACACTGGCTACTGGCGTACAGCGTATGGCCGGCAGGAATGCTATAATCCGGCGGCTGCCGTCGGTAGAAACCCTTGGAGCGGTTAATGTTATCTGTTCGGATAAAACAGGCACACTTACCCGAAACGAGATGACCGCAAAAACGGTAATTACAGCCGACAGGGAATATTCAGTGGAAGGAACAGGGTACGAGCCTGAAGGCAAAATCAAGGCAGATGACAAAGAAATTAATCCGGAAGAGGATAAGGTATTTAACCGGCTGTTACAAACTTTACGATGCACCAACAGCTCAGAAATAGAGCAAAACGATGAGGGAAAATGGACCCTTACAGGAACTCCAACCGAAGGAGCCTTGCTAACCCTCAGTTATAAAGGAGGAATGAAAGATTTTAAACCCAAACGGCTTGACCATGTACCATTTGAATCGGAACATAAATACAGCGCTTCGTTGAATAAAGTAGACGATGAGATTTTCACTTTCGTCACAGGTGCGCCGGAAAGACTGATTGACATGTGCGACAAACAATTAACCACCGAAGGTGAAAAAAAGATAGATAAAAAGTTTTGGGAAAAGAAAATGGAAGAAATAGCAGAAAAGGGGCAACGAATGCTTGCTGCTGCTTTTGAAAAAACCGACAGCAACCGGTCGGAAATTAATAAAAAGGATGTGGAAAAAAATAAAACATTCCTTGGATTAATTGGCATCATTGACCCACCACGGGAAGAAGCCATCGAAGCAATTAAAGAATGCAAAAATGCCGGAGTAAATGTAAAAATGATAACCGGAGATCATGCCATTACAGCCAAAGCAATAGGGAAACAAATTGGTATAGGCGACGGGGAAAAAGTGAAAACAGGTAAAGAGTTGGAAAACATCAGTGATGAAGAAATGAGAAAGGTGGTAAAAGAATACGATGTATATGCACGTACCAGCCCGGAGCACAAACTGCGGCTGGTAAAGGCTCTTCAGGAAAATGACAAACTGGTTGCAATGACGGGCGATGGGGTGAACGATGCACCCGCTTTGAAAAAGGCCAACATAGGTATTGCCATGGGCATTAAAGGAACGGAAGTTTCCAAAGATGCTTCGGAAATGGTACTTGCCGATGATAATTTTGCCTCCATTGTACACGCCATAGAAGAAGGACGTACTGTGTATGACAACCTGCGAAAGGCCTTGTTGTTTATACTGCCTACAAACGGTGCCGAATCTTTGGTCCTTATGTCATCCATTTTGCTTGGAATTGTAATGCCTATAACACCGGTTCAAATTCTTTGGGTAAACATGGTTACAGCGGTTACACTTGCTCTTGCTCTTTCATTCGAACCCATGGAAGAAAATGTAATGGAACGGCAACCCCGCAAATCAGGTGACCCCATACTGGGTAAATTTTTTCTCTGGCGAATAATATTTGTTTCATTCCTGATTGGCGGAATGACACTTGGAATTTTCAAATACATGCAGGCACTCGATCTTAACGACGCTATTGCCCGGACAGTTGCAGTGAATACCCTTGTTGCAGGGCAATTGTTTTATTTGTTCAACAGCCGGAAAATAAAGCTGCCCGGAGTAGGAAAAAATTTCTTTAAAAATAAATACGCCTTTTATGCTGCAGGTGCCTTAATTGTGTTGCAGTTACTGTTTGTATATGTTCCTTTTATGAATACATTTTTTGGCACTGAAAGCATTGAATTGAAATACTGGCTCTATCCTTTAGCCGCCGGGTTGGCTGTCTTCATTATCGTTGAAATAGAAAAATTTATTGCCAGGAAATTTGATGAAAGAAAAAAAGAGGATTAATTGTAATTAAGCAGATACATCCGGTTTTTCCGAAAGAAACGGGATAAAAGTACGTTTACACCCGAAAAATTTGTATTTACAGACAATTTTATAGTGTTGGCAAAAAAAATTAGCCCGAAAAAAAAATTCCTCCTATTTTCAGTAAAATTTTTACTGAAAATCAGCTACAAATGAAACCGGCAATCTTTTTATTTATCACTGTATTTATCTTCACCTGCAAATCAGGGGAAGAAAGAATCTACCAATGGCGGGGTGAAAACCGTTCCGGGGTATATAATGAAGCGGGATTGCTCCAATCCTGGCCCGATTCAGGACCTGATGAACTCTGGGTTGCTGAAGGGATAGGCAATGGGTTCGGTTCACCAACGGTAACAGAGAATGAAATTTTTATAACCGGCGAAGCAGACAGCACAGCGTGGTTGTATTGTTTCGGTCTGAACGGAAATCTTTTATGGAAGCAGAATATAGGGCCTGAATGGGCAAAACATTATCCTGGTTCGCGTTCCGCCCCTACAGTAACCGGTGATCTGGTTTATGCCGTAACCGGTATGGGCAGAATAACCTGCCTAAAGCGTCAAACTGGTTTTATTGTCTGGTCCAAAAACTTAGTTTCTGATTTTGAAGGTATACTTCCCTATCATGGATATTCTGAAGCGCCTGTGGCTGAAGGGAATAAAATTTTCATTTCCCCCGGCGGCAAAAAATACAATGTGGTGTCCCTGAACCGCTTTACCGGAAACATTATATGGTCATGCAATGGAATGGGTGAACGAATGGCTTATAACCCGGGAAATATTATTGAACTGCCGTCACGGAAGATTTTTGTAACTTTTTCGGCATACCATCTGTTGGGAATAGATACCGAAACGGGAGAATTATTATGGACTCACCCTCAGGACAATACTCCTGTTGAAAAACGTGAACCTGGAATTGGTGATACCCACTGCAACAATGTAATTTTTGAAAAGGGGTATCTATTCTATGCTGCCGGCGACGGAAACAGGGGCGTAAAGCTCAGGCTTTCAGAAGATGGTTCCCAAATAACAGAAATCTGGCGAACCGATGATCTCGACAGCTATATGAGCGGATTTGTCAAAATTGGCAACTATTTGTATGGTTGCGGTACCAGGAAAAAAGACCTCCGGAGTTTCGATTCCTCTTCAGGTAATGTGCTTGACTCGCTTCGAACCGGCACAGGTGCGGTTGTGGCTGCAGGAAATATGCTTTATTATTACAACTGGAGTGGTGAATTGTCATTGATCCGTTGTGAGGAAGGAAAACTTGAAAAAATCAGTTCACTAAAAATTGCAAAAGGCACTAAAGAACATTTCTCACATCCTGTTATTAAAAATGGAATCCTATATCAGCGCCGCGGAAATGCATTAATGGCATTCGATATCCGTGTTCAAAAAGGCTAAATGTTTTGAGAATAATCCACCTGGTAATTTGTATTCCTATTCCTGACAGCTGGAGTATTCCTTGCCATCCCCCCTGCATCAGAAATAAAGTGAATAGAAGCTTTAAAAATTCCAAAATTCCGCCTAAAGCTTTCTATCTTTCTGAATCTTTGGCTTTTTAATTCACTGGTTAATAAGAAAGGATTTTAACATCTAAATTATTAATCCCTCCATACCGTATTTAAAATCCACAGGTTGATTCCAGTTCAAGATTACTCCTGAACCATACTTTGTCCAGATCAAATTCGCGAATTATCGAATTTAATCCGGATCAGGTCTATTGAAAAAATAAAGAATCACCAGAAGATTTGCATAAATCTTTTAATAAACTTTTCAGCCATGCAATTATCAGAGGCTGATACTATCAAAAAATAATATCTTATGATGTCCGGAAATAAAGTAACAGGATTGGTCAATAAATTGCCAGAAATGGGGGAATCGTCCGGCACAAATTAATTCAGCCGGTTTTCAGTAAGAAAAAAGAAAGCAGAAAAGTGCTATATCATCTATTAAAAATCCGGCAATAGTTGGCTAAATACAATAGTTTGATTAACCACTCTGTACTTTTACCAACAATTGCCGGATTTTATATACCAAATTAAAGAATTACTATCTGTTCTGAAAGCTTCTCAGATTCTTCGGTAATATATTGCCTGAATCCCTCTTCTGTTTTCCACTGGTCATTATCAAGGCCCCAAACAGAAAAGAAATAATGTTTAGCGGGTTTCCCGCTTTCACAATTCTGTCCGATGTAATAGGTTTCCGAGATTATATTACTGAATCCTTTTTCAGGAACGGTTTCATACCCCAATTGAAAAAAGTTTATATCGGTGGTCCTGCCTATTTTTCCGGCTTCACTCCGGGGAACAATGACCGCCATGCCCAATTCATCATTATTCAACGACTGGACATCGTGTGTACCGATGCATTGAAAAGTCCCTGCAGTAAATTCGAACGGTTGTCTCTTCAGATGACTGGTAACAATTCCTGTAACAATCTGTGAAGCCGCCGGTGCAGACTGTACCGTCACATCCGATTCAAACCAGTATTTGCCCGGATAAATAGTTATCCGTTCCACAGCAGCAAGTATATCACCATCAACATCCCATCCTTCGTATCTAAGTTCGAATACCGAACGAACCGGCCCTTCTGCAATTTTATAATATTCATATACATCGGTAGAACCAAGTCTGAAAAGCGAATCGTTCTTAAGCAGGGCAATTCCCCCCGAACCGAGTGAACTTCCGCAATGCAACACGTCCATACCCCAATCGGCCAGCGTATGGTAATCACCCAACTCAGGCGTATTAACAATATCGGCAATCATTAGAGGCATACGCTTCCCGAACAAATCTTTCACATTTCGGCAATCGAAATAATTACGAAACCCGATTTTATCGTTCTCCCAATTTACACTTTCCCCCTGGGCAATTACCTCAAAACCTTCTTTGCATGGTAAGGCTTTGTAATAATCCACTTCCACAAAGGAACCATCTTCCTGTTTAATTCCCAGCCGCAGATTGGTTCGTTTTTCAAATGCCGGCGGATAATTGCTGCCATCAACCCATTCTACCTTAATCTCTTTTGTTTCACCAGGGGAGAAATCCAGCAACAATGCCACCTCATCCCAAACGCCATTGCCATTAAGATCATCAAGCTGAAAAGGAACCAGTGAATTGTCAGAGTTTCTGAACAGTGGAAATTTTCCTTCTGCGATATTCACCTTTTGCTGCAATTCCTCTTTAGAAAGAACAATAACTTCATCGGGTCTGGCAATATCCAACGGGTTTTTAAAGGAAAGACCCGCTTCTTTTCCACAGGAAAACAGAAGGCCGGCAATCAGTATAATTAAATAAGATTTTATTTTCATGTTATTAAAATTGTAAGTTTTCAATGGTATAACATGCCTGCCTGTCACGGCAGACAGGGAATTCGCATGTCCCGATGGCCATCGGGATTAATAATTTCCGGTTGTTGTGTAAAACTGCTCATGCTCATTTCATACTATTCAGGTATATCGTTTTCTCCTTTCACGTAACCAAAATTAGCCAGGATACCACCATCAACATACAGAACATGTCCATTCACAAAATCACTGGCTTTGGAAGCAAGAAATAAGGCTGCATGGCCAACATCATCAGGCTCTCCCCACCTGCCTGCGGGGGTGCGTGTCATCACCAGGTCGTTGAAAGGATGGTTCCCTTCCCGTATGGGGGCAGTTTGAGCGGTGGCAATATAGCCAGGTCCAATACCATTAACCTGGATGTTGTATTTTGCCCATTCACAGGTCATATTGGCAGTGAGCAATTTCAACCCCCCTTTTGCAGATGCATATGCTGAAACGGAATTCCTTCCGTAAACACTCATCATAGAACACATGTTAATTATTTTTCCTGAACGTTTTTCTATCATGCCAGGGGCAACACGTTTGGAAACAATTAATGGTGCCACCAGGTCCACATCGATTACCTGCCTGAATTCAGCAACAGGCATGTCGAGGATAGGAATCCGCTTAATGATACCGGCGTTATTTACAAGGATATCTATTACACCAATTTCCTTTTCAATTTGTGATATTCCACGCTCAACATCGGCTTCATCTGTAACATCGAATTTAAGGGTGTAAGCATCTATTCCTTCGGATAAATAATTGTGCCTGCAGCTTTCGAGTTTATCATCCGAGATGTCATTCACACAGATTTTAGCGCCCGCCTTTCCCAATATTCTTCCGATAGCCAGGCCAATTCCATGAGTACCTCCTGTAATAAGGGCCACTTTACCGGTTAAATCAAACAACTGTTGTATCATAATGGCTTTTTTTATCTTAACTCAGTAGGTTTAATATGGTCCATATCTGTATAATCAAGGTTTTCGCCAGCCATCCCCCAAATAAAGATATAGTTGCTGGTACCTGCGGCTGAATGAATCGACCAGTTGGGAGAAATCACAGCCTGCTCGTTGTGCATCCAGATATGCCTTGTCTCGTCCGGTTGGCCCATAAAATGACAAATGGCCTGTCCTTCCGGCAGGTTGAAATAAAAATACACTTCATTGCGGCGGTTGTGCTGATGCGGGGGCATGGTATTCCATACACTTCCGGGTTTCAGTTCGGTCATTCCCATTTGCAGCTGGCATGTCTCCACAACGGTATTAATCAATAACTGGTTAATATCCCGTTCATTGGATGTTTCCAAAGAGCCCATATGAAGAACATTTGCATTTGCCAGGGTTACATGCTTTACAGGGAACTCCTTATGTGCAGGAGCCGAATTGATGTAATACCGTGCCGGAACAGCTGCATCATCTGATCGGAATTCCACCTCTTTACTGCCTTTACCGATATAAAGTGCATCTTTAAAATCCATTTTGTATTCTTTGCCGTCAACCATGATTGATCCCGGTCCTGCAACATTAATAACACCAACCTCGCGTCGGTAACAGAAAAAATCAGCTTTCAGCGGATCTATGGTTTCCAGTTTCAGTGGTTTTTCCATCGGGACAGCCCCGCCAACAATAAACCGTTCGATAGCAGAATACACCAGGCGTATATTTCCCGGTTCCATTACTTTTTCAACTAAAAATTCTTTTCTTATCCGTGCTGTATCATACGTTTTAAAATCTTCAGGATGATACGCATATCTTTCCTCATAAATTGTTGCCATAATCTGTTATTTATTTAATTCCTGTTGTCTTTTCAATGCTTCAAGATAATAATAATCAGCGTAATTGATGGCTACATCAACTTCACTCGATGCGGGCAGGTGCCCTACGCTGTGTTTAAGAATAAATCCGCCGTTCAATCCATCCGTCGCCCTGTATTCCACGGAAGTAAGGCTTTCCATAATATCATTGGCAGCCTGCAGATACACTTCTCCGTTTTCCGAAAATGTACTTAATTCATAAAATGCGGAGGCAGCAATTGCAGTTGCCGATGCATCGCGTGGTGCCCCGGGTATAGCCGGATCGTTGAAATCCCAGTACAGAACATTGTCTTCAGGAAGATTTTTAAGAATGTAATTGCCGATGTTTTGAGCTGCATTGAGGTACTTTTCATCTCTGGTTTCCCTGTAGCACATGGTATAACCATAAAAACCCCAGGCTTGTCCCCGGGCCCATGCCGACCCGTCATTTAAACCCTGGTGCGTCTGTTTTGCAACGGGTTCTCCAGTGCCGACAGAATAATCAACTACATGGTATGAGCTCCAGTCGTTACGAAAATGGTGTTCCAGAGTAACATCGGCATGAGAAACTGCAATATCCCTGTATTTTTTATCGCCGGTAAATTCAGATGCACGAAAAAGCATTTCCAGGTTCATCATATTATCTACTATTACCGGGAATTGCCAATTACCAAAATCCCATGAACGGATGCAGCCGACTGCCGGATTAAAACGGGTAATCAGAGATTCTGAAGCTTCAATTATAACATTTCTGTATTCCTCATTTCCAGTGATACGGTATGCATTTCCATAACTGCAAAAAACCATAAATCCTAAATCGTGTGTATTTGTCAGGTATTGAACACCATTTAGCTTAACCGTATTCTCAAGTGCTGCCTCTTTCCAGTATTCATCTTTAGTAAACTCATACATAAACCAGAATGACCCGGCAGGAAAACCACAGGTCCAGTCATTATACCCCACCATCCGATATCCTCCGGTTTCATTGGGAAAAGATCGGGGTACTTTTTCTTCAGGGATTTCCCGGACAAGGTTCTTTAACTGCCCGCTTAATTCTTCATTGAGTTGTAAAAAATTAATTTGTTTATCCTGATTTTGGGTACACATAGAAAAAACTGCCAAAACACATAAAATCCAAAAGATTTTCATTATTTGAAATTAAGTTTTTCACAAATATAATGGGAAATTTCTAAAATAGCCCGAGATAAAAATGAAAGAAATTCCCCATAGTTACCGGGAAATTATTATGCCCACCGAATTAACCATAAGGGAATCTTCAGCAACGAATTGAAAAAAGGGCAGCTCATCAGCTACCCTTTATTAATGTTAACCCCCAAACACACAAGCAATACAGAACGTATTGCACTTCAAAGATACAATCGGATTTGAAACAAACAAATTATTATTTATAAAAGTTAATAACAAAAGTAAACAACAGCTTTTATTTGCATGCTATAACAGGTTGTTCTATTTTGCAGTCAATAAATTATTTAGTGGTTTTAAAATCTTCAGACAACCCTTCAAACAACCAGTTGGCCAGTGCCTGACGATTACTGGGTATTATAAATCGTTGTTGATCACGGAGGTGATTTATATTTCCCAGTTCAATATATACAGCAACAGGATAACTGTTTCTTACCACATAAAGATTCCGGTCAGAAACAGTACCGTTATAACCCCGTCCTGGCTGATGTTGATCGTATTTTCGCTGAAAAGTTTTTTGCAGCATCTCAGCTGCCTTTTTACCCGATCTGCTTTGCCGGTCGTGATAGAAAAATACATCAATATTTTGTCCGTGGCTTCTTGAATCAACGTGAAGTACAATCATTCTCTGAAAGCTTCCTTTATGCTTTTGGTACAATTTATTTACTGCATCGGTACGTTGCCTTAATCTTCTCAGCTGATTAACTGGTATTTTGTCGTTTGGATAACATACCTCATCCTTATCGGGTTTCAGGTAACTATCGTCCCGAATGCCATCTTTCGGATCCCTGATTATCATATACACAGTGGCTCCGTGCTGAATTAAATTTCGGGCAAGCCTGAGCGTCACATCATAAGCATATTCATCTTCGCACAACTGCCAGTTGTTGTATCTTCCAACTGCCCCGGGGTCAGGCCCACCATGTCCGGAAACAAGATAATAAACAGCTCCCTTCAGCTTTTCATCAATTACATTTACATTGGCATATTTTTCACCAAAAATTGCGTGATGCACACTTCTTCCCCCGGATTTAACACCTGTCTCTTCAGCCTTATCAGGCAATTTGTATTTTCTTCCTGCATATAAAGAATTTTCTTTTCCAAGCCGGCCTTTATTTAATTCGATAAAAGAATCCATATGCTGTGCAACCGAAAGTCCGTTTCGTGTCAGGATACGGTAAATTCCATCACCTTTTTCTGCCACTACTTCAATTGACTGAGCGTGAGCCACAAAAGTAGAGAAAGCCCCTGTGACAATAAATGTTAAAATTATATAGGTATGCAGTTTTAAATACAGTTTTAACCCAAACATATCTGTTTTTTATCTTTTTTTGCCGATAATTATCAAACTTTATGCTAAAATAATTGTAAGTTTCTATAATAACTTTTTAAAATGCAAAGATCTTTCAGCTATATACTGTTGATAACTTGGCTTTTTATTATTGGGGCATGTAAATCGCGTTACATTCATACTTCAACTGAAATGCGTAATATGGTTGTTTCAGATTCTGCAATGCCAATTGACAGTCAGCTTGTTTATCTTTACTTACCTTATAAACAGAAACTTGAAAAAAATATTACCCGTGTTATTTCAAAAACACGTGAAGAAATGATTAAGAGCAAACCCGAAAGCAATCTTACTAATTTTTTGGCCGATTTACTTCTCGAAGAAGGGAAAAGAACATTACTTGAAAAAGGTAGTAACATTGAGCCCGACATTTCTTTTTTCAACTATGGAGGCATTCGTACATTCCTTCCTAAAGGGGAAATAACTGTAGGGAAAATTTTTGAACTCATGCCATTCGAAAATGAGATGGTTTTTTTAAAATTAACCGGCAGGCAGGTGCAGGAATTCCTGGATCTCATTGCAGCAAAAGGTGGAGACAGTGTGGGCGGTGTTCGATTTATTATTTCAGATAACAAAGCCACAGAGGTTGAAGTGGGCAATAATAAGCTTGACCTTAACAGGGAATATTGGTTAGTTACCAATGATTATATTGCTTCAGGAGGGGATGGAATGAAAATGCTGACCCAACGGAAGGAAATTATAACTACAAATCTCAAAATACGTGATGCAATTATTTCCTATATGGAAAAGAAGCACCAAATGAATAAAGAAATATATATGAAGCCGGATGGAAGGATTACCTATTTAAAGAACCCACAAAACAGGTAACATCAGCCAAAGGTTTTTAAGAATGAATAATATCACTGGTGGAGAAAAACATGAACAGAAGAATTTTTATTAAAACTTTGGGGGTTGGAGCAACAGGAGTTGCACTTGCAAATCCATTCCAGGCCTGGGCTACAGATGATTTTATCATCATTTCAATTCTTCACACAAATGACATTCATTCTCATGTTGAACCCTTTTCAGGTTCAAATGCTGATTACAACGGGAAAGGTGGTTTAGCAAGGATTTCAGGAATGATTCAGAAGGTCAGAAATATGAATCCCAACACACTGGTCTTCGATGCCGGTGATGCTTTTCAGGGTACACCTTATTTCAATTATTTTGGAGGAGAACTGATATACGAATTAATGAGTGCTGCCGGTTATGATGCCACAACCATTGGCAATCATGAATTCGACAATAAACTGGAGGGTATGCTCAATGCATTGCCAATGGCAAAATTTCCGGTGATAAATTCAAATTACGATTTTAATGATACCATTCTGGCAGGAAAATTTCCCCGCTGGAAAATTTTCACAAAGGCGGGAATTAAAATTGGTGTATATGGACTTGGCATTGAGTTGAACGGACTGGTTGCCCAATCGCATTTTGAAAATACCATTTTTAAGGATCCTGTTACCACCGCCACAGAAATGGAAGATTTGCTTAAGAATGAAAAAAAATGCGATCTGGTGGTTTGCCTCTCGCACCTTGGTCACAGCTATCGTGATAATCGCTTAAGCGACATGAACATTGCTGCTGAAACGTTTCATACCGATTTGATTATCAGCGGCCATACACATTTTTATATACCTGAACCTGCTGTAATTAAAAACAGGGGGGGCAATCCTGTGATTGTAAATCTTGCCTGGTGGGGCGGCCTGGTTCTGGGTCAGATAGACTTTGTTTTTGAGCGGGTTAGTAAGAAAAGGCAAAAAACATACGCCAGTAATATTATAAAATCATGAACCGGATTACCCGATTGCTGCTTTCAATTTTAACAGGAGTGCTTCTTAGTCTCGCATGGCTCGAATTTCCGGGCTGGACTTTATTTGTTGCTTTTTTTCCTTTATTTCTGCTCGATCAATTTTTTATTGAAAACAGAAGCCAGTTTAAAAGTGTATCGTTCTGGGGCTATGCCTTCCTTTCCTTTCTGGTGTGGAACGGAATTACAACCTGGTGGATAGCATACGCAACGGTAGTCGGAGCATTGCTCGCCATACTGGCCAATTCATTATTAATGTCAATAGTCTGGTGGCTTGGCCATATTGCCCGGCGATATTTCAGACCTAATCTGGGGTATATTTCTCTGATTGTTTTTTGGATTTCATTCGAATATTTTCATTATCATTGGGATATCGAATGGCCCTGGCTAAACCTTGGAAATGGTTTTGCAAATAACATAAAAATTATCCAATGGTATGAATATACCGGAACACTCGGGGGGAGTTTATGGGTACTATCTGCAAATATTATTCTATTCAGGGTTTTCATGAATTTTAATAACAACAAAACACTGAATGCCATTACCATACCTGCTGTTGCGCTGGTTTTATTAGTTGCCGTACCAATGGTATCTTCCTATTTGATTTACAATTCATACGTCGAAAAAGAAAATCCACTGAATGTGGTAATTGTTCAGCCCAACATTGATCCATACAACGAACGCTATGATTTTCAGGCAGAAGAAGAAAAGCTTCAAAAATTTCTTCATTTGGCAGAAGAAAAAACCACGAATCAGACACACCTGGTAATTGGCCCGGAAACGGTTTTTGAACGTTGGCCAGACTGGAGAATAGGCAGGTTTGAAAACAATCCTCTTTATCTGAGTTTAAATGAATGGATCAAAAACTACCCTGAAACAGAACTTATTTTTGGAGCTTCTATACATAAGGTTTACCCTGATGCCGAAAGTGCATCATCAACCTCTCGTGTTTCAAACGGAACCTATTATGATGTATTCAATTCGGCAGTATTTATCGAACAAAGTGGGGACAACCAGTTTTATCATAAATCAATACTGGTTCCCGGTGTGGAAAAAATGCCACTTAAACAGTACCTCTGGTTGTTGAACGATGTTGTTTTTGATTTGGGCGGGACAACAGGCAGCCTGGGCAAGATGGAGGAGCCATCGAATTTTTTACTGAAAAACGGAACACAGGTAGCGCCTGTAATTTGCTACGAGTCGGTATTTGGAGGCTATCTGGCACAATTTATCAAAAAAGGTGCAGAGATGATTGTGGTAATTACAAATGATGGGTGGTGGCGCAATACTCCCGGCTACAAACAACATCTTTCCTTTTCCCGGCTAAGGGCTATAGAAACGCGTCGCAGCATTGCACGGGCAGCAAACACTGGTATTTCTTGTTTTATTAATCAGCGTGGCGAGATTTTTCAATCTTCTTTATGGTGGACAGAAACAGCAATTTCCGAATCGGTTAATTTAAATGATGAATTGACCTTTTATGTGCGCTATGGAGATTACCTGGCACGAATTTCATTATTTGCCGGAGCATTATTGTTATTATTCCTGATTGTGAAAAGCTTCATTCGCGAATAAAAAAATCCGCATCAATTCCGTTTGCGTAAAACCCCTGACTAACAGGATTTGAGCGCCTGACTGTTCGAACTTCCACTGGTCTTTCGACTCATTCCGATGTGTATCGGAACTACAAGGCCTGTTCTTGCAATCTTTGAGCTAACTCGGTTTAATAATTTCTGTTGAGTTTACCAACTGCTGAATCGATGCGGATAAATTTTTATCTTTTTATATAAAGAACGCTTGTTATATGTTCCAAATTTAATTGTAAAGATCGGTATTTGCAAATATTTCATGTAAATTAAAACGTTAAAAAAAATAAGCAATTGAGTATGATTTGATTAAATCTTATCTTTCTGGTATTATTAACATTTTAGCATTTGCAGGAATCAAAACTATCTGCATTTCGGTAGAATTACATTCAGATCGTATCACTTTGCGAAAAAAAAGGTGCAGGAATGGTCCCAAATTACTATCATTGATTTTAATCAACAAATCAGGTTTAACAGATTGATTTATATCAATGCAAGCATTAACTTCTTTAGCTTATTGGGTGCCTTAGATTAGATTTTTTCTAAATAGACTGATTTCTCTCTAAAAAAGAGATTTTGTCATGTCGGCATTAAAAAAATTCTATAAATTTGCCACCTTTAAATAGCAAAACAGAAGATACATAAAAGGGTGATAAAACACAAAGCATATGTCAAGGAAGTCACAAACTCTGCGATGACAGTGAGCATTCAAAATCAATCGGGATGTGCTTCCTGTCATGTAAACGGTGCGTGTACCATGGCTGATGTTAAAGAAAAGGAAATTGAAATATCCCGGTTCAGAGGCAACTATTTACCTGGTCAGGAAGTTTCTGTTGTTTTCCGCGAATCATTGGGATTCACAGCATTGTTCTATGGTTATGTTTTACCATTCATCCTTATATTAATTCTGTTGATTTCAGTTTTTTATGTGACAAACAATGAGCTGGCAGCCGCGTTGTCTGCACTTGGTATTCTAATCCCTTATTACATTACATTGTATTTTTTTCGCGGCTTTTTAAAGAAAATTTTCAAATTCGAAATTGAAGAACCGGGTCAATTATGAGCATTACAATTTTATATACAATAGCTACTCTAAGTGTTATCGGAACTGCCGCTGCGGTAGTTCTCTATTTTGTATCCCGTAAATTTTACGTTTATGAAGATCCCCGTATTGATGAAGTTGAAGAACAATTACCAGCGGCAAATTGCGGAGGATGCGGCTATGCCGGTTGCCGGGCATTTGCAGAAGCATGTGTAAAGGCGTCAGGGCTTGATGACTTGAATTGTCCTGTTGGCGGGAATGATACGATGAATAAAGTGGCTGGGATCCTGGGCATGGAATCCGTAAAAAAAGATTCCCGGATTGCTTTTATCCGGTGCAACGGCACCTGTGAGCACCGGCCAAAAACCAGCCTGTACGATGGAGCTACCACCTGTGCAATTGCAGCTTCGGTATACAGTGGCGAAACAGATTGCCAGTGGGGATGTCTTGGATACGGAGATTGTTTTGATTCCTGCGATTTTGATGCAATTGAATTAAGACCCGATTTAGGTGTTCCTAAAATAATCGACGATAAGTGTGTAGCATGCGGAGCCTGTGTTGATGCCTGTCCAAAGAATCTTATCGAATTGCGAAAGCAAAATCCCAGAAACAGAAAAGTTGTGGTTGCCTGTCGTAATCAGGACAAAGGGGGCATTGCCCGAAAAGCCTGCGCGGTAGCATGCATCGGTTGTACCAAATGTGAAAAGGAATGTAAATTTGATGCCATCACCATCGAAAACAATCTTGCATTCATTGATTCTGATAAATGTAAACTCTGTCGGAAATGTGTTCCGGTTTGCCCTACAGGTTCAATCATTGAAGAAAATTTCCCGCCAAGGAAAGCAAAGGTTGAAGAAAAATTAGTAAGTAGTACTGAAAATTAATTCAGAATGTTAAAAACGTTCAAGATTGGTGGAGTTCATCCACCTGAAAATAAATTATCATCGGGGAAACCCATTGAAATATTGCCCCTGCCAACTTCAGTTTTTATACCGGTTGCTCAACATATAGGGGCACCTGCCACACCAGTTGTAAAACGCGGTGATGTTGTAAAAACAGGACAATTAATAGCAAAAAGCAGCAGTTTTGTCTCCACCAACATCCACTCATCGGTTTCGGGGACTGTAAAGCGGGTAGATTTTCAATCAGACAGTTCAGGTTATCCAAAACAGGGAATCCTGATTGATGTACAGGGAGATGAATGGGAGGAAAATATTGATCAAAGCAAAAGTCTTACAAAAGAATTCAACCTTACCGGTGAAGCAATAGTAAAAAAAATCCAGGATGCAGGAATAGTTGGTTTGGGAGGTGCCACATTTCCTACGCACGTAAAATTGATCCCACCAAAGGGAATGAAAGCCAATGTGCTATTAATAAATGGGGTTGAATGTGAACCTTACCTCACTTCCGACCACAGGTTAATGCTGGAAAAACCGGATGAAATTATTGTAGGTACCCGCCTATTGATGAAAGCATTAAATGTTGAAAAAGCAGTTATTGGAATTGAAAACAATAAACCAGATGCCATCCGGTTACTTACAGAAAAAACAAAAGAATACAAAGGGATAACTGTTACAGCACTTAAAGTTAAATATCCTCAGGGAGGTGAAAAACAACTTATAAAAGCTGTAACCGGGAAGGAAGTTCCTCCAGGTGGTTTGCCTATAGCAGTTGGTGCCGTAGTCAACAATGTAGGGACCGCATATGCAGTATACGAAGCCATTCAAAAAAACAAACCGCTCTTTGAACGGGTAGTAACTATTACAGGAAAAGATGTAGAAAAACCTTCAAATTTTCTTGTCCGGATAGGGACATCCACATCCGTTTTACTGGAGGCAGCAGGAGGTTTACCTGAAAGCACAGGGAAAATTATAAGCGGGGGGCCGATGATGGGTAAAGCGCTCGCTTCAATAGACATACCGGTATCCAAAGGAACATCCGGCATTTTACTGATGCAAAAACAAGAGGCAGTAAGGGATCACGTGATTGCCTGTATCCGCTGTTCAAAGTGTGTTTCAGTATGCCCGATGGGACTGGAACCATATCTGTTAATGACACTTTCTGAAAAACAACTGTTTGACCGTGCCGAAGAAAACCATATAATGGACTGTATAGAGTGTGGATCATGTAGCTACACCTGTCCTTCAGGAAGGCCATTGCTTGATTACATCCGGTTTGGAAAAGGAAAAGTTGGACAAATAATACGTTCGAGAAAAAATTTATAATTAAACCATCTGCCTTAATCGGCAGGTAGAAAATTAAACTCAAAAACTGAGAATGAGTAATTTATTTACCGTTTCGCCATCACCCCATGTTCATTCTTCTGAGACAACCGGAAAAATCATGTACCGGGTAGTTTATGCAATGATTCCGGCCTTGCTGTGGTCTGTTTTTGTATTTGGTCTTGATGCGCTTCGGGTTACCCTGATTGCCGTTGTTGCCTGCCTGGCATTTGAATATTTAATTCAAAAGTACCTGATGAAAATCAAACCAATGGTAACAGACGGCTCAGCATTAATAACAGGTATCCTTCTGGCTTTTAACGTTCCTGCAAATCTGCCCTGGTGGATAATTATTATCGGGGCTCTTGCTGCTGTAGGTATCGGAAAACTTTCATTTGGCGGATTAGGAAGCAACATTTTTAATCCGGCACTTGTAGGAAGGGTTTTCCTTCTCATTTCCTTTCCGGTGCAAATGACTGCATGGCCCGTTATACGGGAAAAAGAGGTTGACGGATTAACTTCAGCCACACCTCTTGCCCTCATTAAGGACGGAATTTCATCGGGAACTCCGGTTTCACAACTTACAGAAGCACTTCCTTCATCAACCGATATGCTCCTGGGAAATATGAGTGGGTCTCTTGGGGAAGTATCTGCGCTTTTGTTGATTTTAGGTGGTTTGTATATGCTTTATAAAAGGGTAATTTCCTGGCACATACCGGTTTCTGTAATCGGAACCGTTGCAGTGGTAGCTGCAATGTTTTGGCTTATTGATCCACAAAATTATGTCAATCCGCTTTACCATATCTTAACCGGCGGATTAATGCTTGGAGCTGTATTTATGGCAACTGATATGGTAACATCCCCCATGACGCCAAAGGGACAGCTTATTTTTGGAGCAGGAATAGGGATAATTACAATAAGCATCCGATTATTCGGAGCCTATCCAGAAGGTATTTCATTTGCCATACTGATAATGAATGCATTCACACCACTTATAAACAATTATGTGAAACCTAAACGATTTGGAGGAAATTAATATGGCAAAGCGTGAATCGACGTTCTTAAGTATGGTGGCAACGCTCTTTGCTGTAACTTTTATTGCAGCAGCCGCTCTGGGTTTTGTTTATGACTTAACAAAAGAGGCTATAGAAGAGGCAAAATTGAAGGCACAAAGCGAGGCAATTGAAAAAGTCCTTCCCGAATTTGATGAATTGGGTAAATCTTATAAAGTTGCTGTTCCCTCTTCCTCCGACAGTCTTGAATTTTTCCCGGCCTTTAAAGAGGGAAAACACGTTGGGGTTGCTGTCAGGACATATACCAACAATGGTTTCAGTGGTTATATTTCCATCATGGCAGGCATCGACAATTCAGGCAACATTTCAGGGTTTGAGGTGCTCGAACATGCGGAAACTCCAGGGTTGGGCTCTAAAATGAGCGATTGGTTCAGGAATCATGAAAAGCCGGGTCAGAATGTAATAGGTAAAAATCCCAAATCCCATTCATTTAAAGTGACCAAAGATGGTGGAGATTTCGATGCCATTACAGCATCTACCATCACTTCCAGGGCTTTTTTGGAAGCACTTGAACGGGCATATCAAGCTTATGAAGAAAATATGAATGCAACTACTGCAGATGCATCCAATCAATAAAATCATATTATGGATCAGTGGAAGAATTTTACGAAAGGATTTATAAAGGAGAACCCGGTATTTGTACTTTTATTGGGAATGTGCCCTACTCTTGGTGTCACCTCTTCAGCCATAAATGGACTGGGAATGGGACTTGCAACAACATTCGTACTGGTAATGGCAAACATTGTGGTTTCGCTTATAAAATCTCAGATTCCTGACAAGGTGCGAATTCCAAGTTTCATTGTTGTAATTGCTGCATTTGTAACTATAGTGGAACTAATAATGGAAGCATACCTGCCGGCACTTTTTAAAAGCCTTGGTATATTTATACCACTCATCGTAGTAAACTGCATTGTATTAGGTCGGGCCGAAGCTTTTGCCTCTAAAAACAATTTGGGTAAAGCAACAATTGACGGGCTGGGAATGGGATTGGGATTCAGCTTTGCACTTGTTTTGCTTGGCGGAGTCCGTGAGTTACTGGGAAGCGGAAAGCTTTTTGATATTCCACTTTATTCAGAAAACTATGTAGCTCTTTTATTTGTGCTTGCTCCTGGTGCTTTTATAGTACTGGGCTACCTGGTTGCAATAATAAACCGTGTCAAAAAAAATTAACAGAATAACGAATAAAGGATCAGAGCTATGAATTATTTAGTAATTGTATTAGGAGCAATTCTTGTAAACAATATCGTTTTAATGCGCTTCCTGGGAATTTGCCCTTTCCTGGGTGTTTCCAAAAGAATTTCCACTGCCATTGGGATGACATTTGCTGTTGCGTTTGTAATGGTTCTTGCGACAATAGTTACATATATTATCCAGATATATATCCTGAATGTTTTCGGACTGGCATTTCTTCAAACCATAGCTTTCATTCTGGTAATTGCTTCCCTGGTCCAGTTGGTAGAAATTATAATGAAAAAGGTAAGTCCTGCTCTTTACCAGGCCCTGGGTATTTTTCTCCCCCTCATTACAACCAACTGTGCAATCCTGGGGGTTGCTATCCTGACCATTCAAACCGATTATAATTTAGTGGAAGGCGTCGTTTTTGCTGTTGCAAACGCCTTTGGATTTGGTCTGGCGCTCTTACTTTTCGCAGGTATGCGCGAGCATCTTGACCTGCAAAACGTACCCAAAGGACTCAAAGGTGCTCCTATTGCACTTATTACAGCAGGAATCCTGGCTATGGCATTCATGGGTTTTTCCGGGTTGGTATAACTACCCTCCAATTTTGGTTTTCAAATTTAATATCGCATTTAATTATTAATTCAGAAGAGATAATTTTTAAAATCCAATATATTTTATCATTTTTATACTCACTAAACTCATAATGAGCATTTAAATGAAAAACATATTGTGTATCGTGTTTTTTTCATTTCTCTTTTCATCAAACACTTTAGCTCAAGCCTATCTATTTCCAAATTATGAGATTAAACAGGCAATGGATTTTTACCATTTCAACAGATCAGAAATGGAACGTTTTGCTGAGGTTCTGCCGGAAAAACAAATTGATGGTTCTCCATACCTGAACGAAGAGTTTATTGAAGGTTCAATTTTTACAACTTCGAAAAATCTATATGTATCTATACCACTGCGATACAATATATTCAACGATCAGATTGAATTTTACAGCAATGAGGGCAGGGCATATGCTATAACCGTACCGGAAATTATTGAAAAAGTTGTAATTGGTGAATATCATCTGGAATACATCCCTTACCAGCAGGCAAAAAAAATTCGTCGGGGATTTTTTACTATAGTCGTCGAAGGAAATGCTACTTTATACAAAAGACAAATTATAATTTTTGAAGAGGAAAAAAAAGCCGCTGCTTTTAAAGATCCCCAACCTCCCAGATTTATTGGAAAGCCGGATAAATTCTACATCAGAACAGGCCTGGATGCTGCTAAACCAATTAATAAAACCAAAGATTTGTTGAAGTTTTTTCCTGATAAAAATGACACTATAAGTAATTTTATCAAAAACAATAAGGTGAAATCAAACGACGAAAATTCATTGGCTGATTTGATCAGATTTTGCAATTCTCTGTAATCTATTTTCATCTTTTACCATAAGTAATTTAATTCTCGAATTTTATTATAACATACATAATCCTAATGCAAATTTCATTCATCCTGGTTGAACCATCCACTCCTGAAAATGTAGGAGCCTCAGCCCGCGCAATAAAAACCATGGGCTTTAACAACCTGTTACTGGTAAGTCCCTGTAATCATCTAAGTAACCCGGCACGATGGCTGGCGCATGGTTCAGAAGAAGTACTTGAAAATGCCCGGGTTTTTTCCAGTCTCAGGGAAGCTATTACCGGATTTGATTTTATAATAGGGACTACGGCAAAGTACCGCAGTGTTAAGTACGATTATCATCCTGTGCATCAACTGCCCGAGCTCATTAAATCAAAGGGGGGAACAATAAACAATATTGCCATACTGTTTGGACGGGAAGAATCGGGATTACGTAATGAAGAATTAAAACTATGCGATCTTGTAACGACCATTCCTATGAAAACGACCTTCCCGTCACTGAACCTTTCCCAGGCAGTTATGCTGTATGCCTGGGAACTTTCAAAGATTGGAATGAATACTTTTGCAGTTCCGCCTGTCAGAGATGAAAAAAGTTTTCGTTTGCTGCACCAAAAAGTAGAAATTCTACTTAAAAGAACAGGTTTTGATGAAAATTCAGCTATCTATCCCCGGTTTCTTGAAAGAATCAGCATCTTAGAAGAAGGAGACATTCATTTAATTCATTCATTATGCAACAAACTGCTCGAAGAAAAAAAATAATTCATTGCTATGTAACATTGAAAAAAAAGCACCGTCATTAATCCAGAACTGAAAAAATTGGAAAAGCAGTACAAAAATATTCATCAGGAATTGATTGACCAATGTATAAAAGGAAATCAAAAAGCACAGTTCAAGCTGTATAAGCTCTATTATAAAAGCATGTACAGTGTGAGTCTGAGAATAGTTAACAATGAAGCAGAAGCAGAAGATATTATGCAAGAGTCGTTTTTAAAAGCATTTAGAAAAATGAGCACCTACAAGGGGGAAGTCAGCTTCGGGGCATGGTTAAAAAAAATAGTAGTAAACCGTTCTTTGGATCATTTGAAAAAAAAGAAAGTAAAGTTTGAGGATGTAACCACCAGCACTTTTCAGCTTACCAGTGATGAAGAGACTTATAAAGATGTTGATGTGGAGCGTATTAAAAGTGCTATAAGCCAATTGTCTGATGGTTATCGTACCATCCTGAGCCTTTACCTGATCGAAGGATATGATCACGATGAAATAAGTGAAATATTGGGGATTAGCAATTCAGCATCAAGAACCCAATATTCCAGAGCAAAAGACAAATTGAGAGAAATCTTAAAAGGGAAAGAAATTTATTTATACAACTGAAATGAGCAACAAATATTCAATAGAAGACCTGATTTCAAAAAACATTGAAAGATTGAACGACAATGAACCTGGAGAAGGGCATTTTGATCGATTTGAGGCCCGTTTGCAGGCAATGAACCAAAAGAAGAAGGTTTTCCCGTTCAATACTGTATGGAAGATAGCAGCTGCGGCCGTGTTTGCTTTTTTAGTGGTTAACCAGGCCATTATATGGTTTTCTGCAGAACCTTTAAACCAATCACCTGCAGGAGGAAATTCAGGAATGACATTAGCGACTGTTTCTGCTGAATATGAAGAAGTGGAATTTTATTTTACAAATGCCATTAATGTAGGACTAAACCAATGGGAGGATTTAGTTAACAAGGGATTAATATCAACCGAAGAAAAACAAATGATGCAAAATGAATTGGAAGAGTTTGAAGAAATTTTCCAAAACCTGCAAAACGACCTGTTATTAAATCCTAACGACGAACGAGTTATAAATGCTATGATTAAATATTACCAGACTAAGCTAAGTTTAATAAATATGATAGTAGAAAGATTACTGGAAGTGAAACAAAAAAACAATGAAAATCATGAAACCGAAAGTTAGAGCTTTAACAGCCTTGCTTATAATTTGCATTTTAATTGCAGGGGCAACAGCCAGGGCTGAAGAAAAGACTAAGAAATACAGTGAGGCGTGGCCCGTAAATTCAGTTGGGACACTGGAGATTAACAACCGCTTCGGAGAAGTCAGAGTCACCGATAAGGGCGGAAGAAACATTACTATTGACGTAGTAGTAACTGTAGAGGCTTCCAGCGAAAAAAATGCTCAGGACCTGCTCGGTCAGATTGATATAAGCTTTGGTAAAACAGGAAACACCGTAACTGCAGAAACGCATATCAGTAAAGGCTTCAGCAGCCGCCGCCGTTTCTCCATCGATTACGAAGTCAATATTCCACCAGATAAAAATCTGACTGTTATAAATAAATATGGAAATACTTTTATAAATGAGTTGAATGCAAACGGATCATTCGATATTCAGTATGGCAACATAACCATAAATGCGATGAATACGCCTGAAAACGGTTCTGCCAAACTCAGCCTTGCTTATGGTAAATCGGATATCCAACGCGCAAATAATATAAATGTAACGGTACAGTATTCCAACATGAATTTCGGAACCCTGAACGAGTTAAGGCTGAATTCAAAATATACGGTTATCAGCATCGAAAGAGTAGGTTCAGTTACTGCTGAATCAAAATACGATACCTTCAATTTCAAAAACGTACGTTCGCTGAATGCCGATACAAAATATACCAACATTAAAATGGAAGAGCTGGCTGAAAACCTGAATCTTACAGCAGGATATGGCGGAATAAAAGTAGGAAAAGTTAATACTGAATTTAATAACCTATCCATTACCAGCAGCTATGGGCATGTGATCCTTGGACTGGGAAACGCAAGTTATGCAATTGATGCCAGTTGCAATTATTGTGGGATTTCTTATCCGGAAAGCAATTTTTCAGGAGACAGGAGAAATGAAAACAATACCAGAACCCTGCAAGGGAAAGTTGGTAATGGTTCAGGTGGCCGCATTTATATAAAAAGTCGCTATGGCGAAATAAAACTTGATTGATTATCTCAAGCGCCAATTAGGAAACAATGCCCTTGAAATCTGTTATATGGGCATTCTTTCTTTCCTTTTTTTTAAAGACGCAAAGTAGCCTATTTTATATAAATCATACCATAAAAGTAATGGCTTTTTACCTGCAAGGTTTTGTTCCATTAATCTCTTAAAAAGACTAAAAAACTGACGTATAAAAACCGGTGGACATATCTTTGTTAACTTTTGGAATTGATTCAGAAACCTTACTTTCTTATAAAAAACAGAAGCTTCAGGCAGCATTTTCTCAGAAATATAAAAAAGATTTTCCAATGCTTTCTGTGTTTTCAATATGAAAATCTCCGAATCTTCCAGTCCTGTATGTTCTACAGGATTATCTATATGTAATGGAGTAATTCCGTTCGTAAACAAATCATAACCTAAAAGAGTATCTTCATGACCGTAAGGTCCTATATCTTCCCTGAAATAGATGTGTTGAAAAACCTTCCGGTCAATTAAAAAATTATTCGAAGTGATAATAAATCCCTTGGTATCATTTCTTTGTTTTGCCGGGATAGCTTCTCGCTTACTGCCATAAACCCAACGCAATGATTTTTTAGCATCGTCAGGCTTTTCACCGGTGTAGCTGGTACCTCCGCATAATACACATCCGGGAGCTGCATGTTTCATATACAACTCAATATAATTATTTGAAATCAATCTGGAATCGGCATCAATAAATAACAGATAAGGATTTTCCGAATCATGACCCATTTTATTTCGAATTGCCGATCGCCCAAGGTTTACAGGCATCTCTTTATAAACAATATTGGTAAGTTCTGCCAGATTCCTGTTTCTTTCTTTTATTTCCTCATTTGAGCAATCATCATAAATCCTGATTTCAAAATCAATTTTCAATAACGCAGCCTGCTTCGTAATCTGTTGAACGAGGTCATTTACCTCTGTATTAAAAACCGGTATATTAACTGAAAGCATAGTAAAAATGAAAGCCGGTGAAATTACTTAAACATTACGAATTAAAGATTTTTAATCCTGTTTTTCAACATTAAAATTTATTTTTGGCCCATATTGTCAGAAAGATGGATAGGGTAATCAAAATTTTCAGTGGCCTTTTAATGCTGTTTGCACCTGTTTTCAGCATCAGCCAGGGACTGCATTTACAAATAGAATTAAAGCAGGCAGCAGGCAATGAAGTCTTTCTGGCCAACCATTACCTGGGAAGCATTTATGCAAAAGATACACTTTTACTTGATAATGAAGGCAGAGGAGTTTTTACTTCCGATACATTATTTCCACAAGGATTATATAAAATCTTTGCCGATGAGAACAATCATTTTGATTTCCTGCTTGGTGCCGATCAACAATTTATTATAAAAAATGAAAGCTTCAAAACAGAAACCATGCGGATTGCAGGTTCAGCCGAAACAAATGCATTTGTTGATTATACAAAATTTGTAAAAGACCTTCAACAAAAAAATACGACTATCCGTAAGAAACTGGAAACTGCCACATCACAGGAAAGGGAAATCTTAATCCGGGAGATTGAATATCTCACTTCAGAATTACACAATTATTGGGATAAAGCTGAATCTGAATTTCCTGATTCTTTCCTTCCAAAATTTATAAAAGCCAATCATGTTCCCGCCCTTGATATATCATCTTTGCCGGTAGAAATTCAAAAAAACGATTCGTTGTTGCTGCTGCACCGGTTTTATCACCAGCAAAGGCATTTCTGGGATAACTTTGATTATACCGATGAAAGGTTTTTATTTACACCCTTTTTTAAATCAAAGCTTGATACCTGGTTTACAAAAGTATTATATCAAAATTATGATTCTATAAAGCAACCGGTATTTGAATTTTTAGAAAAAGTAAAGCCACATAAAAGAATATTCCAGTTTGCTGCCTCTCATTTTTTAAACAGCAGCATAAACAGCAAAATAATGGGAATGGATGCACTGTTTGTTGATCTGGCATACGAATATTATTTGTCTGGAGAAGCCTTTTGGGCTATCAGTGAATCACTTGAGAAGATCAAAGAAAATGTTCTGTTTTTTGAAAACAACCTGATTGGAAAAACTGCCCCTGATTTAACTCTTGAAGGATTCGACGGCCAATATTACAATTTACACCAGATAAATGCTAAACATACCTTGGTGGTAATTTATGAACCGGGCTGCTCACATTGCAAAGAATTTATTCCCCAATTGTATTCTCAAATCTATTTGCCCTTCAGGGAAAAAGGCCTCGAGGTATACGCAATTTATTCTGCAAGCATCAGAGCAGAGTGGGAAGAATTTCTTATCGAATATGAACTCTTTGACTGGATTAATGTGTGGGATGAGAATCATGTCTCACGGTTTAAAATCTTTTATGATGCACGCACTACTCCTGGATTGTATTTACTGGACAGCAATAAAGAAATTAAAGCAAAAAAGTTATCGATTGAGCAGTTAAAAGGCTTTTTACAAAGCGAACGGCATTAGTTGGTTAATGAATCGACTTTTGTTTAACGTGTTTTAAAGCCTCACCTACCGCCTTTTCAAAAGAAGGGAATATTGAATTGTAGCCAATAATCTTATAAACGTCAGCCTTTCCCAAATCTGCATTTAAATGATCGTTTACGCCTGAAAGTATCACTTTGGTTTCTGAATCGACCAATATTTTAAGAGCTGCCTTTAAATTGGTAATACCTGTTGAATCGATAAATGGCACGTGCCTCATTCTGATAATAATTATTTCACTATTAATCCCAATAGATTTCAAAACCTCACAATACTGCTTTGCTGACCCAAAAAATAAAGGACCACTAATTTCATAAATACTTATTTGCTTTGGCAGGTCAGAATAATCTTCAATGACATCTGTATCGACCAAAACAGGAATTGTGTTGCTCAGATCTGCCATCCTTTTCATAAACAACAAAGCCGAAAGTACTACTCCAACCTGAATGGCCACTGTTAAATCAACCAACACTGTTAAAAGAAAGGTGGTTACCAGCACGATGATATCAAAGAACGATCCTTTTAGAATCGAACTAAAAGAGCGCCACTCACTCATGTTGTAGGCAACAACTATAAGAATTCCAGCCAAGGCCGCCATGGGGATTAATTTTACCCATCTGCCAAAAAAAAGCATGATCAGCAACAGAATCATAGCATGGGTAATACCTGCAACCGGAGTCTTTCCCCCGTTTTTAATGTTTGTGGCTGTACGGGCAATAGCTCCTGTAGCAGGAATCCCTCCAAAAAAAGGAGTTACAATATTTGCTATCCCCTGGGCGATAAGTTCGGTATTCGAACGATGTCGGCTGCCTGTCATTCCATCGGCAACAACTGCAGAGAGAAGCGACTCGATACCACCCAAAAGAGCAATTGTAAGGGCAGGCTGAATATAAAAACCCATTTGCGACAAATCAATTTGCGGAACTTCAAAATAAAAGGAACCAGGAATATCACCAAAAAACGATTCAATGGTTAATACCGGTAGATTTAGAATCTGAACAAGTAATGTACAAACAACTATTGCAATAAGTGAACCAGGTACTTTTCTTATCATCCTTCTTGAAAAAAGAACAAATAATATGGTTATGACCGTAATGCCAGTTGCATACAAATTTATGGAGCTGAGATTTGCAATATAAACCGACCATTTAGACAAAAACCCAGCCGGTACCTGCTCAATTTCCAAACCCAAAGCATCCCTTATCTGAGTTGAGAAAATAACTACTGCAATACCACTGGTAAATCCAACGATTAATGGATGGGGAAAATATTTTAAAAGTGCTCCCAGCTTTAACACTCCAAATATGATCAGAAGTATACCTGCCAGGATAGTGGAAATAATCAAACCATTTAAACCATGTTGCGCAAGAATACTATAAACAATTACAATGAAGGCACCGGTTGGGCCACCAATCTGCACTCTACTACCTCCGAGGAATGAAATAATGAAACCTGCAATAACAGCCGTTATCAAACCTTTTTCAGGCGAAACACCTGAGGCCACTGCAAAGGCAATTGCCAATGGTAATGCCACAATACCAACGACCACTCCTGACAGTACGTCGGAAGAAAATTGTCTTGTTGTATATCCTTCCTTCAGAACACTGAATAACTTCGGCTTAAATATTGATTCCACAATTTTTCAAAAAAAATTGCGCAAATGTAAATTGTTTTTCAATCTGCTGCCTTTTGATTGAATTTTTTCATGTTCCTGGGAATAATCATTTAACACACCTAACAACTGTTATCAATTAGGATAAATTGATGTAGTTTACAACCATATGATTTTCCCTAAGAAAACAATTTCTTTTCCTTTGTTGATGCCAGTAGCTAAATTATCCGAATTTATTTTATATTTAAAAAATAAAAACTTAGTGTAACCAATGAAAGGGCTTACTAAGAAAATGATTCGCCTGGCTCAAAAAGACTGGGCAGATGGTATATTGCGAATTGGCGAAGCTTACAGAAGCAGGAAAGACTATCTTACGCTTGCGGAGGAATTTATAAACCAACATTATGGATATAATGAAGGAATAGTTTTGTTTAAGCCTACTCTTGCCTCTGTGGAACAGTTTCGCGACACTTTTGAAAAAGCACACTCCTATTTTGTTTCTGCAAATCCTAAATACCCAGAAGACCAGGGTTTTGCTATTAAAAATTGGATGAAAATAAATTTTGAAAATACAGGAATTATAATCATGGGATACAGGGCTGTAGCTATGGGTAATTATTATTTTACTGATAATACAGGCAATAAGTTGAAAGTAGAATATACGTTTGGCTATTTCCTTACTGCCAACAACGAAATTAAAATTAATCTTCATCATTCATCAATACCCTATTCACAAACTTAATTCAATGATTAGGTGTGGAAGTAGTTCCCCAAAAATTGGCTAAAACAGTTATGAGATTTTGTACACTACATTCTCAAAAAAACTAAGGGAACAAAGAAATCCTTATGTCAGACTTTATAATCAAAAAGAGATCCCGGCGCAATAATTCCTGACTGGTACACTGGAATAAATATTGTGGGGAAGTATACATCATCCGATATTTAAAAAATTAACTTTTTCGGGAAAAAAAACCGGTGAGGTTTGTCTGAAAAGAAATAAATATTACTTTTGCACCCGCCTTTGACAAACAAAGGTTACATAAGGATGACTCAGTAGCTCAGCTGGTAGAGCACATCCCTTTTAAGGATGGGGTCCTGGGTTCGAGCCCCAGCTGAGTCACCAGGGAATAATAAAGGAAAGTCGCAAGGCTTTCCTTTTTCTATTTGTAAAATATTTTTTGCTTTAGGAATATTTAGTTCCATTTAAATAACATTATCATTTCAAATGATAAAATATTGTTCGTTGGCTAAAGGAGAACTAATCCAGGTTGCAGCTTCGCTCTATAATACCAGAACATTCTGTTCTGACATCCGACATAGAAATTCCCCACCAATACCTGGTCCGGTGGAGAAAAAAAATACTGCATTAAAACCAATTAAAGAACCCTCTGATGCTTCTGTTTTCACTCAAAAAACTCCAGGTGACGAAAAAGAATAAGAGTATTAATAGATAATACTTGTACAAGTAGCGGTTAACTTAACATAGATGCCTGCTCAATAGTCAACTCACCGCTCATTGTCCATTTCAAGCTCTTCTTTCAGATAGCCGGCCGTATAAGAATGTTTATTTCGGGCAATTTGCTCAGGCGATCCGGCACAAAGGATTTCGCCCCCGTTTTTGCCTCCATCAGGCCCCATGTCGATTATGTGGTCGGCTACTTTTATCACATCCATGTTGTGTTCAATCACAATTACAGTATTTCCTTTATCCACAATTTTATTCAACACATCCAGCAATACACTGATATCTTCAAAATGAAGTCCGGTTGTGGGTTCATCGAGTATGTATATCGTTTTGCCGGTATCGCGTTTAGCAAGTTCAGCAGCGAGTTTTACCCGTTGCGATTCGCCTCCCGACAGAGTAGTGGATGATTGCCCCAGGGTGATGTATCCCAGCCCCACATCCTGCAAGGTTCTAAGTTTGATGACAATGCCGGGGATATTTTCGAAAAACTCCACGCCCTGGTTAATTGTCATCTCCAGCACATCACTGATAGATTTTCCTTTATATCTCACTTCGAGGGTTTCACGGTTGTATCTTTTTCCATTGCATTTATCGCAATGTACATACACATCCGGAAGAAAATTCATTTCAATGAGTTTCATTCCACCACCCTGACATTCTTCACAACGCCCGCCTTTCACATTAAAGGAAAACCGGCCGGGTTTGTAGCCCCTGATTTTTGATTCGGGCAGTTGTGTAAACAAGTTTCTTATATCGGAGAAAACGCCGGTATAAGTTACGGGATTTGAACGGGGAGTACGTCCGATAGGCGACTGATCTACCCTTATCACCTTGTCGGTATGCTCCAATCCTGTCACTTTATTATAAGGCAACGGGTCCTGGACTGAATTGTAAAAATGCTGGCTCAGGATAGGCTGCAGGGTTTCATTGATTAAGGTTGACTTGCCACTTCCTGATACCCCTGTAATGCAAATAAAAGTTCCAAGTGGAATTTGAAGTGATACGTTTTTCAGATTATTGCCTGAACATCCTGTTACTTTTAACACTTTACCATTCCCTTTCCTCCTGGATTTTGGAACCATAATCATTTTCCGGTGGTTCAAATAATCCGATGTAAGGGTATTCGTCTTTAGTACATCTTCGGGGGTTCCTGCAGCAACAATCTCTCCACCGTGCCGTCCGGCATAAGGCCCCATGTCGATAAGCCAATCGGCATGCAGCATAGTTTCCCGATCATGTTCTACCACTACTACAGAATTTCCGCTGTCACGCAGTTGCTCCAGAGCCTGAATCAGTTTTAGGTTATCGCGGTGATGCAGTCCGATGCTGGGTTCATCAAGGATGTACAGAACATTCACCAATTGCGAACCAATTTGGGTTGCCAGGCGAATACGTTGCGACTCACCTCCTGAGAGACTTTGAGCTGAACGATCCAATGCCAGGTAATTTAGGCCAACGCCCAGCATAAAACCCAACCGGTCACGTATTTCCTTAATAACTTCCACCCCAATTTGACGCTGACGTTCGGTTAATCTGTTTTCCAAATCTTTTAACCAATCTGCCAATTCATTTAAATCCATTTTAGCAAGGTCCGAAATATTTTTGCCATCGATTTTAAAATGAAGAGATTCCTTTTTCAGTCGCTGACCGTTACATTCCGGGCAAACAGTAGTTTTCACAAATTGATTTGCCCATTTCTGTGCTTTTTTCGCCGGATTGTCTTCACGCTGGCTTTCGATATACTTCACCACCCCGTCGTAACTCATCATGTAACTCATGCTGGTTCCCAATGGTGTATTTTTTAGCTGAATGCGTTCGCTAGTGCCAAACAATACTGCATGCAATCCTTCATCGGGTATTTCATTCACAGGGGTTTTAAGAGTAAAGCCAAACTTCTCTCCCAAAGCTTCAATTTGCCAAAATATTAACGAATTACGATAAGTTCCCAATGGTGCAATACCACCTCTGCCAATACTCTTTCCCTTGTCCGGGACTAATTTTTCCACATCAATTTCAGTTATCCGGCCAAGGCCATTGCAACTTGGGCAAGCTCCCTGCGGAGAATTGAATGAAAAATTATGCGGGGCGGGTTCACTGTAAGAAAGCCCGGTAGTCGGGCACATTAACAACCGACTGTAATATTTCGCTGCATTAGTTTCATGGTCAAGAATCATTAGGATGCCATGTCCATGCTTCATAGCAGTCTGTACACTTTCCTTCAGTCTTTTCACTACTGCCTCATCCACTACCAGCTTATCGATTACAATTTCAATAAAATGATTTTTATACCGATCCACTTTAAGGTGGTGTTTTATTTCAGTAATTTCCCCGTCCACTCTTGCATGAAGGAACCCTTTCCGTCTTATTTGTTCAAACAATTCGCGGTAATGCCCTTTTCTCCCTTTTACCACAGGTGCAAGAATATAAATTCGTTTTCCTTTATACTCGTGATTAATTAACTGCAGTATTTTTTCTTCGGAATACTTCACCATTTTTTCCCCGGTATTGTAAGAATATGCTTCTGCCGCACGGGCAAATAGCAATCGGAGAAAGTCGTAGATTTCAGTAACCGTACCAACCGTTGAACGAGGATTGCGGGTAGTCACTTTCTGTTCAATAGAGATTACAGGACTTAATCCGGTAATTTTATCAACGTCGGGCCGCTCCAGGTTACCCAAAAAGGATCTTGCATAAGCAGAAAAAGTTTCAATATACCTACGCTGCCCTTCGGCATAAATGGTATCAAAAGCCAATGATGATTTACCACTGCCACTTAATCCGGTAATAACTGTAAGTTTATCACGTGGTATTTCCACCACTATATTTTTTAGATTATGAACACGCGCCCCGTATACTACTATTTTATCATCCGGCTCCAGATCTTCATAGGTCACCTGTTCATTTTTTTGATTATCCTCCTGCATTTGAGTTCTCCGTGATTTTATCTTTTCTTAAAATTGCATAGTTAAAGGTATTTGCTGCAGTTAATCCAATACAGGAATTTTTATAGTATATTTTTTCCTGCCCGCATTGGTCAGGTTATTTTCACGCAGCCAGGGATTGAAATCTTTCAGCAGTTTATAATTTGTATTGTTTTCAATGGCAAAAGCTGCAAAATCCTCGATTCGACCATTAACCTCTACATTAGTAGTTTTAACAACCGGATATTTTTCTTCTTCTGCTACCATAAAGTTATAAATTTCAGGATTTTCCAGAATCAGTTTCAATGCAATGATCCGGAATACGTACCTGCTGGTTTCTTCACCGAAAAGCAGATCGTAATATACCTCGTTTTTTTGTCTTTTCATCTGACGCTCAACTCCAGCCATTCCCCCGTTGTAAGCTGCAGCAACCATTGACCAGTTACCATACCTACGGTATGCTTTCAGCAAATAATCACATGCTGCATAGGTTGATTTTTCAATATGGTACCGCTCATCCACTTCACTGTTAACCTCCAGACCAAACTCCTGGGCAGTAGCTGCCAGAAATTGCCACAATCCTACAGCTCTTGCTGGGGAAACTGCACGAGGATTCAGTCCACTTTCTGCCACTGCAAGGTATTTGAAATCCTCCGGAACTCCCTTTTCTGCCAAAATAGGCTCAATAATAGAAAAATAGCGGGGAGCCAATTTTATTATTCTGAGTGTCTGGGAATGAAAGTATGAATTCACCAACAATTCACGATCAAGCGATTCCCGGATGTCAAATCGTTCCATAGGTACTCGTTCTCCGGCAAAAATTACCGAATCAGGTATCTTAACCGCTTTAAATGCTATTGGCACGTCCATTCTGATTATTTGAGGCTCTTCCCTGGTGGAAGAGCCAAGAATTAAAAAATAAATAACCGTTACCTTTGCCACAATTAATAAAGGCAATACCACCCTCCATATTCTTTTCCTGCTCATCTTCTGTTTAATTTTTCTTAGAACGCAAAATTACATTTTTAGTTGCTGGCTGGCAATGAAAAATAAAAACTTTCAAAGAGAAAATGAATAGGTCTAAATATTATTTTATTTCAGTAAGGCAGAGATGGCTGATCAAAAAAAAAAATTGATGGAAGCGGTAAAAATAAGTGCAGATAATCATTGAATTTTTGTAACATCATAAATACTTTACTGCTGTTGCACACCAGTACCACCATCCTTGCAATTAAATTGAAACATAAAATTTAATTAAAAACTCAATCATAAATTCTCTGATGAATATTATAAACACACCACTTTCTCCATTCCCGAAAATTCAATTGAAATCAATTGTTATCTTTGCATGGTGGGGGAAAACAATACGTGCATGGAAAAAATATGGAATTTAAAAAAGCAGGGTGATCCGAACGAAATCAAGCACCTTTCGGCTGCCTTAAATGTCAATATGACTATTGCACGACTTCTGGTGCAACGAAACATCAAAACGTTCAATGAAGCCAAGGCATTTTTCCGTCCCCGACTTAGCGATCTTCACGATCCCTTTTTAATGAAAGATATGGGAAAGGCAGTGGATCGACTTGAACTCGCCATTTCCAGACAGGAAAAAATACTTATCTATGGAGACTACGATGTAGATGGCACCACTTCAGTAGCTATGATGTACATTTTCTTGAAATCAAGAATTAACCATCTTGAATATTACATCCCAAACCGCTACAGCGAAGGCTATGGCATTTCACCTAAAAGCATTGATTTTGCAGTAGAAAATGGATTCTCGCTGGTAATTGCTCTCGACTGCGGCATTAAAGCCGTAGGAAAAATTGATGATGCCCAAAAGCGTGGAGTTGATTTCATTATTTGCGATCATCACAATCCTGATGAGATAGTCCCTCCGGCAGTGGCTGTCCTTGATCCCAAACAATCTGCATGCAATTACCCCTATAAGGAACTTTCGGGATGTGGTGTAGGCTTCAAACTTTTACAGGCCTATTGCCAGAAAAACGATATCGAATTGGAGGAGATATACGACCTGCTCGATTTGGTTGTAGTAAGTATTGCTTCCGATATTGTACCCATCACAGGTGAAAACAGGGTATTGGCCTACTACGGTCTGAAAAAATTAAATTCCAACCCTGGTATGGGCCTGCAAACCATCATAAATCTTGCCGGTATAAACGGAAATGATATTACCATCAGTGACATTGTATTCAAAATAGGACCACGGCTAAATGCATCCGGACGCATCGAACATGGGAAAAAATCAGTTCAGATACTTGTTTCAATTGATGAAGACAAGTCGGACATTTTGGGTGAAGAAATTGATTCATTTAATGAAATAAGGAAAACACTCGACCGTGATATTACTCAGGATGCATTGGATATGATTGAAAAGGATGAAACAATGAAGTACCTGAACAGTACGGTATTGTATAACCGTGACTGGCATAAAGGGGTTGTGGGTATCGTGGCATCGAGGGTAACCGAGCAGTTTTACAGGCCTACGATAATCCTTACTGAATCGAACGGACTGGCAACAGGCTCAGCAAGATCGGTTAAGGATTTTGATCTGTACGAAGCTATCGGGCAGTGCAGCGACCTGCTGGAATCGTATGGCGGACATATGTACGCTGCAGGCCTTACCCTTAAAATAGAAAACATACCTGAATTCCGCAGGCGGTTTGAGGAAATCGTAACCAAACAACTTACTGACCTGTCGCAGGTGCAGTCGATCGATGCTGATGCAAAAATTACACTGAGTGAGATTACCCCGCGCTTCTACCGCATCCTGAAGCAATTTGCACCCTTCGGGCCACACAACATGACCCCTGTTTTCATTACAGAAGATGTATTCGATGCAGGCACAAGCCGCCTGGTAGGAAAAAACCAGGAACACCTGAAGCTCGATTTGGTGGAACCGGATGTGCATTCAGGTATTTTTCCGGGCATCGCTTTCAACCAATCCGATAAATTTGATCTCATAACTTCCGGGCTTCCCTTCGATGTTTGTTATTCAATTACCGAAAATGAATACCGGGGCAAGACCAGCCTGCAGCTGTTTATCCGCGATATCAAAAAAAGAGATATTTTTTAAATCCGACAATAAAGATAAATCTTACCTTTAATCCATTATGCTTATTAGCCTATCTGTATTTTAAACCCTGCAAGATCTATTTTCTTTGACAGAGAAATCACAGTTAGAAACTAATCCTATCCGGATTTAACTATAATTCTCAATCTGGTGTTCTTCCATGATAAATAAAGGATGTAATATCAATTACCTAATCAATTATGTTTGATGTAATTATATCAGTAAGGTGGTTTAATACCATAGCACCCGTGCTTTTCAATCTTCGTTTCGACTGATGACCATCGGCAATTAAAATACAGGTAATACCCAGGGACTGTGCCACTTCGAAATCATGAATGGTATCACCTATCAACCATGTATTACCCTTATCTATGCCATATTCTTCTAAAAGCAATCTGCCGCGTTCTGTTTTAGATACGGCATAATGGTCATCCAGTCCGGCAATCCCTTCAAAATAGTCATAAATACCATTCAGTTTTAATGTCTTTTGAAGCATGTCTTGATGCATTGCAGAAAGAATAAACTGAGGGTAATCTTTATCCCTGAAATACGATAATACCTGCACAGTTGCAGGATGAAGGGAACAATTTTTTACACCGGCTTCATACAGGTTAATGAATTCATGCGCCGGAACAGAAAAATCTTCTCTGCTGAAATCGAATCCAACTGAAGCATAATAATCCTTTACAGGAAAAGAGAATACTTCCTGATACCGGGATTTGTCGAGTAAAGGCAATTTTCTTCTTCCCAGTAATAAATTAATTGATGACAGGCAAAGGGTGAGATCGTTAAGCAGTGTACCGTTCCAGTCCCAGATAAGAGTGGCTGGCTGCATTACGCTTCAATTGCTTTTAGTTTGTTAATAACAGGGTTTGCATACAATTTCAGAAAACGTTCCTGGATATCGGTAATCGGAAAATCGATATGTATCATTGCCTGCTCAATCATAAGTTTAAATATCTTTTTTTCATGGGGTGTATATTTGTCCTGAAAACGGGGTTCAGGCATCAGCATGTCGTATGCTATGTAATTATTTGGCCACAACTTGTAATTGCTATAAATCTGTCTGTCAATAAGTTCGGCTAATTGTTTCACCTGCTGATTTTTCTGCTCCCTTGTAGTTTCCTCGCCGACCGGTACCTGAATAGGTTTACCGAAAGAAAAACGCATACGTCCTTTTGGATTAAAGATACCCATTGACATGCTTTTTAAATCATCTTTATTGGTCTTCTTTTCTCCATAATGTTCTTTTTTAATAAGTTCCTTCATTTTTGCCAACCCGCATGGTTCAATTTCATAAGAAATTGAAACAGGAACTATATTCAACTCATTAAAACCTTCTGCAAAACTTTTGGTGTTGCTCATGTTTAGCATTTTGAGAACGCTCTCCTGAGTTTTGTCAAAACCATTTTTAGTTCTACCTTCCCTTTGAGCAATCCAAACCGACAAATGATCTTCCAAAATGGATTTTCTTATAAAATGAGAAACTACTTTAGAAGATTGAAGCAAATCACGTGGCGGCAGGTTTCTTTTAATAATGAAAGAACGGTTCAGTTTCACTGCATGCTCAATCCACTCGTAGAGTAAAAGGTTATTTCCTATGGCAATCTGAGTAGTATTCATCCCTTTGTCAAAGATCAGAAGGTTCAGTAAGGCAGCATCTAAAATGATATCGCGGTGGTTTGAAATAAACAAATAAGGCTTCTTTTTATCCAGGTTATCAATACCCGTACATGTCAACCCGTCAGATGTTTTATTAATTATCCAGTTTAGTAAATCATAAATAAAAGTTCCCTGTAACTGTTTTATCTTACGTATCATACGCAGTTGCAGTTTTACCATCTCTACTTTAGGCCTTGTTTTAAAAAGATGTATTAATACCCGGTCAAATGCCGGATCTTTCACCATAAGTTTTATCTTTTGCTTTACTTCTTTGTCGGTATAAGGGCGAATGTCATCGAAATTGTATTCCATGCTGTTGATTCTTTTTGCGGGACAAAATAACAAATTTACATCCTAAATTTTTAACCTAAGTTGAAATTTTAATTCTGTTTTTTTGTTTCCGGTAATTGTATTATAACCTGAACCCAAAGAATCAGTATCTTTTAGCAGATCGTTAGCCAATTTAAGCCAAAACTCTGTTTTTTCCCCTAATTTATATTTCAAATAAACATAAGAGCGGAATCCATTTCCAAAATAGGTCGGAATTGCAAAGGTATAAAGTAAATCATTTTCATAGGCATAGATTCGGGAGTTATAGCTGTCGGTGTTAAACCAGGCTAACCGTGTTGAAAAATTTAACGGAACCCGGGCAGGGGCAAGCTGAATATCCTGAAAAATAACGATACCATTTTCTTTTTCTAAACCAGTATATTGCACAAACTCCACCCGGGACTTCAGAATTAATATTTCCGTAGGATTGTACTGGAAATGAATACGACTTTTTCGATATTGTTCCGGATGATTTTCATTTTTCCCGTTTATTCTGAATTTCCGATCCTTCTCCTCGTTTTTGTACCTGATGTAAAACTGAAAACGGGAAGAAGGACGAACATCGGCTTGTACATATAAATCACAACCATTTGAAGGTCCTGCTGTGGTATACTTAATCCATTCTGAACGATAAAAATCGGAGTATGCCAATAACGTGACATATTTTACAGGTAAAATTCGGACACCTGTATATAGTCCTGTCTCATTAGTAGCAGAACTACTTTCAGCAAAAGGGGCTGCCCATAACGAATGGTAATGCTTATCAAAATGGCGAAACAGAACCGATAGTTGAATGCGATCGTGCAAATAAGCCGTCGCACCCTGTAAAGCAGCCTTTCCACCCGATTTAGAAACAGCTGTTTCACCAAATACCTGATATTTTCCCTTTGTAAACAAATAATCGGCACCTCCAGTCAGGTTTTGCTGTCCTTTAAAAGAAAAACGATTGTAAAGTTGTTCAGAAGGTATTAGCGGAAATTCAAACTGCTGATATAAAAAAATAACACCCACCTTCAGGTGTCGCAGGTACCGGCTCCCCATAATTCCGGCATTCAGATCACCAAAACTGTTTTTATCATCAATTTCCGAGTTCGTCCTATGATATCCTGTAGACTGAAGGCTGGTAAAATACGTTCCCACAGAATCAGAAAAAGAAAGATTGCCATCCCTGTTTTTTTTTGAAAAGAAAAAGCTGAAGCGGGAATCACCTATTTTTAAAGATGTGGCTGCCCCCCGGAAAAACTGGTTTTCATCATTTGAGGTGTAGGGTCTGATTCCCTGATTGGTTTTGGAAACATTAAGTGAATTTCCCGATTTACCCATGGAAAAACCCTGCCAAAGAACAATGCCCTGGCCATTGCGTACAACAAAATCGCCTACAGTAATATTTTGAACGACCGGACTCAACCTAATATTCAGATGTGCCGAGTAAAAATCAAAACCGTAATGATTTGGGTCTGCAAAAAAAGCTTCACCCGGATCTTTTTCTGCTGTAATTCCTGCTGATATATCATCACCCGAATTATAGCTGTAGCGGGTATAGTACCTGAACCTGTTCCCTTTATATGGAGTGACCCCGTCCTCACTTTCCTTATACCCCTTCGAAACCTGAAGGGTCCCGGTTGAACGAATTAAAAATTCATGCCGCCCGTATTGAAGAACATCAGATAATTTTCTGGGTTCCTGCTGAAGGGGACAAAAAAAGATGAAAGGCTTCAGCTTCAACAGTATATCTGGATTTATTCCATCCACTGAATTCATTTCATATAAAGTCAGTATTTCTCCATACTTTTCCCGGTATTCAATCAAATTCATTATTTGAATGTCATTTAACAGATGGAGCCTTGAGAGTTGGTTATGTGTTGCAGTATTTATATTCAACGGATTTACTATGTATCTTTCGAGATCCTCAACAATAAGTGCAGCATCTGCATCCTCTTCTAAATCTTCAACAACCGATTCGATAATTGCTTCAATCTGAGTCCGTGAGTCCTGAATTTGTCCCTGAATTAATAAGGGCATCCCAGGCAGTAGAATCAATAAAATGTATTTTGAAATCTGCCCCATCATAAATTTAACTGAACTGAAAGTAAAGGAGTAAATCCTAGGTTCCCATGATATGAAAAACTAATATCAGCCGACAACCTGCCGATATTGTAACCCAATCCTGCTGCATATTTAAAAGGTTTACCTGAAACTCCGAGACGAAAAGCAAGATTCTCAACAGGAAAAAATTCAATGCCTGACTTAACAACTAAAGGATTTTTGTTATCCTTTTCTGTTTCAAAAGCAATTAAAACTATTTTATCGAAAATATAATGGCCACCTGCTCTAAAAATCAGCGGCATCTCCTGTTTTCCGAACATTGTTTCAAAGCCCTCCCTCAGGGGATTAAACAAATGAATTCCCAGGTGAAGCTTTCCGGTAGGCCGAAAAATAATTCCACCCTCAAAGGTAGCGAATCCTTGCACATTCACGTTCTCAGGGAATAGTTGTGTAAAATAGTCGAGTTGCAGACCAGCACTCAATTTATGGGAAAGATGCCTGGCATAGGCAAGTCCGTATTTATTTTCCCGAAAGGCTCCTTTGCCAAACTGATAGAGGCTTATTGCAAAAGTACCCTGATATGCAGGTACAGTAACAGTGCCTGCCATTAGTGAAAGTTCGTCCACCCCAAATCGCGACTCAAAGAAAAAACCCACCATCGGATTAACCACTCCTGCCAATCCAGCCTGGTTATGAAAACCAGCCCAGCAGTCAGAAAAGGAAACTGATGCAGATGACAATGCCAGGGCGCGGGCTCCTATCTGATAATTTTCAGCCGCGCATGGTAATTTAGGTTGAAAAAATAATAATAAAAACAACCCCCAATGTTTAATGATATCGAGGATACATTTGTTCATTCAGGTTTCACCTGGCTCATTCTCTGGTTTAACTTACCTCAGTAAAAGAATCAATTCGTTTTAAACTTATACTTTATTTCAGCCAATTCCTGGTTCGCTTTAACAATTTTTTGCTTCAGTGTTTGCTTGTATTCCACCATTTTCTGCATAAGCGCCGTATCACCTGTAGCTATCATCTGAACCGCAAGAATGGCGGCATTCATAGCTCCATTTACTGCAACTGTAGCTACAGGTATTCCAGGTGGCATTTGAACAATTGACAGCACTGAATCAAAACCAGACATACTTGCATTAATGGGAACACCAATCACAGGCAGGGGTGTCATGGCAGCAATTACACCTGGTAAATGAGCTGCCATACCGGCACCGGCAATAATAACTTTTATCCCCCGTTCTTTAGCTCCCTTTGCAAACTTTTCCACCTCTTCGGGAGTCCGGTGGGCTGATAATGCATTCATTTCAAAAGAAATTTCAAATTCATTCAGCAATTGTGCAGCTTTTGCCATTACATCCAAATCAGATGTACTTCCCATTATAATACTAACTTTTGGTTCCATCTTTTAAAATATGTATTCAGTTAATCAAATTGTTTTTGTTATTTTGTACTTTTTAATTTTTTAACGAAAATACAGCATAAAAGCTATTTAAAAAAATAATTTTTCTGTAAATGAAGCAAGTTATTATCAGCGATAAAAAATTTCAGATATTTATTCCTCATGAGAAAATCAAGACTACCATTGAAAAAATAGCCGAAGCTATGAATCGGGATTTAGCCATGAAAAACCCGCTTTTCATTTGTATTCTAAACGGTTCATTCATGTTTGCCACAGAATTGTATAAACGAATCGAGCTGATTGAATCTGAAATATCGTTTGTAAAGTTAGCTTCCTACAACGGCGATTCTACTTCGGGTGAGATTAAGCAGCTTATTGGATTAAATGAAAAGATTGAAGGACGTACAGTGGTTGTTCTGGAGGATATTGTTGATAGCGGACTGACCATTGAACATATCCAAAAACAGTTACAGCAGTTAAATCCAAAGGAAGTTTATATTGCAACTCTTCTTTTAAAACCAGAAGCACTAAGGAAAAAAGTGCAACTCGATTACATCGGATTGGAAATCCCCAATGATTTCATTGTTGGCTTCGGGCTGGATTACAATGGGTACGGCCGTAACCTGATTGACATATACTCAGTTATTAATGAATAAAAACAGCACATCATGTTAAACATTGTTTTATTTGGCCCTCCAGGAGCGGGCAAAGGCACTCAGGCTGAATTTTTAATTGAATCATACAATTTGATTCATTTGTCAACCGGTGATATACTGCGCAATGAGATAGCGGAAGGCACACCCCTGGGAATGGAGGCAAAAGCTTTTATGGATAAAGGCGATCTGGTTCCCGACCAGGTGGTAATAGGGATGATAGGGAATAAACTGGAAGCAAATAAGAATGCCAACGGATTTATTTTCGATGGATTTCCCCGAACAGTAGACCAGGCAAAGGCTCTTGACGAGCTCCTTGAAAGAAAGGATACTCCCATTTCTGCCATGCTAAGCCTTGAAGTAGAAAAACAGGAGCTTATCGATCGATTGTTAAGCCGGGGTAAAATATCGGGAAGGAGCGACGACCAGGATTATTCGATCATTGAAAACCGAATCAGCGTTTACAATGAAAAAACCACACCGCTTATTGAGTATTACAAAAAACAAGATAAATATTATGGTATCAATGGTATGGGAACCATCGGGGAAATTGCAGGACGTTTAAAGGATGTAATTGACAAGAAAATATAGATTCACCGAAGTCATTGGTATATAAATTGAACAAATTGAAGCAGAGGAGAAGCAAATGGCCGAATCGAACTTTGTAGATTATGTAAAAATCCATTGTAAATCAGGCAACGGAGGTGCCGGATCTGCTCATTTCAGACGCGAAAAATTTGTACCAAAGGGAGGACCGGACGGAGGAGATGGTGGAAGGGGTGGTCACATCATCCTTGAAGGAAACCAACAAAAATGGACCCTGCTCCATTTAAAATACAGCAGGCATATAAGAGCAGGAAACGGAGAACCGGGTGGTGCTCAGAAAAAAACCGGTGCCGATGGTGAAGATGTTATTGTTGAAGTACCACTCGGTACAATTGCTAAAGATGCTGAAACAGGAGAATTTTTATTTGAAATCACAGAACATGGTCAGCAAATATATTTAATGAAAGGTGGCCGGGGAGGACTTGGAAACGATCATTTCAAAACATCTGTTAACCAGGCACCCCGTTATGCACAGCCAGGTGAAGAAGGTGAAGAGGGGTGGAGGATCCTGGAATTAAAAGTCCTGGCTGATGTAGGCCTGGTCGGATTTCCCAGTGCCGGGAAATCAACCCTGCTTTCTGTAGTGTCTGCGGCCAAACCAAAAATCGGTGATTACCCCTTTACTACTCTTACACCAAACCTGGGAATTGTTGGCTATCGGGAAGATAAATCATTTGTTATGGCTGATATCCCAGGTATCATCGAAGGAGCACATGAAGGGAAAGGTCTGGGATTACGTTTCCTGCGTCATATTGAACGCAATCCTCTGCTTTTGTTCATGGTACCAGCCGACAGTGCTGATCACCTTAAAGAATATCAGATTCTTCTGAATGAATTGGAAAAATACAATCCCGAATTGCTCGATAAGCAACGTTTCCTTTCGATCAGCAAAGCAGATATGCTTGACCAGGAGCTAATGAAAGAGATAAGTGCTGAATTAGAAGGTATTCCACACCTGTTCTTTTCATCGGTTACCGGATTCAACCTTCAGAAGCTAAAAGATAAAATCTGGGAAATTTTAAACAGCTAATGGAATTTATTGAAAAAATACTGGAACTTGATACCAGGCTTTTCCTTTACTTAAACAGATTTCATAATGATTTTTGGGATACCATAATGCTTATGATTACCCGAAAAGAGCCCTGGTTCCCGTTTTTTGCAGCAATTTTATATTTTATTTTTAAAAACTTCCGGAGTAAATCCTGGCTGATTTTTATATTTATTGGAATAACAATTCTGCTTAGTGATCAGATTTCAGTATTGTTAAAAGAATCGATTCAGCGTTTCCGGCCTGTTCACAATCCGGAAATTGAACATCTTGTACACAATGTGTTGCGAAAAGGAAGTCTATATGGATTTATTTCTTCTCATGCTGCAAATGTTTTTGCAGTATTTGCTTTTTCAACCAGGATATTTCGGAACCGAAGCTTTTGGTTACTAATGCTATTTTGGGCAATTGTGGTTTCTTATTCCCGTATTTATTCCGGTGTGCATTATCCCCTCGACATCCTCGGAGGAGCATTGCTGGGATGGTTAATCGGAGTGGGAACCTACAAACTGATGATGTTAATAGAGATTCACTTCTTCCTGGCAAGAAACCCAAAAATCGAAAATACCAATCTCGCACCGGCACAAATGGGTATAATTTTTCTGGTTTTTGCTGTTATGTCGGCAACTGTATTCATTGTTACCTATATATTGCACCATTACAATTATCTGTAAGATGGCTACAAAACCCGTTGATTTTTACACAAGCCGTAAAGAAATCTATCATAAAAAAGGATTAGCGATTTCAAACAAAATCAGGATGTTTGCATGGTACAGGCTTTTTTCTTTCCTGCTGATATTTGCTCCGCTTATTATCTGGGGCTGGAACGGCTGGCTCACAATAATACCTTCTTTACTATTTACCATTCTGTTTTTCATTTTGGTGAAAAAGAATATCCGGTATGAAAAACAAAAAAGAGCTTTTAATATACTGAAGAAACTTTCAACAGATGAGTTACTGGCTCTGGAGCATCAATTCAATCATTTCGAAAACGGTAAAGATTTTCTGAATCCCGCACACTTTAATTCCTATGATTTGGATTTATTTGGAGAAGGCTCTGTTTTCCAGTTTATCAATCGAACTTCGACCCAAAGCGGAAGGAAAATACTGGCCGGTTGGTTGCAGAACCCCTTTCTTCAGAAAGATCTGATTGAAAGCAGACAAGACGCTGTTCGTGAACTTTCCTTACAACCCGATTGGAGGCTTAATTTTTTAGCAAACGGTCATCTGTTTCAGGAGTCGTCGGAATCAAGTGAAGAAATCAGAAAATGGTCAGAAACAGAGCTGCAACTAAACCATCCGGTTTTTATTAAATGGCTGCTTATAATTATCCCTGCATTAACCATAATAGCAGCAATATATGCTATTTCAGGAGCTACTAACCTTTGGGTTATCCTGTTACTCCTTACACAATGGAGCATGCTGATTATCTGGCGAAAAAAAGTAACTCAGTTCTATGATTATTTTGGCAGGAAATCAGAATTATTGGTAAAATATATGCAACTGGTTCAAATAATTGAAGAAGGCAAGTTCAATTCCGATTTTTTAAAGGTTCTTCAGAAAAAGGTTATAAAACCAGACAAGGCAAGCCATATATTCCTTCTGCTGCAAAAAAGGGTAAATCAGTTTGATTACCGTCAAAATATAGTTGTTAATATTTTATTAAATTCCCTATTATTATGGGATATCCGCTGTACATACAGGTTATGGAAATGGCACCGGCGACACCGGAAAAAACTTGCTGCCTGGCTGGATGTGATTGCTGAAACCGATGCTTTAATAAGCCTGGGCAATCTGGCATACAATCATCCGGAATTTGTTTATCCTAAAATACATGACGGAGGTTTTACCATTCAAGCTGAACAACTGGGGCATCCGTTAATACCTCCGGCTAAAAGAGTAGATAATGATTTAAGAATTGATGGCTGGGGAAAAGTGCTAATTATAACAGGTGCTAATATGGCAGGTAAAAGCACTTTTTTGCGTACTGTAGGAGTTAACCTGATTTTAGGACGTACCGGTGCACCGGTTTGTGCGAAGCATTTGGTTTTCACACCGGTAAAAATCTATACCAATATGCGCACCACTGATTCACTTTTTAAAGATGAGTCCTATTTTTTTGCTGAGTTAAAAAGGTTAAAAGCAGTACTCGATCGGCTTAAAAATGGAGAACGAATTTTTGTTATTCTTGATGAAATGCTGAAAGGAACAAATTCAGTTGATAAATTGAATGGTTCCAAAAAACTTATACAAAAGCTTCTTGACCTGAAAGCCGTTGCATTGATTGCAACACATGACCTGAAATTAAGTGAGATGGAGGAAGATTACCCACAATTGATTTTCAACAAATGTTTTGAAATAAAGCTGGAAAACGATGAAATGATGTTTGATTACCTTCTAAGAAATGGTGCAACAAAAACTATGAATGCCACATTCTTAATGAAGAAAATGGGCATAATTTGATTCATCTGGGAATTAATTTAATTAAGTTTAACCTGCCGCAAAATCCAGCTTACTCCTGCAAAAACATTAATTACTCATAATTTCACCGGAAGGAGGAGAATATATTAACTGAATAAACTTCTTTCTTGATTGCAATAAGCCCTTTTTTGCAGGAATTTTGTATTTTCGGGCAATTCAATAAAACCAGGTTCTATGATTTGACTTTTCCACTGCTTGCTGATTAAATCATCAGTAAGCCCTTTTATTTGGCACGTGAACTTACTCAGGCTATTCTGAAATGTTATGGAAAAATTCTTTATCTGTGTATGTAATTCTAACTGAAACAAAGGCAACAATCTTGTGAAACGCTGGTTTTCTTTTGAATATGTACGAAGTTATTAAACAAAAACAAACAGTTTGCCGGATGAAAATAAATAAACAAAGCTCAGATAAATAATGAAAACGAATATGAATTCCAGAGAACAATTTCTAAAGACAATAAATCACTTACAACCAGACCGGGTAGTTATTGATTTGGGTGCCACATCGGTGACCGGCATCCATGTGCAAACAATATCACGATTACGCAGGCATTTTGGTCTGCAACGTAAACCCATTCGTATCATCGAACCCCTTCAGATGCTTGGGGAAGTCGGTTGGGAACTAATTGATTCTATAGGTATCGATGTAATTGGTGCATGGGGAAAAAACAACATATTCGGATTTCATAACCACAGTCCCTATAAGGAATGGAAAACTCCCTGGGGCCAACGGGTAATGGTGCCATTAAATTTTAATGTTACTTACGATGAAAATGGAGATGTTTTAATGCATCCCGAAGGTGACATATCACTGCCCCCTTCAGCACGTATGCCTAAAGCAGATTTCCGGTTTAAGTCAGTTATACGTCAGAAACCTATCGTGGAAGAAGAATTGAATGTGGAGGATAACCTGGAAGAATTCAGGCTGATAACCGATAAAGAACTGGAACACTGGCGGATTGAAGTTGATAAGGCATATTTTTCAGGGAAAGCTGTTATTGCTGATTTTGGTGGAACAACTCTAGGAGATACTGACATGATTCCCGGTATGCAGCTTCGACACCCCAAAGGATTGCGCGATGTGGCTGAATGGTATATGAGCGTTACCAGCCGCCCCGAATACATCAGAAAAATATTTGAAAAACAAACTGAGATTGCATTAGAAAACCTAAGCCGGATTTATTCGGTGACTGGCAATAAAATTAGCGTAGTATTTATAAGTGGTAAGGATCTGGGAACCCAGGATTCAACATTCTGTTCATTGGATCAGTTTGAAGAAATATGGTTACCATATTACAAAAAAATAAATAATTGGATCCATCAAAATACCCAGTGGAAAACATTTAAACATTCCAGTGGACCGATAGAGCCATTTTTAGATGGGATCATCAATGCAGGATTTGATATTATTAATCCGGTGCAGCTGGAAGCAGCAGGAATGGATCCAACAAAATTGAAAGAAAAATATGGACGTAATTTAGTATTCTGGGGGGGAGGTGTCAACACTCATACTATTTTGCCTTTGGGTTCACCAATGCAAGTGCGGGAAGACGTACTTAGAAATTGTGAGATTTTTATGAAAAATGGAGGGTTTGTTTTTAGTGCCATTCATAATATACCGGCAAATGTCCCTGTTGAAAATATTGTTGCCATGCTTGAAGCAATCCAGGAGTTTAACGGCAGGTAATTTATTGAAATTTTATCTTGTTCAATTCAGTGTCACAACCAATTATGTTCAAATTAAATGAAAAGATTATAAATCAATAAAACCTGCCTTAATATTTCCGGCCAGGTAAAATCCAATAATAAAGCTTTGGCTTTCGGATTGAAAGTTATAATTTAGCCTAATTGAAAAAAATAAATAATTATGAATGAAGCACAACAGTTTTTGAAGAAGCACCAGTTAACCGCTGATAATTTAGACATTAACGACCTGGTTAAGGATTTCTTAAATGAAATGAATGCCGGTTTAAAAGGTGAGGACAGTTCCCTCATTATGATTCCAACTTATATTGAAGCAGATAAAGAGCTGATTCCTAATCTGCCGGTCATTGCAGTTGATGCCGGAGGTACTAATTTCCGCATAGCCAAAGTACACTTCGACGACAATATGCAGCTGATAGTTTCCGATTTAAAGAATGGAAGAATGCCTGCTGTTGATAAAGAATTATCGAAAGAAGAATTTTTCCGGGCAATGGCTGCATTCTTTGAAGAGCATAAAGACTATTCCGATAAAATTGGGTTCTGCTTTTCCTATGCAGTTGAAATTTATCCAAATAAGGATGGCAAACTACTGGAATGGAGTAAAGAAATAAAAGCACCTGAAGTTATTGGACAAATAGTGGGAGAAAATCTGCTCAAAGCTATGGGTACACCAAATAAGCATGTCGTTCTGCTTAACGATACTGTAGCTACATTATTGGCAGGTCAGGCTGCAACAGCTGGTAAAACCTACGATACCTACATAGGGTTCATCCTGGGAACAGGAACAAATACCTGCTACATAGAATACAATAAAAACATAACCAAAGCACCTGACCTTGACAAGGAAAAAACCCAGATTATAAATATTGAATCCGGTAATTTTGGCAAAATACCCCGTACCGATATCGATCTGCTCTATGATACCCAAACAAAAAATCCAGGCCGATATTCTTTTGAAAAGATGTTTGCCGGTGGTTATTTTGGTGGTTTATGCACTACTGCTTTGCGTGTAGCAGCAAACGAAGGGGTTTTTACTGAAAAATCAAAATACAACGTAAAAGAGCTACAGGAGCTTTCATCCGAAGAAGTTAACAAATTCGTGCTGGGTATCGACTTAAATGAAAACCCTCTGGCAAAGGCACTTTCAACTGAGGAAGATGCTTCGTTCGCGGCAAAGATTATTGACGCACTAATCGAACGGGCAGCAAAACTGGTAGCGGCAAACCTGGCTGCTGTAATCCTTAAAACTGAAAAAGCCAAATCGGCAGAAAAACCTGTTCTGATGACAATTGAAGGAACTACTTTTTACAAATTAAAGGACTTTAAGAAAATGTTTGAGAATTACCTTCAGGAATTCCTGTCAGGTGACAACGAACGTTATTACGATATAGTGGAAGTAGAAAATTCCAGCCTTATTGGTGCTGCTATTGCCGGCATTGTCAATTAACACAAATTTTTAAGCCCTGTCAGGAATTACTGTTCTGACAGGGCTGATTTCTTAACATTATCCGAACTTCTTACAACTTTAATCTCCATTTTTTATTCTAATCTTTTTTGATAATTTCTTCCTTAATTTTTAATCCCATTGAACGCAGTGTCAAAGGAATTGACTTACAATACACAATCATTGTGAATTAAGGTAATTGGTGAATTAAGGTAATTGGTGAGTCAATGTTCACTTCCATGTAATAAAACCAAGGTAGAATACACAGTTAATCATGATTAGGATGGATCTATTTTTTAAAAAGTTTTAAAAATTAAAACAGAAAAGGGCAGCTCATCAGCTGCCCTCAAATGTTAACCCCCAAACACACAAGCAATACAGAACGTATTGCACTACAAATGTAAAAAACCTTTTTTCAATTCCAAAAAAACTTTCTTCTTTTTTCCTAAAAAATTTACTTTTTTTATTAACCGGATTAGCTACAGATATAAAAAGGTTTTGTTTTGCGGTTTTTCATCATTTACAAATTACATCCGAAATTTGGATTCCGGTTATTCTGCTGTATGATTTTAAACAGAAGCTGAAATTACAATGAAGAACTCATCTGATTGTCCCTGCCTTGACTAGACAAAATCAAAAAAATAGTAACCATAATCTTCAAGGAAAGCTCAGTCGATTATTCTCAAAACTTATTCTTCAAAAAAATAATTTTTAGCCACCGAATTAAATTCTTGAATCTCACGTTTTACCCATTTCCTGCCCATACCCAGTTCTTTTGCCATTAATTTTGCCACTTCAGGTGCCAGGCGAATACCTTCTCTTGCATCAAGAAACAGTACCCTGGTGCGGCGGGCGAGAACATCTTCAACCTTACGGGCCCATTCTTCCCGCACAGCCCATACAACCTGCGCTTTTTGAATCTGTAATTTTTCGCTTAACCATCCTTTCCATCTTTTTTCTTCTTCACCAATTGTTAATATTTTTTCTTTATCCAATCCGTACGAAGCCATTGGATCGTTGGCAGCATCAATGTCCATCCTGTATCCATGGACCGGCAGGTGATGTGTAATGCACTCCCGTTCAGGAAGTCCTCCCAGCATGATAGCTTTATCAATGGTATCTTCAGCCATTCTCCGGTATGTAGTCCATTTACCTCCTGTTATTGTAATTAAACCGGAAACAGAAACTAAAACTCTATGACCCCGTGAAATTTCCCTGGTGGCCTTTTTATCACCTTCAGGCTTCGCAAGAGGCCTCAATCCGGCAAATACACTTCGTACATCTTTTCGTTCAGGCTGCTTTACCAGGTATTTACCGGCTGTTTTTAACAGAAAATCAATTTCCGAATCGAGGGCCACAGGCTCAAGCGAACGGCTTTCAAGTAGTGTATCAGTTGTGCCAACAATAACATGATTGTACCACGGAACAGCAAACATTACCCTTCCATCTGCGGTTTGAGGCACCATAACAGCATAATTGCCCGGCAGAAATTCTTTACCTAAGATCAAATGGATTCCCTGGCTTGCAGTTATCATTTCAGGTGCTCCGGGTTCATCCATTTGAATAACTTCATCTGCAAAAACACCGGTTGCATTAATTACTACTTTTGATTTAATCTGAAATTCTTCACCCTTTTCCAGGTCGGCTGCCACAACTCCATTTATCAGATTATCCTCCTTTAGAAGTTTAATAACCCTGCAGTAATTTACTACAGTTGCACCATAGTCGACTGCCGTCCTTGCAAGGGTTATGGCCATTCGTGCATCATCAAATTGTCCATCCTGGTATATTACCCCCCCTTTCAATCCATCCCTGCCAACTGCAGGTAACGCTTCAATCGCCTCCTCTCTCGACAGATGCCTGGAAGGTCCCAATCCCAGAGTTCCTGCCATCAGGTCATAAACTTTCAGTCCGGCTGTATAAAATGGGCCTCCCCACCAGTCGTATGTGGGAATAACAAACGATTGATTTGTCACCAGATGGGGAGCATTCCTGAACATCAAACCCCGTTCTTTCAGCGCTTCCAATACCAGGGAAACGTCCCCCTGCTGAAGGTAGCGTACTCCACCATGCACAAGCTTAGTGCTGCGACTGGAGGTTCCTTTCGAAAAGTCACTTTGCTCAAGCAGCAATGTTTTAAAACCTCTTGAAGCTGAATCGACTGCACATCCCAATCCTGTTGCACCGCCACCAATTACAACTACATCCCATTCTTTCTTATGGATTCCTTTCAAAATTATTTTCCGCTCCATATAGTTCAATTTTTGGAAAAAACAATGTAAGCCTGTTATTCTGCTCACGCTCTGATTTATAGTGCTCTCCTGTTAACGATCCTGTTTATCTTACCTCATACCATTGTTTGCTTCTTTCCACTGCCTTTCTCCAGTTTGCAATTGCATCTCTGACATAGGTATTATTTTCATCCGGTTCAAAGCAGCGTTCTGTTTTCCACTTTCTCTTCAGCTCCTGCATATCCCAGAAACCTGTTGCCAGTCCGGCAAGGAATGCAGCTCCCATGGCGGTTGTCTCCGTGATTTGAGGCCGGATAACCTTTGTATTTATGGCGTTAGCCTGAATCTGCAAGAGCAGATTGTTAACAGAAGCCCCGCCATCAACACGTAATTCCTGCACTTTAATTCCTGAATCTTTCTCCATGGCCTCTATTACTTCCATAGTACGAAATGCTATTGCTTCAAGTGCTGCCCTGGCAATATGAGCCTTCCTGGTATCCCTGTTAATTCCGATAATAGTACCTGCAGCATACTGGTCCCAATGAGGTGCCCCCAATCCTACCATTGCAGGAACAAATGAAATTCCTCCATTGTCTTTTACCTCTAGTGCAAGGTTTTCAATTTCTGCCGAAGTTTGTATAAATCCCATCTGATCCCTCAGCCACTGCACTACTGCCCCTGCAATGAAAATGCTTCCTTCAATTGCATAGGTTGTTTTACCATCAATTCGCCAGGCAATGGTGGAAAGCAAATTGTGATTGGAATCAACAGGTTTACTTCCGGTGTTCATTACCACAAAACACCCTGTCCCGTAGGTATTTTTAACCATACCCTTCTCTGTGCACATTTGCCCAAACAGGGCAGCCTGCTGGTCACCGGCAATCCCTGCAACAGGGATTTCAGCACCTAAAATATCCTGTTTCGTGGTACAGTATACCTCACTGCTTTGCCTTACCTCCGGAAGCATGTTTGTGGGAATGCTTAAAATAGCCGCCAACTCATTATCCCACTCCAGCGAATGGATATTAAACAACAGGGTACGACTTGCATTGGAAACATCTGTCACATGTGTCTTTCCTCCGGTGAATTTCCATATCAGCCAAGAATCAACCGTTCCAAATGCCAGCTTTCCGGCCTCCGCCATCTTTCGTGCACCTTCGATGTTATCAAGTATCCATTTAATCTTTGTTCCGGAAAAATAAGCATCGGGAATCAAACCTGTTTTCTCCCTAAAAATACTTTCCAGACCATTCCGTTTCAATTCGTCGCAGATGCCAGCGGTTCTCCTATCCTGCCATACAATAGCATTGTAAATTGGCTGGCCGGTTTCTCGGTTCCAAACCAACGTTGTTTCCCGCTGATTGGTTATCCCAATGCCTGCTATTTCATCCATTGATAAACCACGGTTGTTAATAACCTCTTTGGTTACTTCTAACAGGCTTTCCCAAATCTCCGGGGGATTGTGTTCCACCCAACCCGCACAGGGATAAATTTGTGCGAATTCTTTCCTGACGGTGCCTGCAACAGCTCCCGATTGATCGAAAAGAATCGCACGGTTACTGGTTGTCCCTGAATCGAGTGCAAGAATAAATTTATGCATTTTCCCACTGATTATTCCGCATATAGTTCCTTGAAATTACAACAATTCAGTGAATTTGAAGAAATGTTTGACAAACTTCTTATTTTTGCAACCGGGAAATTTAATGAAATGAATATAAAAACAGATAAGATAGGCATTATCGGTAGCGGGACCTGGGCAACTGCCCTTGCAAAAATGCTGCTCGAAAATGTAAGCGAAATTAACTGGTTTTTCAGGAAAAAGGACACCATTGAAGTTTTTAAGGAACTTAAAAATAATCCCCGTTACCTCCAAAGTGTGGAATTTGATTTAAACCGGATTCATTTGTATAACAACATCGTTGATATAATAAAGGATTCGGATATAATAATTTTAGCTGTTCCCTCAGCATTTCTGCCCGACATCCTTAAAAAAGCAAGAAAATATCTTAGTAAAAAACACATTCTGTCAGGAATTAAAGGAATCATTCCAAAAGAAAATTTACTGGTTTTAGAATATCTGAATAAAAATTTCAATGTGCCTTATGAAAACATGGGCGTTATTGCAGGCCCTTGTCACGCAGAGGAAGTTGCACTAGAAAAACTATCCTACATTACAATAGCATGTAAGGACGAGGTAAAAGCGGCAAATTTTGCGCGTCTGATTCACAGCAACTACATTTATACCTCAGTTTCCGATGATATCTGGGGCACTGAATATGCTTCGGTAATCAAAAATATTGTTGCCATCTGTGCAGGGATTGCACATGGGTTGCGATATGGAGATAATTTCCAGGCTACCCTGGTTTCAAATGCTATCCGGGAAATCAAACGGTTTGTAGATACAGTTCACCCCATCAGCCGCGATATAAAGGATTCAGCTTACCTGGGCGATCTGATGGTTACAGTTTATTCACAGTTCAGCAGAAACCGCTTATTGGGAACCATGATTGGAAAAGGCTATTCAGTAAAAAATGCCTTCCTGGATATGAACATGGTTGCCGAAGGCTATTATGCCTCAAAGTCAATACATGAGATCAACAAAAAATTTAAGGTAGAACTGCCCATCTGCGAAACCGTTTACCGCATTTTATACGAAAATGCAGCGCCAAAAAATGAGATAAAACAGCTGTCAATGAAACTAAGTTAACCTAAATCCTGCATTCACTTACCTCATCTCCTTATACGCATTAATCAGACCATTGGTGGAGGCATCGTGCCTGGTGACCGGTTCATCGTCTTCCAGCTCCGGATGGATGGCATTGGCCAGCTGTTTGCCCAGCTCCACTCCCCACTGGTCAAAACTGTAAATGTTCCAGATTATGCCCTGTACAAAAATCTTGTGTTCGTACATTGCAATCAATGAACCCAAAACCCGTGGATTAAGCTTTTTCATTAAAATCGAATTGGTGGGAATATTTCCTTTAAATACCTTAAACGGCAATAACGCGGCAACTTCTTCTTCACTCTTGCCAGCTTTCTTCAATTCATTCCTGACCTGCTCTTCTGTTTTTCCCACCATCATCGCTTCTGTCTGGGCAAAGAAGTTGGCCAGCAGCTTAGGATGATGATCACCCACTGCATTGTGACTTATAGCAGGAGCAATGAAATCGCACGGGATTAGCCTGGTGCCCTGGTGAATGAGCTGGTAAAAAGCATGTTGCCCGTTTGTTCCCGGTTCGCCCCAGATGATTGGACCTGTCTGGTAATTAACCGGAAAGCCGTTGCGACCAACATACTTCCCGTTGCTCTCCATGTTTCCCTGCTGAAAATAGGCTGAAAAACGATGCATGTATTGATCGTAAGGAAGAATGGCCTCGGTTTCAGCCCCATAGAAATTATTGTACCAGATTCCGATAAGCGCCAAAAGTACCGGAATATTTTTATCGAACTCCGTCTTGCTAAAGTGATTATCCATGGCGTGGGCACCTTCAAGGAGATCAACGAAATTTTCAAAACCAAGACCGCAGGCAATAGGTAATCCAATGGCCGACCACAGCGAGTAGCGACCCCCTACCCAATCCCAAAACCGGAACATATTCTTCGTGTCGATGCCAAATTTTGCCACTTCTTGTTCATTCGTTGAAACGGCCACGAAATGATTTTTCACATACTGCTCATCCTGTGCATCCTCCAGAAACCAGGATCTTGCTGTGTTTGCATTTGTCATTGTTTCCTGCGTTGTGAAAGTTTTGGAGGCAACAATAAACAATGTAGTTTCAGCATTCACCCGCTTCAGGGTTTCCGCCATATGGGTTCCATCGACATTTGATACGAAGTGAAGGTTTATGTGCTCTTTTTTATAAGGCTTCAAGGCTTCTGTTACCATTAATGGTCCCAGGTCAGAGCCACCAATTCCAATGTTTACAATATCGGTTATGCCCTTGCCTGTATAACCTTTCCATTCTCCTGAAATAATTTTTTCAGAAAATTCCTTCATCTGTTCGAGTACAGCATTTACCTCAGGCATCACATCTTCTTCGTCAACCAATATGGGTGTATTGCTCCTGTTCCGCAGCGCAACGTGCAATACAGCCCGGTTTTCAGTAACATTAATTTTCTGCCCGGAAAACATACTACTAATAGCTTCCTTCAACCCACATTCGCTTGCCAGCTCAATTAAAAGATTTCGCAGGGTATCATCAATCCTGTTTTTTGAAAAATCAACCAAAATATCATCAAACTTCAGCGAATATTTTTGAAAGCGGTCTTTATCTTTTTCAAACAATTCTTTAATATGCTTATCTTTAAACTCAAGGTAATAAGCTTCAAGTTTTTTCCAGGCAACTGTTTCTGTCGGATTTATTTTAGGTATCATAATCTTTTGTTTTTCTGCAAATAAATTACTTATGAACAAACAAATGCAATCTTAGTAAATATCTTATTATTTGCAAAGGTATGATTTTATGTAAAAGAGAAAAAAACCAGGGATGTGGATTTTCACCTTCGCTCAGGCTTCCTGCCTTTTATAATATTCCACTTTCCCGGCCAATGCAAAATCCTTCACCTTCATAACCAATTCCATCCGCTGTGCTTCCGAAAATTTGGCAAATGAGCGGGCAAGAGTAATTTTTTCTCGCAGGTAAGTAGCATTTTCATTGCCCGAAATCAGCACCGAAACCGGTAGTGACCATACAAAATACATGGCCTCTTTTATTGAAAGATAATTCGGAATTACAGGATTATCGCTAGTCCAGTCAGCCTCTTTCTTGCTGGCAAAAAAACGGCCGTCAGCCAATGATTTCATTGCCATAATACCAATATTACGTTGCAGAGCTTTGGGTAGTACATTTTCAATAAAACTAAAATGCGATGGGTCCAACACATTCACCGGCATTTGCACGCCATCAAAAATTTCACTTTCAGAAGTTCGCTCAATCATATGGGCAAGTGCAAACGGATTCTGATGGCCGGTGAAACCTATGTATTTTATTTTTCCCTGGTCCTTTGCCTTCACGAGCACATCGAGCACCCCATTCTCAATCCGGTCATCCACATCATTAGGTGTGCGAAGTGAATGCACCTGAAACAAATCAATCTGATCAACCTTCATCCTGCGCAACGAGCCTTCCAGATGCTCCCGGACAGTTTTGGGATCCCGCCCCGTACTTTTAGTCATCAGGAAAATAAGATCGCGGTATCGGGGAGTCAGATACTTGCCGTACCGCTCCTCGCTCACACCTTTTGAATAGCTTTCAGCTGTATCAAAAAAACGTACACCCCCTTCCAGTGACGCTTCAATTACTTCCCGGGCATCACGTTCTGTTGTCCATCCTACATGGTAACCTCCGGTCCCGAGCATGGTTACATATTCACCTGTCCGTCCAAATTTTCGTTTTGGGAGTACCTCACCCAACCTGTCAGAATCCTGGCTTTTTGCATAGGAAACACCAGCTGCCGATAATCCGGCTGTTAAACCTGCAAGCGATTTTAAAAAAGTCCTTCTGTTGGTCATTGTTATAAAGATTAAATGATTTTATTATAATACCATTTTTAGCCAAAATTGTTTAAAAATTACTGAAAATGAAACAGGTAATAGCCTGGAATGAAGAAGATGCAGTGGGTTGTAGAATTGAGGTCCATTCCTTATACTTTTCCTGAACACCAGAGAAATGAACATGGAATGCCAGACAGTAGCATCTCCATATCAAATTCGCTTTAAATTCGCTACAAACTCGCGATTTTACGAATTTGTACCGAATTTAATCCGAATTTAATCCGAATTTAATCTGAATATGTTCCGAAGATACTGGAGCCCATACAGAACTTTTGTTGGAATAGGACGTCTGAGAGGAAACCATAGCACATCAAGGTCAAAAACAGAACCGGTAAATCTTAAAATACCCCTTCATTATCTGTCCGTGGGAACCGCAGGAGCTGATTGATTTAAAATTTTTGAGACCTTTGGGTGATTTTCCCCATCTTCCAATCAATGAAAGCTATCTTTAATAGGGAAAACTAAGATAAGTTCGATTTTTTTTTAATAATTTAGAAACCAATAATGTAATTAGAATCCGGAATTGGGGAGATCACAACTATAAAATTACAATAATGACGAACAACAACAGCTGTCAGTATTTTTTGAAAAGCAAACCTATTCCCTCCATGAATGTCAACAGGTTCAGGATGCTGATTATAGCAAAAACTTCGATAGAATTAAATTTCTATGAATAAATTATATTTAGAAACGAGTAACATTATGATTTTAATGGAAGTTCCGTCGAAATGAGCTTTTGAATTCTATCAGTTACCGTTAAAACAATAGATCGAATGAAATAAATACCGTTAAAAATTAATATTTATTATAAGATGAAAAAATTAATCAATCTTGTTTTTGTTCTGTCAATAATAGCATTGATAGCAGGCGGACAGACAATAGCGCTGAACAGTACCCCCGAATTGTTTGAATCTCTGCCTGAAAAGGCAGGTATTTCACCGGAACGGCTGGCACGCATCGACCAGATGTGTGAAGATGCTGTTGCATCAGGAGACCTGCCGGGGGTGGTAGTCCTTGTTGCCCGTGATGGAATGATTGTGCATTGGAAGGCACATGGTATGGCCAGTAATCAGGAAGGCAGGAAGCTAAAGCGCGATGATATTTTCAGGATTGCTTCTCAGACAAAAGCTGTTACTGCCACTGCTGTAATGATGCTCTGGGAAGAGAGTAAATTCCGCCTTGATGATCCCATCTCAAGGTACATCCCTGAATTTAAGAACCCACAGGTTTTAAAAACTTTTAATCCGGCTGATTCTTCATGGACAGGAGAGCCGGCCAATTCAGAAATTACAATCAGGCAACTTCTGACTCATACCTCTGGTCTGGGATACGGGATAATTGACAGCGACGAACGGATGACAAAGATTTATCAGAAAGCAGGGGTTACCGATCTTTTTACCACTGAGGATATATCAATTCAAGAAAGTGTCAAAAAGCTTGCAGGTCTGCCCTTGCATTTTCATCCCGGTACTGCCTATCAGTACAGTGAAGGACTGGATGTTCTGGGATATTTAATTGAAGTTGTTTCAGGCGTACCCTTTGATGAATTTTTAAGAACCCGTATTTTTGACCCGTTGGGCATGAAAGATACAGATTTTTACCTGCCCGGAAGTAAAGCCTCCAGACTGGTGGCTGTTCAGCAAAAAAATAACGGAAGATGGGAAAAATACCCGGTAACCTTTTACGACCCCGATTATCCGGTAAAAGGAGCAAAACGTTTCTTCTCGGGAGGAGCCGGCCTATCCAGCACTGCAAAAGACTATGCCATTTTCCTGCAGATGTACCTTAATGGAGGGGAATACAATGGTGTCCGGATACTCAGCCGTACCACAATCAGAAGTATTATGGGAAACCATACAGATGATTTATGGGGTGGTGAGGATAGATTTCACGGACTGGCATTTGGTGTGATCACCTCAAAAGGACAGGATAAAGGTGGTTTGGGAAGTGCTGGCACATTTGACTGGGGAGGATATTTCAATACCCAGTATTTTGCCGATCCGCAGGAAGGAATGATAGGCATTATTATGAAACAAACCCGCGGAGATTTAAATGACCAAACAGGATGGAAATTCAGACAACTGGTATTCCAAACAATTGATGATTAAAAAACCAGGACTATGAATAAAGTTAAAGAACTAGCCAGGATGATTGATCACTCCATTCTTCATCCTACACTTACTGATGAAGATATAAAAAAGGAATGTGAAGTGGCTAAGAAATATGATGTTGCATCGGTTTGCGTTAAACCGTATGCCGTAAAACAGGCAGTTGAACTTCTCAAAGGTTCCGATGTACATGTTGGTTGTGTAGTTGGTTTTCCTGCCGGCAACCAGACCATCGGGGTAAAGGTATTTGAAGCTGAAACAGCCTGCAACGACGGAGCGGTGGAAATTGATATGGTTATTAACATTGGCAAGGCACTTCAGGGTGATTGGGCGTATATCGAAAAGGAAATCGGGGCGCTAACCCAAATCTGCCATGAAAACCTGGCTGTTTTAAAAGTAATTTTTGAAACAGATTATATAACCAGGAAAGAAGACATCGTCAAACTTTGTGAAATTTGTACCCGTGTGGGTGCTGATTATGTGAAAACGTCAACCGGTTTTGGTTTTGTAAAAGGCGATGACGGAAAATATTCATATACAGGTGCAACCATACCTATACTTAAATTAATGAGAGAAAGTTCTGGCCCAAACGTAAAGGTAAAAGCAGCAGGTGGTATCCGTTCTCTTGATAGTTTGCTGGAGGTGCAAAAAGCAGGATGCAGCAGGTGCGGGGCAACGGCCACTATAAAGATTATGGAAGAAGCAAAAGAAAGGTTTGGGAACTGATTTCTACAATCTGGATTTAATTGTTGCTTCCGAATGGTCTGGTTTTTAAAATTATTACAGAAAGTGAATTCTGCGTCAAGAACTATGGAACCAACTATAAATATATCAACAAATGAATAAATGGAAGGGGAAAAAAATTTTCAAAGCTGCAATTTATCTAACGGGAGGCAACAACCAGCTTCTTAACAACTGTTTTATTTTCTGTAGATTGAACCCTTATAAAATAAATACCATTGGGTAAGTTATCAAGGGGCAGCACATATTTTTGAGCGCCAAATTCTATTTTACGGACTACAACTTCCTTCCCGGCAATATTAATCAGACGAACTTCTGCAATCTCTCCCGTGTTCATTTCCAGGGTTACCTGCCCTGTTTCAGTAGGATTAGGATAAATCCTAAGTTCATTCTGACCGGGTTCAACGGAAGAAATTTTTTCCTGCAATCCAGCGAAACTTCCGGGAACACTGGCAAATGCAGTAAAAACAAACAGTGATAATATCGATAAAAGTAAAACTTTTTTCATAGTGTATAATATACAATTTTTTTTAAACACATGCAAATAATGTGCCTGTTATTTTAGCAGCAATTCAGCTGCCTTTAAATCAGCAGGAGTATCAATTCCAATACTTTGAAACCGGGTTACTGCAGTTTTAATCTGATAGCCGTTTTCAAGCCACCGGAGTTGCTCAAGGGTCTCTGCCTTTTCAAGTTTCCCCGGTGCAAGCAATGTAATCTCCTGCAAAACATTCTTTTTATAAGCGTAAATTCCCACATGAGACCAGAACTTATGATACAAAGACCACTGACCTTTCTGTATATCCCTGATGTAAGGCACAGGTGATCTGCTAAAGTACAACGCATTACCATTTTTTCCCACCACTACTTTGGGCCGATTGGGATTAAAAACTTCATCTTCATCCTCAATTTCTCTGACCAGGGTAGCTATTTCAGTTTGATCATCAAAACAGGACATAAGATGTTCCAGTTGTTCAGATTGTATAAATGGTTCATCACCCTGAACATTGATTACTGCATCAAATATAATTTTCTGTTCCAGAAATCTGGCAGCTTCGGCACATCGATCGGTTCCGCTTTTATGATCCGGATGAGTGTAGATTACCTTTCCGCCAAATGATTCTACCAATTCATAAATCCGTTCATCGTCGGTTGCCACCCATACCTCATCCAGAACAATGGAAGTATTTTCATAAACCCACTGTATAACAGGCTTCCCACCTAAAAGTGCGAGTGGTTTTCCGGGAAACCGGCTCGATTGAAAACGTGCTGGAATAATGGCAATAAACCTCATTAAATTTTAACTTTGACTAAGTCCGGCAAAGGTAATGATTCAAAAAATCAAATAACTATCAATTAAGAAATTTAAGCCGAAAAAAAATAAAAAAGGTTAAACAAAAAATCTATTGAAACATTGCCGGTGAAAAATTGTAAATTTGGGGCTTGAAATAAGCCCTGTAAATTTTTTTTGCTCAAAGAATGCGTCATGTTGCATCATTTATGACTGCTGTTTGCGTTAATGGTTATCAGGTTATAGGTTTATAGATATGGATATTCAGGATTTAAAACAACGATTTGAGATTATTGGAAATTCCCCGGTACTGAACAGAGCCATTGAAGTTGCTGTACAGGTTGCCCCCACTGATCTTTCGGTATTGATTACCGGCGAGAGCGGGACAGGAAAAGAAGTGTTCCCTCAAATCATCCATCACTTTTCGAGCCGCAAACATGGGAAATATATTGCTGTTAATTGTGGTGCCATACCTGAGGGGACCATCGATTCCGAGCTTTTCGGACATGAAAAAGGTTCATTTACCGGTGCACTTTCAGACCGGAAGGGTTATTTTCAGGAGGCAGACGAAGGGACAATTTTTCTTGATGAAATTGGCGAATTACCGCTTGCAACGCAGGTACGCCTGCTCCGTATACTGGAAACAGGGGAATTCATGCGGGTAGGTTCATCAAATGTGATTAAAACAAACGTCAGAGTAATTGCTGCTACCAATATTGATATACCCAGGGCAATAGAAGATGGAAAATTCAGAGAAGATTTATACTACAGGTTAAATACCGTGCCCATTTATGTATTACCACTGCGCCAGCGGCCGGAAGATATCCACCTGCTTTTCCGGAAATTTGCACGTGATTTTGCTGAAAAATACAGAATGCCACCGTTAAGGCTCGATGATGAAGCCCGCATTTTACTTGAAAACTACAGGTGGCCCGGGAATGTAAGGCAATTGAAAAATATTACGGAACAAATATCCATTATTGAACAAAACAGGGACATCTCTGCTGAAATTCTTAAGCAATACCTGCCAGCTATTTCATCAAAAAATCTTCCGGCATTGTTTAACCAGCCGGATGATAAAAATTTCACCAATGAACGGGAAATTCTCTATAAAATCCTGTTTGATATGAAGCGGGATATGAATGATCTAAAGAAACTAGTACTTGACATATTGGAAAACCGTGACTTCCAGATTTCAGGCGACCAGGCCCAGGTTATCCAGAACCTGTATGATGGAAAAGAAATAAATTTATCAACGAACGAAAAGTTGCCAAGACCGGTACATTTTAAAGATTTCGACAAGAAAAATATCCAGGATACAGAAGAAGTAGTGGAAGAATCCCTGTCATTGGAAGACAAGGAAATTGAACTTATAACCAAGGCACTTGAAAAACACAATGGTAAGAGAAAATATGCTGCAAATGAATTAGGGATATCAGAAAGAACCTTGTACCGTAAAATAAAAGAACACAATATCAAAGGTTGACAAATGCTAAAGAAAACGCTTTTTCTGCTCTTTTTACTGCTCTTGGTTACGGGAGTTTTTCATTCCTGTAAAGTAGGCTATTCATTTACCGGTGCAAATATATCACCGGCGGTGAAAACCTTCTCTGTTTATTATTTCCCAAATCGTGCCCAGCTTGTAAACCCAACCCTGAGCCAGTCATTTACAGAAGCCCTTAGGTTAAAGCTTCAACGTCAGACTTCGCTTAACGAGCTTGCTGAAGATGGTGATTTGATTTTTGAAGGTCAGATTACCGGCTATGATGTACGGCCTGTAGCCATTCAAAAAGAAGACATGTCAGCCCTCAACCGGCTGAGCATTACCATAAGGGTTAAATATACCAACACCATTGATCCGGACCAAAGCATTGACAGGTCGTTCTCGGCATTCGAAGATTTCGACAGTTCCAGCACATTGACCGATGTGGAAGATGGACTGGTGCCCGAAATAATTTCCAAAATTACAGAGGATATTTTTAATGCAACTCTTGCCAACTGGTAGATAATGGAAAAAAGTGAGTTTTATAAATTAGCCCGGCAGCCTTTGCTGTTAAACCAGGATACCTTAAAAGAATTAAAAAAATTAACGGAGGATTTTCCTAATTTTCATGCTGCCTGGATGATTTACCTAAAAAACCTTAAGGTTGTTAACGATCCGGGATTTGATGCTGTCCTGAAAAAAGCAGCACCCCTACTGCCCGATCGAAAGCAACTTTACCGGTATTTACATTCAAAGGCAGCGCAGGCCAAACCCGATCTTTATCTGGAATCAGCAGGAATACCTGTGCAGGAATATGCTCTTGAAAAGCTGGAATCATCTACTCCCTCAAATAAATTAATTGACAAATTCCTGTCATCTGCATCCGGAGCACTGAAACTCGATAAACCACCGGCAGCTGATAAACCATTATCTCCTGAAAACGAAATTGTTGCAAAATCGATTGCTGATACGGATGAACTGGTTACAGAGACACTGGCAAATATTTATACTGAACAAAAAAAATACGATAAAGCACTGGAAGCTTTTAAAAAATTAAGCTTGAAATATCCGGAAAAAAATAGTTACTTTGCAACCCGAATTGAAGAAATAGAAAAACTTAAGAATATTTAATTGTTTTGAGATGTATACGTTAATCATTGTTTTGATATTTATCGTCTGTGTTTTACTGATACTGATTGTGTTGGTACAAAATTCAAAAGGCGGTGGTTTGGCCAGCAATTTTCAGTCGTCGAACCAAATTATGGGAGTCAGAAAAACGACTGATTTTCTTGAAAAAGCGACATGGGTGTTAGCTGGTTCGCTTTTATTATTATCCATTTTAGGATCGGCATTTATCCCTCGTGAAGGAATGATGCAGGAAAGATCAAGGGTCCAGGATCAGATTGAAAATGCAATTGACCCGACTCAGATTCCTAATTTTCCCTCAGCAGTACCTGATGCGGACGATGAAACGCCTGCACCTGTTCAGGAAGATACAAACCAGTAAAATTTTAAGTGCATCTCAAAAAAGCCACTTGCCAAATAGCAGGTGGCTTTTTTGGTTTAAAGATTTTTACCAGCGGAAAAACAAACGATTTCAGGAGGATAAGCCGCTCCACTCTCTTTTTTGTCATCGAGAACAACCAGAGCTATGTTTATCTTTTCATAAATGTGGCATCATTTGCCCTTTCGAACTATCCGGCTCTGACCCTATTTTCAAAAAGCAGTAAAATGAAAGGACATAAACTAAAGCAGACAGTAGATCAATCAGACGCTATCATCTTCATAACGTCATCCAGATTCACGTCCGGTTTAGTGATCTGATATCGGGCCAATTTATAAAATTCATTTCTTTCTTCCAGGGTATGCCCGATGAAATGTATTAGTTCATCCTTTGATTTACCTTTAATCAGTGGCCTTTCGGTTTTTGATTCCAATAACCGGTCGGCGAGGATTTTGGGTTCGATATTCAGGAAAATGGTTTTCCCGGTACGGTTCATCAACTCCATATTATCAAAAAAACAGGGAGCTCCGCCACCGGTTGCAACCACCACATCTGTAAATTCAGAAAGTTCCTGAAGGGCTTTTCGTTCTTTTTTTCGAAATTCAGCTTCACCCTCTTCGGCAAAAATTTGTGGAATGGTTTTACAATTTCTCATTTCAATATAATGGTCCATGTCGACAAACTGTAATCCTGCATGTCTGGCAAGCTTCCGTCCAAGGGTCGATTTTCCGCTCCCCATATATCCGGTAAGGTAAATCCTCATAATAAATAGTTTCAATGCAAATTAACGATGAATAAGGATACCGTATATCTTTATTTAAAAAAGCGACATCTGACCTGAATCTTCTTCCTTGCCAGGCCTTTTTATTTCAAACGGAACATCGTTAAAATTTTCGTTCATATCCTGATTTTCTTCTTCTTCGATAAGAGGCTTGTCATCTTCATCTTTAATCACCGGTTGAATCTCTTTCACATTTTCAATGCTGTAATTTGACAACCGTTTCCCTTTTGCCTTCCAAGACTTTACCCCTATGAATTCAGCAACTTCAATGATTTCATTTTCCCGCTCTACGTGCTTTCCGCCAAATTCAATTTCCAGCCTCGGAAACCGCACCCAGGTTATGCTTATTAATTTGTTTCCCGGATTATCTCCAATAAACCGGATGCGTTTTCCTTCAATATCTTCTACTTCGAACCGTTTCAAATAATAGAAGCTTTGTTCAGCATCGTAATACACTACTGACAAAATCTTGGAACAATCAAATTTTTCAATTGCAAGAATATCCGAATTGAAATGATTACTCAAATCAAATGAGTACAATTCATATTCTCCGCTTTTATAAATAACAAATATTTTATCCTCACCTGAAAATTCACCCAGATATTTACCCCGGTTATCAGAATTAAGTCGCAGCACATCTTCATCAAACCAGATTTTACGTCCTCCCAGCGTAGAAATCCCTTTTTCCTTAAGAGAGATTTTATGCACTTCATGCTTGGTTAGGATGTTTCCCATTGATTGCCGTCCTTTAATAGCCAGTTCTCCCATGTCAATTTCGAAAGCAAGTTTTTTGGTGCGAGGTTTTGGTTTCAGTAATATTTTTAAAACTTCAGCCTCACCATTGGGATTGGCCGAAAAATAAGTGATTCTTGATCCCTGCGTACCTTGCGTTACATCGTATTCTTTATCACGGGTAACCCCTGTGACGGCAAATCGTTTCATATAGGAAAAACCGGTTTTTCCATCCCGGTACACGATATTGTAAATGGTTCTTTTGTCGTCTTTCCGGAAAACAGCAATGTGAAGTGGATTTTTTCCAATAAAAGCTTTTTCAGAAACTCTGGAAATGAAATAGCTGCCATCCCTCCGAAAAACTATAATATCATCGATATCGGAACAATCGCATATGTATTCTGCTTTTTTCAGCCCAATGCCCATAAACCCTTCCTTACGGTCAAGATAAAGCTTCTCATTTTTCACCACTACTTTTGTTGCAACAATATTTTCAAAGCTACGTATCTCGGTTTTGCGTTTGCGCCCTTTTCCGAATTTGTCTTTTAAGTGGCAGAACCATTGAATAGTGTATTCAACGATGTTCTCAATTTTATTTAATACTTCATCAATTTCATCCTCAATTGATAATATTATTTCGTTGGCTTTATCGGTATTGAATTTCAAAATTCTGGCCATACGGATTTCCATCAGCCGGAGTAAATCCTCGCGATTTATTTCTCTCCTGAACTTAGGTTTCCAGGGATCGAGCCTCCTATCGATATGAGCAATTGCCAGGTCCATGCTTTCCGACTCTTCAAATTCTTTATCTTTATAAATCCGTTCTTCTATAAAGATTTTTTCAAGCGTGGAAAAGTGCCAGGCCTCCTCCAGTTCATTTTTCCTGATTTCGAGTTCCAGCTTTAATAGCTGAAGGGTACTGTCGGTTGAACGTTTAAGTATCTCGGAAACACCAATAAAATGCGGCTTGTCGTTTTCTATGATACAGGCATTTGGTGAAAGAGACACTTCACAATCGGTAAAGGCATAAAGTGCGTCAATGGTTTTATCGGATGATACACCCGGGGCAAGATGTACCAGTATTTCCACATCGGCAGCAGTATTGTCATCAATTTTCTTGACTTTTATTTTCCCTTTGTCGTTGGCTTTAATAATTGACTCTATAAGCGAAGTTGTATTCTTGCCAAAGGGAATTTCTGTAATTGCAAGTGTTTTACTGTCTCGTTTTTCAATTTTGGCTCTTATTTTAACTCCCCCACCGCGCAATCCATCATTGTAGCGACTGCAATCAACCATACCCCCGGTAGGAAAATCGGGCAGCAATTCAAAATCTTCCTCTTTTAAGTATGCAATGGAAGCATCGATGAGTTCATTAAAGTTATGCGGAAAAATCTTTGATGCCAGACCAACTGCAATGCCATCAACTCCCTGGGCCAGCAGGAGCGGAAATTTTGCGGGCAAGGTCACAGGTTCCTTTTTGCGGCCATCGTATGACAATTTCCATTCTGTTGTTTTGGGGTTAAACAGCACCTCAAGGGCGAATTTTGACAGCCTGGCCTCTATATACCTGGGAGCAGCAGCCCCGTCTCCTGTGAGCAAATTACCCCAGTTCCCCTGGGTATCGATAAGTAAATCCTTCTGTCCCAGCTGTACGATAGCATCACCGATGGAAGCATCACCATGTGGATGATACTGCATGGTTTGTCCGATGATATTGGCCACTTTATTGTAGCGGCCGTCATCCATTTCACGCATGGCATGCATAATTCTTCGCTGAACAGGCTTCAGTCCGTCGTTCACATAAGGAACTGCCCTTTCCAGGATTACATACGATGCATAATCGAGAAACCAGTTTCGGTACATCCCCGGCAAATAGGTAATTTCTTCCTTCAGTCCATCAGAACCCCCATCAGGTTTTTCTAACTCACCTTCGTTATTTCTTAACTCTTCTGACATTTTTATGATTTACTCTTCAAACGGCTTATTATTGTTTTCCCAATGTTTCATATCGTAATCATCGGTTCTTAAGCAACTTCATCTTTTTCGACATAGAGATTATCAATGATAAAATCCTGCCGTTCGGGGGTATTTTTGCCCATATAGAATTCAAGCATCTGGCTCACTGATTCATGCTTCTTCATCATGACGGGATCAAGACGGATGTTGCCCGAAATGAAATGCTTAAACTCATCGGGGGATATTTCACCCAGCCCTTTAAACCTGGTAATTTCTGGTTTGCCTTTCAATTTGTTTATTGCATCCAGTCGTTCTTCATCTGAATAACAGTAATAAGTCTTTTGTTTGTTCCTCACCCTGAATAAGGGTGTTTGAAGAATGTACAAATGCCCTCTACGAATTAAATCGGGGAAAAACTGCAGGAAAAAAGTTATAAGCAGAAGGCGGATGTGCATTCCATCCACATCGGCATCGGTGGCAATGATTACTTTACTATAACGCAGGTCATCCATCCCGTCTTCTATGTTAAGTGCAGCCTGTAACAAGTTAAACTCCTCATTCTCGTATACCACTTTTTTGGTGAGACCGTATGTATTCAATGGCTTTCCCTTCAAACTAAAAACAGCCTGCGTATTAACGTCTCTGGATTTGGTAATGGATCCGCTGGCAGAATCCCCTTCAGTTATAAAAATACTTGATTCTTCAGCCTTTTCGTGTCCGCTGTTAAAATGCACCCGGCAATCACGCAGCTTCTTGTTATGAAGATTAACCTTTTTCGCCCGTTGTTTAGCCAGTTTTTTAATTCCCGAAATTGCTTTCCTTTCCCGTTCCGACTCGGTTATTCTTCTAAGCAGCATTTCAGCAGTATCAGGGTGTTTATGAAGGAAATTATCAAGTTCCGTCTGTAAAAAATTACCTACATGTGCTCTGACTGAGGGTCCGTTGGGACCAATATCTCTGGAACCGAGTTTGGTTTTGGTTTGCGATTCAAATACAGGCTCTTCCACTTTAATACTCACTGCGGCAACTATGGATGCCCTGATATCGGACGGATCAAAATCCTTTTTGTAAAAATCACGAATTGTTTTTACATAAACCTCACGAAATGCCTGCAAATGTGTTCCCCCCTGAGTTGTATGCTGACCATTCACAAAAGAATAATAATCTTCACCATACCGGTTTCCATGGGTGATGGCAATTTCAATATCTTCACCTTTTAGGTGGATTATAGGGTATATTGGATCAGCGTCCATATTTTCTTCCAACAGGTCACGAAGACCATTCCTGGAATAAAACTTCTGCCCGTTGTACTCAATTACTAAACCTGCATTTAAAAAAGTATAGTTTTTGACCATGTTCACCACATAATCGCTTATGTAATGAAAGCTTCTGAATACTTCAGGATCGGGTTCAAAAATAACCAGAGTACCGTTGGGCTCATCAAGTCCTTCAAGATTTCTTTCGTCAGTAATAATTCCCTGGTTAAATTCGACTTCCTTGCCCATTCCTTCACGAACCGACCGAATTAAAAATTTAGAAGACAAGGCATTCACCGCTTTGATTCCCACACCATTCAATCCAACCGATTTTTTGAATACTTTGGAATCATATTTGGCACCGGTATTCATTTTACTGGCAACATCAACCAGCTTACCAAGAGGGATACCTCTTCCATAATCACGTACAGTAACCTTATCGTCTTCTATCTTAATGGTTACTTTTTTCCCGTTTCCCATCATAAACTCGTCAACCGAGTTATCCATTACTTCTTTAAGCAACACATAAATCCCGTCGTCGGCAGCCGTTCCATCGCCCAGTTTACCAATATACATTCCTGGACGCTTTCTGATATGTTCCTGCCAGTCGAGCGTTCTTATTGTTCCTTCATCGTAATTCGGAGTCATATTTTTCCTGAATTTTGGCACAAATATAACCAAAACAGCGTTGTTTTGTGACCATCGCGGCTAAACATTAACCAACAGCCTAAGGTTGAAAAGTTTGTATAAATAATTCTATGAAAGGTTGAAAAAATTTGATGAAAATGCAGACAGAGGTCCTTAAACAGCTGTTCATTCCCAATTAATAATCAAACTACCTAAACCGCCTGCTCAATGTTCCAGGTAAAAGCTCTGACACCAACCTCCCTGTTGATTTCATCCAGTTTCCTAACTGCCTCAAGCAGCCCCTCTACTGTCGCATCCTCCATAACAGAGATAATGGCAGAGTTCATTTCCGGCCAGGTATGGGTACCCATCCGGGGTTCTCCCGTCTCACTTCCCCTGCCCTTCACTTCACTAAACCAGGTATAGCCCCTTATGCCGAGTTTATCAAGCATGTACTCTACACGTTCCGTATTTGCCTGATTAAAAATTATCATTACTGCTTTCATCGTTTCTTTTTTAATCCATAAAACGAAATTGTTTCACAATATCCTTCTTCTTATTGCGTCCACCATGATGAGCCAGCAAACCATACATCACCGGAACAATAACCATTGTGACAAGGGTAGAAAATACCAACCCTCCGATTACTGTAATACCCATAGGCCTCCAGAGTTCAGCTCCCTCTCCTGTACTAAGTGCAAGGGGCAACATACCTAAAATTGTAGTTGCAGCTGTCATCAATACAGGCCGCAGACGTGATTTACCTGATATTGCAATGGCTTCATTTAATTCAAGGCCGCGGTCTCGCATAAGGTTGGTAAAGTCAATCAGCACAATTCCATTCTTCACCACGATACCTATCAGCAGTATTGCCCCCAGTGCTGCTACAAGGCTTAAGGTAGTGCCGGTAATGAATAACGCCACCAAAACGCCAGTAAAAGCAAACGGGATAGAAAACATGATTACGAACGGCATAGTAAACGATTCAAACTGAGAAGCCATGACAATGAATACTAAAATCAAACTAATGACCATCAACAAGCCAAGGTCCATGAATGCTTCCTGCTGGTCTTCATATGCACCCCCAATATTAAGTAAAACTTCCTGTGGGATATCCAAATCATTAAGTTCAGTATTTATTCTCCCTGCCAGTTCCCCCAGTGCAATCCGGTCGGGTTTAGCAGAAACAGAAACTATTCGTTCACGTCTCTTATGCTCAATATTGGGCGGTGACCAATATTCATTAATCTGGCCTAATTCTTTCATTTTAATTCTTCCGCCTGCAGGTGTGATTATCGTAAGTTCTTCCAGATCGGTAAGTGAGCTTCTGAATTCTTCTTTCAGTCTTACCCGGATATCGTATTCTTCACCCTCCTCCTTGTATTGAGAAGCTATCATACCGCTGACCCTGTTTCGTATATTTGTTGAAACCTGGGCAGTAGAAAGCCCATGCAGTGCAAGCTTATCCCGGTCAAGGACAAACTGTAGTTCAGGTTTGTCGTTTTTACGACTTACCTGGATATCAATTGCACCAGGCACTGTTTCCAACCGCCTCCTTACCTCCTCAGCGAGCTCATTGGTTACATCGAAATCAAATCCATAAATTTCCACATCCACAGTGTTTGTGGTGCCACCCATTCCCTGGTTGGAGGTTGAAACTTCAAAATTTATTACTTCAGGCAAAGCACCTATTTCCTGTCGAAGTTCTGCAGCTATATCCCAGACTGAACGCTCGCGCTCTCCAATGTCGGACAGACGCATCATGAAGTTAATCATATTCGATCCGGTAGTTGTGAAGAGGGAAAACAATCCCCCCTCATCATCAGCTCCCGATGAAGCAGCCATTACTACCACTTCAGGAAATTTCTGCCTGATAACATTCTCCAGGTATCGTGTTGTTTTAATAGTTTCTTCTACACGCGTCCCGGTCTGAAGTTCAATTGTTGCTGTTATGCTGCTTTCATCCGATTCAGGCATAAAGTCGGTATGAATAAAATTTAAAAGAAACATAGAACCAACAAATACAGCCAATGCTGTAAGCAAAGTAATGAGTTTATGTCGCAGTGCCCACCTTAGTGTACTCTCATAGAAATTATCCAGCTTTCCTAACCCCTTTTCAATTGTATTTTCATAACTATACCTCTTCGGTTTCTTCTTTTTTTCTCTTAACCGCAGAAATTTGGAAGCCAGCATAGGTGTAAGTGAAATTGCTGCAAGCGTTGAAGTTACAACAGTTATGGTAACAATCCATCCTAATTGGTTAAATATCACACCGGTCATACCACCAACTAAAGTCAATGGAAAAAATACTGCGACCACAACCAGGGTAGTAACGATAACAGCCAGCCACACTTCATTGGTTGCATAGATGGCAGCTTCCCTTGGTGTTGCTCCCCGCTCCACATGACGGGTGATGTTTTCAAGTACAACTATGGCATCATCCACTACCATACCTATTGCAATGGAAAGAGAAGTCAGTGAAATAACGTTGATTGAACTTCCTGTTATATATAGATAGAGAAAGGCAACGATTAGTGATATAGGAATGGTTAGCACAATTATAAAAGTAGCCCGCCATCTGCCAAGAAAAAACAACACAACCAGAACCACAAATAAAAGTGCAAACATCAAAGTCTGCGACAGGTTGTTTACCGAACCTTTTATAAACTCTGAGGTATCCATAATCAAGTTTACCCGGACATCCGGCGGCAAATCTTTTTGCAGTTCATCGATGTTGGCACGTACTTCACGTGCCACTTTTACAGTATTGGCACCTGACTGCTTCATAACAAACATACGCAGCCCGGTTTGCCCGTTGATTTTCTCATCAAGTGACAGGTCTTTAATTGAATCCCTGACCTCAGCTACATCACGAATATATACCGGTTTTCCGGCCATATTCCCAACAACCAGGTTCTCTATACGCGAACTGGTACTGAATTCTCCCTGTACCCTTAGCTGATAATCAACCCTTCCCATTTTAATGTTTCCTGACGGGAGGTTCATGTTCTCTGCAGAGATGGTGTTACCAATTTGCTCGATACTTAGGTTGTAGGCATCAAGGAGCTGCGGATCAGCGTCAACATAAACCACACGCCGTGGGACACCCATCAGCCCAATTGACCCGATGCCTTCAATCCTGTTTAGGGGATTTATAATCTTTTCATCAAGGATCTTTTCAAGGCCGGGATAACTTTCGTTCGCAGTTACCGCATAAAAAACAATTGGCATCATGCTGGTATTGAACTTAAAAATTTGAGGCCGTTCAGCACCTTCAGGCAGAAAATCGTAAATGCGGTCGATCACATCACGTATATCGTTTGTAGCCTCATCCAGATTGGTCTCCCATTCAAATTCGAGGTTGATAATTGAAAGATTATCGGTCGACGTGGAAGTAATTTCTTTTAACGCATCCACTGAGTTGAGGGCATCCTCAATGGTACGTGTGATGTTATTCTCTATGTCACTGGCATTCGCCCCCGGATAGGTTGTCATTACTGAAATGTACGGCGGATCCATTTCAGGATATAGGTCGACGGGAATCTGCACCAGCGAATAAATACCCATAACAACCACCGCTACAAAGATCATCATTGTAGATATGGGTTTATTTACTGCGGTTTTATATATGCTCATTCTTTAATACTTATAAAAAAGGGTAGTTCATTAATTTACTACTTCAACAGGCACACCATCAAGCAATCGTGACTGCCCTGTTATGACTACCCGGTCGCCGGGATTTAACTCATCTGAAAATACTTCTACCTGGTCATCATAACGTTTACCTATAGTTACTGAAATGCGACGGGCAATACCATTATCCTCCACAAAAAGGTAACGATTATTTGAACCCTGCAATTTAAGCACTGCCATAGAAGGCAAAAGAATTGCCTCTTCCTGATCCAAATCAAAACGAACGCGGGCAAACATGCCTGGTCTTAAAAGTCCTTCACGATTATTAATCAACACTTCAACATTCAAAGTACGGTTTATAGGATCAATGGTGGGATGGATACGATCAATCTTTCCTGCAAAGTTTTTATTTGAAATTGCATCTATCTTTACTGTGGCCTCCATTCCTTTTTTTATATGTTGGAAATACCCTTCCGAAATAGAAACCAAAACTTTTAGCTGGTCGATTTGCACCAATGAAAGCACAGCAGCTTTTCCGGCAGGAGTATTCGGAGCTCCGGAAAACATTTCCCCAGGTTCATAATACCGGCCGGAAACCAATCCGTTGAAAGGAGCATTCAGACTGACATTGTCAGTCAAAAACCCCACATTCGATTTGGCAACTTCATATTGGGTTTGCAGTTGATCGTATTGTTGCTGTGCAATGCTTCCATATTTTGCCAGAGTATCTAGCCGCCTGAAGTCCGTTTCAAGATTTTTAAGCTGTATCTCTGCCTGACGTAATTGTGTACGATCCATTTCAAAAAGTATGGAACCTTTGGTCACTCTATCGCCCACTTTAGCATGAATACTTTCAATCCTACCCGGAGAAGCAGGAGCAAGATGCACTTCCTCATATGCTTCCAACGTGGCAGGATATTCAACTGTGCGGGCTACGACCTGCAGTTGTAGTTCCATTACCTCCACTACTTCTTTTCGTCGGTGCTCTGTCTCTGTAGTTTGTTCATTCTGGCTGCCCGTAGAACAGGAATAAACCAAGGTAGCTGCCAGGGCCCAAGCCACTAAATAAAATATTTTTTGATTCATATTTGTAGTTTTAATTGCTCAATATTTTTCCAACTAATGTATTCAAGGCATTCTGTGACTGAAGCACCTCCAGCATGGAAGACAGGTATGCCGATTCTGCCTGAAGATAGTTGCTGTCAGCAGTTGACAGTTCAAGACTTGAGATCATCCCCTGCTCATATTTACGGCGAAGGTTCAGATAAACTTCCCGTGATACCTGTACATTCTTCTCCTGCGTTTCATAATTCTCAATGGCATTTTTCATATTAAACTGCAATTGCCGGAACTGAATTTCAAGCTGCTCCTCAAGCAGGGCTTTATTATTCCGCGCTGCTTCCAATTCAATTTTAGCCTGCCTTACACGTGAACGACGCTCTCCACTTGAAAAAACCGGAATGTTTAATTGGAGTCCTACAATGTGAGGGGGAGACATATCGAAAGCGGGTTTTAATAATTTGTAGGTATAATTGTAGAACCCGGATAATGTTGGAAGGTAAGCCGCCTTCTGCAAATCAATCTGCTTTTCGGTTAATTCTTCCTGCATCACCACCATTTGAAAATCAATATTTTGTTCTACAGCTAATTCGTCAATCATGCCTGCCTCCAGTTCTGTTTGAATCAAATCTGAAAGATTTTGGGTAAGTTCCAATTTGGTATCAGCCGTAACCCCCAATTGCACACGCATCAGGTTTTCAGCCATCTCAAGTTGCCGTTCAGCAGTACGGACTGCATTACTAAGCGAATTGACCTGAATTGAAAGCTGATCAAGTTCCACCTTCTCCATCATACCAACCCTTACCAATGGCTCAGTTTTTTGGTATATCTCCTGAAGATTACTCCTGTTATTGTTCAGAATTTCCAGTGATTCACGGGAGATAAGCACAAGTTGATATCCTTCCACCACCTGACTTATTACTTCCAGTTCGGTTTTTTCCTTGTTCTTTTGTGAAAGTTTATTTGCAAGCTTCGCCATTTGAACACCAACAATATAGCTCCCGTTAAAGAGAAGCTGCCCGACCTGCAGATTGAAATTGCTGGTTGGTTTAATTGGAATTTCCGTAGGAGGCAAATTTTCATCAAACTGGATGCTGATAGCTGCACCCATAGCATTTGAATAATCGGCACTTGCATTAACCTGTGGTAATCCTGCAGCAATGGCTTGCCAGATTTGCTCCTGTGACTGATCTACTTCATACCCTGAACCAATGATTGTACGGTTATAGGCAAGTGCCTGTTTTTTGGCAGATTCCAAATCAAGGGATAATTTCTCCTGTGCATGTAGTGTACCGACAAATAAACCTGCCAAAAACAGTAATATTATTTTAATTCTTTCCATTATTCATTCATCTATTATTTTCTGTCTGAAACTATTCTAAACATTATTCGATCAATTTATCTATAAAATCAATTCCACGGGAAGTGGAAATCCCCCGCATAAAATTTATTACCAAATTCTTGAAAACTTCTGCATGATTAAACTCTTCACGGGGAAATATTTTTTCATCTGAGATAAGATTCATCTGTTCATGAAAAAGCTTGGACACTATTGGTATATTGATGTCCTTTCTAAAAAACCCTTCGTCCTGTCCATCATGAAGCAATTTATGAGTAAGATTATGACTGGTTCTAATATTTTCTTCATGGATTGCCCGGGCTAAACCGGGATAAAATTTCTTCAAATCGGAAAAGAAGACCGGATTAATGGAGTTCATCACTTTGATACCTTCCTGCATGAACATAAAAATTGTTTCTATGACATTTCCGGCTCCTGAAATCAACTCATTATTTTTCTTTTTCTGTTTTCTGGAAAGTTCTTTCAGACATACCTCAACCAATTCTGTTTTGTCTTTAAATATTTCGTAGACAGTACGTTTAGAAATACCAAGCGCAACAGCAATCTCATTCATGGTTACATTTCGTATACCATACCGAAAAAATTGCCTTGTAGCTTCTTCTATTATTCGATCGTATTGTTCCATTTTTTATATTTAAGCTGCAAATATAGGGGAAAACTTAAAAAACGTTTCAGGTTTTCTGGGATTTATAATTAATTAACTATAATTTTAAATCTTGAAGTATGCAAAAAGTTATCCTGCATAAAGAATATAATCCTTTGTGCATTGTTAAAATAATAAACTAAACAAATAGATGTTTCACAGAGTTATTAATACTAGATTTATAAACGAGTAACAGTAACTGAATGAATCTACCAAAAAACAGAAAAGACGATTACTCGGATGATGCCATCCGAAAGCGTATTGAATTTTTACATAGCCTTAACGGGAATAAGTTAACTCATATAACACAAAGCAATGTTGATCCAAAACTGACAAAAGGTAACATTGAAAATATTATAGGGTTTACTCAGGTTCCTGTTGGTGTAATCGGGCCGCTGAAAGTAAACGGAGAGCATGCCGAGGGTGAATTTTATGTGCCCTTAAGTACTACCGAAGGAGCACTTATTTCTTCATTTAACCGGGGAGCGAGGGTAATTACCCTTTCAGGCGGTGCAAATGTAGCAGTAGTGCGGGACAGCATCCAACGGGCACCTTTTTTCGAGCTGGAAAACCTGCTTAGGGCTCGTGAATTTGTAAAATGGATAGAGAAAAAATTTCTCTGGCTGCAACAAATTGCCCAAACTACTACCAACAATGGAAAATTATTGAGTTATCATGCATTTATCCAGGGGAAGGTAGTTTTTCTGAGGTTTAACTTTTCAACGGGGGATGCCATGGGGATGAACATGGTCACCAAAGCAACCCAAGAAGTTTGCAAATACATTGCAGGTCATTTCCCTATTGTCAGATATTCACTAGAAAGCAATATGGCGGTGGATAAAAAACCGGCTCATATTAACAGTATATTAGGCAGAGGAAAAACTGTTTCTTCAGAAGTTGTCGTAAAAAAGAATATTCTTTCCAAATTCCTTCATACAACTGCAAAAGAAATAGAAAAATCATATCACCAGCAGGTATTAGGTGGTATTCTCGCAGGTGCATTAGGGGCAAACGGGCATTATGCAAACGGAATAGCCGCATTGTTTCTTGCCTGCGGTCAAGATTTGGCAAACATCAGTGAATCATGTGTAGGATACACCAGTCTTGAAGCCATTGACGGTGATTTATACATAGCAGTAAACCTGCCCTCACTGGTTGTAGGGACGGTTGGAGGAGGTGTTTCCCTGCCAACACAGAGAGAATGCCTTGAAATTATGGGATGCTACGGAACAGGAAAAAGTAAAAAGTTTGCTGAAATAGTAGCTGCCACTGCACTTGCCGGAGAAATTTCATTAGCTGCTTCTATTGTTGCAGGTGATTTTGTTTCTGCACATGAGAAATACGGAAGAAACAAACCCCAACAGGATGTTCCACAAGTCCGAAATTAAGTGTAATAATGATTCAAGGGGAAAACAGAATTAAAATTTATTTGTACTGCCTAATCTCCTGTCAATCTACCGGATAGTTTCCAACAAGGAACTGATTTTCACACTTCTCATTATTGCCAATTTTATTACTGACATTCTCGACGGTTTTTTAGCGCGGAGATTAGATATCCGCACAGAAACAGGTGCAAGAATTGATTCAATGGGAGACAATCTGACGTATGTTCTGGCAATTACCGGAATTTTGATGTTCAAAAGTGAAGAAATTTACCCACATCTTTTTAGTTTTTTTACATTTATTGCACTAGCTGTAGTTATGAACATCATGTCGCTCATTAAATTCAAACGATTCTCCAGCTTTCATTTATTCTCCTTTAAATTTGGAGGATACATTCAGGGACTCTTTTTTATCACTCTCTTTTTCCTTGGCTTCTTTGAAATCTTCTACTATATAATGATTTTCTGGGCAATCTTTTCCTGCCTGGAACACATTGTTATTCAACTTTTAATTCCTGAAATGAGATCGGATATTAAAGGGATTTACTGGGTATTAAAGAAACAGCAGCGGATATAATAAAAAGGTATTAACCTTTTTTTTCAAAAACATAAATTACCGAACTTCCTCTGTCTTTACCTGTCAGGCTAATGAGCCAGGAGATTTTTCCAAACAACAATCCTTTGAAAAATGGGAAATTTGAATTTTTATATTTTTCACTCAGAATCGAAACATAAAAAGAATCGAATGGCATGTTATGATTGCTTTCTAAACTAAATCCATGTTTGTCTCCTAAAAGTCTCATCTGCATAGGAGCGAAATGCCAAAGATGCCTGGGGACATCCCATGCTGCCCAGTACTCTCTGTAATGTCTTGCATCGTAAGATGCCCGGTTAGGGAGTGCTATAATCAGTTTCCCTCCGTTTTTTAATAAACGATGAAAAGCATCCATATAATCATTCAACCTGTGAATGTGTTCGAGCACATGCCATAAAGTAATTGCATCAAAACTTTTTTCTTTAAAGGCAAACAGTTCGCTGGAAGGTTTTAATTGAAGCTTAAATTTTTTTTTAGCAAATTTTCGGGCATCAGGGCTTTTTTCCGTGCCGGTAACCTGCCACCCCCGCTGTTTCATTTCTCGTAAAAAAAATCCGGTACCTGCTCCTACATCCAGCAAATCACCCTTCTGTTTGCGGGTAATTTTTTCAACAAGATTTCTTTTCCTTCTGAGCATGTACTTGCGTACCAAATGATACAATGCATTTATGAATCCTTTCCCGGTATTGGAATGTGAAATATAGTCTTCTGACTGGTAATACCTTCCGATTTGTTCTTCATCCTTTGAATTAAAAGTAAATTTCAACCCGCAACCGGTACACTGCCTTATCTCGAACTCTTCGCCCGAAACAAAGAAATCAGTGGTGGTTAAAAAAGGCGAAAATTGGTTATTATCACATACCGGGCATTTATCAATTACAAATTCTGACATTGATTTTTATTTAATTCTAAATTTGGCATCAACCTGGTAGGATATGGTAATTTTCTGCACCTGCCCTATACTTTCCGGTCCGGTATCAGCAGCCAGCATTCTGCTTTCACCCATAAAAGGCCTCACATAACCATCGGGTACTTCCGAAACGGAAAGCACTTCCCCCAATTCTTCACCAAGGCTTTCAAGCATCCAGGCTGCTTTTTCACGGGCATTTTTGAGAGCATCCGTTTTTACCTGCCTTCTGATGGCATCTATGTCAGAATGATCGAAACTGCCAATATTCATGTTCCTGATGCCTTTTGCATCAAGCAGTGAAATAAGCTGATTAACTTTTGAAAAGTCGGTCAACTTAACTTCAAGCTGTTTGCTAAATAGAAATTCCTTCCCCTGCTCCCGCCAGTAATTCCCTATGCTCCCAACACGTACATCTTCTTTACTGATACCAGCCTTTCGCAGACTTTTAATTACAGAATCCTCAATTTTTTCCAATGGCACTTTCGTTCTGTAATCTTTTGGTTCCTTTTTCTTCTCAAATTCCTCCTCCCAATATTCCTGGATACCTATATAAAGCATCATTTCGTTGGGATCAACTTCTTTTTCTGCACTACCTCTCACTTCAATATACCGGACATGGCCCCCTTCCTGAGCAGAAATGGTGAGGGTTATTACAGCCAGTATCAGAAAAGCAATACTTTTCATAGATAATTATACAATTCCTGAATTTATATTATCAACATCGCATCGCCATAGGTTCCAAAACGGTAGTCATTTTTCATTGCCACATCGTATGCTTCCATAACAAAATCATAACCACCAAAGGCTGCAACCATCATTAACAATGTAGAATAGGGTAAATGAAAATTGGTCACCATCCGGTTGGCAACACTGAACTCATACGGTGGAAATAAAAATTTATTTGTCCACCCCTCAAATGGTTTTAAAAAACCCTGTGTTGAGACAGAACTTTCAAGTGTACGCATAACTGTAGTCCCGACAGCACAAATATTCTTCCGCAATGTTTTTGCATGATTAACCTTTTCACAGGCTTCATCACGTATCCATATCTGTTCTGAATCCATTTTATGTTTGGTAAGATCCTCTACATCCACACTCCTGAAATTGCCCAAACCCACATGCAGTGTAACGTATGCAAACTCGGCACCCTTTATTTCCAGGCGTTTCAGCAATTCCCTGCTGAAATGGAGTCCGGCAGTAGGTGCAGCCACTGCCCCTTCATGTTTTGCATAAATTGTCTGGTACCTGTCTTTGTCTTCCGGAACTACAGGTCGGTTAATAAATTTAGGCAATGGGGTTTGACCCAGGTTGTACAATGTTTTTTTAAATTCATCGTATGTTCCATCAAACAAAAACCTCAATGTGCGGCCTCTAGAGGTTGTATTGTCTATTACTTCGGCCACAAGCATATCGTCTTCGCCAAAATATAGTTTATTACCGATACGTATTTTTCTTGCCGGATCAACCAGAACATCCCATAACCTCATCTCACGATTCAGCTCCCTCAGCAGAAAAACCTCGATTTCCGCACCTGTCTTTTCTTTGTTCCCATACAACCGAGCAGGAAAAACTTTGGTATCATTAAATACAAATACATCTCCATCATAAAAATAATCTACAATGTCTTTAAATGTTTTGTGCTCAATAGTGCGGGTTGACCTGTCCAAAACCATTAATTTTGATTCATCCCTGTTGTAAGTCGGATGCAATGCTATTTTTTTTTCGTCTAAATCATACTTGAATTTTGATAACTTCATGGACAGCTTTTTTAAAAAATAAACCAATAAATATTATACTTCTCGTCTTTAATTATAGAAATCCGTTCTACGAACAAAAAATTAATTTGTTACATAAGAATCCAGATTTTTTAAAAATAAATCTATACGTACCGCATCATTCACATCATATTCTCCAATCCGCGTTCTGCGTAACCCTGTTAAATAAGCACCACATCGCAATTCCTCTCCCAAATCGCGTGCAAGAGCTCTGATGTAAGTCCCTTTGCTGCAAACTATACGTATAACTGCAATAGGAGAGTTATACGAAACCAGTTCTATTTTATGTATAACAATTTTTTTTGATTGAAGTTTCAATTCTTCTCCTTTACGGGCATAATCAAATGCTCTTTTCCCTTTTACTTTCACAGCTGAAAACAGGGGCGGGACCTGATCCTGTTCACCCGCAAACTTTTTCAAGGTTTCTTCCAAAAGCTGCAATGTTACATGATTTACTTCATTCCAGCTGTTCTCTTCGGTTTCCAAATCAAAAGAAGGTGTAGTAGCACCAAGTTTTATGGTTGCCACATATTCCTTTTCTTTTTCCTGAAACGTTTCAATGAGTCTGGTGGATTTGCCCGTACAAAGAATCATCAACCCTGTAGCCAGTGGGTCAAGCGTTCCTGCATGACCTACCTTCATTTTCTTAATGCCCATTTTTCTGCATAAGGTATTTCGTACACGTTGAACCAAATCAAATGAAGTATACTGCAGTTCCTTATCAAATAATAAAACCTCACCTCCTAAAAAATCGTACGTTTTTTTTAGGTCAGACATCAATAATGCTTTAATTAACAGTTATTTAACAAAAAAAGAATCAGCCTGCAAAGATAGCAATTAACCCGATAACCAGGCAGTAAACAGCAAAATAAATAATTTTGCCTTTCTTTACAACCTTAATCATCCATGAACATGCCAACAAACCTGCTATAAATGCTGAAGCGAATCCAATTATCAAAGGACCGGATCCTATGCTTAATTCTTTTGAAAAATCACCACCCATAATATCAAGAAAAGCAGCCCCAAGGATAGGGACAAGAACCATAAGAAATGAGAACCGGGCTACTTCATCTTTTTTTGTTTTTAAAAGCAGCCCTGTCGCAATGGTTGCACCGCTACGGGAAATTCCGGGCATAACTGCCATTGCCTGGGCAATACCAATAACTAATGCCCTGCCCCATGAAATTTCTGCATTTCCCTTTTTGGCAAAATGCGCAAAAGCCAGTAAACTGGCGGTTATCAATAACATACTGCCTACTAAAATAAGGTTTCCGGTAAAAAATTGTTCTATTTCTTCAGCAAAGAAAAGTCCCAGAATTACTACCGGAATAGATGAAAACAGGAGCTTAAAAATATACTGTGTCGACTCATTCCACTGAAAGGCTAATAAATCGGCCAAAAGGTTTATAATATCTTTCCGGAATACAACCAGCGTACTTAATACAGTTGCTACGTGCACAACCACAGCAAACAACAGATTGCTTTCGGTTTTTACTCCTAGTAATGCATGTCCGATTTCAAGATGCCCGCTTGAACTAACGGGCAAAAATTCTGTTAGTCCCTGGAGTAAACCAAGGATGAGCGCCTGAATTTCATTCATACAAAAAAATAGATTTAATCGTTGTCTTTGGGTTTTTTCATTATAGCATACACTTCAAACAAAAAACCAAACAACAATAGGAGCGGTGCAAGTGTAATGCGCCTGAAACTGAATATTTCCGGATTAAATACATTTGGATCGTCACTTCCGCCACCTATCATTAAAATAAATCCTACTACTATTATTCCAAATCCGATGGCCATTAATTTGTAGTTTTCCTTTCCCAATGCAAAACCGGTTTCTCCGGTTGATTTTTCTTTTATTTCTCTTCTTTTCTTAATCATTCCAAATCTATTTTTCCGTACTTTCTGCAACTGTTAAAGCCTGTAACTTAAACCGGTTTCTTTAGTAAGGGATTAAAAAATTACAATGCCAAAGATAATTAATAAAACAATTCATCAAATTTCATTTTCAGGAATTTGTTGACAGCAAGCCAGGTTGATGCATAAGAGATAACAATTCCCATAATAATAACAATGAATAATACAGGTCCCAAAACCCAAAAGCCAGCAGGATCAATAATGCCTTCCAGTTCTTTCCTGAAAGCATGCATGGAGGCAGCAAGCAGCATGTTTGCAATAAGGGCTCCAAATATTCCCAATGTAAGGCTTCTCACCAGAAAAGGTTTCCTGATAAAAGACCTTGCAGCACCAACAAGTAACATTGTATTAATGGTGAAACGTTCGGAGTATATAGACAACCGGATGGTATTATTAATTAGCGATATAAAAATGAACCCGGTAAGACTACTTATTATAAGAAGGAATATGCTTATTTTTTGTACGTTATCATCAATTACCCCCAGCAAGTCTTTTTGGTAATACACCTCTTTCACCTGGGGATATGCCAGGAATTCACGCTCGATAATACGCAGGCTATCAACATGAGTATAGGAGGCAAACAGTTTTACATCCATAGAGGCAAACAGCGGGTTAAACCCCAGGAATCCCACAAAATCTTCACCCAATTCACGGGTAAGTTCCTCAGCTGCCATTTCCTTGTCGATGAACCGAGTTGCCTTCACATAATCGGAAGCAGCAAGCACCTTTTCAAGCCGGTTGATATCCGACTCCTTTAAATTATCTTCCAGAACAAGCGTAAACCCGATTTGTTCCCGTACATAATCCGAAAGCTTTCCGGCATTTACCAGAATCATCAGAAGGGCTCCCAGCATGAGCAGTACAAGTGAAATACTTACAGTAGAAGTTACCCACGACCGGATAAGCTTTTTTCTCAGCCTGGGTGGTTTTTGTGCTTTCATACTATTTTTCTCCGATAAAGTTTTCATGCAAATTTAGAAAATAAAAAATGAAACTTTCCTATGAATTGTAACTGGTGTATTGTTTCATACAAATCAATAAAGAATATTAAATTAACCCAGGCAGTTTAAGTCGTACCTTTCATTTCATACCTTCATATATCTGTCGTAGAGTTGTGATATTGATTTTGGTTCCCCGATAATGGTTAGAACATCGTTTTCGAGTAATTGTGTATTTCCATTGGGAGCGAAAGTTACCGAATTACGCTCGACTAAGGCTACCAACACATCGGATGGATATTTTATCTCCTTTAACTGCTTGCCAATCATATCAGACTGGGTGGTGCCAGGGAGCAGTTGAATAGATATATACCTTTCGTTGTGAAGTAAATATTCTTTTATTTCCCGGTCATTCTTTTGATTGAGAATTTCATTTACAAAATTATCCCGTTCAATAATATCAATGAGGCGGGACAACATGCGCAACTGCTGACGTGGCTCATTGGCAGGATTCACAAGAAAAAAATAGATGCGAATGTAATCTTCCGATGAAATTCCTTTCTTCTGGACAGGTTTACTTATGCCTTTATCTGACAATACAATATGCAGTGATGGATGGTCAATACCGTCATCTTTGGCAAACAGCACCGATACCTCAGGAATAACGAGAGCTGGCTCTATAGCTGAAATAGTAAGAAAATCATTGATTAATGTTTCTTTTTTCACATGCATTTCTGCAGAGAAAATTCCGGAAACATACCTGACAATATGGCCAAACTCGGTATCGTCAGCATGCGTAATTCGGGCTCTTATTATTGTTTGATCGAAAGGATCGCCCTGACGAAGACCTTTTTCCTTTATAATACTCATAAATTCATTTTCCAGTTCAGAGTGTTGGTATTTACCCAAAAGTGCAAACCAATGAAATATAGCCCCTTCGCGTTTTACCCGTACCCGAGCATAATATTGATACCATAATACACCCATAAGTATAATCACCCCGGTAAAAAGAATAGCCATCCATCCCATATATGCAATAAGAACCAGAGAAATTATAATACCGGCAATCTGCATGTAAGGATAAAATGGAGAGTGATAGCCCGGATCATAAGCTTCAATCTTACTGTTTCGAAATACAATAACAGAGAAATTAATAAGCATAAATATCAAAAGCTGGAAGGTACTGGCAAGCTTGGCAATCCCTTCTTCTGAAAGAATAAGAATAAATAATAAAATGAAACCAGCAGTCAGTAATATTGCCTGCACAGGAGTTCCTTTTTTTCCGACCCTGGAAAAGCCTGGAGGGAAAAGTTTGTCGCGTCCCATGGCAAATGGGTATCGCGATGCAGACAGCATACCCGCATTCCCTGTTGAGGCAAACGCGGCCATGGCAGCCCCGGTCATAAGGTATGCCCCCATGTTTCCGGGCATCCATCTAAATAATTTAGTTACTGCAGTTGCTGCAGGAGCCAGATCGTTTGCAAACTCAGAAGGCTCAATCACAGCCACCATCACAAATACACCAAAAAAATAAACCAACCCGGTAACAGTCAATGACAACAACATTCCAAGCGGAATGTTACGTTCCGGATTTTGTATCTCTTCAGCAACACTCGCGATTTGAGTAAGACCAAGATAGGATACAAACACAAATCCTGCAGTGACAATTATTCCTTCAAAACCCTGAGTGAAAAATGGTTGAAAGTGCTCATTCATTGACGGGCGATCGATACTTTCAGTAAAAAATATATTGTACAAGCCATCGAATATAAATGCACCCAGGACAACTAGAAGAAAAGTTACAAAAAAGTTCTGCAAACCAGATGATTTCTTGGCTCCTAACAGATTCAGCACCATAAAAAATACAGTAGCCATTACAGCAATGGTTTTTACCGGGGCATCCCAAAAGATAGAAGCATAGGCGCCAATACCAATGATTGCAAAAGCTGTTTTAAACATCAGGGCAAAATAAGTTCCCAGTCCGCCTATGGTCCCCATTAACGGGCCCAGGCTGCGATCAAGAAAAAAATAAGCACCCCCGGACCGGGGCAGAGCGGTTGATATTTCTGCAATGCTGAATAAAGCGGGCATAATTAACAGACCCGACACCAGGTATGCCAAAAAAACAGAAGGCCCGGTATATTGTGATGCCAAACCAGGAAGCAGAAAAAAACCGGAACTGAACATTGCCCCCGTACTGATAGTAAATACATCGAAAAGTCCAAGTTCCTTTTTTAGTTTATTTTTTTTTGCCATACCTGTTATAATTGCTTCTTTGTTTCTGTTTAGGAATACAGCAGGTCGATTTTATAAATATAAACTATTCAATCGAAACCACCAATGCATAAAAAAAAGATTCATTTCCTTTTAAACAGTCCGGCAATGGATTTTCCTATTTCATCCAGCTTCTCGATAGGTTCCAGCAATGAAGGGTTGTTTAGGTTAACAGATTGAGAACCTGAAATATCCATCTGAATAGGAAAAATCAGGATGAAGCTGTTCGATTGAAAATATTTGTTAAGGTATTTTGGAATGTTAACCATGTTCTTTTGATGAGAAGGTTGGTTTTCCCTGCTCATTACAATTAAAATATTGTCGTCACTTTTTACGTCGCGAGACAGTATCAGAAAATCGTCCCAGTTATCGAAGACATGAAATTCAGCTTCAATGGGATGTTTGGTATATATGTCTCTAATAACCCCCAAGGTTTTCTCTGTGCCGTGAAATATAATTTTCGCTCCTGTATGACGGGCAATATTCCATACTTTTAAGAGCCAGAACGGGAATCCTACTTCCCGTTCTGCATGCTCAGGTATAATAACAACGTGCCTGATTATGGTGGCAATTGGCTGAACCGGTTTATAAATAAAGGTTGTAGCATCGCATTTTTTTAATATTCCTTCGATAAGTTCTCCAAGAAAGGTTTCTGTTATTTCCTTCTTAATATGCAGACCCATTACCAGGTCAGTAATCCTGTTTTCCTTTATTACACTGGTTATAGCATTCACAATATTCAAATCATACCGCAACAGTCCGGTTAAATGAATATCGGTGGCTGAGGCTGTGATTGCGGCTTTTTCAAGTATTTTTCGCGCTTTACTTCCTGCTTCCGGATCTTCTGAATTATTGTTAACAATATTTAAGGCAAAAATTCCTTTTTTATTTTTTTCTGACCGGATAAGTCCGCTGAGTTGAATCAATTCATCAACCGTTTCAGGATTGCTTACCGGAATCAGTATCCGTTCATCCGGGTCAAGGTTTTCTTCTTCGAAATCAGCATTCTCATCCCGGGCAATCCTTTGCGCCCCCCGTTGGGTTTCGAAGGAAGCAATGGTACACGTAACCAGAATCATAATGATGGTACCATTCAGGATACTTTCACTAAGCAATCGTATCGGTTCGCCATTAGCAGTCTCTCCAAGAACTACGTTATACCCTACAAGCACCGCTGCCAGTGTGGCGGCTGCCTGGGCATTGCTGAGCCCAAAAATAAGCCGGCGTTGATCTACTGAAAAACCAAAACTTTTCTGAACAAGCCATGCCGGAATATATTTCCCCACCGTAGCGGTAACCGACATGGCAAAAGCAACAATCAATGTTTCAGTATCATACAAAAAAGCACGGTAATCAATCAACATACCTACTCCCAGCAGAAAAAACGGAATAAAAATAGCATTGCCTACAAAATCAATGCGGTTCATCAGGGGGGAAGTGCGTGGAATGAGTCTGTTTAGAGCAAGACCTGCCAAAAAAGCACCAATGATTCCCTCAATTCCAGCCATTTCAGAAAGTACAGCGCCTGAAAAAACCATGACAAGCACAAAAATGTATTGAGAAACATTATCGTCATAACGCTTAAAGAACCATCGCGCCAACATAGGAAAAAGCACCATGATTATGGATGAAAATACTATGAATGACAAGGAAAGCCGGAGTGCAAAATACCGGCCCATGTCACCCGATGTCATTCCAACCACCACTGCCAGAACCAGAAGCGCAAGAACATTCGTAATAAGGGTGCTGCCTACAGTAATATTCACAGCCTTATTTTTTGTTATGCCAAGTTTGCTGACAATGGGATAGGTTATCAGCGTATGAGAGGAGAACATACTTGCCATCAGGATTGAGGTCATCAATGAATAATTCAGCAGGTAATAGCCGATTAAAGTACCAAGCACCATTGGAATTGTAAAGCCATACAATCCAAGCGTTGTACTTTTCCATGCATTCTTCTTAAAATCGGCCATATCAATCTCCAGACCGGCAAGAAACATAATGTACAGGAGTCCGGCTGTACCAGACAAAATTATGCTGCTGTCACGTGTTATCAGATTAAAGCCGAAAGGGCCGATTATTGCTCCGGCAATTATTAATCCCAGCAGATGCGGTATTTTTACTTTATCCAGCAGAATTGGGGCAAACAAAATGATCAGCAGGATTACAAGAAATTTTAATACCGGGTTAACCAGTGGCAATGTGGTATCTATGGCATTAAAAAGGAGCATAATGAATTTTATAATCCTGCCAAAGATAAAAAATGTAACCCAACCTCCATTTGATGTTTACTTTATTTAATTTACTTGGTTCTTTTTTATTCAGATTAAATCAGGTGAAAAATTACCTTGTTCCTGTTCATACAAATTCCTCATCAGGTTATATTCTAAATCAAATTATCTTCGAATTAAACTCGCTACAAATTCGCTACAAATTCGCAAATTCGCGAATTTGTAGCGAGTTTATTGCGAGTTTATAATGAATATGTAGAGGATAAATACCAATAAAAAATCTGACAGGACGCTTGCATTGGGATAATTTGATTCAGCTGTTGGGGTGTTCCTGCTTATCTATACCTTCAAAATATCAGGTTAGACAATTCCAGGCGGCTGCGTTCCATACCCTAAAAACTATATAGTAATTCAATTCTCCTAACCCTTCTGATTCATTTAAATAAAATATATACAAGGAGTTCCTTTGCCAGGAAGATGAAATTTTGCAAGAACTTCTTTATAAACTAACTTTTTCAAAAATCAATTTTTTACAGATGTGCTGGAAACAAATTTAAGTAACAAGAAAAAAGGCAGGAAATATTCCCGCCTTTTGAGACTAAACAGACAACTAAAAGAACGATTTATTTATTTTAATTTTACCTGGGTACTTCCCAGAAACCGGTCGCCATTGTACAGGTTGAACCTGTATATACCTTCCTTGAGTTTTTGCTTTGGCATAAATGACATTTCAACACGCTGGGTGCTTGCAGAAGTGTATACCCCTTGGTTTGTACTGGCCAGCAGGGAATTTTCGTAGTCAGAAAAGCTTATTGTTGCTGTAATGTCTTTCTCAGAAGAGTACTCAATACCCTCCGGTGTGAATACCTTAAAATAGATGTCTTTACTTATTATATTACCAGGTAAGTCGAAACTCACCTTTAATTTATTAGTTTTACGTGCATTAACTGTAAGGCGTTCTTTCCTTCCGCGAAGAGCTTCCGTACGGTAATTATCAGAGATGATTGCCTTTAAAATTGTATTATCAGTTGATACTTCAGCGTAAGCTTTTGCTGACGTATTAATTTTTTCAAGCAATGTTGTTTTTTCTGATTGAGCCAATGCCAACGATTTATTAAGCTCTGAAATTTCCAGATCACGTTTTTGTTTTAATGCTTCCAGTTCGTCTAGTTTCTTCTGAAGACTTTTTAATGAAGCATTTTGAGTTTTCAGTTTATTGATTTCGGCATTTTTTAATGAGATTTTTTGATTGGTTTCAGCAATTGTTTTCTCCATTACCTCATGATCCAACTTCAAATCAGCCACATTTTTTTTGGTTTGCTCAAGTGACTTGTCAAGTTGCATATTTTGCGATAACAAGGCTTCAGAACGAAGTTTTTCAGTTATAAGATTCCTTTTTAAACGATTGTTACTTGCAAACAGAATTACACCAGCTGAAAGAATAAAAACGATTATAACAGCGGTGATTAATTGTTTTTTGGTGAGAATTGTTTTCATGATCGGATTGTTTAAATATTTAATTTAAGCAAACCTAATCATGCAGTATTAATCTTAAGTTAAAACGGGATTAAAAAGAAATTAAAATAGCAACTTCCATTAAATCATTGACTGGTAGGAATATACAGGGTGAAAGTTGTTCCCTCTCCGCGCTGAGAAGTTACTGAAACAGTGCCATTGTGGAGTGTAATAATTTTATCAACCAGTGATAAGCCAACTCCGTGACCCGAAGAATTCAGTACATCTTTCGATCTGTAAAAAGGTTGAAATATCATTTTTAATTCATTCTCAGAAATACCAATACCTTTATCTATGAATTGCATGGTTATAGTTTGATCCGATGCATTGAGAAATACTTCGGCATGATGACTGGAAGAATATTTGCAGGCATTATCCATAAGGTTAATAATTGCTGTTTTTAAAAGGACTTCATTACCCGAAACAATCATTTTATTTTCATCATCAATCCCCTGTCCAAAGAATATATCAACTGCATAGTTTTTATCCCGGGTAAGAATTTCCTTTTGTGCTTTCCACAGAACATCATCAATACGTATGGCACTAAAATTTAAATCTCCTTTATCGACACTGGTTTGTGCCAGAAGTAACAATTTATTAGAAAGTGTATTTAAATTCCGGATTTCTTCGAGAACCAATGTTAATGTTTCGCGGTATTCATGATTGGTACGTTCTTTCATTAAGACTACTTCTATCTGGCCCGTTATAACTGTTAAAGGTGTTCTCAGTTCGTGGGAAGCATTAGCTATAAAATTTTTCTGCACTTTAAACGCCTGTTCCAGTCTAATGAGCATTTTATTAAAAGTTTTTGCAAGATGTGCAATTTCATCTTTTTGATTACCTTCATCAAGCCGGGCGTTCAGGTTATTTACTTCAATGCCGTTTACCTGTCTTACAATCGTGGAAATTGGAGCCAACGATTTTATGGCAAAAACATGCCCGACGAAATAGACAATAACAAGGCTGATTACAAAAACTATGAGCATAATGGTTCGCAACCGCTGCAATTTTTGAAATCCAAAAATATCGGTAGCAGCGGCAAAAATTACTATTCTGTCGAACTCTCCGGTGTAAAACTGACCAACAATTTCATAGTTATCCTGTTTAAACCGGATTTCTTCTTCCATTCTGACCTGCTGTATCCTTTCTTTTGACAGGGACAGCAGATTTTCCTCATCGGTAGAGTATATTTTTTCATCCTGAAAATTGAAAATAACTATTCTCTCATTTGCAAGGTTTACCGGATTGTTTTTTTCGATTTTCGTTAATAATTCAGAATCAATTTCTTCAATATCAATGAGCATTTGAGCTACAAGCCGGGCCTTTCGTCCCAAACGGTCATAAAACTCTTCTTTGCGTGCCTGGGAAAATGAGATATAAATAGCAACCAGTGAAAAAAATAAAATAACAGCTACTATCCCCAAAAACTGATAAGTTAATTTCTTTCTGATTTCCATTCTAATTATTCATTTATACTGTATCCGAGTCCAATGCGGGTTTGAATCAGTTTTTTATCGAAATCTTTATCAAGTTTTTTTCGCAAAATATTAATGTATACATCCACCACATTTGTACCGGTATCGAATGTTATATCCCATACTTTTTCAGCTATATCAGTGCGGGATAGCACTCTCCCCTTATTTTTCATAAGAAATTCAAGCAAAGCAAATTCTTTAGCTGTAAGATCAATCGTTTTTATCCCACGGGAAGCAGTTTTTTTATCGAGATTCAATTCCAGATCAGCAACCTTTAAAACTGTTGATGTTTGTACAATCCCTGTAGCCCGTTTTACAAGCGCTCTTATGCGTGCAAGCAATTCTTTAAATTCAAATGGTTTAACCAGGTAATCATCTGCCCCTGAGTCAAAACCCGTAAGTTTGTCGCTGGTGGTACCAAGGGCTGTCAGCATCAGTATAGGTACATGCGGCTTTTTTTCACGAATGATTCTGCAGAGCTCATAGCCATTAATCAAAGGCAAAATTACATCGAGCAAAAGAATATCATAATTATTACGAAGTGCCAGCTTTTCACCCATCTGGCCATCATATGCCACTTCAACTGAATAGCCTTGTTCTTCAAGACCTTTCTGCAAAAAACCAGCAACTTTTACTTCATCTTCAACTATTAATATTTTCATTTAAAGGAGAAATTCAATTGGAAACCAAGATATGTAAATTTAGAATTAAAACAAGAACCCCGGAAAATTTCCCGGGGTATTACAGATAGAATTTGTTTCCATGGTTATGAAACATACAGCCTAATAGAGTTTTTACATGATATTTTGTTGTAAGTTTATTAATATTTGAATTTTGGCTGGTAGGATTATATATATTGTGAAATGAATTCTTATTAGTGTATGACCACAGGCCAAAAGTTAAGGTTAATAAGAGCAGTCCTTGTTTTAACCTGTTTATCCTTTTGAATCCACTTTCTTCTGTTTCCTCCTGCCACAGTTTATAAATTAGATTTTTAACTGAATTTCTATTTTTTTGTTTTCCAGGCCTTGTTTTGTATTTAAATGGTAGATTTCCAGTTGCCATTTTAATTTTGTTCTGTTAAGATTGTCATAAATCCGGCATGTTTTATTTTATTGGCTGTAAAGGAAATAGATGAAAATTAAAATAGGATGAAACTGAGATTAAAAACAAATTAAAGTAGTAGTAGTAACATGATATATTATTGCTAAAAGAGCATGTTGGGTTGAAAGGCGCATCCTTCCTCTACAGAGAAAAGATAAAACAGCAAATTTTCAATGGAAACTCCAGGGCAGACACGATATGATTTGCGCAATCGTGAATTAACTTATTCTCTGATGCCGGAACCCTTTCAGAAAAAAAATATTAATTAACCCAGGTGGATAAATTTGGGATTTTCCACGACTTTATAAACTTTTCAGAATCGAGTAGGAGGAAAACAAAGAGGTTTTTCTCCTACTTTGTTTTCCGACCTCTCACACCACCGTACGTACGGTTCTCGTATACGGCGGTTCC
>JAWLGR010000068.1:0-11828 GCA_041684965.1 Mariniphaga sp.
GAAATCACATTGAGTTTTTAAAGAGGTCAGTTATTTCTACAGGGAGAGTTTTACTCCTTCACCTCTACCTTAAGGATTTCGGTATCGATGGTGGACAGTAACTCCAGTTGATGGGCTTCATAAAGTTCATCAAGGTCGGAAAGCTCGGTTTTGGGGTCCTGAAACGTAAAATTTCTATAATCTACAAACCTTATTCCATTAATAACACGGGGATTATACGCCGCCCGGAACCTGATCCCTTCCTCTTCCTCTACAAATTTGTAAGCCAGGTAGTCCAGGGTGAAATCATCCTTATGGATCCAGAACATAAATTCGTCATGGCCAGCAACTCCTGGAGCAGCCTGTCCGAAAGTCATCTTTAGCTGAAAATAAGGCTCTCCTTCTATCCGGGCCTCTTCTAAAAGTTCCTTACTAAGTCCGCGATTATCCAAACCATAAGGCAGGTGTGCAAAATAGTGAACCGTTTTTATTTCTTTATTCAACCGGGCCAGCAGGGAATCGGGAATAACGCGAAGACTATCGTTTACGTACCGCTGAAAGCCACTATTACTCACCACATCACGGATACTGTCTGAGTCGTTTGTAGATTGTCTTTCCAGGGAAAATTTCAGGCCATTCCTCTCACTTTTATAGATGTGATCTCTGAATTTAAAGCTAATAGTCGCCCTTTTATAATTTTCACCTCCGGCAACCTCTATAGTCTTTTCAATAATCTCCTCAATTTCCTGCGCCTCCTGAGTAGTTTGTCTTTTTTCCTCATCCTCACAGGACAAAAAGCTCACTAAAATTAAAAGAAGAAAAAATTGCCTCATATATCCGGGTTAAGTTCAAAAGTAAGTAAAAAAAATTTCTGCAGAGAGTGCCTTTTTAGGGAAGTTTTATAATACTTGAATCGGATAGGAATCCTCAGGCCGTTCCGATAATTATCTGGATAGGATGACAATGATGACGCAAAGAAAAATTAAAAACCCTCATCACCGAAAACCTTTATAGCCAAAAAGGCCCTGGCTCACCCGGCCACGATTTCAATCGTGGTAACGGCCATGGCACTACAGGAAGTAAGTCAAAACTTTAGCCAGTACGAAACTTTATTTAAAGTCAATTGATTATGATTATCAGGAAATTGAATTAATAAAAATTTGCGATCTTGATAAGACGTTCAATATTTAACAACTGGATTTTGCGACCATCTGTAGAAATAAGTTGATCATGTTTAAAATCATGAAGCACGCGAGCCAAGGTTTCAATTACTGTACCTGCCATGTTAGCTAAGTCAGAACGAGAAAGCATAATATATGTGTTTGAAACTCCATCCACCTTATATTTATCGTGTAAAATCAATAAATTAAGGGCTATCCGTTCCCTTACAGTACGTTGAGATAGTACCGCCATAAGGTTTGCCAATACACTAAATTCATGGCTTAAGCTCTTTAATAACAACCGTGAAAATGATGAAGAATCTTTAAGAATCTCATTAAAATCCTTTGTTGTTATAAATGAGATTACAGAATTTTCAATTGCGATTGTTGTGTCTCCATATGTATTTTCACTTAATACCGATGAATAACCAAAAAACTCACCTGCATTATAGATGTAAATTATTTGTTCCCGGCCATCATTATCCATTTTGTATTTTTTCACTTTGCCGCTTTGCAAATAAAAAATACCTGATGGTAATGTGCCTTCTGTGAATATAGGCTGGTTTTTACGATACTTTTTATCATCCATTACTTTTTTAAGCAATTCCCTTTCAGCTGAAGGTAATTCGCTTAAAATATATTGGCTGTTGAATGTGAATTTTGTAATCATTATGAAGGTTCAAAGTTACACCATAATTATTTTTTAATTTGAAATTTGATTTAAATCAAATTTCAACAACATCCCTATCAAAGGTTCTTGTTTTTTGCCACTGTACATTTGCTGGCAACAGTTAAACCATCATTTAAATGAAGAGAATTGAACAACTAAATGCAATTGGCATCTATCCAACAAAAAAATACTTCTGGAATTTACCGGTTTCTAAATTAGTAACACATACGCTTCAAAAAGAGCAAGGTGAATTGACTAGCACAGGTGCTTTAGCCTCTAATACCGGTGAGTTTACCGGAAGATCTCCAAAAGATAAATATATTGTTAAGGATAGCAATACTGAAGATTCTATTTGGTGGGGAAATGTAAATCATCCGTTTACAACCGAAGATTTTGATAGTCTTTACAATCGTGTTACAGCATTTCTCTCTGAAAGGGAGATTTATATTAAAGATGTGCAGGCGGCTAGTAAAAAAGAGTATCAATTAAACGTTCGTGTCATTACAGAAACTCCCTGGCAAAGTTTATTCGCGAACAACCTTTTTTTAAGACCTTCAGAAAAGGATTTGAAAAATTTTGAACACGAATGGCTCATACTTGCCGCGCCAGAATTTAAGGCAGATCCTGAAATAGATAAAACCAGGCAACATAATTTTACCATTATCAATTTCACAAAAAAAGTGATTCTTATTGGAGGTAGTGCCTACACCGGTGAAATTAAAAAAGGAATTTTTACTATTTTAAATTACATTCTACCTCACGAAAAAAATGTGTTATCAATGCATTGCTCTGCAAACATTGGTAAAGATGGAAATACAGCAGTCTTTTTTGGTTTATCCGGAACCGGAAAAACTACATTATCTGCAGATCCATCCAGAGCGCTTATAGGTGATGATGAACACGGCTGGGATTCAGAAAACGTTTTTAATTTTGAAGGAGGCTGTTATGCAAAATGTGTTAATTTAAGTGAAGAAAAAGAGCCTCAAATATTTTCGGCGATACGTTTTGGTACCCTACTTGAAAATGTTCGTTTCTTTGAAGGTACAGATATTGTTGATTATGATAATGTAGAAGTTACCGAAAACACAAGAGCTGCTTATCCTATTAATTTTATAGCCGAAGCAAAAACACCTTCTATTGGTGGCACTCCAAAAAATATTTTCTTTTTAACCTGTGATGCCTTTGGAGTATTACCTCCAATTTCCAAACTAACAGTTGGGCAGGCTATGTACCATTTTATTTCAGGTTATACCGCAAAAGTAGCCGGGACTGAAGCTGGAATTACGGAGCCCCAAACTACTTTTTCAGCATGCTTTGGAGAACCATTTTTGCCACTACATCCTACAAAATATGCCGAATTATTAGGGCAAAAACTGGAAGCAGACAACGTAAACGTTTGGCTTGTAAATACCGGATGGTCCGGTGGTGCTTATGGAACCGGAGAGCGCATTAAATTAAGTTACACAAGAGCGATGATTACTGCTGCTCTGGCCGGAAAACTGGATCAGGTTAGTTATTCAAAGCATCCTGTCTTTGGTTTGCAAATGCCAACAGTATGTGAAGGTGTGCCTTCCAACTTGTTAAATCCAAAAAACACATGGAAAAATATCCAAAAGTATGATGAGATAGCTGAAAATCTTGCTTCAAAGTTCAACGAAAACTTTAAAAGGTATCAATCTTTTGCAAATGATGAAATACGCTCTGGAGCACCTAAAACATCCACAAAGTTGGAAACAGTCTAAGATTATGACGGAAATCAACCCAAAGCTTGACCTGTCCCATATGTAGTTCTAAATTGAAAGAATAAAGGGCCACTTAGGAATACATCTAAAAGACCACGAATGCTTACAAATAAAAAATAATGATTAAAAAACATCTTATAAAATAAGCTGATATGTTGCAAGCACCTAAAAACCTTTATTATACCAAACAGCATTTGTGGCTGCAAAAAATAGGATCGTATGACTTTTGTGTAGGAATAACCGATTTTGGACAAAAGGAAATAGGTGGGATAGATTTAATTGAGTTAAGCTTAAAAGAACCTCTTCTTAAGAAAGGATCTATTTGGGGAATGGTTTACGGTATTAATGACACCTTCCAATTAGTTGCTCCGTTCGACTGCAAAATTGTTGAAGGCAATAAAGATCTACCGGAGTGTACGGCATTTGTGAATACTGATCCTTATAAATATTGGTTTGCTATTTTATCGGCGACAATAGATACTGCAACTTTCTTAACTTTTGATGAATATAAACAGTTTACGCAATGACTTAGAGGAAATCAACCACATAAAGAGATAAGCCTTTCGAAGTAATTTATTCTTCGAATATTCGAAATCAACCAGACATCATACCAATTGTTAGAGTTGGCTCAAACTAGCTATTATTTAAAAAACAAAGATGGGTGAATGGGCAATTTTAAAATTTGACAAAAGCTGTCTAAACTAATTTTGATTACTATGAGTAATAAATTGGACCGTATTAAAAAACAAAAAGAATTCCTCATCTTACAAGGAGTCGAAAAATTAAAAATTATGGGGTTTAACAATGTTACTGTAAATAATATTTTGACAGATGAAATTTATCACCTTTACTTCTTAAGTTTTCTAAATAACACATTCCATTCTGGAAACTACGATGAGATTATAGCAATCAAAGAACTTAAATCTCTTATTCTTGAATTATTCGAACCTTATAAAATCAACAAACATATAAAAGATCAATAAATACATATGAATATACTTGATAAAATACAAACTCGCCTTGGCCCATTGGGAGACCACGCTCACTATGCCCATGGTTATTATGCTTACCCGAGACTCGAAGGGGAAATCAGTAATAAAATGACTTTTAATGGAAAAGAGAAATTAGTATGGAGTCTAAATAATTATCTGGGGTTGGCTAACCACCCGGAGGTTAGAGAAGCCGATAATGAAGGGACAAGACGCTACGGACTCGCCTACCCTATGGGAGCACGAATGATGAGCGGCAACACGAAGCTTCACGAAAGATTCGAAACTGAAATAGCAGATTATGTCCAAAAAGAAGATGCTTTTCTATTAAACTATGGTTATCAGGGTATGGTATCCATAATCGATAGCCTGGTGGACAGACAAGATGTCATTGTGTACGATGCCGAGTCTCACGCTTGTATTATTGATGGGATGCGATTGCATATGGGTAAGCGTTTTGTTTATAAACATAATGATATCGAAGATTGTGAAAGACAATTGCAACGCGCTCAAAAATTAACAGAAAAATCCAAAGGTGCAATTTTGCTGATTACGGAAGGAGTTTTTGGAATGCGGGGCGACCAGGGGAAACTTAAAGAAATTGTGGCTTTAAAGAAAAACTATAATTTTTCATTATTGGTAGATGACGCACATGGCATTGGATGTTTGGGTAAAACAGGTGCTGGTACAGGTGAAGAACAAGGCATTCAAGATGGCATAGATTTTTATTTCGGAACTTTTGCAAAATCATTTGCAGGAATAGGTGCATTTATTGCGAGTACCAAAGAGGCCATCACTTTTTTTAAGTACAATATGCGGTCCCAGATCTTTGCTAAAGCATTGCCCATGCCAATGGTTTTTGGAGCCCTAAAACGACTTGAGCTGATGCGAACCCAACCTGAACTAAGAGAGAAATTATGGCTAATCACCAAAGCATTACAAAATGGATTAACTAGCGCCGGTTTCGATATTGGTAATACAAACTCACCCGTTACGCCTGTTTATTTAAACGGAACTATTACAGAAGCTACAGCATTGGTTAGTGATTTACGGGAAAACCATCATGTTTTTTGTTCCCTGGTCGTATATCCTGTAGTGCCAAAAGGAATGATTATTCTACGGTTGATACCAACTGCAGATCACAGCTTGAATGATGTAGATAGAACTATTACCGTCTTTAGAGAGATAAGATCAAAACTTTTAAACGGCCATTACAGGAAAGAGATTGAAACAACCATATACTAAAGATAAAAATTAAGATGACACGAGTTGTAATAACAGGTTTAGGAGCTATAACCCCAATAGGAAATGATGCAAAGTCCTATTGGGATAATTTGCTCAATGGGATATCGGGAGCCGATAAAATTACCCGTTTTGATACTACAAAGTTTAAAACAGATTTTGCCTGTGAGATAAAGAACTATGACGCATTAAATTATTTCGACAGAAAGGAAAGCCGAAAATTGGACAGGTTTAATCAATATGGACTTATAGCCGCAGATGAAGCTATTAAAGATGCAGGATTGATTTTTGATAAATTAGATACCAACAGAATTGGGGTTATATTTTCAAGTGGTATTGGTGGTTTTGAAACCATAGAGAAGGACATAATAGAATTCAGCCAAAATAATTTTAATCCCAGGTTTAATCCCTTTTTTATAACTAAGATAATTGCAAATAGTTTAGCCGGTAATCTATCTATTAAATATGGTTTACATGGGGTAAACACCTGTACGGTTACAGCCTGTTCCTCTTCTACCAATGGGCTAATTCAGGCGTTTAACTATATTAAATGGGGAAAAGCAGATATCATTATAGCAGGTGGATCTGAAGCTCCAATAAACCAATCGGCAGTGGGAGGTTTTAACGCAATGAAAGCCTTATCGACCAATAATGAAAACTATAAAACGGCCTCGAGACCTTTTGATACTTCCCGGGATGGTTTTGTGCTTGGTGAAGGTGCCGGCGCACTGGTAGTGGAGAGTTTAGAAAGTGCTTTAAAGCGCAATGCAAAAATCTACGCTGAAATTATTGGAGGTGGAGAAACGGCCGATGCATACCATATTACCAGTACACACCCAGAGGGAAAAGGTGCTTATCTTGCTATGAAAGAAGCTTTGCGAGAAGGCGAAATTGCACCGGGCGAATTAGACTATATAAATGCACACGCCACTTCCACCGGTCCCGGAGATATCTCGGAAACCAAGGCCATTGAAAATCTTTTTAGGGAGAATTTGGAGAATATTAGTATTAGTGGGACCAAGTCTATGACCGGGCACCTATTGGGAGGTACTGGCGCTATTGAAGCGATAGCTACATGTTTATCAACATATACAGATTTAATTCCACCAACAATTAATACGAAAGTAATTGATCAGGCTATTTCTTCTAAACAGAATATTACTCTTGGGAAAAAAACAAAGAAAACAGTAAATTACGCATTAAGTAACAATTTTGGGTTCGGAGGGCATTGTGCAGCCGTATTGTTCAAAAAATATAATCAATAAAAGGGCATACTATAAATTTTCTTTGGCTCTTTCAATGGCTGTATTAATTTCCTCAACAACAAAACTATCTTCTATAAATGTGAACATTCCATTTTTTTCAAAATCTTTCCTGAGGTTTTTTCTAACACCAGAGATTATCACATTTATGTTTTGAGCCTTATAGGTTTTAATGATTTCTTTGAGACTTTGATATCCTGTAGCGTCGATTAATGGAACGTAGCGCATTCTAATAACAACTACTTTTGGCGCTATGTGAGTATTGATAATGGTTTCCTGAAACTGTCTGGCCGCCCCAAAAAATAGAGGGCCATTTATTTCATATAATACAAGTCCTTTAGGCAAATCCAGGTGCTCTTCTTCAAAAAGATGATCGTCATTTTCACTATCTTTTGAAAAATCCTGAATTTGTACCGATTGGCTCATTCGTTTCATAAAAATAAAACTGGAGAGAACTATTCCAATTTCAATTGCTATTACTAAATCGAAGATAACGGTAAGAAAGAAAGTGGTTAGTAATATTATAATGTCCATTCTGTTACCTTTCAGAATAGATTTAAATTGTTTCCATTCACTCATGTGGTATGCAACTACCATTAAAATTCCTGCAAGGCTCGCCATTGGAATTAATTTGGCATACGGAGCAAACAGCAGCATAATTACTAATAAAACCAATGCGTGCACGATACCGGCAATAGGGGTTCTGCCTCCATTGTTTACGTTAGTAGCCGTTCTGGCAATGGCGCCTGTTGCAGGAATACCACCAAAAAGAGATGACACAATATTTGCTGCACCTTGAGCCACCAATTCCATATTTGAGCGGTGTTTCGCACCTATCATTGAATCTGAAACAACTGCAGAAAGAAGTGACTCTATGCTACCCAATATGGCGATTGCAAATGCTGGTTGAATAAGAGCCTGAATGGTATCGAAACTTACATTCGGAATACTGGGTAAGCCTAAGCTGTTTGGAATATTACCAAAATTACTTTCAATAGTATCCACCGGAATTTCAAATACCTGTACAAATATGGTAGCCAGCACAATGGCTATAATTGACCCCGGAATTTTCTTTATTATTTTTTGAAAATGAAGCGTAATTATTACGGTTGTGGCCGCGATGCTAATGGCATACCAATTAACATTGTGTAAATTATCAAAATATACAGTCCATTTATCAATAAAATCTGCAGGAACCTGACCGATACTGAGACCGAGAAAGTCGTTAATTTGTGAAGAAAAAATAATCAATGCAATCCCACTCGTGAAACCTACGACAAGGGAATATGGAATGAATTTCAATAGATTCCCGAGCCGTGCTAATCCAAATCCAATCATGATAAACCCCGCCATAAAAGTAGCAATGATCAAACCATCTGTCCCATACTGTTGAACAATTGCATAAATAATAACAATAAATGCTCCTGTTGGACCACCAATTTGCACACGACTTCCTCCTAAAACTGAAATTACAATTCCCGCGATAATTGCAGTTAAAATTCCTTTTTCAGGAGAAACGCCAGAAGCTATAGCAAAAGAAATGGCAAGTGGTAGTGCAACGATACCTACAATTAATCCCGAGAGGAAATCTTTTGTCAAAGTCTCTTTTGATATCCCTTGTTTTAAAAGGGTAACTAGTTTTGGTACAAATTCTTTACGCATTGGTACAATTGTTACTTATAAATATTGTATTAGTTCATCTACCACTTTGTGGTGTAGTCTATGGTCATATTCAATAGGATAGCTCTTGCTATTCGCATTAAGGGAATTTGTAGGATGAAAGCAAAAATTATGATAATTGGATAAAAGTATTTAAAGAAGCTATGAAGGCTATCCAGGGTGAAACCTAATACAATCAATGGAATAAAAATGATAAGCACAATAGGGTAACTTATCCATAAGGCAGAAGTATAATAACCGGGTTCCTGTTTAAAATCCTGCTTGCAATTTGGGCACTTCTCAGGCATTTCCAAAATATTTGAAAAAACCATCAATCCGGGGTTGCAAAATAAATTTCCAATTTGGCAACGCGGACATTTTAATTTAACAATACTGTAGCGCTTTGTTCCTTTTTTCATAAAGTTCTAAAACTGAAAATCATGAATTATAGTTTAGTAATTGGGGTTATACATATAGTCTTTAATCGTTTGCCTTAAGTTCTTCGGTTTTTTATTTTTAGCAATACCTAATTCATAGGCTTTTTCAGCAACCGCTAATGCAATCTCTAAAGAAATAGCTCTGATTTCATTTAAAGGTGGATATAGAGCTCCATCTTCCAGATTTTTATCACTTACCAATTCAGCAAGAGTTTTAGCTGCAGTTAAGAATAACTCATTCGGAATTATTGCGGCATTGGCAATAATAACTCCTAAGCCCATTCCGGGGAAGACATATGCATTATTACCCTGTCCCGGGTGAAATTCTTTATTGTTTAACTTCACCGTATCAAACGGACTTCCACTTGCAAAAACGGCTTTCTCCTGACTCCACTTGTAGGCTTGATATGCAGTGCATTCTGCCTTTGAGGTTGGATTTGATAAAGCAAAAATAACAGGGCGCTCATTGACATCACTCATAACCTCAATAACCTCTTTAGTAAAAGCTCCAAAAGCTCCTGTTGCACCTATTAATACGTGTGGTTTAATGGATTTAATCGATTCAATAAAACTTAAGTGCTCTTGCTGATGCGCGTAAGGTAAATTATGAGGCATTAAATCCTTTCTGCTTTGTACCACTAATCCATTAATGTCAACAAACCATAAGCGCTTTAAGGCTTCCTGTTTAGTCATTCCTTCTTTTACTAATGCTAAAACTAAAAGATCTGCTATTCCCGTTGCTGCCGATCCAGCCCCTAGAAACATAATTCGTAAATCTGAAAAATGAACTTTTATTATTCGGGTGGCGGCATATAAACCAGCCAATGCTACAGCTGCAGTCCCTTGAATGTCGTCATTGAAGCACCGAACTTTTTCCTTATAAATATTCAATAAAGCGTAGGCATTAGGGGTCAAGAAGTCTTCAAACTGAATGAGGGCATTTGGGTATTTTTCTTGAACCGCCTTTACAAATTCTTCAACTAGTTCAAGATATTCTTTTCCTTCTAATCTTTCTTTTGGATACCCCAGATATAAAATATCTTCTCGTATTTCTTTATTATTTGTACCAACATCCAGCATAACAGGCAGGCATTGGCCAGGATGAATACCTGCACATGCTGTATATAAGGCTAACTTCCCTATTGGAATTCCCATTCCGTTAGCACCTAAATCTCCCAGACCTAATATGCGTTGTCCATCAGTAATAACGATAACCCGAATATCTTTTTCTGGCCAATTATCTAAAATTTTTAATATTTCCCCTTTATCATCAGGCGTGATATAAAATCCTTTAGATCGCCTGAAAATATGAGAGAATTCTATACATGCTTCTCCTACAGTCGGGGTATAGACTATAGGCATTATTTCTTCTATATATTCACTAACAATTTTATAATATAATTTTTCATTTCGATCTTGTAAGGCGGATAGCATTATATAACGCTCAATGTTCGAATCTTTACGACGCAGGCCCTCCATAACCCGTTTTACCTGAATATTCTGACCAACAATGGAGTATGGCAGCAAGCCTCGTAAGCCTAATTTTTCCCTTTCATTTTTAGAAAAAGCTAAGGATTTACTTATTCTCCCGTCATATAACACTCCGAAACCTTTTTTATCTAAAATCATTTAATAAATCTTCTTTACATATGTTTAACGATGGCACCCCCAAATTCAGAACATTTGAGAAGAATGGCATCATCCATTAATCTCTCAAAATCATAGGTCACAGTTTTTTCTCCAATAGCGCCATTCAGCCCTTTTACTATTAGATCGGCAGCCTCTTTCCAACCTAAATATTCCAACATCATCACTCCGGAAAGTATTTCAGAGGAAGGATTTACCTTGTCTTGATTCTTATATTTTGGCGCCGTTCCATGTGTTGCTTCAAATATGGAAACACCTGTCTCGTAATTGATATTTGCACCAGGGGCTATTCCAATTCCGCCTACAATGGCCGCTAAGGCATCTGATATGTAATCCCCATTAAGATTTAAGGTTGCAATAACATCATACTGGTCTGGTCTTAATATTATTTGTTGCAAAAAAGCATCAGCAATTACATCTTTTATAATTATCTGATGTCCATTTTTATCAATAACCTGCCAGGGACCTCCTTCATAATCTTTTGCACCAAATTCATCTTTAGCCAACTGATATCCCCATTCTTTGAACTTACCTTCGGTAAATTTCATGATATTGCCCTTATGAACTATAGTGACAGAGGCTTTTTTCTCGTCAATAGCATATTTAATGGCTGATCGCACAAGACGTTCCGTACCTTCTTTTGATACCGGCTTAATTCCAATGGAGACTGTATCGGGAAAGCGAATTGCAGTAACATCCATCTCATTGATTAAAAAGTTTTTTACCTTTTCAAGTTCAGGAGTACCATTCATCCATTCTATTCCTGCATAAATATCCTCTGTATTTTCCCTAAAAATAACCATATCCACTTTTTCTGGATTTTTTACAGGGGAAGGAACACCTTTAAACCACTTTACAGGTCTTACACAGGCATATAAATCAAGTCGTTGGCGTAATGCTACATTAAGGGATCGCATACCACCACCTATTGGCGTGGTTAAGGGCCCTTTTATGGCCACCAAATATTTATTAATAGTTTTAATAGTTTCCTCGGGCAACCACTCACCAGTTTTTTCCAGGGCTTTTTCACCTGCATATACT
>JAWLGR010000069.1:0-11814 GCA_041684965.1 Mariniphaga sp.
CTCAGCGGGGGTGAGGCACAACGGTTTTTCCACAAAAATGTGTTTGCCGGCTTTCAGGCCTTTGAGTACGTATTGGGCATGGGAATCGTGGCGGGTGGCAATAAACAGGGTGTTGATGTCCCGGTTTTCGAGGATGTCGTTTTCGTTGGAAGTGCAGAACTCGAAACCGAAGCGTTCGGCTACCCGTTTGGAGGTGGTGCCGTTGTTGGTGAGCACGCCTTTGCAAACGATGTCACTGTTTTTCTTTGGAAGGTTGGGTAGCAGATTGCCCTGCGCGTAACTTCCTGCACCAATAAAACCGATGTTTATTTTTGCAACCGGTTTTGAACTGCCGGTGGTCACTTTGTTTTGAAGTTGAACCGGTTTCCCGGTATCGTATTTCAGGACGATGCCCAGGTAAGATTCCGACTTGTTTACAATCATGTCGTAGGCTTTTGGGGCATCTTCCAAAGGCATTTGGTGCGTGGTGAGATAAGTAATGTCGATGCGTTTTGTGGCCAGCATTTGCTGAAAAGCCTCCATGTTGCGCTTTTCGGTCCAGCGGACGTAGGCAGCCGGGTAATCGATTCCCTTTTCCTCGTAGCTCAGGTCGTACCGGCCGGGACCGTAAGAACACGACATTTTCAACTCCAATTCTTTTTTGTACCAGTGCGGGTCGCGATCGAAACCGGCAGGCACGGCGCCCAAAATAACCACTTTGCCTTTTTTGCGGGCAATGGCACCGGCAAAGTTGATGGGGTCGGTGCTGGAGGTGGCGGCTGCAATAATTACACAATCGGCTCCTAGTCCGTTGGTGTATTCCAAAATTTGATTCTCAATGCCAGGCGTATTGCGGGTAAGCGCCAAACCGGCAAAATGTTCCTGCGCCAGTTTCACAGGCGGTTCGCTTACATCTATTCCAATAACATTTACGCCCGACGCTTTAAGCATAAGGCCGGTAAGCTGCCCCAGCAAACCCAGACCAATAACCGCGCAGGTTTCCCCCAGGCGCAAATCGGCTTGCCGGATGCTTTGCAGGGCAATGGCGCCCAGGGTATTGTACGAAGCTGCTTTTAAGTCTGAACTTTCCAGTAATTTTACACAAAGGTTTACCGGTACAGCAATAATCTCGGCATGGTTGGCAAAATTAACACCGGCGCAGGCCACCAAATCACCAATAGTAAAACTTGTTACTCCTTCTCCTACTGAGATAACCTCGCCTGCCGAAGAGTATCCCAGCGGTGAATAGGCTTCCAGTTTTTTGGAAACGGCACGGTAGGTTTGTACCGGCCCCTGCTGTGCCAGTACCTCCAACACCTGTTTTACCTGTTGCGGGCGTTCTTTGGCTTTGCCAATCAAACTTTTACGGGCGGTGCTGGCTGTGCTGCCCTCGGTGCCGGCACTAATCAAGGAATAATGATTTTTTACCAGCACCATACCTTTGCCCAACACCGGTTCCGGCATTTCCTGCACAATCATTTCGCCATTGGATAGTTTTTGCGTGAGTTGTTGCATTACTTTAGTTTTTATGAGCTTTTTGTTATATTTTGGAAATATTATCTAATATTTTTTTATAAAGACTGTCTCTATTGAAATCATTTTTAATTTTTTCAATATTCTGTATTTTTAGATTAATATCTTCTTTGGAAATTCCATTCAACACTTTTAAAATATCTTCTGAATCAAATTTTGCATTCCATCCAATTTCGTTTTGTATTACCATTTCTGATGAGTCATTAGTACCTAGCACTAATATTGGTAAGTATGAAGCTAAATAGTCAAAAAATTTGTTTGTAATAGAGTTAGAAATCATTGGTATTATTCCAATATCAAATTTTTCCAGTTCTTTTGAAACTTCATCTGGTTCAATAACTCCCTTTATCCAAACATTGCTTATATTATTTTCAATGATGTAATTATGGCATTCTGCAAATCTTTGACCTTTCCCATTTTCCCCAATAATTGTTAATGAATACTTTTCAATATTTCCAATTGCTTTTATTACTGGTAAAATATCCAATTGAAATTGTAAAGCTCCTATAAAAACAAGGTTTAAATCTGAGTTACTTTTCGGATTTGGCAATTCATTTTGAAACCTTGAAGGATTGAAGCCGGGAGGCACAAAAATAGATTTTGCATTTTCATTATATCTTTTCAACCAATTTGTAAATGAAGGTGATATGTGAAAAAAAAGATCATATTTAAATATTGATCTTTTAAGAAAGAAGTTACAATAGAAATCAAATATTATATTTCTTTTAACAAAAGCATCCGGCCAAATATCTCTTATATCTAAAATTAATTTTATCCTTCTACTGTTTTTTAAAATTGATATAAAATAAATGAAATCAACAGGTCTTGAGGGAATCAGTACGTAATCTCCATCTTTAACTAATTTTTTTATCTTCTTATAAAAATCCATTGACATTTTAAGATTACTCAAAATACGTTTTATTGAAATGTTTTTCCTGTAACCTATAATAGGAATAAAATAAAGCTTATATTTTCTTAACTGCTGCTCCTTTAATATTTCATTTTCTTCAAAAAAATATTTATAAGCATGGCTATAATTAGTGGTTAGGTAATTAACCTCCCAGCCTTCATCTTGAAGCATTTCTGCAATATCGATAAATCTTGTACCTCTTTTGGCTAAGCCATTTTCGAACGGGGTAGCTAAAAAAATTCTTTTAGAATTTTGTTGATTTTTTAATTTATTCGGCATGTGAAAATAATATAGATTTAAACACTATAATTTTAGAACTGAGAATAAATATCATTCATTCTTTCAACTCTTTTCTTAATTGTTAACTCGTTTTTTAATATTTTAAATCCATTTACATCAATCATTACTTTAGCTGACAAAATTTCATCAAGTGATGTTTTAAATACTTCGGAATTATAGTCAAGACAATGTCCTATCTTGTATTTACGGACAAGCTCTGCCTGGTCGCCTAACAAATTTGTAATAATCGGTCTTTCCATAAATACAAATTCACTAAATTTATGTGGCCAGCGACCTAAATTCCGAGGAACAGGATTTAATGGTAAAGCAAAATAATTGCAAGAGGATAAATAGAGGTTGTAACTTTCAATATTCAGCCATCCTTTATAAATAACCTTTGTGCCTATCAGTTGCCCAAATGTTTTTAGTATATATTTCTTTTCACCTGTTACAAATAACCTAAGCCTTGGATATTTCTCACTTAATATCAGGAAACTTTCGATAAATAATGTATTATCCTCATGATCAAGTTCACCTACTGCAATCAATCCTATAATAATATCATCCGGACTAATGCCTGTTTTTTTTCTCGCTTCATTAATACTGTAACTGATAAATTTTTCGCTGTTTATTGCACCATAAAGTACAGTTAATTTTTTTTTAGGAAATCCATTATCAGTTAATCTTTTTTGCAAAAATGATGAAATAGAAATTATGTGGTCATAATATTTTTTTAACCTCAGCTCAAATAAATCATCATATTTTCCAATTAGTCTTCCAATAAAAGAATTTCTTGTGCCAGCCCTTCCTTCCTTATCATACCATTCCCACCACTCATCTATAATTTTAGATTTTTTAATTTTCTGAGATGCGACTGAAGGGATAAACTGGGAAGGACGATGACCGGATGTCGTGTGTATTATATTAAACTTGTTAGTAATAATATAATATAGTTTGGTCAATAAATCTAAGATTCCAAATCCACCTCTTCTGTATTTGGCAGGTAATAAACTGGGAGAAAATACATATTTGACATCATTTTTAATAAAAGACGTTCCAAATGATGGGGATTTTAAACTTGGGCTGATCATCGTAACAGCATGTCCTTTTTGGCTAAGCTCAATAGCAGTTTGTTCCCTAATATAATAGGAAACTGAACCACTATTCATCATCTCGTTTAAAAGTAAAATTTTCATGTGAGTATTAATAATAAAACTATAACCAAACACTAACTACTTTGCTGAACTTAAATTTACAAATTTGAAATTTTCCGGGATGTAATTGATTGGATATAGTCAAGCCATTGTTTTATGATATTTTCTTTATTTAACTTGTTTCTAATTTCAAATGCATTATTGCCAATTTTATTTAAAAATGAAGTGTCATTAATTAGCATACTAATAGATTCTTCTAGCCTGTTTTGATCATTTACCGGGATTAATAATCCATTCATTCCATCTTCTATTAGAAATTCAGCTGCACCAGAAGGGAAATTGGTCGAAATACAAGCTATGCCCATAGCCATTGCTTCAATTAGAGCATTTGGCATACCTTCATAATTTGAGGTTAAAACAAAAATTTTCGCATCTGCAATTTTATCAATAACACGTTCAACATGTCCTTCCAAAAAGATTCTTTTTTGCATACCTAATAAATTAATTAAGTTTTGCAAGTCGGATTTTAAAGGCCCATCTCCATAAATATATAAGGCATAGTCATCAGGATTTAAATTTGCAAATGCATTAATTAGCATTGAGAAGTTCTTTTCTTCAGATAACCGGCCAATTGCTACTATGCTCTTGTTTTTTTGTTCTTTTATATTTGGCAAATCATCGTCTAAAACAGGATTTGGAATAATAATGCTTTTGCGTCTAATCTTTTGGGGGAAATAATTCCGGACTTTTGCTGTTTGGAAAATAATACCATTACATAAGTACATTAAAAGTAATCTACTAATGTGTTTAATTTTTTTATTGGGGGGAAACCGAGGATCAACTCGTAATGTTGAAATTGTATAAGTTTTTGAGAAGTATGACGCGATTATACCGCTTTCATTTGTTCCGAATACTATCAAACAATCCAGATTCAGTAATTTAAGTTCCTTATTAATTTTAGCAAGTTCATATATAAACTGATAAATTTTATTATTCTGCCTTTTTAAAATTATTCTTTCTAACGAATTGGTAAATTCATTTAAAATTGAATCTTCCCAAGTGAATATGACTATATCATGGCCTCTTTTGATAAACTCTTGCAACAACATTTGTTGCATTCGTTCTCCTCCACCATGCGAACTTTTAGATATAATAAAACCAAATTTCATTTTATTTATTATTGTAGTTCAATTTTATCTTTTGAACCAGCTAATAGTCTGTTTCTTAATATTTCTTCGTGTTGGATTATTTGTTCATCATTAAACCTTGTTTTGATTATTTTGGCAGGGTTACCCCCAACAATGGTGTAAGGCGGAACAGATTTTGTGACAACTGAACCGGCAGCTACAACAGCTCCTTTTCCAACAGTTACTCCTTTCAGTATTGTTACATTACAACCTACCCAAACTCCTTCCTGAATTATTACATCTTTATCATTCTCCGATAGCTTATCTTCTTCAGAAATTTCAGAGATATGCTTGCCAATTAAATCCATTCTGTGATCACCACCCCTTATCGTAACATTTGGACCAAAAATAGTATAATCAGAAATACTTATTTTAGAAATACTCGATATAAAAGCGGCCTTACTTCCAATGTGAACATTGTTTCCAATTGAAATGTTAGGATAACTAAACTGACAATTATAGCCTATCCTAACATTTTCACCACATTGCCAAAGTAACCTTTTTTGTAATCTACTTTTCAAAATATAAGGGAGATCATACAATCGCAATAGAAAATATATAACTTTTTTTGTATTCATAAAACTTTATTCTTTATGTTCATTCTTGGTTACTTGCCTGTTCTTACCCAATAGTAGGTTTTCCTGAAAATGATCTGCAATATGCATAGAGAATTGCTAAATATGAAAAATGAGCAGATGTTGTGTAATTCCATCTTCCAATTGAAAACAGTAACAAAAAAATAATTGCTGCTATTATTTTTGATTTTAAATATTTGTCCTCTGGTTTCTGATTTCTACTGCTACTGGAAACGAGATGGAACAAATAAAAATATATTCCAAAATAAAGTAATCCTCCAATAATTCCTGTCTCATTAATAATACTAATATACTCAGAATGACTTCCTTTCTTATATGTTGATCTGTTTAAGGTTTCTAATAAACCAATCCCTGTAAGTGGAGCTTCTTTTAGGTAAGGAATAAAATTTTGATAATGTTCGACACGTTGATATTCATTTTCACTAAATTCTTCTATCGATTTTGTTCGTTGTAATCGTTCTCCCATAAATGAATTTGCCAAAATATATGAACCTAAAACAACGATAATAGTTATAAATGAAATTAGCGCGATAAAATTTTTTATTCGAGATTTTTTATTCGAAAAAATATTTAAAGTATATAAAAGAGATACAAATGCAACTTGACTTAAAATTGCCTTTCTTGAAGCTAAAATTATAGTCAGAAAAAAGAAAAAAGCTATAAATACTAAAATATATTTCTTTGAATATACATTTTTATAAATAAATAATAACGAAAAAGCCAGGGAAACATAATAAGCTAATTCATTAGGATTTAATCCATAGGAATTCTCCAATCTACTTTCACTGGTAAATGAGTGAGAGCCGGAATTAACCAAAATTATAAAACTTAAAAAAAATGTTGAAATAATAAAAGTCCTAATAGCTAACTTTAAGTTTGATTTATCTATATAATATGAAACATTCACAAATGTCAATAGAGCGAGAATGATATTCCTCACTTCAGCCCAAAAATCTTTAACAACATAAACGGAATCATTAAAGTTACTTACAAGAATTACCCATATAAGCCAAAATAAAAACAACTTATTTTCAAACTTCAGCCTTGGTAATCGCCGTTTAAAGAACATAAGATTAAATAACAATAGAAGATTAAACCCAAAATAAATAATAGACTCACTCCCTCCAGGCAGTCCTGTTAATTCATCAATTCTTCTGAAATTTATTGATAAAAAAATTAGAATAACAAGAAAAAGATTTTTTTTATTTACTATTAATTTCTTCATTAATTTTATCTATGAGTGATTTTACCATCATTCTCTCTGGTATGATCTGTTCGTCAAACCATTGTAAGTTTGTATCCCAATAACCTTCACATTGTTGATAATACTTACTTGCAAATCCATAACTCATTTCAACAAAACTCCAACATCCATTAACACTTAAAAAATCAAACGCAACAATATTTGTCTGAATAATCTTTGCAGCATCAAATGACATTTTTACGCAATCAATGGGAATTTGATTATGATCAAAAACAATTTTTCCACTTCCAGAAGCTTTAAAGCTATTTTTTCTATTTAATCTTTTAATTCCAATAGCTCTTTTGCCAATAACTATTATCCTGATATCAAAACTATTGTTGTGAAAATCTTGAAAATAAACATACCCTTTTTCTTTATTATTTGTTCTAATACTGCTGGTTAAAAAATACCAAATACCTCCTGCAATAGAAACTAAACCTGAAATTGATGGTGACTTCCTATACCTTTTTAACCGATCTGAAATTACATTTAAGTAATTTACATTGTTTAATCCTCTGCTAAACGCACAATTAATTAACTTTTTAAGTTTTCTGCGGCTTTTTATTAAAGACACGTTTACTGAACCAGCGCCACCTTTCAACTTATGAACAACCGGTAAATGAACTGTATTAGCCCAATCATTTGCTTGTTGTTTGTCATAAAATGTATAAGTATTGATTCTATTAAGATTAAGGGAGTCAAAAAGATACTTTTGTGCTAATTTGTTATCAAAAAAGAGAGCCATTTTTGAATTAGGGTAAGCTTTGATGCCACCCAATTCTAAAGAAAGAAGCAACGGAGTAGCAAGTAGATTAGCCTGGAAATTTGATTGATACCAATGCCACATCAAATAATCAATATCTCTTATTTTATTTATAATATCGCTGTCGAAACAATTAATTAATGAATATTCAACACCATAATATTCGCAGGCCTCTATCCAACCATGACAAAAGTTTCTTTTTTCAGCTTCAAAATGTATCGCAATTTTCATTTTTTCAATTTTCAATTTCTGAATGTAATATATCTTCTAACAACTCTCTGTGTGCATCACATCTTAATAGTGATAAAAAAATCATAGTTCTTCTTTTCGAAAAATATATTTTGGGTAAGTTTAATTTTAAAATTATATATTTTAAATATTTATTTTTAACTGAATAAAATGGACTTATCATAAAAAGATACTTTTGCTTTGAGCGTTCAATATAATTTATCCAAGAGTACTTAAATAAATTATTATCAGTTATTATATTAGAAAGCTCCTTGAACTTATCATCATGCATTTTTAGGTCATTTTTTTTTAATAATGAAATTCCATAGTTATCAGGATTCTGATACACAAATTCTTTATTGATAATTTCTTTATTCTTACTTAACTCAACAGTTAATATTAATCCAACATTTGAGAATTGATTTTTATTTTTTCTTGTAAAATGAAAGTTTCCCAAACCATAAAAAATTTGTTTCCCATTGTAAGTTTCAAATCCACTATAACAATGAGTATGATGCCAAACAATCAAATCCGCTCCTGCATCAATTATTTCATGACTTTCAAAAACCATCCGCTTACTAGGTAACTGATAATTTTCATGGCCACCATGCAAAATACATATAACTTTATTATGATTAACTTTAGCTTCTTTAATGTTATTTGAAATGTCGAGAATATTCATCGGATTAGCTCCCGGTGTATCCTTTTTTGCAATGGACCATTCTTTTTCGCAAAAGTTAAGAATGGCTATTTTCTTTCCGTCTGCTTCAATGGTTAGCGGTTTGCTTGCATCAAGCAAATTATGTCCGGCTCCCACGTATTCAATTTGTTGTTTTTTCAATACCTCAAAAGTATCAGTCAGGCCTTTTGAACTGTAATCCAATATGTGGTTATTAGCCAGTGTTACCCCATCAATATTGAGCTGTTTAATATATGGTATTGCTGTTTGTTTAGACATCCGAAGATGAGGTCCCGTTTTAATGATTTTATTTTCTGATCTGTCATTAGTTAGAGGTGCTTCAAGATTCACTATACGGTAGTCAACCTTATTAAAAAAATCTTCTATAGATTTGTCAATTAATTTTTTGTTTTGAAATTGGTCATCAATATATAAATCGCCAGCTATTAGAATTTTCATGTAATTAAATTGTTAATATACCTGTAATTAAAAAATAAATATTTGCATAAATAAATAATTTACATGTCTAATGATTTTTTTATTTTTAGAGCTTTAACAGTAACAGATAAGGATAATATAACTTGTGTGAGAATAATTGTGACTGCTGCTCCAATATAATCATAGTTATAAATAAGTGGAAAAGATATTATAAAACCAATAATTGAACCAAAAAATGTTATATTTCTCAACTGTTTCTCATATCCTTGAATAATCATATAATTTGTTCCATAAACATTTCTAGTTGTAATAAGGAAAACAGAAATTGATAAAATACGCAATACAATAATTGAATCCTCAAACTCTGTTGTAAAAAATATCCGAATTAATAATGGAGCAAGAATAAACAATATAATTGAAACAATAGAAGACAAGAAAATATTATATTTTGCAAAAAAATCATGTTTATCTATTCTGCGGGATAAAAAGGGGAAAAAAGCTCTTGAAATTACTGTCAAAAATTGTTGTGCAATATTAACAAATTTACTCCCCGCGTTAAATAACCCATTTGATATACTACCCCCATAGAATCCCAAGAGCATAATAGAGAAACTATTATACAGATTTGGCATTAAATTATTGATAAAAACATCAGTACTTTTCTTTATTGTATCTAGTATTGGTGATATTGATGGTTTTTTGAGCTTTATCTTCCATTTGCCCAATATATAATACATGGCTAACAAACCTGAAATAACAAATCCTAATGATGTAAATAGTGGTTGTAAAATATAATCCGATTTTTCTTTTATAAATAAAAAAACTGCAATAGTAAAAAGAAATTTAGATAACAAGTTTAAAATCGTAATATACTTCATTCTCTCCATTGCCTGAAAAAACCAATCAGGAAACATTATATGACCCGGAACTAAAAGAAATGTGATCATTATAACCGTTTGGTTCTCTTTAATTACTGGCACTAAATAAATTGCTATTACTAATAACAAAAAAGAAAATATCATTAGAATAATCCTTGCCCATAATACATTTGAGAAGATTTCTGATACTTTATCTGTATCTTCTCTATTTTTTGCAACATCCCTTGTTGCTGTATAATTAAAACCCCAATCAGAAATAGTTTGAAACCATACAACAATTGCTGAAGCAAAAGCAATTTTTCCGAAGCCATCTACTCCAATCACCCTAGCTAAATAGGGTATAGTTATTAAAGGGAATATATAGCCTGCAACCTGTAAAAGAGTTAAATATCCGAAATTTACAATTATAGTTGTTCCGTCCTTGCTTTTTTTTATTCTTTCAATATTTTTTTTTATGTTTCTCAATTTTTTCAATGTATATTTTTAATTAAAAGGTCATTAGTACATAAAAAAATCAAATTAATAATCATAATTTTCCGTCAGTCAATTTCTTATTTATTAATCCTTTAACGTTGTAAATCACTGTTCCATTGTTTTTATGAGCTACAGCCAAAAATAGGTTTATTGTGCCAAAAAAAATGAATTATACCACTCAATAAACCGTTCAATTCCTTTTTGTAAGGAAACCCCCTCTAGCTCCCCTCCGTCTATACAGCTGGACAGGCAAGGGGAGGATTGGTTGCGTGCTATCAGGTTCATTCGGTTATAAAATATGATTTGTACCATGTAATAAATTTTTTAATACCTACAGAAACCGGTGTATCCGGTTTATACCCGAGGTTTTCAACCAAATCGGTCACATCGGCCTCTGTTCGGGGAACATCGCCGGGCTGCATGGGGAGGTATTCTTTTTTAGCGGTTTTGCCGAGTGCTTGTTCAATGGCTGCAATGTATTCCATTAACTGTACCGGTGAGGAATTGCCTATGTTGTAGATTTTATAGGGAGCCCCCTCTAACTCCCCCGAGGGGGAGGATTTTCCCGAAGTGGCGTTGTGCTGAGGGGATGAGGCAGCGTCGGTGGCAACCACCCCGTCTGAATATACCACCTCCCTCCGCCTATCGGCGGAGTACTCCTCCTGAGAGGAGGAGAAATTCGTGCCCTGAACATTTTTTTGTGCAGGGGGATTATCTATTACACGGGTAACGCCTTCTACAATGTCATCCACATAGGTAAAGTCGCGCACCATATTGCCGTTGTTGAATACTTTGATGGGTTTATCTTCCAAAATTGCTTTGGTAAACAGGAACAGGGCCATGTCGGGACGTCCCCAGGGGCCGTACACGGTAAAAAACCGGAGGCCGGTGGTGGGGAGGCCAAACAGGTGGCTGTAAGTGTGGGCCATCAGCTCGTTGCTTTTTTTGGTGGCGGCATAGAGGCTTATGGGATGGTCCACATTGTCGCTGGTGCTTAGGGGCATTTTGGTGTTGTTGCCATACACGCTGGAGGAGCTGGCATAGGCCAAATGTTTGATGTTGTGGTGTCGGCACGCTTCCAGAATGTTTATAAACCCCACAATGTTGCTGTTGATGTAAGCATGTGGGTTTTCCAGACTGTACCGTACTCCGGCCTGTGCTGCCAGGTTGCAAACCTTGTCGAATTTTTCCTGTTCAAACAGTTGGTTGAGCTGCTCGCGGTCTTCGAGGTTCATGCGCACAAAACTGTAGTTTTCGTACTTATTGCTTTGTACTTTGGTGTGCCACTTTTCTGCATCCTGTGAGATGCCGGTTTCGGCCAAACGGGCGTATTTCAGGTTAATGTCGTAGTAGTCGTTGATGTTGTCTATTCCAACTACGGTGTCGCCGCGTTCCAAAAGGCGGCGGGTGAGGTGGTAGCCGATAAATCCGGCTGTGCCTGTAACTAATATTTTCATAATTGACTAATTGCTA
>JAWLGR010000070.1:0-11352 GCA_041684965.1 Mariniphaga sp.
CAGCTTATGGCCAACGAACTGAAAATTCCGCATGTAGCCGTTTCGGCTTTTTATATGTTGCTGCAAGCCGTTACCGTTGCCGGTTATTTGCTGGTTCAGTCCGTCTTCCGGTGGCACTACACTATCGCAGTGCTGGCAATATTGGTAATCGGGTATCTCATCTTTAAGCGAAAATACTTTTATTTACATGTTCAGTCTAATTAACTTATTAGAAATTCAAACACCAGACCTGCTTTAGAAACACTATTTTAGCTTGTCAAAATTAAAAATTAATTATGCAATTATTTGATAAATTCACCGACCCACGCGATGGTAAAACATATAAAACAGTTCGGATAGGCGACCAGGTATGGATGGCTGAAAACCTCAATTTTGAAGCAGAAACCGGTTGCCGTATTTATGGTGACTACAATCCGAATGCAATCGTTTACGGACGGTTATATGATTGGGATTCGGCTATGAAGGCTTGTCCTCCCGGTTGGCACATTCCGGATGCTTCGGAAGTGAAAGAATTGTTCAGTAATTGCGAAACGGTTTGGGTGGCAGGGTGAGATTTAAAGTCAAAAACCGGATGGAAAAATGCCAGCGATCAAATCACCAATTCAACCGGGTTTTCAGCCCTTCCGGGAGGTGGTTTCTTATTTGAAGAGTATATGAGTCTCGGAATTTCTGCCACCTTTTGGACCAGAAACCAAAACGGGGAAACTGCCGCCAACGCCTGGTACCTTCACGAAGGCGACAGCGCTGAAATTGATTCCTTCCTCAAGGAGTGTTATTTTTCTGTCCGTTGCCTGATGGATAAGATCAATTCGTAAATGGTCAGTTTAATCTCTGATTTCATAATAACTCATACTTATGAATAAAACCCCGCTTGGATAACTCTGTAAATGTCTCGCGCTCCTTGAGCGCTTCAATTGCTACTTTGGCCTTAAGGCACTTGTAAATTTTCTTCTTGACTTTTTTATAAGTTACTGGAATATTTAATCCTTATTTTCAACTTAACCAGTGGTCCTAATTTTTGGGAGTATTATAAAGTGGGTATAGGAAGTAAGTTTTTGCGGATTAGATCAATCATCGGGGCTGTTTGACTCTGTATGGTTTCTTAAAAATATACTGCCCTGCGGATTTCGCAGGGCTTTTTTTTTGTTTGGTGTCCAAAGTGAGGGGGTGTTTTTTGTTCAACCTCAAATCCTACATTTTATGGATAAAAAATAGGATTGTTTAGAAATTAATTCAAGTAATTGTAATGTAAGCATTCGGCCTGGTACATATTGCTGAAACAATTCCGAGGCACTAAGTTTGTCGGCAAAAATCATCATTATGACCTAAGCTTTGTTTCAGGATTTATTTAATCGGCAAAAGGAATCCGGATTATCTGTCAGGGATTTTTGTACCAATGAAGATATAGTTCCTTCCACATTTTACTACTGGCTTAAAAAAAAGAAAAACTAAGCGTTAACTAAACGACATTGGAATATAATTGACAAACAGACGGTTTTCAAATTGAAAATTATTGTAAATTCGTAAGGCTAAAAATCAGACTTATGCTTTTATTTTTATCTATACTGGGCATTTTTCTTTCTGTAATACTTCTCTATTTCAATTCAGGAAAAAATAAATCATCCATTTACCTCGGTGCTTTCTTTTTGCTGATAAGCCTGTATGTCTCCTGTCAATATGTTCTGCTGTATTCAAAATCAGTAGTTTTTATCAGCCTTTTTCTTATAATTTTCGCAATTATTTTTCCCCCTCTTTATCTTATCGGACCAGTATTGTATTTGTATGTACGAAGTGTACTGAGCGACAATCACCGGTTAAAAAAAAGCGATATCTGGCATTTGCTGCCGATTGTAATTTTTTTTGCAGCTGCCATTCCCTATTCGTTTGCCCCTTTCTCTGATAAAGTTGAGGTTGCAACAAAAGTTGTACAGGATATTGGATATATGCATACATACAAAGCCACCATTTTATCTGAGCTATTTTCTGTTTCTGCAATATACCTGAGCCGACCGGTACTTGTACTTATTTATATAATTGGGTCGGGTATTTTATTTATTCGGTATTTTGTTCAGAATAAATTAGCTGCAGTTTTTTCAGGGCAGCATTTTATGGTGAAATGGTTATGCCTTTTGCTAGGATTTGTTTTCATTTTAACAACAAGCCATATTCTGCTAATAGTTAAAACCTTTGCATTGGAGTTTTCAGAATTGGCTTTCGGTTTTAATGTTATGCGCATCTTATCAGGGGCCGGGCTTATTGGCTTGCTGATTTCTCCATTTCTTTTTCCTGCCATTCTGTATGGATTACCCCGGGTACCCCAGTCAATATTACCTGATAATTCTGAAATAAAAAAAACGGATTCTGTGCAGGAAGAGGTATCAAAAACCACAAATCATTATGAAACTCATTACCTTAATTCCATTGACCAGAAAGCAAATTTTTATATACAGGAATTTCAACCCTATCTTCAACCGGATTTCAGCCTTGCCCAGTTATCGGCGCAAATCCATATTCCTATTCATCATCTTTACTATTATTTCAGGGAGGAAAAAAAACAGCACTTTAATGATTACATCAATGAATGGCGTATTAATCATGCTAAAAACCTTATAAAAAAGGGTTTGATTAAAGAACAAACACTGGAAGCGATAGGCCTTATAAGTGGATTCCCGAACCGCAACGCTTTTAGTGCCACTTTTCGTAAAGTTGAAGGTATCCCACCCAGAACTTATGTGTCTCAAATAAAAAAATAATTTCCAATCCTTACAGATTCTTTTTGCATCAATATTTAAAAAATGGTGCAAGCAAGCAGTCTTTTTAAATTTCCCCATTGATTAAAATTCGGAACTTGCATCAGTAATTTTAAAACAAAACCTGATTGCAATGATGTTGGTTGCTACTTTAAATAAGAACATCGCCAGTTGCAGAATTATTTTTTCAATCCGATGGTTCTGTGCCGTTGCAATTATTAAAAAGCTGAATATCAATAACCTTTTACGATTCTTGTTTAAAATTTAAATTCAATAAATTATGAAAACATTTAGACTAATTTTTTGTTTTTTGCTCCTTGTTTCTTTTAAAAATGTAATTGGAGCAGAGCATGGAAACTACATCCCGGCTACCGATGTTTCCATCTCAGTAGATAGATGTTGGGGTGAAATAACTTTTAGCTTTCTGTATTTGAATACCTCGGATACAGATGAGAAGTTAGAAAATTTTTATGTGCGCATTGACGGAACCTATGTTCTTTCTGGTACTGAATCAAATGAAGGTGATTGCACTGGAAGATGGTATGGACATGACGATGGATCTGATTGGTGTGTATATAGCTACGATAGTAATGTAACTTTCAATGAAACTTGGTTCGAAAATAATGATCATTGGATTATTGTTAAGTATAAAGTGCCAGAGAATAAGTTTGGAGAGGAAATAACTTTTGAATTAACCGGTCAGTGGACAGAAGGAGGTACCGTTAAACAGGATTTTATAGGGGTAAATGCCATTGTAAAAACCGCAACCATCGATAATCCTGCTGCACCTACTGCGTTGAATGCATCGACCGATGAATGCAATAAGATAGTTTTAAACTGGACAAATCCCAGTATAACCTGTGAGGATAATGTAATAATTGGTTTTGAAAATTATACTACTGAACCTACAGGATGCCCAGGGGAAAGGAGAATTGGTTTATGGTATTTTTGTCCCATATACAGTTCTTGTTGTTATACGATTGAGGTATCGCGGGATGGTGGAGACTGGACTGATATTGGTAATGTAACAAGTTATACGGATGATACTGTTGAGGATGGAACAGAATACGGATACCGTATTAGGACTAAATATACCAATGTTTGGGGACGCAACAGTTACAGCGATATTGTTGCCACTCCTTCCGATGGGCACAGTATTGCTTTGTTGTCTCCTCCTTCGGGACTAAATGCAACCGGCACCTGCAACGTGACGGTGGACGTTACCTGGCAATGGAGTTCTGTAAATCCTGAGGCCTTTGAGATTGCCCGTAGTACAAGCGAAAACGGAACGTACATCGTTCTCAGCAGTTCAATAACCGGTGACAAACGGAAATATACCGACAATTCAGTAACCGCAGGCAGCCATTATTTCTATAAGTTAAAAACAAAAAATGAATGTGAAGAATGGGGTTCCTATTCTTCCGTTATCGATTGTGTGGTACCTCATGTGCCGGCAGCTCCCGGAAACCTGAATTATTCAGTCACGAACAACACGTTAAATCTAACATGGACCGATAATTCCAATAATGAAACCGGGTTCATTTTAAAAAAGAGCAACGTTGTTTCCGGCGTGGTCACAGAATATAATCTGGCTTCAAATACGACCTCTTTCAACGACGATGAACTTGAACTTTGTGTGCCCTATGTTTACCGGTTAAAAGCGGTCGGTGATTGCGGAAATTCAGCCGAAGTGGCTACCAGTGAAATAGGGTTGACACCCGATTTAAGCAACACTTTCTCTGAAGGATCATTTAAAGCCTCAAAAGGATACTACCCTGATATTGTGCACCTGGAATGGGACAATAACAACAGGCAACAGATCGATATCTTTTACATCTACCGCAAAGTGTACGGAACTACAAGCCAAACCTTATTGGCCACATTAAACGGAACGTTAAGAACTTATGACGACAAATACGCCGCCAATGGTGTTCTTTATGAATATTCGATCAAAGGAGAAGGCATGTGTAATAATATTCCTGTTTCAAGTAATATTGTATCTTCTATTGGATTTAAAGTGCCAACAGCTACCATCAACGGAAAAGTTACGTACCGGGATGGCAATCCGACAAAAGACGTTACGATTACTGCTGAAAGCACTGAATTACCTGTGTTCTCCAGTATTGCGCTAAACGGTTCGGATGCATACATGGAAATTGATGATCTGGAAGCCGATTTGCCCGTCTTTACATTTCAGTCGTATATTCGTTTCAATGAAATTGAGGATGCGGCTATTTTTAGCAGGGGAACCCAGTACAAGTTAAATTACTCATCAGGCTCATTCGTTTTCGATGTGGGTGGAAATACTTTAACTTTTGCATATACTCCGGTTGTTGATCAATTTATTCAGGTAACCACTGTATTTAAAGGAGATTCAAGCTTCATTTATATTGACGGAGAGTTAGAAGCTATGAAATCAGGTGTTTCAGCACCATCCTCCGATAACAGTAGTTTCATTATCGGAAACGGGACATCCGGTTTTTTTGATGGGTATATTGATGAAATCAGGTTGTGGAAAACAGCACTCAGCAGTAGCCAGGTCGGATTTAATTACAACAAGTACATTAATGGTAACGAAACTGATTTAATGGGTTACTACAGGTTAAACGAAAATGTGGCTATCAATATGTTTTTTGATGTATCGAGATCAGGAAACAGTTATAACGAAAACCATGGTACCTTGCATAATTGCACTTATGCAAATGTAAATCCGCTTATTGAACAGTTATGGTTTAAAGCCCTTACTGATGAAACAGGAAATTATCTCATTACCGGTATTCCTTATTTAAGCGGAGGTTCGATTTATAAGATTGTCCCAATGCTAGCTCCTCACGAGTTCAATCCGGGATATAAAACTTTATTTGTTGGCGATGGGGCAACGGTTCACAATAATATCGACTTTTCAGACATTTCCACTGTTCCGGTTACTGTGGAGGTTTTTTACAGCAATACAGCTTTTCCGGTTAAAGGAGTTTGGGTAAAACTGGATGGACAGATACAAGTGGACAAAAACGAACAAATAGTTCAAACCAATGAAAATGGAACAGTTGTGTTCGAAGTCCCTTATGGTAATCACTACCTTTCTTTTGAAAAACAAAACCATCAATTTGAACATACATATTACCCGGGCATCACTGATGGCAGCATATTGAGGCACAATTTCAATGAACCGGTTCAGGTTAAAATCAAGGATATTACCCGTGTAAAACTTGCAGGAAAAGTAGTTGGCGGACCCATTGAAGCTGCAAAAGATTTGCTTTCAAATACAAATCCAACCAACAACAATATTGGGGAAGTGAGTATTGAACTAACTACCGAACGTGGATTCAATATTGATTTGGATAATGACCTTGAGCCGCTTGATGATACGCCAAAAACGGTTTCAACTACAACAGACCCGGAAACCGGTTATTTTGAGTTCTCTTTACTGCCTGAAAAATACAAGCCAAACGGTCAGCTATCAATTAAAACAATTACTAGTAGTTCTTACTCGTTCGATTCAGATGAAGACCTCGCAATCATTGATATGTCGTCGAAATTCATCGAAATAAGTGAAACGGACAGTATTTTTGTAAATAAGGTATTCTCTCATTTAGATACCACGGCTGTTTATAACCATAGAAGAGACTGGATTTACCGGAGCGAACCCGAATTTTCAGTTTTAAATAAAGACGGTGGTAAAATTATCAGCGCAACTGAGTTTATTTATGATAATGAAGGTACTCCTGTAACTATTCCACTGGCAACCGAAGAAAACAATTCGATAGTTTATCCTTTTGGAAAGCCAATATTCTTTTTCGGAAATGAATATTCAATAGTACTTAAAGCTTTCGAGCAATATGTAAATGTCGATAACCTGGATACTGACGAGGTGCCTGTTACCGATGGCATGTTAATTATAAATAACAATCTGGCTTTGCAGGATAAGGCTGTGGAATTGTCACTGGATAAAAACGGGGAAGCAGAATACAAATTTTTGGCCGATTTTCCGAATATTGCCGATCCTTACACAAAAAACCTTAATATAACCTTTAAGGCCGGTCCAACAATAGTTCAATGGCCTGCAAATAGTGAATACGAAGCCTATATTTTGGGAGGAAGGCCAACCGGAAATAATTTTGTTACAACCGGGCCATCGGTGGTCGATTATATTTTAAGGGATCCTCCGGGTTCCGGCAGTTCGGCAACACTTGAAAAGGGATTTGTTACCTCTTCAAAATACAGCTGGTCGGTTTCAAATGTTACCGATATGAGCCTGGGACTGGCATACCAGATGGGAGTTACAGTGGCCACGCAAGCCGGTTCACCCTTTTTCATGGTTCAAACTAAATTTGAAACCGACAATAATATTAAAGGGACGATTCAGAATTCATATACCGGTGGAACAGGGTATGAACAATCTACCCAATTAAATTTCAACGAATCATTTTCAACTTCGGACGATCCTCTTTTTGTGGGTTCCGATGGTGATGTGTTCATTGGTCATTCAACCAATATAATTTATGGCATTAGCAAAATAATGAAAATAATGCCCGATACCGAAGTTCCTTCAGGATCGGATCCAATTGCCGAAAATAATTCTTATGCCATAGCCATTGAAGACGGACTTCGGGTTAATCCTGAATTTGATACCTATTTTATTTATTCCCAGAGAATTATTGAGGATGAAAATATTCCACATTTAATAAAGCTGCGAAATATAATACTGGAGAAAAATTGCTATGAGAAAGTATTTACAGATATAACTGATCCAAGATATGGGTCCAATAACGATGATAACCAACTTTGGGGAAGCAATGCATCGGATAATTTTTATGACGGACCAAGTTATATTTTTACATCACCAGAACCCGAAATAATTGATTCTGTGCGGTATTATAACCAGCAAATTGCGAACTGGAAGGAAGTATTGGCTATGAATGAATCACAAAAACTGAATGCCCTTGCCGATGACAAACATCAAAACATTTCTTTTGGGGCCGGCAGTGTTTATCAATCAAGCATTGGAAGTGAAGACTCCTATGTGGAAAACACCAAATTTGGCTTTTCTGTATCAGCAGAAGTTGCATTGCAGTTAGGCTTCTCTTTAAACTCATTCGGATTTAAGTTAGATGCAAGTATTAAAAACACAACCAGTGGCGAGAAAATCTGGTCCGATGGTTCAACAACTACAACCAACGTGGGCTACACGCTTTCCGATCAGGATCCTTACAATTACATTACCGCTGATGTGCTGAAATGCCAAAGTGGAAACGGACCTGTATTTAAAACGCGGGGTGGTCAAACATCCTGTCCGCACGAACAGGAAGAATTGACCCAGTATTTTGAACCGGGAAACCACACCCTGAATTTTGCCACTATGAGAATCGAGGGTGGGAAAATTGCGGTTGCCAACCCAATCTCACCGGTAGTGCCTGAAACTTCTCCGGCCTTATTTACCGTTTACCTTTCAAATGAATCCGAAGCTGAAAAAGACGGGTGGTATATCTTTGGGGTGGATATTAATTCAAATCCCGACGGGGCAAAAATAAAGATGGACGGAGGTACGATTAATGATGGCATTGCTGTTTTTGTTCCCTATGGAAAAACAGTAACTAAAACTTTGGAAGTATGGAAAGGGAGACCAGATGTTAACGAATACGAAGATTTATCTATATATCTGGGTTCTACCTGCGAAGATTATTGGGAAACAGCTTCCATTTCAGCCTATTTTGAATCGGCTTGCAGTCAGGTCGAATTTGAATATCCCGGTAATGGTTGGGTAATCAATGCAAACGATGACGATATAATGCTTGTTAAAGCCAGTGGTTATAACCTGCAGCACGATGGGTTCGAGGATTTCCATTTTCAATATACACCAACCGGAACCTCAAACTGGACAACCGCCCACATTTTTACAAATGATCCGGAAAAAGAAGGAGAAGATAACACCACTGTTATCGACGGAGCAACCACCATGCAATACTTATGGGATATGGGTAGTTTACCTGACAGGGGATACGATATCCGGTTGGTTTCTCACTGCGAAAACGGAACCATAAATTACTCTCAGGTATTATCGGGTATTCTTGACGGACAACGGCCACAGGTATTCGGAACACCTCAACCAGCTGATGGCATATTGGATGTTGACGATAATATAATGGTTCAGTTTAACGAACCCATTGAAGGTGGTTTACTTACCATGAATAATTTTGATGTCAAAGGAACATTAAACAATAACCTTATAGAACATCAGGCATTCTTAAGGTTTAATGGTTCTTCCGACTATAGTTATATCTCTGAAGGATTATCGTTTAACGACAAATCAATGACAGTTGAATTCTGGATGAAACCCGGTATTTATGGCAATTCGGTAATCTTATCCCAGGGGAACGATCCTGCAAATTCAGTGGAAATAGGGTTACGGGATTCGGATAAGACCTATTTCAAAATTGGAAACCAGGAGTATGAAGCTGAATTAAGTTTTACTTCTCAATTGCCTAACACAGAATGGCAACACATGGCCTACGTTTACGATGATGAAACAGGTGATGTCTTTATTTACCAAAATGATAATGTTATTCTCGAAGAAAGAAGCCAAACCATTGAAATAAACAATTCAGGTAAAATATATATTGGCAAGTCGGCTGAAACCGGAAGTGGTTACTTCACCGGCGATTTACACGAATTGCGCATCTGGTCAAAAATTTGGTTAGTTGGCGATATTTATGCCAATCAAAATACTGCACTTTCGGGCAATGAAATTGGCTTGTACGGATATTGGCCAATGGATGATGCTTCCGGTAACCTGGCCATAGATAAGGCAGCTTCACGCCACATGGAAGTGTTTGCTTCCTGGATAGTTGAGCCGGGTGGATCTGCATGGGATTTCTCCGGAAATAATTACCTTGAATTTTTCACCGGTTATTTTGCCATTATACCTGAAATGGATTATACCCTTGAATTTTGGTTTAAAGCGGGTACTCCAACAGAGACAACTTGTTTGTTTTCAAACCAAAAAGGGGATGGCACTGAAGGGGAAGGCTTAACAGACAAAGCGCTGAGCATTTATGCCACTACTGACGGAAAAATCCGGGTAGCCAGTAAAGGAAATGTTTTTGAAGCAACGTCAAACAATTACTTTGATAATTCGTGGCATCATTTCGCTTTGGTGGTTAACCGCCGCGGCAATGTTATTTCACTGATCGACGGGAAAGTCCAGAATGAAAACCAAAATACGATAGTCGGTGGAATTGCCAATGATAAAATGTACCTGGGCGTCAGGAAATGGTTTAATACTGAAGGTAATGGTGATACAGGTGAGGATTATCATTTTTCAGGAAAAATGGATGAATTCCGTTTGTGGAACCTGGCCAAATCGACCAAACAAATTCTGCTTGACATGAATTCAAAATTGTATGGCCATGAATTTGGCTTAATGGTTTACCTGCCTTTTGAGGGATACTCGGATGATGGATTCGGAAATCAAACGTTGGTTGATACGATGAAAAACTATGTATCCGACTCTGGTGCTCAGGATGCTGTACCAATAAGTGAAGAAGGATTTTCTTCGGATGCGCCAAACATAAAAGATGCCCGTCCGGTTGAAGATATTCCTATCGATTTTGTTGCGGCTGAAGATAGAATCATTATTACTCCTCAAGCATATTTAATGCCTCAATTGGAAAAAAATATATTAGAAATTAAGGTAAGAGGAGTGGAAGACAAAAATGGAAATGAAATGGCTTCGCCGGTTACCTGGATGGCCTTTGTACACCGTAATCAGGTTCGTTGGGAGGATGAACAGCGCTACTTTACCAAGGAAGTTTATCAGCCACTTGAATTTGTTGCTTCCATAAAAAATACGGGAGGGCAACAGGTTGGGTTTAATATTGTTAATTTGCCGCTATGGCTAAAAGCTTCACCCGTTTCCGGGGTAATTAATCCTGAATCCACACTTGAAATTAACTTTACTGTAAATTCAGCACTTAACATTGGCGATTACAACCAGGATATAATACTGCGAACTGAAAATGGTTTTGACGAGAAATTGCCATTGACCATCAGGGTTTATAAAAAACCGCCAAGTTGGTCCATTGATCTTTCAAAGTTTGAAAATACCATGAACATTGTGGGAAAAATTAAAATTGACGGTGTGTTTTCAACCGACATTTTTGATATGCTGGCAGCGTTCAAAAAAGGTACTGATTCAATACGGGGCGTTACCAACATACGCTATGTTGATGAATTTGATTCATATCTTGTATTTTTAACCGTATATGGAAATACTCCTGCCGACAAAAAAGTCGCCGATTCTCTTGATTTCCGGATCTGGGATGCCAGTGCTGGGCAGATACTGGATAACGTATTACCCTTCACAGTGGTTTTAATCGATAACACTGTTTTGGGCACTACACGTTATCCGCAAATATTCGAATCAACCGGTTCTGCCAGACAACATATTGTTTTGAAAAAAGGATGGAACTGGGTTTCATTTAATAAACTGTCACCCAATCGAAATAGCCTGGGTGACTTTTTCTGGGCACTGGAACCTTCCAATACAGATTTGATTAAAACCCACAATGGAAGTTTTTCAATTTATAATGGCAGTAATTGGTCA
>JAWLGR010000071.1:0-11303 GCA_041684965.1 Mariniphaga sp.
ATAAAAAAACAAATGGTTAAGAATAAGTTTTTCATGAGTAGTATCCTTTAATTTATCATCAATTCACGTTTCCCGGCTGAAAATCATACGGCAGCATGGCCCCCACACGTTTGTTTCCTATTTCAGGTCCGAACATGATGGAGTTGTCAGGTCGGGAACCATCAGCCCGGATGGTACAGGTATCCTTTAAGAAATAGATTTTGGAAATTTGTGGCGAAACTCCCTCGTTCCTATTCAGGTTTAATGGGGCATTATGCTTTTCATAGTATTTGATATAAAAACTTCTATTTTTCAGTCCAACAATTTTCACTTCATTGCCTGTTCGAATCAGATGATCTTTCAAATCAAATTCATATGGTTTCCACATTCCGGTTTCAGATTTTTCCCAGAATCCGGTTTCAGGATTTATTACATAGTAATAAAGGATGTAACCATTTTCTTTAAGCCGCTCATTAAATAACGAATGGCAAAAATGGCGGTCGGAATTGTACCAGGCCTCAATTTGTTTTTTTCTGTAGCGGTTGGTTTTTCTTTTTGAAGACTCGTCTTCAGACTGAAAATAAAAGTAACCCAGGGTATGAAACCGGTATTCATCGTCGTTACCGGTTTGCAATTCTTTATAATGTATGAGGTTTATGTGTAGTTTGTAACCCAGCAAAGGCAGGTTAACCAGCAAGGGACCCTTTGTATTTACGGTAAACAGGATGGAGTTGCTGTCTGGGGCTAATATCTCTGATTCAAGAACAACATCGTTATTGTTTAATACCTTCTCCCGGCGAAATACAAGTACGCTGTCATTCTCGATGAAGGCATTTTTACCCCAGTAATCGGTTCCCAGGAAACGCTCTTTAAAATGGATTAAATTTGCTTCCCTCAGGTTTTTATCTTTTACTTCAACCACTCCCAACTCCACGTCTCCCGGGTTAAGCTTAATATGCAACACAGTGTCTGCATTTTGTTTTATCTCAATTATTTGGGCAGTATAGCTGACATGGCTTATTACAATTTCGCATGGAGGTACAACATTCTCCAGAGAAAATTCACCTGCCGGATTGGTAATGGTTCCAATGGTTGTACCGTTAACGTATATGGTGGCATATATTACAGGGTTATTGCTTTCAGTTTCAGTAACCGTCCCAGTTATTTTTATCTGTGAGGTAACCTGCAATGGGAACAGCAGAAGCATTAACCACAATGGCCTCAGTTTGATGTTATTTAGATTGGAATATTTTATAAGTACCGCCATATATAATTATTTGGAAACTACTACATCGAAAGCTGTCTTATGGAAACAAATCATCCCGTAATTTTCGCCGGGAGGTTCAGGATTGCTCTTCGGGGGACCTGTGGTTTGAGCTACCAGGACAGAAAAGAAAATCCCCAGGTGGATTGAAATGAACATAGTTTTCATACTGGTTCAATTTAAATATATTTCATAAGCTACAAAAATCACACCAACAGCAAATTATAAGTTCTTAGACAATGGTCTTATAATTTATAGCTCTAATTTATTTTCTTTTTGTTTTACCTTGCTGGTGATTTAATAAACTATCAATTTTACTCACCCCCAACCCCTCTCATTCAAAGAGAGAGCTTACGTTTTGTTTGAATCCCCATTTTTTTATTCATTATTGCCAGCACCACTTCCCCCCGGCGCTGTTTCACCACCACCTTTAAGATCCTCATTGGAGATGGTACGCCTGGCTTTTTTAATCTGTTCACTCAGCTTTCCTACCTGCCAGGAAATGTTTACCCTGAACATACGGTTGTAGATATAGGATTCTGTAACCATGCTAAAGTTCGGGTCTGTCATCCTGCTGGTGAAAACCATCCGTTGCCTGAATGGGTCGTTGACAGAAACACTTGCCGTTAGCTTCTTGTCAAAAAACTGCTGCGAAAATGAAGCATTTGAGTAGGAGTAGGCAGAAGATTTACCCTGCAGCATAATCCGTGGTGAAAACTTTCCTCCAAAAACTGAAAAGGTTCCATTTTTCCAGATAGTATATCGAACAGATACCGTACCATTGGATGTTACCCCCTCATTCCGCAGGTTGAGTTCGTTGTTGCTTTCGAGAATGCTGTAGAGGACCCCAAGATTCGTACTCAGAGTAATTTTATTGTCCGGTCTGAAAGAACCGTACAGATTCCCTCCGAAATTCCGGTTCTTCCCAATGTTTTCATAAGTTGACAGGCTTACACCATTTGGCTGAATCCGGGTGATGGATGTAATTGCATTGTTGGTGAATGCCGAATTAAGATTTAGATTAATATTGAATTTGGGTGAAAATTTCCCGTAGGCAAAACTAAAGGAATGAGAAATTTCAGCATCAAGATTTGGATTACCATACCTGACATTTAAAGGATCGGTATCGTTGTAAAAAGGGTTCAGGTACCAGATTCCCGGGCGCGAAAGCCGTTGGGTGTAGGATAGTCTTACGTTCTGTCCCTTTTCCATGTTTCTTGATAAATTAATATAGGGTACAAGATTAAACATCCGGTTGGTAAATGTTGTATCGCTTACCGATTTAAACACACCGTCGTTTTTTGTACGCTCCACGCGCAGGCCGGTCTTCAGGTTGTTTTTTTTCAGCTTAACAACATATCCAAGATAGGCAGCCATAATGTATTGATTGTAGTCCAAATCATTGATACGTGATAAATCACGCTGCCAATCACCGGTAATGTCATCGAATCTAAGAATATCAGTATTACTGAAATTTTGACGAAGGATGTATTTTATTCCCAATTCATACTGGTGAACTTTTGTTAACGGGTCGTAATAATCGAGCTGGAAGGTCTGTTCCCTGCCCGTTGCCTCATTAACTGTGCGCTGCCGGTAGGAAGGATAGTTGATAATTCCGTCTACTACATTTTCATTCTCTGTATTTCTGGGTGAATTATCCAGCCGGTAAGAGACAGTAAAAGTTTTGTCAGGCTTTTTAAATGTACGCTGATAGTCGATGTTCCCTGTAAGAGAACCGTAATCGTTGCCTGAATTTATACGGTTTTCAAACTGCCGGGTGGTAACCCGGTTGAGATCGTAATCGCTTGTAAAACTCAATCCGTCTGCTGTGAAGCCTCCTGAATATCCCATAAAGGATAAACTCACTAAATTAAATGTATCAATTTCATAACTGGCTTCGCCCCGTGTGAAGTTCATGTTCCCGGTATAACGGTTTGTACCCTCCATTTCCATATACCTGTTGGTTGTACTCCTGTAATTTTCCCTGTTGCTATACTGTTCACTTTCAGGTTGCTTAAATCTGTTATACCCGTAATTGACAGAGAATCCGAACTTCTTTATTTTGGAAGTGGCAAAAATTCCTCCGTTGAACCCACCACGGGTATCCACCCCTGCATTCAGCCGGCCCATAAATCCCTCCAATGGTTTCTTATTGGTAATTATATTTATTATTCCTGCAGTTCCTTCAGCTTCGTATTTTGAAGACGGATCGGTAATTACTTCTATATCGCGTATACTGCTGGCCGGAAGACTTCTCAAAACATCCTTCGGATTTTGGGATACCAACGTGGAGCTTTTCCCATCCATAAGTATTTTAAAGTTGGATGAACCTCTCATCTGGATGTTGTCTTCACCATCGACTGTTATTAAGGGTACTTTCCGAAGCATTTCCAGAACATTGCTTGTCTTTGATTCCGGGTCGCTTTCTATGCTGTAAACGATCTTGTCGGCTTCTGTGCGGATTAAAGGTTTTTGCACAGCAACAACTACTTCCCCTATTTCTTCATTTGACGGAAGTAATACAACCGTGCCCATATCGTGCTTTGGATTCTGTTCACTGAGGGAAACTGTAATTTTGTGTAACTGGTATCCTACAGAATGAAAAATTATGTCAAAGGTATCGGCCTTTTCCAAAGTAAAACTAAACTTTCCTGTTTCATCACTTGCCAGCCGTTTAACTACTTCTTCTTCATTTTGGATGCTTATGGTAACATACGAAATGCCTTTTTCGGTTACAGAATCCACAACAATGCCATATACTTCAATCTGAACCTGAAATGCAGTTGCAGACTTGAAAAGTACAGATAAAATTAAAACTGAAAATAAATATTTCAGGTGGTGTCTTTTAGGCTTCATAGAATAAAGGTGTAATAACAGCGCGACTAATTAAAATTTCAGTTTCCCAGGCATTCTTCAAACATTTTTTTTAATTCCGCATTGGCAGAAGCAAAATAGACTTTATCCTGAACCACCTTTCCTTTTTTATCCACCAGCACATAATGCGGAATTCCGCTCACTTTAAATCGTGCGGCTAGTGTGTTCCACTCATCCTGGGTTAAATAATAATGCTCGCCATGTATATCGGGGATAAACATTTCCCAGGTCTTTTTGGGAGATGTAGGATTGGTTAAATACACAAACACCATATCCTTATCCTTCATCTCTTCCTTCAGCGGTTTAATCCGTTCCATCCCTGAACGGCAGGGACCGCACCAGGTTGCCCAAAAATCCACAAACACCACCTTGCCCCTGTACTTTTTCATGATGGAATCAAATAAATCACCTTCGGTAACTGCCGGTGTTTCATTCACCACAAATCCCGACGATTTCCTGAACATTTCCTGCTTCTCTGCTATTTTTCTTTCCAGTTCAGCACTTTTTTCAACTAACCAGGTGTATATGAATTCATTCAGGATTTCATTGTTTAACCGTTCTTTCTGAGTTGCTGAGAGCGGTTCAAAAGACGATTCCATTCTTCTGCCAATATCCTGTGCCTTCATCACTTCCATTGCAAATCCGGGATTCAAATTAAAATATTCCTTAAGCCCTTTCTTCAGGTCTCCTTCTCTTTTTCTACTCATAATTTCCATTGAAATTTCCCGCATAACTTCCTGATATTTGCTTACAAAAGCATTATAATTTATTGAATCCTCTTCTATAATTTTCGATCTCTCTTCATTGGATTCGCATTCAGAAAGTTTCTCCAATAGTTGCCTGATAGAAGCCTCCAGCTTAATATCCCTTTTTTCAAGAGCTGCATAAATTGAATCATGACTGATACTTATAGCTCCACTTGATCTAAATGGATCGGAATATTTTACCCGGTTAATAAGAAAATGATAATCACCGCCGGCTACTACTGAAACCGGATTGTTCAATTCATCCGGATTGATAAAATCATAATATTCCTTTTCCAGTTCAACCCGCTCCAAAGGTATCTCCCGCTGCTCGCGCGGAACCTTATGTTTTGTCCGGTATGCCCCTTCTCTATACATATTGTATGAGAGTATCTTTTCGTTCGCACTGAAAATGATTTGCATTTTCTTTATCTGCAATGCCTTTTTGCTGACTGCATGTGATTGTGCAAACTCATTTATCTGCTCCATTTCCCGGTTCTTAATATCCAGCAAATAAGATTTAAAGTCATCAGGGGTCATGTCCAGAATTTTATCCATCATATCCTGGTAATTAAACTGACGTATAGAATTCTGCATGGCCAGTAGGTCCTGGTTAATCCGTGCCGTTGGCCCCATAAAAAGCAGCGCGGGTCGCTTATCATCGAAAAATCTTGAATTGTCCTTAAAATAAAAACTTGTTTTACCTGGCTCGCAGTAAACCATGTCCATAGTACGGGACCATCTGACCATAACCTGTTGGGGATAAATCATCGGAAACTTAACAAGGAAAGTTCCGTCCGGATTAATGGGTATTAAATAGGATTCCTGTTCCGAGCTGATGATGTTGTTTACGTAAATCATGCCCGTTTTCCCCATTTCAGGAAGGTACCCTTTAATGTAGCCACAATAAACTGCCGTGTCTTTTTTAAATATTGCTCTCTGAAATTCCCCGTCGTTGGCAATAACGTAATCCGGCTTTTGAGTCAGTTCCTTGCTGAAGGACTCCAGGTTATCTTTATTATTCCCTATCAACAGTAAATCATCCTGCGGTTTTACGATAAGCTTCTCCCGTCTGCCTTCTTTTTGCAATACGACCTCGTAGATATCCTCCTTCTGACTGATGAGCACCTGCTTCCAGATATCACTGTCGTAAATTGCCCGGTCTTCATGAAATCCATACACCCACTCATTGCTGCCGTCGGTGCGCAGCCAGTTTCCCAGCAGCGGTTCGGGGAAAATGGAAAACCGTTCCTGCCGCTCCAGTTCAATGCCATACGTCTTCCACTGATTTTCTAGGTAGTCGATGGTCTTGACATCCTCACCAACAGGAGGAAAATACAGGGTATAAATGGCTATGCCATTTTCAGGCATTGTATGCCGTTCACTGATGGGAATTCCCCTACTGCCTTTAACGAGCAATTTTTCGCCGCCATTGCTGTCCTGAATCCAGGTATCCTTTGGAATGCTTATCCAGCTTCCCGGCCTGTAGTGCGTTTCAAAATCAATAACGGTAGCGGTGTCCTGCAGCTCTATCCTGGTAATTTTTACATAATTGGCTGTTGTTGATTTAAAGGACGGATTCTCAATTACTTTTTGTGCACTGAGAGAAATAGCCAGCAACACAAGTACGGAGGTAATGATGATTTTGTTCATTGGTTAATTTTTTATTGATTTTTGAATAAATAAAAACAATATACATAAATAAAATTACATATCTTTAGTTATCAGAATTAATAAATATGTTTAAAAACATACAACAGCATTTTTAAATAATAAAGAACGTAGGTTTGTAATCAGTTTTCTGTTTCAAAAAGCAAGTTAAACGCTTTGTATGGAAATTAAGCGGATAATTTACTAAACGGCAGGTTTCATTTATTAAACGGTTAAATTACTCTTAAACAGAAGAAGCATTTAACAATTTTCTAATTCTGTAATCCAAAATAAACAGGTAAAGTATAATATACATTTACATATTTTCCTTCATGCTTCCCCGGCTTCCAGGCAGGGAGCAGATTTACTACCCTTAAGGCTTCCTGGTCGAGCAATTCATGTACCCCTTTTGCAATTTTTGCATCGGAAATCTTCCCTTCTTTATCAATGATGAATGAAACATATACCTCGCCCTGAACCCCTGATTCCTGCGCCTTAACAGGATATTTCAGATTTTTTGCAATAAACATTCTTAAGGAAAATTCCCCTCCCGGAAATTCAGGCATTTCATCAACTTTTACAAAAACCGGTTCTAAAGGGTCTGATTCAAGATATACTGGTGCATTTCGGGCAGAACCGGATTTTGTTATGATATTTATCACTCCTTCCTTCCCCTGTGGACCATACACCGCGGTTGATGCATCATCCTTATAAACTTCAATGGATTTAATATCCTGTAAAGGGACATCTGTGAGTTTGCTTACAGCCTCTGCATCGGCGGAAATTATATCAAAGTTTTGAGATACCCGGAACTGTGGAACACCATCAATTACTACCAATGGGCGGCCATTGCCCAATGATCTCAATCCCCTGATTATTATTGAATCGTTTTGGTTACTGTTTTGCGGGTGATTCTTTTCCTGCAGAAAGATATCAAGCCATACTTTATTGTCAGCAATCTTTGATGCCGTAATTTTTACATCAGAAAACAATCCCTGCTGCCAAAGTTTTTTAGTGGCATTTGTTATCATTTCACCAGGTACTTCTATATTTTGGCCGACCTGTAGTCCTGAAAGCTGCATAAGTACGGTTTTATCCAGATAACGGATTCCTGACACTTCTATACCGGCAATCGTATATCTTAATTTACCGGCTGGTTCTCCCTCTTCCTTTTTAACTTTCGCCTCGATTCTTGCAACAGGCATTTCTGTCATCTTTTCAAATTCAGGATTAGTACCTGGCTTATAATTTTTAGTACGGATATACAATTCAGAATTATTTGCGGTTACAGAACCTTTGGAGCCCACAACATCATCGTTAGGGATACCTAATGCTTCAAGAATCTCCATTACATACCTGCCGTTATTCAGGCTTTCATCAGAAAGATTTAAGGTTTTTAGTTGAGGAGTATTGGAAGGAATTATATTCCCGTCAATTACTATTTTCATTTCTGAAAGTTGGAACAGGTTTCTTTCAAGCTGAACATCAATGATTTTCTTTCCCTTAACATCCAGTTCTTTGGTTTGATAATCAAAATGTCTGACTCTAACGGAGGAATTTTCCTGCTTGATGATATAATCATAATGACCGGTTCTGTCAGAATGGGTTCCATGGACTGCCCTGCCAAAATCATCATATTCAGTTATACTGGCTCCTATAACTGGTTCCCCATTTTCATTGGTAATTTTACCGCTGATGGTTTGCATTTCCTCAGGATTCTTCATTGTAAGAACAACAATTCCGTTCTTTCCTTTTTCTCCATACAATCTGACGGCAGTTGAATCGGGCAGCATTCTGAATGATTTAACAAAATGTCTGTCTACTTCCTCAATATTTACCTCCTTATCGTTTATTAAAAAGATTGGCTTAACCAGTTCATTTTTGCTGTTTCTCATTTTGAAGGAGGATGACATGTACGCTCCCGAAGTAGGAGGTTCAAGGTATGTAGGAATCACAACATCAATCTTATCTTTGCCCTCTATTGTTACTTTCTTTTTCGGGTGATAGAGAAATCCAAAAATCAGCACTTTATCGTCCGGATCAACTTCTATCCTGTAATTTCCCTGACTGTTGGTTACTACCCCAAGCTGTCTTCCTTCAACCACGACCGAGGCACCTTCAATGGGTTGACCTTTTTCATTGGTAATCTTCCCATGAATGTAATTCAGCTCTTTTTGTTTAAACATTCTTTCTTTTATTGAAGACGGTTTTTCAAAGTTTTCTTCAAATGCTTTATTTGTTCCAGGGATATAATTCTTTGTGCGTAAGTACAGGTATGGATTACCGGGATTCATAGAAGATCTAGATCCCGTAATGTCATCCATACTAATATTTAAAGCTTCAATGATTTCAATTACATACTTGCTGTTATGTCGGTTTTCTTCAGTCAGGATTATGTGTTTCAATTCCGGACTATCGGAAGGAATTATCTCTCCGTCAACCATTATTAACAACTTTGAAATGTCATATTGGTTAGTTGCAGGAAGTGTATTCTGAACCTGGCCTGTTGTATCCTGCCGGATTATTTCTGTTCTCACTTCCCGCTCAGCCAGTCCCATCACCAGCACCGCCAGCAGGGGAAGCACCACCAGTTGCTTAAGCAAGGCATATTTGTTCTTGTTCTTTCTTTTCATCATGATGATGCGGCTTCGGAGCTGGGAACCGTTCAGGGCGGTAAGAAACGGCGCCACACCCTGCTTGTCGGCCAGCATCAGCATTGCCAACTGATAGGTTTTAATATTGTTGGCCTTTACAATTTCATGGTCGGTTTTATACTCAAGATTGTTTTTAACTGCATCTTTCATCAGCCATGCAAACGGATTAAACCATTGAAACAGAAATAAGATTTCAGTTAACAAAATATCGAAGGTGTGTTTTTCCTTTACATGAATTTTTTCGTGTGCCACAATCATCTCCAGTTGGGGATTAAAAAGCGTGTTTTCTGAAAGTACAATCTTATTGAAAAACGAAAACGGGTGGATGTCTCTTTTCGAAATGTTAACCATACTTTTAAACAACTCCTGCATCCTGCTTTCCCTTATTATTTGTGATGCCTTCAAGTGACCAAGCAACAGGCGAAACAGGAAAAGGGCAATGCCGGCAATATAAACCGCAAACAACCAGTGATGCCATTCCCATAAATATTCCGGCTTATGTTGTTCCGGAACTGCCGGCTCAAACGATTCTGTAAATACAGGAACCGGACTGAATTGTACAGGTAAAGGCTCCACATAATTCACTGTTGTATAGGTAATGAGCGGTATCATAAAACTCAGAAAAAGTGAAACAGGAAGGTAAATGCGGTTGAAGGCAAACTGCTTCTGGTTTTGAAAAAGCAAATGGAATACCAGGTAAAACGCACCTGCTGCAATCGCTACTTTTCCAATATAGATGAGATAATATTCCATCACTCCTGTTCTTTAATCATTTTAATAAGCTCTTCCAGTTCAGCAGATGACAATCCCTTTTCCTTCACAAAAAAGGCAACAGCATTTTTATACGAATTGTCGAAATAGTCGCTGACAATCTGTTTCATAAATGACTTACGGTATTCTTCCTTAGAGATCAACGGATAATACCGGTAGGTGTTTCCATACTGTTTATACCCGATAATTCCTTTGTCCTGAAGCAATCGTACCAATGAAGATACTGTATTGTAATGAGGTTTTGGGTCTGGATATTTTTCAATGATATCCTTTACAAAAGCTTTTTCAAGCTTCCAAAGGATTTTCATCAGCTCCTCCTCCTTGCGGGTAAGTTTTTTCATTTTAAAGAAATTTAATCATTGTAAAGCAATTAATGATATAAAAGTACAACTGATATTTCAGTTACGCAACTTTATTTCCAGTTTTTTAACTAGAATAATAGTTAAAATAAAAATATTTCACCTAAACCTGCTGAAATAAAAGCATTAAGAATGCAAATACATTTGTAAAAAATTTCCTCTGATTACCTTTAATGGTACACAAAAAATTGCCAGAATGAATGACAAGACACCAAGGGCTAACCGGACACCTGGTTTTTTTAAGAACCAAAGTTGCTGATTCAACAATCTTTCGAACCATTTGTTAAGAATAGATAACTGCAACTTCTTTGTTGCATAAAAAATGAAAACATGAATCGGTTTATTCGAAAAACATTACCGGTAGCCAATGTTCATTTGGGGCTTTTACTTCTCCGTACACTTGCGGCTGCTTTTATGCTGACTCATGGAATTCCCAAGCTGATGCAATTGTTCTCCGGTGAGCCTGTAGAATTTGCGGATGTAATGGGTATGGGGCCTGAGCTTTCGCTTTTGCTGGCAACGTTTGCTGAGTTTCTTTGTGCCGTGTTTATTTTCCTGGGACTGTTTACACGTATTGCTGCCTTCCCCCTGGTTATCAACATGTCCGTAGCGGTATTTTATGCCCACAGTGATGATCCTTTTGCTGTTAAGGAAAAGGCATTGCTGTTCCTTCTTATTTTCTTTTTCCTGTTGCTTACCGGTGGAGGAAAATACTCAATTGACGGTATATTGTTAAAAAAATCCGAAAAAAAAGAAAGACGTTACGTCTGACGGAACAATTGACATAAACCTGCATCCCCCCGTCAGCTTTCAAAAAGAGTTCTGCCACCTTTTGAAAGCTGCGATTCTGAACTTTCAACCGGTTTTCATTTATTTTCATCTCTGAAGGATTAAACCAACGATCATCAAGGTAAAATACTACCTTTCCTTAGGACCACTTTCTCTTAATTCTTAATTGTTTTTCCCTTTAAAATAAATAATAATAATGATGATGTATTCTTTGTGTTAC
>JAWLGR010000026.1:0-65429 GCA_041684965.1 Mariniphaga sp.
AAAATCATTGTTGGAGCCCCTGCGGAAAACTGGCGGTAGGAATAACCAGGGCCGCATGACAATGAGGTATAGAGGTGGGGGACACAAACGCAAATACCGAATTATCGATTTCAAACGCGATAAAGATGGTGTTGCTGCTGTTGTCGATTCCATTCAGTACGATCCGAATCGTTCGGCCCGTATCGCTCTTCTGATTTATGAAGATGGTGAAAAAAGGTACATTGTATCTCCCAACGGGTTGCAAGTTGGGCAAACAGTAAAGAGCGGATCGGGAGTTGAACCTGAAATAGGAAATACGCTCCCATTATCAGATATACCTCTTGGAACACTTGTTCACAACATTGAGCTCCGTCCCGGACAGGGCGGAATGATGGCACGTAGTGCAGGCACTTATGCGCAATTGACCTCTCGTGAAGGCAGGTATGCAATTTTAAAATTGCCTTCAGGCGAATCTCGTATGGTACTTACATCCTGCAGGGCTACTGTTGGAACAGTTGGAAATACTGAACACAACCTGGAACGTTCGGGTAAAGCCGGCCGCTCAAGGTGGTTGGGCAGAAGACCACGGGTACGTGGTGTGGTTATGAACCCGGTAGATCACCCGATGGGTGGTGGCGAAGGAAGAGCTTCTGGTGGACATCCACGTTCACGCAAAGGCTTACTTGCCAAAGGGTATAAAACCCGTTCCAAAAAGAAAGCTTCCAGCAAATATATTGTTGAACGTAGGAAAAAATAGTTAAAAGGAAACAATTATGAGTCGTTCGTTAAAAAAAGGGCCTTTTATCGATTTTAAGCTTGAAAGAAAAATTACTGCCATGAATGATGGCAGTAAAAAATCGGTAGTAAAAACATGGGCCAGGGCTTCAGTAATTTCTCCTGACTTTGTAGGCCATACCATTGCAGTGCATAACGGAAATAAATTCATTCCTGTATATGTTACCGAGAATATGGTTGGGCATAAATTGGGTGAATTTGCACCTACCCGCACATTCAGGGGTCATGCTGGTAACAAAAGATAAGGCAAATGTCAGTTAACATTAAAAAGAGAAAAGAATGGGTGCCAGAAAAAAAATAGCAGCAGACAAAAGAAAAGAAGATAAAAAGCAACAATACTTTGCTGTTTTAAGAAATTGCCCCACTTCACCTAGAAAGATGAGGCTAGTAGTCGATTCTATCCGCGGCATGGAGGTGAATAAAGCGTTGGATGTTCTTAAATTTTCCTCGAAAGAAGCATCGCGCGGGGTTGAGAAACTTCTTCTTTCAGCCATAGCCAACTGGCAGGCAAAAAATGAAGGAGTACGTTTAGAGGAAAGTGAATTATACGTAAAGAAAATCATGGTTGACTCGGGCCGCATCCTGAAGAGGTTACGTCCGGCTCCCCAGGGTCGTGCACACCGCATAAGGAAACGTTCGAACCATGTTACAATTTACGTCGACCGGAAAGAAAATGTTGTTGAAGAAACTCTTAATCAGTAGTAGATGGGACAAAAAGTAAATCCAATTTCAAATCGTTTGGGTTTCATCAAAGGATGGGATTCTAATTGGTTCGGTGGTGATGAATATGGCGACAAGCTGGTTGAAGACCACCAGATACGGGAGTATTTAAATGCCCGTTTGGCTAAAGCCAGCATCTCGAAAATAATTATTGAGCGTACATTGAAGCTTATCACCATTACCGTGCATACTTCACGCCCAGGTATTATTATTGGGAAAGGCGGTCAGGAAGTCGATAAACTGAAAGAAGAGCTGAAAAAGATCACCAGTAAGGAAGTTCAGATCAACATTTTTGAGATCAAACGCCCGGAACTCGATGCCAAGATTGTTGCAATCAATATTGCACGGCAAATCGAGGGTAAGGTTGCTTACCGCAGGGCAGTGAAAATGGCCATTGCCTCAACCATGCGAATGGGAGCTGAAGGCATTAAGGTGTTGGTTTCAGGCAGGCTCAACGGTGCAGAAATGGCACGTTCGGAAATGTATAAGGACGGACGTACACCATTACACACCCTGAGGGCAGATATCGATTATGCCTTAGCCGAAGCGCTTACCAAAACCGGACTCATCGGAGTGAAAGTCTGGATATGTAAAGGAATGGTTTATGGAAACCGCGATCTTTCTCCTAATGTCGGGCAAAAACAAGCTCGTCCGGGTGGAAAAAATGTTGGTGAACGTGGCCGTGGAAGAAGAAGAAAATAGTGGTTTAACACTCAGAATTTAATATAGGATGTTACAGCCAAAAAAGGTAAAATTCAGAAGAGTACAAAAGGGCCGTATGAAGGGCAATGCACAACGTGGTAATCAGTTGGCCTTCGGTTCATTTGGAATAAAAGTGTTGGAAGAAGCTTGGATCACCGGGCGCCAGATAGAAGCTGCCAGAGTTGCGGTTACACGCCATATGCAACGTCAGGGGCAAATTTGGATACGGATTTTTCCGGATAAACCTATTACTAAAAAACCAGCTGAAGTTCGGATGGGTAAAGGTAAAGGTGCTCCGGAAGCTTTTGTTGCCCCGGTATCGCCTGGTCGGATTGTTATTGAGGCCGACGGCGTGCCATTTAGTTTGGCTAAAGAGGCTTTACGCCTTGCAGCCCAAAAATTGCCGGTTCCAACAAAGTTTGTAATAAGGCGTGATTTTGTTGAAGAATAAATAAGGTGAAGTAATTATGAAAACGTCTGAAATTAAAGAATTGACGACCAAGGAAATCGTCGAGAAAATACAGGTGGAAAAAGAAAATTTAGTTCGCCTACGTTTGAACCATGCAGTATCACCTCTTGATAATCCTATGAAATTAAAGGATGCAAAAAGAAACGTTGCAAGGTTAAAAACTATTCTTCGTCAAAGGGAATTAAGTGATAATAAGAAGTAATTCAGCGATGGAAGAGAATAAAGTTAGAAATCTCAGAAAAGAGCGCATAGGTGTTGTCGTAAGTAATAAAATGGACAAGACGATTGTTGTTGCGGTGAAACGTAAAGTGAAACACCCTATTTACGGAAAATTCGTAAATAAAACAACTAAGTTATATGCCCAGGACGATAAAAATGAATGCAACATTGGCGATTTGGTGCGGATTATGGAAACTAGGCCGCTGAGCAAAACAAAATGTTGGAGATTAGTTGAAATAACCGAAAGAGCAAAGTAATTATGATACAACAAGAAACAAGATGTTCAGTTGCTGATAACAGCGGCGCAAAAGAAGTACTTTGTATTCGGGTATTGGGAGGTACGAGAAAGCGTTATGCTTCTTTGGGTGATACTATAGTGGTATCGGTAAAAAGTGCTATCCCGGGGAGCGATGTAAAAAAAGGTATCGTTTCAAAAGCTATAGTAGTTCGTACACGTAAAGAAGTTCGTCGGGTTGATGGTTCTTACATCCGCTTCGATGACAATGCTGTTGTTTTGCTTAATAATGTCGGTGAAATGCGCGGAACACGTATTTTCGGTCCTGTAGCTCGTGAACTAAGGGATAAAAATATGAAAATTATTTCCCTTGCACCAGAAGTACTTTAAATTGAAAAATGCTTGAAAATGCAAAAAAAGTTACACATAAAAAAAGGAGATACTGTTACAGTAATTACCGGTAATTACAGAGGCCAGAAAGGCAGAGTACTGGAAGTAATCCGGAAAACTAACAGAGCTATTGTGGAAGGTGTGAACCTGATTAAAAAACATACCAAACCGAATGCAAAAAATCCGCAGGGGGGTATTGTTGAGCAGGAAGCAGCAATTCATATCTCAAATCTCATGTTGGTTGATCCAAAAACAGGGGAACGTACGCGTGTTGGTCGTCGCCCTGATGAAAATACAGGAAAATTAATTCGTTATTCCAAAAAATCAGGAGAGGAGATTAAATAATGGCATACATACCAACTCTAAAAACAAAATATCAGGAAGAAGTAGTTCCTGCTTTAAAGGAAAAGTTTAACTACTCTTCAGTGATGCAGGTACCGAAGCTGGAAAAGATAGTTCTTAACCAGGGTGTGGGTGCTGCTATTGCCGACAAAAAAATCATTGACGTTGCTACAACTGAAATGACAATGATTGCCGGTCAAAAAGCAGTTCAGACCTTATCGAAAAAGGATATTTCCAATTTCAAGCTCAGAAAAAAAATGCCAATTGGGGTAAGAGTTACCCTGCGACGTGATCGCATGTACGAGTTTCTTGACCGCTTGATTTCAGCAGCCTTACCACGAATTCGTGATTTTCGCGGCATTGAAAGTAAGATGGACGGTCGTGGAAATTATACACTTGGTGTGCCGGAACAAATTGTATTCCCGGAAATTGTACTGGATAAAGTGAATAAGATTAACGGGATGAATATAACCTTTGTTACCACAGCAAAAACCGATGAAGAAGGATTTGCTTTGCTGAAGGAACTGGGTTTACCATTTAAAAATGTAAAAAAGAATTGATCAAATGGCAAAAGAATCAATGAAAGCCCGCGAAGTAAAAAGGGCAAAACTGGTTGATAAATACGCCGAGAAAAGAGCCAGATTGAAAGCCGAAGGAGATTGGGAAGGTTTGCAAAAGTTGCCGAAAAATTCTTCCAGGGTACGTTTACATAACCGTTGTAAGCTAACTGGCAGACCCAAAGGTTATATGCGTCAGTTTGGAATCAGCAGAATTAATTTCCGTGAAATGGCTTCCTATGGTTTAATCCCGGGTGTTAAAAAAGCCAGTTGGTAATTGTTAAAGACTGAAAAATGAGTAAAGTATCAGATCCAATAGCAGATTATTTGACAAGGGTGCGTAATGCAATCCTTGCCAAACATAGGGTAGTTGATGTTCCTGCATCGAATATTAAACGGGAAATAACTAAAATCCTGAAGGAAAAAGGTTATATCCTCAATTATAAATTCGAGGATGACAAGGATTATCAAGGCAATATAAAAATTGCATTAAAGTACCATCCGGAAACTAAGATTTCTGCAATAAAAGGTTTAAAAAGAATTAGTAAACCAGGTTTACGCCAGTATTGCACGCATGAAGATATACCACGAGTATTGAATGGCCTTGGAGTTGCCATTATTTCTACTTCAAAGGGAGTTATCACCGATAAGGAAGCAAGAGAGCAGAGTATAGGCGGTGAAGTATTGTGTTATGTGTATTAAAAAAGAAACAGGTCATGTCAAGAATAGGTAAATTACCAATTGAAATACCATCAGGAGTAGAGATTAAAGTAAACGATGACTGCATAGTTGTTGTTAAAGGACCTCTTGGTGAATTGCAGCAAAAAATAGCACCTGAAATCGAGGTTGAAGTTAAAGACAATCAGGTTATATTTAACCGTTTGGGAGAATCAAAGAACCATAAAGCTTTACATGGTCTTTACCGGTCGTTGGTGAACAATATGGTAACCGGCGTTTCTAAAGGTTTTGAAGTTAAGCTTGAATTGGTGGGCGTGGGTTATCGTGCCGAGTTGTTACCAAATAATGTTATCGACCTTGTATTGGGGTATTCTCATCATACTTATCTGCAACTTCCTCCGGAAGTTAAAGTGGAAGCAAAATCTGATAAACGCAGTAATCCTATCGTTACTCTGCAAAGCATAGATAAGCAGCTTCTTGGACATGTTGCAGCAAAAATCAGATCATTCCGGAAACCGGAACCCTATAAGGGCAAAGGGATTAAGTTTGTGGGCGAAGTATTGAGGCGTAAGGCAGGTAAGGCTGCTGCTAAATAATTTTTTTGAAAAATCAGGAATTATGTCATTAACAAAAATAGAAAGGCGAGTCAGAATAAAAAACCGGGTGCGTAAAATTGTTTCCGGTTCAGCCGAACGTCCGCGACTGAGTGTTTTCAGGAGCAACAAGGAAATATATGCGCAATTAATCGATGATAACAATGCAACAACTCTCGTAGCTGCTTCATCCACTGAAAAAGAGATTGCTTCCCAAAAAGGGAATAAGACGGAAAAAGCTGCATTTGTGGGAAAACTCCTGGCTAAAAAAGCCCAGGCTTCCGGCATTGAAAATGTTGTATTTGACAGAAATGGTTATTTGTACCACGGAAGAGTAAAACAATTAGCAGACGCGGCCCGTGAGGGTGGCCTTAAATTCTGAAATAATTATGGCGACATTAAGTAAAAAAGTTAAAACAAGCGACCTCGATTTAAAAGACAGGTTGGTAGCCATTAACCGTGTAACCAAAGTTACTAAGGGTGGCCGGACCTTCAGCTTCTCAGCTATCGTAGTTGTCGGTAATGAAGATGGTATTGTAGGATGGGGACTTGGAAAAGCAAGTGAAGTAACTACTGCCATTGCTAAAGGGGTTGAAGCTGCTAAAAAGAATTTGGTGAAAATTCCGGTGGTCCACGGAACCATTCCTCACGAACAATCAGCACGATTTGGAGGAGCTCATGTATTGCTCAAACCTGCTTCTTCAGGAACTGGAGTTAAAGCAGGGGGTGCTATGCGCGCTGTACTTGAAAGCGTTGGTATCCATAATATATTGGCAAAATCCAAAGGTTCCTCGAATCCGCACAACCTGGTAAAAGCAACTATGGAAGCCCTGCTTGAATTAAGGGATGCACATGCTGTTGCCCAACACAGGGGCATTTCATTAGAAAAAGTTTTTAAAGGATAATTCGTTATGGCTAAAGTAAGAATTACACAGATAAAAAGCAGTATCGGTTCAACCAAAAGACAAAAGGCTACTCTTGAAGCCCTTGGATTAAGGAAACTTAATCAGACTGTTGAACATGAAGCTAACGGCCAGATTAAAGGCATGGCCGGTAAAGTAAGTCATTTAGTGAGAATTGAAGAAGTATAAAACTATTCAAAAAAATATTATGGATTTAAGTACATTAAAGCCTGCCACGGGTTCCACTAAAAAAGAGAAACGCATTGGTCGTGGACAGGGTTCAGGCCGTGGAGGAACATCAACACGTGGACATAAAGGACAGAAATCCAGGTCAGGGTACTCTAAGAAAATTGGTTTTGAAGGTGGACAGATGCCCCTTCAGAGGGTAGTTCCCAAATCGGGTTTTAAGAATTTTAATCGTATAGAATATAAGGCAATTAATCTGGATGTCCTAAAGCATGTTTCTGAAAAATTGAATATTTCATCGATTGATGTAACTGCCTTAATCAATGCAGGTATTGCTTCTAAAAATGATAGAATTAAAATACTTGGCGGTGGATCTATTGATAAAAAACTGGATGTAAAAGCCCATGCATTTTCAAAGAGTGCCAAAGAAGCGATTGAAAAACTGGAAGGAACAACCGAAATACTTTAAACTAGAATGAAACGTTTTATAGAAACCCTAAAGAACATATACAAGATTGAAGATTTGAGAATTCGAATCGGAACCACCTTGTTTTTTATTTTGATTTACAGGTTGGGTTCGTTTGTTTCACTGCCTGGTGTCGATCCGGCACAATTGCAAAACCTGAAGAACCAAACTTCTGACGGATTGCTTGGACTGATTGATATGTTTTCCGGGGGTGCTTTCTCACAGGCTTCTATTTTTGCTTTAGGAATTATGCCGTACATCTCGGCTTCTATTGTAATTCAATTATTAGGAATTGCAGTGCCCTATTTCCAGAGGTTGCAGAAAGAGGGGGAATCGGGAAGACGGAAAATAAATCAGATTACCCGTTATTTGACAGTGGTAATTCTTATTTTCCAGGCTCCGGCATATTTAACAAACCTGCACTTTCAACTACCTGAATCGGCATTTGCTATGAGGGGTGCGCTTTTTACTGTTTCTTCCGTTGTGATTTTAACGGCAGGCTCGATGTTTGTTATGTGGTTGGGAGAAAGAATTACCGATAAAGGAATTGGTAATGGTATTTCGCTTATCATTATGATTGGCATCATTGCGCATTTACCTCAATCGGTAGTACAGGAGTTTGCTTCCCGTATTAATCAACAGGGAGGCGGGCTTGTAATGTTTCTCATTGAGTTTGTTATCCTGTTTCTTGTTTTCATGGCATCTATTCTGCTTGTTCAGGGAACAAGAAGAATTCCGGTGCAGTATGCAAAACGAATTGTTGGTAACAAACAATACGGTGGTGTGCGTCAGTATATCCCGCTAAAAGTGAATGCTGCTGGTGTAATGCCCATTATTTTCGCCCAGGCAATTATGATGGTTCCTCTTACACTTGTTGGTGTGGCTAATTCTGAAAATCTGAGTGGTGTTGCGGCTGCATTATCTAACATCACCGGGTTTTGGTACAATCTTACGTTGTTTTTACTGGTAGTTGCATTTACATATTTTTACACTGCAATTACCATCAATCCAACTCAGATGGCAGAAGATATGAAGAAAAACGGTGGTTTTATTCCTGGCGTTAAGCCTGGGAAAAGAACTGTTGAATTCCTTGATACCGTAATGTCAAGGATTACTTTACCAGGTTCAATTTTCCTGGGTATTATTACTATTCTGCCTGCTTTTGCCATGCTTATGGGTATCAACCAGTCATTTGCCTATTTTTTCGGCGGAACCTCGTTGCTTATCCTTGTAGGGGTAGTGCTCGACACACTGCAGCAAATTGAAAGTCATCTTTTAATGCGGCATTATGATGGTTTGACCAAGTCGGGTCGCATAAAAGGACGTGCAGGAGGTGGAATTTAATATAAATTGATGCCTTTTAGATAATTATAGGGAGATAGATATTATGCAAAATGAATTGCTTGTTTTATCTTTGCAAAAAAATTAGACAATACAACTGATTTTTAAATAACATTTGATAAAAAGAAGAAAGGTTAATTTTTTATGGCAAAGCAGCCTTCAATTGAACAAGACGGAACAATTATAGAAGCATTGTCGAATGCAATGTTTCGTGTTGAACTTGAAAACGGGCATGTTATAACAGCTCATATTTCAGGAAAAATGCGGATGCATTACATAAAAATTTTGCCTGGGGATAAAGTAAAAGTTGAGATGTCTCCTTATGATTTAACAAAAGGCAGGATCACATTTAGGTATAAAAATTAATAGATATATTAAATGAAAACGCGAGTTTCAGTTAAAAAGCGCAGTTCTGAATGTAAAATAGTCCGCAGAAAAGGGCGCTTGTATGTGATTAATAAAAAGAACCCGAAGTTTAAACAGCGTCAGGGATAATCATTAATCTGAATAAAAAATAATGTATGGCACGAATTGTTGGTGTTGATATACCAAATAATAAAAGGGGTGAAGTAGCCCTCACTTATATTTATGGCATAGGCCGTAGCAGGGCGAATAAAGTTTTAAAGGAAGCCGGTGTTGATCCGGATCTTAAAGTACAGGACTGGAATGATGATCAGTTCGGTGCTATTCGTGAAGTTATTAACAGCCAGTTTAAAGTTGAAGGTGAACTTCGTTCTGAAGTACAAATGAATATTAAACGGTTGATGGATATTGGATGTTATCGTGGCATTCGTCACCGTATCGGTTTGCCTGTTAGAGGTCAAAGTACCAAAAACAACGCCCGTACCCGAAAGGGAAAACGTAAAACTGTTGCGAATAAAAAAATGGCCACTAAATAAGGTATTTGAGTTATGGCAAAAAAAACAGGAACAAGTAAAAAAAGAGTGGTTGTTGTGGAAGCCAATGGTATGGCCCACGTTCATTCTTCTTTTAATAACATCATTGTTACGCTTACCAATATGAATGGAGAAGTTATCTCCTGGTCATCGGCAGGTAAAAAAGGCTTTCGAGGTTCGAAGAAGAACACACCCTATGCTGCGCAGGTAGCATCGGAAGAATGCGCCAAAACTGCATACGACCTTGGGTTACGTAAAGTTAAGGTGTTTGTAAAAGGCCCGGGAAACGGCCGTGAGTCTGCTATCAGGGCTTTGGCTACTGTAGGTATCCAGGTTACAGAAATTGTAGATGTTACGCCGTTGCCACATAATGGCTGCAGGCCTCCTAAAAGAAGACGTGTTTAATTTTAAATTGAAAAGGTAATGGCTAGATACAGAGGACCAAAGTCTAAAATTGCCCGTAAATTTGGTGAACCAATTTTCGGACCCGATAAAGTTTTTGAACACAAAAACTACCCTCCTGGAATGCACGGGATGTCTGCCCGCAGGAGAAAAGTATCGGAATACGGACTTCAGTTAAAAGAAAAGCAAAAAGCTAAATATACATACGGAGTTTTGGAAAGACAATTTCGAAACTTGTTTGTTAAGGCTTCTTCATCTAAAGGAATTACCGGTGAGGTATTGCTGCAGATGCTCGAGTCAAGGCTTGATAATGTAGTGTTCCGTCTCGGTATTGCGAAAACCAGGGACGCAGCCCGTCAGTTTGTTACACACAAACATATTGTTGTTAATGGAAAGGTAGTGAATATTCCATCTTATCAGGTTAAATCAGGCGATATCGTAGGAGTCAGAGAAAAATCAAAAGCTATGGAAGAAATCACTGACTCACTGCACTCGCGCCGGAGTACGCGTTATGAATGGCTGGAATGGGACAATGACCAGATGGCCGGAAAATTCCTGAACGTTCCTGAACGCGAGGAAATACCTGAAAACATCAAAGAACAACTTATCGTAGAGTTGTATTCAAAATAAAAATTTACTTAGGTTATTATGGCAATATTAGCATTCCAAAAACCCGATAAGGTGATAATGATAGAGTCCGACAGCAAAGTCGGAAAATTTGAATTCCGTCCGTTGGAACCAGGATATGGTATTACTATTGGTAATGCCCTGCGCCGGATTCTTCTGTCATCGCTCGAAGGGTATGCAATCACCAATGTGAAAATTGAAGGGGTTGACCACGAATTTTCTACGATTAAAGGAGTTATTGAAGATGTAACTGATATAATTCTTAATCTGAAACAGGTGCGGTTTAAAAATGAAGTAGAGGATTTCGACACAGAAAAAGTAACGGTAACCGTCTCTGGGCAGGAGGAATTTACTGCAGGCGATATTAATAGGTTCATGACTGGCTTCAGGGTGCTTAATCCTGATTTGGTTATCTGTCGTATGGAACCTGATGTAAAGCTTCAGTTAGATATTTCAATAAGTAAAGGACGGGGTTACATTCCTGCTGTTGAAAACAAACAGGAGGAAGCTGAATTCGGTGTTATTGCTGTTGATTCTATCTATACACCCATTAAAAAGGTGAAATATTCTGTAGAAAATTTCAGGGTGGAACAGAAAACCGACTATGAAAAACTGATTCTGGAAATTGTTACCGATGGTTCTATTCTTCCAAAGGATGCATTAAAAGAAGCTGCCAAAATTCTCATCTATCATTTCATGTTATTCTCTGATGAAAAGATTACTCTGGATTCGGATGAAAAATTTGCAAATGAAGAATTTGATGAAGAAGTATTGCATATGCGACAGCTGCTTAAAACCAAGCTGGTTGACCTCGACCTTTCAGTAAGGGCTTTAAACTGCCTTAAAGCTGCAGATGTGGATTCCCTCGGTGATTTGGTTACCTATAACCGAAATGATTTGCTCAAATTTAGAAATTTTGGTAAAAAATCGCTTACCGAGCTGGATGACCTTCTCGATAACATGGGGTTGAGTTTTGGAATGGATATCAGTAAGTATAAACTTGACAAGGAATAACAGGCAATGAGACATAATAAGAAATTTAATCATTTAGGCCGTACCAGTGCGCACCGGAAGGCAATGCTGTCGAACATGGCCAGTTCGCTTATTGAAGGCAAACGAATTTCAACAACATTAGCCAAGGCAAAAGCACTGCGTACTTATGTTGAACCACTTATTACAAAGGCAAAAGACGATACCACTCACTCACGACGGGTTGTATTTAGCCATTTGCAAAACAAGGAAGCCGTTTCGGAACTGTTCCGTGATGTGGCTGCGAAAATTGGCGATCGTCCTGGTGGGTATACCCGCATTTTACGCACTGGAAACCGTTTGGGCGATAATGCTGAAATGTGCATCATCGAACTGGTGGATTACAATGAAGCCATGCTAAAAACTGGTGAAGAGGCTGCAAAACCAAAACGCCGTCGTTCACGTCGTGGTGGTGGTGCTGCAAAATCGGAAACTCCCGTAGCCGAAACCGGCAAACAGGAAAAAACGAAAGCTGATACTCCTGCTAAGGAACAGCCTAAAGCAGAAACTCCAAAACAGGAATCCAAGGATGAACCGGCAGCTGGGGCAGAAGGAGACAAAAAAGAAGAATAGTTATAATTCGAAATACTTTATAAAAACGGTCTGATTTCAGGCCGTTTTTATTTTGGGGTAATGTTAAAAAAGGTCAGTTTGGAACTATCTCCGGGTAAAAACAATAACTGCCCGGCCCCTACATACCCAAATTGTTACCTTTCATTTTCTTTTCCACTAATTTCTTTTAAATTTAACTGCTTTAAAAAAAAACAACTATTTATGGATAACAGTATCAAGTCTTCCAACGGGATAGGAGTTTCCCGCCGCAAGTTTATTGGCTCAGCCGCAACCATTACCACTGCCCTGGCATGTACTCCATCGGCATTTGCCGGATCATTGGGTAGTATATCAAAACCCAACTCCCGTTTTAAAGGAGTACAGATTGGCGCTATAACCTACAGCTGGCGCAGTATGCCTTCTACGGCAAAGGATATCCTTGATTATTGTGTGGAAGCTGGCATCAGCTCTATTGAACTTATGGGAAATGTTGCTGAAGAATTCGCCGGGATTCCTTCTTCTCCTCAGCGACCGTCAGGTAATGCATCCGAAGCAGAGCTTGCAAAATATCAAAGCGAGCTTGATAAAGCAAAAGAAAGGCAGCGGGAATGGCGTCTTTCTGCCCCAATGAATAAATACCGGGAACTTCGTAAGATGTTTGATAAAGCAGGTGTTAAATTTCATATAGTAAAATTTGCTCCTGCGAACTGGAGCGGGGGAGAAATTGATTATGCATATGCTGCCGCCAAAACTCTGGGAGCTGATGGTATTACCAATGAAGTTGGTATTGAAGCTTCCAGGCGACTTGGTAAATTCGCTGAAAAATACAATATGTATGCTATTTATCACAACCATGCTCAACCAGGAGAACCTGGCTTCTCATTTGATGCGTTTCTTGAACATTCTCCAAATAATATGCTCAATTTTGATGTGGGGCATTATTTTGGTGCTACCGGTAAGCACCCAAACGAAGTGTTGGAAAGACTGCACAAACGTATTTACAGCATTCATCTGAAGGATAAGACAGGGAAAGAATCTATTCCTGCAAATACAAACATGCCCTGGGGAAAAGGAGATACACCCATTGCCGAAATTCTTCAGTTAATTCAAAAAAACAAATGGCCTATCTATTGTGACATTGAACTGGAATATCCCATTCCCGAAGGTTCCAATGCCCAAATAGAAATCATTAAATGCGTTGAATACTGTAAAAATATTTTAGTGTAGTACATGTGATCGCATCCGTTTATTTTTACTGTAATCTGTAAGGATAGAATACAATCACCTAAAACAACCGAAGCAATTCTACCACCCGATCTTCTTTTTCCGTGAATCCAACAGCATGAAACGCATCGTGCAAAGATTCAAGAAGTCGTTTAACAAACACATGGTTGGACTGTGGTTCTGAATATTTCTCTTCTGGGGAATAACTGTTCTTCTTCAGATGGTATTTTATTTCCTTCCGGCTGGCAATAGAGCCTTTATTCGATGGATTGATATAGAACAATACGTCGGAGCGGGAATTTTTTCCATGAACCTTTTGTGCAAGCTCACTATCGACTATAGCCACCAGCGGATTCTTCGGGAAATCGACAAACCATGCAGGTAGTCCCAATTGCCTGGCCAACAGTGCATAAAACATACTTAGTGAAACAGGATTGCCTTTTTTTGTGTCAAGCATCTGGTTTAGATAACAATTCTGTGGCGACTGTATATTATTGTGGTTAATAGCAAACCCATGTGTGTTAAATACAAAATGATTCAGCACAGTTGTTTTTTCCAGTAATGTCAATGAATCGTTTAATTCAAGCCAGATATCGTTTTTTATCTTATCGATTTTCAGGCGTACTCCTTTCTCATTTACATCCGGGTATTGAAACCGGTCAACAATAAGAAAACCTTCCAGCAAATCCATGTCAGATGAGGTAACCCAGCTATGAAGCAATGTGCTTGTCTTTTTAAACTGTAAATCCTGGATAAGGTTCTCAATCCGTTCCTGGCTAATTTCATCGAAACTGCTTTCCCACTTTTCTTCAAGTGCAGGAATAATCCGATGACTTTCCTTAAGCAACTCCCTTTCTACCAACTCAAAAATTTGGTCGTCGGGGTCATCAAGTAAGCTTATTAATGCCTTTAGCCGGTTTTTATTCATTACGGTTTATTTTATCAGCGCATTTAATACATGTTCAATCAGTATTTTCATCTCAGGATGATAATTCTCATTGGCATGCCCGGCTATCCTGTTGGCAATGATCAGACATATAGTAAGCGCCTTATGTCCCAGTAATTTTGAAAGCCCATATATGGCAGAACTTTCCATTTCATAGTTGGTAATTTTTAAACCATCAAACTGGAATTGTTCAATGCGCCTGTTCAAATCGGGTATTGCCAGCGGCAAACGAAGCACACGACCCTGGGGTCCGTAAAATCCGGGCGCAGATATAGTAACTCCCAGAATAAATTCCGGATGTGTGAAACGGGAAAGTAATTTCTGAGATGCATCCACTACGTAAGGAGTTGGAAGAGCTTCGTTCCAATCTGTATACTGCTTAAATGCTTTTTCGAACGGAAGATCGCATACCTGTTCCCTGTTTGCATAAAAATTTAGCATTCCATCGAATCCAATTGATTTCCGGGATACAACAAATGAATTTAAAGGCAAATCATGTTGTAAACTGCCTGAAGTCCCGACCCGGATAATAGTTAGCGATTTTTTTTCTTTTTTTATTTCCCTTTTTTCGAGGTCAAAATTTACCAATGCATCCAGCTCATTCAGCACAATATCAATGTTATCAGTTCCAATTCCTGTTGAAAGGACTGTAATGCGAGTTCCTTTATAGCTCCCTGTGACAGTCCTGAACTCTCTGTTCTGCGTTGAAAATTCAATATGGTCGAAAAACAAAGCCACTGCATCTACACGTGCCTGGTCTCCAACCAAAATTATATTTTCGGCAAGGTTTTCAGGCTTTAAATGCAAATGAAACAGGGTGCCATCACTATTAAGTATTAACTCTGAATTTTGTATCATTCTGATTATATTGCTCCGATAAAACTATCAAATTTGTTACTAACTTGCAATAATTCAGTTAGGAAGATATAAACAACCTGCCTGGGAAAACTTCTTTTAAGAAATGATATGTTAACAACTTCATTGGTCATCTGTGAAATTGTGATTCAAATTTATTAGATTTGAATCACTTAAATTTCTATTTTTGAAATAAGTAAACCAAAATTACGAACAATGTCCTTTAAAATATTCACCCTTCAGTTGTTGGGCAAAATAAAACCTGTAGAAAGAATTGAGTCGCAAAGAAAAGCGTTACTGGATGATTATAACGAATACATGCAGGTTGAAAATTCTGATGAGTTAAAGCTTTTTCTTAATTTGGAAAAGCTTGTGAATTCTGATGACTTCAGGAAAAGAAAGGAGCAAATCCAATCGTTGAATTTCAAAAACAGTAAAGAATATAATTTACTGCAGGAATACAATGCACTTAAGAAAAAGAAGAACATAAAAATATATTTTAAAGCTGCGAATTCACAAGAGCTGAAGCGATATGAGACTGTACGGAATTCAGAAAAATTAAAAGAATTCGAAATTTTAACTGAATATGTTAAAGAAGGTGAATTTCAAAAGCAAAAGAAGGAAATTGAAAGTCAGAGGTTCAAAGGTTCTGTGGAGGAACAGCATTTAAATGATTTTAAGAAGCTTAAAAAATCTCCTGGTATAAAAGCATATCTCAAGTTACAAAATTCAAATCAAGTTGAACACCACGAAAAAATAGGCAGTTCCGAAAAAATAAAAAAGTATCTTGATTTAAAAAATATACCTGGAAAGGACAAACAACAAAAAAGGGAATACAATTTACTTAAGAAGGATGCCGAAATTAAAAACTATTTCAGATTTGAGCACTCAAAGGAACTGAAACTGTACAGGGAAACAGTTGATAGTCATGATCTCAAAAAATACAACGATTTAAAAATCTATGTTACAAATGACAAATTTGGACAGCGGGTTGAATTTTTAAGAGATAAAAAGAAATTTGAAAAATCGGATGTTTTTAAAAAGTGGAACCGATACAGGGAACTTAAAAACGATGGAGATATTAAATTTTTCATCAAGTATGAAAAATCATCTGTCCATAAAAATTATCTTGATGTAAAGGATTCCTTCGATTTGAAACGTTACCTTGAATTGGAGAAAATTATATTATCAAACGAATTCAATGAGCGAAAAGCTTACCTTGAAGACGAGCACAAATGGGAGAAGACAGATGACTACAACAGCGAGAAGAAATATGCGGAGCTAAAAAACAAGCCAACCCTGGTTAAGTATTTTAAGTACAAGGAAAGCAATGCTTTAAACTTTTTTAATGAATGGGAGGTCAGCTTTGAAGAAGATTTTTCTTCTTCCCGGCCCGAAGCTGAAAAGTGGGCATTCATGCCTCTCTGGGCAGAAAAGCTTTTGGGGAAGAATTATGCATTGCCCGGTGATTTGCATATCTTTACACAGGGTCAGAATATTAAAACCGGTGGAAAGCTTACAATCGAAACCCGTAATGAAAAAGCCGAAGGCCTTGTATGGAAAATGCCTGCAGGTTTTGTTCCACAGGAATTCGATTACACTTCCGGCCTTGTATCATCGGCTAAGTCGTTCAGCCAAAGCGATGGAATTTTTGAAGCCAAAATTAAGTTCAGTCCGGTAAAAGAAGTCGTAAGCAGTTGTGTATTAATGGGTGAAAACGTTTCTCCACGAGTGTACCTCCTGGAAATGGGAGCTAAAAACAGGTTGGGAATTGCCAAAACAGGCAGTAACGGCAAACAGGAACTGGAAGGGATCGACATTTCAAACCTGAATAAAGATAAATGGTTTATTTTTACCCTTGAGAAAACCAGCCGGAACTTAACCTGGAAGATTAACGATACCGAAGTGCACAAAATGGAACAAAACGGTATAAATTTCCCGATGCACATCGACCTGATGACACTTGTACTGGATCCGGTCTCCAATTCAAAATTACCAGTTCAATTCCAGACGGAGTGGGTGAGGTGCTATAGGAGAAAGGCTGAAAAGTAGGTCATTGGAAATTGGTCAATGAACCAACCGGTACCCAATGACCAGTGCACGGGGTCTAAACCACCCCTAACGCCTCTTCCAGCTCTTTCATCAAATCCTCAACATCTTCCAGTCCCACTGACATGCGCACCAGGTTGTCGGCAACGCCCAGTTTCTCCCGCATCTCTTTGGGTATGGAAGCATGGGTCATGATGGCCGGATGCTCAATTAGGCTCTCGATGCCCCCGAGGCTTTCAGCAAGGGCAAACAGCTTTGTCTTTTCCAGGAACTTTCGCGATTCCTCAATCCCTCCTTTTAACAGAAAAGTGATCATTCCACCATAGTCTTTCATCTGTTGTTTAGCCAGCTCGTGCTGGGGAAAGGATTTCAGCCCAGGGTAGATTACCTTCTCTACTTTGGGATGACTCTCCAGGAAGCCGGCAATTTGTTTTGCAGCAGCGCAGTGGGCTTTCATCCTTAAGGGAAGGGTCTTTAGTCCGCGCAGTAAAAGAAATGAATCAAACGGGCCCAAAACACCTCCTGTGGCATTCTGCATGAACCGGATCCTGTCGGCCAGCTCCTGGTTTTCATTCACTACCACTATGCCAGCCACTATATCCGAATGGCCGTTCAGGTATTTTGTGGCCGAATGTACCACCACGTCGATGCCGAAATCGAAGGGTTGCTGCAGATAGGGCGAGGCAAACGTATTGTCGCAAACGGTAATGATGCCGTGCTTTTTGGCCACGGCTGCCACCTTTTGCAAATCAACGATGGTAAGCATAGGATTGGTGGGCGTCTCCACCCAAATCAGGCGGGTGTTGGCTTTTAATGAATTTTCAAGTTCCTGCTCGTTGTTAAGGTCAATGTAGGTTACCTCAAGTCCTGCGGAGATTTTCTTCACCTTGTCGAACAAACGGAAGGTGCCGCCGTACATGTCTTCCATGGCAATGATGTGCGAACCGGCCTCCAATGTTTCCAGCACGGCATTTTCGGCTGCCAGCCCTGATGCGAAGGCAAATCCCCATTTCCCGTTTTCCAATGAAGCCATGCAGCTCTCAAGCGCAGTCCTTGTTGGGTTGGCGCTACGTGAATACTCATATCCTTTATGTACGCCCGGGCTTTGCTGGACAAAAGTTGACGATGCATAGATGGGGGTCATGATGGCTCCGGTGGCTTCATCGGGTTCCTGCCCCTCATGAATGGCCCGCGTTGAAAATCTGTATTTACTCATAAAATGCTGTACTGTTTTTGTTTGTTAATAAATCCATTTTCCGACATCCACTCGTCGTTATACATCTTCGAGAGGTACTTGTTGCCGGTGTCGCAGGCAAAAGTTACGATTTTTTTGGGACTCTCCTGTTCGGCAGCATATTTTAATGCCGCGCCAACAAGTATTCCAGTGGAAGAACCCGCAAATATTCCTTCTTTCAACAACAGTTCGCGTGCCACGTGGAATGCTTCCCTGTCGGTTATGGTGTATGCTTTTTTTACAAGGGAAAAGTCGCACTGTGCCGGTACAAAATCTTCTCCTATACCCTCCACCAGCCAGCTGCCGGCAGTTCCTGCTTCGCCTGTTTCGAAATAGTCCTTCAGGATGGAGCCCTGTGGGTCGGCAAGTACAATCTCAGGCTGCCTGTCCATCTTTTTAAAGAAACGGGTGAGACCGCCGATGGTTCCCGCCGAGCCAACCCCTACCACGATGGCATCCACATCTTGCTCCATCTGTTCCCAGATTTCCGGTGCAGTAGTCATTTCATGGGCTAGTGGATTGGCCGGATTGTTAAACTGGTTGATGTAATACGAATCTGGAATTTCTTTAGTTAGCCGTTCTGCATAATCCTGGTAATATTCCGGGTGGCCTTTCTCAACATCCGAGCGCGTCATCCGTATATCGACACCCATAGCCTTCAGGTGCATCACCTTTTCCCTGCTCATCTTGTCGGGGATTACCAGGATGAGTTTATATCCCTTCTGTGCGGCCACCAGCGCAAGTCCCAGTCCTGTGTTTCCTGCAGTGGCCTCGATAAGCGTATCCCCAGGTTTAATCCTGCCATTTTTCTCGGCATCCTCAATCATCCAAAGCCCAATACGGTCCTTTATCGATCCCCCTGGGTTCTGGTATTCCAGCTTTATAAAGAGGCGTGAATTTCCGGTTTCCAGCCTTTTAGCTTCCACTATGGGCGTATTGCCTATCAATTCCAGTACGTTGTTGTATATCATTTTGCCAGATTATTATTCAAGGAAATTTGGATAACCCCTATTTCCACCGTTAATTTTTGATTTCCAATTCAATGGCAAAATTAACCATCTTCGACCGGGATGGCAATCCCATAAAAAACGGATTTTTATATACCTGTTTTATGGTATTAAGACCTCCGGGAGTTCGGATTTAAATATTTAAAATTGCATCTCAAGGGAAATATTTAATAATTTAAAATCACCTCAAAATCTATATATAATACTCAATATTATCAATCCATCCAGCCTTAATAGCTTTCATAGTCAGTTCTGAAGCATTTGAAACCTCCAGCTTTCTAAATATATTTTTTCGGTGGGTGTTAACCGTATGAAAGCTGACGCTTCGGTGGGCGGCAATTTCTTTGGTGGTAAATCCTCCGGCTATCAGCTTAACAATTTCCTTTTCAGAAGGGGTAAGCTTGCTTCCTGATTTATCCGGTTGTTTGGCTTCAATCGATTCCAAAATCATTTCCAGAATTTCGCTGCTGTAGAATTTCCTGTTGTTGGCAGCCGATACAGTTGCATTTATAATTTCCCCGGATGGGGCATCTTTTAACAGTAGGTTTTCAATTCCTGCTTCCGAATATTTTTGAAATTCATTGCGGGTTACGTTGTCTAGCAGTAACATTACTGCTGGTGTATTCGAAATGTTTATAAGTTCTTTTAATGCTGCAACATCAAACTCAGGTGCTGCAGCATCCACAACCAGTACGTCGTGCTCTTGGTTTCGGGCAACGTTAATTAAATGGTTCCAGGAGCCGGCAATCCCTGCAACCTCAAAGCTTCCTGTATTACTGAGCAGCGAGGTTAGACCCTCTGTCACAAGGAAACTGGCGCCCCAAACCAAAATGTTCTTTTTCTTTTTGCTCATAAACAAATGTAAAAATAATGGCTTCCAATGAAATTGCAAGCAGAACACAATATATAGTCTGGTTTTATCTTATTGGATTTGTAATATGCAAACGAAAATTGCTGGTTATAAATAACCTTCAACAGGGATTCAAACTTTGATACAGTCAGATTGTTTCCTTTAAACAGATGAGCAGACACATAATAAATAATTTGGGATATATAACTGTTAACTATGATAAAGGAAATTGGGACAAAGGAGTTGATTGAATTGATGTCGGAACAGAGATGTAAAGTAGTGGATGTACGTCCGGTTGATGCATACAATGGATGGCAGCAGCAGGGAGAATTCCGCGGAGGACACATTCAGGGCGCCCGGAGCCTTCCGTCAAAATGGCTGAATTATATCGACTGGATAGAAATTGTCAGACGCAAAAATATTCACCCTGACGATAATGTGGTTGTTTACGGTTATAATCCTGATGAAACGGGTGAAGCGGGCCAACGCTTTGAAAAGTCTGGCTATAATAACGTATTAATATACAATAAATTCGTGGAAGAATGGGCGGCAAATATGGAATTACCCCTGCAGAAACTTGATCATTTCCGTCAGCTGGTTTCAGCGCAATGGGTAAACAGCCTGCTGGCAGGGGAGAAGCCTCCTCTTTATGAAAGCGACCGGTATATTGTTGTACATGCTCATTACCGGAACCGGGATGCTTATCTTAGCGGTCACATTCCTGGTGCCATTGATATGGATACCCTGGCCCTTGAAGCCCCTGAAACCTGGAACAGAAGATCTCCTGAAGAAATTAAAAGAGCCTTGGAAAGCCATGGAATTACTGCTGATACTACAGTAATACTTTACGGAAAACATATGTTTCCAAGTAATAACGATCCATTTCCCGGTAGTGCTGCCGGCGATATAGGTGCCATTCGAAATGCATTTATAATGATGTATGCCGGGGTGAAGGATGTAAGAATCCTGAACGGCGGATTTCAATCGTGGATCGATGCCGGTTATGAAGTGTCAATGAAAGATGTACCCAAAAAGCCTGTAATGGATTTTGGCGTGCAGGTTCCGGCAAATCCTGAACTTGCAGTGGATACCCCCGAGGCTAAGAAAATGCTGACCGACACCGGCAGCGAACTGGTGTGCGTAAGAAGCTGGCCCGAATTCATTGGGGAAGTCAGCGGGTATAATTATATAGAGGCAAAAGGACGAATTCCTGGTGCTGTGTTTGCCGATTGCGGCAGCGATGCATACCATATGGAAAACTACAGGAACGTTGATCATACCACACGGGAATACCATGAAGTTGCTGAAATTTGGGAAAGCAACGGAATAACCCCCGATAAGCACCTGGCTTTTTATTGCGGTACCGGATGGCGGGGCAGCGAAGCCTGGTTCAATGCCTGGCTCATGGGATGGACACGCGTTTCAGTATACGACGGCGGATGGTTCGAGTGGAGCAATGACCCCGCGAACCCATATGAAACCGGTGTGCCGGAGGAAAAAATGGCTGTAGACCGGCAATAGCTGACATTTCATTTCTATTTATCCCGAAAAAATTATGCAACAAAAAGTAATTACTTCAGCAATAGCCTCCGACACTTTGAAAGGTCTTTCCTCAACCCCAAAATACCTGTTGTCAAAATATTTTTACGACGATGCCGGCAGCGCCATATTCCAGGACATTATGAAGATGCCTGAATATTATCTTACCCGCTGTGAAGAGGAGATATTTTTACAGCAGAAAGAAGCTATTGCACGTGCTTTTAACAAAGGAACAAAATCATTCAGCCTGGTTGAACTTGGCTCGGGCGACGGGCAGAAAACAAAGATTCTTCTCCGGTATCTTGCCGGTCTGGATGTGCGGTTTCAGTATATACCCATTGATATCAGCCAAAAAGCAAACGATGACATAAAAGCGATGCTGAATCGCGAAATACCGGAAGTGGAGGTTTTTCCCCGCACCGGCGATTATTTTAAGAAGCTTGGCGAACTGAATGGTTTTGCTGCCGATTTTAAGGTTATTTTGTTTTTAGGTTCTAACATCGGAAACTTCTCAGATGCCGAAACAGTTAGGTTTCTCGGACAATTATCAGAATTTACAAATTCCGGAGATAAACTACTGATTGGTTTCGATTTGAAAAAAGCACCAAAGGTTATTATTGATGCCTACAGCGATCCTCACGGACATACCCGTCGGTTTAACCTTAACCTGCTGGAAAGACTAAACCGTGAACTGGATGCTGAATTCAACATCGGGCAATTCGAACATCACACCGAATACAATCCGGAAACCGGTGAAGTGAAGAGTTTTCTGATGTCGAAAGACGATCAGCACGTTCATATCGGTGTGCTGGGAAAAACTTTTTATTTTAAGAAGTGGGAAACTGTTTTTGTTGAACGCTCACGTAAATACGATTTGGAATCAATCGGGAATTTGGCAAAGGATAATAAATTTCGCGTTGCATCCAACTTTATCGACAGCCGGAATTATTTTGTCGATTCATTATGGGAAAGATTATGAAGGAAGTGACGAACGATAAAAAGAATACCAATGGAAAACTGGAAGCAATTAACGCTTGAATATAATAGTGAAATTCACAAGGTGTTACAAATTCAGCATCTTGCTGCGCAATACATTGCCCTTGTCGGAAGGCATTTAATTTCTGAAAAGGATGACCTCAGCAATATAACCATGGATTTTATTCCCGATCAGCAAATGTTACTTGGGCAGCAGCATCCCGATGGCTGGCTTGTGGGCTTGCTGCTGAAGAATCTGATGCTTCAGGTAAGAGATAAAAACATGACAGTAATATGTGAAATTCCTTTGGATGGCAAAACATTCCCTGAAGCTTTAATTGAATTTAAAAAAGAATGGAATAAAGCAGGCGCCGATGTTTCGCTGTTAAGAACCGATCAACCTTATGAAATGCCAATGGAATCGCTCGAAGAGGGAATGTTCTTTTCTGCCGGACCCTCATGGGCAGTTGAGGAAAATATTAAATACCGTTACAATGCCAGCCTGATATTAAATGAACTGCGTGCTAAATATGCCGGGTCTTGTCCGGTATATATCTGGCCAAATCATTTTGATACCGGCTTTTCATTTCCTGTTGAACACAAAAAGGAAGGCGAGGTATCAAAAACCCTTTGCATGGGCTGGGCTATACCTGATGATATGGTCAACGAACCCTATTATTACCTGAGTTTCATCTCAGATGAACCCATTAATGAGCATACCATACCCGGCAACCTTGCTGCAGGAAACTGGATGATGCCCGAATGGAATGGCGCCGTTTTAAGGCATTCGGAAATTGTCAATGAAAAAAATGCAGATACCCAGTTTCAAATGGTTAAAACTTTTTTTGAATCGGCTGCCGGGCAACTGACAGCACATTTCAAGGTGGCGCATTAATGAGCCGGGATATGCTGCGGAGGGTTAATATACTCATTTTTTACTGCCTCTTATTGAAAATTTTAAATTTACCAGTTAAATTTCTGAACAGGACAATTCCTCTGAGTTCTAAACCTTGTATATCTCAGCAACTGGTTATGCTTAGACAGCGCTAAATCTTATTTAAATGGGTAGATTAATTCAGCTCCCATGCTAACAATGCAAGGGTACTTGTTTAATGGAGAATGAATTTTTTTGCGTATCTTTTTTCCCTGACGAGTTTGCGGTTTTAATTATATATGTCAGTAGATTTGGAAGATCCCCTGGAAATTTTCTCTGATATGCTTTAACAGACTGGAATTATGGTGGAAATTATAACGATCAGTGTAGCTGCTTTCCTTACAGCCGTTTTAACATTCTTCTCTGGATTTGGACTGGGTACCATTTTAATGCCTGTTTTTGCTCTTTTTTTTCCTGTTGATATAGCTATTGCGTTAACGGGAGTGGTTCATTTTACCAATAACCTGTTTAAAATGGCGCTTGTTGGCAGGAAAGCAAACAAGACAGTACTGCTTCGTTTTGGTATACCGGCCATAGTTGCTTCTTTTACCGGGGCATGGCTGCTGATTAAATTGTCTGATTTGCCCGCACTTCATCAGTACGAACTTTGGGGACGGGAGTTTGAGATTACTCTGGTAAAACTCATAATAGCTGTATTGCTGATGTTTTTTTCATTGTTTGAAATATTGCCGCAGGTGCAGCACATTCAGTTTGGAAAAAACAAATTAATACTGGGAGGCGCCCTTAGCGGGTTTTTTGGCGGACTGGCAGGCATTCAGGGGGCATTGCGAAGCGCTTTTCTTATTAAAAGCGGATTGACAAAAGAAGCATACATAGCTACCGGTGTAATTATAGCTTCGCTGGTTGATTTTACCCGGTTATCGGTATACGCTTCACGATATGCCTCTTCAGGTCTGGCGGAGAATACCGGACTGCTTGTTTCGGCAACTCTGTCGGCTATAGCGGGTGCTGTAATTGGAAGATTGCTGTTGCATAAAATAACACTGCACTTTATTCAGATATTGGTGGCTGTAATGTTGGTGCTGGTTTCGCTTGCCCTGGGTAGTGGGTTGGTGTAACTCTGAAACAGAGAGGATTTTATTGCCGTGTGAACATATGACGGATTTTGTTGTTCTTTCAGAACAAAAGGTAGAATGATAAAAGTAATAGCCAGTATGAAAACAGATGCCAGATGAATGCAATCCGGAAAATATTTCGTTCAAGAAAAACTCGTACTTTCATTCTCATCCGGCTGGTAGTAGGGTTAGTTTTTCTTTCTGAAGGAATCCAGAAATTTCTTTATCCTGAAATAGTGGGAGTGGGTCGCTTTGAAAAAATAGGCTTTGATTATGCTACCTTCTTTGCATATTTTGTGGCCGTATTTGAAATTGTGTGCGGAGGACTTATACTTTTTGGGCTGCTTACACGGATTGCCGCAATTCCATTGCTTATTATTATGTTTTCAGCAATTATTACCACCAAAATACCCATACTGAATGATCAGGGTTTCTGGTTTATGGCACATGCTGCCCGTACCGATTTTGCCATGACCATGTTGCTGTTGTTCTTGTTTACATTTGGTCCGGGAAAGTATTCAGTAGATAATTTATTTTATAGAGAAAAAGTATAGAAACAGAGCTTAATTTTTAATCATTCTTAGTCTTTCAACGTATATTTCGAAATCAATGTCTCCATAAAGCACAAAGCGGATATGCCTTACATAATTCAGATCCGGCACCATATCCAGAATAGTCTGAAGGGTGATATCGGTTGCGGCTTCAAAAGGGTATCCAAAAGCACCTGTGGAAATGGCAGGAAAAGCTATGGAATCAATTTTTTGCTCTTCAGCAAGAATTAGGGCATTTCGGTAACAATCGGCCAGTAGGACATTTTCAGGTTTGTCCATACCATAAACCGGCCCAAGGGCATGGATAATATACTTGTTTGGCAGGTCAAAAGCTACTGTCAGCACTGCTTCTCCCGGCCTTATAGGAGCAAGTCGCCGGCAATCTTCTGCAAGCGCTGGACCTGCGACCCGGTGAATGGCACCTGCAACCCCTCCGCCCGGCATTAATTCTGCATTAGCTGCATTCACAACCGCTTCCATATCGGGCTGATTTGTAATATCTCCCTGAACTGCTTCAATCTGTATTTTTCCGATTTGCTTCTTCATTGCTGCTGGAATTTTCTCTTTTTATTCTTCCAAAGATACAAACCTTATAGGTTCTTTTCAATTTTTTTACCCCTCATATGTACTACTCCTGGTCTTTAGAAAAACTGTTGTAACATGTTGTTCAATAAAATTCATATTTCGGTTTTTTTTTGTAACTTGATTGAAGATTAATACAATATGATGGAAGCTTTTAAAGAAAACCCCGTTTCCTCAGACAAATTGGTTGTTGTTTGGACCAGTGGAGACGTTTATGTTGCTGAACGAATGATTTTTATGTACACACATGCTGCCCGGGAAAAATCGTTTTTTAATGAAATTGTGCTAATTATCTGGGGACCGTCTGCCAGGCTGGCTGCTGAAAATCTGAAAATTCAATCTAAATTGAAGGCCATGCAGAACGATGGTGTACTGATTAAAGCCTGCATTACCGGTGCAAAAGAATATGGAATTGCAGATGAGCTTAAAGAATTGGGATTTGAAGTGAAAGCAATGGGAAAAACATTAACGCACTATTTAAAAAGCAATGCAAGTGTGCTGACGTTTTGAGGTTCCATTTGAAATTTTCTTTGTAGGTACCGAAAATAGGACTGACTATATAAATCAAACTTTCTGAGTATGGAATTGCTTTCGAAATACCAAGGAATTAAACAGCAAATTTTTGCCCTTGCAGATAGAATTCCTGTAGAAAAAAAATTGCTTGACGAACTTAGGTGTTTTGAAAAACTGCTTGAGGAAAAGGAGAAATTCATTGATCCCGATTCTTTTAAATATAGAATGCTTTTTGAAAATGCAGCTGATTATATATTTGTACTTTCGGAAGAAGGAAAAGTACTTGCAGTTAATCCTACTGCGTGCACAAAGTACCAGATTCCATATAAAGAATTTCTGAATACTTCAATCCTGGATATTGACGCATCCGAAAACAAAGAGTATATCTCACAAAAGGTAAATGAGTTGTTGAGTCGTGGCAGTACAAGGTTTGAAACCATTCATAAAACCAGAGAAGGTAAAATTTTCAATGTTGATATAGTAGCAAAAAAAATTATTTGGAACAACAAACCGGCAATACTCGATGTGTGCAGGGATATTACCGAACAAAAGCAACTGCAAAAAGCTTTGAATGAAAGCGAAGCAAAATTGAAAAAAATTATTAACCAGATTAGCGATGGGATTATAATTTACGAAAAAAACGGGAAGGTGGTAATCTGGAATTCTGGAGCGGAGGATATTACGGGAATAAAAAGTGCAGATGCAATAGGACGAAAATTATATGACCTTCAGTATGAGATACTACACGGAGCTTCCAAAGATAAACGATTGATTCGTAAAAAGTTTATTGAAGTGGTGAATGGAATCAATCCGGCAATTTATAATTCCCTGTTCGAAAATGAAATCTACGTTGAAGGGAAAGGGGTGAGAACCCTGCAGGCAATTGTTTATCCAATTGAACTGGAAGCCGGCAACCGGTTGTTTGGTTCAGTTATACGTGATATTACTGAATTGAAAAGAATTGAAAATCAATTAAGAGATTTAAATAGTACGAAAGATAAAATTTTTTCAATAATAGCTCATGATTTAAGGGCCCCGTTTAACAGTATCATTGGGTTCACCGATTTGCTTCTTAATAATTACGATAAGTACGACTCAGAACGGATTTTTAAGATTCTGCAATACATTAATCTATCAGCCAAACCCACATTGGATGTGCTGACCAATTTGCTCAATTGGGTGAATGTACAAACCGGGCAATTGCGGTTTCAACCGGAACACTGTTCCCTCAAGAAGCTGGTGCATGAGGTTGTTAATATCATGAATCCCACTGCAAATATTAAAACCATCTCTTTAACCCACCAGTTGATGGATGATTTTATTGTTTTTGCTGACGTTAATATGCTGAAGTCTGTTTTGCAGAATCTGGTTGCCAATGCAGTTAAATTTTCACATGCAGGAGGGAATGTCAGTATTTGTGCCAGGAAAACAGGCAGTTTTGTTGAAATTGAAGTGGCCGATAACGGTACAGGTATTCAAGAAGAACGAAAAAAAGAACTGTTCAATATCGATTCAATTGGAAGCACCAAAGGCACTTCAGGTGAACAAGGCTCCGGTCTCGGATTGATTTTATGCAAGGAATTTATAGAGAAACACGGAGGCAAAATTTGGGTGGAAAGCCAGCCGGGAGAAGGAAGCAGATTTCTGTTTACTTTACCTGTTGCCGGTATGGACGAAAGCAGGGTTGTAAATTCTACAAAAAATCAACATTGAGAGCTCCTTAATTGAAAAATAACTTATTATAGACTGGCATCTGGTCAGTTAATATAGTATTTATAATATCAGATTGTTCTTGAAATGCACTCAGTTGAGGTACATTCCCGGATAAACATTAAGGCTTTAAAATTTTATTCCGGTATCAATATCCCCTTTTGTTGAACAGAATGTATCCAAAATTCAGTGTCAGGTAAAACCTTGTATTTTGTTTTTCATAATAGTTGAGGGATATACTGGCTGGTCCTACACCGGTATGATATACCAGGGAGGCCATACCCTGCAGGTAGTATCTGGAAAAGTACTTATCACTCTTGTAAGTTGTCAGTTCAGAAGTAGGAAGTTCTTCTTTCACCGGCAGAAATGCATGGCCTTCAACCCGGAAATGAAGGTCTTGCTTGATATGATAAATGGTTTTTAATCCACCTGCCAGGTAATTGTTTGAATGGAAGTTTTCAATAAACAGCGACCGGCTGTGGGGTGTGGGATAGTACCCCGGGGCAGTAAGCATGGTAGACCGATAATTTTTAAAAGGTTCTTTATTACTGATTACAGCCTCCAGTTGTGTGCCGAGCGTAAACCGCTTCCCGAAATTAATGTATCTTAAATCTTTTGCCTGCAACAGAAAATATTCGTGGTGACGAGCTGTCTTCATTAATGCTGACGATGTTGTTCCTGGTTTATTTGCTTCCTTTCCGGCTATATAATGTGAAGTCAAAGAATTATATATCCCTTCGGTTGCATATTGTTTAAAATTGAGCGAATTGCGTTCAAAACCAAACTGACCGGTAAAGGCATTAAAGGTAGTTTGATCCGGGTTATCCTGTTTTCTAAAAATATCTGTCTGGTAATATTCGTCGTTTGAATTGGCAAAAGAAACACCTGAGTAGAATTTTGAATGAAGCCCCAGAGGTATTCCTGCTTCAAATCGCAGGTTGTATTCTCCCCGGACAATATATGGGGGGCGAACATCTTCAAAAAACAATTCAGAACTTGAAGAGAAGAAATCCCACCGGTTCAGAGTTGAATATCCTGCCAGATAAAAGGGGAGGGAAGTGGGAAAATCAATACGGCCTCCTACTTTAAAGGAGCTGTAAAACCTGCCGAAATAAATATTTGAACTGAGAGTATATGCCCGGTTGTGATAATTGCGGTAATCAAAACTGACAAATCCCTGGTTAATAGGCTTGGTGGAAATATTTCCTCCAATATTTATACGCATTTTTTTCTCCGGTTCTACTTTTAGGTGCAGATCATAATATCCGGTTTGGTGGTTGTAAAATGCCAGCGGCCGGATGGATTTCAAATGTTCATCGGCAATCAGTTTAAAGTATTCCTTTTTTAATTCACTTAGCGACACGATATTGTAGTGGTGTTTTATTGATTGAATGATAAACCTTCGCTGCATAGGGTCGGAAATGCCTTCAACCTGAATATTTTGAAAATACAGTTCAGGTTTCTTTGCATTGAATGCATGCCGCTTCTTTTTTACCTCTTCAATACTTACACGTCTCTGAATTCGGTTTTTAATGCTGTCAATAAACATTTCAGCTGTTTTGCTGCCTTCCCCGGCAATAAAATCATATTTGGAAAAATCAAGCAGACCTATGTTGGAAAATTTTGTCTCCAGCAGAATTCCTTTTTCAGGGGGTATTTCATAATTGGTAGGCCGCATTACCATGTTGGTAATCTGTTCCATCAGATTGTCACTACCCGGTTCCCTGGCTTCATCTGCCACTTTGTGTCCGATAATAATGTCGGGGTTGTAGAGTTTCTCCATTTCATCCTGAGGGAAGTTGTTTACAATCCCGCCATCGAATAATAATTTACCGTCAATTTTTATAGCCTTGTAGTATATGGGGAAAGTCATTGATGCGCGGATGGCTTCGCTTAAATCCCCCTGGCGCAGAATGACAGCTTCATTTGAATGCACGTCAGTAGCAACACAAAAGAAAGGAACCATCAGGCTGTCGAAATGATGATTGCATGCAGTGTTTGTTGAAGAAAGAAGTTCCATAAATGCGAAATCCATCTGTACCTCAGGAATGAGGTTGGTTGGAGGGAGTATTGTCAGCCGGTCGTCTTTTTTTGCCAGCCTTAGTTCCAGCCACGACGGGTTGGCTTCAGGACGTGTAAAATGATACCTGTATTCTTTCTGAATACGACCGGTTGACCAGAGATGAAAATCATCGGAACGGAACAGTTCCTCCATCTCATCGGGTGAATACCCGGCAGCATACAAACCTCCTACAATGGCACCAATAGAGGTCCCGGCAATATAATCAATGGGTATTTTGTTTTCCTCCAGTGCACGTATCACCTCAATGTGAGCAATTCCTTTTGCTCCGCCACCGCTTAATACCAGTCCTACTGATTGCCCTAAAACAGGAAAGCTGAAAAACAGAAATGCAAATAAAAAAGCTATGAGAAATTTATGCATGGTTTGTTTTTGATTTCTGAACAACTTCAAATTTATAAAAAATGAAAACTCCTGTTTTCTATTTAGGAAAAAATAACATTTTCTTTCGACGGGTGGCCTGATTTTAAAAGTGAACGGCGAAATTAAGAAGGCAAAATGAGTGACATAATTTTTAACCTGAATCCACCTTTTTACGTAAATTTTGAAATCCTTCACCTAGAATTTCCCGTGCGTCCATAACGGTTATAAATGCGTCCGGATCAATATTGCTGATAAATTCCTGCAGAATTGCTACTTCACGGCGACTTACTACTGTATAAATTATTTGTTTTTCTTCTCCGGTAAACATCCCCTCACCATTAAGATAAGTGCCTCCTCTTTCCAGATCAATTATTATCTTATTTTTTATCTCAGGATGTTTTTTCGAAATAATGAGCAATGCCTTGTTGTAGTCAGCCCCTTCCAGAATCATATCTATTGCCCTGCCTGTAATGTAAATTACAATCCAGGAATAAAGCGGTATGTGCCAGTCTTTAAAAGCTGCAAGGCCTGTCAGTACAATAACAGAGTCAACATAAATCATTAACTTGCCAAGCTGAAGCCGTGTATATTTTGCGATTATCATTGCAATAATATCGGAACCACCTGAGGTAGCCTTCGATTTGAAGATAAGACCCAGTCCAACCCCGGCTAAAACTCCGGCAAAAACACATGATAGCAATACATCAGTTACGAGAGGGGCATCACTTACCGGGCGGAGATAAGAAATTCCATCAATGAAAAACGATGTGAGTATAAAACCAACAATTGTTTTTACCCCGAAGCGAGGTCCCAGAATTTTTATCCCGGCAATTGTTAGCGGAATGTTTAATATCAAACCAAAAAGCCCTATCGGGAATCCGTCAGGCCAAAATGAAAACATGCCACGTGTGAGATAATGTACTACTATGGCTATACCATATACACCGCCCGGTACAATTTTATGTGGGGTAATAAAAAAAACAAAACCAACAGCAAGAATAAAAGAACCTGTCAGGATAAGCACATAGTCAATGAACCACTGTGTGCTGAACATTTTTTGTTTCGTCAGGAAAGCCATTTATGTTCGTTTTAAGTTTGAATATGTAATCTGTTTATCATTTATTTAGATCCTGGAGTTCATGTGGTTTTGAAGATTACTTTGGGAATGTGACAGAATTAAACATTTCGGAATGGAAAACTGAAATTTTCATTGGATGAATTGTTATAGTAAATGAACTTTGATTTTTAGGTATAAAATTAATACAATCTCTTATTGGAATTACTGAGATATTTCATTGTTGAAAATATATTGGCTAATAAATAACCAGGTTAAAGACTGTTCAGAAACATTCTTTACACGATGAGACAGATTCAATCAATATGATTTTGCATATCCTTTCATCTAAATGTTTTCTTTCAGTAAGCCTCCGGATGAATTTTACTATGCCAATAAAGTTTTTAGCTCTGGATGTACGCTCATTGGTATAATAATTTTGAATCAAAACAATGAATAAAGGAATGAAGAAAATAACTTTTTTATATCCCGGCGGCGAGGATGTGACTTTCGATATGGATTATTACCTTGATAAACATATTCCTAAAATTACCCGGTTATTAGGCGATTCGTTAAAGGGTGTGGCAATCGATAAGGGAATTTCCGGAGGCGCACCAGGATCTGTTGCACCATATATCGTTCTGGAAATTTATTACTTTGAAAAAATTCAGTCATTTATTGATGCATTTGAACCACGGGCAGCAGAAATAATGGCTGAGATTTCAAATTTTACCAACAGTAAACCTTTAATTCAAATAAGTGAAGTTGTGAAGTAATATGCTATTGTTGTAGGTTCTTATTTTTATTTAAAATCAGAATGAGATTGAACAAGCCTTATTTTTCAAAAGAAATACCAAAAGGTTAAGATTACTTTTCATTCCAGTTTAGAAAAGTTTTAATTGAACATTTTAGCTATGCAATCTGTACTTTTACTGAAAATTCTGAAATGAAACTCAAAGAATATTGGAATAATATTCCTTTTAGTCCTGCTAAAATTCCATTTTTTTATGGATGGGTTATATTGTTTGCATCCACTTTGGGCGCACTGGCAAGTGCTCCGGGACAGACAATGGGAGTTTCTACCTTCACCGATTATCTAATTGAAAATATAAAAATCAACCGGACCCAGATAAGTACAGCCTATATGATTGGAACCATTATCAGTTCTTTAATGTTAACCTGGGCCGGAAGGCAATACGACAGATATGGTGCCCGCTGGACAGCCATGGGAGCATCCCTTCTTTTAGCATTGGTTTTGGTGCTTCTTAGTCAATCCGATCGCATCATTCAAATATATTCTGATGATTATTATTCAGTAGCCTATAACAGCTTTGCCATTTTTATTTTAATTTTTCTCTTTTTTCTGTTAAGGTTTTCCGGACAGGGGGTTCTTACTATGGTTTCGCGCAACATGCTGATGAAATGGTTTGTTGCCCGTCGTGGTTTTGCCAATGGGATAATGTCGGTGTTTGTTGCACTGGGGTTTTCCATTGCTCCTATTACATTTGACATGCTAATTCAGGAAAATTCATGGAGATATGCCTGGTTGATTATGGCTGCTTTTTTGGGAATAGGATTTACATTATTTGCTTTTATACTTTTCCGGGATAACCCGGAAGATATCGGGCTTCTGCCTGACGGTGAAAAACACGGGCACAGAGAGCATCATGTTACAATTGATCCATTTAAAGAATTTACTCTGAAAGAAGCCCGAAGTACATTGACTTTTTGGCTGTATACTCTTCCGCTTGCAATGTATTCTCTTTATATTACAGGATTTACCTTTCATCTGGTATCCATTTTCGAAGTTGTGGATATGGATCGTGAAAAAGCCCTGGCAATTTTTATCCCGATATCATTTTTATCTGTTGGCATCTCTTTTATTGGAGGTTGGATAAGTGACCGGATTAAATTAAAATATCTGCTGTATTTTATTCTTACCGGTGAATTAATTGCACTTCTCTCTTTATCTAATCTGAATGACGGCATATTTTATTATGGTTTTATTATAGGGCACGGTATGGTTAATGGGTTGTTTAACGTGCTGATGAGTATTACCTGGCCACGGTTTTATGGGAGAAAACATCTGGGGAGCATAACAGGTTTTGTAATGTCTGTTACAGTTTTCTCCAGTGCGTTGGGACCGCTTCTTTTTAGTTATTCTTTTACAAGACTTGGAAGCTACTATTATGCTACTTTTGCTTTAGCTTTAATTGTTATGTTGCTCCTGATTTTAAGTCCCAAAGGAAATAATCCACAGGATAAATTCGAAAATGAAGAATCAATTGATTAGTTTTAAGGTGTTGAACGGTGAATATGGGAAATGAATAATTATTAAACCTTATAAATAAAAATGAAACCATTTATTTTTTATTACATTCTATTGGCAGGCATAATTTTGTGCAGTTGTCAGGCAACAAAACACTCAGAAGAGTGGATTCCACTTTTTGATGGGAAGACCCTTGATGGATGGAAAAAATCTGTCGAGAATCCTGAGAGTTTTACCGTCGAAAATGGATCAATTAAGTGTTCAGGAAATCGTGCACATCTTTTTTATGAGAGAAATTATAAAAATTTTGAATTCGAAGCGGAGGTAAAAACAGGTGAAAAATCAAATTCAGGAATATTTATTCATACTGCTTATCAAGCCGAAGGATGGCCTAATCAAGGGTATGAAATACAGATCAATAACTCCTACAGAGGATCAGGAAACAATCCGGAAAGACGAAAAACGGGGAGCATATACAATATCCGAAATGTTTATTATCCATTGGTTCATGACAATGAGTGGTTTAAAGTGCGCGTGAAGGTTGTTAATAATTTGATTGAAGTATTTGTGAATGAAATAAAAGTAAACGAATACATGGAGCCTGAAAATCCATGGAGGGCAGAGGGAAGCGAAGGGTTACGGCTGGGAAGCGGAACTTTCGCCTTGCAGGCGCATGATCCTGGAAGTACCACATGGTACAGGAACATTCGTGCCCGAGCTCTTCCTGAAGTGAATTCAGACTCACCAAAGGTTGATAAAGACTGGGATGCATTGATTACTAAGTTGATGCGGGCAGGTTTTCCGGTTATTGATTATCATGTGCATTTAAAAGGTGGGTTAACCATTGAAGATGTTGTAGAAAATTCTCAACAGCTTGGAATAAATTATGGAATAGCTCCCAATTGTGGATTGCATTTTCCAGTTACAAATGATAAAGCTCTGTATGCCTACATTGATTCAGTAAAAGAGAGTCCAACTTTTAAAGGAATGCAGGCAGAGGGAAGGGAATGGGTTACTCTGTTTTCTCCTGAAGCAGTCGCAAAATTTGATTATGTTTTTACAGATGCTATGACTTTTACAGACTATAAAGGCCGAAGAAACAGAATTTGGATTCCTGAAGAAGTTTGGGTAGATGATAAAGAACAGTTTATGGATCAACTGGTTGATAAAATTGAAGCAATTTTTTCACAGGAGCCCGTTGATATTTATGTAAATCCTACTGTTTTACCTGATGTATTAAAAAACGAGCACGTTGAGTTATGGACACAAGAACGCATGGAGCGGGTGATAAACGTCCTGGCAGAAAATAATATCGCACTTGAGATTAATGCACGATATAAAGTACCTACGGCTGAAATGATAAAAATGGCTAAGGAAGCAGGTGTTAAATTTACTTTTGGTACCAACAATACGGGGCGTGATTTGGGGCAACTGGAGTATTGTATTCAAATGATTGAGGAGTGTAAGCTAACACCAAACGATATGTTTGAAATAAAACCAAATCATTTAAAGCCGGTAAATGTAAAAGGTTTGCCGAAAGAAATAACCGGATAGTTTTATGAAAGATACTCTTTTTTTAAAAGAGCTCATTATTCACCCCGACTGGCTTCCTTTTTTGTCTGATGAAAACCGGCAGTTAATTGCTTTCATTGAGTCAAAAATTATTAAAAAAGCTTTTACACCCTCTGCTGATAAAGTTTTGCGGTTTCTTACTGTTCCTGTTATTTCCGCAAACATCATTGTATTAGGACAGGATCCTTATCCGCAGCCAGGAGTGGCTACCGGCAGGGCGTTTGAAGTCGGGAATCTGCAATCGTGGAGCCAGCCATTTCCAAACATTTCTGTAAAAAATATCTTACGGGCTATATATAAAGCATATACCGGAGAAATAATTTTATACGGTTATTTAAAAGAAAAAATCTATACCGACTTTCCCGTACTGCCTCCTGGAAAGCTTTTTGAGTACTGGGAAAAACAAGGGATTCTATTGCTGAACACTTCATTTACATGTGAGCAGGGCAAACCAGGAAGTCATCAAAATCTTTGGATGGAATTTACAAAACGTGTACTTTCCTTTATTGCTGAGGTAGCACCACATCTCACATGGTTTATATGGGGAAATCATGCAGCGAAAGCTATTAAGGATATAAAAATTAATAATACGATCCTTACAATGCATCCAATGATGTGTTCCAATGTACCCGGTAGGGAAAATGATTTTTTATACGGGCAAAACAATTGTTTCAGGCAATTCATTCATGAAATTGACTGGACCGGGTATGCATTCAGTATTTCAGGAGAAAAGCAGGGAAAGTTGTTTTAATATGAATTGGAAAGATGTATATAATCGTCGAAAATTTTCTTCTTATCAGCGGCAAGTTCAATTAACTCAATAGTTTCCTCATCCTGGAAGGAGGCTCTGTTTATGCATAAGTCAAAACAGGTATTTTCAAGTGATACGTTTCGAATTGCTTTACGAAAGGCAGCCCTTTCCTTTTCTACTTTATTAATGAATTCAAAAGCTTCCTCCCTGTTTAGATGATTATTGATCATAATAGTTTTGATACGATACTCCAGTGGAGCCACCAATCTTAGATGAAGTGAATTTTTAATGTCGTGTGCAATGATATGTGCTGCCCGGCCAACAATTATGCAAAAGCCTTCTTCTGCAAAGGAATGAATAACATCATTTACAGTTTTGATAACTTTTTTTTCACTTTTAAATTTTTTGGTGCCAAATGCGTTCAATATATCATTAAACATATAACTGTCGAATTTGAATATCTTTTTAACCTGCTCAGGTTCCATATCCAATTCTTTGGCACTTTGGTAGAATACTTCCTTGCTAAGCACTTTCCATTGGTTATCCATGTTGCGTTTGTTCAGGCTTTCAACAATTTTTTGTGCTAATCTTACACCATTGCATCCTACCTCCCGGGATATAGTTATTAAAGGGCCGGGTATTTTTTTCATGTTGCTGTAAGTTTTTTTTTCACCTAGCCGGTTGTTCAAATATTCTAGCAGAGCATTGCTCATATTCAATCTTTTCTACTAATATATGCTAATTCTGTTAATTTTTTTATGATATATTGTAGTTTCATCAAAATTTTTCCTTCAAAGTCATTGCCATTATTTACCTTGATGTGGTTATGATAATCCTTGTTGTAAAACTGATACTGCATAATTTGACTGTGTTTTTAGAGTGGGAAAAGTAAGTGCAGACTTTCGGAAGAATACAGAATTACTAAATAGTAAGCCTTCCGTCCATATCATTTTTATTTTCGGGCAGTAAAGGAAAGCTGACAGGCCGGTTGTCACGTGATGAGCGGTATATGGCTGTGAATAATTCTACTGTTTTTCGACCGTCTTCACCTGTTACCAATGGCTGACGTTTAGTATCTAATGCGATTAAAAAATCTTCGATTTGCCTCTCAATATAAAAGATAGTTGGATCAATTGAATTAAAAAATCCTGAATCGGTCTTTGTCCACTTTTTAAGAAGATTTTCTTCCCCAGGTATCGTCCACAGATCATTGACCGGTGGTTCCAGTATGTTGGAGTATCCGGCTATAAACATAGCTCCTCCATCTGTTTGGACACCCACTGAAGAACCATTATCTCCATGAACATGCACTTTCCCATAGATGCCGGGTTTTTGTGAATTGCTGACGATAATATTTCCAATTCCGCCGTTTTTAAATTTTACAATGGCCAGAGCTGTGTCTTCCGCTTCAATATAGGGATGGTTCAGGTTTTTCCATATGCCGAATACTTCTTCAATTTCACCCATAAACCAGAGTAATATATCGAGTTGATGCGGTGCCTGGTTAACCAGAACTCCTCCTCCTTCCATTTTCCAGGTGCCACGCCATGCATCCGAGTTATAATAATTTTTATCCCGCCAGCCAAGCATGGTTATTGTTCCTAAAACCGGTTTTCCTATTTTACCTGTATCGATTGCATTTTTTACTCTTTTTACCGGGGCATACCATCGGCGTTGACTGATTACACCCAAATAAACATTTGCCTTTTTGCAAGCATTTATTATGGCATCACAATCCTCAAGTGTTGCAGCCAGTGGTTTTTCCACCAGTACGTGGGCACCTGCATTTGCTGCCTCAATGGCTGGTCCGCGGTGAAATGGATGAGGTGTACATACAATAACTAAATCAATCTTAGCATTGTAGATCATTTCTGAAATGTTGTCGAAAGCTATGGAATGATATTGCCTGGCAAAATTTTCTGCTGAATTTTTAGTGCGGCTCCATACAGCAATGAGTTGTGCATTCGGTAGGTTTTCTATGGCCTTGGCATGAAGATGGGCTACTTTTCCACAACCCAGTATTGCAATTTTATAGCTTTTTTTTGTCATTTTGATAATCTTTTCAAAGGATTCAGCTTATTCGGAATTGATTCAGACAAATATATCAATTCATTTCTGGTTGATTTATATTGCTGCTTCCAATCAGAAATTTTTATATCACAAACAAATGCCAATTAATATGAAAACCAGAGCTTAAATTATCCAGAATCAACCTGGGTTTGTGAGAACATTATGAATTATAGTTACTATATCTTTATGTTCCCCTGGATCATATGGATGCATTGGAAAAAAGAAATAATAACTTAATTTAATTGAACAAATGGAAGATGATCTGGTGCAAAATCAAGCCTGAAATAATGATTCAAGTAAATCACGGGTTACTTCATCGTAAATGCCTGTAATGGGCAAGTGTGGCCTTTGTGTCTGCAATTCCATTACTCCGGCTTCAGTTTTTGGACCGAATGCACCATCAGATGTACCTACCTCAATGTTTAATAATTTTAAGGCATCCTGGAGCGCAACAACCTGCTGTCCTCTGCTGCCTTTGCTTAATGTTGGTTCAGGTATTGCAAACTTTGAGGCAGAGGCAAGGCGTTGATAGGAGAGTACGGTTTCAACCCGGTATGCCGAAACAGATACCCGGTTCCCCTGGTTGCCTCCCAAACAATACACCCTGCTGCCATCTGGAGATACTCCCAGAAAAAATCCTACATGTCCTTTCCAGGATTGCGGGCTTTCGCGCCAAAATACCACAACATCACCAGGTTCCGGTGATACTACCCTCTGCCCCACATTCAGCCACGACCGGGCATTTGGTTTTCCTGAATGTTGCAAACCACATTTCCATGCAACCCAATTTACGAATGAACTGCACCATGGAATTTCATCGGTTGTCATCCCTTGCATTCCTGTATCTTTTGCGTATTTTAAAATCTCGGGATTATGCTGTTCACCCGGAATTTCTTCGGTTCCCAATTCATTAAAGGCAATTTTTAAAAGCGATTCCATATTTGTATTATTTTTAATGAAATTAATAAAAAACACGAAATGAGTTATAAATCAAATTACTACATTACTTGTCAGATGCATCTTTCAACATTGATAATGACTGTCTGGCTACACCAGTAACGGCAAATTGGTTATTTTATATTTATCCGCACAATATTTATTTTCAAAGGTTGTATGGAACTCACGATGAATTTTGTTCATGCTTGTTTGTGAGTGTCGCTTTTTAAAATACATGTTCGTTTCATACATAGGTGTAAAATCTTATGAAATTTAAGGTGTTTTTGTCTTATAAACAAGAGCTGACTTAATAATATTTTTTGAAATCTTCTTTGAAGATCTACTCTGCGAATGAAAAAATGTGAGAAGTAAAATTACAAATCGTTTTTATTTGATTTGATTCCCGGAGCCGATTGACTGATTTGAATTAAAGAATTCGTTCTGCAAAATCATTTTAGATAATTGTATTTTTTATTTTGAGCCAGCTTAGCAGGAATGAAAAAATAAAAAGTACTTCCATTTCCTAACTCTGATTCAACCCAAATTTTTCCATTATGCAGTTCAGTGATTTTTCTGCAATGTGCCAAACCTATTCCTGTTCCATCGTATTCATTTTTTCTGTGCAACCTGTGAAACAAATTAAAGATTTTTTCCTTTTGTGCTTCAGGTATGCCGATGCCATTGTCACTCACTCCAAATACCCATCCTTCTTTAACAGGTTTTGCTACAATTGAAATTTTTAGTGAAACATCCTTTTTTTTATATTTCAATGCATTGCTGATAATGTTCTGAAATAATGATTTCATTTCTATTGCATATACGTGTAGGGTGGGAAGTTTTTCAACCTGTATTTCGGCATTAGCTTCTTTTACAGATGAATCCAAATCAAGTAATACAATTTTGATAAGTTCATTTAAGTCAGTCAATACTAATTCCTTGCTGTCACCTAGACGGGCATATTCTAACAAACCGATTATCATTTCCGACATTCTTGATGAGGATTTACTAATATAGTCGAGCATTTTCATTCCTTCTTCATCAAGATTGTCACTTTTTTTTAACATCAGTAACTCGGTAAGACTAATAATAGAGTTTAAGGGTTCACGTAAATCATGGGATGCAATATTAGTAAAATCCTCAAGCTCTTTATTTTTATCTTCAATCTGTTTTGCATAAAGCTTAATGGCTTCTTCGTTTTTTTTTCTTTCGGTAATGTCAATTACAGATGCCAATACAAACTGGTCACCATCTTTTTCAACAGGATTTAAACCAATTTCTACCGGAATTTCAGTGCCGTCTCTTTTTACTCCGTATAGATCACGTCCTGCTCCCATTGGACGGGCTACCGGGTGAGTATAAAAATTTTTTCTGTGTTCAGGGTGGTGTTTTTTCATCCTTTGGGGAACCAATATTTCAATCTTTTTGCCAATAAGTTCATCACGATTGTATCCAAAAAGAACTTCTGTCTGTTTATTTACCATTGAAATTTTTCCCGAAGAGTCAGTTAAAATCATAGCATTTGGAGCCGATTCTACCACCAGCCGGATTTGCTCGTTTGCTTTGACGAGCTTCGGGATGTTGTTAATTGTTACAAGGGTACAAACAGTCTGATCTGTAACAATAGGACTCATTCTTATTTCTATGGGGAATTTTTTTCCTGATTTTGTTGTAGCTGTTAATTCATTGCTCTCTCCCAGCCTTAAGGTTGTAGGACGGGCAAAATAGCTTTCCCAAAAATCAGGAGGTTTAATATTATATATGTCAGGAACCAGTTTGGTTAGTTTTTGGCCTGTTAATTCCTTTTTCTCAAATGAAAATATCTGAACTGCAAAATTATTCAGATAAATGATCTTTTCCTCATGGTTAACTAATAAAAGAGCAATTGGAGATGCTTCTATCATTAACCGAAAACTTAATTCCTGTTGCTTTATTTCCAATTCCGTTCCGTTTAAATTTATTTAAAGATACAAATATCTTATTTAATTCAAAGATTGAATATCCTATGTATAATGAATCATTTGTTTTAAATCAGCAGATTCTTTTTATTTTATTGGAGTCAATTCAACTTTCCGGAAAAAGATTTCAGCCCCTTCTGATTGAATCTGAATTCGCCCTTTTTGGGGTTTCACATTTGTTGCCTCGTTAACCAGTACCCCATTCAAAAAGATAGTAAGATGATCTTTATTGACTATACATTCCAATGTATTCCATTCACCAACTGGTTTCTCTACATCATTTTTTCCTCTGAACCCGATAGTGTCTTTCCAGTTTGCATCTCTGCCAAACCAGTTAATTCTCCCTGAATTTAATGTTACAGGATGTCCCCCTTTCTGAAAAACATATGCATACCCTGGTTTCCCGGAGGCAACTTCAGCAGTAACTCTAAAATTATCGGTTCCGTCTCCTACAATGATAATATCGCCTGTTCCTCCTTCAATTATCTGACACTCTATCGAATTCATCCATATTCCCCCTGAACCGCCATCTTTCCCCCGGGAGTGCAACAGTAAGCCACAATCCCGTGCTTTATCCTTTCTTGGCTCAAAAGTTTCATCTCCCCACATGAATTCTGTGACTAACCTGTAATTTTTGAAGTTTTTGTTGGTAGTCAGGCTGCCCCATTCTTCACCTGTAATCCTGATCATTCCATCCTGTACTGTAAATACCTTTTTGGGATCACTGTCCCGGCCACGATCTTTAATAAATGTATACCATCCATCCAGGCTTTTCCCGTCAAATAAACGAAGGGTTTTTTTTTCTTTCCTGAAGGAACTGTCATGTTGTTTCTGGCTGAAGACAGGTTCTGTGTGAAGGATTAAAATCAAAGCGGCACAAAGTGCTGGCAATTTATTTATTCGCATAATATTACATTTAATGTACGGTTATCTGTTTTAGCTAATTTAAGAAATAATTTTACAAGTGTTGCTCTATATTGAGCCAGAAATATTCACCAAGCCCCACAGTAAAGACAAGAATGCCCAAAAGTGCATGCAAAATTGCAGTAAACAGTACACTTTGAGTCTTTCTGTAAATCCAGGCAAGATAAATTCCTGCAATCAGTTTCAACAACATCGAAAGAGGATGATAATAAACAATGTGTGCAAATCCAAAAGTTACCCCACTTACAATAATTAAAAAATTCCTGTTTTTAAATAGTGTCTGGTACCTTGTGAACAGGAAGGTTCGAAATACAACCTCCTGGCTGTAGGCAGAAAATACAGGATAAGCAAAAAACAAAATCAGCCATACGTTGGGATTCGCACGGGGAAGATTGAATAGGTTTTCTGGTATGAAAATGTAAACAAAAGCAGTCAGGATAATTCCTGTTATTAGCATAAGAAGTATATGGTTCCATACTAACCGGCGAGGAACATCAAGACGGATTAACGATTCCAGATTAAAGTCTTTTTTCCGGATAAAGTAAAAAATAAGAGCAGCCAGTATTGGCAATAGTATAAGGCTTGGGTGCGTAATAAACGATTCATAATAGATAAGTAACGGCACTCCAAAAAAAAGAAGAATAAATTCTGCGGCACGTATAATTATATTAAAATTTCTTTTCATATCAGAGGTTTACAATTTCTTACTCACTTCAAAGTACGATACTGTCAATAAAATATACTGACAGATATAATTCTTTACCTGTTTATCAGTCCAAACAAGTTGTGCGACCCTGTTGCAAAAGTTTTATATATTGGTTTCTGATATGGGTACAAGTAAATAATGTAACACCGGATTGCATGCTTAAGTTTACAGATGTCACAACACGTGTTTAATTAAGTGAGAAGGTTTATTTTGTTTTTTCCTGGCAAAGAAGTTTTTGTAAGTATCATAACTTACCAATTAACTTTTGCTATCCTGAAAAATTAAATAAACACCAGGCTCAGGATAAATATAAATACCATAGCTGATACTCCCTGAATAAGTGTGGCCAGGGTGTGCGTTTTATAACCAGTGTTAACATTCATGGCTGAGAATTGAGTCACAACCCAAAAAAAGCTGTCGTTGGCATGTGAAATGGTCATTGCTCCTGCACCTGTGGCCATTACAGCAAGCACCCTTCCATTTATTGAGTCCAGTCCGATTGATGTAAGCAGCGGGGCAATCAGGGCTGAGGTGGCAACTAGTGCAACTGTTGACGAACCTTGTGCGGTTTTAAAAGCTGCTGCTACAATAAATGGCAGGAATATGCCTAAATGGTATCCGGCCAGCATATTTCCCAAAGTATCACCAATTTGAGCTTCTTTCAATATAGTTCCAAAGGCACCTCCAGCCCCTGTAATGAGCAGAATAGGTGCTGCAGCACTTATACCATCACCGATCCAACCGGTAAGGGTTTCCTTGTTGAAGACCGGAAATAAAAGAAATGCCAGCAGGAACCCTAAAAGTAAGGCATTTACCGGTTGCCCCGCAAAGTCTAAAACGATAAAGAAAAAACCATTTCCAAATGGCCTTGCAGGATAGGTGGCAATCGAGCGCAGGGCTATGAGCAGGATGGGCACAATAATCGGTAACAATGATTTTGTTGCCGATGGAAGCTTTAACCCATCTGCCTGATGCTGCGTAAAGTCTTCATAGTCCTCAGCAGTTTGATATTTTTTTCCTATGAATGATGCCCAGATGTAACCTGTAAACATTGCAAATAATGCAACCGACAGGCCAAAAAGAATTACTATCCCCAAATGATCGTTAAGATTTAGGTTTCCTGCAGCAGCAATTGGACCTGGTGTCGGAGGGACAAATGTATGGGTGGCATAAAGCCCTGTAGCCAGGGCAATGGATAAGGTTACAGAGGGTTTCCCGGTTTTGAATACAAGAGACTTTTTTAGAGACGAAAGAATAACAAATGCTGAATCACAAAAAACAGGAATGGAAACAATGTATCCGATAATGGACATTGCCAAACCCGGGTAACGTTTTCCCACCAGTTTAAGTACCAGTTCTGCCAGTTTAATGGCTGCATTCGATTTTTCCAAAATAACACCGATAATCGTACCCAAAACAATTACAATGCCTATGTATGCCATTATATCGCCAAATCCACGTGCTATAATTAAAGCTATACCTTCCACCGGAATACCTGCTAAAAAACCGGCAAGATAGGATGCCAGCAACAACACAATGAAAGGATGCAGTTTTAACCGGGTGGTACCTATGATAATAAAAAAAACTGAGATGAACAATACGGCAATTAGCCAGATTCCTTCAGGCATCTTTCTGAAATTAAAATGTTATAAAATTTGATGGATTTTCTATAAAATGAATGGGAACATCCCGTATGAAACCCTGTAACCATTCAGCACAATATTCCATACCAGCCTCTTCCGATTTAATATGACCCAAAAATATTACGGCTTTATTTTTTCCCTGTGAAACTGCGTCATTAGCATAAAGGTAAGTTTCCCACTCCGGTGCTTCCCCGGCAATCAGAACTTCCACTTCTTTATTTGAAAGCATCTGGATATGGCGCTGACCGCCCGGTGCTCCGGCCATGAATGCCAGCTTTGTGAACTGCATGTCAGAGTTTCCAATCATCCGTATGCTTTTTAATCCAAGCTTTTCTTTTAATCCGGCAGCAAATCCAGCAAGCGTATTTTCAGGAATCCTGAACAAAGAAAGCTCTTCATTCACAGCATAATTTTTTATGCCCATCTTATTTATCATTCCTTCTGATATGCCATCGGGACGAATTTTATGAATGTGATCGTGAAACCTGAATACAATCAGTCCATTGTCTTTTATAAATTTTTGTTTTTCCTTATACACCGCGTTATCTGCATAATCAGTTGTTTCATCAAGATGGTTGTAAAAAACCGGCTCATGTGTAATCACAAAGTTGCAGCCTTTTATTACTGCCTGCTGAAGGGTAATCATATCGGCAAACATACAAACAGCAATTCCTTTCAGATCTGAATAAGGATCCCCGGCTTTAAATGTGTCAACTGTTTTGTCGGACCAGGTGCAGTTGCAATTTTTTTTTATAAGTTCGACTACTTCCGCAGGGGTTTTGGGAGCTTGTTTCTGTGCAAAAAGATGCAGTGAAAACAAAAGGAACAATATGAATGATAAATTCGTTCTCATAAAGAAAAGATTTAAGTCCGCCTTAAAAGTAAGGGTTTTTTTTTGAATCGTTTCAAACGGATGATTATGAAACGAACATGAATTTTGAAATGTGACATTTACAAACACGCATGAACAAAATTCATCGTAAGTTTCGACTGTCCAATGAAAATAAATTTTTTTACTAATGAAAAAAATGAAAATTCGCGGCAAAGAGCTCAAACGGATAGGGTATACAAGCGACCGTGCAGTATCACTGGCGCTTCGGCTTACGGGCATGCACTATAAACGCGGAAATAAGATGGAGGTTATGGAGTTGCTTGAAAAAATCAACCTGAATCCTGAAAAATATACTCAAGACCCTGTATTCGGAGACCTTGCAAAGTTACTTTCAGAGAAACCTGTCCCTAAGAAACAAGTTCAGATTAACTGGAAAAAAGCCGGACAGGAATTTCAGATATACGGTGCAGAGAACATTGACCCGGCTGCAATCGAACAAATGCAGATAGCTATGAAACTGCCAATATCCGTGAAAGGTGCTTTGATGCCAGATGCGCACGTAGGTTACGGATTGCCCATAGGAGGTGTACTCGCAACTTATAACGCGGTAATACCTTACGGTGTGGGTATGGATATCGGTTGCCGGATGTGTCTTTCGGTGTATCCGTATTCACCAAAAAAAATTGACAGCGAGAGAAACAGGATAAAAAATATACTCATGAGTGAAACACGCTTTGGTCTTGCTGAATTCAACGATTTGGAAGAAGCTGAAATTCTTGATCGAAAAGAGTTCAACGAGATAAAGTTCCTTAAATCGCTGCAGGGCAAATTTGCCAGGCAATTGGGAACATCAGGGCATGGTAACCATTTTGTAGATATCGGATACGTAGAAATAAAACAGAACCAGCCTCATGTGAACCTTGAACCAGGAGTGTATTTTGCTGCTCTTAGTCATTCCGGTTCCCGCAATTTTGGCGCTGAGGTGTGTAAGCATTATACAAATATTGCCAAAGATAAACTGGGTCTTAAAGGGGAAGCAGCCAGGCTTGCCTGGCTGGATCTGGATTCGGAGGAAGGGCAGGAATATTGGGCAGCCATGGAATTGGCGGGTGAGTATTCTCATACCAACCACCGCATTATACACAACAGATTGGCAAGAGCTTTCGGGGAAAAGCCGCTTGCAATTATTGAAAACCATCACAATTTTGCCTGGAAGGAAAAGCTGGCTGACGGAGAAGAGCTGGTAATTCACCGCAAAGGCGCAACTCCTGCAGGTACAGGTAATATTGGGATAATTCCCGGAACCATGGCATCTCCTGCCTACATTGTTGAGGGGAAGGGCAACGAAGATTCCATACGATCGGCTGCGCACGGTGCAGGAAGAAGGATGTCACGCAACCTGGCAAAAAAAACATTTACCGAAAGCCAGTTGAAACGGTACCTCGACGAGCAAGGTATTGAATTATTGGGCGGGGGTATTGATGAATCACCGTTTGTGTACAAAGATATTCATGAAGTGATGAACCACCAGAAGGACCTTGTGGAGGTGCTTGGACTTTTTTATCCCCGGATTGTCAGAATGGAATAAAAGGGCTGGATATTGTCTCCGGATATTTGAAGGCTTTAAAGAAAAAAATATTCTTTTTTGAAAAAAGAAATTGTGGGAACCTGGGTTTTCTGTTTGTGCTTGCCATTTGGAAATGTAAATCTAATCTTGGCTCCGGGTAATCTGATATTCAATCATTGATTTAGTTTTGTGGATTGTACCTGGTTTCTTGCTTTTCAGGATAAAGGAAACTAAAAACAATTGCCATCACAAATGCCAGCAGATAGCTGGCCAGCCTTTCTGAAATGCCGGTAGCATCCGTGAGCCATGTTTTCCAGATAACAGCTGTTAAGGTGCCGGTGATAAGGCTGGCAGAAGCACCGGCTCTTGAAAACCCTTTCCAGAAAATTAACAGTATGATGGCGGGACCAAACGAAGCACCAATTCCGCTCCAGGCATAGGATACCAATCCGTAAACGGTGTCCTCCATTGCAATGGCCAGAAGAAAACTTACCATACCCACTCCCAATGTCAGTATTTTATTTAGAAAAAGTAATCGTCTTTCCCTGATCTTTTTCCTGGATACCTGGAGGTAAAAGTCTTCAGTCATTGATGAAGAAACTACCATCAATTGAGATGATGCAGTTGACATCATCGCCGACACAGCACCTGAAAGCAGTATGCCTGCAAGCAATGGATTGAGCAGCATCATAACCATAGCCGGCATAATTTTTTCAGAATCGGTTGCCACACTGGCAGCAGCTTCGCCCAATGCACCTGCCTGTACAAGTGAATATCCAGTAATCCCTATCATAAATGCACCGCCATAGGCGAAAACTGTCCATAAAATGGCTACCCATTTGCTCTGCCTCGTTTCTTTTCCCGAACGCATTGCCATCATACGGGTCAGTAACTGGGGCTGACCGGTATAACCAAATGCCCAGCTTAATCCGTTCATAACCAACAACCCTCCGGTTGCCTGTTTTGCATTTTCTATATTTAGCGGCACAGTATAATTTGCAGTGGCAATTGTTTCAGCAATATCAATGTTATAGGTGGCAGCAACTCCAAGTGCAATTACCGGTAATACAACACAGGTGAAAACCATCAGGATAGCCTGGAATGCATCGGTGGCTACAACGGTGATAAATCCACCAAGCATTGTATAAAAGGTGACCAGGGCAGACCCGAATACCATTCCCCAGAAAGGATCAATATTGAAGGTATCATGAAAAATTTTTCCCGCCCCGCTGAACTGAGCTGCAATGTAAAGCACAAAAAAGAAAATAATGACAACGGCAGAAAGCAGGTTAAACGTTTTATCAGTTCCTTTAAACGTTCCTGAAAACAGACCAGGAACAGTTAATGCTCCGGTTTGTTCGGCTATTTTCTGAAGCGGTTCTGCCAGGAATAGCCATAAAACAAAAATTCCTATAACACAGCCTGCGGCAACCCATATCGCTGCCATTCCTTCAGCATATGCATGTCCGGTCAAACCCAACAGCAACCATGCTGATTCTCCGGTAGCACGTTCCGACAATGCCAGGGAAGTCCCTGAAATTTTTTTGCCACCCAGCACAAAATCCGTATTTGTTTTGGAACGTCGGGCCGACCAGGCTACAATGCCAATCAGCACTAAAAGGTATAAAATAAAAATCGCAATCATGTTTGTTTTCCAAATTGAAATACTATTCCAATACCGTTGCCTGCACTCAGTAAATTATAAATAAAAGGAAAGACTGGAAGTGTAGATGTCTTTCTCCTGTTCATGCTTAAGCCTTTTTTCATTAAAATGCATCTTTTACTTTTTTGGCATTATTTGTATTGTCATTAACTGATTATATCCGTTTCGTCAGCATTGTTTTAACGTACAGTAAAAATCGGTCTTTTAACTCCTGCAACTTGTACTGCTGTGTAACTATCTGACTAAAGTAAAAAAAAAGAAGTTTTATCTGCTGGTATTCCTTCTAAAATTCAACATATTAGTTGAAAGAACCCTGCTTAACCTTTAAATCTGCCGGAAAAAAAGAAGTATCCAAACTTTCCCTAACTTCTACGGACGGAATCGGGTAACTGAGGGGTTTTAGTATTAATAACAGCTTCTAATTAAACTCGGAGTAAACTCGCAACAAACTCGCAACAAATTCGCAACAAATTCGCGATTTACCGACTTTATACCGACTTTGTATCGAATATATACCGAATAAAATACGAATTAAGTACGACGAGGATGCCTTCACGTAATTTACATGGCATTAATCGGTGCTGCGTTTCACGGATTGCATAGTTTTACATACAACAATTTCGTGCTGCAGAATGACACATTCTGCTATTGCTATTCCGTTATATGAGTTACCTACTCATTTTGCCAATTTAATAACTTGATATTTAGGAAACTTACCTGCTATCAGATTTGAAAAGCAGTATTTCACAGCAGGGATTTATTGGGAGGATGAAGTCTGTTGAATTACAGGTGAGAGGAGGGGTACTTCCAGTTTGTAGGGCAATGCCCGAAAAACAACCTGGTTCAATCCCTGGTAACTGATTGAGCTCTCTTTTTTTTACAAATGTATTCCTGCAGGCTCTACTTGCCCGGTAAAGTTTCATGGCAGTCGGTACAGGCCACTGCGTGTATGTTATGTGGGCTGGAGGGGGAAAAATAGGAAGTATTCATTGTTTTTACATCCAGGTTGCAATTTGATATTGCGGGGTGGCATTTATCGCATGAATTCCGCTGATAATTTGAATGAGGTTCATGGCAGGCCCTGCAGCTAAGTCCTTCGTGGACGCCTCTGGGTGTACGGTCATCGTGGCTGCCGCCCTGGTGCCATACCGATGGGGCGTGGCATTGCACGCACAACCTGTAAACCGGGTCGGCAGGTGCAAGTACTGTATCATTTCCGGCTAAAATGACCGGTGTAGGCAGATTGTCCAGATTAAAATGGGTTTTCTCATTTCGAACGTAGAATGCAATTGAATTGTTTTCTAGTTTCCTTGAATAGGAAATATTTTCCGGCCTGGAATAATCGGGCCTGCGGGCTGGCTCCCCTTCGCTGTGTATCTGATGGCAAGCCATGCAGGGCATAGTTGGCATGGAAGCCAGTTTTTCATCTTTCAAATTCCAGGGGCCTTCTATTGAAATCGGTTCCACAAGATCCCAGATAGTACCTTCATTAAACATTCCATGACATCGCAGGCAATCGAAATTGAGTTGTTCGGTTTCATTATGTTCCTTGTGCAGAAGGATGTCGGCATATGTGGCAGAATGGCCACCTGACAGCCAGTTGGCATGTTCTTTCTGGTGGCAGCTGATACATCGGTCCATGGTTTCAAGCATCTGTGCTTCCGTCATCCTGATATCGTCAGGGTGTGGTTTATTTTGGATATGCCGCACCACCATATTTGCTTTTTCTGAAAAACTATGCCATCCATTTTCGAGTGCAGTTCCATGGCATTTAAAGCATGAAATGTTGCGGTGGGCCGAAGCTGACCACGTTGTATGCGACGGACTTATTTCATGACAACTTGCACAGGAGCGTTCCGGGCTGGCAGCGTTCCATGCCGTATAGGAAATGCCAAAAAGAACCACAAGGATGATTAACCCAATTAATGTGCGAATCGTATTTTTATAGAATCCGGATGTCATAATTTTAGGATTTAAATTTTGTGCTGTTCCAGTTACTCACGATGTAATTGCTCACGTAATAACCCAGCGCCATAATTGTAAGTGCCGGATTAAAGCCACCGTTGGTAACACAAAGGCTTCCGTCGGCAACAAAAAGGTTGTCGATATCGTGAACCTGTCCAAATTTATTGGTAACAGAAGTTTTAGGATCGTTTCCCATGCGGGTAGTACCTGCCTGATGCTGGCCTCCGCCGCGGCCACGCCCGCCAACACTTTGCCAGGTATGGTATGCACCGGCTTCTTTAAGAACTTCTTCTGCACGGTCGGACATGAACTGACAACCCGTTGGGTCGTAGCTGTGTCTGAAACCTGAAAGCCGTGGCACGGGTATGCCCCAGTGGTCTTTCACCTTTGGGTCGATGGTCACCCGGGATTCAAAATTGGGCATTTCCTGGAAGGGGCCATGCAGCCGGATAAGTTTTTTGTATTTACTGCGCTGATATTCTTTATGTTCTGCTCCCCAGCGTTTCGCACCGGGTGGCCTCATTTTTGAAAAGAGGTAGGGCATTGCTGTAAATTCAGTGCACAATACACCCCCACCAATTATTCCCTCATTATTGTGGTTGAAATCAGCAATTGCCAAAGTTGCTCCCGGGCCCACATCGTCATACAGATCATCCTTTACCAGTCCGTGAGCCCCGGTATAGGCATGTCCCTGGAGGTTGCGGCCAACCCAGTCGTTGTTATTACCTGCGCCGTAAGGGAACAGCTTCGATTTTGAATTAAGAAGCAGTCGTGCAGTTTCAATTGCTGCAGCAGACAGTACCACTATATCTGCAGTTTGTATCCTGCCTTTGTTTTTTTCATCGAAGTACTTTATCCCTGTTGCCCTGCCTTTGTCATCAATCATAATTTCTGCTGCCTGGCAATGGGTTCGTAATTCGCAGTTGCCTGTTTCGAGAGCTGTGGGGATAACCGTATTATGAGTGCCATTTTTTGCATTTACCGGACAGGCAAAACCTACACAACTCCGCATCCGGTAACATGCAGGCCTTCCACCGTATCTCACCGAGTTTCGGAGCATTGGGATGGGAAACGGCGATAGCCCCATTCGTTTGGCTGCATCGTAAAGAACCCATGCCGAACGGTTGTAATCAAACGGTGGCATCGGAAATGGCTTTTTACGTGGTGCTTCAAAAGGGTTAGCACCGCTTAACCCTGAAACACCAATTTCCCATTCCGCTTTTTCATAAAATGGTTCCAGATCAAAATAGCTAATGGGCCAGTCGTCCAGAGTAGAGCCTTCCAAATGCCCATATGTGGATTTCATTTTGAAATCTTTTTCCATGAACCTCCATGCCATGGCTCCATAACTAACGGTTCCGGAGCCAACACATGCAGCATTGTTGCTGTATCCCCCTTCATTGGGAAGTACAATTCTTGTGGAGCCATCACTCTCTACAACTACCCGCCGGTGTCGCTTATTATCGGGGCCAAATGCATTTCCCAAAACAGTTGTGCGCTGGGAAATTAATTCATCATCATCGTGATCATCATAGGTAGTCCATCCTCCACGTTCAAACAGTACAACCGACAGACCTGCCATAGCCAGTTCTTTTGCTACAATGCCACCACCTGCTCCGGCGCCTACTACAATTGCATTTACATGTTTATTTTTCATCTGTTCATCAATTTGGCAGTGGTACATTTGGAGTTGTATCGGTTTTGACCCAGTACATGGGGATAATCAAGCTGCATCATTTTATAACTTAAGTAGTTCTTATTTCCGCCGTGACGCGGTGAACCGTAGAAGCCCTGCATGGAGTGATCGAGCAACATATTAAAGAAACTTCGCTGGTCTGTATCCTGCCAGTATTCTTCAGGAAGATTTCCCGATTCCATTTGCTCCATGAAATGTGTTTGTTCATCCCAATCCAGTTCATAGAATGGTTTACGCAATATCCTGACAGAAGAATTTTCAATTGCCGGAATGCCTTTTCGGTAAACTTCCTGAAATCGCTGATACGGACCAGTCAGTTGTTTGTCAATAAAATTAATGACTCGTGCATCGGTAGCCCCGGGATCTTTGTCGGCAGGTATTATTTGCTCTGCAAAAGCAATGATGGTACGTGATTCCACTTCACTGAAAAACCTCCAGGGAGAATCGTAACCGGCACAGGCAGGCAAAAATAATATGCTTCCGCAGGCTATACTGAGTTTTTGAATAAATTCTCTTCGGTTGGTTTCCATAATGCGATGTTTCTGTTGATAAAGGACAAATTTAATTATTGCGGACAATAAAATAATTTGAATATGCAGTGAATCTTTTAATCCGGAATGATTCTAAAAGAAATGAATGCAATTTTATTTGAGAAAAGAGATGGAAAACAGAATACTAATAATTTTTTATCAGGTTTAGTTTTATATTTAACCTTTTGATCTGATAAACAATTTTAAACATACTTGTGATGCCATTGGGAATATTAAAACCTGCAGCTCTTTTTTGTTTTATTTTAATTTCTTTTGAATTAATAGGGCAAAGCCGGATATACTTTGGAGAAAAGAAGATTGTACCTGAAATTCCACCTAAACATGAACGCATCAGGATAATAATAGTCAGTGATGCTACAAATGAGATTGATGATGTATGGGCCATTGCGCTGGCATTAATGCATCCTGAGCGATTTGACATAGAAGGATTTGTTGGGAGTAATTACGATCATACACACAGTGGGATTGGCCCCAAAAGTATTGCTTTGTCGGTTGATGAAATACAAACGATCATGGAGAAAGCAGGCATGAAGGGAAAGTATCCGGTATTCCCGGGTTCTCATCCAATGCAGTATGAATTTGCACCTGGAAGTTCCCCAGGTATTGATTTTATTGTAGAACGTGCAATGGCAGGTAGTTCTGAAAACCCACTGTGGGTAGTTGGACTGGGCTCGCCAACAGACCTTGCATCTGCTTATTTAACAGAACCAGAAATTAAAGACAAAGTGATTATGTTCTGGCATGCCCGTACCGAAAATACATGGCCCTACAGAGCACACAATTACAATATTAAGGGCGACATGCATGCTTCACGTATGATGTTTCATGCACCTTTTCCGCTTGTTCTTTTTGACACAGGCACCCATTTAAGTGCAGGGCCACTTGAGGAGTCGGAGAAATTTATAAAACCCTACGGAGCTTTGGGAGAATACCTATATAATTACAGGCTGAAAAGTGCCTATTACAGAAGTCCGGTAAAAGGTTATTTCGACCTTGGGGATATTGCGGTTTTAATTGATCCCGATTTAGGTAAATGGGAGGAGGTGCCCTGTCCGACGGTAACTACTTATATGGATTACAACTTTTATAAAACAAACGGTAAAGTGTTGCGGTGTTATGATGTTGATCGTGACAAAACTTTTGAACTGCTCTATTCAAAGTTAAAGGAATATTTTCCGGTTGATTAGTCGTCCTGGTTTAGGTTGATATTATATTTTATCTGAAACTGATATCACGGACTTTTCCAGTAAAACCTGCATAAATTATTTATTAAACCACCTTCATCACCTGCTTCTGCGATTTTTTACCAATAACCGAAATGACCTGCATGTCAATTGTGCTTTTCAAAAACTTTTTCCAGGGGTTGGAGTGTTATATGTAAGAATATCTTACTTGTGATTAAATCATTAAGATACTGGTTCCTGGTTGCATTGATTTTTTCATGAAAGGGAGTGAATTGCGCAATTGCCCGTTATTGATTAAGCTATAATTTTTAAATGTGGTATTTTTTTTGTTTTATTAATGAAAAAAGAGAAAATGAGTAATAAAAATATATTTTTTGTTGTTACGGTTGCTTTATTTATTGCAATCGGATGCAAAACAGCAGTAACCGTTGTTGATTACAGGCAGAGTGCAGAAACTGCTGAAGAAGCAGGTGATTATGTTATCGCTACGGAAGCATGGAAAGCGTATTTTGAGCAGTTACCCGCAGGCAGTGAACCGGAAGGTTCCGTATATGCACAGGCAGCACAAACAGCCTACCAGGCAGCTGATGTTAATCAGGCACTGAAATGGTTTGACCAGGCAATTCATAGTGGTTACGAAGATCATTCAATGTATCTTACACTGGCTCAAATATACCGGCACCAGGGAAATATTTCCAAAGAGCTTACAGCAATTCAGGAATTCAGAGAAAGGAGTCCGGAGGCAAATCCGGATGTAAACGCACGCTTGTTTTCCATCTATTATACAACCAATCAACCTGAAAAAGCAATGGAAGCCTGGAGTGAAGTTCCCGACACACAAAAAAGAACAGAACAGTTTCTGGACCGTTATTTTACCCTGAATAAGCAATTGGGGAATGATGCCACAGCCGATTCTGTGAGTATTGAGCTGCTGAAAATAGCACCGGAGCATGTGGATGCCCTTGAATGGCAGGCTCAGAAGAATTATGAGAAAGGAGAAGAGCGTTATCAGAGAGAAATGAAAAATTACCAGGACAGGCCCACAACAGGTAATTATCAGACACTGCTGCGGGGATTAAAAGCGGCATCGGTTGATTTCAGGAAAGCACTTGAGTATTTTGAAAAACTGTGGGAAGTCAATCCTGATGACAGGCAGGAATATGCTGTTTACATGAATAATATCCATGTAAGGTTTAACGATAAAGAGAAAGCAGATTATTACCGGAAATTTATCAATTAAGGTTTAGAATCTTTTTCTGCCTCCCGGAGATAAAACACAAAACCGTTTTTTCTGCCGGTTTCTTGCACATCTTCATATTTTTCCATGTGATGGGCGCGATGGATTTTTGTAACAAAATACACATCTTTATCAATGTCGCCTGTTAAAAGCCATTCGTGATCGTAATATTTTTCATTGGCAGGAGGTTGTGTTTTTCCATAAAACCAGGTAGCATACGATTTGAAATGAAGGTTTTTAATATATGCATCTTTTTCTGATTTGGATTTAAGGAATTCAATGAGTGCATTTTGAGAATATTTTTCGATTTTAGGAACAAGAAACAGTATTACCAGTAATACAAAGATTATATTGGCAGTCCAGATAGAAAAGGCTCTTTTCAGAGGTTCCGTTTTTTTAGTTTTTATGAAAATATAGATAATAACCAGCAGAAACAGGGCTCCTGGCAGGAATTCCAATCCGGTCCAGTTTGCTTCAGCTTTTAGATTTTCAACCGTGAAAGCATCGTCTATAAGATTGGCATCGATTATCCTATATTTAAATTTTTCTACAAATTGCAACAGTATCACAGGCAGGGCAATCAACGTAGCGAGAGTAATTATGGCAGCAGAAATCCACCTGTTCCATTTTATCTGTTGCAGGTGTGCACAGTAAACAAATGAGGCTGCCAAAAATGTAAGAGGGAAATAGGCAAGGGATGAATAATGAACTATTTTGGTTTTAACAATTGAAAAAAGAATGAGGACCACCCAAAACAATATAACCATCCACAATTTCATGAGTTTGTAAAAATGCTCGTCTTCGGGTTCTTTCCCAAATGCCTTTAGTGCAAGTATTGAAGAAGGAAAAACACCTAATAACAGCACGACAAAGTGATAACCGAAAAAACCTCCGTGACCGGCATCCTGGGTTTGAAACAGCCTGACCTGGTAAACTGCAAATTCCACAACTGTATCCAGATTACCTGATAAAATCTGCATGATAAACCATGAACCGCCAACCAGTGCTAATGTTACAAGAAATACAAGAACATCGGTTGCTTTTACTTTTATTTTGAATTTTATCCAAAGCAGATAAATACCAGCGGTCAATGCCACCAGTAAAAAACCTACAGGTCCTTTGGTTAAAACAGCAAGCCCTGTAAAAGTTGCAGAAAGTGTTACATTTTGAGTTTTTTTCTGATTGTTCAAATCGGAATATAGAATAAGATGATATACTCCCAGAAAGATAAAGAGATTAAACCAGGGGTCAATAATTCCTGACTTAAAATAGAAAAAAGGCAGGACTGAACCGGCATAAGCCATTACCCATAGTAAACCAAAGAGATTGTTACGGATTTTTCGTCCAATGTTAAATAATACCAGTAAGGTAATTATTCCGCATACAGCGTTGGGAAAACGTGCAGCGAATTCATTGATTCCAAATACTTTCATTGAAATCACCTGTAGCCAGATGAAAAGGGGAGGCTTTTCCCAAAATGGCTGGTAATTAATCTGCACGGTAAGGTAATCTCCAGTAACAATCATTTCACGTGCGGATTCAGCGAAGTTAATTTCGTCCCAGTCGAATAAATGCACTCCTCCAAGGAAAGGAATAAAAAGTATAGCAGCAATGGCAGCAATTAAAAACCGAATGATTTGTGGATTGGCACGATTTATTTTTTCAGTCATTTTTATAAGTTGACTTTCGTTAATACTGATGATTCCAACCATTTTTTGTTCCAGGTTTGTGCCTGAAAGTATACAAGGAGCATGGCAACAGTGGCAATCAGGGAACCGGCAACAATGTCAATGAAAAAGTGTTGGGAAAGATAAACCCTGGAATAGGCAACCACCAGCGCCAGGATAAAATACCCGAACTTAAGGTATTGGTTTTTAGTTATCATCGCCAGCATCAGGAACACATTGAATGCAGTGGAGGTATGTCCTGAAGGAAAAGTCTGGAGACTGCGGAGTGTAACCCCTTCAACAAGGTAAAGCTTGTGTGATTCAAACAATTCAAAGTATTTTGTCGGACGGTACATTTCCTCCAACAGCAATCTTTTAAAAAGGTGGACGATACCTGATGTTATAAGGCTGCCAGCCAGGAATGCAATTGCATATCTGTATTTTACAAATACCAATATTAAAGTAAGAACAGCAATAGCCGTTCCATCTCCTAAATGTGTGGCATATTTGAAAAAATTATCAAGAAATGGGGAGTGAATCTGGTTTGCCCAGATATGCATTTCAATTTTTGTATACAATAAGGAAAAAATTACAAAAATTATAATAAAGAAAACATAGGGTAAAAGAAAAATACGATTATTAACGAGTAGTTGTTTCATTATAGATTAATTATTCAAGGTTCCAAAATTCAGGAAAAAAAATGAAACCAGCAATTTCAGGTTACTTATGATGCAGGGAAGAGTTTGTATTTTTCTTTTCAGAATGAAAACACCGATTGTTGCTATAAGCCTGATAGAACTGGGTTTCATTTCTTAAATTGGTTTTAACAGAAGAGCCGTGGTCGGATGAATTTTTATTCTGCTGACCATTCTTTATCTTAGGCAAAAATTTTCTATTAGATGGAAAGGTTTCTATACCGCTGTGCTGAATATATTTATAAGAATCATCCCGACAGCCTTCATGAGGTGTGTGTGGTTTTTCCAAACAGGAGAGCCGGTGCTTTTTTTAACGCATACCTGCAAAAACAGTTAACATTGCCGGTAATTGGCCCGAAAGTTACCACTGTAAATGAGTTCATTTCAGGATTTTCAGATCTGCAGCAGGGGGAAAAGCTTTTGCTTATTTCGGAATTATACGGGATTTTTATAAAGCACACAACCACCAATGAAGGGTTTGATGATTTTTATTTTTGGGGAGAAGTGCTTTTATCCGATTTTAATGATATTGATCGATACCTTACCGATGCGAAGGATTTGTTTACAAACGTTTCGGATTTAAAGGAAGTTGATCAACTTTTTGATTACCTGACTCCGGAACAGAAAGAAGCCATTTCCTATTTTTGGGGAAGCATACCAGCTACAGGAAAAAAAATGCATCATCAAAACTTTATTTCCATTTGGAGTTCTTTGCATAAAATATATACTGAATTTAAAGCTCAATTGGAAGAAAGTGGAATTGCTTACCCGGGAATGATTTACCGGCAGGTGGCTGAGAAATTTCTCGCAGGTGCCCCTGACCTGGAATATTCCAAATATTATATTGTTGGCTTAAATGCAATGAACAATTGCGAGAAGTTAATTTTTAAATCAATTAAGCATCAGGCAGATTTTCTTTGGGATTACGATAATTTTTATTTGGAAGATTCTGTAAATGAAGCAGGGAATTTTCTTCGGGATAATCTGAAACTCTTTCCGCCACCCGTAGATTTTAAATTTAATGCAAACTGCTTTTTGAAGAATAAAAATATACGACTGGTGGCAGTTCCCTCAAATTATGGGCAGGCACAGGAAATTCCCAGGTTTTTGCAGGATAATGGTAGTGAAATAAGGCGCGAATTTGATAATTGTGCAATTGTGCTGGCCGATGAATCGTTATTATTTCCCGCACTGGGAGCGATACCCGAAGATATTAAAGCTATTAATGTAACAATGGGGTATCCGGTGAAGAATTCAATGGTGTATGGATTTCTGCTTTTACTGGTAAATCTGTTAAAAAACCACCGTACGGATAAAGAGGGGCAGGTTGTGGTATACCATCGATTTGTTACCGATATATTAAACCATCAGATGTTAATTAAAATTGCACCAGAACAAAACAAGGAATTTTTAGAAAAAATAAGGAAATACAACAGGATAAACATCAAATTGAATGAAATTGATTTTTCACCGATGCACCAGCTTTTATTTTCTCTTCCTGAAAATGTGAATGAATACAGCCGCTATTTTCTTGATGTTTTGGGAGAATTATATAAACTCGTTAGAGCCTCGGAACCTGCTAATCAGTTATTACCCGAACTTATTCATACACTTTTTCAGTCGGTGGAGAAAATCGGGAAGATAATTCTTGATGTGCAGAAAGAGCAGAGCAGAGAGATAAGTGAACAGGTGTATTTTAGGTTATTCAGCCAATATGCAGGCCAGTCAATAGTAGCTTTTGAGGGGGAGCCTGTCTATGGGATGCAAGTGATGGGGATACTGGAAACCCGCTGCCTTGATTTTGATAATTTAATAATTTTGGGTCTTAATGAAAACAAATGGCCCCGGACTTATACTGCTCCTTCCTTTATCCCTTATAATCTGCGGAAAGGATTTGGATTGCCTGGGGCAGATGAACAAAATGCTATGTATGCCTATTACTTTCTCCGGCTTGTACAGCGGGCAAAAAATATTTCGGCTACCTACAGTACATTGAAGGAGGGGATAAATACTGGTGAATTGAGCCGGTATGGATATCAGTTACTTTATGATTCAGCCCAAAAAGTAAAAAAATCAACTCTTGATTTTCAATTCACAAATGAACCTGTAGCTTCAATATCAGTTATTGGTTCTGCAGCAAAAACAGCAAAGTTGCTTGAAAGAAATTCCAGAGAGGTGCCGCTATCACCAACAGCTATTAACATGTGGTTGCAATGCAGGCTTCGGTTTTATTTTCGCTATATTCTACAACTTGATGAACCGGAGGAGATGAAAGATGAAATTGACAGCCCCGTTTTTGGTCGTATTTTTCATGAAACCATTGAACGGTTGTATAAACCACTCATTGGAAAAACTATTGAACGAGCTGACCTGGAAAGGATAAAAAACAACAAGGTGCTGATAGAAAATGAAATCACAAGGGCCATTGGAAAACATTATTTCAGACAGCCTAATCCGGGAAAAATCATCCTGGATGGAAAAACAGTTCTGATTTTCGAGAATATAAAGATCTTTTTGCAACGGCTCATCGAAATTGACATGAACCTGGTGCCGTTTGAATTGATATTGCTGGAAGAAAGATTGACAGCTCCGCTTTCAGTGTTAGTTAATGGCAGAATGGAAACAATATATGTGGGGGGTGTTATCGATCGAATAGATAAGGTAAATGGAAATCTGCGGATTATTGATTACAAAACCGGGAATGTAGAATCGTTTTCACTGAATGAATTGGGAGAATTATTTGAAAAGGATACCCCAAAACAGAAAAAGGAAATTCTTCAGGCATTGATTTATTGCATGGTTTACAAGGAAAATTTTGGTGCCCCGACAGTATTGCAGCCTGCTGTTTATAGCCTGCGCAGGTTATTTGAAGAAAAATTCTCTCCTGAGTTGAAATGGAACAAGGCAAATTTAATTTTTCAGGATGTTGAAATGGAATTTTCCGGTTTGCTTAAGGAATTAATTTCAGAGATTTTTTCGCATGATAATTTTTATTCCCAGACTCCACTTAATAAATATTGTCAATATTGTGCGTACAATAAAATTTGTCAGAAATATTAATCCGAATCTTCCAGAAAATTTTTGTATAAATCAGGCCGAAGCCTTTTAGTACGCTCCAATGCTTGCTGGTGTTTCCATTCATCAATTAATTTATCGTTTCCACTAAGCAAAATTTCAGGTACTTTCATGCCTTTATATATTGCAGGTCTTGTGTAAACTGGAGGACTAAGGAGATTATCCTGGAAAGAATCGGAGAGGGCAGAGGTTTCATCTGAAAGCACTCCGGGAAGCAATCGTACAACACTGTCGGTAATGATTGCAGCTGCAAGTTCTCCTCCAGTTAGTACGTAGTTGCCAATCGAAATTTCCTTCGTAATATAAAAATCGCGCACCCGCTGATCGACCCCTTTATAATGTCCGCACAATATGATAATGTTTTTTCTGAGTGATAGAATGTTTGCCTCCTTCTGATTAAATAACTGACCATCAGGGGTAGTAAAAATGATTTCATCGTAACTGCGTTCACTTTTAAGCTTCTCAATGGCTTTTGCTATCGGCTGGATTGCCATAACCATTCCTGCTCCCTTACTGAATGAATAGTCATCAACTTTTCGATGTTTATCATCTGAAAAGTCACGCAAGTTATGCAGATATATTTCTACAATTTTTTTTCCCCGTGCACGCTTTATTATAGAATGATTTAGCGGACTCTCCAGGATTTCGGGCAAAACAGTAATGATATCGATACGCATAAAGTTTTTAATGCAAATTTAGTTTTTTCCATCTGATGCAATAGTTAGCAATTGAGAAAAAGAAATGGGCGACCTCTGCCGCCCATTGTAAGAAATGCTACCTTTCCTCTCTGCAATTAAAAATTGCACTGCTTATTATTTAAAATTTTGTTGTTACAAATTGTCTATTTTAGCTGCCATAATAAAATCGTTTTCTGATAATCCTCCAATGGCATGCGTCGTCAACTCAACCTCCACATTGCTATAATGAATGCAAATATCGGGATGATGCTGCTCTTGTTCGGCTAGTACTGCAATATTCTGGACAAATACCATCCCTTTTTTAAAATTTTCAAATGGATAATTATTTCTTAATTTTTTGTCATCAACTACCTGCCATCCATTTTTGACCTTGGAGAGTAAACTGGTAATTTCATCTTTTTTCAAGGGTTCTTCTTTTCCTGTGCAAGGGGTGCATGTTCGTTCGCTTAAGTCAAATTTCAAATTATCCATGATTCCTTTATCTTGTATTAATTCAAATTTTCATCTGAAAAAAACATACCAATTTCAATGAGCATGATTCATAATCCACTGTTTACAGTATAATTACTATTTTTTTTGCTTATAGTTCAGGTATCAATGTGGATTATCTACGCATATTTTGTGTAGCCATTCTACAGGCAATGTTCTGGTTTAATACTAATCGTTACCACAATCCAGTGTTTTTGCTGGAGCAAAACCTATTATGGTACTAATTCCTGTGTGGCAAAGTAAATGTGGCATATAATTCGAACAGTTATGATGAAGTAAAAAATATAAGACATGAAAACAGATGAATTGAAAATTGAACTCAGTAAAAAATTAGCTGATGTAAATTCCAGGATAATTGAATTAAAGAAAAGACTTGATGAATTGAACGATCAGAGCGTGTTATTGCAGGATGTAATTGTTGAATTGGAATCAATCCGGGATAATATAATTGTTCAATTTAATGAAATAGAAACTTCAGATGGTTCGGATGTGAAGCGGATGCCTGAACTCGAAAAAAATATTTACAAAAGTTTTAGTTCTTTTGAAGAATCTTTTTCAAAGGCCGGCTCACTCACCCGATCTTCTAAATTAAGACGTCGTGAACGTTCGGTTGATTTTAAGAATCCCCTGGATACCAAATAATTTAATAATTTACGACGAAACTGTTAGCTGAAGTGTATTTTGGAATTTGTTGCATGGAAGCTATGAGTTTTTCTTGCAATCAGTTATTGTATGGTTAGCGAAAATAGTATAATTCCTCATCAGCTTTCTGCTGATGAGGTTTTCTCTAATCTGAATTCCAGCAAGGATGGGCTTACAGATGCAGAGGTTCAAGAGCACCGAAAAAAGTAGGGTGCAAATGTAATTGAAGGTAAAGAACAGTAATGCTTGTTTTGGTTGTTTCGTGACCAGGTGAATAATCCTATAATTTATTTACTGGTTGGTGTCACTGTTATTTCTTTTTCTTTTGGTGATCTACCTGAAGCCATTGCTATTATTATTGTAATTATACTTAATACAGCAATTGGATTTTGGATGAAGTTCCAGACACGAACGTCAATTAAAGCCTTAAAAAAGCTTAACAGGTTTGAAACTAAAGTTATTAGGAACACAGAGACGGTTAAAGTGGATGCTGCTGAAATAGTTCCCGGTGATGTAATTCAACTGGAAGCAGGTGATGTTGATCCGGCGGATGCCCGTATATTTTCTTGTACTGAATTAAAAGTAGACGAATCCCCGCTTACCGGTGAATCTTTACCAGTGGAAAAAAATGATGAACCTCTTGAGAAAGATACTCAACTTGCCGGACGTTTCTATATCTTTTATCCGGCTGCTACTGGTAAAGGTTTTATCAGGAACAATATACTATTTTGTATTAAGCTGTTTGCATAGCCTGTTTTAGCCGGTTCTGATTCAGTTTTCTTCTGTCATCATTGGGGAAATATTTCCTCAGTTATTCTTGACAATTCCACAAACCAAAACATATTGGTTGTTCCTGTGCGTAAGGCTTGCACTAACTTTCAGCCTGATTATTCATGTTGCAGCAGCTTTAAAGGAATTTTGCTGCAAATGGTATAACTCTTGCCTCAACTTAATCGCGTTGAATTCAAAACATTTATCATTTATAATAGAAACCAAATGTCTGAAAAGAATAGAATAAAAGAAATAGAGAACCAGGAGTGGCTCGATTCCATTGATTACATTATAAAAAATGCAGATGCAAAACGTGTTGAAGAAATAATTGGACTGCTAAGGGACAGGGCTGCTGAAAAAGGAGTTCTTTTAAAGCCCCAGGTAAATACTCCTTATATAAACACGATACCTGTTTCAAGACAAGCTGAATATCCCGGTGACAGAGAGATTGAACGTAAAATAAAAAGCCTGATCAGGTGGAATGCAATGGCCATGGTGGTGCAGGCGAATAAAAAAGAAGATGGTATTGGCGGACATATTTCAACTTACGCATCTGCAGCAACTTTATATGAAGTAGGCTTTAATCATTTTTTTAAAGGACCTGATGGAGATTCACCAGCCGATTTGGTTTATTACCAGGGTCACGCAGCACCCGGAATATATGCCAGATCTTTTCTGGAAGGAAGATTTTCTCAAAAAATGCTTGAAAACTTTCGGAGAGAACTCTCTGCTGAAGGTGGTCTTTCGTCTTATCCTCATCCACGATTAATGGACGATTACTGGAAGTTTCCAACAGTTTCAATGGGATTATCTCCTATTATGGCTATTTACCAGGCACGCTTCAATAAATACCTTCAGGACCGGGGATTGTTAGATGCCCCGAATCAAAAAGTATGGGCTTTCCTGGGCGATGGCGAAATGGATGAACCTGAATCTATGGGTGCAATTACTCTTGCAGCACGTGAAGAGCTTGATAATCTGATATTCGTAATAAACTGTAATCTGCAGCGGCTTGATGGGCCGGTAAGGGGAAACAGTTCCATTATACAGGAACTTGAAGCTGCATTCAGAGGGGCTGGATGGATAGTAATTAAAGTGATATTGGGCGAAAACTGGGACCCTCTTCTTGAAAAAGATAAAAATGGCATCCTCAAAAAGCGATTGGGTGAAATGGTTGACGGTGAACGGCAGAAATATTCAATTGCCGATGGTGATTACATACGCCGGGAATTTTTTGGGAAGTACGATGAGCTGCATGCAATGGTGGAAAATATGAGTGATGAGGAACTCGAGAAACTCCGACGTGGTGGACACGATTCAGTGAAAGTATACAATGCATACAAGATGGCCCAGGAAAGCCGGGGCGCTCCCTATGTAATTTTGGCCGAAACAATCAAAGGTTATGGATTGGGGGAAGCTGGAGAGGGAAGAAATGTAACCCACCAGCAAAAGAAATTGAACGAGGAGGAACTGAGGCATTTCCGCGATAGGTTTAATATCCCGGTTTCAGACGAGGAATTCGCAACTGCCCCATTTTTTAAACCAGATGAAAACAGTGAGGAAATTAGTTATTTAAAAAAAAGAAGAAAAGAATTAGGTGGGTATTTGCCTGTCAGGGATAATGAAAAACCTCCGTTTGATATGCCGGATGATAAAGTTTTTGATGATTTATTTAAAGGTTCGGGAAACCGTGAAGTGGCAACTACTATGTCGGTAGTTCAGATAATGTCCAATATGCTCAAAGATAATAATGTTGGAAAACTGGTAGTGCCAATTGTTCCTGATGAATCACGTACTTTTGGTATGGATGCCTTATTCAGGCAAGTGGGTATTTATGCCCACCGTGGGCAGCTGTATGAACCTGTTGACAGGGAGAGCCTGTTGTATTATAAGGAAGCAAAAGATGGAGCAATTCTCGAGGAAGGCATAACTGAAGCAGGTTCAATGTCGTCATTCATCGCAGCCGGTACTGCAGGCACTACACACAAGATTAACTGCATTCCTTTTTATATATTTTATTCAATGTTCGGTTTCCAGCGTACAGGCGATTTAATGTGGGCTGCTGCTGATGCCCGGGCAAAAGGATTCCTGATTGGCGGAACCTCCGGCCGTACCACCCTTGCCGGGGAAGGACTGCAGCATCAGGATGGACACAGCCACCTGCTGGCTCTGCCGGTGCCGAACCTGTTGGCGTACGACCCCGCCTACGCCTACGAGGTGGCGGTCATCATTGGCGACGGCATTCGGCG
>JAWLGR010000072.1:0-10928 GCA_041684965.1 Mariniphaga sp.
CACCTTGAGCGGCCGGCTTTACCCGAACGTTCCAGGTTGTGTTCAGTATTTCCAACTGTTCCAACAGTAGCTCTGCAGGATGTAAGAACCATACGAGATTCGCCTGAAGGCAATTTTAGAATTGCATACCTGCCTTCACGAGAGGTTAATTGCGCATAAGTGCCTGCACTACGTGCCATCATTCCGCCCTGACCCGGACGGAGTTCAATGTTGTGAACAAGTGTTCCAAGAGGTATATCGGCTAATGGGAGTGTATTTCCAATTTCAGGTTCAATACCTGGTCCGCTCTTGACTGTTTGCCCAACTTGCAACCCGTTGGGAGAAACAATGTACCTTTTTTCGCCATCTTCGTAGGTAAGAAGAGCGATTCGGGCCGAACGGTTTGGATCATACTGAATGGAATCGACAACAGCAGCAATACCATCTTTATCGCGCTTAAAATCAATAATACGGTATTTGCGTTTGTGTCCCCCACCTCTATACCTCATTGTCATGCGGCCCTGGTTATTCCTACCGCCAGTTTTCCGCAGGGGCTCCAACAATGATTTTTCAGGTGTAGATGCAGTAATGGTATCAAAGGCACCAATAATCTTATGCCTCTGACCCGGAGTTACTGGTTTTATTTTTCTTACTGCCATTTTTATTATTAAATATTACTGTAAAAATCTATACTATCTCCTTCGGCCAACGTAACAACGGCTTTTTTATAAGCAGCTGTTTTTCCGGTAATAACTCCGGATTTGGTATACCTCGATTTCACTTTCCCACCATATACCATGGTATTGACTGAATTTACCGAAACATTATACAGGCTTTCAACTGCCTTTTTTATTTCAGGCTTTGTAGCCGTTTTGGAAACAACAAACCCATAACGGTTATACCGTTCGGCCTGCTCATTCATTTTTTCGGTTACCAATGGTTTTATTAAAATATCCATGCTTAATTCGCCTTAAAGTTTAAATGCTTCTTCTATTTTCTTCACCGAACCTTCGAGAAGAACAATTGATTTTGCGTTAAGAATTTGATATGTGTTTAATTCTGAAGCAATTACAACCGAAACATCCTGTAAATTTCTGGACGACAAATATATATTATTATTTTCGGCTGGTAAAACGAAAAGTGACTTTTTATCAGCAATTTGAAGATTGTTTTTAATATTCACTATTTCCTTCGTTTTAGGAGCTTCCAAATTGAAGTCTTCCATTATCAGAATTTCATTCTCCCTGGCCTTATATGTTAATGCTGATTTTCGAGCCAGTTGTTTCACTTTTTTATTAAGCTTAAAATCATAACTTCTTGGTCGGGGACCAAAAACTGTACCTCCTCCTCGAAAAACAGGTGATTTAATGCTACCTGCCCTTGCAGTACCTGTTCCCTTTTGCTTTTTAATCTTACGGGTACTTCCTGCAATCTCGGCACGTTCCTTTGTCTTGTGAGTTCCCTGACGTTTATTGGCCAAATATTGTTTTACATCGAGATAAATGGCATGGTCATTTGGCTCAACTCCAAAAATCAAATCACTTAATGTAATTTTCCTTCCGGTTTCTTTTCCTTGTATATTCAGTACACTTAGTTCCATTGCTTCCTAATTATTAAATATGAACCTTTGGCTCCAGGTACTGAACCTTTCACCACTAACAGATTTTTCTCAGGAATAACCTTCATAACCATCAGGTTTTCAATTGTCACAGTATCATTACCAGTTCTTCCAGCCATTCGCATCCCTTTAAATACGCGGCTTGGCCATGAAGATGCTCCAACAGAACCAGGTGCTCTTAACCGGTTGTGTTGCCCGTGGGTCTGATCTCCTACCCCACGAAAATTGTGACGCTTAACAACCCCCTGAAAACCTTTACCTTTAGAAATGCCAACTACATCCACATAATCCAATTCATGGAAAATGTCAACGGTAATAGCATCGCCCAGGTTATATGCTTCCTGATACGTGTTTTTAAACTCTACTACCTCACGTTTAGGTGTAATTCCAGCTTTTTTAAAGTGTCCGAACTCCGCTTTGGTGGCTCTTTTTTCTTTTTTATCGCCGTAAGCAAGCTGCAACGCATCGTAGCCTTCTTTTTCCTTGGTCTTAACCTGTGTAACGACACAGGGACCGGCTTCAATCACAGTGCATGGGATGTTTTTCCCCTCAACACTGAATACGGATGTCATTCCGATTTTTTTTCCAATAATACCAGCCATTTCGACTAATTTTAATTATCAAACTTTAATTTCTACTTCAACGCCACTGGGTAATTCCAGTTTCATTAAGGCGTCAATTGTTTTTGCTGTTGAGCTGTAAATGTCGATCAAACGCTTGTAGGATGACAATTCAAACTGTTCCCTTGATTTTTTATTTACAAAGGTCGAACGCAAAACAGTATAAATCCTTTTATGAGTAGGCAGCGGTATGGGACCACTAACCACAGCTCCTGTCGTTTTTACTGTTTTAACGATCTTCTCAGCCGACTTGTCGACCAGATTGTGATCGTACGATTTCAGCTTAATTCTGATCTTTTGGCTCATGATGAGAACTCTGTTAAAATTATTTATAATAAATCAACTCTTCCCTGTACATTATCCAGTACTTTTTCAGCAAGCGATCGTGGCACTTCCTGATAGTGGCTGAATTCCATTGAGGAGGTAGCTCTGCCGGATGATAACGTCCGTAAAACAGTAACGTAACCAAATTGCTCGGCAAGGGGTACCCTGGCATGAATCACACGGGCATTACCCTTGGTCATCATCCCTGTTACATCGCCTCTGCGGCGGTTCAAATCACCAATAATATCACCCATGTATTCATCTGGAGTTACTATCTCCAGTTTCATAATGGGCTCAAGCAGTATTGGTGCTGCCTTTGATGCTGCATGGCGAAATGCCTGGCGGGCACAGATTTCGAATGACAATTGATCGGAATCAACTGCATGATATGACCCATCAAGCAGGGTTACCTTAAGGTTATCAACCGGAAAACCCGCCAGCGGCCCATTAGTCATTGCATTCTCAAACCCTTTCTGTACCGAAGGTATATATTCCCTGGGTATATTCCCACCCTTAACCTTATCGATAAATTCAAGGCCGTGTGCACCTTCCTCTGAAGGTTCAATCCGAACTACAATATCAGCAAACTTTCCACGACCCCCTGTTTGCTTTTTAAATACTTCACGTAGTTCAACCGGTTTACTAATCGCTTCTTTATATGCCACCTGGGGTGCACCCTGGTTGCATTCTACTTTAAATTCCCTTCTCAGCCGGTCTACTATAATTTCGAGGTGCAGTTCACCCATACCACGTATTACAGTTTGCCCTGAATCGGGATCAGTATTTACCTGAAATGTAGGATCTTCTTCTGCGAGCTTTGAGAGCCCGTTTGATAACTTATCCAGATCATTCTGCGATTTTGGTTCCACAGCAATACCTATAACAGGCTCCGGAAAATCCATGCTCTCCAGTTCGATTGGATGTTTTACATCACAAAGTGTATCGCCGGTCCGGATGTCTTTAAACCCAACAGCCGCACAGATATCACCAGCTTCAATTACATCCTTCGGATTTTGCTTGTTCGAATGCATTTGATACAAACGCGAAATTCTCTCTTTTTTTCCCGTCCTTGTATTCAATACCTGTGATCCTGCTTCTATTTTACCTGAATAAACACGCATATAAGCCAAACGACCTACAAATGGATCGGTGGCAATCTTAAAAGCCAATGCAGCCAATGGTTCGTCAACATCAGCAGTGCGTTTTACTTCTTTATTTATAACAGGATTATTTCCTGTAATATCCCCCTTATCGATTGGATTGGGAAGATAAGCACAAACAGCATCAAGCAAACGCTGAACACCTTTATTCTTGAATGCCGAACCACACATCATCGGAATAATAATTCCATCGATGGTAGCCTTACGAATCACATCGTGCATTTCTTCTTTGGTGATGGAATCAGCATCTTCAAAATAACGTTCCAGCAAAGCATCATCAATCTCAGCTACCGATTCCAGCAGTTTTACCCGCCACTCTTCTGCTTGCTCCTTGTATTCGTCAGGTATATCTTCAAGACTGTAACTAGTACCTAAAGTTTCATCTTCATACCAGCGTACAGCCTTCATTTCAATTAAATCGATAACTCCTTCGAAATTTTGTTCTGCTCCAATAGGAATTTGCAGAGGTACGGGATTGGCACCCAGTTTTTCTTTTATTTCATTGTAGACATTAAAGAAATCGGCACCTTGCCGGTCCATTTTATTTATAAAGGCTATACGGGGAACTCCATATTTCTCAGCCTGACGCCAAACCGTTTCCGATTGAGCCTCTACCCCACCAACAGCACAAAACAACGCAACAGTACCGTCAAGTACTCTGAGTGATCGTTCAACTTCTACTGTAAAATCAACGTGTCCGGGAGTATCAATTATATTAATTTTATATTCGATATTATTGTATTTCCAGAAGGTAGTAGTAGCGGCTGAGGTAATTGTAATCCCTCTTTCCTGCTCCTGCTCCATCCAGTCCATTGTAGCAGCTCCATCGTGGACCTCACCCAGCCGGTGTGTTAACCCTGTATAAAACAGAATACGTTCCGACGTAGTGGTTTTACCCGCATCGATGTGCGCCATAATTCCAATATTTCTTGTATATCTTAGATCTTGTTTAGCCATTCTATTTTACCATTTTCTAATCTACCATTTTCAGGCTTAAACTAAAATCTGAAATGAGCGAATGCACGATTGGCCTCTGCCATACGATGTGTATCTTCTTTTCGCTTATAAGCTCCACCTTCATTATTATATGCAGCAACAATTTCAGCAGCAAGTTTATCTGCCATCGATTTTCCTGCACGTTTACGCGCAAAAATTATCAGGTTTTTTATACTGATTGCCACTTTCCTTTCCTGCCTGATTTCCATCGGCACCTGAAAAGTAGCACCACCAACACGGCGGCTTTTTACCTCCACAGCAGGAGTAATGTTTTCGAGGGCTTTTTTCCAGATTTCAAGGGGTGACACTTCTGCATCCTTTACCCTTTTTTCTACGTTATCAAGAGTATCGTAAAAAATAGTATAAGCCACGGATTTTTTTCCGTCTCTCATTAAATCATTGACAAACCGGGTTACCAGAGTATCGTGAAACTTTGGGTCCGGCAGAAGAATTCGCTTCTTTGGTTTTGTCTTTCTCATTTTAACATTTATTGTGTTATTTTAATTGGTTGCCCTTAGGCGGTCTTCAGCAAATCTCCGGAAGACTATTGAGAGATGCACTTACTCAACCAAACCACGTGAAAATAACGAGTTTATAATTATTATTACAACAACCTATTTTTTCGGTCTTTTAGCTCCATATTTTGACCTGCGCTGCAATCGCCCTTCAACACCGGCAGTGTCGAGTGCTCCACGAACCAGGTGATACCGTACTCCGGGAAGATCTTTTACTCTTCCACCTCGCACGAGTACAATTGAGTGCTCCTGCAAATTATGACCTTCACCCGGTATGTATGCATTCACCTCTTTTCCATTGGTAAGCCTTACCCTGGCAACTTTGCGCATAGCCGAGTTCGGTTTCTTTGGAGTGGTAGTATAAACACGAACACAAACACCCCGACGTTGCGGACATGAATCCAGTGCCGGAGATTTGCTCTTTTCCACCTTACTTTGTCTTCCTTTTCTAACTAACTGTTGAATCGTTGGCATAAATACCTGTTTTTTATCTTGTTAATATATTTCCAAAAATTTTGGACTGCAAAAGTATGTTAAAATTAAATAACAACCATAATTTTTCAGTAGCAATTTCAATCAATACCTCTGAAAAACGGCACGCAAAAGTACTAATTTTGAGTTAACAACAAACCTTTTAGAACTTTTTTTTCAAAAACTTAAAACAAGATTTGATTTTTTCTCCTGTTAAAAACTTATACCGCTGTAAATCGTTATTGATAAATGTAACTTTTATTTAAATGGCAAAGCTCTTAAAATCAGTAAAAGTTTATATCTTGCTGGGATATATCACCCTCATTATTATCGCATCGGTTACAGTGTGGGTTATTTATGATGAAACACTCGATTTATACGCCAACCAGATTGATATAAATCCGGTGAGTGATAAAATGTTGCTCGCAAATTCAATTCTCACTGGTTTGTATGAGGCTGAAGGGCTTGAAAGGAGCTATTTACAAACCGGAAATCCTGAGCATTACCGGAAATATAATATATTAATTGATTCCATCAGCTCCCAAATTGATTTGCTTGGATCGATTGAAAGCAATCTTTCGCAACCAATGCATACTGACAGTATTCAAAAACTCCTTACCAAAAAAAGAGAAAATCTTAAAGAACTGAATGACATAAAAAATTCAGCTTCATCTGAGAAGTTATTTGAACGTGCAATGGTAAGACTTACCCAAAATAAAGATTCACTTGATCAGCTTTTCAATATTTATAACTCTATAAATACAAGTAAAGACAGTATGTTCACAAAGCAAAAAAAAGCACGGTTCTTCGAAAGGCTTGTGAATGTTTTTGCACCTCCATCTGAACCCGATTCGACCCTGGAGGTCATCGTTAATCAATCTATCAAGGTGGATAGTATTTTCAATTCATTTAATCCAACTGATTCTGTGGAGCAAATATTAACTTCCATTATTGAAGATATCAGGAAGGAAAGCGTTGCTTTTGAACAACAGTTAATAAAAAAGGAGCAGGAAAATCTGGAAAATGCACAAACTATTACCCTTCAAATCAGGCAAATTATTTCCAGACTTGAAAATGAAGAAATCCTCTTTTCTCTCCGGAAAGTATCAATCCAGCAGGACCATATAAGCAATATGACCAATATTGTCATCGTATTGGGAGCAGCTGCACTTCTTATAATTATAGGGTTTCTTATTCTTATATTAAAAGATATAACCCGAAGCCAGCACTACCGGCAACATCTTGAAAAAGAAAAAGCATATTCCGAATCGCTGCTGAAAAGTAAAGAACAGCTGATGTTAAGCATCACTCACGATCTTAAATCTCCTCTAAATTCTATAGCCGGATTTGCCAGTCTGGCTTCAAAAGAAAAATCTCCTGAACTTAGGATCCAATACCTGAGTAATATTGAAAATTCAACGAATTATATATCCAGACTTATCACCGATTTGCTTGACTTTGCAAGACTCGAAACCGGAAAAATGACAATCGAAAACAATCCGGTAAATCTAAAAAGTTTAATGGAAGAAGCTGCTACAGGCTTTTATCCTTTGGCTAAGGATAAAAACCTGTTGCTGGAGCTAAATATTGAAAAGATTCCGGACACAACCTATTTAACGGACGGTACACGAATTCATCAGATTTTAAGCAACCTCTTATCAAATGCCATTAAATTTACCGACAAAGGAATGGTAAAATTAACAGGGTCAAAATTAAAATCTAAAGGAAAAACCGATTGGTTACGAATAATGGTTGAAGATTCAGGGATAGGTATATCAAAGGAAAATTCACAAATGATATTTGAAGAATTTGCAAGAATATCAGCTAACAATAAAAAGCAATATGAAGGTACCGGCCTGGGGCTCACAATTACCAAACGTATCGTTGAATTGCTAAATGGAACCATTAGCTTTAACAGCAGCATTGGTAAAGGCAGCCGGTTTATTGTTGAATTGCCCTTATTAAAACATGTTTTAAAAGTACCATCATCTGACAGCAAAATTGACACTTCTCAAAAAAACGGCTACAAATCTTATTTTAATAAAGAAAAGATACTCGTTGTAGATGATGACCAGTTTTTGCTTGAATTAACGACCCATATTTTAAAAGAGGCTAATTTAAAAGTTTCCTCTTATTCAAAGGTAACTGAGGCGCTGGAGGCCATCAACCAGCAGTCATTCGATTTGCTGGTCACAGATGTCCAAATGCCTGGAAAGAATGGCTTCGAATTGCTTAATCATTTCAGAGAAAAGAATTCAAAGAAAATCCGGGCGATCGCTGTTACCGGAGAATCAAACGAACAGCAGCATTACCTGAAAGCAGGTTTTTCTGCTGTACTTCATAAACCTTTTCAACCAAGGGAACTTATTGAAGCTGTTTCCGGTATATTATACAACAACATCCTTGATTCAAAAAAATTACAGGAGAAACAGCATATTCCAATTTTCTACAGTATTGAAGGTATAAAAGCATTTGCAGAAGGTGAAATGGAGACTACACGGGAAATTTTAACTTCATTTGCGCAATCAACTGCTCAAAACCTTCAACTGTTTAAACAGTACCTCCAGGAAGAAAATTATAATGACATCTGTATGCTCGCACATAAAATGCTGCCAATGTTCAGACAATTAGAGGCAGAATATATTGTTGAGCAACTTTGGATGTTTGAACAGAACAAGTTCAATGGCAATAAAGAGGAATGGTTAAAAGTCAGTTACGAAGTAATGCTCCTGATTGAGCAATTAATGCAGAAAATAATCGAAGAATATCAGCTTCCTTTTTCCGGAAAATTAATATCGTAAAGTTTCAGTTTGTTATACAAGGTTTTTCTATCTATTTTCAACAACCGTGCAGCCTTACTTTTATTGTAATCTGCTGCTTCCAATGCTTTAATAATTGCTTCATTCTCGTTTATCCTGTCGTGCAGCACAAATTCCCCTTCACTCGTTCTCCGGGTATACAATTCTGCCGGAATCTCATTTACTGTTATTGATTTACCTTTTGTAAGCAATGTAGCTCTTTTCACCATGTTTTTCATTTCCCGCAAATTGCCTGGCCAGCTGTATTCCAGGAAGATTTGTTCCACTTCTTTATCGAAATGCTGAACTGATTTATCCAGATATTGATTTGCATCGTTCAAAAAATGATTGGCAAAATACATAATATCTGATTTTCGTTCTCTCAAAGGAGGCATATTTACCTGAAATTCATTCAAGCGGTGAAACAAATCGTCTCTGAAATCACCGCTTTCCTGGGCTTTGACCAAATCTTCATTTGTAGCTGCTACAATTCGAACATCAACAGGGATTTCGCGATTGCTGCCAACGGGTTTAACCATCCTTTCCTGTAAAACCCGCAGAAGTTGAATTTGAGTATTGTAGGATAAATTCCCTACTTCGTCAAGAAAAACAGTACCTCCGTTTGCTGCTTCAAAATAACCCACTTTATCTGAAATTGCTCCGGTAAATGAACCTTTTATATGACCAAAAAATTCACTCGCCACCAATTCAGAAGGAATAGCTCCACAGTCAACAGCTATAAACGGATGTTTAGCCCTTTTGCTATTTTCATGAATATATCGCGCAGCGAACTCTTTTCCCGTTCCGCTTTCACCTACTATTAAAACCGACATAGGTGACGGAGCAACCAATTCGAGTAATTCTTTCAATCGCTGCGAAGGCTTACTGTTCCCTTCAAGATATCCTGAAATATTCCAGGCCTTATTTTGGTTTTCTGGCTTTTTCTCATCTTTCTTGGTTAAAGCTTCTTTCACAATATTTAATACCTCTTCCGGATTAACAGGTTTAGGCAGATAATTAAATGCTCCTTTTTTAATTGATTCTATTGCAGTAGAAATATCTGCATAACCAGTCATCATTATAATCTGGGTATGGGGAGATTTTCCTTTAATTTGACGTATTAATTCCATGCCGCTCACATCCGGCATACGCAGGTCGGTAAATACAACATCAAAATAGTTCTTCTCAATTATTTTCCTTGCCTCAACCGGAGAAATTACATTGGTTACTGTGTAATTATGTTTTTCCAGTAACTTCTTCAACATCAAACCAAATGTAATATCATCATCAATTATCAGGATTTTTGCCATAAAAATGAAAATTCGTGCCTATTTCAATGATCCATAACAATAAAATTATCATTCGGTTTTATTATTACTTATTTTAATTTACTCCTGTCAGCAAAATTATTATTCAAAGTGAGGAATATCTGTTACTTTTTATTTGTTAAGTTCTGAGTTTATGAACATACAGCTTTTTTCGTAAATTCTTTTCCCACTAAAAAACCCCCGCCATATATTATGGCAGGGGTTTTCGGCACGTAACCCTCATTTAAGAAGCAAAAAAGTAATTTAATTTAATGATCTGTACTATGAAAAATCCTGTGTCTTACTTCCTTACTACTATTGTTATTATCTCCAATCATCGTTTATTTTTTCCTCTTCAATTAAATCCTCTTCTATGCGCAGAAATTCACCAATGGAATTATAATATGCTGCTAATTTTCTATCTCCTTTTTTCAGTTTAATTTTATATGAGCCATCACTGCCTCTATATATTTCCGTTATTTCAAAATCACCGTAGTTCTCCTTTACAGATATGGAAATGCTTTCAGGCAGTTCATCCTTTTTAATCTCGTCTTCATAATTTATAATAGTTTGCCGCTGCTCCTGTGGTAACTGTTCCATGGGGGGTGACTCTCGCTTTTCCTTTGGAAGCTGGGCAAAAATGGCAGGAGAAAGCCCCAGGCTAAACAATGCAATTAAAAACCAGCTGCCTTTTATTTTTACTATTAAACCTGAATTTCCCATAATTACGTTTTTATTAAATCCTCATGAAATTCTTCTCTTTACCTCTCCTGACAAGAAGAATTATGCCAAAAAAAAGCACCTGCGCATAAACCTCCTCAACTTACATAAGGTCAACATATTGCATACTGCTGAATCTTAATCCTGCGGCTTTTGCTGTTTTCGTAGAATACCCATTTAGTCGTAGATAAATTCTACAGATAAAATAGCTTTTTATAATAAATATTATAACCCTCGGTTACCTCTCTAAAGGTTTAAAGAATTCTTTTTTATGCTCGACACCCATTTTGCAGTTTCTTGAAATTAAAAAGAAATAAAATATTAATCGAGTAGGAGGAAAACAAAGAGGTTTTTCTCCTACTTTGTTTTCCGACCTCTCACACCACCGTACGTACGGTTCTCGTATACGGCGGTTCCTTA
>JAWLGR010000073.1:0-10773 GCA_041684965.1 Mariniphaga sp.
TAACTTTAATGAAACAATACGGGGTTCACCGACTGCTTACAGTCAAAACTCCATGCCGGGCAAGTTTCCTCTTTTTCTCTATTTCTGTTTTTTCGCATGAAACGAAGTTAGGAGCCAACAGGTCATCTGGCATGACGAAATTGGTAGAAGTGATACAGAAAATCACTATAACCTATTTTGGATTCCTTCCTGTCTTCCAGTTTGGAGCTTTTTGATAATAACATACTAGTCATACGTCAATCCAAAGCCAAAAGGAAACAACGTATCTTCTTTAGAATAACCCGGTGCATCAGAATCTTGATTTATAACAGCTTCGCGGCTTTTTGGCAAAGCAAACGGAAGTTTTCCTACTGGCTTGAAATTCCCCATAATAATATCCATTACGGCTTCGCTTCTGACACCAAATGTAGCCAGAATGGCACCAGACTCAAGAAAACCACTCTGCTGATCTAAAACATAGGGATTACGAAAGTCAATGGACAAAATTGTGTTTTCGGATCCAACTATGTTCATAATATTCTTTATATCCGCCAGCGATGGAGAAATGTGCCACGATTGTGAACCAACCATATCGGAAAAAGCCAAAAAATCAAGTTCTTCAGGTAAAGCCCCACCAAATCTGCCTCCAGTATTTAATACATTTATCCGTATAATTGCATAATTAATGTCATCTCCAATTGCTGGCCGTTGACCGTTTATGCGATCGTAGTCGCCAGTAATTACCTTAATACCTGCCCAAGACCTGTTATTAAAAATTTCAGTATCCACCCCCATTGTAAATAAAACAAGCGAATCGTTACCTTCCGGCATTGTCAGGGGAAGCTTCATATTGTTTTGCAACAGCACAATTGATTTTCGTTGAGCGACGTTCGCTTTTCTTTGAAATGATGAATTTCCTACAATATAAGCAGCACGATCTGGATCTACATAAGGATTTTCGAACAAGCCTAACTCAAATTGTTCTGTCAATAGCCTCCTGACCGATTGTTCGATCCTGCTTTCTGATATTTTTCCCGTTTTTACCAGGTCTATTATCATTTTATTATCACTAAAACCAGAAAGCACATCTGTTCCTGCCTCAACAGCAATAACTATTTGTTCTTCCTTGGTTTTATCTTCCAATCCCCAAGCTCTTTCACCAATAATCCCAGTGTCTGAATTTACATATCCTTTAAATCCAAGTTCATTTCTTAGTAAATCGGTAACAATTCCTTTAGAAAACGCCATCCCAACATCATTTGGCAGGTACTGCTGCCCAATAGGAATTCCATAATAGGGCATTATTGATGATACGCCAGCCTCAATCGCGGCTTTAAACGGAGCGACATGGTTATCGAACATGCCTGCCGGATAAACCTGGTTTTTCCCATAATCGAAGTGTGGATCGCCTCCGCCTTCTTGAGGGCCACCCCCGGGGAAATGTTTCATTGTCAGGGCAACACTTTTTGAGTTTAATGATTCTCCCTGCAAATTTTTAACGAGTGCAGCTATAATTTCGGTAGCCCATTCACTATCTTCAGTAAACGTTTCATGAATACGATACCATCTTGGTTCAGTAGCTAAATCGGCCATATATCCGTACATTGATCTAAGGCCAATTGATGTCCATTCCTTTCTCATAATATCTGCGAATTCAGCTATAAGTTCTATATCCTGTGTTGCTGCGAGACCAGCTTCTTTCGGCCAGGCGGAAAAAGCTCCGGACTCTACATTTATACCTGCTCTGGGATCGTATGCCACATGATTTCTCGCATTCGATTTAAAAACTACTGGAATGCCAAGGCGAGTATTTTCTGCAATTTCCTGAACAGAATTTGTAAATTGAGCAGCTTCATATGGAGATATCTGACTTCCGCCAAAACCACCTTCACCGTAACGTTCAGGACTCTCAACGACAGGATTTCTGAAAATAAACCGGGACATCTTTTCATTTTCGATGTAACGAACGCCATTTTCAGAAACTTTTCCAAAAGCTTCTGCGTTAAGCGTGTTGATCAACAGAAAACCAACTTTTTCCTCCAAAGTCAATTGAGCTATTAAATTATCAATTCGGTTGACCACCGGTTGACGCCAATCTTCGTAAATATCTAATTTTCCGTTTTTATTCAAATCTTTAAATTTCAATTCATCAACATGAAGGATATTAGTTGCCCTGGCATCGATTTCGGGCTGTAAACTATAGGTTCCCTGTGCTATTAAAGCAGAACTCTTTAAAAGCAACAATACAATGATTAGTCTGTTAAAATTGTTCATAAACGTAACGTATGTTATAATTGTTTTTATTGTTGATTTTTATAATATAGAGGTACAGTTTACTCTATTCCCAACTTTGTAATATATATGGAGCAGTGCGCATTTCGTATCCAGCAACGGAGCCTGAAATTGGATTTTCATTCCTGAATTCTACCAATTTCTTAATTACTTTTTTTAAATTAGGATTTGCGATTGTATGATCTGATTCATTAATGATGTCAATACTATTTAATGCCCAATTCCTGTCAGAATAATCATAAGTGACTTTGTCATTTATAATATTGATGTATGCTTCAATTGCTTCATCTTTTTCTCCAAGCCAATACAACGCTTCAGCAGCAAGCGCAGCTACGGATCCAGACCTGTCTTTTGCTGCTTTTTTCAATGCAGGAATGGCTGGTCTGGCATGCTCCTTCAACAGTAATAACCCTGTCACTCCCCAATAACGTATTCCACTATGCTCATTTTGCAAATACTGAATATAGGTTTTTATGTCTCCAATCTCTCCCAAAGTAGCAAGTTCAGCTGCCTGCAACAATTCATCAAACGGGCAATCATCAGAACGCATGTAATCATACATCGATTTATATTTCGTATTTTTTCCTGAATAATAAGTATATTCATCTTCTGGAATTAACAACACATCGTGTATTTCTCTCTTCCAGTCCTTTTCTGCCTGACGCATCTGTTTCAATACTTCCTGATAGGCAGGAACTCCTGCCAGATTATTGACATTCCAGGGGTCATTCTCAATATCATAAAGCTCTTCTACGGGTCTTTCCTCGAAAAATATACTTTGAATGATATTTGTTCTTCCTGCTTTATATTCATTATACCAAGATTGTGTTGCCGGCATGCTATATAATGTTCGTAGAAACTGCATTGCCGGTCGAAATGGCATATAATTATGAATATACCTATATTTGTGGTCTGCTACTGCAATCGAATTATCATAACGCTCATCCATTCTTCCCCGGGCTGAATATACGTACCTGTTTTCTTTTGCCTTTTGTTTTCCCAGGAAGGGTTTTCCTTGCATATAATCAGGGACAGGAATATCTACCAAACTAAACAATGTAGGAGGAAGATCAATGAAAGAAATTAAACGATCTATCTTATCTCCTGGTTTTTCAGAAGGATACAAATAATCGTATTTTTCAGGGATTCTTACAATGAAAGGAACATGTGTTCCTGTTTCATACAAGAAGCGCTTGCTGCGTGGCAGCACACCACCATGATCACTGTAATAAAAAACTATGGTATTATCGGCAAGTCCACATTCTTCAAGTTCTAAAAGTAAGACGCCTACAAGACTATCCATATGCTGAACAGCGTCATAATATACTGCCCAGTCGTAACGGATTTGTTTTGTATCCGGATGGTATGGTGGCAATGGCACTTTGGCCGGGTTATGTTTTAGATTCCCGACCGAAGTTCCCTGCCTCCTGTTAACCTGACTTTCATGACTTTCCATTAGGTTGAATAAAGCAAAGAATGGTTTTCCATCCGGACGATTTTTATAATGCGCCGTATTGCTGCATTCATTCCAAATCCCTTTATCATCAATCGAGCCCGAATTATAATCGGTTTTGCTATTATTCGTACAGTAATATCCTGCCTGGCGCAAATATTCAGGATAAGTATGAACCAAGTCTGATGTAGCATAATCACTTCTCATCGGATGGTTCCCGTTTGAATTGGCATAAACACCTGTGATTATACTATTTCGTGTTGGAGAACATACTGGATGAGTCGCATAAGCATGTGTATACATAAATCCCTCACTGGCCAGCTTATCGATGTTGGGCGTTGTGGCAAAAGAATTTCCATAACACTCAATAAAATATTCACTATTGTCCTCACTTGTAATCCACAGAATATTTGGTAATTCATCCTGTTGTTTTTGCCCAAAACTGTTGGAACATGTTACTGACAATGCAATGAGCATGATTGTCGATTCTTTAGTAATTGATTTAATTTTAATCATATCTATAGTTTTAGCTTAATTAATGAGGCAACTCAAATTTATTTTTATTGAAGTATTTAATCAGGTTTTGGAAAATCCCGCATCGGGCTGTATCGAATGTAGGAATCAAAAACTTCTTTATCGGGACCCACAACGCGCGGATCTTCCTATTTTTTTAAAATCATTCCGCAAAGCTTGTTTCAATTTAACGGCTGCAAAATGTATTTCAGACCAGGTTTTTAAATTTTTATCATCTTGAATTACTTTAATAAAAATTTTTTCGTAATGAACTGCATTTTTAATTTTGTAAATCCTCCTGAAAATTAATCACATACATAAGGTCCATGGACAGATTTAATTTTAAAATCTTCATTAGAATCATCCAACATAAAAATATTGAATAATTCTCCTTTGGGTTCAACACGAATTACAATATGCCCTTGTTGACCTATAATTTTTTCAATGCTTGTTCCTATAAATATTTTTGTTTCTTCCATCATATTGGTTGTAAAAATATCCCGAGGCCCAGGATATAATTTAGATGAAACTAATCGTCCTAAAGTACTCGGTGCTGGATGATTTACAACCCAACTCTGGATAATATGAACTCTTGGTCGTAAAGAACGAATAAAATTTTCATTTTGAGCATTGAAATGTGCGTGATGATTTGTAACATTAACTTCCACTGGACCAACAACATATCCGATGGGTGTTTCAATATCATGCCAAACAGGATCTCCTGGGGCTGGAATTCCCAGTAAATCTCCTCCAGTAAAATAGTCAAATCGTCCATAAGATAACCTTATTGCTGTACACAACATATTTTCATCTGGAAAATCGTCTTTATCTATTGATTCAATTGGCGGGAAGTGATTTCTTACATTCTCACCTACACCAGTCCATACATATCCGTTTGCTGCAATATTACGAATTTCAAAGTTTCGATAATTATTAGGATTATTTACAAGTATAATTTGATCATTCCTTCCAACATTAAATTTTTCTGCCTGCATTTCTTTATTAATTATATGCCATTCAATAAAATTCTTATAATTCTGCATTGTGGCATTATTCATTGGAGAAGGCCAATTATAAAAAGGATAATCACGATCTATAATTTTTTTAAAACGGATATTTTCGCCTACTTCAGTAATCCCAGATAATTCATAATTACCCTTTTGAGATTGTTTATTGTCTGAATGCACACCTCCCATATGATCACCATGAAAGTGCGTTAAAAGAATGTAATCTAATTTTAACTCCATTTTAGTTTCGTATAGGATGTTTGAAATATATCTAGATATCCATTCACCTGGTGTCCTACTATTGTTTGGTTTAGCTACAGCCTCTCTAGGACTTGGGGGACGATGTGATTCACCGGCATCGATTAACATAGTAGTACCATCAGGGAAAATAATAAAAGTTGCATCCCCTTTACCAGTATTAATATGATGTATATCTAAATTCCCCTCTGACCAAACAGGTAATTTTTCTCCTATTCTAATTTGTGCATCTAAATTTTCCCCGAAACAAAGCAGAACAAAACTTATCAATAATAATAAAAAGAATTTGGTTTTCATGATTACTTATTTATAATTTAAATAAAAATTTATTGTAAAAAGGTTTTTTAAAGGGTGTCTATACAATAAAATATATAAGCACCCTTTAAATTTAGTAGCCTGGATTTTGAGTCAATTCATTATTTACATCAATAGCATACTGTGGAATTGGAAATAATAATTTATTAGTATTTAAAGAAGGAATTTTCTCTAGTGCCCGATTTGTTCTTACTAGATCAAAAAGTCTGTGAAACTCATGACATAATTCAATCCTTCTTTCATGCTCAATTGCCAGGGCAAGAGTGGGATATTTATCTGAAGGATAGTCATCCGTTCCATAGAGAGACATCCCGGCTCGAGCTCTAACCATGTTTAAATAAAGTGGATCATCAGTTACTTCTGAATACATTAATAAGATGTCTGCATAACGAATAATTTCAACATTTTGTCCAGGATTATCCCAATTGAGATCATAAAATTTCATAGTAAATGGAAAATAAACAAATTCACCCGATTCTTGATCAATATAACCAGTTCTTAAAAACATATCTTTTCTTGGATCACCATTTTCAAATTCTTCAATTAAATCATCAGAAGGTGAATTATGACCATTCCCTCGATAATCAAGCCTCGTATCTCCTGGCAATGAAAAACTATAGTAGAATGGTGAATATGAAGCTTGATGTCCTGAATTTATGGCATTTGGACCTGCCATATATTGGACTTCTAAAACTGACGATTTGCAATTTTTTGTATCAGCGTCAAATAAAAATTCTAAATCGTTTATATCACTATTTCCATCTTGATTTGCATCTAACGAAAACAAATTACTATTAATTATATTTTCTAATTCAACCTTAGCACTACCTTTATCCCCAATAGTAAGATGTACTTTTGATAGAATAGCTGAAGCACCAAATTTTGTGACTCGGCCAATATTATTCCCTGTCCATTTTTCAGGGAGAATTGTTTTTGCATAATTCAAATCTTCAATAACATTCTCATATATTGTTGCAGGCTCGACACGAAGATATTCATAGGCATCTAAAGGTGCAATTTTTTTATCAATATATGGAATAGCTCCAAAAGCACGAACCAAATTAAAGTAAATTAATGACCGAATTAAAATTGCTTGCCCTTTCATTTCATTTAATGCAGTACTATTTATTTCAATCTCAGTATTTTCCAATTGATATAAAATATTGTTACAAATAGAAATTCCTTTGTATGCCCTGTCCCAAGCAGTAAGAATTCGGCTGTTATGTGTAGGAATTCTATATTCATTTATTTCTTCAATTGGACCGTCTGTGCCAGCAACATGAAGAATCGTGGTATTATCTGAGTAAAGTTCACCATATAAATCAGGTAATCCTTGTGCATCGTAATGAATGGACAATTGCCGATAAACATCATCAAGAGCTTGCCCTAGTTCAGATTCATTCTTATAGAAAGTTCCTTCTGTTGACTCCGTTAATGGATATAAATCTAATTTATCTTCACTACATCCAGTAAAAATTGACAGGATTATCATTAATACAATTAATCTATAGTCTTTCATAATATTAATTCTAAAATTCAACGTTTAATCCAAAAGTAAATATTTTTGAAGTAGGATAAGGCGAATGACTTTGCCTTACCATACTTGTCGCACTTCCCAAGAAATTTTCAGGATCATTTAACGGTGCATCCGTGATTGTAAAGAGGTTAGTACCATTAAAATAAACTCTCGTTTTAGATATTCCTAATCTATTGGTAATTTCATTCGGTAAAGTATATCCAAAAGTTAAATCTTTCAAACGAAGATAAGTGCCGTCTACAAGCCAAAAACTTGAAGCTGTTTGTACCATATTATCAAGAGTTGTAGTTAATCGATATACATGACCATCCCCAGGTTCTTCTTCTGAACGCCACCTGTTATTCATTAATCCATAATAATTTCTTCCTTCATGATAGCGCATCGATCTGCGATAATTTACATCATATACATCCATTCCAGCAAGTCCTTGAATAAGAAAGCTAAAATCAAAATTTTTATATGTGAAACTATTAGTCATGCCATAAATAAAGTCAGGTGTATTTTTACCTATAATTGTGCGGTCTGCAGCAGTTATTTGATCATCCCCGTTAACGTCTTTATATTTTCCATCACCAGGTTTAGCAGTGCTATAACTTGCAGGATCAGCATCAATTTCTGCTTGATTCATATAAACGCCTTCATATTTATAAGCATAAAAAGAAAATAATTCTTCTCCAATCATATTAACGTTTTGCATACCACCATTGAGATTATAAAAAAGTGGAGAACCATCAGGGCCTAATTCGAGAACTTCACTTTTATTAGTCGAGAAAGTAACTTGAGTAGTCCATGCTAATTTTTGGGTCATGTTTCGTGAAACTATATTTAGTTCTAACCCTTTATTTTCAACTTGGCCAATATTGGTAAAAATACTTGAAAATCCACTTGTAGAAGGCACCGGAACATCCAGTAATAAATCATCTGAAATAGTTTGATAGCCATCAGCTTCAATCATTAACCTATTATTCCACAAACCTAAATCAATTCCAATATTTAACTGTCTTGTTCTTTCCCAACCCAAATTTGGGTTTTCAACTGAAGATGGATAATAGGATGTTCTAATATTATTGCCAATCGCCACTTTTGCTTGATTCATTCGACTAATCCAACGATAATCTGGAAAGTTATCATTTCCAGTATATCCATAACTTGCTCTTATTTTAAAATTATACAAGGCTTCTAATGATTCCAAGAAAGGTTCTTGTGCAATGTTCCAAGAAAAGGATAAAGAAGGGAAATTACCCCATTTTGTATCTGGTCCAAATTTAGAAGAACCATCACGTCGAAATTGTGCGGTTAAAAAATATTTTCCCAAATAGTTATAATGTAATCTAGCAAAATATGATATTAACTTGTTTTCTCGCGCAGCATCATTGGCTTGATATATTGTTTGACCAGCAGCTAAATATGGAAAATCATCATTATCATAATCTCTTCTTTCTCCATTTAATTGATAATAATTTAAAGAATTGTATTCATAACCACCTAATAGATTTAAAGAATGGTTTCCAATTTTTTTATCATAAGTCAATAAATTTTCCCATGTATGTTTCATTATTCTACTCATGGAAGAAGTTGTCCTGATAGTAGTAAAATAATTTGGACCCAGCAGATGGTCCCCTGCATAATAGTTTTTATTATCCCTTCTGGAAATATATGTGTTAATTGAGGTTCTAATATTTAATCCTTCTAAAAGACTTATTCTTGCAAATAGATTTCCAATTGTTTTAAGATTTGAGAATTCAAAATCTCTTTCAGTGTTATAGTATGGGTGTCCAGAATTTGGTCTAAACAAAATGGCAAACCAGTTTTCAAAACCAGGTGTGTTTTGCGGTCCGCCTAAATAACCATCATCTCCCCAGATTGGATATATTGCAGGATATTGTACTGCTCCAATTGGAGTATAACCATCTGGTTCGTGCCCATAATCATACAAAACATTAATAAGTGCTCCATAATCGGCCCATTTTCCAATCTTAGAATTTGCTTTCAGATTAAGATTATATTTCTCATAGTCAGAAGTAATCATTATACCTTGTTGATCCAGGTATCCAGCAGAAACATAATAATTTGAGGTCTTATCTCCCCCCGAAAAACTAATATTGATATCATGCATAGGAGCATTTCTATACACAAGATCTTGCCAGTCTGTATCGTAAGGAAGTAATTCTGGAGTTTCAAAAATTGTTGGCCAAGTATATAAATATTTGCCCCGTGCCTCAATTGTATTTGGAGCATTTGGATCTCCTCCAATATCTACCCAACCATTTTGTGCAGCATCAATAGAAGCTTGTGCATATTCAGAAGCATTCATAACATCTATTTTTCTTATCAATTGTTGAATACTATGAGAATAATTTATCTGGAATTTTGATTTATCGATGTCTTTTCCTGATTTAGTTGTAACTAATATTACTCCATTAGCTCCCCTAGAACCATAAATTGAAGCAGAAGCAGCATCTTTAAGGACTTCTATTGATTCAATATCTGAACTATTAATTGAATTTAAATCATACTCAGGCATTTGTATTCCATCAATAACAATGAGTGGTTCATTTCCAGCACTTATTGAATTTATACCCCTAACTTGGATACTGGATGATGTCCCAGGCTGACCAGACCCTTGTAGAATTTGAACTCCTGATATTTTTCCATATAATGTTTGTCCAATGTTTCCAACTGGTCTTGTTATATTATCATCCATTACTAAAGATCCAATTGAACCTGTAATTTCTCTCTTAGCTTGAATGCCATAACCTATCGCTACAACCTCCTCAATCCCAATCGTTTCTTCCTCCATCACCACCGTAAAAGTGGTCCTTCCTTCAATTGCCACTTCCTGTGTCCTCATCCCTACAAATGAAAACTGAAGGGTTTCGGCACCATCAGGAATGGGTAGAGAGAAATTACCATCTGAGTTGGTAACTGTACCTTGTGTTGTACCTGTTACTACAACGGTAACACCTGGTAGCGGCTGGCCGCTTTGGTCGGTGACCACACCGGTAACAGTGCGTTGCTGTTGAGCTAACTGAGCAGGTAACCTCAGTTTGTCTGCTTTATGAATCACAATCTGCCGGTCATACACATCATAACCGACATTCTGGCCTGCAAATCCGGCATCGAGAACCTGTTGAATGGTTGCATTCTCCAGTTCCACGTTCACCTTTTTCTTCAGGTCCAGATCTTCGCTTTTGTAAAGAAATACAAACTCGCTGTTGTCTTCCACATACTTCATCAGTTCAGTTACGGTCCCGTTCTTTAGTTTAATGGTCAAACGGGTGTTTTGCGAATAGCTGTTGGCGCTCGCCGTCAGGAGGAAGCCAACCATCAAAAACAATGTTAATCGCATAATTCGCCCCCATTTTTTTTTGGTATCCCTGCCTGGGAAACCGGTTAAACAAATAATTTTCATAATTTTG
>JAWLGR010000074.1:0-10730 GCA_041684965.1 Mariniphaga sp.
GAAAACAAAGTTATTAACTCCCCCTAAAACCCCCTATATCAACATCATTAATATCATCTGGTGTTAATAAGTTTGATCCTTGCTAATCTAAAGGTTTTTCGTGTTTTTGTGGTAAATTCTCCTTCTCATCTTTGTGGTAAAATTCAAAAACATGACCGAGGTAACCTGTGCCATCATATTAAACGGAGATTTGATACTTGCTGCCCAGCGCAGTGAATCCATGCAGCTGCCTTTGAAGTGGGAGTTCCCCGGAGGCAAGATTGAAAAGGGGGAAACCGCCGAATGCTGCCTGCTGCGGGAGTTAAAGGAAGAATTAAATATTGAAGTAGAAATTATTGGAAAGCTTAATCCCAGTATCTATAGTTATGATTTTGCTGTTGTTAAATTGATTCCATTTGTTGTAAACTATGTGTCCGGAGAAATAACACTTTCAGAACATAAGACTGTAAGGTGGTTAAAAAGGGATGAGCTGAGGGCGATGGATTGGGCGCCGGCGGATGTGGAGGTGGTGGAGGAGTATTTGAAGTTCACCTGCTGACCTTCACCTGCTGACTGGAGTTCAACTGGTGAATAAATGTGAAGTTTTTGCTGATGTTACTTATAATCCGTTGACCTATATATTGAAGCTGCTTATTTTTGAATTATGAAAGACACGAAATTCATAATTGAATACCTCTACCGTGATGCAGGAAATAATAAATTGAATGAAGAAGCATTCATTGAAAACCCTGATGGATGGGATTTAATCACTTTCGAGAAATGGTTTAAAAGCAAAATAATCGATGGATTGTGGTTCAATCCTTTAGATTTTGGATTGCCAAAACCTTCTTTTCCGGATTATGATGAGGAGTTGGACCATGAGTGGTGTGAGTTCATACAATTCAGAGAAGAGTAAATGTACAGCAACAGGATATCATATTTATTTTTTACATTTGAATATAATTCAAACTGATTCTAACTATTAAGGCAGAAATAAATGATTGAAGTAACCTGTGCAATAATTTTAAAAAACAACCAGGTTTTGGCCACTCAAAGAAGTGAATCCATGAGACTCCCTTTGAAGTGGGAGTTTCCCGGAGGTAAGATTGAAAGGAATGAAAGTGCCGAAAGCTGCCTGCTGCGGGAGATAAAGGAAGAATTAAATATCGAAGTTGAAATCATTGGAAAGCTTAATTCCAGTATTTATAGTTATGATTTCGCCGCGATAAAGTTAATTCCATACATTGTTGAATACGTTTCAGGAGAAGTAGTTCTTTCGGAACATAAAGATTATGATTGGTTTGAGAAAGAAAAGTTGATTTCATTGGATTGGGCGGCTGCTGATGTGCCAATATTGGAAGAATTCCTAAAGTTAAACCATACACTATGATGCAAGAAGGACTCTATGAGCAACTTGTCAATAAACTAATTAAGTCAAGGCTTGATGAATTAAATAAGAATGAATTTCATATAAAAGAGACATCAATTGATAAAAGTGAGGCATCAATAATTTTATCAAGGTATCTTTCTGATGTAATAAAAGTTGCTTTAAATCTTGTTTCAGGCGATGATGTTATCGAAAAACAAATTCATCTTTCAAATAAAATAATACAATTATTAAAAAAAGAGCTTGATAATGAAGATTTTGATAATGATCTCATTTTAATACAGGCAAAAATACTATCTGCTATTTTTTCTAAAGCTGATGCTTCGTTTACAGATATCGATAAATATTTACACCAAATTACTCCATATACAAGACTTTCCCAGAGTGAACTTTTTACAGGAAATAATGCAGGAATTTCATTAGAAAGTGAATTAAAGAAAGAAATACTCTCAGCTGATATTATATATTTTCTTGTTTCATTCATAAAATGGACTGGAATCCGAATTTTTGAAAAAGAACTGTTTGAGTTCACACAAAGAGGAGGACAATTAAAGGTTATAACCACATCTTATATGGGTGCAACTGATTTAAAGGCTGTAGAGTATTTATCAGAATTAAAAAATACCGAAATAAAGATATCATACAATACTGATAATGAACGGTTGCATGCTAAAGCATATATGTTTTTTAGAAAAACCGGTTATCATACTGGTTATATTGGGTCGTCTAATTTGTCTCGTTCAGCTTTGACTAATGGTTTAGAGTGGAATATAAAAATTACCACTCAGGAGGTGAGGCAACTAATAGATAAGTTCCAAAAAACTTTTGAAACTTATTGGGCCGATAAGGAATTTGAAGTTTTCAATAAAGAACGGCATAAGGAAAAACTAAAAAATGCACTAAAGAAGGAAAAGCATTCAGAAAGAAATAGTTCTGCTACATATTTTGATATTAAGCCATTTCATTTTCAGGAAGAGATTTTAGAAAAACTGGAAGCAGAAAGAAGAATTCATAGTCGATTCAAAAATTTAATTGTAGCTGCAACAGGAACGGGTAAAACAGTTGTTTCAGCTTTTGATTTCAAACGGTTTAGAAATGCAAAATCTGCAGCTAGGCTTCTTTTTGTAGCGCATAGAAAAGAAATTTTACAACAAGCCTTAGCAACTTTCCAAGGCATATTAAGAGATAATAATTTCGGAGAATTATGGGTCGATGGCATTGAACCTGATAATTATACTCATGTCTTTGCGTCGGTTCAAACATTGAATAATAAAATTGAAGCACTTTCCCTTAATAGGTCATATTATGATTTTATAATTGTTGACGAAGTTCACCACATTGCTGCTAAATCTTATAGACCAATTTTGGAAAGATTCGAGCCGGCAATATTATTAGGGCTGACAGCAACTCCAGAAAGAATGGATGGAGAAGATATTTTGAAAGATTTTTCGAATGTTATTGCTGCTGAAATAAGATTACCTGAAGCTTTAAATCGAAAATTATTGTGTCCTTTTCAGTATTTCGGTTTGACTGATAGCATAGATTTATCTCAAGCTACCTGGCAGAATGGACGTTACCTACCGAGTGAATTAACGCAACTTTATACCCAAAATGACAGAAGGGTGGGAGAAATAATTCACAATCTTAATAAGTATTTGAATAATGTGCACGATGTTAGGGCATTATGCTTTTGCATAACACAAGAGCATGCTCAATATATGGCAGAAAAATTTTCTTTAAAAGGATTTAAGGCTGATTATTTGGTAAGCTCAAGAAATCAATACAGAGATGGATTGAAGCAGAAATTCTTCCGAAAAGAAATTAACTATTTATTTGTTGTCGATATATTTAATGAAGGAATTGATATACCCGAAATAGATACTGTATTATTTCTAAGACCTACTGAAAGTTTGACTATCTTTCTTCAACAACTTGGAAGAGGTTTGCGATTGGCAGATGGTAAAGAATGTTTAACTGTATTGGATTTTGTAGGTAATTCTCGACCAGAATATGATTTTGAAGGAAAATTTAGAGCATTAGTTGGTAAGACGAATACTCCGATACATAAAGAAGTAGTTGATGATTTTCCTCATTTGCCGCTAGGCTGTTCAATTGTATTAGAAAGAAAAGCGAAAGAATTTATTCTTCAAAATATTATCAATGCTGTAAGCTTAACACAAAAGCAAATAGTAATCAAACTTCAAAATTACCAACATCATACAACTATACCTCTGACGCTTAAAAACTTCACTGGGTTTTATCATTTACCTCTTGAGCTGATTTATAGAAGAGGAAGCTGGAAACGATCTTGTGCTACTGCTGGTTTGATAGATGATTTTTCTTCATTAAATGAAAAAGAAATTCATCGGGCTATAAGCAAAAAGTGGCTTTCTTGTAGTTCCGTTTCTTATTTTCAATTCATATTAAAGTTAGCAAAAATTAATTATTGGATTAATTACAATGTTTTATCAGAGGATGAAAAAATAATGTGCTTGATGCTACATTATGATGTATGGCAGAATGCTGGTGGATTTAAATCCATTGAGGAAAGCATTCGGGCTATAGGCAAAAACCAGATATTGGTTGAAGAAATAATTGAAGTCTTAGATATCTTGATTGATCGCATTGATTTTATTGAAAGCGATATAAGTTTACCTTACAATCAACCTTTAAAACTTCACAGCAGATACACACGCGAACAAATTTTAGCAGCTTACCGATTTAGCAACTTCGAACAGAAGTCTTCTAATAGAGAAGGTGTTGCTGATAATAAGGAATTAAATACCGAGCTGCTTTTTATTGATTTGGTTAAATCCGAAAAAGATTTTTCCCCATCTACTCTTTATGAGGATTATGCAATAAACGATACGATATTCCATTGGCAGTCGCAAAACGCTACAAGTCCAGAAAGCAATAAAGGAAATTCATATGTAAACCATCAAGATTTGGGCAAGATAATTCTTCTATTTGTAAGGGAAAGAAAAAGGAATGAATACAAAAATACAATCTCATATGTCTTCCTAGGAGATGCCAGTATTATCGAACACTATGGTTCTAAGCCAATGAGCATAAAGTGGAAATTAAGTGAGCCAATGCCACCTTATTTATGGAAAGACTCAGCAAAGATGGCTGTTGGATAATTAGACGACATTTTTTGCAAGACTTGTATTTTTGGAGAGACATCAAGTAAATATTGAAAATTTGCTTTTAAAGAAATTTAGTTGAATAAATTCTTTTTTCAGGTATAACCCCCCGTACCCCACCCTCAGGATCTTTAATATCTCCATCATAACGAGGGATTAAATGAACATGAACATGAGGAATAGTTTGGCCTGCGGCATTATTAATGTTAATTCCTATATTAAATCCATCAGGTTTAAATTTTTCCGTCAGTACCTTTTGTGTTTTATTAAGTACATACCAGCAGGCAGATTGTTCTTTAAATGATAACTGAAAATAATTTGAGCAGTGACGTTTTGGGATAATTAAAGCATGTCCTTGGTTAACAGGATATTTGTCGTAAATGGCATATGCAGTTGCAGATTCAAGAATTAATTCCCTTGTGGATTCAGGATTACAAAATGGACAATCACCTTTTCTTTTTATTTGATTGTAATGGCTGTATTCGTATATTTCTACATTTTCATTTTTATAGACTGTTTTATATGGCAACTTTACAATGCATTGATAGGTTGGTTTTTGATGTATCTTATGAATTCGGAATCCTTCATATTTAATGTCCCTACGCACTGCAAAATAAGCTTTTCCACCTGGCTTTAACAGCTGGGAGATTTCCATTAAAACAGAAGTTTGTTCTTCAGGTAACAAAACATTCAATACATAAAAGCAAATTATGGTGTCAAATTTTTTAGCCGGATACTCAGGGAAATAGAATTTATCGTAGCCAATGATATTTATACTTTTGCTTTTCAATAGTTCCACATCTTTACCAAATCCACATCCAAAATCCAGTACTTCTCCTGTTATCATTTCTTTTTCTGATAAAATTCTAGCCGGAAAGGATAACCTATCTCTTTCTTTTGCTGTAAGATGATTATTTAAATTTAAAGGAGTCATGACATAAATTCAAATCCGTTGTTGGCAGCAATAGTTATTAAAGGTTGTATTCGTTCTTTAAATTTTTCTTCAGTAAAATTATTGTTTAAATCTGGAAAAATGGTAAGATAGTCTTCAAGCAGTTTACTTTTTGGTGCTTTAATTTTTATTATCTCAACAGCTTTTTTTTGCAGGGAGTAAAATTTAGGAAAATATTTCTCAAGTGGTGGAAGTTTATCGCTTTTGGAGCTGTTAAATGATTTATCTGCCGGAATCAAATTCCATATTAAATCATGCGATACAAAATTATAAGGAATGAAATGTTCTACTGCGTAATTACCAACAGTAAGTTTTCTTTCGGTATAGATGCATTCTATATTGCCAAGTTCATTAATTACTAAATCCCAGAATTGCAGGCGTTGCTTGGTAAGGTTGTTTCTGGTAGCCGGTTTAATTAACTTATTGGGAATGTCTGGTACATTAGGGTTTTTTGTCTGTAAGAATAAAGAAAGATTCCAGTAGCAAAAATCTTTCAGCATTCTGACATTTGAAATTAAATAATCAATCCAGTTAGGATTAATTTCTATTCTGTCATCATAAAGTGCATAAAGGCACTCGTTATCAAATGATTTTGATGCTTGATATATTCCTGTTCGTTGAATCCTTGGAAACCATGGGCTTAAAAACCAATGTGGAACATTGTTGTTGAAATGCCAAAGTTGTTTTTCCGTAATTCTATTTGTTGTCATCGATAACATTAAAAAAACAGAATCAAGGTTCTTATCAATAGGAATCTTTTCGGTGTGATGTGCCAGCTGAACTGCTTCTTGTATTTTATCAAGTTGGCCAAAGGAAACATGAAAATAGTTCACTGTATACCAGGCATTGGAAATCATCCTGGCAAAAAGATTCTTTTTCATTATTGATGTATTACCATTTTCTACTTCCTGAAGAATGGATAGAAGCCAATAAAACTTGTAGGTTGCAGTGGTATTATTAAAGCAAGCTGCTAAGAGGTTAACAGGCAAAATTGGAGAATGAGGTAGTCGCATTAGATTTTAGTTACTATTGTTCGCAATAAAGATATAAAATCAAAACAATTTTTTAAAACAATTCCATGGGAGATGCCTGCCACATTCTTCCGTTTTCCACCACATACAATGATTCTATCCGCAACGGCCTGGCATTATCGCCTACCTTTCACCGTGCTTTCGACCGGGGTCTTATTGCCATATCAGATAACTACCGCGTGCTGGTGCATCCTCAGCTGAAAGATTACAACCCGCCAGCCGGAATCCGGCAGTATGAGCACAAGGAGCTTCACCTACCGGGCGATGAGCGGTTTTATCCTTCGGTAAAGCGATTGAGGGAACACAGGGCGAGGTTTGGGTGGAGTGTCTGAAATAAATTGTCTGAACCACGATTTACATGATTAAAGGATTAGCATGATTTTCATAACTACCACCTGGGTCATCAGGTGAATCAAGGTAATCAGGAGAATCAGGGTTCAGACAACAGGTGCACATGTTTCATGTGGATAGCATCCCTGTTTTTCAATTCAGTGTTCCTGCAGGTAACGGTAAGGGATACCATCCGTCTTCCCAAACAGGTGCTTTGACAGGATTACTGTGATTGGGGGGAAATTGAGCTGGAGTTTCTCAGTTCACCTGCTCAATTGATGAATTTTATTCACCAGCTGATCCGTCAACCGACGGACAGCAGGTGAACTATCCGCATCCGGCAGTATGGAAACAAGGAGCTTCACCTTCCGGGCAATGAGCGGGTTTAAGCAACAGAACCTATTGTTTCTTGTTCCATTATTCGTTAACTTTGTTGTATGGTAAAAAAACGAAATCTAATCTATTTCCGGCATTCCTATTGGGATTTTTTTAATGCGCAAAAAGAGGAGGTGAAAGATAAGATCGACTATGTATTGTTTCTCGTAACAGTAGCTGACCGAATTCCAGGAAAATTTTTTAAACGGATTACCGGATATGATGGATTATTTGAGATAAGGATAGAATTTGAAAGTAATATATTTCGAATATTTTGCTGCTCTGATGAAGGAAACCTTGTTGTATTATTTAATGGTTTTCAGAAGAAAACACAAAAAACTCCTAAAAAGGAGATAGAAAAAGCAGCAATAATAAAAGACGAATATTTTGAGTACAAAAGGAAAAGGAGTAAAAAATGAAAGATACGGTAACATTTGATGAGCATCTTGATAAAAGATATGGCAAGATTGGGACTAAAGAACGAACAGAATTTGAAATTAAGGCAAAAGCTTTTGCAATTGGAGAAATTATCAGAGACGCAAGAAAAGAAGCACAAATGACACAGGAAGAACTGGCTAAAAAAACAGGTACCAGAAAAAGTTTTATTTCACGAATAGAGAACGGGCACAGTGATATTCAATTATCAACTTTGTTCCGTTTGGTAGAAATCGGCTTTGGAAAGAAAGTTGACCTGACAATAGTATGATCAATACTATCACTCCAATTTTTCCCGGGTGCAGGTGCACACGGCACTAAAGAATTACCATCTGCCAGCCGGAATCCGGCAGTATGAAAACAAGGAGCTTCACTTGCCGGGCGATGAACGGTTTTATCCTTTGGTGAAAAGTTTAAGGGAGCACAGGAAGAAGTTCGAAAGAGTTTGAAGGTTCGAAGGGTTTGAAAGGAAGGTTTGTCGTTTGTGGTTTGTTGTTGAAGAAGGTTCATGTGGTTTATTTTGTTTATAGGGTTTATGTTGTTCAGATTGTGCTATGTTGAGTGGTTACTCATCCTGGTATTTTCACCCGGGGGAACAGGAGTGGGCGGGCAGATTACCTGTCAGCGTCCGCTGGTCCTGACAGCGTGGTTAAACATCTGTCGGCCTTTCATGTTTGATTGCAATTTGTGGTATATTAATGAATGAAATGTGGATAATTTGAAGCCGCTGCCTCTGAATTAGAAGGTGTAGATTGTTGGAGTGCCCGCGAGTTACAGTTATTATTGGTATACAGTAAATGGGAGAATTTCGGGAAAGTAATTCAAAAAGCAAAGGATGCATGCAGGAATGCAGGTGAAGTGGCGATAAAAATACGAGAAGCTACAACATAAACCGCATCAAAGCAATAAACACAAAGCCCGAATTGAAAATCACAATTGAGCAATTCGAAAAGATAATATGTCTGTTATTTAACTTTGGCCTGATTCCTGAGTCCCGAATCTTGATTCTAATATTAACTGTGACTGTACCCTGCGCTTTCTCAATTCTCCAAAAACTTTTTTTCAGTATTTCGAACTTTTTCATTCTTCGTTTCCTCTGTTAGCTGAAATTCATTTAGTAAAAACATTTTAAAACGAAGAAAAATGAAAACAAAAGTATTATTATCTGCTATGATTGGAATTGCAATCAGTTTTTCGGCTTTTACACAGGAAGTACCTCAGGCACAAAAAAACATGGCGCAGTTTGTTGGTAAATGGAGTAGCTCCGATATTCAACTTACCCTCGGAGATAAAACCTATGGCGGCGAATATACGTTAGACTGTGTTGCCGTGAACAACAATACCGGGATTCTGGCACATGAAAAATTTGTAAGCCCCGAACTTGGAACCATGCTTGGCGAAAACCTTTTAGGCTTCGACCCCAATCTTCAGCAGATGCACCTCTACAGTATCGATAACATGGGTACTGCACACGACCACTGCGGATACTGGATTGACGATCATCACCTGTTTGTGCAGTACCAGGGTCCGGTTGAAGGCAAAATGTGCCTGGAACAGATTGATATGGTTTTTCATAGTGACGGTAAAATGAGCTTGAAATTAACCGCAATGCTTAATGGTGAATCTTTTAAACTAGTTAAGGGTTCGTTTGTTAAAAAATAAAAAAATGAAAGAAGCAGATTTTATAAAACAGTGGTTTGAAGAAGCAACACATGGAAACGTTTCGTGCTTTAACAATATTCTCACTTATTATCACGGAAAATTGTATGCCTATGCGTTGAAAATATGCAGGCACAGCACCCTTGCCGAAGATGCGCTCCAGGATGCATATATCAATGCGTTTGTACATTTCAGGGGAATAAGGGAGCCGGAAAATATTTTTAACTGGATGCTGACTATCGTAAAACGGTCGTGCTGGCAGCAGTTGAAGGCCGGGGAAAAAGCTATGCCGTTTTCAGAAAAGCTCTCAGAAACAAAAATGATTGACGACAGCCTCGAAAACCAGATTGAAAACAATGACATGAACGCATTTTTGTGGGAACGCATCAGCAAACTGAGCGAGCCCCTTCGGATGGTGGTTATTCTGCGATACTTTTCAGCATTCAACGATTATGAATACATTGCCAAACTTCTGGGAATTCCGGTGGGGACGGTTCGGAGCCGTTTGAATGAGGCTAAAAAGCAGTTGAAAAAAATATGGGATTCAAACCTGTCGGATATGCCGCATAAAATTCGCAGAGAGGCTGAATACTGGAACGACTTTTACACTGCTGCATATAATCAAATGCAAATCGACGGCAATGTGCGCGACAATTTTACCAACCACATGCTGCCCGAACTTACCATCCGGTTTTCCAACGGGGAATTAAAAAGAGGACGTACCCTGATGGAAAGAGAGATTGCCGGGGATATAAAATACGGAACCTCATACCAGTTGAATTCAGTTTTTAACCTTAACGGAATCGGAATTGTGCAGGGTGAAAATATCAATTCCGTAGAATACCCCGACCGCTGTCCGCCTATGACAACCCTGATTTTTTACCGCACAGCCAATAAATCGCACCATATTAATTTTCATATTTCGTAGCTGTTAGCTGTCAAATCCTGAAACGATGTGGTTTATTTTGTTTATAGGGTTTATGTTGTTCAGATTGTGCTTTGTTGAGTGGTTACTCATCCTGGTATTTTCACCCGGGGGAACAGGGTGGGCGGGCAAATTACCTGTCAGTGTCCTCTGGTCCTGAAAGCGTGAATAAACGTCTGTCGGCCTTTCATGTCTGAACCAAAATGTCTGAACTCCCGACAGATCGGGACAAGCTACGATTTACAGGATTAAAGGATTGGCAGGCTTAGGTGGCTTGTTGGGAATCAGGGAATCGCTGCTTATTATCCAATCGAGATATTTAACTGTCTTCCCAATCCAATTTCAATTAATTTGTAGTATGTTGAAATCTGAATATCACTTTGTCCCCGCTCAATTCTTGATATATAACTCTTTTTCCTGTTTTCCGCACTTTTTCGGGACACCCACCTAACTATTTGGAAATCAACTACAATTTCTTAAATTTGGGTGTCCCATTTTTATTGCTATGTTTATT
>JAWLGR010000027.1:0-61494 GCA_041684965.1 Mariniphaga sp.
TTTTGGTTATTCTGGCTTTAAATGGCAAGTCAATATAATTGCCTAATCGTTCGGTCTGGGTCTGCATTTGCTTTCCTTTACGGTTATTAAAAATTACCCGGCGATTGAGTTTGAGTCTTGTAATGATTTTCCGGATAAATTTTTTCTCCGGTTTCTTCAAATCTCTGGAAATGATTCCCGAAAATTTATTAACTTTCGCTTTGAATCTATTGATATTACATGAATTTGCGTCCATATCTTAGTTGTTATGTTTTGCCACTGCAACTTAAAGAATTTTGGGCGCAAATTTTTGGGGAAACTTTTTTTGTTGAAAAAAATTATGCCTCTCACTTTTTAAAATCATGGATTCCAGTAAATCCAGGGCATTAAAACAATTATTACTTTAATTTTGGGGAATGTCCAGTAATTTGAGATTAGTATCGTTGTAAATTCATGAATTAACACGAAATTAAATGAAGCTTATTATACTATTTTTTATTGTACTTTTTCCGGAATTTACTTCGAAATGGTTACAGCTTTTTGAACCTGTTGAAACAGGAATAAATAATTATTCTTATCTCTATGAAAAGTCAGATAGTTTGATTGCCGATCCAACTGCCCTTACTATTCCTTCTATAGCCAAAACCCTTCTTATTGATGGTAAACTGGAGGATGAATTCTGGGAATATGTACCTGTTTTATCACTTACGAACGCCGACAATATCTATTTTGGGGAAGGAGGAGAGGTGCGTGCCGGAATACAGGGGAAGTATTTCTGCCTGAGTGCAAAGATCCCACATGATAATCAACTGGTTGCACGTTCAACAGGAATCAATCCAACCTGGGAAAGAGAAGATATGATAGCATGGAGGTTGAAGTATCAATCTCCTATAAACAAAAAAAATGTTTTTGTTATACTTGCGGTCAATCCTTTGGGGGCAGTCAGTCTTTTTGAAGGATCCACTCACTATCATGGAAGTATAGGGGATGATGTTATAAATTCACGGAAAAGATTAATCTCAATGAACGGAACCCCAAGTCCTCCCAATAGTGATTTTGTAAATTCTGTGGGTGCATCCTTACCCTGGATAGATGATGTTCTCTCTTCAACGGAAATCGGACAAAACCACTGGACAGTTGAACTTGCACTTCCATTGGAACAATTTGGCCCCATAGGATTAATGTCAATAGAACGGGTAAAAGCACCACGTCCGGATGCACCCGAACTTTCCTGGTTTTGGCCAGGTGAAAATGAACGAGGCATTTATGAACTTTTACCCGGAAGTACCGAACCCAATCCTTTGCATCAACCTGGTTTGTTACCTCAAAACCAGGTACCCCAAAAACAGGAAAAACCTCTGAGTGATTTAGCCGAAAAAGTGGCAGCACTTCCAAAACAAGCATGGACAGCAGAAGAAAAAAAGACCATAGGTATTCACAACATGCTGGAAAGATCGCTCAGGTTGCGAATGGCAGGTTTTGCTGAAGACGAGAAACAGGCATGGCAAAGAGTCGAAACTGTTGAGGATTGGGAACAGTTCAGGGATCAACGTCTGGATGCATTACGTGAATGGATGGGACCTTTTCCGGAGCATACTCCACTGAGGTCAACTGTTACCCGACGGATGGATTTGGGCGATGGATTTATAATTGAAAACCTGATTTTTGAAAGTCGGCCTCATTTTTTAGTAACTGCCAATTTATATCTTCCTGAAAAACTTTCAGGAAAAATACCTGCAATCGTTGTCGTTCATTCCCACCATGCTCCAAAGACACAAATTGAACTTCAGGATTTGGGTATGACCCTGGCACGTTCAGGGTCAGCTGTTTTAATTATGGATCAAATAAACGGGGGTGAACGTTCACAAAGTCAGCCATGGGCGCGCGAAAGTTATTATGGACGCTATGCAACTGGCAATCAGCTTTATCTCGCAGGAGAAAGTTTAATAAAATGGATGGCATGGGACATTATGCGTGGTATAGATGCACTTTTGGAAAGACCCTTTATCGATCCCGACCGTATTGTTTTATTGGGCGCAGTTGCTGGCGGAGGCGACCCGGCTGCATTAACTGCGACTCTTGATTCACGAATCGCTGCCCTTATACCCTTTTGCTTTGGTGAAGCCAGTCCGGAAGCACATTACCTGGAAGGACCCAGAAAGTATGATTTTGATACTGCCGATCCTGGATGGGGATTTTGGGAAACAACCCGCAATTTACCGCACAGTGTAAATAATCAATTTTTCCCCTGGTTCCTGTGTGTAGCAGGAGCACCCCGTCCATTCATTTTTTCCTTTGAACTCGCATGGCCTGAAACTGTAGAAGAAGAACCAGCATGGGCACGTTACAAAAAAGTTTATGAATTATATGAGGCAAGAGAGCATCTGGCAAGTGTTGATGGAATGGGACCATTTCCCGGGCCGGGTGAGGTAAACCAGATTGGATCATACCACCGTCAACGTATTGATCCGATACTTAATCGCTGGCTTAATATACCCATACCTCAGTCCGAATATCATAATATGCGATCTGAGTCAGATCTTAGATGCCTCACGTCGGCAACAGCTTCTAAATACAAACCTGAACCTGTTTCCACCCTGGTCAGGAAGCTTGCATCTGAACGCCTTTCCGATGCCCGGCTGAAACGGGAGAATTTAAGCTCAGAAGAACAAAATAAAGCTTTGCGTGCAGCCCTTAAGGAAAAACTGGGTGACATAGAGCCTGTAGGCCGCCCCGCGGTGCAAACCCTCTGGACCAGAAAACATTCAGATTTTATAATAGAAGCATCATCTATCGAAACAGAGAAAGGAATTAAAATTCCTGTTTTTCTGTTAATTCCCGCAAAAAATTTACAACGTTATCCTGTTGTGCTTGCTGTAGCTGAAGGTGGGAAAGAAGGCTTTTTAGCCAAAAGACCCAACGAAATAGCATCTTTACTTGAAAAAGGTATAGCTGTTTGTCTGCCTGATGTAAGGGGAACTGGGGAACTAAGCAGTTCAACAACCCGTGGACCAGGAGCAATGAGCCTGGCTGCAAATGAATTGATGCTGGGAGGCACTATGGTTGGTTCCCGGTTAAAAGACACAAGAACTGTTTTTAAATGGCTTTCAAACCGTTCAGATATCGATTCAAAAAGGATAGCTCTGTGGGGAGATTCCTTTGCAGAACCCAATGCTACTGATTTTAATTTCGACCAGAGCCCAGGTCAGAAATCCGGGCCGGTCCCCCAAAGACAGGCGGAACCACTTGGCTCATTCCTTTCCGTTTTAACTGCCCTGTATGAAAACCAGGTTTCAGCAATCGCCTGCAGGGGAGGATTGGTCTCATTCCTTTCAGTGCTTGAAAACAGGTTTTGCCATATTCCTCAAGATGTAATCGTACCAGGTATACTCGAGGTTACAGATCTTGGTGAAATTATTGAATCAATTGTTCCACGTCCGGTATTCTTAGAAAATATGGTCGATGGCCGTAACAAAATAGTAACCCCTGAATTTATGAAAAAAGAATATGGTAAAAATTCCGGTTTATACCTTCGTAGTGAATCAGGCGAGCCTTCCTTAACTGATTGGATTTCCACTCAATGTCTGAAAAAATAATGGGTAAAAGACCTATAAAGCTATGGTATATTTGACATGAATCAATGGATCGGGAAAGTCAAATAGAAAACATCGTAGTACTTTATGCCGTTACCGGAACTACTCTGGCCGAGGCTTCAGCTCCGGGATATCTTGAAGTAAATGGATATAAATTAGCAATGATTTCCATAACCTCAACAGGAGGAAATGAAAGAGAAAGTATACTTACTCCCCAAACACCATGTGTTAATTTTGTAAATGTGGATGATCCGGTCCATCGGGAAAGAGTTTTTTCATCTATTGAAGAAGCGAAGGGATCAGATGCAGATATAATTTTTATTTACCATCACTGGCATGGGCACGATGAGATTAAAGTTGAATGGGCACATGAACTGATAGACAGAGGGGTTGATATATTTGTAAGTCAGGGGTATCCTGAAATGGGTGGAATAGAAATATATAAAGGCAAACCCTTGTTTTATAATTTAAAAAACTTTATTTTTCATACCCGAACCGATATTGGTCATTATGGAAATGCTGCATGGGAAAATGTTTTTGCTACAATGGAATACCATAATGGTAAATTCACAAATATAAAATTGTATCCTATTATTATTGACGAAGGACAACCGGGAGAACATTTTTTTGCTAAACGCGGGTATCCTGAATTAGCTCAAACACCAAAAGCAAATGAGATTATAGCTTTTATTCAAGATGTATCGGAACGTTATAATACCGTTATCGACATTGAAGATAATATAGGAATAATAAATATTCCTATAGAGAATTAGCTGTTCATTTAATGAGATTTTTTTAGCATTGGAGTTGAAAACAGATAATTTAGCAGAATGAGTGCGAAAAGCCAAATTTAAAACAATGGATACATTCTATTCCATAATCAGGTTTCCTCAAATAATGTTGCAGGTGACCATATGGGCAAGGGGGATTTTCAATCATTCCACAAAATTTCAGTTAAGTCAGGCGAATATGTCTACTATGAATTCCCAGTGCATATATTGCACTCTGGATGCGCCTGTCAATAAACAAAAGTTGTTCGGCAACTGCAGTTATAATTTATAATTGAAAAACAAATGAAATTTGGACGATATAAAATTAATGAAACCTTGATTGTGCTTTCATTATTAACAGCAACCAATGTAGGAGCGCAAAACACACGTCCTAATATTATTTTTATCTACACCGACGATCAACGATATGATGCACTTGGGGTTAATGATAACAAAGTAATCATAACTCCTGAACTTGACAAAATAGCTCAACAAGGCATCCGGTTTACCAATGCAAACGTTGTGTTTTCCTTATGCAGTCCAAGCCGGGCTGCATTACTTACAGGGAGGTATGGAAGCTCAAATGGCTCCCTTCAACTAAATAGTGACCTTAATCCGGATGAAAAAACGGTTGCCCAATATTTACAGGAGAATGGTTATTTTACCGGTGTATCGGGGAAGTGGCACATTGGAAGGCGCCCGGCTGAAGCCGGTTTTGATTGGACGGTTTGGTTTCGTGGAAACGGAACTTATTATGGGCGTACTATTTTTGACCAGGGAAAAGAATTAAATTCTGAAATGCACTGCGATCTATACTGTGCCCAACGTTCGGTTGATTTTATTCGAAAAGCTGTCAGGGAAGAGAAACCTTTTTTCCTTTTTCATAATTCCCAAACCCCTCACATGAATGGAAATTTAATTTGGGATGCACGCGTGGAAACTACAAAAAAGTATAGTGTGGAAGAAATGCCGGTTGCCAAAAACCGGCTCGATGATTTAAGCAGTAAACCGGATTATTTGAAGCAAGTCAGAAACCTGAGCCAGGCAAAAATATATGGTTATCCTGATCCGGAAGCAATTCAGCAACACACGATGGAATATTATTCGGTGATCACGGAATTGGACGGATTTCTTGGCCTTATATTCCATGAATTGGATGTTCTTGGCCTTCGTGATAATACCTATATCTTTTTTATGAGCGATAATGGCTGGATGTTGGGTGAACATGGTTTCACCAGCAAAGTATTGCCATATCGTCCTTCTTCACACGTTCCATTTTTCGTGGTTGGTCCGGGACTGAAGCCTTCCGTTAACAATGAGATAGTGCTAAATATTGATATGGCACCAACTCTGCTTGAATTAGCTGGCATCAACAAACCCAATAATATGCATGGACAAAGCATAGTACCACTAATGAAAGGAAACCACGCAAATTGGCGCAGTGAATTCATTTATGAAGGACTGGGCACTTTTGGAGGAACCCAACCCAATCTTACCGTTATAAATGACGATTACAGGTATATTGTTACGTACAAAGATAACTTTTTGCAACCAGCTGTTTTTTATGAATTATATGATCAGAAAAATGACCCATGGGAGATGAATAATCTTTTCGAATCACATTTACATAAGAAAGTTATGCAGAAATTTGACATTTTGATTAAAAACCACATCGAAACAATTATTCAGGATTAAAATGCAATTTAATTTAGTTTTCATAGATTGTTGTATTTTTCTTCCTCTGGTACCGCTGTCTGAACAGGATTAAAAAAATTATAGGATGAACAGGATTAGTGAAAATGAGATAGACAAACTGACGCACAAAATTATTGGTTGCGCAATGAAAGTACATTCTAAACCAGGTAACGGTTTTCAGGAAGTAATTTATCAACGAGCTTTGGCAATTGAATTGGCTTTTGAAGAGATTTCATTCAAGCGGGAAATGGAAATGCCGATATATTATAGAGAAGAGTAAATTGGTACTCGAAGAGTTGATTTCTTTGTGGAAGAAAAAGTAATGGTTGAACTAAAAGCAATAGAGCAGTTGGAAGGAGTTCACAAAGCTCAGGCAATAAACTACCTGGAAGCATACAATGTTGCTGATGGACTGTTAATAAACTTTGGAAACACAAGTTTGGATTTTAAAAGAGTTTACAATAAGAAACTTGTTTCAAATAATAGTCTTAAGTATAATCAACCATGAAGAATCAAAGAAAAAGTCTGAACACGATTACGGGATTTTATAAATGCCAGGATTTTATTCAAAAAAAATCGTGTCCAGACCAAAGTCAAAGCAGAAATATGGGTTTACAGGGTTATCAGGATTATGCACTTTAGGTGATTTGGTTAAAAGCTATGGAAGCAAAGTTCAAACTGAACCTTTGAACGATAAATATCTAAAAACAAGCCCGAAGAAGACAATGATTATTTATCAAAAACAAGAATTAAAATTAATGAAATGAATACAAGCTATAAAATAAAAGTTTATCTGTACAGTACTCAAAATAAACACCTTACATACCTCCTTTTTTTAGGCCTGGTTTTATTTTCATTTATAACTAAAGCACAAAAGCCTAACATTTTATTAATTGTTTCCGATGATCTGAACACACGTATCGGACCATATATGAATATTGACAAACATACACCCCACCTGGACCGGTTAGCTAATTAGGGAGTACGGTTTACCCGAACTTACAGTCAATATCCGATTTGCGGACCCTCCAGAGCGTCCTTTATGAGCGGGCTCTATCCCGAAACAAATGGCGTTTTAAATAACAACGACCAGCCAGGAAGCTATAAAAAAGAAACACCGGCTTTGGCGAATCATCCTTCCATGGCAGGCTTTTTTCGTGAAAACGGCTATTTTACAGCGCGCGTTTCAAAAATTTTTCATATGGGCGTTCCCGGGGGCATTGAACGGGGAGAACCCGGAGGTGATGAGCCTGATTCCTGGGATTATGCCTACAATGTATTGGCTCCGGAAACACTTGGGCCAGGTCAACTCGAACTGCTGTCTCCGAAGAATAAACATTATGGTTCCAATTTTGCCCGGATGATAGTTCCCGATGAACTTGAAGAAACTCAGGCCGATTACATGGCAGCAAGCCAGGCCATTGCCATTTTGGAAAACCGCGCGGGGAAAATTCCGGAAGACGGTACAAACAAGCAGCGGATGAAAAAAGATGCTCCTTTTTTCCTGGCAGTTGGATTTGTAAGGCCACACGTTCCACTTATCGCTCCGGAAAACTGTTTTAATCATTACCCGGAAAATGAAGTAGTTCTTCCCAGGGTGAAAATTGGTGAAAACGTACCTGAACAGGCCCTTCGAAGACAGAACGATAAAGTTTTTGGAATGAATGAGCTTCAAAAGCGGATGACCATCAGCGGATACATGGCCAGTGTCCGGTTTATGGACCAACAGGTCGGACGCCTGCTCGATGCGCTTGACAGATTAAACCTGAGGGAAGAAACCATTGTCATTTTTCTTTCTGACCACGGCTACAACCTGGGCGAACACGATTGCTGGTCCAAAATAAGTTTATGGGAAGGAAGCATACGTGCACCTCTTATTATTTCTGCGCCAGGTTATGAAACAAATTATGGTAATTCCAGCAACAGCATCACCGAATTAATTGACCTTTATCCTACACTCACTGAATTATGTGAATTTACTGACAAACAACCTGAAATTTTACAAGGCAAAAGCCTTGTGGGTTATCTAAATGGTGGAATGCAGGAAGACCAGGATTCATATGCTTATACTGTTTCCTATCAGGGACGCGATGCTTCACTTCGTACAAACAGATGGAGATATACCCGCTGGGGGGAAAACGTTCACCAGGGTAACGAAGAGTTGTACGATCATGAAAACGATCAGGAGGAATATGTGAATCTGGCAGATAATGCAGATTACCTAAATATTCTGAAAGATATGAGAAGTAAATTTGAACAGGTAAGAGAAAAAGCAAGAACCGGATTAACTTTCAAATTATGAGTGTTAGCTGTTATCTGCATTATCATGGATCAGACATATTGCAGGAGAGCAACCAATTTAGCCATCCGTTCAAATGGGATTCAAAAAACTCAACTTAATAAAATTAGACATGCGAAAAAAAATCCTTATCCTATCGTTAACATTAACCTGCATTACTTTGTATGCGCAGAAAATTGAAAAAGTCTACAGAGTCCCTTCTGCACAGTAGGCAGTAGCAGTGGATTCAGAATATTTCTATGTTATTAACAACAGCAGTATCACCAAACATCAGAAAAGGGATGGTTCCCTGGTTGGTTCATGGGAGGACAAGGATTCGATAATATCTCACATGAACAGTGGAATTATCATTGATGGAAAGCTTTACTGTATAAACTCAAATTTTCCGGAAATCCCAATGGCTAGTTCATTGGAAGTATTTGATTCGAATACCCTGGAACACCTCTTTAATCACAGTTTTGGAATACTTAACGGTTCTGCAACCTGGGTTGCCAGGTATGAAAATTTCTGGTATGTTGCCTTTGCACATTATACAGGACAGGGTGGAATGCCGGATAGAACCAATTCCTGGTCGAGGCTGGTTAAGTTTGACCCTGAATGGAGGCAAATTGAATCATGGGTTTTCCCTAAGGCACTATTAAAAAAGTTTGGTACCAGAAGCAGTTCCGGTGGGGTAATTTTATCAGACGGGAGGATTTTCTGCACAGGGCATGATAATTTTGAATTTTATGTACTCGAATTCCCTAAAATAGGATTTACACTTAAATGGGTTGATACTGTACCTATGGGATCTTTTGGTCAGGGGATAGCTTACGAAAAAGTAAAAGAGTCTGAGTATATCTATGGAATAATAAGAAAAGAAAATAAAGTGGTAGTCACAAAAATAAATTAACAGTCCCTATTCATTGTGAACTTACACAACATTAATTCCCTGTTTATTATCATCTGTACTACCCACGAACATCATAGCCGGGAATCTTCCTTGAACTCTTCGTTATTGAATGATTTTGAATAAATTGCAGTTGGAGGTGATGTGCCTGTATAGTTCTTTACCAAACAATTTTATCAGGTTGATAAGCTCCTCGTCCGTATTTTGGGCTTGTCCATAATAATAGTTGAAAAGTGACTCTTTTTTGGATGGATCTATTAATTTTAAAGCTGCAACAAAATAAAAAGAAATTATGAAATCAGTTTATCTTTTCTTTATTACAATGTGTTTTTGCTATCTGGCATCATTAACTGTGTCTTCTCAAAACAGCACAATTGAAAGATTGATGGAATATGCCAATGAAATTAAAATTATTAATACCCACGAACATCAGATAATGCCGAAAAAGTTGGATAACACGAATTACAATTTCTGGATGGTCCTAAACAGAAGTTATCTGAAAGCTGACATAATTTCTGCAGGAGGCAGTCATTTTAATGAAAACAATACTGGTTTGGATGAATTGTGGCAACAAAATGGCAAATACCTTGAATTTACAGAAAATACAAGTTATTATCTTCATTTTTTAGAAGGGATGAAAAAGTGTTACGGATACAATGAAAATACATTTACCAGGGAGGGTGTTGAACATCTTTCGGAACAAATAGCGAAAAAATACACCAATTACATTGATTGGTTTGACGCATGTTTCAATAAAAGTAATTTTCAAACCATGTTCCTGGATCAGTATTGGTCACCACACAACCTGGATGTTGATAAAAAATACTTCACTCTTATATTTCATGCGAATAAATTGATAAACGATATTTCCAATCCCGGTCGAAATTACCGGAATACTGAAAAATATTTTCCGTTGTTTACCGAAGAATCAGGCAGAACAGACATAAACTCGCTAACCGATTACCTTCTTTACTCCGATTATTTGTTGAGAAAGGCCAAAGAAAAAGGTGCAGCCGGCATAAAAAATTCTATGGCTTATCAACGTTCAGTATATTATGAAAACATTTCCCTGGAGCGGGCAATGGAACTTTTTGATAAACCGGGAGGAAGCCAAAACGAAAAAAAGGAATTGCAGGATTTTATGTTCCATTGGATTCTTGAAAAAGCAGGTGAATACAAATTGCCGGTTCAAATTCATACGGGTTATCTGGCCGGAAACGGAAACCAACTGGATAACGGACATCCCGCAAAACTAAATAATCTGTTTTTGCAGCATCCCGATACTAAGTTCGATTTATTTCATGGGGGTTTCCCATGGACGGGGGAATTTATTGCCTTCGGAAAAATGTTTCCCAATGTGTATTTGAACCTGGTCTGGCTTCCCCAGATATCAAGAAAGCGGGCCCTTATAACTTTACATGAAATTTTGGATTGTGTTCCTTACAACAAAATACTCTGGGGTGGTGATTGTCATTATATTGAAGAATCGGCAGGTTCACTCGAATTTGGCAAACAAGTGGTGTGCGAAGTTTTGGCAGAGCGTATTTCAAACGGACAACTGAATGAAGTAACAGCAAAAAAAATAATTTCAGCAATATTCCGGGATAATGCAATTGAGTTGTTTAATCTGAAGGATTGAAAAATATTGCAGCCTATTCCAAATTTCCCAGAATACGGCAAAACAAGAGTTGCTGAATTCACTCAATAAAATATACAGTAGTCGATTACTCCTGACGCTTAAGTTACAAATAGCAGTTAAAGAATTAAAAATCTTTGATTTTTATCACCTATAATACGTTGGTTATAATAACATTTCGTTACATTTGGTTTTACTAATTATTCTTTAATAACTATGAGAATCAGACAGCCGTTTATACTGCTTTTAATACTATTCAATGTAAGTTTTTCATTCACTGAGGGATTTTCACAAAAAAAAGAATCCTGGTATTTCAAACCAGTAAAGGAGCTTAAGAAAAACAAGGGTTTACCAGATCCTTTTCTTAAACCGGACGGAAACAGGGTAACTAATCATGCAGAATGGGAAGAGCAAAGAAAATACATTATTGCGATGCTGGAACATTATCAGTATGGAAAAATGCCGCCTGCTCCAAAGGACGTTATAGTTAAAGAAATCTTATCGGAAGATATCTATAATGGCTCCGCAACAAGAAAACTTTATACTCTGATTTTAAACCATAATGACAAGGATGTGGAAATCCATTTCGGATTGATTAAGCCTAAGGGTAATGGACCTTTTCCTGTCATTATTAAAAACGACAGGGATGTTCCTGACCCATTGAACCATGACAAAGGCAGGCTTAAGTTTGGTAATATGCAAATACCGGAAGAGGCGTTACGTGAAGCGATTGACAGAGGCTATATTTACTGTGCCTTTAATCGGGAAGATTTAAGTATAGATTTAAATAATCGTGACGAAAACAGAAAGACCGGTATTTTTCCTTTATATCCCGAATACAGTTGGGGCACCATTGCAGCCTGGGCATGGGGTTATAAATTATTAATTGATTATTTTGAAAAAATAGATTTTATTGATATTGAAAAAATAGTCGCCACCGGTCACTCAAGAGGTGGAAAAACTGCTGTTTGTGCCGGAATTTTTGATGAAAGAATTGCAATAACTGCTCCTAATTCTTCGGGATTAGGCGGGACTGCAAGCCACAGGTATTTTCAAATGGGTGAAGTTGAACAAACATTAGGACATGCAACTATTGCACAAACACATTGGTGGTCATTGGAATACTACAATCTAAACGGATATGAAAGCATGATACCATTCGATGCTCATTTCAATAAGATTGCCATTGCACCCAGGGCTTTTTTTAACAGCCATGCTTTGCAGGATTATCATGCTAATCCTTTTGGAACCTATTTAACTCATGAAGCTGCAAAAAAAGTATATAAATGGTTGGGGACAGAAAACAATATTGCCCTACATTTCAGAACGGGAGTCCATGCTCAGAATTTAATTGACTGGTTAGCATTGCTGGATTTTGCTGACAACTATTTTTTCAACAAATCAGTTCGCTCGATTAGCAGATTTGGTGATTACGACTATTTCAATTCAAATCCCTATCCAAATATACAAATTCCGGTTTATTGGGACACTCCGGAGCATTGATGACTCTTTTTTAAACCAGTAAAATATTTACAATGCAAAAGAAATCAATACTAAATAAATCCAATCTCAGATTGCAACTGGTTAATCTATTAATCCTAAATGCAATAATTGCAATACTCTTTTTCAGTTCCTGTAATAGTGTCAGGAAACTTTCTGATTCAGAAGGATATGTTCTGGTTTGCGGAGACAGTAAGGTTTTGTTGGTTGAATATCCCGATAACGATTCGATTCCGAAAATTATATGGAACTGGGATGCTCAAATTGCCAATGACCTGCCATTTGAATACCGAACCAAAAAATTCAACTCAATAGATGATTGCAAACCGACACCTGATTGCAAACAAATAATGATTTCATCGTCTTCGGGGGCAGTGGCACTTGTAACCTTAAAGGATAAAAAAGTGACTTTTCTTGCAGATGTTCCCAATGCGCATTCAATAGAAATGTTGCCGGGAAATAAAATAGTGGCTGCTGCTTCAACAGCTTTAAGCGGGAACAAAATCATGCTGTTTGATATGAATCAGTCTTCAGAAATATTGGACTCTGACAGTTTGTATTCAGCTCACGGGGTAGTCTGGGATGAAAAAAGAAATTCTCTTTATGCATTGGGTTATGATGTATTGCGTGAATATAAAATTCAGAATGGAAAGAAGTTAATATTGAAAGATGAATGGAAGATTCCCGGAATAAGTGGTCATGATTTACTATTGGCTCCGGATGGTGAAAAACTCTTTATTACTGAACATACTGGGGCGTGGGAATTTGATCTTAAGAACTCAGAATTTACTAAAATCATTAAATTCCCGGATGCAGAAAACATTAAAAGTCTGAATCAAAACAAAACAGGCCAGTTTGTATATACAGTACCAGAGGAAAGTTGGTGGACTTACCGTGTCAGTTTTTTTAATCCTCCGGGAATTTTAAGTTTCCCGAATATGCGGGTATACAAGGCACGCCTCTTTGAACCATGTAAGTAAAAATAGTATAATACTAAAATGGCTTAATGAAAAACAAGAAAATTAAAACTGAACTATTTAACTTCCGGAAGCATCCTGGAAGTTGATCATAAACAATAACTAAAATTTATTGACAATGAATAAGTATTCTCAAAGGACTATTTTTTTAAAAGAAGAAGTTAAATACTTTCTGCTAATTCTATTATTCGCTTTTCCTTCGCATTTATCATATGGTAATGTTTATGAAATAAATACTAAAAGCACAATTACTGTAATCGAATTAGATGAAGGCGATGAAGTTAAATACAAATTACAAACTGGCAGAATTGTTCATTTAAAACTTATTAAGAGCAATACTGAAATTGTTTTTTCAACAATCAATTTACCAGGACAGGGTCGATCTACAGATGCTTCAGTATTTAAAATGAAATGTATAGTTAATATTGATGGTCAAAATTTTGAAATGAGAAGGTATGTTCCTGTGCAGGAATCGTTTTATGAACCCTATTATGTAAATGGATTAAGAATCTGGTTTGATGCGTTAAAAAGCTTAGATCAGTTTTATAATGAAAACCATGGGAATTGCTTGCCAAAGAAACAAGTCAGACTAACACTTCATGATGCTACTTTACCAATTTGTCCTGAAGAAATATCAAATTGGTGCATTTTACCGGAAAATTATCCGGATGTAAAACTTTGCTACCGCGGTGAAGATACCTGGTTGGGAACCTATTTCGGCACTGATCTTCATGGGGGCCTTGATATAAACATGCCCTCCAATGCACCATTATGGGCACCGATTTCTTTTGATTATAATTATACATTTAACAGTTTAAAATCGGGACATAATAATAACAGATGGAGAGCACTCAAGCATTGGGAAAACGGAGATAGCTGGACTATCCAGACACATCATCACAATGAATTAATTGTACCTGAATTTAAAGAAATAAAAAAAGGAATCAAATATGCGTACACAGCAGGAACTTTGGCTGGCGCTATACCTCATACTCATTTTGTGTTCAGGGTTAAGCAACCAGATTTTGATGAATTTTTCATGGATCCCTGGATTATTTTCTGGCAGATTCTGGAAAACAACAAAGCAAAATCGAATGCTTTACAAGCTAAAATTGATCCGGTAAGTCCGGGAAGAACTGGATCTGTTATTAAATTTGACGGAACTAATTCAAATATTGGATTAAATTCGTCAGCACCTGAATTTCATTGGTCTTTTGGTGACGGAGGATTTTCTATTTCCCAACGACCGGTTCATGTATACCAAAAACCAGGTATATATCCAGTGACTTTGACCCTTTTCGATGGGATAAAACACTCATCAATTACTCAGCACATAACAATAAGTGGAAATTCAACAGCTATACCTGAATTCAAGGCATTCCAGGAGAATAACATTTCATTTCTTCCAAGACAGCAATGGGAAATGGATTCTTATAACCACTCTAAAATGAATTTACCAAACACCGTAAGTTTTTCCTTACCACATCATACCAAAGACAAAATTAAACCACAGAATATTTCATTAATACTTAGAAACACAGAAAATTTTGACTGGAACAGATATTCTCCGAGAATTGAAGTTAATTATGTGCATGGAAACAACTGGTTGGATTTTGAAATGGAAAATACGCCTAAAAATGATTCGATGATAATTCGTCTTAATCCAAAAATTAAGTACCTGAACACACAGGAAGGAAAATCGGAAGCATATTTGGTTATTCATGACAATGGGTTTATAAATTCACCATATATAATAAGGGTAGAAATAAATTTTTATCGCCCTGAAAATACATCCGGTTTAATTATTGATGACCAGGATCCAAATTGTGTAAAAAGTAATTATTTCTGGTTAACGAACAAAATTAACCCTGAACTGAATATGAAATGGAGCCAATGTTTCGGTGAAAGCTTTTTGATGAGTTCTGATAATTCAGACAGTGGCTTCATTCGCTACTTGCCCAAATTACGAGAGGGGAAATACCGTGTCTCCCTTTATAGTCCTCTTTATAGCCAGGAAATAATATTAAACAAAATTGAAAGATTTTATGTCAATATTAACAGCAAAGATGGTATTGAAACAAAATGGATAGATCCAAAAAAATCGACTGTTATAGGAGAATTCAATTTTGACAGCTGCGATGGATATGTTGAAATCACAAGTAAAAATTCCAAAGGATTAATAGTTGCTGATGCAATAATTTTTGAAAGAATCGAATATTAATTTAAGTTTCATGGTTATTCAGCAGTCTGGTTTTTTGTGCTTCAAATTTTATAAAATAAAGCTATGGCATTAATAAAAAATTTCCTGGTCATCCTGTTAATCAGTTTTTTTTCATCATTAATACAATTTGATGCAACATGCCAGAATAAGGAATATGACATCGTTATCTATGGTGGAACGTCAGCAGGTATCGCAGCAGCCATACAGGCTTCCAGAATGGGGAATCCAGTGGTTTTGATTGAACCTACAAATCGTATAGGAGGATTAACTACCGGGGGCCTTGGCCAGACAGATTTTGGGAATAAAATCATAGTGGGAGGTATTTCAAAAGAATTCTACCAGGGTATCAAAGCCCATTATGCAAATCCTGACAATTGGAAATGGCAGCAACGTTCAGAATTTCGCAATTATGGCCGACCTCTTTCCGATAAGGAGGATGCCATGTGGTTTTTTGAGCCTTCAACTGCTTTAAAAGTCTATAATTCCATGATTGCCAAAGAAAATATCACCCTGATTTATCATCAAAGACTTAACCGCGAAACCGGTGTAAAGCTCCAGGATGGGAAAATAATTGAAATTGAAATGGAAAGTGGACAGAAATTCAGAGGTAAAATGTTTATTGATGCGACTTACGAAGGGGATTTAATGGCAGCCGCCAATATTACCTATACAGTAGGCCGGGAATCGAACCAGGATTACAAGGAATCCCTTAATGGGGTTCAGGCAAATATCATCGGAATGACTTTACGGCGCACCGTTTCAATTAATGGATATAATCATAATTTTGTTGAAGAAGTCGACCCTTACATTATAAAAGGAGAACCTTCCAGCGGTTTGTTACCGTTTATAGTAGAAGGTGGTCGTCCGGGAATCGACGGAAGAGGCGACAATGGAGTCCAGGCATATTGTTTTCGCATGACTCTGACCGACCATCCTGATAACCGCATACCTTTCAAAAAACCGGATGATTATAATGAGTTGGAATACGAACTTCTTTTTAGAAATTATGAGGCAGGATATAACCGTGTTCCATGGTTAAATCAAGGGATGCCTAATCGTAAAACAGATACAAACAACAGGGATGGCTTCTCCACCGATTTTATCGGTCAAAATCATGATTATCCGGAAGCATCTTATGAGGAGCGTGAAAAGATTATTGACCGCCACAGGAAATACCAGCAAGGTTTAATGTGGTCTCTTGCAAATCATCCACGAATTCCGGAACATATCCGAAATGAAGTTTCTCAGTGGGGAACATGCAAAGATGAATATGAACGCGAAGATGGCTGGCAACAGCAATTGTATATCCGCGAAGCAAGACGCATGATGAGTGATTATGTAATGACGCAACACCATTGCGAAGGATTTGAGGTGGCAGAAGATCCTGTTGGATTGGCAGCATATGGAATGGATTCACATAATGTGAAGCGGTATGTTGATGCCAATGGATTTGCTAAAAACGAAGGAAATGTAGAAGCCCATGGTTTTCCGCCCTACCCAATAAGCTACCGTTCCATCATTCCAAAAAAAGGGGAATGCAATAATCTGCTTGTACCAATCTGTTTAAGCTCAACACATATTGCATTTGGTTCTATCCGTATGGAGCCAGTTTTTATGGTTTTGGGCCAGTCGGCAGCAACTGCAGCATCGCTGGCAATACAAAATGGAACAAATGTGCATTCTATAGATTACAATGCATTAAAATCCAGATTACTGAATGATAAACAAGTCCTTAACTATAATCCAGAATAAACTATAAATTCAAAATCAAAGTTCATGAGTCATCAATCCTAACCGGTCATAGTTTATATTTATAAAAATTTTATCTTTATAAAGCTAAAACTAAATATATGAAACATTTTCACAACTATACCGTGTTCTTCATTATATGTTGGAAAGAATTTTCTTAATGCAACCAATCCTGTGCCGCTTGGTGTTGGTGATTTAACAGGGCTAATCCAGAGGCGCAGGATGAAACTATAAGTCAGTATTTTTATTGTAGTCAATAAATTTATTAATCAACTTAATGCCAATAAAGAATCAGGGATACCAGGGTGTTAAAAAAACAAATTTCCGGTGGGTGATTGTTGCTCTCCTGTTTTATTCAACTACCATTGTTTATTTCGACCGTGTGATTCTGGGAATCCTTGCACCATATATAACCGATGAGGTGGGTTGGAGCGAACAGCAATATGGTTATGTTGTGTTTGCATTTCAGTTATCGTATGCCATTGGTCCGCTGTTTATCGGGTATTTAATTGATAAGCTGGGTACCCGGCTGGGGTTTTCGCTTGCAGTAATTGTTTGGGCGTTGGCAAGTTTATCTCATGCTGCTGCCCGAAGCTGGATTGGCTTTTTCATTGCACGGCTGGGACTTGGCATTGGGCAAAGCGCCAATTTTCCGGCCAGTATAAAAACTGTTGCCGAGTGGTTTCCGCAAAAAGAGCGGGCATATGCAACAGGAGTTTTTAATGGAGGTTCCAACATCGGACAGGTAATAGCACCGCTTATTATTCCTGTAGTGCTTTATTTTTTTGTGTCGTGGCAATATGTTTTTTTAGTATCGCTGGTATTCAGCGCTTCCTGGCTGGTATTGTGGTTAATTTTCTTCAAATCTCCCCACGAAAGTCGTTTTGTTAATGAGGCAGAACGGGAATACATCAGCAGTGACAGGGGCGACATCGAAAAAATTAAAGTTCCCTGGAAAAAACTTGCCAAATACCGTCAAACATGGGTTGTTGCCCTTGGGAAGATGTTTGCAGATCCGGTTTGGTATTTTTATCTTTTCTGGGGTGCTAAATTCTTAAATGCAAGGTTTGGAATTGAACTAAAGGGTCTGGCACTTCCACTTGTAATTATTTATGTAGTGGCCTGGATTGGCGGAATGGCTGGTGGCGCATTCTCCTCGTTTCTTCTGAAGAAAGGCAAATCAACAAATTTTGCGCGTAAAGTGACCATGCTGGGAACAGCCTTGCTGGTTTTGCCGGTAATGCTGGTTCCATTCATCGATTCACTGCCCATATCTGTGGGGCTGATTGCCCTTGCTGCTGCTGCCCATAACTCCTGGTCGGCCAATATTTTTACTGTGGCATCCGACCTGTTTCCGACAAAAGTTGTGGGATCGGTCATTGGGTTTTCCACTACGGTCAGTTCCATCGCTGCAATGGGAACTGCCCTGTTAATTGGTTATGTACTCAACGAATCGGGCACCCGGGGGTACGTTTTCCCATTTGTAGTTGCTGCATTTGGGTACCTGGTCGGATTGCTTGTAATTCATCTTATTTCGCCAAAAATGAGGCCTGTATCTTTAGAAAAATAAAATTTCATGAATTCAAGAGACAGAATTTTTAAAACCCTGAACCACGAAGAGCCTGACCGGGTTCCATTTGATTTAGCAGGTTCCACCTGGACTGGAATTACCAACACAGCATATCAGAACCTCAGGAATTATATGGGGTTATACCCCTCCGAACCGGAGTGGTCGGATGTGATTCAGCAGATTGTGATTCCGGATGACGATATATTGGAAAAACTGCAGGTGGATACCCGTGGTATTTTTCCGCTTACCAGCCATAACTGGGATGTGTACTCAAAATTGAAGGACAAGGGGGATTACCGGGAATATTTTGACGAATGGGGTTTTACCCATCACTTTCCAAAAAATGGCCACTGGTTTTCGTTGGTAAAACACCCGATGGAAGCGATTGATTTTGAACATGAAGACGTTATTGAAACCTATTCCTGGCCCGATGCCGGCAACAAACAGCGATTTGCCGGGTTGCGCGAAAAAGCCATACAGTTCAGAAAACAGGGAAAAATTGTGATGACAAAAGGGTTGTGTGCCGGATTGTTTGAAATGCACCAACGGGTACGTGGAATGGAAAACGCCATGCTCGACCCTTTTTTATATCCCGTCAATTCAGATAAACTAATTGGGAAACTGGCCGATCTGAAAATAGAATTTTGGGACACAGCTATCAATGAACTCGGTGATGTGGTGAACATTGCAGGTGAGGGCGATGATTACGGGACACAACAGTCGCAACTTATCAGTCCGGAGCAATTCCGGGAATATTACAAACCACATTTTTTACGTGTGCTTTCATTTATAAAAGCAAAAGCTCCCCACATTAAAATCATATTTCATTCCTGCGGAAATGTCCGTCCGATTATTCCCGATTTGATTGAAATGGGAGTGGATATTCTAAATCCGGTTCACATTAATGCAACTGGCATGGAACCAGTTCAGCTCAAAAAGGATTTTGGACGGGATATTGTTTTCTGGGGCGGAGGTGTAGACACTCAGAATGTATTACCTTCCGGAACGGTCCAGGATGTTAAAGATAACGTACGCAGAAACATTGAAGCACTGGCACCAGGCGGAGGATTCGTTTTTAATACGGTACACAACATCCAGGCTGAGGTTCCGTCGGAAAATATTATTGCCATGTGGGAAACTCTTCAGAAATTTGGTAAATATTAACTGCATTTAATTGAGTTATGAAACGATTAATTAATAACTAACGAATAACATTCTAACTTTCATGGGAAATCTATCGGATACCTTTAAAAACTAATAATTATTTTGAGATGAAAAGAAGAAATTTTATCAAAACGACAACTGTAAGTAACCTGGGGGTTATAGCTGTTCCTACCCTGTTAACCGGGGGAAGGTGGAAAGGTGCAAATGACAGGGTAAATGTGGCTGTAATAGGAATCAGAGGTATGGGACAATCGCATATTCAATCCTACCAGGCATTAAATAATGTGGAGGTAACCGCTTTATGCGATGTAGACGGGAATCTTTTCGGGGAAAGGGTGAAAAGGCATTTTACCGACAAAGGATTACGTGAGCCAAAATTATACAGCGACATGCGCAAGCTATTCGAAGATAAATCAGTGGATGCGGTTTCCATTGTTACACCCAACCACTGGCATGCGTTGGCAGGAATCTGGGCAATCCAGGCCGGGAAACACGCAAGCATCGAAAAGCCGTCGTGCCACACCATCCAGGAAGGTCAAAAGCTGGTGGAGGCTGCCAAAAAATACAATGTAGTGGTTCAGGATGGTGCAGAGCAGCGAAGCAATCCTTCAGCGCAATCGGCTGTTCAATTTATGCGTGACGGAAAGCTGGGTGAGGTTTACCTGGGAAAAGGAATCTGCTACAAATGGCGCGATTCCATTGGCAAATATCCCGACGGGTACATGCAGGAAGGTGAAAAATATGCCAATACCCTCGACAGCAATTCCTGGCTTAGCCCCTACACGAAATCGTATATGGATAAAGTAGATTACGATATGTGGCTTGGACCTGCACCCGAAAGACCGTTCAACCGCAACCGGTTTCATTACAACTGGCACTGGTACTGGGATTACGGCAATGGAGACATGGGTAACCAGGGCGTTCATGAAATGGATGTGGCACGCTGGGGACTTGGTGTGAAAATTCCAAATAAAGTAAGCGTTGTCGGAGGTCATTTCATGTTTGACGATGCCCAGGAAACACCAAACACATTAATGGCCCTGTATGAATTTCCCAATTCAGATGGTGCAGGAGATAAAAAGAAAATTCTGCAATTTGAGGTAAGACACTGGATGACTAACCCTGAAGGAAACCATTTGGGCTCAGGAGAAAATTTGTCAAATACCTACATGACCAGCGCTGCCAACGTAATAGGAAATATTTTTTATGGTTCCAAAGGTTACATGCTGAAGGATGTGGACGGGTGGCAAACCTTTATGGGAAAGGAAAGAAAGCCTGGTGATTCCGGAAAAGGATTGGGTGATCATTATCAAAATTTCATTGACGCAATCAGGGCAAGTGATTCCTCATTATTAACAGCGCCAATAGAGGAAGGATTCTATTCCTGCGCTTTGATACATTTAGGACACATTTCATACAGGCTGGGACGCACATTGAATATTGATCCAAAAACATTAACTGTTATCAATGATAAAGAAGCAAACCAGATGCTTTCCAAAGAATACAGGAAACCTTATTTATTACCTGACCGGGTTTAAATTCTGCTCTGATAGATTAAAAAAAATTAACTGTATTACCGGGACCCGATATGAAATACTACAATCGACGGCATTTTATTAAAACTTCTGCTATCTCATTAAGTTTGGCAGGAATTGGAGGACTACCCACATCTTACAGGATTGAAGAAAGAAACCTTTTTAAATACGCACTGTGTAATGAGATACTTCAGGAATTCAGATGGGCTGAACAATGTGAGATAATAGGAAATGCAGGGTACAATGGTGTTGAAATAGCACCGTTTACCTTAGTTAAACAGGGTGTTCAGGAAATCACACCCGATAACCGCCGGCAAATGTCTCAGGACATGAAAAATGCAGGAATAGAATGTGCCGGATTGCATTGGTTATTGACCCCACCTCCGAAAGGTCTTCACTTTACTTCTCCGAACGATAAAATACGAAAGAAAACAGTTAATTACCTTTCGGAATTAATCGATTTCTGCAGCGATCTTGGAGGTAAAATCATGGTATTTGGATCTCCGGGACAGCGAAGCACTTCTCATGGAATTTCAGTTCAGGAAGCAGAAGACTATTTTACTGATGGCTTATTAAAAGTGGCCGACCATGCAAAGGAGAGGAATGTGCAGATTTTAATAGAGCCCTTGTCAAAAACCAGTACAGATGTTATAAATACGCTGGAAGAAGCGATAAAAATAGTTGATAAAATTCATCATCCCTCTGTAAGCTCCATGTTCGATTTTCATCATACTGTTGATGAAACCGATGCAATGCCCGACCTGATTCGAAAATATTACAAATACATTCATCATGTTCACGTCCAGAATATGGATGGGACATTTATCAGTCCGGATAATATTCCTAAAGATTTTTTACCGGTTTTTAAAACCTTAAAAGAATTAAATTTCAATAAATGGATTTCAACTGAAGTTTTTGATTTTTCACCAGGGGGTAAATTAATTACGCAGGAAAGCATGAAAACCTTTAAGAAAATCGAAAAGATGATCAAATGACTAATAAAAAAACAAAATAAGAAATTATGAAATGAGCATGAGTGATACAACACGCCAACTGGTAATTATTAAAATTCTCATGTGAATTCTCCCGATAATTATCGGGATTACCATTGAAAACTTACAATTTTAATAACATGAAAGCCACTGTTTTTACTATTTCAATCTGTTTTATTTTGCTTTCTGCTGTGACTGCTCAGGAGCAAAATGTATTCGAAGATGTTGCCCGCAAAACATTTGCCGGGTTACTTAAAGTTTCTCTTAGTCCTCCGGAAGTTGAGGTAACAGTTCATAATTCCAGAGAAGAGGAAGGTTTGCTGATTGAGGATATTTCCTGGAAATCATTCGATGGGAAGACTGTACCTGCCTATGTGATTAGAAAAGCTGATACTGAAAAACAATTACCGGCAATTATCTGCCTTCATGGCAGTAGTGGAAACCGGGATGCGATGGTGACTAAACAGTTTGGTCCCGGAGAATGGCAACGTCCCGGGCATTCTGCACCTCACACACGGATGCTGGGATGGGCACGTGAGCTGGCTAGAAGAGGATATCTGGTACTGGCTCTCACACAGCGTGGACTGGATACCCGTGAACCCTCAACATCAAGTGAGGCTAAAATACAGCTGGTAAATGGCAAAACAGCAATGGGTGTCATTATTGATGAAATTCGCCAGGGGGTAACTCATTTAGAAACCAGAACCGATGTAGACCCGGATCGAATCGGTGCAACCGGAATGTCTTTCGGTGGCATTACAGCATTTTACCTTTCTCTGGTAGATGATCGTGTAGCCGCATCTGCTCCCATTTGCGGAGGCATAGGCTCGATTGATGTTTTTATCCGCACAGGAAGCATCGATTATCATGGCTTTTACTGGTGGGTACCCGGAATTGTTGCAAGTGGAGACCAGGCCTGGTTTGCAGCTGCTATGGCTCCAAAACCCCTGATGTTGTGGGCTCCCACTGAAGATATAGGCATGACTAAAGAGGCAGTCGATCTGTTTGTTAGCATTGTGAAGCCTGCTTATGAATGCAAAGGTAAACCAGCCAATTTTGTTGTTCATCAACAACCCGGTGAGCATAGTTTTACCATGGAAGCATTTGAGGCAATGACAGAATTTTTTGATATCCATTTTTAGATTATTAAAATGCGTATAGATGAGTATGTTAGACAGCTGAAAAAATATTTGAATTGGCTAATGATGACCTTCTTGCCATGATATGGGAAGATGAAGTACTGCAGATTCAGTTGAATGATATAATTAATAATTTTAATACGATTCTACGATAAATAATGTCAGCTATGAACAGAAGAAAATTTGTATTCACTTCATTTGGATTTGCAACTTTGGCAATAACTCCAGGATTATGGAATATTATCAATCCAACTTATGAAAAACGAAGATTTCCCATACGCCAATACAAACATGATTCTTTTGAACTGAATGTCCCGATATACCAGGTTACTCCTGATGACGGACATTATAATTATACTTATTATGACATTCCTGCTCACAGTCCGTCCAACCGTTTTATTGCTGTTACACGAGTACCTTTTTTAGAAGATCGCCTTCCAAAGTTCGGAGAGATAGCCGATGTTTGTGTTATAGATCTTGAGGAAGAAACGATTTCCACAGTATATAAAACGAAAAGCTGGGGATTTCAAACCGGTGCTTTATTGCACTGGGGAGCTAACGACAGGTATTTATATACCAATGACGTTTTTAACGATGGACATGCAGTTTGCGTGGAAATAGACCTTGAAACAGGCAAATTTACTGCTTTTAATGGGCCAATGTATAATATTGCACCTAATGGTCAATTCATTGTGGGATTCCCTCTCGAATTGCTAAACATTACACAGCAAGGATATGGGTTACCCTCAAGAGATCCTGAGAATCCGGACAAGTTACCTTATGGAGCCGCAAGTAGTGAAGGTATTTGGAAAACAGACATTGCAACAAACAGGAAACAGTTATTGGTGAGTATTGCTGATATAGCAGCAAAGATACCCATAGAGCCACCTTTTAAAAATGGAACTTTCTATTTTTGGCACACCAAAACAAACCCGCAAAGCACAAAAATATTGCAAGTATTCCGGTGTTTGTTCCCAGATGGACAGGGCGGAAGAAATCCGATGGTATTTACATATAATTCAGACGGATCTGATATAAAATTTGCCTCAGGTGAATATGTATGGGGACAGGGTGGTGGCCATCCTAACTGGCATCCGGACGGGTTACATATTATCCGCGTAATGAAACCAGAAGGTTCCGGCGGGCAACATCGATATTGTCAGTTTTTATACGATGGTTCAGAATTTAAAGTAATAAGCAATAACATCAGAGGAGAAGGTCATCCAAGAATAACTCCTGATGATAAATTTATTACAACAGATGATTTCCCAAATGAAAATGGGCATCAAAAGGTTCGTATTAAATTAATTGATTTAACTTCAGAGGAAGAAATAATACTTGCAAAAATGAACACTTCAAAAAGGCAGGGTTTGAATAATGATACTATCCGTTTAGATGGCCATCCAACCTGGGATAGAAATTATAAAAAATTAGCCTTCCAGGCAGCCCCAAAAGGGAAAAGACAGGTTTTTATTACTGATTTATCCGGCATTGTTTGATATAACTTTTATCTAAAAAAATTCCGCATCTTACATTCAAACAATAGGATCATCTTGTTCCTTGTCCAGATGGGAAACTGAGAAGAATTAAAATCTGCTGTTTCGAACTTTCACCTCCAAAAAAATCATTCTTCCTTGCCAGGCAAAACATATACCAGTCGACAAATTTCACCCGGAATTATAAGTGAAAAGTGTATTGATTCGTTAATAAAAAAATATTTTTATTTTCCAAATTATTTTCATATATTTAATTGAACCAGATTTCAACAAGGAATAACCTTTAAATTAGCCTGCCTATGAAGTAACTATTTCTCATCTCCGATGCATATGATTCTATATATGCTGTCATTTAATCAAATCAGTTAAAAAACTAAAAATTACCTAATGAAAAGCAAAAGAAAGTATGCCGGTAGAACCGGCTGTGGCAAACATTCAATCATTAAAAAGAAATTTTTATTAATGGTATTTCTTTTTAATATCATAAGCTTTGCTGCCTTATCCCAACAAAGGGATATAAAAGGAACGATAACTGACGCTACCGGTCAGCCTTTGCCAGGCGTAACAGTTATGGTGAAAGGAACTTCACAAGGTACCATCACTGATTCCAGCGGTGATTATGTGTTATCTGACGTACCTGTAAATGCAGTATTAACATTTTCTTTTGTAGGCATGCGTTCACAGGAAATTCAAATTGGCAACCAAACCACTGTTAATGTTCAACTATCGGAAGAAACAATCGGACTGGAGGAGGTTGCTGTCATTGGATATTCCACCAAAAAAAGGTCTGAATTGTCTTCTTCCATTTCAGTAGTTTCGGAAGAAGAAATAAGAAGATCGGTCAGCACAACCAACCTGCCTAATTTACTTCAGGGACGCATTCCGGGAATGCAGGTTTCAGGCACAAGCGGGACACCCGGAAGTTCAGCTACTATGATTATTCAGGGAATGGGGTCATTACAGGCAGGAGCATCTCCGTTAACTGTAGTTGATGGAATTATTGGAGGCTCCTACGATCCTAAAGATATTGAGTCCATCACCATTTTAAGGGATGCCGCAGCAACAGGACTGTACGGTTCAAGAGCCGCAGGCGGTGTAATTGTTATTACCACAAAAAGTGGGAGAAGTGGAGAGTTCAGAGTTTCAGTCAATAGCACAGCAGGCCCGACCTATAACTGGGACGACCGTATTGAGCTGTACGATGCCGAGGGATTGTATTCCAAATGGACCGAAGCCATGCAAAATCTATACAATATAAGGGTTGCAGAAGGCCATCCTGATTTTGTAAACCGTACATTTGAAGATTACAGGAACAACGTCATTCCTCCAAGCATCCTGGAAAGGACCACAAACTATTACGAACTGCTTCAAAGACCGGGTTTCCTGAACCAGCATCAGATATCTATGACAGGGGGAAGTGAAAGGACAACATTTTACATAAGCGGTAACTACAACCACGAAAAAGGTACTGCCCTGGATATGTACAATGAGCAATCCAATTTCAGGGCAAACGTCAATCATAAAGTTTCAGACAAAATAAGGGCCAACATAAGAATGACGGCCAGGTATGGGAAATATACTCCGGAAAGATACGGAGGTCCCCGCTGGCAGGCATGGGATAATGTACCTATGGATCCTGCCTATATGGAAGACGGTATAACACCAACTCCTGTTATGGATTACGCCACTGTGCCACTGTGGTTTCACTGGAGAAGAGACAACTGGATGCTTGAAAGAGAAGAGTCGGAAGACATAATTAAAAACTGGGGAGGAAACCTGATGGGTGAAATTAGCTGGCAAATATTCGATTGGGCCCGCTTCAACACTTCAAACCGGGTTTCTTTTTCAGGGCGTGATGAATCAACATACTGGTCGAAAAAAACTTCCAATGGATACACACCAGGTGGCTATGTACAATGGCAGTATGATTATGGGGTCGGATTTATAACTTCTAATACACTACATTTATCCCAACCGGTAGGAAATCATTCATTTTCATCAATTCTAGGTCAGGAGTACAGCTATGACCAAGACCGCTTTTTAATGGGAAGAGGACATGGAATGGTAGGCAATATGAGAGCCTTAAGTTCAGCAGGAAGTCCAAATTCAGTGGGCGGAAATATGAGTGAAACTGCTTTCCTTTCATACTTTGGACAAGTTGATTACGATTATAAAGGAAAATACTTCCTTGTGGGTTCTTTGCGTTACGATGCTTCATCCCGCTTTGGTGAAAACAATCGCTGGGGGAGTTTTTATTCAGTGGGAGGTAACTGGCTGATAAGCAATGAAAGTTTTCTCAGGGATGCATCCTGGCTTGATGTTCTGAAAATAAGGTTAAGCCATGGTACCACGGGGAATGCAAATATTTCGTCCTATCTGTCAATGGGCACTTATTCCTTTACAGATTTGTCGAGATACAATGCAGCTCCGGGAGCATGGCCTGCCCGCCTGCCAAATCCTGATTTAACCTGGGAGGTAGCTACCAAAACAAATCTGGGTTTTGATATATCAGTATTCCAACGTGCGACTCTGGAATTTAATATCTACCATAGAATCAACGATCAGCTGCTGCAATCGGTACCTCTTGAAGCCACTACAGGTTTTAGAAACATAACGAGAAATATAGGGTCGATACGGAATCAGGGAATCGATCTGAATTTAACTACTACCAACATTAGCACACCGACAGTTAGATGGGAAACAAACTTTAACATCAACGTGAATCAAAATGAAGTTATGGAGTTGTTTGAAGGGAAAGACATTATTATTGATGGAATTATGATCATTCGGGAAGGATTGCCTCTCAGGCATTTTTATATGCAGGAATGGCGGGGTGTGGATCCGCAGACAGGCAAACCTCAATGGACCAGATGGGAAGATGCAGACGGGAACCGACTCGATGGTGTGGATAATGAAGAACCGGCAAATATTGTGATTACAAATACACATTCGCAAGCCAGTTTAATTCCGATTGCTTCTGCCTATCCTGATTTTACCGGAGGTTTTTCCAGTCATTTACAACTTGGGAATTTGTTCCTGGATGTATTAACCAATTTTGCTGTCGGACAACAAATCTATAACTCAGTAAACTGGTCAGTCCATGATTTTGGAGCAAACAGGGTTAAACCTACGAAGTGGCAGGACTTAACCTGGTGGGAAAACCCGGGAGATCAGGCAAAATTACCTCAACTAATCTATGGAGATCCATACAATTCCAGGAGCCAGTCAACATTGTATCTGGAAAACGCAAGTTATCTGCGGATTCAAAAAGTTGGGCTGGGTTACAGTTTTCCTTTTCAGGTTTTAAGTGGAGTTAAGAATCTGACACTTTCAGGGTCGGTTGAAAACCTTGCAGTAATTACTAATTTTTCATTTGGTGATTCCGATACCAGTTTTGAAAGCCCTACAACGAGTGCAAGCAGGTACCGTCCGACCAGAAAATTTTTAATCAACCTCAGATTTGATCTTTAATTTTAAAATGATTTCATATGAAACGACCATGAATAATTTATTTACACAAACAATAAAATCATAACTTTCATGGGAGTTACATCGTTAAAACTAACAATTATAATGAAATGAAAATAGTTAAGAATCTACTTTTAAGTTTTTTGTTGTTATTTGCGATTGGATGTACAGAAGATGATGTAGCATTTTTCCCAATCAACCAGGTAACAACCGATGAAATGATGGCTTCGCCGGAAATGTTAGCTACTGCAGCACATGGCAACTATGCCTATTTTAGGAACTGGGCGACGCAATATGGCTACGACAGGAACAGGTACGACTGTAAAGAGTATACGAGCGATGATTTAATCATGATGCGATGGAGTGGAAATCATTTTTCTTATACCCTCACCTATCAGCCCACACCTATTTCTCAACGGGCCAGAGATTTATGGCAATATACCTATCAGGCAATCTATGGGATAAATGTAGTAATTGATGCCATTGAAAAGATGGATGAATCCACCATTCAGGGCTCATCTGTTGATTTAACACAGATGCTTGGAGAAAACCTGTGGATGAGAGCTATGTTCCATTTTGATCTGGCTACCGTATTTGCACGTCCTTATTCTCATGATAACCCGGAAACCAATTTAGGGGTTATCATCATCGACAACATTACAAATATGGAAGGCCTCCCAAGGTCCTCAGTAAAAGAAACATATGAATTTGTAGAAAAAGACCTGCTAAGGGCAGCCGACCTAATGCATGTAAACAGAGACAATATATTTGCCTCAAAAGAAGTTGCCTATGCTACACTGGCCAGGTTGTATCTTTATATGGAACAAAATACGAAAGCCATTGAGTATGCCGACAGAGTAATAAATTCCGGAAGATATTCATTGGTTGGTTCAGAAAACTTTCCTACAGCAAACACCTTGGGACCGGAAAGAAATCCGGAAACAATTTTTGCAGTCAAAGTCAGGTCAGAAGAAAACAAAGGCAGAAATGCCGTAGGTACCATGATGCACAACGATGGAGGTTGGGGCGAGATAATGGCTTCTTCTTCGTATTTAGACCTGTTAAACAAAAATAAAAATGATTTAAGATGGGGTTTTATTGATCCCGATTTCAAACTGGATGAAAACGGAGAAAAAATTCCTGATCCTGAAAACCCCTATTATGGTTACGCCATGAATGACAGGATGGGAGTTTACTCCTATTTTCAAACAAAAATGACATATGAATACGGTGAAGCGATGTTGCACTCTCCGGTATATTTCAGACTGGCTGAGATGTATCTGATAAAAGCAGAAGCTTTTGCTAAATTAGGACAGGACCAACAGGCTCTTGATATGGTGAATATCATCAGAACACGTGCCGGGCTTTCAGGCGACCAGTTGTTCAGGTTGGATAACCTTCAGGGTTACGAATCCATACTGGATATCGTACTTGATGAAAAACGTCTGGAATTTGCATGGGAAACACACCGGACACACGATGTTTTTCGAAACAAACGTACTATGGACAGAAGTTACCTTGCATGGCAGGGATGGTCGGGACCAAGCTATATTCCATATACATCCAACAGGATAATTCACCAGATTCCTGAAGATGAAATGACTAAAAACAGAAACCTTGTTCAAAATCCTTCATGGAGTGAATAAATAAAAGGTACAGGTGTCTGATGAAAAATGAAGACACCTGTGCCTTTTTTAAACAGATCAGATTTTAGTCATTCGATTGATGGAATTTGATCTTCAATTAAAACGGATGCAAAAATATTTACATGAAGATTAAAAATTACGATCGCAGAGATTTTTTAAAAATCTCTACAGCAGTTACAGGAGGTGCTGTACTCTCTGGAATTGGAATTTCCGAACAGGTAACAGCCCGGCAATTGAATTCACCGCCACAGAATAATCAAACAATCCGTCTTGGATTTATCGGAGTGGGCGGACGTGGGCAATACCACCTCACATGTGCCCTTGGAATCGAAGGAGTTGAAGTCCCTGCCATATGTGAAATAAAACCCGAACGATTGTATACCGCAAAAAGATGGATAGAAGATTCCGGCCGACCATCACCCACTTTGTATGACGGGCCAGAAGACTATAAAAAATTATGCGACAATGAAAAGCTCGATGCGGTAATTATCTGTACTCCCTGGGAACTACATGCACCAATGTGCCTGTCTGCTCAAAGAAACAACAAGCATGCAGTAAGCGAGGTTCCCATGTTGCTGACACTTGATGAAGCCTGGGAGATATTGGAAACCTATGAAAAAACAGGTAAATGGGCAACCATAGGACTGGAAGGATTCGGACAGCTTGCTGTGCTTAATATGATCCAAAAAGGGATATTGGGTGAAATCCTTCATGCTGAAACTGGCTATGTTCATGACCTTCGCCTGGTAAAATTTGATCCTCAGGAAGAACCGTGGCGGCTACAGCATTCCATTGACAGGAATGGCAATTTGTATCCCGATCACCCAATGAATAAAATGCTTCCTGCCCTGGATATTAACCATGGCGACAGGATAGATTACCTGGTATCCATGAGTTCAAAAGCGGTAATGCTTAACCGGTATGCTGCTCTCAATTACGGGGAAAACTCACATTATGCCAAAGTAAAAATGGCCCAGGGAGATTACAACGCTTCCTTAATCCGGACAGTTAACGGAAAAATGATTACTCTCAATTTTGATACCAACACACCACATCCCCGTGAACACTATCGGATTCAGGGTACCAAAGGAGTATTCTTCAGCATGGGAGGTGACTCTAAAATATATATTGAAGGGTTAAGCCCCAAAGCGCATGCCTGGGAGCCTGCTGAATCCTATTTACAGGAACATCAGCATCCTCTGATAAAAAACTACGACCCTCCGAAAAAAGTCTGGCAGGGAGGGGGTGGACATGGTGGCCGCACAAACCAGACCCCTATTACCTGGCATCGCTTAATTGAGGCGCTACGAAACGATAAAATGCCAGACTGGGATATTTATGATTCTATAACCAGCAGTGCAATTTCTGCAGTTACAGAAGCATCGGTAGCAAAACAGGGCCAACCAATAGATTTCCCGGACTTCACCAAAGGAAAATGGAAAAACAGAGCAAAACTAACTTTTTCATAATATCAATAATTAAAATGCCTGGGAACCGACTGGTTTTCAGGCATTGTTTTAATAACCAATATAATGAAAAATATAAAAAAACATTTATCCGGGTATATTCCCACTTTAATATTCCTGTCAGCAATCTTATTTACACATGTTTCTTATTCCCAAGACTTAAGACTTCTTGACTGGAAACCCAAAAGTCAGATGGTAGTAAAAGAAACCAAAGTGATGCAACCCAGGTTTCCTGTCATTGACATTCACAACCATCTCCGGCAACTTGACAAAACAGAACATTACCTTGGGGAAATGAACAAAGCAGGAGTGTGGAAATGTGTTAGTCTTGATGCACGTTCAGAAGATGATTTTTACCTGGAACATTTAAAAGTATCTCAAAGTGTTTCCATGGACAGGTTTTTACTCTTTTTCAGACCAGACTTTGGCAGAATTGATGAACCCGATTTTGGGCAAAATGAAGCCAAAAGACTGGAAGAAGCGGTAAAAATGGGTGTACGCGGTTTAAAAATCAGAAAAGGACTGGGACTGGAAGACAGAGATAAAACAGGTGAGCTGATTAAAGTAGATGATCCGCGTATTGACCCCATTTGGGAAAAATGTGCTGAACTCGGAATTCCTGTAATTATCCATGTTACCGACCCAAAAGCTTTTCATACACCCATTGATGAGTACAACGAGCGTTACGATGAACTTGCTGAACGTCCAGAATGGAGCTTTTACGGAGATAAATTTCCTTCAAAGGAAGAAATTCTTTCAGCAAGAAACAGGGTATTTGCCAAACATCCCCGAACTACATTCATTGCTACACATATGGCAAATCTACCCGAAGAACTTGGACGTGTGGCAATGTGGCTCGAAGAATATCCCAATATGTATGTTGATATAAATGCACGAATAAGTGAACTCGGGCGCCAACCCTACACAGCTCGGAGATTTATGATTAAATACCAGGACCGGATTCTTTTCGGAACAGACACGCCTTGTGATGCTGAAGCCTACCGAGTTTATTATCGGTTCCTTGAAACAGATGATGAATATTTCGATCCAACTCCTGCACATAAGCAACAAGGCAGATGGATGATTTATGGTCTTTATCTCCCGGATGATGTACTTGAAAAAATATATAACAAGAATGCACTTAAAATCCTGGGGCAATTAAAATCGTTATAAACTAAAACACAATAAACTATTAAAACACATTCCATGAAAAATATAAATTATGATCGCAGGGAGTTTTTAAAAAAGTCATCGGTTGCCACCGGAGGGGCAGTTTTGACCGGTATGGGAATAACTCATGAGGTAAAGGGCAATTCATTGATTACCTCCGAAGGAAATCAAAAATCACTCCGGTTGGGATTTTTGGGATTAGGAGGCAGAGGACAATACCATCTTAGTTCAGCCCTGGGTATTGAGGGTGTGGAAGTCCCGGCACTTTGTGAAATCAGACAGGACAGAATAACCGAATCAAAAAAATGGGTTGAAGATTCAGGTCGTCCTGCTCCTAGATTATACGACAGGGGACCGGAAGATTATAAAAGGTTATGCGAAACGGAAGATCTGGATGCTGTTATTGTTTCAACCCCATGGGAATACCATGCTCCCATGTGCCTTTCGGCAATGCGCAACAGCAAACATGCAGTTTGTGAGGTCCCTATTATTATTACCCTTGATGAAGCATGGGAAATTTTGGAAACCTGGAAGAAAACAGGAAAGTGGGCAACAATTGGATTGGAGCAGGCATTACATGAATCAACTGATGGCCTCAGTGTGTTGTATATGATAAAGAAAGGGCTTCTGGGAGATATTATCCATGCTGAAGGAGGATACGTTCATGATCTCAGGCTGGTAAAATTTGATGAAGAAAGAGAACCATGGCGGTTGCAGCATTCAATTGACCGCAACGGGAATCTTTATCCCGACCATCCTATGAGCAAAATAATTCCTGCACTCGACATTAACCATGGCGACAGGATAGATTACCTCATATCAATGAGCTCAAAGGCAGTCATGCTTAACCAATATGCGGCTACATATCCGGGCGAAAAATCAAAATATGCAAAGGTTAAAATGGCTCAGGGCGATTACAATGCAACATTAATCCGCACAGTTAATGGAAAAATGATTACCCTTAATTTTGACACAAATACCCCCCACCCCAGGGAACATTTTCGGATTCAGGGTACAAAAGGAGTTTATTTTAACATGGCCAATGAACCTAAAATTTACATAGAAGGGTTGAGTCCCAAACCACATTCGTGGGAACCAGCAGGTAAATACCTGGAAGAATACACGCACCCGATTGTAAAAAATTACAATCCTCCAAAAAGAATTTGGGGAGCAACCCGCGGGCATGGCGGACATTCGGATAAAACGCCCATCACCTGGCACCGGTTAATAACTGCTCTTCGAGAAGACAGAATGCCGGACTGGAATGTTTTTGATTCACTTACCAGCAGTGCAATTTCTCCTGTCACTGAAAGGTCAGTTGCAAACAATGGAAAACCTGAAAAATTTCCTGATTTTACCAACGGGGAGTGGAAAACAAGTCATGAACTTTCTTTTTTATAAAAAATGACGATCGGGTGAATATTTAGAAAGAATTTTTAATCTAACAATCAATTTCCTCTATTAAGTTATTCTCCCGCCTTAAAGTGTAAAAAAAAATTGATTGCATTATAAAGTTATTTTTGGTTTATTTATAAAGAATTTACCCGCAAGGGTATAAAAACATATCAATGATTGTCGATTACTATAAAAAAATCATTTTTTCATTGCTTACAGCAACTGTTGTTCTGTTTTCTGCAAGTGCACAACCCAATGAACCGCAAACAACAAATCAAATCCTCTTTCCTCAGGGAGTTACTGTAAATGTAGGCCAGGTAGGCTGGATGGGAGGCAGCTCGCTCGATGATGTTGGAGGGCCGTGGCGTGCCGGAATCCGAAGAGATTTTGATGTACGCGATTACAAACCTGTTGTAGAAGTTGGAAAGGCTTTGGGAATACGGTTTATGACCTTGTTCATTCTGGGAGAGCTTGACAGGCTTAATATCCTTGCAGAATACCCCACAAGCAATCCGGCAGGTGAAAACTGGGATAATTCTAAGTACACAAGTCCGGTGCAATTGGAAATAATGGATTATGTAAAAAACAATGCCGCCAACATGGAATTTGGTATTACAGGGGTGCTGCATGAATATTGGGAAAATGGTGTTAAAAGCCGGGCTGAATGGTACAATGTAGAGGAACAAAAGCCCCGGGATGAAAAAATAATCCGTAACAATATTGAACTGATAAAACGAATTATGGCCCAATACGGCATAACTCCCGAAAATGGCCATTCATTCCCGGAAAGCTTTATATCCTATGGCTTTTACTACAAACCAGGCGAAGGATACAGTCTGGGAAGGGTATTGAGTGAAAATGGGGTGAAATATGCGAATACGCATTTTACAACGATGAAAGGGCTTGACCACCCACCCTATTATGACGGAGGCTTCGACAATGGCGTTCTATTGCTCGACAGGCACACACATGGGAACCTGTGGTATGAATATGCAAAGCCGCCTGTCGCCTTACCTGAAAGCATCCGGACAGTTGTGGTTGAGTCACATTGGGCTAACTGGCTGGCGTATGACGATCACCTTCAGCCCGAATTAAATATAAAATGGATTGAGTACCTGAGGAGCATCCAGGCAGACCCTGACCATTATCTGACGAAAAATACAGAACAGCTCTACTCACAATGGTTGTATAAAAAGTATACAAAAGTTGAAGAGTCCGGAAGAGGAAAAGTAACCATTGACAACCGTTCCATGCCTGAGGATCCGTATATCTACAACTTACTTGGGAATATGGTACTGGCAGTTAAACTTGGTGAAGGACAGCATATTTCTCATGCGGCCCTTGACGGGAAACAAATAGCATCGTTCTATGAAGCAGAAGGATATGGGTATATGTATTTGCCTCCGTTAGAACAAAAGAGTTACAATTTTGAATACACTGTGGGAAAGGATTTAATGAATAGAGTGGTGAATAACAAAGGCACCTATAATGTTTACAGCCTGGCCGACAATGGTTCCTCTATTGAAATTGACATTAAAATGTATGGGGAACAGACTGTGGAAGTGCGATCTCCAAAACCCGCATCGGTCAGGAGTACAAATCAAAATCTTCTGATAAAATCCTTTTCGTATGACGATAAAAATTCAGTTACCTCAGTTATCGTCAATGGGCGTAACATTCAGGGTGAAAGGGGAATTGTAGTACTTACTTATTAAATACTAAATAATCATCATAAAAAATTACCAATGGAAAATAAAAACTTAAGCGGGAACCGGAGAGATTTTTTAAAAAAAACAGGGCTTATAAGTCTTGGAGTTGCCGGTGCAGGAATTACCGGATGTACGACGTCTCAGGGAAATAAGGAACAATCTGCTGTTCAGAACAAAAAACAGATTTTCAACATGCGGGGTTATGCTGCCCCAAAGCTCGACGTTGTGAGGGTTGGTATAGTTGGATTAGGAAACAGGGGTACCGGCACAGTAAGAAGGCTCGCAAATATTGAGGGAGTAGAAATAAAGGCATTGTGTGATCTGGAGCCTGACAGGGTAAAGCGTTCGGCAGACCTTATCAGTCATCTTGGCCACAAACCAGACTTCTATTCAGGCCATGAAGAAGAATGGAAAAAAATGTGTGACAGGCCGGACATTGATTTAATTGCAGTAGTTACTCCATGGCATCTGCATACTCCCATGTGTGTGTATGCTATGGAGCACGACAAACATGCCTACACGGAATTACCTGCAGCCACAACGCTGGAAGAATGCTGGCAATTGGTTGATACTTCGGAAAAAACCAAAAAGCATTGCATTCAGATGTCGGGTGCTGCCAGAGAAGTAAATCTGAATATGGTACGAAAAGGATTCTTTGGAGAATTAATTCACGGGGAAGGTTGCTACATTCACGATTTACTCTTAGGGTACAATTTTACCAAACATATGTATCATAACATGTGGAGGTTAAACGAAAACATTGGCCGGAGCGGAAATCTTTACCCGCAGCATGGACTGGTTCCTTTAATCCAGTATATGGATATCAACTCCGGAGATAAAATGGACTACCTGACATCCACCTCAAGTGATGATTTTTTAATGGGTAAGACTGCAGAAAGACTGGCTGCTGAAGATGATTACTGGCAACAATATGTTGGAAAAGATTATCGCGGAAACATGAATGTGACAATTATACGCACAGTAAAAGGACGAACCATAGTTATGCAACACGACGTTACATCACCGAGGCCACGTGGTGGAAATATGCTAAGTGGTACCAAAGCAATCTATCAGTCGGGCAATGGTTTTGCCTTAGGGCATGACGGATGGTTATCGGAGGAGGAAGTAAGCAAGCTGATGGAACAATATACACCGGAAGTTTCAAAGAAATTCAATGAGCTTAACCGGCTGGCAGAGCAGGTCGATCGCGGAGGGCATTCCTATTACAGAACCACCCTGACTGACTGGCGGCTTATAGATTGCTTACGGAACGGGTTACCACTCGACCGCGATGTATATGAAGCAGCAACATCAAGTTCAATTACCCCTTTGAGTGTCTGGTCAGTTTCCAACCGGTCCAATTCAGTTGATGTTCCCGATTTTACACGTGGAGCCTGGGAATCCAATAAAAGGGGAATGGATATAAACCTTGAAAAGGGCGGAGGTACAACCCGGTTGTTGTAAAACCTTTTTGTTTTTAAAATTGTAAATCTGTAGATTAAAAGGATGGGATAATTATTCCGTCCTTTTAATCCTTCTCTACAGCAATGAGAATCCGGATTCGTACAGAAAATATCTTTAAACAGGTATTGTATTCTGCAAACCTACTAAAAGGCTCTTAAAAAAACGAAAACAACAGGTGAGGCTGTATGACGGGCAAACCACTCCGTCCATCAGAATGAACTACTTTATCCTGACAACGGAGCCAATTAAGCAGGACATTGGCTAAATATAAACAGGGGCAACCAGTATTTGTAGCTGGATGCAACGGCTACAAAAGCCCATGGCTTTGCTGCCTATATCAGGGAATGCAGCGAAAAAAACGATTTACATTAATTACCTGAAATAATGTTTCTTCAAAGTTGTTGTAATTAAGAGACAATTCAGAACTATATAAATTTTAAAATTGAAACATAAAATAGTTCCTTTTTTAATGAAACTGAGGATAAATAATAAGAATAGTTAAATATATTACCTATGAAGCGAAGAAATTTTATACGTGAAGCTTCACTCGGAAGCCTGGCGTTGACAGGAATTCATAATACCCTTGTAGGTACAACCAATCTGGCTGATAACACAACAAGTGCTGACTCAGATTCAGTTTCAGATTCAGGTTCAAAATCACTATTTAAAAACCTTCAGGGGTTCCAGCCATTAAAGGTAGAAAAAACAGAATCAGAAATAACAGTAAAAGGAGGTACTTTTAACTATACCATTTGCAAAGTTACAGGACTAATGACATCTGCGAGGATATTGGGAGATGAGTGGCTTACGGGACATATGCCTGATCTATGGGCTTCAACTGCAAATGATCCGCGCACCATGCAGTATTACGCACGGTATACCCCATCGATCAAAGCAGGCATAAGAGAATACAGTCCATACCGGGTTGTAATCTCTTCGGCAGGTTCTTTTGCCACAATCAACAATACCCCACTTCCATTGGATTTTAATTTACTCTATACCTTCGATATTGACGGGACTGTAAAGGTGGATGTGGAAGTTTCTGCTGAAAAGGACATCATCATCCGCTGGCTGACCCTGGTGGAAGGAAGCATATCACAAGTGTGCCAGTTCGTGAGTTACGAATACGATTTAGGGAACGGACCAAGGACTTGCAGCCCTTCCAATTATGATGTTTCTGAAGAAATTAACATAGGTGGCAAATACATTCCCTGGTTTCATTTTGGCAACGACAAAGGTGGTCTGGAATTGATTTTCCCTCATTCCGACAAAAGACATGCAAGCTATACCGATTCAAGCCCTTTCCCCGGAGGCGATCCATTTGGGCGGGCCTATGATTTATTTGTCCTAAAGAATGAAAACAAAAGGCTAACATGTACTTCATTTGCTGTTCGAAACCACAGGGAAGTTATTGGACCGAACGCATCATTTAAAGATTCCTTTTATATTTCAGCCATGCCAGGCCGAAAGGTCCGGCCTGAAACAAATTCCATGCAGGTTCAGTGGACAGGCCCTCACCAATACAGAAACAACTGGAAGCATCCCGGTGAAAACGACATACAAAAATGGGCAGCAGGGGGAGTTAATTATATTGTCGGAGGGGCCAATTGGTATTCAGGTGACTACAGTAATTGCAGCATGCCTGAAAAAACCATGCAATTCCTTGATACGTGCCATAAATATGGTCTGAAAGTAATCCCCTATATCACCTTTACCGATCAGGAATATCCAACTCCGGGATTTAATACCACCGGACCAAAGTGGCGCATTGAACCTGTTGTGGAATTTAATTACCGGAGCCAACTGATGTGTTACGGAGCAGAAGAATGGCAGGAACACTGGAGGAATGAAATTAGCCGCATATTTGATCAATTCCCTTTTGATGGTTTATACATCGATTTTTGGGCAGGAAAAATGAATTGCTTCAATGCACAACATGGCTGCGTTGGTCCTTATGGCCGATTCACAGTAGAGGGACTTCGCATGATGGCCCGTACCGCCAGAGAGATTGTTGACACAAAAACTGATAATGGACTGATATTATCAAATACAAATATTTTACCGTTGGCAATGATAAATAACTGGATGGATGCCAGGTTATATGGTGAGTGGCATAACCTTGAAGAAACGGATCCCCTCTCCCTTCGTATTTACTACAATTCTCACCGATACGGGACCGGTAATGTTCTTTTGGTAAGCAAAGTACCGGAAATAACAGAAAAAACACTTGCATTATCGGCACTCTTCCAGGGAAATCCAGTTATAAGTCATGCCCGCACACCTGAAGGCAGAAAATTACTCGAGCGAAATGCTTTACTGCTCAATGCTTTTGGTGCAAATAAGTCCGTTGCACTTAACCAGTTTGAAATGGGAGAATTGAATTTGTCAGCAGACCTAGCCGACAGGACAGGTACTTCAATTTATTATAATCCTGAAAATGAAAATTTGCTTATTTGTCTTTCAACATTTAAACAACCTGCCTCAACAGTCCGGTTAGGTTCTGTTCTGAATGCGGTTTTGCAAAAAGCATCGACGTTGTTGGATTTACAAAATTATAATTCAAAACATCCCTCCTTCTATTATTATGTTTTTGAAGATAAAAATTTAATTGGTGCAAAAGCATTAACGATGAATGAACTGGACATGCACAAACTGGAAATTCCTTCAGAAAATTACCGCAATATCTGGATAAAACCATCTAAGCATCAACCAACTGTTTTATATGCCCTGAGTAATGGGGATAAAGTTGAAGAAAACTTTAACCCTGAAAATAATGAATTACTGGTTACCATTTACTCCAAAGCACGTAATGCTGCTGAAACAGTTGTTTTAGGCCCAAACCCGAAAGCAGTTACTGCTGCTGATAAAAAGGTTCCTTTTAATACAAATGATGGATGGTGGACCGGAGATTTTCCTTGTAATAAGCAGGTTGTAGTTAAATATTAGTCTAACTGCAGCCTGAGAAAATGAATGCAGGAATACAATATGCAGCAGTGGAAATTTTTAATCTGGTTAATCGTGGTTCAGACACCAGCAAAAAGTAGAATAAATTTTTAAATTTAGAGACTTTGCTTTACGTAAAGAAATATTATTTTTGACGTAAAAAGATATGGACACGAAAGTAACATTGCATTTTAATAAAGATGTTATTGAAAAAGCCAAACGGTTTGCCGCCGAAAACAACATCAGCTTATCACGGCTTACCGAGTTTCTGTATCAAAAAATAACTTCTGAAAATTTTAAAAGCCTCGAAGAATTCCCCATTTCCGATTGGGTACACCAGGTTTCGGAAGGTGAAGCTATCTATAAACACCGTAACCGAAAAAATACGAAAGACGAATTCTTTAAAAATTCAAAATGAAAGTGTTTGTTGATGCCAATATCCTTGTTGCAGTTTTGAATAAAGAATATCCACTGTTTTCTTCAGCTGCAAGAATTTTAAGTCTGCATAAAAAAAGGAATATCCGAATTTTTACTTCACCACTTTGTCTGGCCATTGCTTTTTATTTTTCATCAAAAAAAAGTGGCGAAGCAGTAGCAAAAAAAAAGATTGAAATCTTGTGCAGGAATATTAGTATCACCACTATAAACGAAAAGCTATGCCAGCAAGCTATACAAAATGCAAAGGTTCATGATTTTGAAGACGGGCTGGAATATTATTCTGCCATGCATGAATCATGTAATTTCATTGTTACTGAAAATGGGGAAGATTTTTATTTCAGTGAAATTCCTGTGGTGAATAGTGAGCAATTTCTTACAGGTATTCCATAAATTAAGATCGTTAAAGAAAGGATAATTTCAAAGTTAAGTCTAATCCTTCCAGTCAAAACGACGATATTGTCTTAAAAATTAAATCTGGATATTGAGCAACTGATGCATCCGTTTGGGAAATGAATTATGAAAAGCTTACTTTCGGAAGGCATCCGTCTCAGGGAAGCATCTCCTGAATTTTTCAATGGTGTTTATAAAGCGTTTAATAGATACAGCACCTGCCTTCAATCCGGACCGGCATCCATGTCGGTGAGTCGTCAATTATTCCTGTAGTGCGGGTTAAAGTTGCGCTTCTGGTTCTGAATTTTTTTAATAGGTTTCCACCAACAGTATAAATTATTATTGTTAGCATGTTTAAGGGAACAGTATTAGGGCAGCTGATTAGCTGCCCTTTTTTGTCTTATAAAATCATCAGATTTATTCAAAAAGGATATCGTGTCCTCAGGTTTGTTTTGGTTGCCTGTCCTCTTAAACGGTTCTGGCATACTGGTAATTTATATACTCTAGGAATTAAAAACACATCCTATAAAAAAGAGAGATAATGAGTTCTTGCAGCCCTTGCCTGTTCTGACGGGAAATAAGCAGCAGGAAAAACAATTACCATAAAAATACAAGCTATTGGAAACTTAGAATAATTTCACGTAATTTGAATAAAGCTGAGTATCTATTAAATCAATAATATAACCAACAATGGAAAACAATCGCAGGGATTTTTTAAAACTTTCCGGTATTACTGCTATTGGTCTGGCAGCAAGTGGCATTGGATGGGAAGCAACCCGGGAAGACAGTACCGGCAGTGCAACAAGCAGCCGCAACTCTATACACATTCAGGATTTACCTTCAGGATTTAAAGCTGTTATTAAGCATTTGTTGTCAAAAGATCCTAAATACTGGAATACTGACTGGGATGGTACGATGGCAATTGAAGCATTGCTTAGCTGGAAAGACAGAGGTGTACCCGAAGCATTGGAATATGCAAAACAATGGTTAGATTTCCATATTGAACACGACAATAAGTTAAACGACACTGAATTTTACAATACCTACTCAGGTCCCGATGCACGTGTGATCCGGGGAAAATACCTGCCCTTCACCATGTACAGTGGTTTTTTTGGATTACCTTTTCCTTGTTACCATATCTATCGCTCAACAGGCGATGAGCGGGCGAAACAAACCTGCCTCGATGTTGCCAGTGCTATACTTCACGTGGCAGCCCGTGATCAGCGTGGGCTTGTGCTCCATGACGATGGGGTCCGCCGGGGAGATTCAATAAATTTCTTTACTATCCCCGATACGATGTATTTTGTAACAAAAGCCCTGATGATTGCCTCCGTATTAGATGATAAAACAGGGGAAGTATATCGGGATCAGGCAATATTTCAAATCAAAACCGGTACATCTTTCTACCTGGATAATGAAAAAAACATCGCCAGGACAGTTCTTTATCCCAACGGGGTTGGAAATACTTTTTGGTGTCGTGCATCGGGCTGGCTGTCGTATGCACTGTCAGGGGTACTTCGGTTTCTGCCTGAGAACCATCCGGAATTTAAAAATCTGGCAAATGAATTGAAACGACTTGCTGATGGTGTGACCAAGTTTCAGGGTTTAAATGGAGGACTCCATGTTCTGGTGGACCAACCGGAAACACCGGAGGAAACATCAGGGACGGCAATGTGTGTGGCATCAATTAAGGAGGCAGTTGGAAAAGGCTGGATTCCTGACCAGTACGATCAATTTTTGGAAAAAGGTTGGAATTTCATAAAAAAGAACGTTTCCGATAACGGAAGTATAACACAGGTATATACAGGTTGGGCAATACCTGCAGAAGAAAGACGGATAATGATGGATCAATCAAATCAGGATCGTGGATGGATTCCGGCAGTTGTGTTAAATGCAGCCTTATAACTAGCCAGGCTTTGAAAGCTAATCGCTCATTGATTCGCACCAGTTACAGCAACTAGCAATTTGAGAACAGTTGTAAAAGTTAAAAAAATAGTTGTTTTAACAACATAGATCAAGAATAGAAATGCCGATTAATTACTCTTAAAAAGTCAGCCGGTACCTGTTAATAATTTTTCCTAAAAGTTGAATAATACTTTGTTCAGGCTATTGCTGATGCTCCAATGTTTTTGTTTTTTTGAGAATAATTTCAACGGACAATTAACTCAAATAATTCTTTTATGGCTTCTGCATATGGAAAAACATGGTGGGGCGGGCAATGGCTTAATTCGCTCAACAACATCGACTACAGTAACCGTTTACCACGAGGAGCAGCATATGCGCGTAAAGGGGCGGTTGAAAAATTAAAAATCACAGGCAACCATATTGCTGCAAAGGTACGTGGAACCCGCAAAAGTCCTTATAAGGTTGACATTATCTTGCCTCCATTTTTTGACCCTGAGTTAAGCAATTTTCTCACCGGACTTACTAAACGACCGGTAATTATATCCAAGCTGCTGAACCGGGAGCTCGATCCTGCAGTGCTTGAACTTGCTCAACAACACGGGCTGAAAGTATTTCCCTCTCAGTGGAACGACCTGAAGATGCAATGCTCTTGTCCCGACTGGGCTGTGCCGTGCAAACATCTGGCTTCGGTTATCTACAAGGTTTCTGCCGAAATAGACAACAACCCCTTCCTGGTTTTCTCACTGCACAATCTTGATTTGTTTTTGGAAATGGAAAAACTAGGCATTTTCATTGACAAACAACATATCGAGATTCCTAAAATTCAGGACCTCTGCTTTGATAAAAAAATTGAAGAAAAAAATTACGATCCTGAGAATGCCTACAGGAAACTATCGTTTGCGAAATTAGAGACCATTCATGATCCGTTAACATCGCTGCTGTCGCCCAATCCGGTTTTTTACACAGCATCATTGGGTGATTTCCGCGAAAAATACCTCGCTACGCTTAACCGAATTGTGAAAAATACCCGGCGGGTTGCCCAGGGAAAAATTGCCTTGCCTGAGTTTTTTGAAAATGCATATTCCGAAGATCAACACATCGATTACCATTCCAATAACCAGGTACGCATCGACGAATCCTTAGTAGCCAGGGTCGCCATTAATGACAAAGAGTATTCAATAAAGGAATTCCTGCAGCAGCTTTCGCAAATTCAAAGCTCCAAAACTTTTGATTACCAGCCGTCAACGGCTTCATTGCATACAGTATTGCATTTGGCACTTCAGCTGGTAGCGAATGGCGCCATAGTACCTCAGATTATTCAGCTGCCCGACAGGCAATATGCCATCCGCTGGTTGCCTGCTATGATAAGCAGGGAGGTTAACAGGCTGGTAAACGAACTGGACCGGATTCTCCCCCCTGATGTATTTACAGGAATTTACAAAAAAAAGCAAAAACCGGTTAATAAAGAAATAGCCATCAATCTCCTGTCGTTGTTCATTACTGAAATAGTCAGTCTTGTAACCTACAACACCGACAGGGACCTGTTCCTGCAGTTATTTTTCAAAAATGAAAGCTATCCGTTTTCCCAACCCGGCGAGGAAGCATTGGCGGGAGGCATCATGGCGTGGCTGCAAAAATTCTACCTCGCACGTGGCAATTACAGACCTGTACTGATTGTGGAAGAGCTGGATGAAGAACAATTCAGGATTTCAATCAATATTCAGGATACAAGAGGAATATGGGACGAGCAGGTTTCCCTTCCTGATGTTTTGACACGGGGTGAATATGCTCACCGCCGGTTTGAAATTTTGCAATCACTTACTCAGTTAAGCAGCTTTATTCCAGGGCTGGATGAATTCATCAACTCGGAAGGAAAACAGGAACTCCTGATGAACAACCAGACGTTCTCACCCTTTTTGATGCAAATGATTCCGGCCATTCAACTGCTCGATATCTCGGTATTGCTGCCTAAATCACTGCAGGAAATTCTAAAACCAAAAACCAGTATAAAACTTAAAAGTAAAGCCGGCGGTAAATCGTACCTGCGGCTCGACAAATTGCTTGATTTCGAATGGCAGATAGCTGTTGGTGATACAATAATGGATGAAGCCGAATTCAAAAAGCTTCTGCAGAAATCAGAAGGTTTAATCCGGTTTAAAACACAATACATTTATGTTGAAAAGCAGGACCTGGAAAAACTGTATAAACATTTTTCACAATCAAAAGAGCTGTCAGCTTTCCAACTGTTGCGCACAGCACTCCTGGGTGAATACAACGGCTCAAAGGTAACTATTGATGAAGCGGCACAAAAGCTGATTAAAGAATTGACAGAACTCAGAGAAACGGAAGTACCCCGGGGATTGGTAGCCCAACTCAGGCCTTATCAGCACAGAGGGTATTCCTGGCTGTACAGGAATGCACGGGCAGGTTTCGGTTCGGTTCTTGCCGATGATATGGGTCTGGGAAAAACCATCCAGGTTATTGCTGCTGTTCTGAAATTTAAAGAGGAAGAACTTCTCAATGAACAAAAAATACTGGTGATTGCCCCAACAGGATTGCTAACCAACTGGGCGGCTGAATTTAATAAATTTGCTCCTTCCATAAATGTTGAAATATATCATGGCCCACAGCGCAATTTAAATAAACTAAACGGTTACGATGTATTAATTACCTCCTATGGAATTGCGAGAAGCGATGCCCTTTTGCTGAAAAAGGGGAAATGGCATGCCCTGGTAATCGATGAAGCCCAAAATATTAAAAACCAGAATACAGCCCAGACCAAAGCTGTTAAATCAATAAAATCGGATAATTTTATAGCCCTTAGCGGAACTCCGGTTGAAAACAGACTAAGCGAATTGTGGAGCATTATGGATTATAGCAACCGCGGTTTTCTTGGTGGATTGAAAGAATTTGCCGAAACCTATGGTAACCCGATTGAACAGTTGAACGACCGGGAGACTGCAGATAAATTAAAAAAGGTAACAGCACCATTCCTCATGCGCAGGCTGAAATCGGATAAAAGTATAATTTCAGACCTTCCCGAAAAAGTGGAAATCGACAGTTTTGCCTCACTCACCAAAGAACAGGCAGGCCTGTATGAGAAAACGCTTGAAGAGGCTATGCACGAAATTGAGGGAATTAACCGCACCGACCAAAAGTCACTTTTTGTGCGGCAGGGATTGGTGCTGCAAATGATTCTGGCGCTTAAGCAGATTTGCAACCATCCTGCCCAATTCCTGAAAAATGGAAATAAAGATGCATCCTTAAGCGGTAAAACAGAACTCCTTTTCAATAAGCTCGACAGCATAATGGAAAGCCACGAGAAAGTACTTTTGTTTACCCAGTTTACCGAAATGGCCCGGTTACTTCAGCATTTTCTAACAAATCGTTATGAAATTGAACCGCTTTATTATCATGGAGGATGCACCCTTAATCAGCGAAAGGAAATGATTCACCGGTTTCAAACCAATCATGCCGACAAGATATTTCTTCTTTCGCTGAAGGCTGCCGGTACGGGATTGAACCTGACGGCAGCAAGTCATGTGATTCATTACGACCTGTGGTGGAACCCGGCTGTGGAAAACCAGGCTACTGACCGTGCTTACCGAATTGGTCAAAAGAACAATGTAATGGTGCACCGGTTTATTACCAAAAATACATTTGAGGAAAAAATCAATGCCATGATTCAGCAAAAAAAAGCCCTTGCCGAAATGACAGTGGCAACAGGAGAAAACTGGATTGGCAATTTGAGCAATAAAGAATTGCGCGACTTGCTTAACATTTCCTAAAATTTGAAAATTGCAGATTCAAATAATAACTTTGACAATTTGTCAAAGAATTGTATCTGCATAAAAACTTATCGGTATTTTTACCGATAAACAATAATTATCAGTATATTTACCGATAAATAAAATTATAATGGACTATGCAACCATTTCGGCAGATGTTATTTCCTATACATTACTACCGGAGGAAGTAAAGAGAAAACTTGAGTCGGGTATTAAGAAACTGCTCAAGGAACTATCACAAAAATACAGTAAGTTTTCCTTTTACGGCAGGCTGGTTCAGGGCGATTACATAGAATGTGCCCTGAAATCGCCCAAACATGCTTTAAGAATTGCTTTACTTCTGAAAACCTTCGTTAAGTCGTTTGAATACAACAACAGGAAAAAAGCAGGCAACCAGTTAAAGTACTTTAAGGAACACGGCTTAAGGCTTGCTGTGGCAGTGGCCCCTCTTGACAGACTTGACCCTGAAAAAGGAATTATTGATGGCGAGGCAATTTATTTATCGGGGCGGACCATAAAAAACTTTTCGACGTCGGATAAGCAGAAAATTGTAATTAAAAACACCCTGTTTTTTTGCTCCGGTGAAAAATCAATGCAGGAACAGTTTGATACCATTTTTTCATTGCTTGATACCATAATCTCCAGATGTTCTGCAAAGCAAAGTGAGATAATTTATTACAAGCTTCTTGATTTCAGCGAAAAAGAAATCTCACAGAAATTAGGAAAAAATCAGTCGACCATTAGCCAGCATTCCACTGCGGCAGGTTGGCTTTCCATTGAAAAAGCAGTAAATTACTACGAAAATACAATCATATGATAATCTTGCAACTAATTCTCCTGCAGTTTACAGCACATCTGCTTGCTGATTTCACACTGCAGCCCCAGCACTGGTGCAATCAAAAAGAAAAAAAATTAATTTCCCACTATCATATTTACCACATCGCGATTGTCTTTGCAACCAGTTATGTACTGTCATTCGATTTGGGTTTCTGGAGAGCTGCAATTTTGTTGTCAATAGTTCATTTTTTGATTGATGTATTTAAAAGCTGGCTGATGCTTAGAACAAATATAAAGCACATTTTTTTTATTGACCAGCTTTTGCACCTCATTACCATTGCCGGAATTGTATGGTTTCATGAATCCGTATATGGAATTAATTTCCTGTTTGAAATGAATACCAATGCTCTGGCTGTAATTGCAGGATTCCTGCTTTGTTCCAAACCTGCCAACATAATAATCCGATTCGTGATGGATGCATTTTCTATTGAAACCCCTGTTGATGATCCGAAAAATACAGAGGGTAAAAGCCTCCCAAATGCAGGAAAACTGATTGGCATTACAGAACGTTTTCTTGCACTGGCTTTAATCCTTCTTGGTCAGTATGAAGCAGTAGGTCTCATAATTGCTGCCAAATCAATTTTAAGATTCAGGGAGACTCAGAAAAGTGAATATGTGTTGGTAGGCACTCTTCTGAGTTTTGGAATTGCAACTTTGGCTGGTGTGCTCATAAAGATTATTTAAAGGCAAAATGATCAACAAACAATCGCTATGGGCAAAATAACCGATAAATAAACGATATCGGTAAAATTGCTAATAACAATCTGCCGAACCTTACGAATCATCAGCATGTAACAAAATTTTTATAACTTGAACAGATTAAAACACACCAGCTTATTGGAAACTTAGAATAATTTCCCGTAATTTGAAACAGGCAGACTATCTATATAAATCAATAAAGTCATTTAATCATGAAAAACAATCGCAGGGATTTCATAAAACTTTCAGGTCTGACAGCAATCGGACTTGCAGGGGCAAATAGTTTTGGATGCAGTGTGAAACAGGGAAACACTTCAGAGAACAAATTCCAGGGGCAGCCCCGGCAATCACATACACAAACATTCAACATGTCGGGGTATGCGGCACCAAAACTTGAAAAGGTCCGCATGGGAGTTATCGGCATTGGCAGTCGTGGAACAGGGGCATTGGGACGACTTTTACGTATAGACGGCGTTGAAATAAAAGCAATATGTGATGTCATTCCTGAAAACCTTTCAGCTGCTCTTAAGAGATATAATAACAGCAATTTTACACCTGACACCTATTCTGAAGGCGAGGAAGACTGGAGAAAAGTTTGTGAACGCGACGACATTGACCTGATATACATTACAACTTCCTGGGATTTACATACTCCAATTGCCGTTTATGCAATGAAACACGGCAAGCACGCTGTTGTGGAAGTTCCGGCAGCTGCTACAGTAGATGAATGCTGGGAACTGGTTGAAACGTCTGAAAACACCAAACAGCATTGCATGATGCTCGAAAACTGCTGCTATGATTTCTTTGAAATGCTTACGCTCAATATGGCGAGGCATGGTTTTTTTGGAGACATTGTGCATACTGAGGGTGCTTACATCCATACATTTAACTTCAACCCTGAAAGCAAGAGCAAAACCTGGAGAAAATGGGAAAATATCAGGAGAAATGGCAATTTATATCCCATGCATGGATTGGGCCCCATAGCTCAGATAATGAACCTCAACTACGGAGACAAGATGGATTTTATTGTATCCGTCTCAGGAAACGACTTCATGATGGCCAATAACTACAGAGAAGCAGCCCAACAAGATGAGTTCTGGAAACCTTTTGCAGAGGAATCCGGCAAGTCGCACCGGGGAAACATGAACACCAGTATTATCCGTACCAACCGGGGAGGAACCATCATGCTTCAACACGATATAACCTCACCCAATGTTTACTCAAGGATACATAAAGTGAGCGGAACCAAAGCCGCAGCTCTGAAGTATCCCCTACCCCCAAAAATAAATGTTGGCCACGACTGGCTCACAGAAGAAGAATATGCATTGGTTGAAGAAGAGTTTACGCCTGAAATTACCCGAAGAATAGGTGAAATGGCAAAAGAAGTAGGTGGCCATGGGGGTATGGACTTTATGATGGACTGGCGCCTGATTGATTGCCTGCGAAATGGCCTGCCTCTGGATATGACCGTTTATGATGCTGCACTCTGGAGTGTAGTAGGTCCTTTAAGTGAGTGGTCGGTTGCCAATGGTTCCATGCCAGTGAATGTACCTGATTTTACAGCAGGTACCTGGAAAACAAATAAACCGCTAATGGATTTGTCACTTGCTAAGGGTGGTAATACTAAAATGGTTTAAACTTTCACTTTTACCGGATACTTATGATTTTATTTAACGGAGGCTTTTTAGTATTTAACCATAATTTCTTTATTTTAGCCTGAAAAAAGTGTATTGTTGCATAGTAGATAAACCTTGTTTTTGTTGTTATGATAAATTTAAATATTCTACGGCTTGTGGCCCCGGCTTTTCTGATATTCTTAAGCTTTAATACATTCAGTCAGAAAGATATGTTATGTGTTGGACATTATTGGACAGAAAATGAAGCAAATCTGAAAATGAAAGAATTTGCAGCCGAATGGGACGATCTTTCTTCCTGGGAAAACAGGGCAGCCATAATTAAAAAAGGAATCATCGAAGGCATGAAGCTGGACCAGATGCCTGAAATAACCGGAAACTTCAATGCGCAGATAACCAATACCCGCAGTTTTGACGGATACATAGTGGAAAACATCCGGATAGAAAGCTTTCCTGGCTTTTATGTTACGGGCAATCTTTACCGACCTGTTGAAGCAAAAGGAAAAAAGGCAGCAATACTTTCACCTCATGGACATTTAAAAGATAAACGCTTAAAGGAGGATGTTCAGTATCGAAGTGCCGTTCTTGCCAGAATGGGAGCAATTGTTTTCGCTTATGATATGGTGGGACACGGAGATTCCCGGCAGGTGACTTCTCATGGAATGCCGATAGCGATGTTACTACAGACCTGGAACAGCAAAAGGGTTTTGGAATATCTGTTGTCACGGCCAGATGTTGATGCGGATAGAATTGGAATAACAGGAGGATCGGGAGGAGCAACGCAAACTTTTATCCTTGCAGCAATCGATGAACGGATTAAAGTTTCGGTACCGTGTGTGCAGGTATCTGCCCATTTTTTTGGAGGATGCATTTGTGAAAGTGGCATGCCCATACACAAAAGCAACCGGCACCAGACAAACAATGTAGAAATCGCTGCTCTTTGTGCACCACGTCCCATGCTGCTTATTTCCAACGGAAACGACTGGACAAGAAATACCCCCCGCATCGAATACCCATATATTCAAAAAGTATATGCCCTTTATAATTCAGAACACCAGGTTGACAATGTTCATTTTCCTGCAGAAAAACATGACTATGGCTATTCCAAAAGGGCAGTTATGTATAATTTTTTTGCACGCCACTTAAATCTCAATTCCGGTAGCGTGGTATGGAATCCAACAATACAGGAGGATTTTGTTACCATCCTGTCTGAGGATCAGTTAAGGGTTTATACCGATGACAACCCGATGCCCGCTGAAGCATTGCAAGGTGATGAGGCAATTATCAAATATTTGAATATGGAATAGGTATTGAATCGGTGAAATAGCATACAAAAAATGCAGTTTGTATGCAAGAAATCTCTGAAAACTAAATTTAACAGATGCTTCGCAAGTAGCAGATTTGTATCATTGGAAGATATTTATCCCCTTTCTTCTTATACAATATTTAACAACTAATCAAAATATTGTATAAGAATTGTTAATTTTTTCAAACTTTTTTTTTATATATTTAGGAGATTAAAAATAACAGATTTATAAACCTCTTAAAATTTATATGCCTATGGAATAATTCAAAAACTCCGGTTTAAGCATAGAATCTCTATGCATTTGTTAATTAATTAAATCATTTTAAAATAAAAATAACCTAATGAAAAACAAAAAAAAACATTCCGGATTAACCGGATATCCAGGACGTTCAGTCGTTTTTAAAAAATTCATATTACTTCTTTCCCTGTTTTATTTTATTGGCTTCACTGCCATTGCACAACAACGTACATTAAGAGGAACCGTCAGCGATGCCCACGGGCAACCCTTACCAGGGGTTACAGTTGTGGTTAAAGGTACTACTCAGGGAACAGTTACCAGTACAGATGGAACCTATACGTTATCGAATGTTCCTGAGGGTGCCACCCTGGTATTTTCATTTGTTGGGATGCGTTCACAGGAGGTAGAAACAGGAAACCGGACCAATGTCAGTATTGCGTTGGCTGAAGAGGCCATAGGGCTGGAAGAAGTAGTTGCAGTAGGATATGGAACCCAAAGAAAGGCAACCCTGACCGGATCGGTGGCAGGAATTGGCGATGAGGAAATTATGCGTTCACCCAGCACCAGCGTAGGAACAGCTATCCAGGGATTACTGCCCGGGCTTGTATCATTACAGCGTTCGGGTGAACCGGGAGGCGATTTGTCAACAATTTTAATCAGAGGACAAAGTACAACCGGGAACAACAGCCCACTTGTTTTGGTTGATGGTGTTCCGGAGTCAGACTGGCAAAGAATAAATGCCAATGACATCGAATCCATTTCAGTTTTAAAAGATGCTTCCGCTTCGATTTATGGAGTACAGGCAGCTAATGGTGTAATTCTTATTACAACAAAAAGAGGAGCAGTAAGTGATCCTAAGTTTAACATCACCTTAAATCAGGGCCTGCTTCAGCCAACACGATTACCCAAAATGGCCAGTTCTGCAACCTTAGCTGAATATTCTAACGAGTACCTTCAAAGAACAGGAGGAGATCCAATGTATACTGAAGAAGAAATTCAGAAATTCAGGGATGGAAGCGACCCGGTTTTTTACCCTAACACCAACTGGATTGAAGAAAGTTTAAAAGACTTCTCTTTACAAAATACGGTAAACCTGAATGTACGAGGAGGAACTGAAAATGTCAGATATTCGCTTTCAGGTTCCTACTATCACCAGGATGATATGATAAAAAGTGGTACGCATGATTTCAAAAATTATACAATCCGGTCAAATATTGATGCGTTGGTGAGCAACAATCTGACACTTAGTCTGGACCTCAATGCCGGAATGGGTGACAGAAATACGCCTCAATACCGTACCATTGGAATGATGTTTGTCACCCCGCCAAATCTTCCCGTTTATTATCCGGGAGGCTACCCAAGCAGTCTTCCCAGTGACCAGGGACAACATCCTATGATTAACAATACGGGGGGATCGGGTTATGACAATAATATAGGCAAAAGGTTTTCAGGCAAATTTTCATTTGATCTGAATATTCCGCTGATTAATGGATTAGGCACTGATGGATACTATTTTTATTCCGATGAAAATTTTCATAGAACAATCTGGTCTACACCATGGACTTACTACAGCTGGGACGAAGAAGCAGGAGAGCCAATTCCAATGAAAGGGGGATTTGCAGCACTGGCTAATCTTGAAGAAAGATTCAGCAACGAGTCATCGAATTTGATGCACTTTAAAATAAAGTACGAAAGGCAGTTTGAAAATCACTACATAAATACTTTTGTGGCTGCGGAACAGTCAAAAGGATTGTACAAACAATTCCTTGGCTACAGGAGAGATTTTATGGCAGAAGCGATTGATGAATTGTTTGCAGGGGCTGATGCCAATCAAAGAGCCGATGGATACTCTTCAGAAAATGCCAGAAGAAATTTCCTTGGACGTTTGAGTTACAATTTCCAGGAAAAGTACCTGGTAGATTTTAATTTCCGGTACGATGGCTCTTACCGCTTCCCAAAAGATAGCCGGTGGGGATTCTTTCCAGGCATTTCAGTGGCCTACCGGATATCGGAAGAAAATTTTATGCAGGGAGATAATCCATTTTTCGATAATTTAAAAATACGTGCATCCTATGGAGAAATGGGGAACGATGCAATCGATCCGTTTCAATTTTTGCAGTCTTACAATTTAAGGACATCAGGGATTTATTTTGGCAATCCCCCATCACCAATGCCTGCAATATGGGGCGGTGTTTCTCCCAATCCAAACGTTACCTGGGAGGTTGCAACTGTACAAAACATAGGTCTTGATGCTTTAGTATTTAATCAAAAACTGGAACTTACAATAGATGCGTTCAGGCAAAGAAGATCGAATATTTTAACTACAAGAGCTTTGGAAATTCCTGCCTATACAGGCCTCATCTTACCGGCAGAAAACATAGGAATAGTTGATAACAAAGGAGTTGAACTTGCCCTGACTCACAGAAACAATCTGGGTGCTTTTTCTTATAATATAGGTGGGAATATTGCATATGCAAGAAACAAGGTTGTTGATGTTTCAGAGGCAGCAGATGTTCCTGAACACCAAAAAATGGAAGGACGCATCTTAGGAGCCGGTTTATACTATCAGGCAATTGGTATTTTCCGTACTCCGGCTGAAGTTGAATCAAATCCGATTGTCCCGGGAACCATTGTTGGTGACCTTCAGTATTTCGATTACGACGGAGACAGCATCATTACAGCCAATGACCGCATCAGAATGGATAAATCCATTCATCCTGAAATCACATACGGAATCAATGCAACAGCAAGTTATAAGGGCTTATCCCTTTATGCTCAATTCTCCGGAGTAGCAAGAGTATGGTGGTGGGTGTATGACATTGCAAGAACAACACGAAATGCCCCGGCCGAATTGCTTGAGAATCGTTATACCCCGGGAAGTATGGACTCTAAATATCCATGGATACCCACGTGGCATCCGGATATGGAGGTGAGTGGAATGACTTCTGATTTTTGGGTTAAAAATGCATCTTTTTTCAGACTAAAAACCCTGGAATTATCTTATACGATTCCCCAGAATTTGACATCTCTGATAGCGGTTGACAGAATGAGAATTTATCTCAGCGGAAGCAACTTATTCACTATTTCAGAAATAAAAAACTATGATCCGGAGGGTGCAAATCCAGGAACAAATTATGGTTCAGCACATTTCTATCCACAGTCCAAAATTTATAACATAGGTGTGCAACTTACCTTTTAAAAATATCAAATCATGAAAAGAATACATAAAACATTTAATACATTAAAAAGTCTGGTATTGTTTACAATGCTTGTATCAGGGATAATGCTTTTTTCTTGTAATGATGATTATCTGGATATTACTCCGAAAGACAGCTTTACAGAAGCAGCAGTGTTTGAAGATCCGGCTTTACTGGAAGCTTTCGTAAATTATGCATACCGAATGACTCCGCATGGGTTTGCTGAAAAAGGGAGTATTCTTCCCGTTGCTACTCTAAGCGACGAATCCCATTCAAAAGGTAATATCGCTACACTGGGGCCAATTCTCGCCGGAAATATCAGGCCTGATTATATGCACGCACTGGATGTTTGGACAGGCGACGGACAATCATTAAGCAGCAGAAACCTTCGGAGTTATTGGGTCCCGATTAAGCACTGCAATGAGTTTATGGCCAAGGTTGGTGATTCAGGTATTGATGAAGATTTATTATCAAGACTTACCGGAGAAATAAAAGCGCTCAGAGCATATGCCTATTTTAGACTTGCATCCTATTATGGTGGCGTGCCTTTATTCACTGAACCGTTTACGCTGGATAACTGGCAGGTTCCGAGAGCCAGTTATGACGATGTAATTGATTTTGTATTAAAGGAACTGGACGAAGCAATAGAACTGCTTCCACTGGAATATACAGGCAATAACATCGGCCGGATAAATAAAGGAGCCGCAATGGCAATTAAAGCAAGAGTATTGCTGTTTTATGCCAGCCCATTAAACAATCCGCAAAACATACAATCAAGATGGCAGGATGCTGCTAATGCTGCCAAAGCGGTAATTGATTTAAATAAATATGATTTATATCCTGACTATCAGGAAATATTTCTTGAGAAAACAGGCTATCATTCTGAAATTATCTGGGCCAGGCAATTTAATCATATAATCCAGCCAGAGGTTTATCTTGAAAGACGAATTTTCCCAAACTCATGGCTGGGACATGGTCACGCACCACCCATCCAGAATCTGGTTGATGATTATGAAATGACAAACGGCAGGAAAATAGATGATCCTGAATCAGGCTACAACCCACAAAATCCTTATGTAGATCGTGATCCCAGATTTTATGCAACAATTTTATACGATGGAGCTCCTTTCAAAGGAAGGACATTGGAAACGTTCATACCTGGAGGATTGGATTCTTTTGAATCTCCAATATCATCATGGAATGCTTCTGAAACCGGTTACAACATGAGAAAATTTATTGATGAGGCGGTTGATGATATCGGTTCGGGAAATACAAATGCCCCGTGGATATACATACGATATGCTGAAGTATTGTTAAATTATGCAGAAGCTATGTTTAATCTGGGACAGGAAGATGTCAGCAGGGAATATATAAACAAAATCAGAAGCAGGGAAAGTGTTGATATGCCTCCTGTAAGTGAAAGCGGACAGGAACTATGGGAAAGACTGGTTAATGAACGGCGGATTGAACTGGTTTTTGAAGAACATCGTTTTTTCGATGTACGGAGATGGAAGATTGCCACCGAAGTGTTCAGTATTGATCATACCCGGGTGCAAATTCAAAAGAATCCAACAACAGGGCAAAAAACTTACACCTATTTGAATCATGTACCTACTAATTTTGAAGAACATCATTACCTGGCACCAATTCCACTTTCTGAAATTGAAAAAAATCCTTTATTAGAACAAAATCCAGGTTACAATTAAAAAAATGATTTTAAACTATCAGGGTAAAAGTTCTTACCCTGATAGTTTCATTTTATTTATTTTTTATCAGATTGAATGTCTTCTGTCCTGACAGCACAAATTTTTTTTCCAGATACAAATAATGACAGCTGTACAGTTAATACCAATAAAAGTTTACCTATACCATGATTTCAAAAAGAAGAGATTTTATTAAAAAAAGTACCCTTGGAATATCGGCAGGGATTGCAACCGGCGGGATGGGATTTTACCTGGATTCCTGTTCCTCATCTGCTCCTCCTTCTGATATCCGGGCAGAAAAAGACTGGCACACCGACTCTGAATGGAGCAGGATCAAATATGGAGACTGGGGTGGGCCCGGTGTATCTGCAGGCCCCGGACCAATGGACACCATTCTTTTAAAAGATTATGCTCCGCGATCTTTGGTCGTTACCAGTGAATCCTATGTACCTAAAGCAAAATTTCCGGTATACGATGCTCATGTTCATCTGGTTGCAAGGACTTCAGAAGATATTGCACAATGGGTTAAAACCATGAATGAAGTTGGAATAGAAACATCAGTGGTATTAACCGGTGCAATTGGGGCAGAATTTGATGCATTAGTGAATTCTTTTATCAAAGCTTATCCGGGGAGGTTTCTTTTGTATTGCGGCATGGATAAATCAAGGATTGACATGCCTGATTACTCTGCCAGGGCTGTTAAAGAACTGGAAAGGTGCTACGATAAAGGAGCGGTTGGAGTTGGTGAAATTACTGATAAAGGTTTTGGAATCGTTTCACCAGAATACGACGGAAGCTATGCAGAAGGAAATCCTCTTCCACGGGATAAGAGAATGCATCCTGATGATGAAAGATTGGATTCATTCTGGACAAAATGCGCCGAATTGAAAATGCCGGTTAACCTTCATGTGGCCGACCATCCTTCATGCTGGACACCTCTGGATGTTTTCCAGGAACGTACACCCGATTACCAGCATTTCAATCTTTTTGACAAAGATGTGCCCTCTTTCAGTGAGTTAATTGAAAAAAGAAACAGAACACTTGGAAAACATCCCGATACAATTTTTATTGCGTGCCACCTTGGAAACCAAGGTCACAATCTGGAAACATTGAGCCAGGCAATGGATAAGTACCCGAACCTTTATCTTGATACTTCTGCGCGTGATTATGAATTGGGACGCACTCCTCGTTCCTCAGCAAAATTTCTGAATAAATACAAGGACCGGATTGTATTCGGAACGGACATGGGCCGGCAAAAAAGTATGTATCAGATTCACTGGCGTCTGTTGGAAACCGATGATGATTATATTCCCGGCCGGGTTGGGTGGAGATATTATGGTCTTGATTTACCCGATGCTACCTTAAAAGCCATCTATTACGATACAGCAAAAAGTATCTTCAGCATCAGATAACATTACCTAAAATTAATGGAATAAGCATGAGCAGGAAATTCCCACCAACAGAAACGAGGACTCCCGGGGAATAACTGGGTATCAGTATAAATAAACTTACTCATAAAAATTTTAATCTTATGAACAGAGCATTTAATACCAGGAAATTCAATAACATAAGAATAAATATTCTGTTGCTGCTACTGATTTGTCCCGGCTGTACAAGGTATAATTCTTTTCAATTGGTATTGTTACCTGATACCCAGGTTTACTCCGAAAGGTTTCCCGACATATTTAAAGCACAAACAGCCTGGATAGCTGAAAATGCCGACAGCATCACCTTTGTCCTTCATCAGGGTGACATTACGAACAGGAATACTGAAGAACAGTGGCAAAATGCACTTGAAGCAATACAACTTCTTGATGACAAAGTTCCCTTTACATTTGTTGGCGGCAATCATGATATGGGGGATTCAGGCAGAGCAAATACAAGAGATACAGAGTTGCTTAACAGATATCTTCCGTACGGGAAATACAGTAAAATGAAAGGTTTTGGGGGTGCATTCGAACCAGGGAAAATGGATAATACATGGCATACATTTAAAGCAGGTGGATTAAAGTGGCTCATCCTTTCACTTGAGTTCGGTCCCAGGGACAAGGTATTGGAATGGGCGGCAGAAATAATTGAAAAACATCCTTCGCATAAAATCATAATTAATACCCATGCTTACATGTATTCCGATGATACAAGCATTAGTGCAGAAAGAGGACACTCATGGGTTCCGCAAAGATACGGAGTTGGAAAACTCACAGGCAGTGACAGTGCCAATGATGGAGAAATGATGTGGGAAAAACTTGTAAGTCAGTTTCCGAATGTTCTAATGGTTGTAAGCGGGCATGTGCTGAATGACGGAACAGGAAGACTTGTAAGTACAGGCAAACATGGCAACAAAGTCTATCAGATTCTCGCTAACTATCAGATGGATACAAATGGAGGAAATGGATTTTTACGTATATTAAAAATAGACCCTGACAAGCAAAAAATAACGTTTAAGTCCTATTCACCCTATACCGGAGAATTTAAAACAGATTCCGATCATCAATTTGAATTTGAAGAAGTAGTCTTTTAATTTTTTTCAAATATGAAATAGAACAGCCACTTGTCACGAAATTAACTGAGATTTTAAATAAAATTATAATCAGAATTATGAAACTAACTCGTAAGAACTTTTTAAAAATAGCAGGTTTAGCCACTGCCGGAATGGTGGCTAAGGCCAGCCATGCCGGCAATCCGTCTTCATTTTACAGGAATCGCGCTCAACAATTTAATATGCATGGATTCAGTGCTCCAAAACTGAATAAAGTCAGAATTGGTTTAATTGGTGTCGGAAACAGGGGAACAGGTGTTATTAACCGGTTTGCCCGTGTAGAAGGTGTGGAAATAAAAGCATTGTGTGATTTGGTTCCTGAAAGAATTGAAAGGGTAAAAAGCAGCATTAAACAATATGGGCATCAGCCGGAATCCTATACCGGCAGTGAAGATGCCTGGAAAAAACTTTGTGAAAGAGATGATATTGATTTGGTATTATCCACTACTCCATGGGCTTTACATGCTCCAAATGCTGTGTACGCCATGGAGCAGGGAAAGCATGTTGCAATTGAAATACCTGGAGTAAAAACCATCGAAGAATGCTGGCAGATTGTTAAGACCTCTGAACGAACCAAAAAACATTGTACCCTCCTGGCAAATTCAGCCTATGGAGAATTTAATCTGCTGACCCTGAATATGGCAAGAAACGGATTTTTTGGTGAAATAATTCATGGCGAGGGAGCATATATCCATGACCGGGTTTCAGACACCGGCAGATGGCAGAGGGATGAAAAGAATAACAATTGGTTTAGCTACCGGCCCTGGAGGTTTAAAGAGAATATAAACAGAAATGGCAATTTGTATGCGGCCCATGGTTTGGGAACAATATGCCAGGTGATGGATATAAATTATGGTGACAAAATGGATTACATGGTTTCGATGTCAGGAAATGATTTTACCATGGCTGGAAAAATGAAGGAACTTGCTGATATGGATGACTATTATAAAGCCTTTATCGGGCTTAATTTCCGAGGGAATATGAATACCAGTATAATTCGCACCAATAAAGGACGAACAATAATGCTGCAGCATGATATCAGTTCACCGAGACCAAACGTCCGGTTTAATATGATAAGTGGCACTAAAGGAATTATCCAGCAATCTCCCGCTCCGGCAAAAATTGCAACCAGCCATGAAGGTTGGCTCTCACAGGATAAATTCGACTCCCTGGAAGAAAAATACAAACCTGAAATCAGTAAAAAAGTAGGATCTTTAGCTAAGGATTTGGGAGGTCATGGAGGGACTGATGCCATGGTTGCCTGGAGAATTATTGATTGTCTTCGAAATGGAATACCAATGGATATTGACGTTTATGATACAGCAATCTGGAGTTCTGTAGTCCCGCTGAGTGAATGGTCAGTGGCAAATCATTCAAATTCTGTAGTAGTACCTGACTTTACATCCGGAGCATGGAAAACAAACAAACGCGGTATGGATATAAACCTGTTGCAGGGAGGTACAACAAAATTCATATAGTTTTAAATAAATGCAGACAACCCAATTAATAAAAATTAATCTGATTCAAATGAAAAAATATCCATTAATAATTGCTTCCAAAACATTTCTATTATTCGCATTGATTCTTTTACAGTACAGTCCTGCTTTTACCCAGGAAGAAAACCTGAAAGTATTTGAACGGTGGAGGGCATGGTCGGATGGGGAAAACATGCTGATGCGCCATCTAAACAGGCAGGCATTTGCTTATCTTGATATCCGTGACAGTGAAATCGCCGGCCTGGAAACTAAAGCTGACTGGATGAACAGGCAAAATAAAGTGAGGGATAAGCTGATGAAATCGGTGGGCCCGTTTCCTGAGAAAACACCTTTAAACCCCCAGGTTACCGGAACAGTTAAAAAAGAAGGGTACCGTGTTGAAAAAATAATCTATGAATCAATGCCCGGCTTTTATGTTACAGGTGCTCTTTTCCTTCCCGACAAAAAGGGGAAAAATCCTGCTGTCCTTTTTGTAAGTGGTCATACAACCAATGGATTCAGGCACAACTCATACCAGGTAATGATTTTGAACCTGGTAAAAAAAGGATTTGTTGTTTTTGCAATCGACCCGATTAGCCAGGGAGAAAGAGTTCAGCATTATGATCCGGAAAAAAATGCCTCCATCATTGGTCCGGGCACACCCACCCGCGAGCACAGCTATCTGGGAAACCAGACCTTCCTGGCAGGAGTTTCAGTTGCCAGGTACTTTATCTGGGATGGAATACGTGCAGTTGATTACCTGTTAACCCGAAAGGAAGTCGATCCGGAAAGGATTGGGGTGACAGGACAATCGGGCGGTGGCACCCAGTCATCCTATATCTTTGCTTTCGATGAACGCATAAAAGCAGGTGCACCGGTA
>JAWLGR010000028.1:0-61137 GCA_041684965.1 Mariniphaga sp.
CGGTAGTTCCTCAGTAAAAGCATCACTGGTGGATGGTGAAAATGGCAATTGCATAGCTTCTGCATTTTATCCCAAAGAAGAAATGCTTATAACAGCACACCAGGCAGGATGGGCAGAGCAATCGCCGGAGTTGTGGTGGAAAAATCTTAAGCTAGCGTTGGCAGATGTGCTTGCTGAGTCAAAAGTTGATCCCGAAGTTATTAAATCCATCGGAATTTCTTACCAAATGCATGGCCTGGTTATGGTAGATAAGAACCATGAGGTGATACGTCCCTCTATAATATGGTGTGACAGCCGTGCTGCAGAAATCGGAGAAAAAGCCTTTACTGAAATTGGCAGCGAGAAATGTCTTTCAAGCCTGCTGAATTCCCCAGGTAACTTCACGGCATCAAAGCTTAAGTGGGTAAAAGAGAATGAACGGGATTTATTTGATAAAATATACAAAATAATGCTTCCTGGAGATTACATCGCTATGAAACTTTCAGGAGAAATTCAAACAACCATGAGTGGTCTTTCAGAAGGCATCATGTGGGATTTTAAAACAAATAGTTTATCCGAAGCTGTATTCAACACTTTTGGGTTCACTCCTGAAATTGTCCCGAAGATTGTACCAACATTTTCGGTACAGGCACAATTAAGTCCCGGTATAGCAAGTGAATTGGGACTGTCAAAAAACACAAAAATAAGCTACAGAGCAGGAGACCAACCCAACAATGCTCTGTCGTTAAATGTCCTTAATCCGGGAGAAGTAGCAGCCACAGCCGGCACTTCGGGGGTTGTTTATGGTGTAAGCAATGAGATTAAATTCGATCCACTCTCAAGAGTTAATACATTTGCGCATGTAAACCATACGGCCGATAATCCGCGCCTGGGTGTTTTGCTTTGCATAAATGGTACTGGCATCTTAAATGCATGGCTAAAGCGCATGATAGGTGAAAACATGTCCTACAATGATTTGAACAGATTGGCTGAGGGAAGTCCTGCCGGTTCGGATGGAGTAATTGTCCTCCCCTTTGGCAATGGCTCTGAGCGCATTTTAAATAACAGAAATGTAGGAGCTGTTTACAGTGGCATCAATTTTAATATTCATAACAAAGGCCATTTGCTGAGGGCCGCACAGGAGGGTATAGTATTTTCGTTTAAATATGGAATAGATATAATGCAGAATACCGGAATTCATGCCTCAGTCATTCGGGCCGGAAAAGCAAATATGTTCCTCAGTCCAATATTTAGAAATACTCTGGCAGGAATTACCGGAACCACCATTGAATTGTATAATACCGACGGTTCAATTGGAGCTGCCCGGGGTGCCGGAATCGGTTCAGGTTTCTACAATTCATTTGATGAGGCATTTTCGAATCTTACTAAATTGGAAACAATTGAGCCAGACGTATCAAAAACAGATGAATACAACGATGCCTACGGCAGGTGGAAGAAGGAGCTGGAAAAAGCAATTAATCAGAATGTCTGAAGAAGCCAATAAATAGAATAATTCAAATAATCATCCGAAAAAAATAAACAAAATGGAAGTACTAAAAGGTAACAGAGAGTATTTTAAAGGTATAAACCAGGTAAAATATGAAGGCCCGGATTCAAGAAATCCACTGGCATTTAAGTGGTACGATGAAAATAAAGTAGTTGCAGGAAAAAGCATGAAAGAATACCTCCGTTTTGCTGTCGCCTACTGGCATACCTTCTGTGGAACCGGTGAAGACCCATTCGGACCGGGCACTCAGCTTTTCCCCTGGGATGGCGTCCCTGATAAATTGGATGCTGCCAAAGAACGAATGGATGCTGCCTTCGAGTTTATTACCAAAATGACCATTCCCTATTATTGTTTTCATGACACCGATGTGGCAGGCGACGGTACCGTTTTCGAAATTGAAAAACGACTTGAAAAAATGGTTGAGGTGGCCAGACAAAAGCAGGAAGCCTCAGGAGTTAAACTACTCTGGGGAACGGCAAATGTATTTTCCAATCCGCGGTACATGAACGGAGCAGCCACCAATCCTGACTTTCATGTACTGACCAATGTGGCAGTCCAGATTAAAAACGCTATTGATGCAACCATCGCATTGGGGGGCTCCAATTATGTATTCTGGGGAGGCCGTGAAGGTTATACGACATTGCACAATACCGACACAAAACGTGAACTCGACCATATGGGCCGGTTTCTGGGTATGGCCCGCGACTATGGGCGTAAACAAGGTTTTGAGGGCACGTTCCTGATTGAACCAAAACCTATGGAACCTACAAAACACCAGTACGACTTTGATTCACAAACCGTTATTGGATTCCTCAGGCAATACGGCCTTGACAAGGATTTTAAACTGAATATTGAGGTGAACCATGCAACTCTTGCCGGACATACCTTCGCCCATGACCTGCGTATGGCTGCCGATGCAGGATTGTTAGGTTCCATTGATGCAAACAAGGGCGATTACCAGAACGGATGGGACACCGATGAGTTCCCAACAAATATTAATGAAGTTACTGAAGCCATGCTCGAAATTATTCAGGCCGGTGGATTTAAAACCGGCGGGATAAATTTTGATGCAAAAACCAGGAGAACTTCTACCGACCTGGAAGATATTTTTATCGCTCACATATCAGGTATGGATACTTTTGCAAGAGCACTCACCATTGCCGATCGGATATTAAACGAATCAGATTACTTGTCCCTTCGTAAAAAAAGATATGAATCGTTCGACAAAGAAAAGGGTGCCGAATTTGAAGCAGGCCGGCTATCGCTGGAAGATTTATACAATCTCGCCGGAAACCTTGGTGAACCGGCTCAGATAAGTGGGAAGCAGGAACTACTGGAACAGATGATAAACTGGTATATTTAATTACATCGTAATCTGCAGGCGACTCACAGCAAAGCCAGGCTTACATAAGAAACCTGGCTTTGTCAACCTATTCTTAATATAAATCATTACTATGTACAACAACAGGTTTTTTTTAGTTGCTGTTACTTTTGTAGCCACATTGGGGGGACTCTTATTTGGTTATGATACTGCGGTCATCTCAGGAGCAGAAAAATCAATACAAAATTATCTTATAGAAAGCCAGGGTTTAAGTACTCTTGTCCACGGACTCACAATTTCAAGTGCATTGATAGGCTGTATATTTGGTGGATTAATTTCAGGAATAATTGCTACAAGATATGGCCGAAAAAAGACACTTCAGTTTGCAGCCTTTCTTTTTTTTATTTCGGCACTTGGTTCAGGATACCCTGAATTTCTTTTTTTCAGTCCAGGTGAACCAACTATAGGATTACTGCTGATGTTTAACTTTTATCGTCTGATTGGAGGTATTGGGGTAGGACTTGCTTCAGCGGTATGTCCCATGTACATTGGAGAAATTGCTCCTGCAAATATCAGGGGTCGCCTGGTTTCCATAAACCAGTTTGCCATCATTTTCGGAATGCTGGTGGTTTACTTTGTGAACTGGGGCATCGCCCGGGGGCAATCAACCGAGTGGATAGACACTATCGGCTGGCGAAGGATGTTCCTATCGGAAACAATACCGGCAGGACTGTTCGGGATCCTTCTGTTCTTCGTTCCTGAAACCCCAAGATACCTGTCGCTTGCAAACCGTGACGAAGAAGCTTACAGGATATTAGTCCGTATCAATGGTATGGCCAGGGCACAACAAATAATGGAAGAAATTAAAGGAAGCATCATCCACCATAAATCAGCCAAATTATTTTCTTTTGGAAAAAAGGTTATCCTAATCGGAATCCTGTTATCAGTATTCCAGCAATTTGTAGGGATTAATGTAGCCCTTTATTATGCACCGCGTATTTTCGAGAGCATGGGAGCAGCCAAAGATGCATCACTTCTGCAAACAGTTATCATGGGGCTGGTAAATGTCATTTTCACCGTAGTGGCCATATTTACTGTCGACAAATGGGGCCGCAAGCCGCTTCTCATTATAGGCTCAGCAGGAATGGCTGTGGGCATGTTTGCCATCTCCGTACTTTCTTTCATGCACATCATTGGCATTGGTACACTGGTTTTCATAATCATTTACACTGCTTCCTTTATGATGTCGTGGGGACCGATAACCTGGGTCCTCATTTCCGAAATATTTCCAAACAAAATCCGGGGTAAAGCTGTGGCAATTGCAGTTGCAGCACAATGGGCTGCCAACTACTTCATTTCATCAACGTATCCCGCCATGATGGAATTCAGCGGAGGTTTCACGTATGGTTTTTATGGAATTATGAGCATCCTGTCACTCATTTTTGTATGGAAAATAATTCCGGAAACAAAAGGAAAAACGCTGGAAGAGATGGAGGGGCTTTGGGAAAAACAGAAACAGGAAACATACGATATTAAACACGGCTAGCAAGTCAAGGAACTTATCCCAGGCTGGCTGTTTAAAGGCGGGCATTCATGAAGGGTTGAGTATAGGATATTAAGAAACCACCCCGGCATTTTTATTTCCGGAGTGGCTCTCAGATTTTAATTTTGCTTTGGCTGCCAGTAGCATACCTTTGGCGATTCGATTCGGCCTTCGGCTTTTAACTGTTTCATTGCCTTGTCAACCTCTTTCTTACCGAGGCCTGATACTTCGGCAATCTCTGCTGCTTTAAGCGGTTTACCGGCACCCTTCATCGTGTCGAATACTTTTTCTACGCTCATATAATCAAAATTTATCCCGCAAATCTATCCGAAATTATTTTCCAGTCAACTATTTCCCAAAAATCTTCGATGTATTTGGGCCGTGCATTTTGCTTGTCGAGGTAATAGGCATGTTCCCACACATCGCAGGTAAGCAGAGGTTTTTTACCATCACGCAGTGGATTAACAGCATTGGAAGCCTGCACAATTTCCAGTTCATTGTTATTATCTTTTACCAGCCATGCCCAGCCGGAGCCGAAAAGGGTGGCGGCAGCTTTTGAAAATTGCTCCTTAAAAGCCTCAAATGATTCAAACTTTTTATCAACAGCGTCTTTCAGTTCTCCCTTTGGTTCCTTTTGCCCGTTGGGATTGAACTGGCTGAAGTAAAAGGTATGGTTCCATACCTGAGCTCCGTTATTAAATATTCCACCTTCAGCTTTTTTAATGATGTCCTCAAGCGAAGCATTTTCAAACTCTGTTCCCTTGATGAGATCATTGGTTTTTTCAACATACGTTTTGTGGTGCTTGCCATAGTGAAATTCTATTGTCTTTTCACTGATGTAAGGTTCCAGTGCGTTTTTCGCATACGGTAAATCCGGTAATTCAAATGCCATAATTTTTCCAGTTTAAAGGGTGAATAATTGTTTTTAATTTTTCATTAAAGTTAAAACAATTTGACCTGAAAAAAAAATGAAATTTCCCTGTACCATCCACAAATCAATATAAAAAACTGCTTCCCCCAAGAAATTCGCGTAACAGTGAAGTAGGTGGAATTTCTTCATCGTCAATGGGTTTAAAGAACGAAAGAAATTTCAGTAACCGCGAAGCCTCCATATATTCCGGCTGGTTTTCCAGCACTAGTTTCAGGAGCGGATCGGCATATTTTTTAAGCACCCCCAATTCATAGAGCGTAGAAGAATTAAACATAACGTCTGCATTTTCCTGGTATGGAAAAATATTTCTTTCTTCACCCCGCTTTACGGATGGCCACCGCTTAATTGTGTCGGATGTTTTGTAACCCCGGTATTTGCTGTCACGGATGATTCTGCGGATTAAACGGTTGTCGGAGGTAGAAATATGTGTATGTTCATCCATTGAAATCTGGGTCAGTGCACTAATGAAAATTTTGAACGTATTTTTGGGATCGATGCGTGGCAGCAGAAAGGGATTCATCCCATGAATTCCTTCCACTATAAGAATATCACCCTGTTTAAGTTGCAGGCAATCGCCGTTCATAAACCGGCGTCCCCGGTGAAAATCGAATTTAGGCAGTTGCACCTTTTTTCCTTCAAGCAATTGTAGGAGTTGCTCGTTAAAAAATTTGATGTCGATGGCTTCCAATGCTTCGAAATCGTAGTTGCCATATTCATCACGCGGGGTAAGTTCTCTGTCGACAAAATAGTTATCGAGCGAAATCTGATAGGGGCGCAAGCCATTTACAGCCAGTTGAACTCCCAGCCGCATGCTGAAGGTAGTTTTCCCTGATGCAGAAGGCCCTGCTACAAGTACCACATGAATGTCTTTTTTATCCTGATGAATTCTATTGGCAATCTCAGCAATCTTTTTCTCGTGAAGGGCTTCGGAAATCTTAATAACATGCCCACCTTTCTTTTGCAGAGTCAGCTCGTTAAGATGTGAAACAGTTGCCACATTCAGTATTCGTGCCCAGTTTTTATGTTCCTGGTAAATTTCAAATAGCTTTTTCTGTTTGGGAGCCTCCTGCAATTCATTAAAATTTCCTGGTTTAGGAACCTTTAACAACAATCCATCGAAATATTTCACAAGGTCGAAGTTGGTAATGTAGCCCGTTGAAGGCAACAAATTCCCATAAAAATAATCTCCAAGATTGTTCAAAAAATAGAGACTTGAATACAGATGGCCCTTCTGCTCAAAAAGCTGTGCTTTCTCGGTCAATCCTTCATGCATCAGGTGCTCAACAGCAACTTCGGTTAAAAGCCGCTCCTTCACAAAAGATTCGTCTTTTTTAATAAATACATCCATTTGATCCTTAATGGATTCCACATCCCGATCATCAATTTCGCGACCTAAACCTGATAATTCACAAAAGTAACCGTTTGATATCCCTTTACGGATTCTTAGAGATACATGCGGGAATACCTCCTTGGTAGCTGCATACAATATAAATATCAGACTCCGGATATACATACGTATCCCATCAGGATGCGAAACATCGTAAAACATTATCTGTTTGGGTTTGACAACACAAAATGAAAGTTCCCGGGCCTGGTGGTTTACAATTGCACCGCAAATTCTGTGTTCCAGCTGAATGTTCAAATCCTTGCTGATTTCCATGAGTGATGTACCCATTGGATACGAATGTTTTGTCCCCGTATTGTGACAGAAAATTTCTACTTGCTTCATATTAATTTAAAATTCCTGTTATTGCCGGATGATTTATACCGGCATCTGCTGATTTCTACAATTATTTTACCTGTTTGTTCTGGTAATACTTCACTTATTTCATATCGGGTTATAATACCCTCCCAACTTTATTCATTTTTGAGTTTGTAATGTTATAGCAATTTTAATGGTTCTTCATGCACAAACTGAAATTCCAGGTAAGTCAAAAGCTGATAAATACTTTGAAATTTTTTAATTTTACCTCTAAGAATTACTTCCCATTCATTATCGGCAGCTACCACTCGAAAATCTGGTTCAGCCTGCATTACAATCTGATAACCTTTCCGGTTAAGAGCCCGCAACGTCCAGGTCAGGGGCATTCCCTCACCTTCCACTTTCACTTTAGCACGGAAATCCTTTTTAAAGAAAAATTCACCTTCCTGTTCATCAAAGCCGATGTGTTGATTTCGGAACAGCTGGTTTAGCCAACCTTTTAACACAGCATCTTCAGGGGCGCCCTGGTAATTGCCCCCGGGTGCAATAAGCCACAATTTATCTACTTCACGCAGGGCTATATTCAGGTCGTGTGTCGACAGTACTACCGTCTTTTTCTTTTCAATGGCCAGGTGCTGCAACAGGTGAAATATCTCGTACTTATTGCTTACATCAAGGTATGCAGTAGGTTCATCTAAAATAATAACCGGTGTATCCTGTGCCAATGCTCTTGCAATCATCGCACGCTGCCGTTCTCCATCGCTTATCTGCATAACCAACCGGTGCTCAAAACCTTTCAATCCCACTTTCTGTATGGCATCGAATATAATAAACCGGTCTTCATCGGTAAGCATTCCAATCCAGTTGGTGTAAGGAAACCTTCCATATGCTACCATATCGAACACGGTCAGGTTAGGCACCTTTACAATTTCAGTTGAAACATAGCTCATGATACGGGCGGTTTCCCTGGCATTTAATGTCTCCAGGCTTTTCCCCTTAATCAGTATGTCTCCACCGAACCATGGCTGAAAACCTGCAAGTGTCCGTAACAGAGTACTTTTCCCGATGCCGTTGCTGCCTATCAGGGCGACCATCTCTCCGGGAGCTGCCGACAGGTTAATATCCTTTAAAACCTCAAAAAGGGTTTCTCCAGGTTGATGATAACCCACAGACAGCTGTTTCAGTTCAATATTTATATTTTCTTCCATATTTATACTGAAACAAATTTTCTGTTTTTAACAATCATCCAAATAATAACAGGAATGCCGATAAGTGCAGTCACTGAATTAATCGGCAGGGTGGATTGCATGCCCGGCAACTGAGAAATAATATCACTAAAAAGCATAACAATACTTCCGGTTATTATTACTGCCGGCACCAATATTAGATGGCTGGCTGTTTTAAACCACACCCTGCAAATGTGAGGAACAGCGATTCCGATAAAACCGATTGGTCCGCAAAAAGCAGTTATTGTACCGGCAAGCAAACTGGCGCTCATAAATACGATAATCCGGCTGGTTATAATAGAAACACCTAATGAGCGGGCATAATCTTCTCCCAACAGGAAAGCATTTAAATCTTTTACTTTAAGAAAAGCAAGCAATATACCAACCCCGATTGCCGGTGCCAGTATTACGAGCTGTGCTTTTGTAACGCTTCCAAGGCTCCCCATGGTCCAGATAATAAATGCCTTAAGCATTGATTCGCTGCTAAAATACTGCAATATGCTAACTATTGCCGTAACGGCACTTGTAAACAGAATACCAAGGATAAGCAATGTCATAATATCGTTTACTCTGGCAGAAACATATAATACCAGCAACATTACAAGAAATGAACCCAGCCATGCCACCAGAGCAAGAGGCAAAGCACCTGTAGCAGTGAATACGCCAAAAGCAAAAGAGGAGGAAAATCCCAGTACAAACAAAGCCACACCCAGGCTTGCCCCCGCACTTATTCCCAAAACATAGGGACCGGCCAGCGGATTACGAAATACTGTTTGCATCTGAAGGCCGCTCAATGATAGGGCGGCCCCTGTCAAAACAGCAGTCAGAGCCTTGGGTAAACGAAAATCAAGAACAATGGTGCGAAAGGTTTCATTGATTTCCGCTGAGGAAGTAAATACCATCAGAACCTGTTTTACAGGAATAATAACTGAACCCAGTAATAAATCTGCCATAAAAAACAGTATCAAAAGGATTGACAGCACAAAGAACCGAAGACCGGTAGTTATTTTTTCAGTTTTTTGCATTCCAGTCATTTGATTTCCTGATAATAAACAAGTTCTTCCTCGATAAGCCCAGGGTAAAATATGGAAATCATATCACGGAGTATCAGATGTGGGTTCACAGTACCGCTTTCCCAGAAATCATTTCCACCATGGCTGCCAAGTCGTTTAATGTTGTTATACATTTTCCCTTTGTTGAATACCCGTAAATTTTTAAAGCGCTGATCGGCTGCAAGTATTTCATTTTTAGAAGAAAGATTCCCCATATTGATCCAAAAGTCGGCTTCAATTCCCCAGGCAAGGGCATTCTCAAAGGAAATGACATAGCTTTCTCTTGAGGAGTTTTGTGCTCCAATGTAATTTCCTCCAGCGTCGGCAATCAGATTTGCCAAATAGGAATTTCCTCCAGGCACCCACCAGTTTTCTTTATAAGGAGAGCCTACCAGAACATCCGGTTTATCATCCCTATCGGCTGCAATTTTTTTCAACCTGTTGTATTCCTTCTCAACCTTCCAAAAATATTCATTTGCTGTCTCTTCTTTTTCAAAAAGAGTCCCTATAAATTTTATCCATTCCGTTTTACCCAGAGGTGATTCTTCAAGATATTCAGCAACCATAACCACCGGTATACCCAATTCCTCCAGTTTGCGTGTATAACTGGTTACTTCGCTGCCAATTCCATATACCATCACCAAATCGGGTTTGAGGCTAACCATTAATTCATAATTCAGATTCTGACCATAACCTACATCGGGTACTTCACCTCTTTCCATTCTGCTTCGGATTTCAGGATTCGAAATATACTGGCTGCCGGAAATCCCGACAACACTATTGCTTTCCCCAAGCACATCAAGATAAGCAAGGTGTGTGGTTGACAGACAAATTACACGCCGGACCGGTGTTTTTATAATCCGTTTATCTGAAAGCGAAGCAGAAATTTCTGAATCCCTGTTTACCAGGTAATAATCAACCGAAACATTTTTAGCTTTTTCCCATGGGTTAAATATTGTAAGCCTGGTAAAACCATCACCTTCTGCAACTTGCTCAATGCGAAATCCAAGTGCCCGGGAATTGTGATCACGGGTGTCAGATTTGCTTTGCTCATTGCCGGCACATCCTGCAAACAGAATCAACAATATGGAATACATGTATAAAAAGCGCATAACTATTAACTACCACGGACTGTAAATCACTTTCCCGGAAAGGCTGCCAAGGCCTGAACGGTACCTGACAAAATAAACACCTGCCATATTCCCCGACAAATCTATCTGTACCTTTTTCTCATCATATTCGAAAACGTTTACCTGTACCTCCTGCCCCATAATATTATAAACTGATATTTTATCAGGAAGAATTTCCTGCCCTGCTTCAAAAATGAATAATCCCCGTGCCGGATTTGGATAAATAATCAAATCCATGGGTCTGTTGACCAACGGTTTTTTAGGTGATAATTCATTCACGTTACAAGCTATCAGCTCAATTACATTTGCCATTGAATAGCCAGAGCTGTTAGCCAGTTGAAAATCATGCCATACATTGTTCTGCCTGAACCAAAAAAAATTTTCTTCCCCCGGCTGGCGCAATGACTGGTAAACCACAAACTGTTCCTGAGGCTGCAGGTTGGTCAATTCAAAACCAACAAAGAATGTATCCTGCGGCTCAACCAACCTGTTGAATTTTATTAAGTTCATAGCATCTGCTACCAAATCCCTGATAAAAACTTTTTGAGAATGAATAAGTGTTTCAGGAAAAAGCTTGCCGTTATATACTTTAATAGTTATTTCACTATTGCTAGCAAAATTGGATAGCTTAACCAGGCCAACTCCCAATGAAACACCAAACAGTTCTTCTTCACCGGGAACAGAAAACCGTTCCACAAATTCTGTTACATTCAAATCATTGGTGCCACCCCAATAACCGGCATCCTGTCCACCGTCCTGCATTACAACATTTTGATGTTCATCATAATCCTCCAGGTTGGTAAATGGCATGCAAAAATCCTCAGCCGAATAATATCTTTTCCCTGGCTGGGCAATTTTACTGGTATTTAACGGATCGAGCCAATACTTCAGTTGGCCTGACGAATCAGATTTGTATTCCCATGCCATATTGAATCTTGAGAAATAATCATTCACCGGATTAATACATGTAGCATTGCCGCCAGTGAGGGTGCCAATAACATTTCCCAAAGGATTAAATAAAGGCGCACCGGATGACCCCTGTTCTGTAACGCCGACTTCCCAGCGCCCAACCCTCAAAAAGCCAAAAGGAGTGTAATCCGATAAAAAATGGGATATTGAAGGAGAATTCCGGTCGACAGCAATCTTTTTTATGTCGCCCTGGGGATGGTGTATGCATTTTGATGAATCAGGCATATTTCCGCTTCTGTCCCATCCTGAAAAATAAGGACGGTAATCAGGAGGCGGAATCCTACTCAACTCAACAAGAGAAAAGTCGAGACTGTCAGAAAAGGCTTTCATTGCAGCCCCTGAGACAGAATTTACAGGATCGCCGTCAAGTGGCGCACAATACGGACTCTCATAATTAAATGTAAATACAGATGTCTCTGCATATTCCAGCCGGTCATAGCAATGAGCAGCCGAAAGAATATAAGGGCGCTCATCTTCGGCAGTATTGTTTACCAAAACACCTGTACAAACTTCTCTTCCATGAACGATTATTCTGCAAACAGCATCTTTTACATTTTTCAATTCAACAGCACTGTTGCAATTAATATCCACATTGCATGAACCTGCAGGTATACCCATTGGCCTGCGCTCTCCGGTGTTTAATATTCCAACATAATCATGGTTCACACTGGAAATGGTAAAACCACTGTTTTCAATTTCTCCACAAGGGACTTCGTATTGAACTGTCAATTCATCTCCCGCAATTGGAGAAACAGCAAAATTACCTGACATTTTATTGTTTGTACTTGTAAATGCACCCAGCAAATGCCCTTCCCCTTCATTGAAAAGAAACAGCCTGGCGCCCTGGGGGAGAGAAAATTGGGTAAATATCAGATTCAGGGAATAGGCACCTGCTGACTTAATTTTTACCCTCCATACATCAAATCCATTCACATTCCTTACCCAAACTCCATCCTTTGTTGGTGAAATATCCACTTCAAAACCATGTGCAAAATGAAAGGGTTTTAACTTGTTTTGTTCAGGTTCGGAATAATGTTGTTTTAGCTCTTTATTTACAACGGAAGGCATTACAATCTCAGGAATTCCGCGACTTTTTAAAACAGGTGCGTCCAACGGATTACCTCCTTGCATAATCTGGCCGGCAGTATACAAAAACGCAGATAAAACAAAGGCAATTGTCAATAAGGCCCAACGCATTCTTTTACTTTTTCGCCAAAGTTAATATTTATAATCAGAGGACAATTTCTACCTTTTTTAATTTCAAGCTTCCAGTTTGAAAACTTCCTTTTCATCCATCCAAAATTTATTTTCAATGGCAGGATGGAACTCAAGATGAATTTTGTTCATGCGTTGTTGTGAATCTCACATTCCAAAGCTTCATTTTCGTTTCATATTACTACAAAAGTATAAAATAACATTTACCCGAATGTTATCAGTCATTTTAAGCAGTAGGTTTTTATTCATCCAAACTCCATTCCGGATGACAAAGTCAATGAAAAATTTAAACTCATAATCCGTTTTTAAAATTCCTGAATTATACTTAACGAAAAAATTATTCATGATTATCTTTCTGAGCAGGTTTTCTACACAGAGAAAAAATACTAATTTGCAATCATCCAAAGAAATAAGGATAAAGCTGCTCATTTTTATTACGGATTAAATGAAAGTACTTGTAATGTATGTGGATGAATTCATTTATCATCCCGCTCAAAAAAACCTGGAAGAAGCAGAAGATGTCTTGACAGGAGCAACCTATTCAGATTCTGTCCTTGCCTTCATTCAGATCGAAAAGAACGATGAAGAATTTGAATTAAACAGCCGGGAGAAGAAACTTGTAAACCACCTTAAATGGGCAGCGCGTAAAAACAATTGTAAAAAAATCGTCCTGCATTCCTTTGCCCATTTGTCTGACTCGAAGGCATCTGCAGAATTCACCAAAGAAATTTTTAATCTGGCAGAGAAGCGACTGCAGAACGGAGGTTTTATTACAGGACAAACTCCGTTTGGTTATTTTCTTGATTTGCAAATAAAAGCACCGGGGCATTCCCTTGCACGCATCTGGGCTTCATTGTAAATAATATGATTTGAAATTCAGGATTAAAAACTTATAACTAAATGATTTCAGAGAAAACAAATCATTTGAGACAAGAAATTATATACATTGCTTTCTAAAAGTAAATACACCAGAAAAAGTGCAGAATTTTTAATTTGCCCACTCAGGAATTTGACTCAGGTCTACGCCAAATACATAACCTAAAAGCAGATAGGTCATCAAAGTAATAATAAAGATACCCAACAGATTAAGAGCAAAACCTGTTCGAATCATCCGGCTGATGGCAAGCCTTCCTGTCCCAAAGATGATTGCGTTGGGAGGTGTGGCTGTAGGCAGCATAAAAGCAAGTGAAGAAGCTAATGTAGCCGGTATCATAAACAGCAATGGGTTATCTCCTGTTGCAACGGCAATACTTGCAAATACCGGCAACAACATTTGTGTGGAAGCAACATTGGAGGTAAGTTCTGTCAGGAATGACATTAATGCTACAATAGCCAGTACAAACACGATAGAAGGAATTCCCTTGACCCATGAAAGCTGATTACCAAGCCATAGTGCCAGGCCTGATTGTTCAAAACCCAGAGCAAGGGCAAATCCGCCTCCAAACAGCAACACAATATTCCAGGGCAGTCGGTTGGCAGTCTCCCAGTCCATTATCTTCCCTCCGCCGTTATTTTTGGCAGGCCAGATAAAAAGCAGCAGTGAAATAAAGATCGCAACCGTTCCGTCATTGATAAAACCAGGACTTTTAAATAAGGAAGCCCAACCAGTGAAAGTAAAACTGTCAGAACTAATTTCCGAACGGGTAATCCACATGCCTGCCAGTAAAAGGAATAATACAAAAACCACCTTCTCTTCATAACTTGCCTTACCCAATGCCTTAAGCTGTATTTTAAATGTGTCTGCTGAAAGTGCGTCCCATTTCTCACGGGGACGATAAAGCAGATAAAGAAGCAGAAAAGCAGCTGTAAACATAATAATAGTGATGGGAGTTGCAAATATAAACCACTGAGTGAATGATATCTCCGGAGCCGATGGGTAGAGAAGAGAAAAAATTCGCACAAATATGAGATTTGTCGGAGTACCTACCAGAGTGGTATTGCCTCCTATTGAAGAACTGTAAGCTATTCCTAAAAGCAATCCGACAGCGTATTTTGAAATTTTCTCCCGTCCTATACTTTCTTCGATTTTATAAATAATTGAAGTCACAATGGGAATCATCATCATTGTAGTAGCGGTATTGGAAATCCACATTGACAATACCATGGAGGCAAACATAAAACCGAATAAAATACGTGCAGGGCTCACCCCTACCCACTTAAGAATTATAAGAGCTATGCGCTTGTGCAAATTCCAGCGCTCCATAGCCAATGCCATTATAAATCCACCGATAAATAAAAATATAATGTGGTTGATGTATGCTTCAGAAACTGTCCTCCCGTCTATCACACCTAACATCGGGAAAGCAGCAATAGGGATAAGCGCGGTAACTGAAAGTGGAATAACTTCGGCAACCCACCATATGGCCATTAACATTGCCACAGCAAACGTCCTCGTAATTTCGGGCCTCCCTGGCTCCAGATCAACAAAAAAAAGCAGTGTAAAAAAAACAACGATTCCAAGAAGCAATCCGAATGTGTTTCTTCCCAATCGTATTGGATTTTTCCAAATAAGTCCTGTCATAAACTCAGGTTTAAATAGCCATGCAATTTATCAGAAATTTTTCAGACTTGAAACCTAAGTATAAAAATACAACTACTCAAATAATTCCCTTGCTTTTTTCAAAGATTCCGGTTTACCTGCATCCATCCATAAATCCGATTGATCGAAAAATCCTTTAATAAGATGGTCTTTTGCCAGATTGAGGTAAAAATCGGTCAGGGAAAAACGTTCCTGTTCGGGCATCAGATCAAATATACCGGGGCTCACAAGTGAAATTCCGCTAAAAGCCATATCAAACACAGCCAGAGATTCCGGAGGAATTGAAATTCTTCTTATTCCTGTCTTTCGGTTGATCCAACCCACCAGTCGTTTATCAGCATCAAACCTTAGATATCTTTGAGTTTTCCTGTCTCTTACCACTAAAGTAGCCAACGCCCCTGTTTGTGTATGCCCGCTTAGCAAATCCCCAAAATGAATATTGCTTAGGACATCCACATTGTATAACAGAACCGGTTCATCAGTTCTTCTTAACAATGGGGCGGCTTTTTTTAATGCGCCACCCGTTTCGAGCAATTTATTGGTTTCATCCGATATTTTTATGTCTGCGCCAAAATCATTTCGTTTTAAGAAATCAAGAATCAATTCAGGGAAATGATGCACATTTACAACTATTTCATGAATGCCTTCATTTGTTAGCTTTTCAATTGCATGCTGCAACAAAGACTTTCCTCCCACTTCCACCAATGCTTTTGGTTTACGGCGGGTTTCTTCCTGTAGCCGGGTGCCGAGTCCTGCAGAAAAGATGATGGCTTTCATGCCTGTTATCTTATCCTGTCTAAGCTCCGAACCAGCGCCTCATCTTTGCCGATAGCCCGGATGGCCAGATAATCGAGAATTGCTGCAATCAGAGGAAATGTCATAGGGAATTTATAGGCCACTTCTACATTTTCAAACCCCGAATGAAGGAAATAGAATAATATACCCAGCAAGCCCAGCAACAAAATAACAGTAAATGCCAGTACTCTGATTTGGCGAATGCGGTTTTTATACATAAAAATGACGGCTATGTGCAAAAGAGTAATCAACCCGATAAATGCCATGACAGGTAGTCCGTCAAAAATCACGTTATTTCCCTGCTTAATACCACTGGCATCAAAAACATATAAATCATTGTTTACAACCAGTTCGGCAAAATCAAGCAGGAGCAAAGAAGCTGTAAGAACAGCTGCTATAAAAATATAAACCGTCTGAATTCGCTGGATCATTAGAATGATAATTTAGATTATTCTTATTTGGGTCAAAATTACAAATTATTTTTCAGGTTAAATCCTCTATAATACAAACGAAACCAATGGATGTATTAATTTTCACATCCGCTTCTCAACTCCATTCACCTACCTTTTCAACCTCCTCAAGATTTAAATACCAGATGTAACCCTCCACCTTATTAAATCCACTTTCTTTTAAAATCCGTGCATACTGACCAACCTGGCCCCGGTATTCATTTTGTTTTATTTCACCCCATTTATAATCTGCAACAAGTGCATTTTTACCTGAGATCATTATTCTATCAGGACGTAAAATCTTGCCAGCAGACAATAAATTTCGCTCATTTAAAACCTTATAACTACCATCGAACCAACGTTTTATTTCCGGATGTTCCATGCTGTTCCTAAGTTTTTCCAATATATCATTGCGTTCGGTAAAACCAATAATACCCTCATTGTATAATTTATCGCAGGCTTTTTCAATATCCCCTTTAACAATGACCGATGAAAGAATATCATGAACTATTTTCCCGGTATTTCTTACGGAATGTTTGTTTTTATCTTCACTAAGAAAACCTTCACTGTTAAGACGTAAACGTATTCGGTTACTGAAATTATAAAAATGATAGGTATTTATAAAATTACCTGCCATTTCATTTTGGGTTTTATGAAATTCCGGTAACCTGCCATAGGTAAAGAGAGTCTTATCATTATTCCAGCAATCTGAAAATTCTTTTTGCGAACTCATTTTTGCAAGAGAACTTTCCAGCAATGCATTTATCGTTTTTCCCTGTACCCGGTTTTTTTTCTCTGTTGATTTTATACAGTTAACAAACAAAACCGATCTGGCACGTGTAAACGCTACATACACCAGATTAAGGGTATCTATTAAACTGCTTACTTTTTCTTCAAAATAATCTTCCCGAAAAATTGTATCTGCCAGCCGGGAGCCTGCCTTCACAGGTAAAAGTGGAAATTTATTAAATGGTTCAACAGTTGGGTTACACCATAATACAGGGGCCTGATTGCCTGTCCACGAGCTATCGAAGTTAAAATAGGGCAGCAAAACAGCTTCAAACTCCAGCCCCTTTGATTTATGAATGGTGAGCAATCGGATTGAATCCACTTCTTCATTTACATTTACTGATGTATTGAATCCTTTTGCATTCCACCAGAAAAGAAAGTTGGAAAGATCGTTTGAAAGTGAAAGCTTTATTTCTGCTGTTTTATCTATAAGGGCCTGTAAGTAAGGAAGCTCTGCACGAATACGAAATAAACCAAAACTATTACAAATTTCCATAATCGTTTCATCGAGCGACAGCAATGAAACCTTTTCCTGCACCTGTTTAATTTTTGGTTCAAGTTCTGAATCAAAAATAGTTTTTAGCTCTTCATCAGTAAGACCTGAATCTGGAAGATTCTTTATATGCATATCTCCCATTCCCTGAGTAATATCCACCAGTAATGGCCTGAGCCAGGACAACCAAAGATGCACCAAGGCGGCTTTCTGTATCTGTCCTTCCCTATCGGATAGCAATTCAACAACAAGTACTACAAGATTCACCCCCCGTGAAGCATAAAGAAATAAAGATTCATTGGATAATACAGACAAGTTGTATCCTGTATTTTCTTCTTTTTTTGCAGCCTCCATAAAAGTTTCCACAATTGTGGCACCTTCACTTTTTTTACGTATCAGGATAGCAGTTTCTGAAGCTTTCAGCCCCTTATCCTGGAGCTTTTTTACCTGTTCTACCAAAAGCAATGCAGAATTCACCTCAAAATCCTCATCTTCAATAAAACTTACTTCAGTATAACCGCTGGAATCTGTCATCTGGATTGCCGGTTCCTGCCTGTATTCCATATAAACCTTCCTGAATTTTTCCATATACTGCCGGTCATCCAGGCCACTCAATAAATCCTCCTCGAATGTTTGCAGTAAAGATTCCATGGCTGCATTATTAAAATCAATGATATTTTTCCTGCTGCGCCAGTTTTTGTCAAGTGAAACGGAATCAGGCGGATACTGCGGAAAATCATTATCTATTTGAGTAGCCAATATATTCCAGTCACTGTTGCGCCATCTGTAAATTGACTGTTTTACATCCCCGACCAAAAGCACCGGATGACCCTCTGACAATGCATTTGCAATTAAGGGCTTAAAATTGTTCCATTGCAACATGGAGGTATCCTGAAACTCATCGAGCATAAAAAAGTTGAAACGGTTGCCTATTTTTTCATAGATAAATGGCGAATCGCAATCGCCAATTATTCTATTCAGCAACATGTTTGAATCCGAAAGTTGTAAAATACCTTTTTCCTTAAGCAATAATTTGATTTCTTCTTTTAGATCCGTTAAAATCCCTAATATTCGTAATTGCTTTTTAACTTCACAGGCAGACAGATAAAGGAGTTCATTCCGGCCAGCAAATTTCAGAATTTCCTGCAGCAACGGCAGAAGCTGAGTTTCTGCCAATGAATGAATCTTAGCTCCTTTATTGCAGGTTCGTGTATACCATTTTTCAGGATTTTCTGCATGTGCAAGAACTGTTGCAGTTCTGTTGGGTTGTTCACCGGCAGAAAGTTTTACAAAAAATGCCCCGATTCCACGCCCCTTACCGGAAAAATCATTTTCTTCAAGGTCATTCTCCCTTAAAATCTCAACTGCAATTTCCCCTTTCTTTTTCAGTTCATTTTCATACCAGTGAATTATTTTTTCAAGCTCCGAACGAAATGCATCAAGATTTTCGCGGGTATAAGTATTTTTCTCCCCGCTACTTTCCGGAAAAAATACCTGGAATTTTTCTTTAAACAATTCCATGCCCAATGCCTTGATATCTGATTCAATTCGTTGGCTACGGTTTTCCATTATCTTTTCCCTGCTAAAGTCAACCAGCCATCCCCTGAGTTGCTTATCGGAATCCACTTTTGCCAGTAACCGGTCAACAGCCTCTTCAAGAATTAAATCATTATCGAGCTCAAGAATAAAATGGGGCGAAATACCCATCTCCCTGTTAAATGCCCTGATGATTCGCTGTGTAAATGAATCAATGGTACTCACAGAAAACCGGGTATAGTCGTGCAGAATATTTTTCAGTGCCAGGCCTGCCTTGTATCTGAGTTGCAATTCATCCAATGATAATTCTTCTTCCAACAATGATATATATGGAGAATCCCCGTTCTGAGCCAGCAGATACAACTGTTCCAGGATACGGCTTTTCATTTCCATAGTGGCCTTGTTTGTAAAAGTTACAGCCAATATTTGCCTGTAGTTAAACGGATTTCTTATCAGAAGCTTCAGGTATTCAGCCACCAGTTGAAAAGTTTTACCCGAGCCGGCTGAGGCTTTATAAACAGTTAACATGTTGAAATAAAATTATGGATTTAGAATCAGATTCTATTTAAACCAAACTTAGAATCCCGAACCTGGACCCTGAGTGACACTGATACGGGTTTCTATTTTAAAATTTTTAGAAACATTGTACTGCATAAAGATAGTGGAACTGCGAAAATCAAAATTATTTATACCCTGATTCGGGAAGGGTGCGGAAAAAACCGATTGGGCACCAAAGCTGTAACCCCCCACAGCAAAACGGTCATTTAACTTATAGGCGGCACTGCTGAAAACAGAACCACTTTGAAAAAAGACGGAGGAAGCTGGTCCAAACAAACCAGGAAAAAATCCATTCCATTCAAACCGGTTTGTCATAAATTCCTGATTACTCAATGACCATTGTCCTGAAAGTCCGTCACTAAAATTAAATTCAGGTAACTGAAATTGTATGAAATCATCCTGCAAAAAGGCACCTGATAAAAGTTGCGGATAAAGAAGTTTATTATCCCTGTTCAATTCAAGTGAATCAACTTCCGGAAGTTCAGGCAGGAGTAAATCCTGGCTAAATGCCCCCAGACTCACAACGAAAAGAAATAAAAACATCCAATACTTCACAATTCTTCCCTCCTTAATTATAAACCCTCAAAATTAACATTATTTGTAACACGACCAGACGCTGAAATACATATCCCAATGTGTTTAAAACTGGTTCGGACAATGAAACTCTTTATGAAATACCCAATCCCTGATAAAATCAATCGATATTTTCAGCCATCTTTTTTATTAATTCCCAGGTTTGCTTCACATGCTTTTTCTCTGTGTGTGTTTGACCAATACTCATTCGCAAAACAATTTGATCGTTTAATTTGGTATGTGTAAAAAAGGCCCTGCCTGTTTCATTAACGGCATTCATCAGTCGCATATTGTACTCATCTCCCCTTACATGCCGGAAGCAAACCAGGTTAAGAGGTGGTTTGGTTACCAGTTCAAACCCTTCAGAATCGTTGATCCAATCGGATAATTCCTGAGCGAGACGGATGTGTTTACGTATGTGAAACTGCAATCCTTCCACGCCGTAATGCCGTATTACAAACCATAACTTCAGAGCGCGAAAACGGCGCCCCAATTGCACATGCCAGTCGCGGTAATCAAATACTTCACCCGAATCAGTTGCCTTGTTTCGCAGGTATTCGGGCAAAATTGAGAAGGCATTGATCAATTCGCTGCGGTTGCCTACCCAAAATACATCGCAGTCGAAATTGGTAAACATCCATTTATGCGGATTAAAACAAAAACTGTCAGCCTGATCCACTCCATTCATAAAATGTCTGAATTCCGGACAAAGCATGGCTGTTCCCGACATGGCTGCATCAACATGAAGCCAGCAATTTTCTACTCTGCATATCTCTCCTATTTCCCTCACGGGATCAATGGCATTGGAAGAAGTGGTGCCAATAGTAGCACAGACAAAGAATGGTTGAAATCCGTTTTGTCTGTCCTCCTGAATCTGTTTTTCCAGCAATTCCGGACGCATGGCAAAATGTTCATCCACACCAATAACCCGCAGATTTTCATTGCCAATTCCTGCCATTTTAATTGCTTTCTCGAGTGATGAATGGGTTTGGGTAGAAACATATGCCACCAGGTTTTGCTTCGCTCCTTTTTTATTCGACTCCAGGTTTGTTGCCCGTTCACGTGCTGCAATTACTGCCGTTAATGCAGAAGTTGAGGCAGTATCCTGAATCACACCACCTCCTGTAGAGGTCGACCTGAATTTCAGTGGCAAATCCATCATTTCTGCCAGCCAGTCAAGAACAGTTGTTTCAAGCTCTGTTGCAGCAGGACTTGTTGCCCATATCATCCCCTGAACACCCAAACCGGAAGAGATCAAATCGCCTAAAATGGACGGGAACGATGTATTTGAAGGAAAATATGCAAAGAAATTTGGCGATTGCCAGTGCGTTATTCCAGGCATGATCTTTTCATCCAAATCACGCATCATCTTATCAAAAGGCTCCCCCTGCTGCGGTGGTTCATCGGGTAAGGAATTCTTGATTTCATTTGGCTTCACCTGTGACAATACCGGATATTTTTCTATATTTTCATAATAATCGGCTATCCAGTCAATCACTTTCTTTCCATACTCCCTGAACTGTTCAGGAGAGAGATGATAATTATTCATGTAGTTATTATTTAGTCTGTTGATTCTGAAATAGTGCAATGCAATAACATTTGTGTTTGAGAGAAACAGCTACCAGCTAAAAAATCAGCTCAATACTTCACCCGAAAACTATCGAAACGTTCAAGCTCCGGCATCCTGTTTTTGGTAATCCGCTCCACCCTGGCCATTGAGGGGCCTGTTCTGAGGTAGTCGATAAATGTATCCACATCTGTCTCATCACCTTGCGCCATCACCATTACACTACCGTCGGACATGTTTTTCACCCACCCCCTGATATTTAAACCGGCTGCTTTTTTTTGTACAAAATATCGGTACCCAACACCCTGAACTCTTCCAGTAACTTTTATTTCAAACTGAACTGCCACTGCTATCTGCTTTAAAATGATTCACAACTTCCGGATGTACAAGTGCCCAAATTGAATAAACACCAACAGCCGTTCCAAGAGGAAAATTCAACAGCGAGATTACCGAAATAATCAGGGCAAGTATTCGCGCCCATTCTTTACGTTTAAAAAGCCCGATTCCTGCCACAAGTCCCGGAATACTCAGAATTACCACGAAGCCCACCAGTACCCTGGAGATAATAGACAAAATAAATTGTGCCTGTTGATCGTGTGAAAATTCACCCACATAATAAAATACGGCAAAAAAAGAAATTCCAATCAGGATTCCCAGAATGCTTAACGCTATATGCAGGGAAGCCACAATATTTATATGCTTTTCCATAACGTTTGTTTTAAAGATCAACTAAAATTAGTAAAAACCCGTGAACAGAAAAGGTTGATGTAGTTTTTTTAGACCAATAGTGTTAATTTACCCGTAAACGGGGCATATTTTTTGAGAAGTATTAATTATTGATGTAATTTTGTGGTTTGAAAGGAGAAATGAAAATGGAATTGATGATAATTATATTATTGGCGACAGCACTCGTGGCACTGGCATTTATCGGGCTCGCAATCCAGGTGTTGTTTAAAAAAGGAGGTAAATTTCCAAATACACATGTAGGCGGTAATCCTTATCTTCAAAGACAGGGTATTTCATGTGCCAAAACCCAGGATAAAATCGAGCAGGCTAAATTGAACCGGGAAATTGATTATAAAAACATCCGGTTTATAGGAATAGACAAAGACAGGGTGCTGACTTAATTTGTTAATTGGAAAGATGTTCTCCAAAGTTTGCTGACATATAAATCTGATTTTCTCCATTCTCCCCGGCATAAATAAAATAAACCTTCAACTCCGGAATATTTGCTGCAACTTCTATTGATTTTTCAAGTCCCATAACCATGAAAGCAGTTGCATAGGCATCGGCATCCATGCAATTTCCGGCTATAACGGTGGTGCTTAAAAGATTATGCTGAACGGGGTACCCTGTATTGGGATCAATAGTATGGGCAAACTTCTGACCATCTTCAACATAAAAGTTACGGTAGTTCCCAGAGGTTGCCAGGGCATGGTCAGGAAGTTTCACTTTAGCCTGAATATCGCCGGAAGCAAAAAATGCCGTTTCATCCGGAGTGCTAATACCGATTGTCCATGTACGGCCTTTCTCATTTTTTCCCTTAGCCACAATCTCACCTCCTATTTCAATCATATAATTTTCACAACCCTTTTCAGCCAAAAAATCTCCAATCAAATCGCAGGTATAGCCTTTTGCAACAGCACTCATATCGAGTTTCATGTTGGGATTCTCTTTTATTATTTTCCCATCCTCCAGCCTGACTTTTTGATAACCTGTGATATTTCTCAGGCTGTCAATTATTTCGGGTGTCATTTTTTTACGCTGTTCGGGACCAAATCCCCATGAATTAACCATGGGGCCGGCAGTAATGTCAAAGGCTCCCCCGGTAATTTCTGAAATTTCCATCGAGCGCTTAAAACACTCTAGAAAAAGTTCATGAAGCTCTGCCGGCCGGTTGTTGTTAACTTTTGATATTACCGATGTGGAGTCAAACGTTGAGAAAATCCGGTTGTAAGCATTCAGCTTCTTTTTAATTTCCTCATGTAGATCCTTTCCGTCCGGACTTTCATATATTATATGGTAAATAGTACCGTAAATAAAGCCTTCGTTATACATATAAGCCGCAGGCCTACGGCACATCGCAAATCCGAAAACGATAAATAAAAATACAATTAACCTGAATTTCATCCGAACCTTTTTTAATAAAAGGCCGAAATTAAAAAATTGTTTCAGAAGAATGTACAGAATGAAATTAATTCATAGGCATCCTGAGAATTTCATCCTGTAAATTCTAAAGAAATATCGAATGTCTGTAGTCAGGAATTATTTTTTTACAAATTTTTCAATGAACCCTTCATCTGAATGAGCATGCAGCACCTGTATAAAATGAATCCCATTTTTTAAATTATCCAACCGGATAGTATGCCTGCTTTCTTTTCGATCCCACTCTTCAGTCAACAACAAACGGCCTGAGGCATCCTGAATTTTTACAACAGATATACCCTCACCGGGTTGCCCCGATTCGAGAATCAAAAATTCACCGGCAGGCACCGGATAAATCTTAATCCCTGATTTTTTTTCAATTAACGGCAACTGAGCATTCTTTCCAGTCTTGAATCCTTTTTCCGCCGTTGGCAGGTTAAACTGTTCCCCGCAATCATCTTCACAGGGTACACCATCCACGTTCAGTGATCCGAGTCCCTTCACCTGAAGTTTTTTACCCTGATACATCAGCTTTCCATTGTAGGTGAAGTACCCTGCAAGACCAAAATCCTCATCACGGGCATTTGCTCCCATACCCATCTGAAATCCTGTTTTTTCTGAAGAAGACCATTGTTTCAGTTGCAATATTCCCTCAATTTCGCCTGTCCCTTCAAGAAAACTTGATGTGGAAAGCCTCCAGAATATCCAATTCACATGCTCTGATTTCGCCATTGCATTCGATTCTTCGGTTTCTGAAAACCATGATCCCTGTTGCCTGCTCCATTTTTCCCACGAATGTTCTCTTTCGAGCTTCAGGTAAATCTTAAAGCTGATTTGTGGGTCGGCAGCATTTTCAATCTCACCGGTAATTACTGCTGAATTTCCGTCCCGGATAAATTTTGCAGGCTCTTTCAGGACATAGTGAGGGTCAAAACCAAATTCACGGAACAAAAGAAATGACCAGGGCAAAGGACAGGTAAAACACGGAGGCTGAACACCGGGCCAGTCAAACAGCCATACAAAATCAAAATCAGGAAGAATAATCCCGCTTCTTTCATATGCTCCCATGTCTACTGTACCACCAAGTATCCGGAAGCCGCCTGTATAGTCTGTGGTAATGCCGGCAAGACCGGAAGCTGAATTATCCCCTGCGTTTACTGCAGCAGAATGTTGTGACAGCCGCAGACCATCGTCGATAGTTGCAGGAATGCCATCAGCTCCCATTGGATTGACTGCATTTACAAATCCCGGATTAACATCCAGGTTATTACCTCCATCGTTCCCCAAACTGGTATCCCAGCCAATCCCGCTTCCTCCGGAGCCTTCAACAAGCGAATAACTGATATCCCCGTTTCCTGTTGAATAAATCTCGTCTCCCTCAACTCCGGCATCATTTCCCCATAAAATTGAATTTAAAATAACTGATTCCAATACCTGGCTGCCCATATAATTAAATCCCTGATTATAGATAGCCCCACCTCTTTCACCTGCATTGTTACCATAAAACGTACAATTGGTAAAAACAGGGTTCAATATGGGTATGTATTCATCAGGAGTTCCCACTACCCTGGTATAACAAAAAACTGCTCCTCCACGGTCCTGAGCTTCATTCCCGCTGAATACACAGTTTATTATTTCGGGCTTCATAATTCCGTCGTCGTTCTTAAAGGTGATCGCCCCTCCCCAGGCGGCTCCGTTCCCCGAGGCCGTATTATCATAAAAACCACACCCTATAAACCGGGGCTCCGAAGCTCCCAGAGATAAAGTCTGCGGCTCATTCGTAGAAACATAAACGGCTCCCCCGCCTCCGCCCTCAGATGCTCCGGTCGGATTACCGGTAGAAGAATTACCAAAAAACATACTGGATGTAAAAACGGCGCCGGATGCTACCAGCGCAACCGCGCCTCCCGAGCCTGGTAAGGTATTCATATCAGGCGATATAACTGTTACTAAATTGTTTTCAAACCGGGAAGATGTAACTTCTGCCTGATCTCCCACAAAATAAACCGCACCGCCTATTCGGTAAGCCTCATTACCAGCAAACCGGCAATTCAAAACCACCGGCTGATAATTTCCCGGGCTAAATGAACCAATATACAGTGCCCCTCCGGAATGGTTCGACTTATTACCTGAAAACAGGCAGTTCTCAATCAAGGGAGAACTCTCTCCACCAGCAGGACCAGGGGCGGAATAAAATGCCCCGCCTTCAGATTCAGCATAATTGCCGATAAAAGAAGTGTTTACAATAGTCGGACTGCTGGAATAAGTTGGAGGACTTAGCCTGTTGTACCAACCGCCACCGTCGAGGTTCGGATCGTTAACCCCCTCCGGCAGGGCAATATCTGCTTTCCCGGCAGTAACAATAAACCCATCAACCCGTGTCGAAGGATCTGCATTCTCTGTTAACAGCACATGGTATGAGTTATTTCCAATAATGTCTCCGCTGTTTTCAGCAATAAAATTCCCGTCAACGTCCAGATCATTGTTGTCTATATCTCCGCTAAGAATGGTAAGATTTGTTTCCCAGTTGCGTTCCTCCAGTGCACTTTCGGTACCGGCAAAACCACCATACAAAGCAACACCGTTTGGCAGAAAAAATACTGCCTCACGCGGATCAACCCCTCCGCTGCCGTTTAAATCAATAACCTCCACGGGCCTGTAAACACCCTGGGCAACCCATATCTCATCGCCGTAGGATGCAGCAGCCAGAGCCTGATGAAGCTCAGTAAAAGCATCATCCCAGCTGGTACCATTGTTGGCCCCGGCAGCATTCTGATCTACATAAATAATTACTGAAAAACTTTGGAAGGAGAAAATTGTCAATGCCAATGTCAGCATACCAGCCAACAACAAGCTAAGATTTCCTTTTTTCATGATGTCTGACTTAATTAACAAAATTTTAACATCTTTTTGTCTTAAAAGGTTCATGATAAACCACCGAATAAATACAGAAATAAAATAACAATGCTGATGAGCTCTAAATAACTGGTTCAACCGGGCTGGAATTTATCTTCTGCCGGTATAACCCGTGAATATTTTCACTAATCGTCTGAAACAAAAGTTTTTGTATAAGGTCAGCACAAACTGAAAACAGCTAATGAATTTCCACCAAAGGCTGACAACAATATACCAACACCCGATTTTTCCATTCGATCTCACCCATATTAAAGCCATATCATGTCCGGTGTTTTGCGAATTTATACTGGACAAGGTATGGTTCAGATAATGCCAAACACAGACCTCCGCCTGCTGTTTCATGTGCAAGTCAAAAATTGATTATTGCCAGATCGGGAAGGATTTTTATGAGAAAGCAGAGGACTGCATCTGTATAATTTCATCCGGACAGATACGGTTATAGAGATCATCGCCTGTTTTTACCCCGCCTGTTGATATGCAGTAATGCTGGAATTCCCGGGTTAAAATCTTAAATCAATCATAAATACATACCTTTAGATTTGAGATAATGATACCGGAAAGCTAAGTCAAATCAAAACCAGGGTATTGTGTCTTACTTAGAAATTTCACCCCTCATTTGTTTTTGCAATTCAGTTCAGGATGAATAAACAGGCCTGAGTTGACAGAATTCCGGTCAAATATGGGCTCCGACAGGCATAGAGCTTCTGCAACCAGCGGAGTTCGTATTCAGAAATTCCAGGTGAATGAAGCGGAAATTAATACCTGTTTACCAATGAATTAAACTGACGGTAACCAATCAGGCGGTCGTACCTGCCGGCCAATTCACGATAATAAACAAATATCTGGTAATCGTTTTCAGTTTCCCAAAAGCTGCCCTCGAGGTTTGTATGATCGGCCACTGCAGAACCCTGCGGCACATATACGTACATATAATTGTAATATCCCTGTTTCAGTAGCATTGTCAGTTCATAGGCACCAGTATTGAAATTCCAGGTCATTTCGTTGCTTTTATTGGCATTCCAGTTGCTCAGTTCACCAAAAACATTCACTGATCCACCAAGTAATATCGACTCAAGAGGCAGTGTAAAGTGGACAAAAGTATAATCACATTCCGTATCGTAATCCTCCACTTCCCGGTCCTGGCTTTCAACCACATATTTCCCGTTCATTTCCTCGTAGGGAAAGTAGCGTTTGTTAGCCCGGACCTCGTCCGTCTTGACTGTTTTATGATAATAGGGCCTGTGGAATTCAGTAGCCAGAACGTTTTCCCCATTTACCCGGTTTGTACGGTTATCGAAATACCGGAATTCATTTCCTGCTTCAAAAACGTTTTCAAGGTTGTAATCATAAATCAGTGAACCATCACGGACAAACAGCGGCTCAAGATTTTTTACAGCATTATCCCATCTGTTGTTTTGCTGGATTACAACTTTTACTTCCTGCCGTGGATTAATAATATTCATTTTTTCATGAAAAACTGTAAAATCCACTTCCTGGTTGCTCCCCCTGAAAGCATCGCGGGTAGCCCTTCGCACCGTTCCCTCGATTTTCACAAGAGGGTCAAGTACATAAAACCGCTTGCTCAACAGGATATTTTCTTTGTTATTGCCTTCATAAACCACCAGGACATAATTTCCGGAAACTTTAAAATTAACATTTTCATTTGGCAGGTACAGCAAATAATTAATATAATTGAAAGTAGTGTTAAACGAGCGGGCATAATCGTTCAGCGGATTATCAAAAAAACCTTCCAGGTAATCGGTTTGTGGAATGAAACTTTCATTCCAGTCGGCATCGCAATGAATAATTGTATAATAATAATCCTTAACCTCTCCCGATAAATCATCAAATTTAAATACCAGCGGTACCTCCTCCCCCATTTCCCATACAGGATGTGATAGTTCAAACCCTTCGCGATACATCTTCACAGTTTTAATATCCTCACTGTTAATAGCATTTTCATAATAATAACTTTCCTCCTGCACCTGCGCATTGGCAAATCCGGGAAACATTACAACAAAAACAGCAGTAACTAAATACTTTAAATTTATCTTATTCATCTTCTGAACCGAAATTATCAATCGTGTTTCAAAGTTACTCAAATCCGCCTAAACAGAAAATGCATTTAAATATTTGCATAGTTTGAACCTTGGATTTTTCGTAAATTAACGTTGTGTAAAGTGAATTTATTATTTACTTTTGTCACCCTGAAAAAACAATACTATTCTTGATAAAATGTCAGAAGTCATTAAGTTAAGGAAAGGGCTGGATATAAAGTTAAAGGGAAGTGCCGAAAAAGTACTCGAAACGCTTCCTTCCCCTGCCATGGCAGCATTAAAGCCCACTGATTTTCCGGGACTCACGCCAAAGATGAGCGTAAAGCCGGGCCAGGAAGTAAAAGCCGGTGATGCCTTGTTCTATGACAAGTACCATCCCGAGATACTTTTTACTGCGCCTTTTGGCGGAAAAGTAGCATCGGTAAACAGGGGAGAACGCCGGCGAATTCTGGAAGTGGTAATAGAGGCGAGTCCGCAGGCAGGATCTCTGGAGTTTAAAATATCAAATCCCGGGAAACTTTCAGCCGATGATGTAAAAACACAATTGCTGAAAAGCGGATTATGGCCATTCATAAAGCGCCGGCCTTACGGTGTGATAGCTTCCCCCAACGAACAGCCAAAAGCAATTTTTGTTTCAACTTTCGATACCTCTCCCCTGGCACCCGACTACAACTTCGTCATTGAAGGTCAACTGGGAACCTTCCAGACGGGTATTGATGCACTTGCAAAGCTTGCCGGCAAAAATGTCAATCTGGGAGTAGGTGAAAAATCGGTTTTTACCAATATTAAAAATGCCGATATCTTCCGGTTTTCCGGACCCCATCCGGCAGGAAATGTTGGCATTCAGATACATCATGTTTCCCCGGTAAACAAAGGGGAGGTTGTATGGACAGTCAATCCTCAGGATGTGCTGTTTATTGGCAGGTTGTTTGAGACCGGAAAACCTGATTTTACGAGGGTATATGCAATTACCGGACCCGAAGTGGAAAAGCCAAAATACATCCAGACGATCCTTGGCGCTCCGGTTTCATCGGTAGTCGAAAAACGCTTAAAACAATCGGGGTACAAACAGCGGATCATCAGCGGAAATGTGCTTACCGGTCATCGGGTCAAACAACAGGATTATCTGGGGTTTTACGATTCTCAGGTTTCTGTGATTCCCGAGGGCGATGAATACGAACTACTGGGCTGGGCCGATCCCGGTATTAACAAGTTCAGTTCCACCCGGGCCTTTCTTTCGAAACTGTTTCCCAAAAAAGAATATGTACTTTCTGCCAATCTTCATGGTGGCGACCGCGCATTTGTGCTCACCGATCAGTACCGAAAAGTTGTACCAATGAATATTATGCCGGTAATATTACTTAAAGCGATACTGGCTAACGACATTGATAAAATGGAACAGCTTGGTATATATGAAGTAATTGAAGAAGACTTTGCCTTGTGTGAATATGTATGTGCCTCAAAAACAAAAGTTCAGGATATACTGCGCACAGGTATCAACGTCATGATAAAAGAACTCGGATAAATTTGCATGTAATATTTAAATTAGTGGCAATCAGATGGAATCCTTAAAAAACTTTTTTGAAAGAACAAAACCTTATGTAGAGAAAGGGGCTAAATACCATTGGCTTCATTCGGTACACGATGGGTTTTTTACCTTTCTTTTTGTTCCAAAAACTACGGCAAAATCAGGCACGCACATTCATGATTACATTGACCTTAAACGGGCAATGTCGATTGTAGTACTGTCACTTGTCCCCGCACTGCTGTTTGGAATGTATAATATTGGTTACCAGCACTTTCTGGCTACAGGAGAACTTGCAGGTACCGGATTTTGGGATATTTTCGTTTACGGTTTAATTAAAGTTTTACCCGTTGTTATCGTCTCTTACGGAGTAGGGTTAGGCCTAGAGTTTGTTTTTGCCCAGTTACGCGGGCATGAAATCAATGAAGGCTTCCTGGTGTCGGGGATGCTCATCCCGCTCATCATGCCGGTTGAAACCCCGCTGTGGATGGTTGGAGTAGCTACGGCATTTGCAGTGATTTTCGGCAAGGAAGTATTTGGCGGAACAGGTATGAATGTATGGAACCCGGCGCTGGTAGCCCGTGCTTTCCTGTTTTTTGCATACCCTGCCCAGATGTCGGGCAACGATGTTTGGGTAGCACTCGATGAGGGTGACCGTGTTATAGATGGTTTTACCGGTGCCACTCCAATGGCCGATGCCGCTGCGGGTAACATTACATACAGTGTTTCCGATGCATTTTTCGGCTTTATCCCCGGTTCAATTGGTGAAACATCTGTATTGGCAATTTTAATCGGTGCCCTGGTATTGATAATTACAGGAATTGGAAACTGGAAAATTATAGTATCCACATTTGCCGGAGGAATTTTAATGGGTATCCTGTTAAACCTGTTTGCTGTTAACACGTACATGGCCATTCCATTCTGGCAGCATCTGCTGCTTGGGGGATTTGCGTTTGGGGCGGTATTTATGGCAACCGATCCGGTATCGGCCGCTCAAACCGAAAAGGGAAAGTGGATTTACGGTTTTCTGATTGGTATTCTTGCCATATTAATACGGGTTATAAACCCTGCCTTCCCTGAAGGGATGATGCTGGCTATCCTGCTGATGAACACCTTTGCTCCACTGATCGATTATTACATTGTGCAGGGTCATGTGAAACGCCGCCTAAAGCGTGCAAGAGTTTCATCTTAACCGAAAAATTAGAACGATGGACAAAAATAGCAATCAATATACGTTCCTTTATGCAGCAGCCATGGTAATTTTGGTTGCCGCGGTTCTGGCCACGATAGCCATGTCGTTGAGGCCCCGTCAGAACAGGAATATTGAAATCGAAAAGAAACAGAACATCCTTGCTTCTGTAAACATTCCCACCACACCTGCCGATGCGGAAGCCATTTATGCTGAACGCATACAAAACCAGTATGTTATAAACTCCCGGGGAGAGAAAGTGGAAGGAGTAGATGCTTTTGAAGTAGACTTACGTAATGAGCGGGCGAAACCCATTGAGGAAAGGCTGCTGCCTGTATTTGAATATCAGGGTGAAGACGGACTCAAGTACATATTCGAAATGCGAGGTGCCGGACTATGGGGGCCAATATGGGGGTTTGTTTCATTAAATGAAGATATGAACACCATATTCGGGGCCAATTTCGACCATCAGGGAGAAACACCCGGTCTTGGAGCAGAAATTTCCACCAATTGGTTCCAGGAAGACTTTAAAGGCAAGGAGATTTTTGATGATTCAGGAAATCTTGTTTCCATAACAATAACAAAGGTTGGTCAGAGCGCACCCGAAGAGCACAGTGTGGACGGGATTTCGGGTGGTACCATCACCAGCAAAGGACTTCAGGATATGCTGCTGGAGGGATTTACCGGATACCAGGAATTTATAACCCGTAAAAAATCGTAAGAAATGAGTGAATCAATGTTTTCCAAGAAAAATATCCGATTGCTGAGTGATCCGCTTGACAACAGTAATCCAATTACAGTACAGGTACTGGGTATTTGCTCAGCCCTTGCAGTTACAGCCCAATTAAAGCCTTCAGTTGTTATGGCATTATCGGTAGTTGCCGTTATGGCCTTCGCCAATGTCATTATTTCCCTGCTGCGGAATACCATTCCCAATCGTATCCGCATCATTGTCCAGCTTGTAGTAATCGCATCGCTGGTAATCCTGGTTGACCAGGTGCTGAAAGCATTTGTATACGATGTAAGCAAGCAGCTTTCGGTATTTGTGGGGCTTATAATTACCAACTGCATCATAATGGGCCGCCTCGAAGCATTTGCCCTGGGAAACCGGCCATGGCCTTCCCTGCTCGACGGAATCGGCAATGCAGCCGGTTACGGACTCATCCTGATCATTGTTGGATTCGTCCGTGAACTCTTTGGTTCCGGTTCCATTTACGGGTATCAGATCATTCCCAACAGCTGGTACATCGCCAACGGCGGTTTTTACGAAAACAACGGGATGATGATTTTGCCCCCGATGGCCCTGATAACCGTAGGGATTATAATATGGGTGCAGCGTAGCCGCAACCGGAAATTAATTGAAGATTAACAGGTAAAACAGAAAAGAGATTATGGAAAATCTGGTTAATATATTCATTAAGGCAATATTTATTGAGAACATGGTTTTTGCCTACTTCCTGGGCATGTGTTCCTACCTGGCCGTTTCAAAAACGGTTAAAACAGCCACCGGTTTGGGAATAGCCGTAATTTTTGTACTCGGCATTACGGTACCGGTTGATTACCTGCTGGAGAATTACGTGCTTCAGGAGGGCGCACTGGTATGGCTCAGCCCCGCACTGGCAGATGTGGATCTCAGCTTTCTTTCCTTTATCATGTTCATTGCAGTAATTGCATCAATGGTACAGTTGGTGGAAATGATTGTAGAAAAATTTGCACCCGTACTTTACACGCAGCTTGGGATTTTTCTTCCGTTGATAGCTGTCAACTGCGCTATTTTAGGAGGTTCATTGTTCATGCAGCAAAAAGCATTCTTTAATGTGGGGGAAGCAACTGTTTACGGCCTGGGATCAGGCGTTGGCTGGTTTCTGGCCATTGTTGGCATCGCCGCCATACGCGAGAAGCTGCAGTACTCCAATGTGCCGCCACCATTACGCGGCCTGGGCATCACTTTTATTGTGACCGGCCTTATGGGGCTTGCTTTTATGGGTTTTATGGGAATTCAATTGTAAAAACAAAATAATTTTTCAATGCTATTGCTTTCGACACAAACTACCGTAGTAATTGCCAGTGTGGCAGTGTTTCTGGGGGTAATCGTACTCCTGGTTGCCATCTTGCTCTTTGCCAAGAAAAAACTCACACCTTCAGGAGAAGTAAAAGTTGACATCAACGATGGCGACCGGGAAATAATTACCGAACCCGGAGATACGCTTTTGACAACCTTGAGCAATAACAAAATTCTGCTGCCTTCGGCATGCGGCGGCGGAGGCACCTGTGCCATGTGCCGTTGCCAGATAGTTGAGGGGGGCGGCTCCATACTGCCTACCGAAACCGACTTCTTTACCCGTAAGGAACAAAGTGAAAATTGGCGTCTGGCCTGCCAGGTAAAAGTAAAAGAAGATTTAAAAATTAAAGTCCCGCAGGAAGTTCTGGGAGTAAAAAAATGGGAATGTGAGGTAGTTTCCAATAAAAATGTGGCCACATTTATTAAGGAATTTGTTGTTAAGCTTCCGGAAGGAGAAAACCTCAACTTCAAGTCGGGAGGATACATACAGATTGATGTTCCTAAAATAGAGGTGGATTTCAAGGACATTCATGTTGAAGAAAAGTTCCGCGATGAGTGGGAGAAATTTGGTATGTTTAACCTGAAAATGAAAAACCCGGAGCCAACCTTCCGTGCCTACTCAATGGCCAACCATCCGGCAGAAGGGAACATCATTATGCTGAACATACGTATAGCCACTCCGCCATGGGATCGTGCCAACAATGGTTTTAAAAATGTAAACCCGGGCGTCTGTTCTTCTTTTGTTTTTTCAAGAAACCCGGGTGATAAAGTAACCATTTCCGGGCCTTACGGAGAGTTTTTCCTAAAAGAAAACGACAATGAAATGATGTTTATAGGTGGCGGAGCCGGTATGGCACCCATGCGGTCGCATCTGTTCCATCTGTTCCATACTGTGAAGGAACAAAAAAAGCAGGTAACGTTTTGGTATGGCGCCCGTTCATGGAAAGAGGTGTTTTATTACGACCAGTTTCGCGATATTGAAAAAAAATTCGACAACTTTAAATTTCATCTGGCACTAAGCGAACCCCAACCCGAAGACAAATGGGAAGGGCCAACCGGGTTCATCCACCAGGTGATTTACGATAACTACCTTAGCAAACACGAGGAACCCGAAGAAATCGATTATTACCTTTGCGGACCGCCCATGATGAACGATGCCGTTCAGAAAATGCTTTACAATCTGGGTGTGCCCGATGAAAATGTGATGTTCGATGATTTCGGAAGCTGATTATTTTAGTACCGGATACAGAGCAGACAGAAATTTTTTAGAAGCCACTCTTGACTGAATTGGAGGTATTTTCTCACAAGGTAAATAAACATCTGCATAAGGCAATCAGAGACCGGCTAATATTGTTCTCATCCTGAAAAAGGTGGTTCAGGCGAGACAATTATGACGGGAAAGAAGATAAAGTAACAAGGCATAAGTGCAAATCAGGTTTTCCATTGCCAATATTGCCAGCAGCTAATGCCTGAGCTTTTAGTTTTAAATAAATCAGAATAATCATATAAGTCTGCAGCACTTAAATAGTTCCTTGATTTATAAAATACTAAAATACAAAAAAATGGAAACGTTAAAATCAGGATTAAACCGCCGAAATTTCATAAGAAGCAGTGCAGGTGCAGGCCTCTATATGGCTACAGCCGGTTATGGCAAAGTGGCAGCAGCATATTCGCCGGAACAGCCCGTGCGTTTGGGTTTTGTAGGATTGGGCAGCAGGGGTTTGGGAATGTTGAAAACCGCCTTAATGCTGGAGGGCGTAGAAATCACTGCAGTCTGTGATATCGTCGAAGAAAAAGTCGAAAGAGCCCGGCGCATGGTAGAAGATGCCGGTCTCCCCAAACCAAAAGGATTTACGGGTCCGGAAGATTACAGGAAGGTAGCGGATTTAAATAACCTCGATGGTATTTTTAATTCAACTCCCTGGAGTTTGCATACGCCGGTAATGGTCGCGGCAATGAAAGGAGGCAAATACGGTGGTACAGAAATGCCTGCATGTGACGGGTACGATGAAGCATGGGAACTGGTTGAAACGGCAGAAAAGACAGGTATGCATTGTATGTTAATGGAAAACTATGCATACATGCGGAATGTAATGATGGTATTAAACATGGTAAAACAGGGTTTATTCGGTGAGCTGACACACTGTGAAACAGGATACCAGCATGATGTACGCTATGCAACTATCGGCGGAGAAGGGCAATTACTCTGGAGAGCGCATGAACGGTTTCTGAATAATACGGGAAACAGATATCCGACCCATGCCATTGGCCCCGTTGCACAATGGATAGACATCAACCGGGGAAACAAATTTGATTACCTGGTTTCGATGAGTAGCAGAGCTCTCGGCCTAAAGCATTATGTGGCAAAAAAATTTGGTGCCGACCATCCAAATGCCAACCGGGAATATAAAGCCGGTGATGTTAACACATCAATGATTCAAACATCCAATGGTATAACTGTTACCCTTTATTATGATTCCCTGAGTCCCCGCCCTGTCGATTTTATATACCGGATTCAGGGAACAAACGGCATCTACTCAGGAACACTCAATAAAATTTATCTGGAAGACCGCAGTCCGGGACAGGGACACAGTTGGGAAGACATTGACGGATACAGTGAGAAATACGATCATCCACTATGGAAAAAATTTGGAGATACAGCCATAAAGACGGGTCACGGAGGCAGTGATTATCTTTGTATGAGGGATTTTGTAGAATCCATACGCAATAAGACCGAAGTACCTATAGATGTTTATGATGCAGCAAGTTGGAGTATTATTACCACACTCACAGAAGAATCGGTTAATAATAAAAGTCGTCCTGTTGATTTCCCTGATTTTACCCGTGGCAAATGGCAATCACGAAAACCATTACCAATTAATAAAGGATGAAGCATCTTTTTCCGGGGTTGATGATCCTGTTTATCTGTACCTGATCAAATACTTCAATAACACAACCAGGAACAGCTGTTATTTTAACATTTACAATACATCAGGAGCAAAGATGATGAATTAGGGTGGTGTGGATTCCGGTCCGCATATTCTTCATTCATTTTATGAATCAGCGGTTCGGAAACCGCTGCACCCGGGGAAACCACTGCACCCGCTGCACCGTAACTCTTAATTTGCAGCCGCAGCTCATTGAGTTTATCACTATATCGTTTCAGAGCTTTTTTAGGCACGGCATCTTTTAAACTCCAGGTAATGAAATATGCCTGACCCGACTGCTGAAAATGAGGCAGAGTATACCGGTAAAACTCTTTTCTCATAATTTTTTATTTACAATTTAATAAAAAATCCGGGTGGTGCGGATTCCGATTCGCACATTCTTTAGTTATTTTATAAATCAGCGGTTCGGAAACCGCTACACCCAGGAAACTGCTGCACCTACAGGAAACCTGTTACAGGCCGGGTGGTGCGGATTCCGATCCGCACATTTCCACTATTCCCGTATTCTGTAGATTTATTTAATTGAAAATCTTACCAACAATCTTGAATTTCTGTCCAAAAAAGTTATTTTTGATAAATAACGGATAAAACCTGCCTGTGAAAGAAATAATTCTCTGTGCAATAAGCAAACACGTTGACAGCAATGCCTTAATGCGTCATCCCAACTGGTATTTTTCATCCGATTCATATTCATCTCATCAAATCGGTTCCCGACAGTTACGGCCTGAAAGAAAAGCCGGTTTATTTTTTTTTGCAATGATTTAAATAATAAAAAATGAAAAATAAAAGTCTTCTTGTCATTTTGCTGCTTGTTATTTTAATTAAAGCCTATCCTCAAACGATATCTGTAATTCCACAGCCTTCAATGGTAAAAATACATGCAGGCGAATTTATCCTGAATAAGGAATGCACCATACTATTTGACGAAACCAACGAAGAGATAGTACGGATTGCCGGATTTTTTGACAACTATCTTAAAAAAAGCTATGGCCTCCGTTTGAAAAAAAATGATAAAGGCAGGTCTGTTCAATTTAAACTTGCCAACCTGCCAGACTTAGGCGATGAAGGCTATAAGCTGCAAGTGGATAAAAATGGAGTTACTGTTTCGGCCAATACAGCTGCTGGTATTTTTTATGGTTTTCAAACTCTGAAGCAGTTGTTGCCATTAAATGCTGAAGCTGGGAACCTTTCGGTTCAGGCTTTAGATATTGAGGACCAACCCCGTTTTTCATGGCGGGGCAACCTGCTGGATGTTGCACGGCATTTCTTCCCGGTAAGTTCTATTAAAAATTACATCGATGTATTGGCTTCTTACAAGTTGAATGTTTTACAATTGCATCTTACTGATGATCAGGGTTGGCGAATTGAAATCAGAAAATATCCGGAACTAACAGAAATTTCCAATTGGCGCGAAGAAACATTAATGGGCCATCTAAGAAGCTCAAACGAATACGATGGCCGTGGCTATGGTGGGTTTTATACACAAAATCAGATTCATGAGATTGTTAAATATGCTGCAGAACGCTACATTACGGTAGTACCTGAGATCGAAATGCCGGGTCATGCTACTGCTGCATTGACCGCCTTTCCCAATTTGGGTTGCACCGGAGGACCCTATAAAGTAGAAACGAAATGGGGAGTCTTCAAAGATGTGTTTTGTGCAGGAAATGAAGAAACATTTGAATTTCTTCAGAATGTAATTGATGAAGTATTGGAGATATTTCCATCAAAATTTATTCATATTGGGGGCGATGAGGTTCCTAAAGATCGATGGAAAGAATGTTCAAAATGTCAGACAAGGATAAATAAAGAAGGATTAAATGATGAACATGAGCTGCAAAGTTATTTTGTAACCCGGATTGATAAATACCTTACCTCAAAAAACAGACGCCTTGTCGGGTGGGATGAAATTTTGGATGGTGGTCTTGCTCCGGGAGCAACAGTTATGTCATGGCGCGGAATTGAAGGAGGCATAAAAGCTTCGCAACTGGGGCACGATGTAGTTATGAGTCCTACAACACATCTTTATTTTGATTACTACCAATCGGAAAACAGAGAGATTGAACCACTGGGCATAGGAGGATTTTTACCGTTGGAAAAAGTATATGCCTATGAACCGATACCGGAAGAATTGACAACAGAAGAGTCAAAGCATATTCTGGGAGCACAGGCTAACTTGTGGACTGAATACATCCCATCGATGAAGCACGCTGAATACATGCTTCTGCCAAGATTACCGGCATTATCAGAGGTAGTTTGGACACCTGCAGGGAAAAAAGATTTTACTGAATTTGAAAAACGGTTAATCATTGACTATGAACGGATGAAAAAATCAGGATTGAATTTTCGCGATCACCGGAAATAATGTTTCTGCTTAGATTGCAAAACACAAACTGTTTATAAAAAAGATATATCGTATAATAAACTGAATTGTAAAGATAAGTACCCGAAATTACCTTTTATTTTAACAGAACTTTGTCATCGTTTTTGAAATGAGAAAATATAAAACGTCAAAATATTTAGGAATTGATATTGGTGGTTCATGGATTAAGGGTACCATTGCTGATGAGCATTTTTTTGAGATTGATAAAATTTCAAAATTGAACCATCTTAAAGTTAAAAAAATTAGAAGTCCGTTACATGCCAACGTTGCAATTCATGAATTCATTGAAGCACTTAAAGAATTAATTTCTCTGTTTGGTATAATACCAGAAGAAATAAAAGGTATTGGTATTTCCACAGCCGGAATAATAAACTATCATGGAACCAGGGTTTCAAAAGCAGCTGCACATTTAAACATTCTAAAAAATAACAGCTGGAAAAACATATTGGAAAAGGAGTTACAATGCAGTGCGACCCTTATTAATGATGGTGATGCTGCTACTATCGGCCTGGCCGAAACCGGATATCTGACCGGAAATAAGACGATCGGAATAATGCCAGTTGGTACAGGTTTAGGCTTCACCGTCTGGCGAAACGGGAGACGTTGGCGGCCTGGAAAAAACCTTACTTTATTAGGAAGCATTAGAACACCTGAAGGTTTTTATGATTCTGTTGCAAGTGTTTCAAAGTTGGCTGATTTAGATGAAAATAAAGATTTAATAAATGTTCTTACGAATTCTATATTTCAACATGAAAGAGAAAAGTACATACAAAATCTGGCAAAAATTATTAACAGTGCTGCTGTATTATATAGTCTTGACGAAGTGATTATTTGCGGAGGGTTGGCTGATGCTGCAGTTACCTGCAGCTATCCATTGGATGAATTATTAACTGAAATTTTGGAAGAAACACCAGTTGAACTGGAAAGGCCAGTTAAAGTTGCAGTTGCTAAGGAAGGAAACAAACTGCAGTTGATTGGCGCTTTATCCCTTGCAAGAGGTGAGTATATTGCATATAATAACAGGGTCATTCCGGACTACAATTCACTCGATACTGAAATACCATACAAAAAAGAGCTGCAACTTCAAAACATGCCGGCAAATGATATTATTGAAACATTATGGCAGGCAGAACAAGAAGCGGGATATCTTCTAAAAAGCAGTCTGCCTGTCATTTCCGATATAGCAGATAAATCTGTAAAGAGAATAAAGGCAGGCGGCCGTATCATTTATGTTGGTGCAGGCACCAGTGGACGTATTGCTGCGATGGATGCTGTTGAAATTCCCTGCACTTTTGGCTTTCCTGATGAAAGAATTATTGCTTTAGTTGCAGGAGGAATATCAGATGCAGCGATTGAGATTGAATCCGACTTTGAAGAAGATGCAAGTGCCGTACCAGAGATGCTATTATTGAATATTCAGCCCGAGGATATAGTTATAGGCATTTCAGCGAGCGGTGCTGCATATTATATTCAATCAGCCCTGGCATTTGCAAAAGATCGAAAAGCCCTGTCTGTTTTTATACAAACAACACTCCCCGAAAAAGAATTGCCTTTTTGTGACTTTGTAATTCCATTAAATTCCGGCAATGAAGTGATTGCGGGGTCAACCCGTATGAAAGCCGGGACTGCCACAAAAAAAGTACTTAACTTTTTTTCTTCAACTATAATGATAAAAATGGGCAAAGTTTCAGGGCCTTATATGGTTGATGTGGCATGTATTAATAATAAATTAGTGGATAGAGCAAAGAATATTTTACAGGAATTATATGGACTTTCTAAAAATGAAGCACATGAAATGCTAAAGAAAAACGATTATAATTTATCACATACAATCAGCATGATAACCCATTCCCGATCAATGCAAAAATAAATCCATACCGGCTTCCGGATTGCCGGGGAAAGTTTTACCGGATGCAGGTAGTAAAATGACAGCTGCTATAAAATTACATTTGTGTCCGGTAAAAATTAAAGAAAAAATATGAACATGCTGGTATTATTACTTTCCTACGCATCTTTGAAATAATAGGGGTTAATTTTGATACTCCATATTAAGTCGGTATACTGACTGTTCCGTCAGGGACAATATGTTGGTAGAAAGCTAATTACGAAATTATTCCAAAGTCCCATCGGGACGGAATATTATTTTACCGGACAGTAGTGTTTAAAACTACAGTATTTCAATTGCATGTATAAAATTTTAAATTTTTAGTTGGTATAAAACAAAAAACAGTTCAAAATTCACCGCATTTAATCTTTAGATGATTGCTTTTTAAAGGAACAACTTTTATATTTATAGAAGATTTTTTTCAGAAATTATATGTATGAAAAAAAAACTACCGGTTCATTTGCAATATTTCAAAAAGCTTGCAGGAAAAATTTGTACTTCTTGTCTGCTTTTTTCATTTCTGTTCACTTCGGTGATTGCAAATGCATCCTTTCAGGTATCTGGAAAGATAGAAAAAGTGTATTATCCGGAAAATTTCACCTTTTTTCAGGGAACCGACATTTATCGTCCGAGTCAATGGAACCGCAATCGTTATCTCCGGCCCGAATCCGGAACAGATAAATGTCTGGCAGGCTTTTATTATTTTGAACCTTCTTCCACCTGCACAGCCGTTTTAACCGCCTCCTTATTGGGGTCAGGGGAACAGGAAGTTACACTACTGATAAATGGGAAAGAAGCCGGAACGGTTTTATTCCCGGCAGAACCCGATGAAAAACAAATGACGGGGGATAAACTGGTAATAAAGCTTCATGGAATAGATATCCCCCAATACAGTGAAGTATATCTTAAATTTAAAGGAAACAATAACCATTCCTGGGGTATTGAACATTTAAAGCTTATACCAGAAGGAGAATACCGGGGAGAAAAAATTTCATTACCAAAACCTCATACATTAAGGGTATACAACACCATTGAAGAACAGCAGGCAGGACATTCCATGCTTGAACGTTTCGTACAGGAAAATGTAGCCCGGCAGATAACCAGACGCGACTCCGTTTTATTACGGCTTAATACCCCGCAGGAATGGAGAGCACATCAACAACAGGTACGGGACCGGTTATCATCGGTTTTAGGGGATTTCCCGGTAAAAACTCCTCTTAATCCACGCATTACAGGCCGTTTGGATTACCCTGATTATTTTATTGAGAAGGTCATATACGAAAGCCAACCCGGTTATTTTATTCCTGCCAACATCTATATTCCGAAAAATCGTGAATTTCCCCTTCCCGGAGTTTTATATACCATAGGGCACTGGGATATGGGAAAGATGGCACCTGACATCAATAAAATTTGCACTGGCCTGGCTAAAAAAGGATATGTTGTTCTTGCGGCAGATCCCATCGGACAGGGAGAGCGATCGGAATATTTTGATCCTGAAACATTAAAGCCCACTGTTGGTCTGAGTGTTGACCAGCATCATTATGTAGGCCGACCTGCTTTACTGGCAGGCTGGTCACTGCCCGGTCTTCGCACCTGGGATTGCATAAAGGCAGTGGATTACCTGGTATCCCGGCCTGAGGTGGATTCAACCATGCTGGCTGTTGCAGGTAATTCGGGTGGCGGACAAATGGCATTGCTTGCTGCTGCAGCGGATACGCGTATTAAAGTAATAGCTGCTGCACATCCCGGAGGAAGCTGTGAAGGAACCTACCTTGGCGGACGGATGCCTGCCAACCTTGATTTGTTCAGCTTAATCCCGCCCCGGCCAGTCAGAATGATTACAGGGGATGCCTCAGGGGAAGAACCTGCTCACAGGAGGAAACTGGAAGATATGGCTAAATTCTATAAAGGTTTGGGGTACAGCGAAACTTACTGGGATATGGATGTTGTGGATGGTGTACATGACAATTCGCAGTCAAAACGTGAATCAACTTATGAATGGCTGAATAAATGGTTTGGGAAGACAGAGGAGGGCAAATCTGAACCACCCCTCGAAGCTGAAGAGGCAAAAAAATTACAATGTACCGAAAACGGAGTGGTTCTTGCCTCATTAGGCGGGGAATCAGGTCAAACCTTAAACCAAAAGCTTGGTGAACAGGTGTACCGGCCGATAAAAGATTTGGATAAACTCAAAAATCGCATCCTCACCAGATTGAAATTAACGATCCCTGTCAGCTCCCGGGTTCCCGAAGTTAAATCCCGGGAGACATTTAAGCTGGACGGTATTTCCGTAGAAAAATTTGCCTACATAAGTGAACCCGGCATTGAAGTTCCTGCCCTGTTGCTTAGGCCGGTAACTCAAATTGAAAAACAACAGGTTATTTTGCATGTTTCCGCGCAGGGAAAGCCGGATGACACATACAGAACTTCACTTCCCTTTGCCCTGGTTCGGGAAGGTTATACGGTACTATCAATAGATGTGCGAGGCACAGGTGAGACTTTATGCCATCCCCCTGCAGCCGGACTGGATCAATATACAGGTTATACGGCTGAAAACTGGATAAGGGATGTGGCAGCAAATGATGCGTCGTCCTTTAACAGGACAATGGTTGGCATGCAGGTACTGGATGTTCTTAACGGAATTAATTTAATTACAGAAACCAGTACAATGAAAAACAGGCCAGTCCTTTTAGCAGGAGAAGGTCTGGGAGGTTTGTGGGCACTTTTGGCAGCTGCCTTCCATCCCGGCATACAGTCAGTGGTTACTATAAATACCCTGCCTTCCTATCAACTGCTCCTTTCTGGCAAGTATTACAACCAACATGAATATTTCTATACCCCCGGGGTTCTGATAGATTTTGACATACCTGATCTTGTCCGGTTGATTTCATCAAACGAACAAGGACAGTTATGGATGGATCCGGCAGATGAGCTTTCACAAAAAATGTCAAAAGAGGTTGCCGGCACTATTCTGGGAAGTATGAAAGGGCTTAAGGTGGTGTCGGATTCCGGTGGACAACCGGAAAATTATTTAACAGAAATAACAACTTTTTTAGAAGAAAAGGACAAATGATTTACAGGAAATCGTAATTTTCTAAAATTAATAAGTTTCCAATCTAAAAAATTAACCAATGAAACAACGAATCAATGAGGTGATTATAAGCTTACTGTTTTTAAGCTTAATCGGTTTATCACCAACCCGGGTACAGGGGCAGGAATACGATGAGAATCTTGCAAAAAAATACAACCTTACGATTGCACCACCTGACGAAAGCCTTGAACCTGCACCCAAATGGCTCCTAAACGCCGATATGATTACAAGCAGCCGTAACATTTGGGAAGGCCATGAATTCATACTTAAAGATACGCTTATAACACGCATTGTCAGAGTAAGGGCAGGGAATAGTCCCATGCTTATCACAGAGCATTATCCGGTTGAAAAAATCGAATCACTTGCTGGAGAACGAATAAAAGGTGTCCCTTTAATTTCACATGTTCCGCATTCCAGACAGGCATTTGAAGAAGCACTGAAGAAAGGATTCAAAGCAATTCCTTATGTGCATTTCAGGTGCATTCATACGAACTTTTCAGATCAGGATGTTTTTTACTTTGAACATCCCGAAATCCTATTAAAAGACAGGGATGGGAAGTGGGTCCACATCCCCATGGATGGTTCCGACAGAATTCACCGTTTTCTGACCTGTGCCAATAGTCCGGGCTACTGGGAATTGTCATTGGCCTATGTAAAAAAAATGATGGATTGGGGGGCTTCAGGAATTTTCATAGATAATCTTGAACGAAGAGAACCTTGCCTTGCCCCCAGGTACGATGGTCGAAATCCGGAGTTTCAGCCCTACACTCACGAGCACCTGTTTCCCAATGCAACACACGATTACGCGTGGGACAGAATGCTGCAGGCGATTCGTGCCCTGGTGAAAAGTTATGGTGACGATAAGGTAGTAATCCTGAATTCAGGGATTGGCACAGAGTTCCAAAAAAATGGGGATGCCTGTATGTGGGAGTCATTTATATACAGTTGGGCCTGGGAAGGAAGACGCCATACCTGGCAGGATGTAAAAAAAAGAGCACAGGAAAATGAATGGTTTTTAAAGGAAGGAAGAAGAATAACTGCTTTATCTACTATTAACTCTTCACGGAAAGAGGCAAAAGATGATGCTTTCTGGGCATTTTCTGCTGCACGGCTTGTCGATTTTATCTGGTGGGCTACCTTAAACGGTACGGGGGCTGAAATTTTATACCAGGCACATATGGGAAAGGGGCTGGAGTCTTACAACGAGACAAATACGATTGCCCACCGTGCTTTTGAAAACGGTGTTATCGTTTTAAACGACAGCATGGAAGATAAGGCCAATGTGGAGATTTCATTGCCCGGCGATTTTTCAGCCAGACAATTGGCAGATCTTTACAATGATTCCCGGATAGTCAACGTCAGAAATAATAAAATAAAAGTTTCGGTACCGAAAAAATCTGCAAGAGTGTACCTTACACAGTTATAAGAACCGATACCGGAAATGCCTTCTCACTAAAAACGAATTGAATTGGTTGGAAGTTGCTGAATATAATGACATGAGGTAAAAATAATATAAATACCGGCTACTGATTAAATACATTCACCATGGAAAGGCTAATACTATTTTCCACACGTGCTGATTTGCATTTTATAAAAAAGGGGGGTTTTGTCCTGTTCCTGATTTTGATGGCAACAGAGATTTATAATTCTGAAGCCCGGGCACAAGATTCTCGGAAAAAACTGCAGGTAAAAGCTGTACCTTACCCGGGAAGAGACCCCGTGATGTGGGACGGAGTTTACGCGGCATCAAACGGTAAAGTTTATTCTGCCCTTATCGATGAAGGTTCAAGCGCCCATTTCTATGAGTACGATCCGGCTACCGGTTCAAATATCCTTCTTGCTGATATGGGAGAACTCACCGGAGTGCGTGGAAAAGGAGTACGGCCTCCGGGTAAAATTCACAACAAACCGGTTGAAGACAATGAGGGCAACATCTGGTTTGTCCCAATGAATAACGGAAGCGGACCCCGCAATATTGATTTCCTCAGCTGGGAAGGAGGTTACTGGACCAGGTACAATCCCGGGACAAAAGAATTTAAAAATATGGGTCTTGTTGATAAACATATCGGGTGTTATCCGCTGACAATCGACAAACAGCGTAATTTGCTTTTTGGAGTCGGATTCAATGGTTATCTGTACAGGTTTGATATTGCAGCCGGATCCACCCGCAAGATAGCCAGAGTAACCAATTGGGATGTAACCAGGGATATCTTTTGTGACGATTTAGGGAATGTTTATGGTTCTTTTCCCACTGCACGGGTTTGGAAGTATGAGGCTGAAAGCGGCCGGGTGATTGATCTTGATATCCGCCAGCCCTACGATCCTGCCTATTGGCCGACACAAATGATAAACCCCATGATCGATCGCAGCATGGACTGGCGTGCTGTGGAATGGGACCCTGTTAATAAAGTAGCCTATGGGGTGACCTGTGGAAGCGGAAATATCCTCTTCAGGTTCGACCCTCACAAGAATTCACAAGGACAGTTTACTTCTTTAGCACAGATATGCGATCCAAAATACTGGAACACGGATCAAAAAAACATACCCTATTCTCCCCTGGCTTTTACAGTTGACAGCAAGAATCAAAAAGTATATTTTGTTCCTTCTGCCCGTGATTACAATATCGTAGCCTACCAGGAAACATTTGGAACAGAAGAAATCCATCATCTGGTCATGTATGATATTTCTTCGGACCAGCGGTATGATTTAGGACAAATGATAACCAATGACGGTAGAAGGGTTTTTGGATGCGAGGGCGCCACTGCAGCCGCTGATGGAACCATTTATATTGTTGGCCAGGTGGAAGTGAAAAATAAAAAGGACGCAACCCGGGTAATCGGAGAAATTCCATCAGCTTTGCATCTGATAATATATCAGCCGGAATAACCGGCATGTAAACTTGCTATATCAAATAAGATTAATGATGAAACGAACATGAATACAAAAAGTGTTATATACCTGTTTATGGCTTACTTCCTGTGCAACCCAATAAACCTGTCTGCTCAGGATTGGGCCCGGCCGTGGATTGTTAACCAGCAACGGATTGATTTGCGTGAGCTGGGAAATCCAGGAGTAAACGAAATTCCGGAATACAACAGTGCCATTACCTCTCTAGTAACAGCAAAGGATGGATTGATTTATGGGGGCACCACCGGAATGGAAGCTTATTTATTCTTTTACAGTCCAGTAACAAACAAAGTACGTCATCTGGGAAAGATTCCGGGACAGGAAAGCATTCATCATGCAATGATTGAGGATTCCATGGGGCATATCTATTTCGGAACGGGCAGAAGCATGTTCAATGAAGTTGAGTTATCTCCCGGAGGAAACTGGGACCAGGCTGATGAAACGTTGTGGAACGATATTAAAAAACATTTTCAGTCCGAACCCGGAGGACACCTCTACCGGTACAATCCATCCGAAAGCAACGGAAATGTTAAATTGCCCGATATGAAAGCAGAAGTGGAAGACCTGGGCATTCCGGTTGCTGGTAATTCTGTGTATACACTTACTGTAAGTCCGGAGGGTTCCGTCCTTTATGGCCTCACCTATCCCGACAGCCACTTTTTTATCTACAACATCAGTGAAGGAAGTTTTAATGATTTGGGGCCTGTTGATGACCGGATTGTATTCCACGGCCCGGAACGTTACTGGCGAAGCATCTGCAGGGATCTTATCTGCGATAAAAAGGGGAATGTGTACTTTTCATCCACAAATGGAGAGATAAAATATTACTCTCCTGAATCCAAAAGCATTCATGCAACCGGTCAAAAAATACCAGGTGATTATTATCCTTCCCAGTTTTATACTGATTACGATGTAGTTGAATGTTTTGATGCAGATACCTCAGGCCTTATCTGGGGAGGAACATCAGACGGATATCTTTTTTCTTACGACCCTCACACGAATACCTTGAGTAATCTGGGAAAACCAAGGGCACACAGACGGATACGTTGCCTGAAAGCAGGAGATGACGGTAAAATTTACCTCATTGCAGGTGAACAGCCAATTACCAGTTCCGTGCCTTGTAAACTTTTCGAATACGATCCTGTAAATACCGGGTTCACAGACCGGGGAATGCTAATCGTGGATCGCAGCCCCTATTATTACCGCCGGGGATATCAATTCGACTGTATGACAAAAGGGAAAGACGGTACCCTCTATTTAGGGGAAAGCGAATACCGTTCAAATCTTTTTATTTTAATTCCTCCATTATAAGCTAAAATCTTTAACCAGTTCAAAAATGAAAAATTATACAGTTCTTCAATGGTATCTTTTTCTTGCAATTATCATTACCAGTAATAGCCTCAGCAGTGTATATGCTGATACCATTCCTCCCCGTCATGAGGTTACACTTTCGGAAGCTCATGTGGGAAATCTGGAAATCGACACCCGATTGCTCGACAGTTACGAACCTGTACCGGAAAACATCAGGGAGTTTTACTTCCGTTCACGCTCGGTATTTTCAGGGGTTCCGGATGCTGATTTTACCAATACCAAAATTATTGAAGCTGCACATAAACACAATCTGTTACTGATGGGAGGCCCTATGCTTGGTAACCTGAGCAATGACGGAGTGGTTATCTGGTTACGGCCCTCAACCTCAGACAAAATAACTGTTAATGTATCAAAACCTGACGGCAGCTTAGAAAAATCGTACATAAAAAAATCAGTTGAACCAGGCACTGAACAAAGAATAGCTATTGATGGCCTGACTCCGGGTACAGAATACAAATATGCAGTTCACATCCAAAAGCGCCGGGTTGCAGAAGGCAACTTTACTACTGCACCGGATTCAGGAACAAAAGGTACATTTAAACTGACCTTCGGGTCATGCTTTCATAAAATTGGAATACACAATCCGAATCTTATCGATCAGATTTTAAAGAGAAAACCGGATGCTATGATGCTACTGGGGGACATTGCAGTTGATGACAGGGAAAACAATTTCAACATGCACCGATCCGATTATTTGCTTCGGGATGTTTCGATACCATGGCAAAGGCTTGCGGCAAATGTACCTTTGTATACATCCTGGGATGATCATGATTATCTCAACAACGATCTTAGCGGCATTCCTGAAAGATTTACCGAAGCAGATCGTTCAACCCTCCGGCAATTGTGGTATCAGAATTGGAACAACCCGGTTAACGAAAGTCCGGGCATCTATTTTAACACACATATCGGACCGGTAGAAATAATCATGCTGGATACCCGTTCATGCCGGGAAAATGAAAGAAGAGGCCATTACGGCTCCTACCTGGGCATGGAACAACTCAACTGGCTAAAAGAGGCATTAAAAAACTCAACAGCCCCGTTTAAGGTAATTTCCAGCGGAACCATGTGGAGCGATTACATCAGCAATGGTAAGGATTCATGGGGCACCTGGGATGTGAAAGCACGGGAAGAGCTTTTTAATTTTATTGAAACAGAAAACATTTCCGGGGTATTGCTGATAAGTGGTGATCGGCACGGCGCACGCGGATTTACCATCCCCAGACCCTCAGGATTTGCATTCCATGAGTTTGAAGCAGCATCTCTTGGGGGAGTGCCCGGCCCTGAAGCCGTAGCAAAAGATAATACATATCAGTTGTTTGGCTACAGCGGAGCATCTACGGTTGCTTTCGGTGAATTTACTTTTAATACTGCAAATGAACAACCTTCAGTCGTATTCAGACTGATAGATGAAACCGGGAAGGTGTTGGAGGAGTACAATATACCATACAACAAATTAACACCCAAATAAAAACGAGGCCCCCTCCTATCTCACCTTTTACCTCCAGGATAAACTTTCTTCCGGAATAATTAAAACCTTAATTATTCAGTCCATCCATACATGTCATTAATAAATAAACGTTAAATTTTTAACAATTTTTCTGATGCATGCAATTTCATCAAAATAAAATACTATAAACTCTTGATTTTCTTCTCAAAAAGGCTATTTTTGAAAGGCAACTAATAAAACAATTCGTGGAAGAAAGAATTCTCTGGACAGAAATAAAACGCGGTAACAAGCTTGCACTAAAGCAGCTTCACAACAGGTACTACCACCAGATGTACCTGTTTGCTGCCAAATCAATCCCCGACAGCAACGGTCTTGCAGAGGAGCTGGTTTCCGATTGTTTTATTAAACTCTGGGAAAACAGAAAGAACATCCATATTGATTCATCCATAAAACACTACCTGTTTGTAATGCTTCACAACAGCATCATCGACTACCACAGAAAAAAGAAATGGGATACAGAGCCTATCACTGAAAACATACGGGAACCCGGAGATGAAAAATACTTCGACGACCAGAAGCAGTATGCCTTGTTATACCTTGCAGTAAAAAAGCTACCGGAACAGTGCCGCCGGGTTCTTGAACTGGCAGTGTTTGAATCTTTAAGTTACCAGGATATTGCGGATAAAATGCACATCTCACGCAACACCGTAAAAACACAGATGGGCCGCGCATACCGTTCCCTGAAAGAAACACTCGATCCAAAACACTTTAATTTATTTCTTGTGTTCAGGAAGAAAAAATAAAATGCTGAAAGAATTGTTCTATTATATAGAGTTTTATGGCAAACGATCATACAGGAACAGCTTACGTTGTCAGGTTTTTAAGAAACCAAACGCTGACAGGAACTTTGTACGCTGTCAGGTTCATGAAACCAAACGCTGACAGGAACTGCGTACGCTGTCAGGTTTTTCATTAAAATACTGAAAGAAAATTCTTAAGCATAAGTAATCTCATAAAACTAAGAAACGAGGCTCACTAAAATAGTTTGATTATTTTTACTTCAAACCAATATTTTACAAAGAAATTATCGGTAACTATTAATAAAGAAAATCATGAGATCAAGAATAGTACACCTTTTTCCCGTGATTTTAATTATTTTTCCTTAGGAATACAAGCAGAAGTTATAGTCCGGAAAGAATACGATGTAGTCATTTATAGAAGAAATGTCATAAACCGAAACAGAATTAAAAACTACCGGTAGCATAATAAATTACGATATGAAAAACTTAAATAACATACTAATTGGCTCCTTACTGTTAAGTACAACTGCAGTTTCTGGAGAAGAATACAAAAAGACTTCGAAACCTAATGTTATTGTAATTTATACCGATGATCAGGGTACCATTGATCTCAACTCATATGGTTCATCAGACCTGGTCACACCAAACATGGATAAAATTGTTCATAGTGGAATTAAATTCACTCAATTTTACGGTGCTCCTGTATGTTCTCCTTCAAGAGCAGGATTGCTTACCGGAAAAACTCCTCAGCGGGCAGGTGTTCCGGGAAATGTAAGTTCTTTAAGTCTGGAAGCAGGAATGCCATCTGAACAATACACTATGGCAGAAATGTTTAAAGATGCCGGATATAAAACTGCTCATATCGGGAAATGGCATTTAGGTCATGCAGAAGATAAGCAGCCAAATGCCCAGGGATTTGAGTATTCATTTGGCCATCTTGTAGGATGTATTGATAATTTTTCACACTTTTATTACTGGCAGGGGCCAAACCGGCATGATTTGTACAGGAATGGAGAAGAAGTTTTTTATGACGGGCAATTCTTTCCTGATTTGATGGTAAAAGAAGCCACTAGTTATATAGAGAAGAATACGGATAATCCCTTTTTTTTGTTTTTTGCATTAAACACGCCACATTACCCCTATCAGGGGACTCCGGAGTGGTTAACCTATTATCAGGATAAGGGAGTGTCTTACCCCCGTGATTTGTATGCAGCTTTTCTTTCTACCCAGGATGATAAAATCGGAGAATTACTTGAAAGTCTTGAGAGACTTGGATTGCGTGAAAATACCATCGTTGTATTTCAGTCTGATAATGGCTATTCAACTGAAGAACGCGCTCACTTTGGGGGAGGGAGTGCCGGAAAATTCAGAGGAGCAAAATTTAGTTTATTTGAGGGGGGTATCCGTGTTCCTGCTGCAATAAGCTGGCCGGCTAATCTTAAGAACGGAGAAATCAGAGATCAAGTGGCAGTGAATGCGGATTGGATGCCAACACTTGCAGAGCTTTGTGGTATTGATCTGAATACACACGATTTGGATGGAAAGAGCCTTGTCCCTATCCTGAAAGATCAGGATCACGTATCATTGCATGATCAATTTTGCTGGCAAAATGGGAAACACTGGGCTGCAAGAAAAGGCAACTGGAAGTTACTGGGAAATCCATTAATTCATGGTGAAGAATTTCTTCCGGGAGATTCACTTTACCTGGTTAATCTGGAAGAAGACCCCCGCGAAATAAACAACCTGGCAGGAAAGTACCCGGAAAAAGTGAACGAATTAAAAATTCAGTATGAGGAATGGCTTAAAAGAAATCAGGATTAAAAATCTTATATAGGGAAGCGTCATCTTTGGTCGTCAACATAAGGTATCAAGACTAATAATTATCAGGTATCATCCTAACTTCGGTCTTCCGTCATCGGTCATCGGTCTTCCGTCATTGGTCTTCCGTCATTGGTATCAAGACTAAAAGTATCAGGCATCAGGACCACTTAAACATTAAAACATAAAAACAGTCAAAAAACGCTGACAGGAACTGCGCACCCTGTCAGTTTTTGAAAAAAAACTTCATTTTAAATTTGATTTCAAATAATTTCATACACTCAATTTGAAGCCCTGCGAAAATCTCTCCTGACTCGTCAATTTTCAAATTCCTCTCCTTACTTCGGTCTTCCGTCTCCCGTCAGTCTTCGGTCTTTCCTCTTCCGTCTCCCATCTCCCGTATCTGTATCAGCCCCCCTCAACATTAAAATATTAAAACATTCAGACAATTTCAAACAAAAAAACTTTTCATTCCTGTCACCCTGCCCTTATCCGATTTACGTCTTATAAATGTACAACCAATAAAGTAACAGCTGGTTGTTCATAGATAATTAGTTAGGAATTAAAAGAACGACTGGACACTCACAGTCGTTCTTTACCTCGTTGAACAATAGAATGAAAGAAACGAATCAAGATAGGACCTGGGAAAATGCTGCAGCAAAAATTCATGGAGAAGCCGCTGAAGCAGACGTTAAAGAACGGGAAGAAAACTGCTCCACGGTAGAATCCAAAACAATACATGAAAATGCAGCTGGTCTGTATGCCAACTTAGCTGAAGCAGCCCCCCTGCACCAAACTTCCATTGTTCAGTCATGGAACAAGGTGGCACGTTACATTCACACTCAACAAAACCAATTTTATTTCTCACTTTTCAAGTATGCCGCCATCATTTTGCTGGCATTTGGACTGGGAACGCTTATTCATTACAACCGGGAAACTGTCACTGCCCCGGTATTTGCCGAAATACATGTACCCCTGGGACAAATGTCGGAAATTACGTTATTTGACGGCACCCACGTCTGGCTGAATTCAGGTACCACCCTCCGCTATGCCGGTAATTTCGGCAATGGTTCCCGGCAGGTTGAACTGATGGGCGAAGCATTTTTTAATGTAATATCCGGAGATGTTCCTTTTAAAGTAAAAATTAAAAACAACGAAATTGAGGTACTTGGAACCTCTTTTGCTGCGGTAGCCTATCCCGATGAGGACTTCAGCCAGGTGACGCTGGTGGAAGGTACAGTACAGATAAATGACGGGGCAGGAAGAACGCTAAAACAATTAAATCCCAGGGAGCAGTTAAACATACCGGATTCTCCGGATAAAAAAATTACCACTTCAAAAGTGAATACACTCTTTTACGAAAGCTGGATAAACGGGCAGATTAAATTTGAGGAAGAACGTTTGGCCGATGTAGCACGCAGGATGGAACGGTGGTACAATGTGGAAATCCGCTTTACCGGCAAAGAGGCCAGCGAGTTGCGGTTTACAGGAACCGTGCTGAAGAATAAGCCCATTGACCAGTCCATGCAGGCCATCAGCCTGCTTTTACCTATTAAAGTGAAACACGAAAGCAATCTTCATAAAAAAGATGTAATAACAATTTCTAAAAAATAATGCCTATGAAGAACTAAAACCGTAAATGGTTAGAAGAAAAAACGGCGGATATGCCCCACATACCCACCGTTTACAGATTAAAACTGAAGTAATAATCATTAATACTACAAATTTATGAAAGATTTGGTAATAACTGCCGGAAAGAACCGGTTATTGAAAAAAATTCTGCTAACAATGAAACTAACGATTATCATCACAATGTTTTGCCTGGTGAGCGTTACTGCCTCCACCTATTCGCAAAACACCCGCCTCGATGTCTCGATGAAAGATGGCACCATGGTGGATTTGATTCAGCAGATCGAAGAAAACAGCGAGTTCTTTTTTTACTATCAGAAAGAAGAACTGAAAGAACTGGATCAGATTAACCTGGAAGCACGAAATGCCACCATCATGGACATTCTCGACAAGGCACTGGCGGGAACTACTTTCGATTATAGTGTTTTAGACCGGTATATAGTAGTAAGACAAAAAGACGATTCTTTTGGTAAAGAATTGCTTTCTTCAGTAATTAATGCGGCTGTTTCACAACAACGAGCTGTATCGGGAACAGTTACCGATGCAGGAGGCCAGCCATTGCCGGGAGTTACTGTTGTGGTAAAAGGGACTACGCAGGGAACTGTAACAAATTCTGATGGTAATTATACAATATCGAATGTTCCTGAAGATGCAACTTTGGTGTTCTCTTTTGTAGGTATGAGAACGCAGGAGGTGGATGCAACAGGGCGAACTGCAATTAATATGAGGATGGAGGAAGAGGCTATTGGGTTGGAAGAAGTTGTGGCTATTGGGTATGGAACGAGAGCCAAAGGTAGGCTCACAGGAGCAGTATCTGGGATAAAAGAAATAGATGCCAATACTCCAACAACAAACATTCAACAATCTATACAAGGCAAAATACCAGGAATGAAAATTAATGACAGGGGTGGAGAACCTGGTAATGAAAATACGCAACTTCTTATACGAGGCAAATCAACTTTAGGAAATAATACCCCATTAATAATTGTAGATGGAACACCACAATCAAGTTTTACAAATATTGCTCCAAATGATATAGCAGAAATAAGTGTATTAAAGGATGCTTCAGCTGCAATCTATGGAGCACGTGCTGCGAATGGTGTTATTTTAGTAAATACAAAAAGAGGAATCGCAGGCACAAATAATTTAACCTTCAATTTCAATTATGGTATGGCCTCCTTCACAAGAATTCCTGAAATGATGACGGCCTGGCAACATGCTCAATATGACAATGAAAGAAATGAACGTTATGGAAGAACAATAAGATATTCTGACGATGATTTACAAAAGTTTCAAAGTGGATCATCTCCCTTAACACATCCAAATACACGTTGGATGGAGGAGGTTTATGATGAATGGGCTCCAAGAAGTCATTATAACATTTCAGCTAGTGGGGGCACTGAAAAGATTCAATATTTTCTAAGCGGAGATTATCAAAAGCAGGATTTTTTGTATAAAGCAAGTGACGACATGAACCTAAAAAAATCACAAATTAGGTCAAACATAAATGCTCATGTTAATGAGTTTTTAGAAGTTGGTGTTAATTTATCAGGAAGACTACAACAATTACATAATTCAACATTAGGGGGAGCTTCTGTATTTGGAACAGTTCGAAGACTAAAACCTACAGAGATTGCAAAATTTCCTAATGGGTTAGTTGGATTTGGAGGGGAAGCAGGAAATCCATTAATTATAACAACTGATAAAGGAGGTTATAATGATATTCAAGATAAAGTTTTTAATTCCAAATTATTTTTTGCACTTAATATGGACTGGCTATCTAAAGGTCTGAAATTGAAAGGAGATGCTGCTTATAATTATGAAATAAGTAATGGAAAGCTTTTTTATAATACTTGGACAGAATACAAATATCATCCAGAAAATGAAGAATATGAAGCTGTTACAACCTATAACAATGAAGCACGAGGTGGATTTAAAAATTTGCAGAAAAGCAATGAAGTTGATCAACACACCTATTATAATATTCGGTTTGAATATGACAGGACCATTGGCGATCATAATGTTACGGGATTACTGGCATATGAACAGGAAGAAGGAAATTGGGAATCATTGAGTGGCTGGAGAAGGGATTTGTTAAGTGATCAAAAAGTAGAATTATTTGCAGGAAGTACAAATCAACAAGAAACTTTTGGAACTGCAAATGAATGGGGCAGAGTAAATTATTTTGGATCTATTGGATACGATTATCAAAGAAAATATTTAATAGATTTTACCCTCCGACATGATGGTTCATTCAATTTTGCAAATGGAAAAAGATTTGGAACTTTCCCAAGTGTTTCCGCTGGATGGGTTATTAATAATGAACCATATTTAAAATTTAGATCTTCCTGGGGAATGATGGGAAATGACGCAGTAGATCCATTCCAATATTTAATTAAATACAATCTTAGTTCAACCCGAGGTTATTATATATTCGGAGAAAATCCTGTACGATATGATGGATTTGCCCAGGCAAATGTACCAAATCCAAACATTACATGGGAAACAGCTGAAACTTTAAATTTCGGACTGGATGCACTTTTATTCAATAAGTTGTTATCAGTGACGATTGATTATTTTTATGAAAAAAGAAGAGACATTTTAATTACACGGAATGCTTCGATTCCCGTTTATACCGGATTACAATTACCTGCTGAAAATCTTGGTAAAGTTGACAATACAGGTTATGAAATCAGTATCAACTATGAAAATCAAATAAAAAATTTCATTTATAGTGTAGGAGGTAATATTTTCTATAATGAAAATAAAGTTGTTTATATTGATGAACCTGAAAATATTTTAGATTATAGAAAAAATGAAGGTTTCCCAATTGATTCATGGGTAGTTTATAAAACGGATGGAATATTCAATAATCAAGAAGAAGTTGATAATACTTTGGCAAAACTTCCAAATACAAAACCTGGTGATATTAAGTATGTTGACTTAAATGGTGATGATGCTATTACCGGGGAAGATATGTATAGAAGGTTTTCTTCACCTACACCTAAAATCCAATACGGAATTGATGGTTCATTTAAATATAAAAACATAGGATTAAACATATTTTTTCAGGGACAAGCCAAAGCTGAAATGTATTTAATGGAATCCTCCGGAGATTATACAAACGGTGCTGATTTTGTCTTTACAAAAAGATGGACAGAAAACAACAAAAATGCTGATTTCCCTCGTGCCTATGAAAGAAATGATTATTACAATAACAAAGTATCTGATTTCTGGCTATGGGATGCAAGCTTTGTTAGATTAAAAAACATAACCTTATCATATGATTTACCCCCAAAAGTGCTTTCACAAATCAAACTTACTAATGCCAGCGTTTTTATAAAAGGGTTTAATTTATGGACAATTGACAAAATGAGTCGTGATATGGGAGGAAAATATTATGATCCAGAAGCAGCTGGATCTACTGGGATAACAAATTATTATCCTCAACAGACTATAATTACAACAGGAATTAGTATTACATTATAAACTATTAAAAACTAATATAATGAAAAGCTATATATATAGATTAATCTTAATAAGCAGCATAATTACATTTTCCATTACCAGCTGTGAAGACCAGGTATTAGATAAAGATCCATTAGATTCATTTTCTGAAAATGATGTATGGAACGATATTGAATTAGTAAAGTTATATGTATGGAATAATTATAATGCTTTACGCTATTGGAGTTTTGATGAAAATACATCAATTGATTTACCTGCAGCATATGCTGATGATGTTTTTTTGATTTTTAATTATGGTTCATATCCAGTAAATACTGGAGTAATCTCTCCAGATGACATGGCAGTATTCACAAGAAAATGGACTTCTGCCTATAACTACATTAGAAATATCAATATTTTTTTCGATCGAATTGATGCTGTAGAAGTTGCAGATGAATCGGAAAAGCTACGATTAAAAGGTGAAATGAAATTCATAAGAGCATGGTTATATGATGAACTGATCCATCTTTTTGGTGGGGTTCCTATAATTGTAGATGTGTTTCATCTTGAGGATAATTTCCAGGTACAACGTAATAGTTATCAAGAATGTGTGGATTGGATAATAAAAGAATTGGATGAAGCTAAAAATATGGTTCCTGAAGTTATTCCTTCTGACGAGTTTGGAAGAGTAACAAAAGGTGCAGTACTAGCATTAAAAGCTAGGGTGCTCCTTTATGCTGCGAGTAAACTTTATGATCCTGCAACAATTCCTAATGGTCCACTATATGATTACAATAAGGATAATAAATGGCAGGAAGCAGCTGTTGCGCATGAAGAAGTGATTAACATGGATTATGAACTGGTTGAAATAAATGATGCCAAGGAGTATCAAGAGATGCTTCTTCAAAACAATAGTGAGATAATTTTTGCAAAACCATTTCATCCACAATTTTTGCCATGGGGAAGAAATTATGACTATGTCAATTCACCAAATGGATATGCTGGTTGGTCGGCTAACTGTCCAACTCAGAACTTGGTAGATGCTTTTGAAATGGAAGATGGACTTTCCATTGAAGAATCACCATTATACGATTCTTCAGCAAATTCTATTTATGACAAAAGAGAAATACGCTTTTATGCTAATATAGTTTATAACGGCAGTCATTATAGGGGACGGGAAGTTGAATTTTTTATTCCTGGAGGATTAGATTCACCGGATGGAAGAGAGGGTTGGAACGCTACAAAAACCGGATATACAATAAGAAAACAAATGAATGAATCGATTAATCCTGGGATGGTGAATCCAACTACTCCAAAAATATATTTCAGGTTGGCTGAAATTTATCTAAGCTATGCTGAAATTCAATACCATTTGGGAAATGAAGCCATAGCTAGAGAATTTGTCAACAAAATACGTGATAGAGTTCATTTACCATTTATTAATTCTTCTGGAGAGGAACTACTTAATGATATAAGACATGAAAGAAGAATAGAATTATGCTTTGAAGATCATCGTTTTTGGGATGTTCGCAGATGGATGATTGCTGAAGAAATTTTAAGCGAAAATGCTAAAGGAATCCAATGGAAAAAAGTAAATGCACAAGGTGAATTAGATTACAATGGAGAACTTACCTATACGATAATCAATTCCCAGGATCGTAACTTTTTGACACGAATGTATCATATCCCTATACCCCGGGCAGAAATAGAAAAGTCATCAGCTTTGGAACAAAATTGGGGTTATCAATAATCAGCTATCCACAATTGAATGGGCCTGCAAAAACCAGGCCTATTCTATTCTTTATCTAAAGCATAAGGATTTATTAGATTTCAAAATTTTAATTGAATCCCTTGGTTGAATATTAATTCATAACATAATTTTATATGCGTTTAACTTCACTTGATTTTTTCAGAGGTTTTACAATGCTCCTGCTGATAAGCGGAGGTGCTTTACAATATTTCACACGTGCTGAATTTGAAGGAACTATAATATATTCTATATTTTATCAATTCACTCATCCTGAATGGGAAGGGTTTCGTTTTTGGGATTTAATTCAGCCATTTTTCATGTTTATTGTAGGTGTTGCAATACCTTTTTCAGTTACGAACAGATTATCAAAAGGTTATTCCTGGGCAAATTTAACCTATCATGCTGCAAGGCGTTCATTAATATTAATCCTTTTAGGAGTTACATTAATGACAAGAGGAAGTGAATTTAACCTGTCATTTCAAAATGTATTAGCTCAAATTGGGTTTACTTATTTTATTACTTTTATACTAATTCGGACGAAACCTTCAATACAACTTACAGTTTCAATTTTATTTATAATCCTTACAGAAATACTCTACCGACTATTCCCTTTGCAAGGAGAACAACCTTATATATTAGGGAGAACTTTTGGAGATTTAACCAATCAAATTATCGCTCCGGGTTCCAGAGGCAACTGGGCTTCATTCAATGCCGTTCCTACTGCAGCTCATACTATTTGGGGAGCATTATGCGGACAATTATTACTTTCTAATTTTTCAGGAAACAAGAAACTTATTTTAATGGTAATTGGAGGACTGGCTGCATTAGCGATTGGATATGCAATAACACCTTTTACACCGATAATTAAACGTATTAGTACCAGTTCATTTGTATTCGTAAGTGGAGGATGGACTATTTTAGCATTTGTAATTTCTTACTGGATAATTGATGTAAAAAATCACAAAAAATGGGCTTTTTTTGCAGTAGTAGTTGGCATGAACCCAATTTTTATTTACTTGCTCTCTGGAACTATTCAAAATTTTGTTTTAAGATTTTCAGAACCTTGGGTTAATCTTTTATTTAGCAGCTGGACGTCTCCTCATTTTATCAACCTATCACTTCTAATTCTAGCCTGGTTCATTAAATGGTACGTGTGTTATTTCTTATTTAAGAAAAGTATTTTTTTAAAAATTTAGAATTTATGTAGTTCTTTATCTGGCAATCTATCCAGTTATTATATAATCATGCGTAAAAGTAGTGCCTAATACTGAAAATACATTACGCCAATTTTTTCTGGCATGCGGGAAAAAGTCTGAACCGATTTGAAGCAGATGAAGCTGATTTCACTGATTATCTGTGCAATCTAAAAATCTGTGTCAATTATAGTTCAGACAACTGACAGAAGCAATAAATAAATTCTTGAAATATGGTTGAAAATTAATCAGAGCAGCCATACAATTGCATAAGTTATTCGGTAACGGATTTCAGGATGTGATTTATCAACGAGCGGGAAATTGAGTTTCTGCTTTTTGCGTTAGATTTTAAATGGGTATTTGAAATGCCCATTTGGTAATGCGAACAGCAAATTGCAACCAGAAGAGTTGATTTTTTGTGGAAGATGTAGTTTCAGTTGAGCTCAAAGCTTGACAAAACGGGAAGATATAAACCTCGTACAGGCTATAAATTATTTGGAAGCAAATAATTTTGGAAGCAAATAATATTGAGCTGCTAATTAATTTCGGCAGCAAATATTTCGCGATTAAAATTAATCACTGGACTTTCCCCATTTTTCAAATTGGTTCCAATTCAGGGAATAAAGATAATTGAAAACTCTCCAGATTAATCCCGATTTTGGTTTTAACGTTTTCTATTCCGGTTCTGGTGTATTTCAAT
>JAWLGR010000075.1:0-10385 GCA_041684965.1 Mariniphaga sp.
CGACGAGCAGAAACTGGACAACCGGCTGCTACGCGATTTAAATGAACACGGAAAAAAACAGCTTTCAAATATTTTCCGCAACTGGCTGCCTGCATCCATGGTTCCGGTTTTTATTGAAGTACTGAAACTCGACCCCGAAAAGGAGTGCCACCAGGTTTCATCAAAGGAGCGGAAGCAAATCAGGCACTTGTTGAAAAATTTGCGGTTTGAAGTAGCAAAACACCGTTCGTTTAAAGAAGCTATCATAACGGCGGGCGGAATTCCCACCAAAGAAATTGCACCCAAAACCATGGAGTCGCGACTGGTAAAAGGTTTGTATTTTGCAGGCGAAATCATCGACCTCGATGCCGAAACCGGCGGCTACAATTTGCAGATTGCCTGGTCAACCGGCTGGCTGGCTGGGAATTCTGCTTCTGTAAAATGAGTAAATACAAAACTTTGCAGGCGAAAAGTAAGGATACAAAGCTACTGGCTTTTTCCTTTTCGCAAATATAATTAGTTGCGGATTGCGAAGTGCTTTTTTGTCTCAAAGCACCCAGGTCAATTCGGGGCATAAATCTTGATTATCAGTACATAAAAGGCAATTAATTGTGTTTTTCGGTTTCGGTGCGATTTTCTTTAAGTAGTCATGTGATTTATTTGTATTTGTCCGCCGATTGCTCTTAGTACTTTCATAATTGTCTCAAATTGAGGCTTAGATCCATCAGATAAAGCTTTGTATAAACTTGGTCTGCTCAATCCTGTTTCTTGAGCAATTTTTGTCATTCCAATTGATTTTGCAATATGTCCGATTGCTGCAATCACATCGGAATCATTTCCTTCAGCCAAAACAGGACGATAAAGCAGATACTTGGCTACATGGTCGATTCTGCTTCGAATAATACCCACCGGATTGTGCATTTACAATACCAGTCCGGTCCGTTTGTTTTTCCGAATTATGCCACAAATAGCAATAACGACAGATGGATTGCCATTCAGAATTACCAGGATGAGGACTGGGAAAACCTGGTTCAGCACTGGAAATTTATTCATATTCATTTTCTCCAGAATTAATTCTGAACCGACAATCTGCAAATGGTTGTTTTCAATACCATTTACAAATTTTTTAACAGTAAGTTTTGAGCGATCAGGTCGGTGCACAAAACAGAAAAAGTACAATTTTATCAGAAACCCTGACAGAGTTCTTTGGAAGTAAAATATACCAGGCACGAATTGTAAAAGTAAATAGGCAGCTCTGCTATTTGTCTGCTTCAAAAGTATTGAACAAGAACGGTATAGCCGAGTTTTAAATCATTGTTTCTTTTAATAAGCATGTGATGGAAACTGTCAAAATGACTTTGAAGCTTGAAGAAGTTTTCATCAACAATGGACGGATCTATTACATGTGGTACTTACCTTTACTTATAAAATAACTCCCGACTGTATTCATCACATTCATATTAATGAATTCTCGTTAATGGAAATAATTAATGCTAAAGTCTATGCTATTCTAATTACTTCTGAGTACTTGCCCCGAAGAGTTGTTCAAGTATTTCAAGACGACTTTCTATCTGTATATCTCTTGCTTTCAGCTTTTTATTTTCTGCCTTCAACCAATTATTCTCGGCTTTCAGCTCTTTCACTGCATTCACAAGGGCAATGTTGATTGCATGGATGTTAAAATCAAGATAACCATCTTCAGCTTCTGTAACTGCTTCAGGGAATATTTTTTGTACTTCCTGAGCTATTAAACCTACCTGTTCGTTATCGGAAGAAAGCTTGCGGTCATTTCCTTCATTGTAAATAAACCTGACGGGCTGTAATGCAGCTATTTCTTTCAAGCCTTTATCGTAATTTCCCAGAATGGTTTTCAACCTGAGATCGGATGATGTTGCCCACGCGGTGCCACCTTCTGTTTTATAGGCATTACCAACAACATGCAGAACCTGGGTGGGAGTTTTTGTACCGATACCCACCCTTCCTCCGTTTGGTTGAAACAGGATGGGTTGTCGCCTGCCGTCTGAAGCGCGGTAACAATCAAAGATCAGCCCGTCTGCCAGGAAGTAAATATTGGCATTGTCACCGGCTGAAGATCCGACTTTAAAACTGTTGCCTGCTCCATCAGCGTTTGCAACTAATAGTTTTCCTGCCAGTGTGGTGCCACCAACTACAAGCCCGCCGGAGATGTCTGCCTGTCCGCTAACTGACAGGGCATTGACAGGGCTGTTATTCCCGATACCGACATTCCCGCTCACATAAAACCTGCCACCTTCAAAATAACCGGAATATCCGGTTGGTGAATTGGTTTTACCCTTTACTCCTATGCTTACCCCGGAAGAATTAGTTGCGTAACCCAATACCCCTCTATAGCTGCCTGTCCCCCTGGTCACTCCAACTATGCCATCACCCAAATATGAATCACCCTTAATTGCAGTACCCCTTTCCGTATTATGTATATAGAAAACCTCACACTCTTCACAAGGTGAACCTCCTCTAAATGGAAAAGTTAATGCCCCTGATGTTTCCCACGAAGCCAATCCTGCAGCATCAGAAGTAAGAACTTTACCTGCTCCGGGACTGCCTCCCCTTATTTTTAACTGCCCGTCTATATCCAGTTTGGCAGCTGGATTTGTAACTCCAATTCCTGTGTTGCCGCTGATATAAAACCTGCCTCCTTGAAAATAGCCGGAATATCCGGTTGACGAATTTGTTACTCCCTTGATTCCATAATTTTCGCCTTCCGCATCATAAGCATATCCATTTATTGCTATACCGTCAGGAGCTTGAGCTATTCCTTCAACACCAATGTAAGGAGCACTTCCATAAACACCTGTGCCATTTTGAGATGCAGACTCACCTATGACACCGTAATACACACCCGACGTTGCACCAGATCTTCCTTTTATACCATTGCCGTTACCTGTATTGGTAATAGTGAAGATTGGATCGGATGCCAATTCATCTGAGCCGGAATAAGGAAGAGTTAATCCTCCTCCTGAGGGTGTTTCCCATGAAGTATATCCTTCACTATCCGAAGTAAGAACTTTCCCTGCTCCATGAGTACCATCGAATATGCGAATTTTATTCCTGAAGTCTGCCGCCGGTCCGGTACCATTGTTCTCTGCATAAAGGGCCGCATAGGTATCGCTGCTGTTTATCGCTACTACAGCCAGTTTGTGGCCTGTTTGAACCTGAAACTGCCGCAGGTCGGTTCCGGGGGAGGTTCCTATCCCTACCTTACCCGTATCAAAATAGATATCATTTCCCGATTGCTGCCAGTAGCTGCTGCCTGAATTATCATTTTCAGGGAGCCAGTTTGATCCATTCCATTTTAGCACCTGACCGGTTGTGGCCGACTGCTGTGCGATTTTCAATGGTAAGGCTGTTGTTCCTTGTCCTTCCAGTGTAGCATCGGTATGCACAACATCGGTTCCCCAGTTGTCGCCACCACCAGATGAGGGAAGGGTTACCGTATTGCCCCCGCTGATGGAAAGGTTATTTTCCGTGATGCTCAAAGTCTGACTGTCGGTGTTGTCCAGGTATGACGAAAGATCCACCGTGGCTGTTGACTCTGAAAGCTTCAGGGTATTTCCCTCAACAGACAGATCTTGCAGCTCATTGGCCGCATCGCTGTCGTCATCCGCATCATCGTCCGCAGCCGGTGTCCAGCTGCTCCCGTCCCATTTCAGCAACTGCCCGGTTGTAGCTGACTGCTGTGCAATCTTTAATGGCAGGGAGGTTGTTCCCTGTCCCTCCAGCGTGGCATCAGTATGCACATAGTCACTGCCCCAGTTGTCGCCCCCGCTGCCGGAGGAAGGCAGTGTAACTGTACCCCCCTCTTTCGAGAGGGTCAGCTGGGTACCTGTAAGCAAAAGGGTCTGAATCTCATTCAATGTATCACTGTCGGCATCACCTGCATCATCAACCCCATCAGCGAAACCTTCCGGCATACCTTGTATGTTATCCCACTCCGGTGTGACTGCTGTTTGTACCACTCCCAGCGGACTGGCATCGGTTCCTTTTCCGGTGAGTGTTGTGTCTGTCTGCACTACCTGCGTTCCCCAATTGTCGCCTCCTCCCGAAGAAGGCAGGATCACTGTCTTTGAGCTTTTACTTAATCCCAGCACCGTGCCTGAAAGCTCCAGCTCCTGGAGTTCGTTTGTCGCGTCAGCATCTGCATCATCCACATGGTCCTCTTCCACGGTCTGTGCATGGAAGGCATAAGGGACGGCCATCAGCTCCAGGGTACCCAGATGGGTGTAATTTGACCCACCTGCAACATCCAGTTCAATTTTCAGGAAATGGCTGGCTAATCCCCATCCTCCGGGGGAGAATATACCATCGACAACGGTTCCTCTCCCGATGTTCAGGTTGGCAAGTCCAAAGTCATTAGTGGTGACAGACTGAGTTTCAACATAGACACTTGTGCCTGTCTCGGTGTTTCTCAAAATACTGAATCTGAATTTAACGGCTTTACTGGCAACAATGTCGCCTGAAGTGTTACGAACTACAGCCTGGTAACTGATTCCTGGGGGTACCTGAGCTATAATAGCTGTGGTAAACAGGAAAAAAATACACAGAAAGGTAAATTTTTTCATTGGTTTATTGTTTAATTATTTTACAAATTTTTACGTGATTAAAAGTGGGGTCTGATACATTCAGCAAATAGATACCGGAAACATAACTGCTCATGTCTATCTCTTCAATGTTTGAGTTCATTTGTTTTAGGATCAATTTGCGTCCTGTAACATCAAAAAGTTCATACCGGAAAAGATCATTCCCTGACTGGATAACTTCAATCATAAGCATATCGCTGGTTGGGTTAGGGTATACCCTGACTTCCAGACCGGGAATTGTCAGTTCCTGCACACCTGTTACCAGAAGTTTTGTCTGGTGCATGCCCTGTGTCAAGATGTTTGCTGAACCGGTGAAAGTTTCAATAACCGGCTCTCCGAGTGTCCAGTCCACTTTATAACCGGTGATACTGCCGCTACTCCCGGAGCTGGCCACAACCTCCTGGGCAGACAAGTTGATAGTGCAAACAGACAGCACAACAAAAATCATAATTGTTTTCATACCTAAATATTTTGTTATAATTATTGCATTTTTTTTAGTTCTTCAATTTCCTTTTGCTGATGAAAGATTAGTTTGTTAATTGCTTTAAGTTGTTTATTGAGTTCAATAATTTGAAGCTGCAGGTTTTCAATGGTTTCAACTGTTTCAAATGCCATCCTGGTCATATCTACCACATCTCCGTTTTCCTTTTTTTCCTTTTCTGCAGAGGTAATCCACGGCAGATGATTTTCTTTTTCTATAAAATTTCCTACCTCCTCAATTGTAAAAAGCTTATATTTATTCTCAAACACATAGTCCGGCTTATTGTATTTTGTTGTTGTAGTACCGGATGTTGAACCGCCATAATATATCTCACCTATTACACGAATATTTCCGTTAACATCCAGGTCGTATTGAGGTGTCCAGGTGCGAATTCCAACTTTACTGTTTATAGCGGGATTTAGAAGGATATTTTCACCATCCGCCATTCCTTTGATTGCCAAATTATTTCCGGAAAATGACAAATCAAGCAGGGAGCCATCAGTTCGCATTGCAATCCATTCTGCTCCATTGGTTTTTGTAAGTTGAATCCGGTTATTAGCCTTTACATCGAGTTTAAATGAAGGAATGTGGTCACCAATGCTTACATTCCCGTTTGCTGCTATGATCATACGCATAAGGTTATTGGTAGCCAAAGTCAGCGATGTGTTTTCAAAATTCCATATATATGCATTATGAGGGATAGATCTGGTACCTATCATTAATCCATCCCCATTTCCTGTTCCTGAAGATGAACTGAAAAACTTCATATCAGATATATTTCCGCCATTGAGTTCAAGGATATTATTCGGGGAATCAACACCTATACCAACATTACCTGTAAATTTTGTCTGTCCGTTTACTTCAAGCTTATGGGTCGGATTATCAACTCCAAAACCCGTATTCCCGTTTTTTAACATTACCAATGCATTACTCCGTTGGTCGTCAGCTACTCCGTTGCCAATTACAAAAAGCCTGTCTGTTTGGCCCCATCCAATTTTCTTGTCAATAGTATATTTGGTGTTATATCTGCCTATAGCAGTTTCATAACCGGACGGGGCAATAGTATTAGCTCCCAATGCAGTGGATACCGAACCTGAAGCCTCAGTATTACTTCCCATAGCTGTGCAATAATTATATGAAGCAGTTGATTGCCCAGTAGCAAAGGAATAAGATCCCGAAGCCTCCGAATTATATCCCAATGCAGTCGACCAGTCACCGGAAGCTTTGGTTCTCAGGCCTATAGCTGTGGAATAATCACCAGAAGCAATAGTACTTCTCCCTAAGGCAATTGAATTGGTGCCCACATTGCTGTCATTCCATTGATCTGCTTCGGCTTTTCCTGCCCTGAATGCACCTTTGGTTTTATTGAAAAACATGCGGGCATCATCATTTGTTCCCGCAATATCATTGAGAGAAGAGGAACCGACAACAAGATTATCGGTGATGGGAGAATTACTTGTAATTCCTCCTGAAGATGTAAAAGGGCTGCTGCCTCCTTCTCCTGATTCATCGGTAGCAGGTGTCCAGGATGTTCCGTCCCACTTAAGTACCTGTCCGTTTGTCGCTAATTGCTGTGCAATTTTCAACGGAGCCGCAGGTGTCCCCTGACCAACCAGGGTTGCATCAGTATGTACATAATCAGATCCCCAGTTATCACCTCCTCCCGAAGAGGGAAGGGTCACTGTTTTGGAGCTCTTAGTGAGACCTAGCACCGTACCGGATAGCTGGAGCTCCTGAATTTCATTGGAAGGATCTCCGTCAGCCTCGATCTCCACTGTCTTAGCATGAAAAGCATAGGGAACAGCCAATAATTGTGTTGTACCCATATGTGTGAAAGAACTTCCGTTGTTGGGATCAAGCTCAACCTTTAAATAATGTGCGTTATTCCCCCAGTCAGAAGGTTCAAAATTCCCGCTTACTTTGGTACCCATTCCTACTTTCAGGTTGGCAAGTCCAAAGCCATTAGTGGTGACAGACTGAGTTTCAACATAGACACTTGTGCCTGTTTCGGTGTTTCTCAAAATACTAAACCTGAATTTAACGGCTTTACTGGCAACAATGTCGCCTGAAGTGTTACGAACCACAGCCTGGTAACTGAATCCGGCCGGTACCTGTGCCATCATTATTATGGCGAACAGGCAAAGATTTAATGTAAAGACAATTTTTTTCATTGACCTGTTAATTAATAATTGAAAAAATCACTGCTGAAAATGAATTGGGATTTTTAAGACACAAAAAGGTAGTTGGTGCCTTCATCTCATTGATCAAAAATTAGTTGAAGATGATCAAAAAATTTTTCGAATCTGAAATCAGTAATAAGTTAAGAATAATTTTTAAAATATGGGAAACTTTTAATGATTTTTTAGGCATTGGTCTCTAAATGATTTAATTACTGGCATTCATATATTGTTTAGTCGGTATCAATATAAACCTGTAAATTAATTATAACTGTTCCCTGATACCTAAAATTCAATGTTGAACCTTAGAATTTATAGGAATTATGATAATAGACAAAAACAATAGCAGACCTGATGAGATCAAGGCTACAGTAAAACTCCGTCTGCTGATTAATCTTTCGCTGGTTCATTTCTGATTTAGATGTTAGAATCACTTTCCTGTCCGTTTGGCACAAAGTTTCATAGAAGTACAGACCTTTGATCTACCACTACAACCTATATTGCCATGTACATGCTGCCGGTATTTATACTTTTCGTGCTTTATAAAATGATACATTTTCGCCATTCCAGTAATCGTTATTATTTGGCAATACATTGTTGCAGCATTTTATATCGCCAAACCCTTTCCTTTCGAAAATCTCAACCAAATCTTTTGTTTCGTAATAATGGGTCCAGAAAATGTATGTATCAATTGTATCATTTTCTCCAATTATTATATGATGATTCGCTAAAACCTTTGCTTCAGGGTAATGGTATCCATTTGTTAAGGCAATATATGGCGAGTCTTTCCAAAAACCTGTTTCCTGTACGTCCCAGGATTGTGCAATAACCTTCTTGTCAATATTTATTTCGTTTACGACATCACAGATAAATAATCCACCCTTTTTTAATGCTCTGTGAATGTTTGTTAATACTTTATCCCGTTCTTCGGGGAGCAAAACGCAAAAATCGAGATAAATCAGGATTACTAAATCAAACCTGTCAACAAAGTCTGTATCTAAGTAATTCTGGTTTAGGTATTCAATATCAAGTTGTTTTTCTTTTGCCTGTTTGGCTGCGTATTGAATGGAATTTTCCGAAAAGTCTATTCCTGTTACTGAATGTCCTTTTTGTGCCATTAATTCTGCATAGAGTCCGGGCCCACATCCCAAATCAAGAATATTCAATTTTGTATTGTCAGTGTGTTGCAATATCCAATTTGTAATATTTTCAATCCTGGTTTTGTTTCTGCTTGCAATATCATGGTCAGGATTTATATGTAATTCAAGCAATTTTTTCGAAATATACGGGTCCGTCCACATTACAGATGAACCTTTCTCATAAAGGTCTGGCTTAGAGGATAATTTCTTAATTCGTTCGATGTTCATTGTAATTTTGTTTTTGTCCTATGCTTGCAGACCGCTCGGAGTTTTGTTTATTAGGTTTAGTTTTTTATTTCCCGATCGTTTATTTCGAACATTTTTTCAAACAAATTCTTAAGTCGTGATATCAATTTATCTAAATCAGCTGTTTTTCCGGTTAATTTAATTTCAAAGTTGTCCACCCGAACTTTTGATTTGTCAATTTCAGATTTATTTACATAGGCGAATACAAGCGTAATTTCTTGTTCAGTATCATTTTCCAGGAACACTTCCTTTACCACATTCCAATCAAAGTTTTTTAATTCGTCAAGGTTTTCCGCCTCCACTTTTATTTCAGTCACCGCGGTTTTAGAATCCATTTTATTGCTTTTTACAGATTGGGCGTAAGTAGCAAAAGTCATTAAAAATAAAATTCCGGATAAAATAATTTTTGTTTTCATACTATTAAAATTGTTTATTTTCAGTGGTATAGTATGCCTGCCTGTCGGCAGACAGGGAACTCGCATGTATTTTAATTATGCTCTTGGGTGTAAATATTTTACATGCTCGTTTCATACTTTTATTTTTTCAATGTTTTAAACTACAATTTTCGTATCATCGTTATCACGTTGAAGAGAGCCTGCAACGGTATGGAACTCGCCAAAATAATGATACTCGTGGGTGTTAATGTTTTTATCATGGCTCGTTTCATACTTTTTTGTTTTTGTTTAAATTAAAGCCTTTTAAAAATAAATAAAATTTATGGTTTCAAATAGCGGGGCTTTTAAATATGGAACCGGAACTCCAAACGCGGTCCGGTTGTTTTACGGGAAAAGCAACCGTTCTCTTCGGAAAGAACGGTTCCCTTCACGCCAACGAGGAGGATTCAGCTCCCTGTGTGACAAATTTTGTTGGAAAATAAATTTTTTCGGGTTAACATGAATTAGTGTCTGTCTGTAAAGTCATCTGTATCATTCTACTCTAAAAAAATTCCCGCAGATTGCGCTGATTTTCGCAGATAAAAAAAATTTAAAAATCTGCGTTTATCTGCAAAATCAGCGGGAACTGCTATGGTGAGCAACCCAACCCAAACATCAAACAAAAAATAATCCTACCTTTGAACCTGCGATAGAATTTTTGGTTTCAAACAGGTAAAAAGGAAAGGAAAAATGGTGGCAAACCAACCACTGGCAGAGCGATTACGGCCCCGTAAACTCGACGATTACATCGGGCAGGAGCACCTGGTGGGTAAGAATGCTGTGCTGCGCAAGATGATTGAATCGGGCAACTTGTCCTCGCTCATTCTGTGGGGGCCGCCGGGCGTGGGCAAAACCACCCTGGCCAAAATTATTGCCAACACGCTGGAGCGGCCGTTCTACACACTAAGTGCCGTTAATTCAGGCGTGAAAGATGTGCGCGAAGTAATTGAAAAAGCAAAAAAACAACAATTTTTCAATAAACCCAACCCCATTCTATTCATCGATGAAATTCACCGGTTCAGCAAGTCGCAGCAGGATTCACTACTGGGTGCTGTGGAAAACGGAACCATCACCCTTATTGGCGCCACCACCGAAAATCCGTCGTTTGAGGTCATCTCCCCGCTACTCTCCCGCTGTCAGGTCTATATTCTGGAACCGCTCAGCAAAGACGGACTGCTGAAGCTGGTGGAAATTGCCCTGAAAAAAGATACGGAACTAAAGGCAAAAAAAATAGCGGTAACGGAAAACCATGCTTTGCTGCGCTACTCGGGCGGCGATGCACGGAAACTCCTGAACGTACTGGAACTGGTTGT
>JAWLGR010000076.1:0-10104 GCA_041684965.1 Mariniphaga sp.
GATGAGCACAGACTTAAGCGACGGTCAGATGATTGCCACGGTAAACGGAAAAGAGATCACGGTTACCATCAACGAAAACGGCGTATACATTAACGACGCACAGGTGATTGTAGCAGACATTGAAGCCGACAACGGCGTAGTACATGTCATTGATGCAGTACTAATTCCGGAGATGATGCCTGCTACTGTGGTTGACATTGCAACTTCAGATGACAATTTCAGCATTCTGGTAGCTGCATTGACAAGAGAAGATTTGACCATCGATTTTGTTCGCGCTCTAACAGGCGAAGGACCGTTTACTGTGTTTGCACCAACCAACGCTGCATTTGCCTCACTGCTTGCAGAACTGGGAGCAACTTCACTGGATGATATCGACACCGCTACTTTGGAAGCCGTGCTTCAGATGCACGTACTGGCCGGAAAAGTGATGTCAACCGATTTAAGCGAAGGTTTGACAGCCGAAACCCTTTTGGGCCAGGAATTGACTTTCAGTCTTGAAGGTGGAGCAACAGTAACCGACCCCAATGGCCGCGTGAGCAACATTATTAATGTGGACATTGAAGCACAGAACGGCGTGGTGCATGTAATTGACAAGGTTATCCTTGTGGATTTAACATCTACCAGCGTTACAAATCTGGAAGAAATCAGGTTCGATTTTTATCCGAATCCGGCAACGGGATACATTACTGTGCGCACAGAAGAATCCGGAAGTACACTTCGTATTATTGATATTTCCGGGAAACTGATGCATACAGAGAAACTGGTTCAGCCTGTTCAGCGTGTTGAGCTGCAGGGCATGACTTCCGGGATGTATTTCATCTCGATAGAATCCGGTAACAAAAAAGTGACACAAAAACTGATTGTAAGGTAGAGCGGTTATTTTGAAGATGAATGTTTCGATACTGAAACATGTGATGAAGAGTGAGAAAAGTTGGTTTGAATAACCGTTTATCTGCAAGAATCAGCACGAATACCATGTGTATTCATAATTAAGGGTTGCCATTTGGCAACCCTTTTTTGGTTTCGTATGTCATACCTTACATTTGAAAAAAGGGAATATTACGGTTATAGTTTATCGATCTTATCAGCCAGTGCATAATCTTTCTCCGTGACTTTTCCTTCAGAATGTGTTGTGAGCACAACCTTTACTTTTTTGTATGAATGGATTAAAATGTCGGGGTGATGATCTGCAGCCTCAGCAAGCGGCATTATTTGATTCACAAAATGTATTGCTTCCTTGAAATTGCCAAAGACAAATTCTTTTTCCAGTGTATTGTTTTCTGTTTTCCAATCCATGATACTTATTTTATGATTCATTCTTTTAAAATAAAAGCAAACTACAGGCCTGATTGTTCAAAACCTGAACTGCTTTGGCCAGGCCGTCTATTTTTTGAAGGGTGGTTCAAATTTCGTATTTTTATGGAAGAACTTAATAGAGGGTCATGCTATCACATCGAAATATTATCAAATCAATACTTATGGTTCCTGTTGCAGGCTATGTGCCATTTTACGAATCATTTTATCCGGCATATTCCGGTAATAATTTTGAACCGGGATACCTGGAACTCCACCAGAATGGCGAGTTGAAAGAACGGGGTGAAAAATTGTGGAGCTTTATGGAGAATTGCTGCCTTTGTCCGCGGAGTTGCGGGGCCAACCGGCTGAAAGGAAAACGTGGCTTTTGCGGTTCCAATTCACGCGTGGAGATTTCATCCTTTCATCCGCATTTTGGGGAAGAAAAGCCACTGGTTGGAAAAAACGGCTCGGGCACCATTTTTATGAGCAACTGCAGTTTGCGATGTGTGTTCTGCATCAACTGGGATGTGAGTCAGGGCGGGCCCGGGCCGCGAAAAAGCATCAGGCAGTTTGCCGACATGATGCTTACACTGCAAAATATGGGTTGTCCAAACATCAATGTTGTTACACCAACTCATTACTCTCCTCATATTTTGCTCGCCCTCGATGAAGCCGCTTCAAAAGGACTAAAAATACCGCTTGTTTACAACACCTGCGGTTGGGAGCGGCTTGAAATCCTTCAACTACTGGATGGCGTTGTGGATATTTACCTGCCCGATTTTAAGTATGCCGACGGTGAAAAAGCTTCGAGGTACTCATCCGGGGCTGAAACTTATCCGGAAGATGTAAAAAAAGCATTGCTGGAAATGCACCGCCAGGTGGGAGTGGCCCGGCCTTCGGAAGATGGACTAATGGGAAGGGGACTGATGATTCGCCACCTGGTTATGCCAAACAATGTGAGTAATACCAAAGAAGTGGTTGAATGGATTGCCGAAAATCTGCCCAGAGACACTTATTTGAACCTGATGTCGCAATATACCCCGGTTTACAAAGCGAAGGATTATCCCGAAATCTCACGCAGAATTTACCGGAAAGAATATGATGAGGCTATCCAATTTGTCCAGACAGCCGGACTTACTAATCTTGAAATTCAGGGCTATTTCAGGTAATGAATATGAAAAGTTTCAAAAATCGGAGCCAGCTTATTGGAAATTTTTTGCTTACCGTGAATTCATATTTTCCGGCGATTCGGGTCCAGTTCTGTTTTCATCATCATCATCGAAGTTGCAAATCATCAGTCCGGCCTTTTTGATGAGGTAATATGCAATTGCCAGCGCAATGATGAGCACTCCGATGCCAATAATAGTCTCACCTTCAAGTTCTTCTACTTTTAGCACCACAATCTTCCGGGCCAGGGCAATAATGGCAACAAGAACCACTACTTCCACATGCACCTGATTTTGTTTCAGGTAAACTTTGATGGTATCGAGCAGCTCAATGCCAATCAATACAAGCAGAAAGACACCGAAGAGGTCCATTAAATCATCCAGGTCAATAATTAGGAAATCCGATTGAATGATGTTTCTTACAAGGTAATACCCCAGCTCAATGGTAGCAAGGACCAATATAACAGACATTAAAAAAATGAGGACGTAAATGACCCCTTTTTCTATGAACCTGGAAAATCGCTTCATGATAAAAACAGTTGGTTGCTAAATTTTTACAATTTTTACAGCCTTAAAGGTATTGATTTTAATCAAATATATGCCCGGCTCAAAATTTGAAAATGAAATAACTGCATGGGAGGAACTGAAACAGTAATTTTTTATTGGTATTCCCAGCGATGAAAGAACAGTAATATCCAGCGAAGGCTCGCGGCTTTGGATATTCAGTTGTGTGGAAACCCTGGTTGGGAAAACCTGCATCCCGGTGTTCGCTTTTTCAAACGAAATACCAGTAACATCCGGGGTAACATAGGTTCTCAGGTCCGGCATTTCATCGAGTGTTAGTACATAATCGTGGGCAAACATCTTTTTCCATAAATCCAGGGAATTGTATTTACTGTTACGCACGAAATCACCATACCAGGGCATGTAAAACGACCAGGGAGCTTCGTCTTTCACAAGGTTGTCGGCATCGGGGAAAGAACCGGTTTCACTCAATGCAATCATTTTTTTACCCCCAAACATGTCGTTTAGCTGGTTAAATTCCAGAATTTGTGAACTGTGGTCGCCCTCTTTGTAAATATCCCTGCCAATCATGTCCACCACATCATCGCCGGGGTACCAGTCGGAATCGTTTTGCTGGCTGGTCCATATCCAAATCAGGTTTTTCAGTCCGTGGTAATTTACCATACGTTCGTACATGGTTTGCCACAGCCTTTTGCATGGTTCAGGCCCTTTGGCTCCCCACCAAAACCAGCCGCCCGAAGCTTCGTGCAGGGGCCGCCACAAAACAGGCACATCGGTATCCTGTAATTTTTTTAATAAACCTGAAATGAAGTCGATATCTTTAATCATTGCTACATATTCCGGAGAGTTCTCATCCAAAATTTTCGACACATCAAAATCAGTATCATTGGTATAAAAAGCTTCCGTATTGTTCAAAGGGTCGCGCCAGTGCCAGCAAATAGCAGGGATGCCATTCCGGTTGTAATAATTTTTGGCGTCGTTAATGGGTTCTTCATCGTTGTACCAGTTGTAATTCTGGCCGCTGTGCATAAAGTCGAGCCCTATCAGCGCGGGCTCTTTCCCTGTATTGGCTTTTAGCCAGTTGATTTCGTCCATGCTATTCAGCGTCATCGCTCCCGAAATTATTTTCTCGCCATAGTTGTTTAATAAAAACTGGTACAATTTTGCTGTATTTTCTGAAGGTTCGGGTGTAACAAGGGTTTTGTTTATGTTGAATCTTTCAGAGGCATCGGCCACTTCAAATTCAATGTAGTCGATGTTGATCCAGCCCCACGATTTTGAGATCAGAGCGGTATGCTCACCTTCAGAAAGCTTGTAATTGCTCACCACTTTAAGCGAAATAAACTTACTGTTTTGCGAAAGGGAGAAATCTACCTGCTGGCCATCGGTTGAAAATGTATTGATTTTATCACCGTGAGGAGAAGCTGCATGAATATATATATTGTATAATGCCTCATTTTCCAGGGTAATATTGAATGTGAGATTCCCTTCTTCCTGGGCTACGTAGTAACCGCCTGATGCAGAGCTGCCTGATATTATTTTTGCTCCGCCGGCCAAAGTGGCATTTTCTGCCTCGAAGCGTTGTGCAAAAAGCGAATATATCCCAAAAGTAAAAAATGTTGTTACAGTAATTATTTTAAATGCCTGGTTCATTTCAAATAGTATTGTTCCGATAAAGGGGATGCCTTTGCTGAGCCGGCCAGGTTGCAGAAATAACCATGTGGAAAGCGAGAATGATGGCAGAAAAAAGCTTTGTTGCTTCTTTGTCATTGTGGTTTTTATTTAATAATTATTTTTTCAGTATGTTTTGTTTCTTTGAAACTGCCATGCAGAATGTATATTCCGGGGGTAAAACCGGAAGTTGAAATTTTCAATTCATTTTCAGGATGTATGATGGCTTTAACCAATGTGCCACTTATAGTATAAATGCGCAGCTGTTCCAATTTTTTGCCTGACTTCTGATGAATAACCAATTCCCGGTTTCGGTTTTGGAATGCAGTAAATCCGGTTTCGCTCTTATTTGTCAGATAACTGGTTCCTGTAACCAATTCAAAATCAAACTTATCGATATTGAAAGATGGTCCTTCGAGAATGGAGAACCGGAAGATTTGTTCTCCTGAATATAAATACATCTTTGTGGTGATTTGGATTGTATTTAACGGACTGTTACTTGCCTTTACGGTAACCGGACCGGATGAAACGGTATCTACTTCTATTTGAAATTTCCCACCACCATAATAAGTGGCAATATGAGTGGAAACGTTGTACCAGCCTTCAGTTTTTACATATACTGAATATTCGAGCCATTCACCCGGCAGGGCATTTCCAATATGATATCCCTCACCCAACCGGTCGTAAATGTCAACACCCACATTTGGTCTGTATTCACCGGGTGAATTTATGCCGTCTGAATCGTGATAAGTGAAACCTTCTCCTCCTTCATCAAAATCTTCAGCTTCAATTCTGCCCGGAATGACCTGCAGGGTATCGTGAAATGGAACTCTCACGGGGCGTGTCCATGCCGGAAAAAATACTCTGACCGGCTGCGAGTAGAAGTCGGTGGTATCGTTGTAATGTGCGATGATGCGATAATCGTAATATTTATTTATCTCAGGTTTTATATCAAAAAAAAGTGCGGTGTCGGGTTTCATGGCAGCCAGGGTGCTAAAGTGCCTTTGAGTTCCCAGCTTTCGCTGGATTAAAATACTATCGTGGTTGTAAACATATTGGGACCAGCTAACCCTAATGATGGAATCCTGAAAAACTACCACTGCCGGTTTGGGTGACTTTGCATTGGTATAAATCAGAATATCTTTAATTTCATTCCAATCCTTTTGTTCGCGTTCCATTATTCTGAAATTGCCCCCATCGTCCCATGCAGCCGGTGCAAAACCGTATTTGTACGATAGCTCCATATATGCCCGGTAGTGGCGCATACGCGAATTGTAATCGCCCTTATTAATGGCGCCGAATTCTCCCAAAAAGACAGGTATATTGTTTTCTTCCGACCAATCGGCCACTGTTTTAAATTTTCGGTCCAGTTCATCGTAATCGGCAGCAGAACCCCAGGTTCCCTCACCTTCCAGTCCAAACAGGTACGGATCGTACGAATGAAATGAACCAATCAGGTATTCGTCATCGGGAATGGCAGCAGTAATCAACTCCTCGGAGCCTCCCCAGTTATGCCCCTGAAAAATAACCAGACGGGTGGGGTTTGTTTTTCTTATTATGGAAAGTATGCGTGCATGTAAATCGTCGTTTTGGATGCGTGTTAACCCGTATGGTTCGTTAATAACTTCAAAGATAAGTTTTTCTGATTTGTTTTTGAACCGTTCAGAAATTTGTGACCAAATGCTGTCGAACCGCGCTTTGTTGGTTTCGCTGTAATTTTCTTTAATCCATTCTTCATGGTGTGCGTTTATTACAATGAACAATCCGCGCTCCAATCCCCAGTCTGCCACTTGTTCAATTCTGTTTAACCAGTAGTCATTAATTTTATAGGGCGGCGTTTTTCCGGTGTAATTATCCCACCTTACCGGAATGCGAACACAATGGAAGCCCGCCTCTTTGTATAAATCAAAATAATATTCCTCCGCTTTGGGATTGTTCCATCCGGCTTCGGTTGGCGGTTCGTGTGTGTTACCCAGGTTAATGTTTTTTTTCATTTGTGCAATGGCCTCGAAAGGGGTAATCTGGGCATCAGCATGGTTATAAAAACTGACTAAGAATGCAAAGAGAATAAGTGTTTTAATTGTTTCTCTGTTCATGAAAATTATAAAATTATTAGTTGTTCAACAGTTTATCATGGCAAAACTCATGTGTTTTAAAAAAATAAGAGCCTGTGCAAAAACAGGCTCTTATTTAATTCAATAATCATTAAGAATATTATCTGCGAATTACTTTATACTGACCAAGTAGTTTAGCATTTTTGGTAAGAACAATCAGGTACATTCCTGAAGCCTGATTTTCCAACGAAATGGTTTCAATACTTTGGTTTGCTTTTATGTCGCGGATCATTGCACCAACCTGGTTAAATACCTGAACGCGGGTTCCCAGTTCCAAACCGTTAATGTTTACTTTTCCGGTTGTTGGGTTCGGGTAGAGCAGGATTTCACCTTCAGCCAGTTTGTCGGCGGTAGTTAAATCGAGGTCAAGTGCATAAGCTACTTTAATTTTCCCATCGGCAGAAGTAACCTGCAGCCAGTCTCCATCGTCCAGGTCGCCGGTGGTTTTCACATTGCCATTTATGTCCATTACAACAGCAGTTGCTCCAAACGAAGCAGTAATGTTGTTATGGAAGTCAGATACCAACGTACTTGCAGTAAGTGTTTGTCCCACAATTACCATGTCGTTCTGATCAACAGTGTAAATATTCGACAGAACATAAGCAAGATAGTTAGGCAGCGGGTTTATTTCATTCCGCAGCATAGCCAGGTAATAAACAACCTGTGTAACGCCATCGGGTGCTGTTACTACCAGTTTGTCATCCTGTGCAATATTGCCAATGGTCCTTTCATGTCCCATTTTGTCAACCAGTTTCATGGTAGCGCCCAATGAAGGAATAACATTTGAAAGGAATACTTCAGCGTTGGTTCCTCTCGGAACAAACTGAATCAGCAAGTCCCTTTGAACAACTGAGTAAACATCTGAAATTACAAAGGCGGATGATTGCGATACAGTTGGCATTAACTGGTAAACCATTGTAGTAATACCGTCTTCGGCCACCACTTCAAAGAAGGTATGGTGATTAACCGTAACATTTACCATGGCAGTGTCAAAGTTCATCCGTTTCAGCGGCACATAGGCTCCTTCGTTGTCAATAACTGACATGATAGCTCCAAACGGAACTTCAATGTTATTTATAATAGTACGAAGCTGTGTACCATAATCAAATCCTGAGATAGTTCCTGATCCGGCATGGGCATCGCCTGCGCTTTTTGGATCAACGTCAACCTTAATGTCATAAAGGTTTGAAGTAAGATAAGCGTCAGAACTTAACCCTTCCTCAGTAACATTCAAAACATATTTTGTGGTATTTGTTTCGTCGGCTGAAAGCACTACAAGTGTATCGTTCATGCTTAGCAAGTCTCCTCCTGTTAAGGTTGAGCCACCCGCCATTGCTTTGAGTGTGAGTGTTTGCCCTTCATTTTTCTTGATAATGTTTCCAAGGAATTCATCAACCGTTGTTCCTGTTTTAACCCCTCTGATGTCTTCGAGTACATACCCGTCGCTTACTTTGTAAACAATGGATGAAATGGTTGACATATAATCAGTTGGCGGTATGAAGTAATGTTTGCCCAAATCGCTGGTTATCATTAATATATTATATGGCCAGCCATAACCCCTTGCAGACCAGGTTGCATCACTTGTCCAGGTCCATTCCGAATCTTCAGGAGTTGTGCCAAATGAATCACCTAATATGGGATTCCCTTGCGTAATTTCAGGCTTTCTCATGTAACCTGTAAGCTGGGTTACCGTTCTTCCTCCAACCACATAGTCGCTTCCATCACCATATCCAAATACTTCAATTAATTCAAAATCGTTGGGATCATTGGCTGGTTTTAAGCCCTGTTTAATGGAGTCATTCTCTATTCTAAACAAATAAAATGTTCCACCGACCCATTCATGAGCTGCACTTGCCCATTCGGTATAAGATTCTCCCCATGGGTTATAAGGCGAGTTTAAAATAATATCACATGCTTCGCTAGCCCACCATGGATATCCGCTTTGGCCTGTACCATTTATATGCCCCATAACAAAAACATCACCCGGTTCAACAAACGGGCTCACATTCAGGTCTTCCACCAAAGTTCCGGGTGATACGGCCCAGTTGCTTTCATCTACCCACTTGTATCCGGGAACATATTTACGGTATCTTGCACCCCAGTCATCTGAACCTGACCAGCTTGTAATAGCTCCTGTCTGGTCCACATATCCAAATACCATCATATAATCACTCAGGTCGAGTCGCTGGTTGCCCGGGTTGGCAATTTCAAGAAAACCATTGGCCCACTGGTCCTGAACAATTAGTTCTGATAAGAACGGTTCAGCGCTAAATGGTTGAATATCGTCAAAACTCAATTCTTTTTCCAATTTTACGTTGTAGATGCTTTCTGTTGTGTCATCTTCGGCAGTAACTACGAATTTTACTGTTTTTTGTTCGTCGGTGCCGGAAAGGCTGCTTGCCCTCTGAACATTCACATCTGCATTGATATCTGCAGTTTTGGCAAGAAGTGCAGGAATTCCGGTAACTTCTGCCGGCACCTGAACGTTATAATTATAAACAGCGCTTCCAAAATTCGGAATGGTGTCACCAACCCAGCCGAAAAGTCCCTTCATCCATTCCGGAATATCAGGCCATGTAATGGCACTTAAATCGGAGTCATGGCTAGCCCTGTATTTGTCCATTTTAATGTAATACTCTTTTACGGCCCCACTTTCAGCCGTCACTTTCAGAATGTCGCCATTTTTAAGATCGGTACGTTCCATGCCATCTACCCAAACAATTTCCCAGTCAGCTTTCGGGGCCTTTTCCAGGTATTTGAAAAGGGTATCAACCCGTGTGGCAAAATCAATTCCGAACAGCCCATCGGTTATGGTGTCCATTTCCGGATTGCCGGCAGTAACATCAAAATATTCTCCTTCGCCGGAATTAATTCCGTTTGGATAAAAACTTCCTTCAGGGTCCCAGTCTAGATCATATTTCGACATAACAATATTAGCATCCGGGCCTGGTTCTTCCACTATAATATCGAAGGCAGGAAGTTCACCATTAATTGTAAACAGCGTATTTCCACATGCATAAAAGGTTAATTTGTCGCCTGTACGGGCCGAATTGTAGGCCGAGTCCTCGCGGGCTTCAGACAAATCATAATGCCATGCCAGTCCGGGTACTTTATCGAACAGCATCACCAAATCGTCGTTGTTCCGTGTACCCCAGGGAGCGGTAATGGTCATATTGTCCCAGTCCACATCCAGTACATCCGAAACCAGTGTGGTTTCATCCAGTACTACATCTCCGTGGTGTCCAACGGTCCAGAAAACAGCACGGTAAGGCTCCCAGTCACTGTACAAACGTGGAACGGGAATCCATTCTGAATCAGTGATATCAACACCA
>JAWLGR010000029.1:0-59042 GCA_041684965.1 Mariniphaga sp.
GAACGCGTTCGGAAAGGCAAAAAACTGTGCACCATTGTTGCCAAAAAGTGTGTACTCTTAATTACGAAAAAGTGTGCAGTTTTATTTACCGATTAGATTAAAATGCTTTTTTTTATTAAAAAAATATACAAAAAATAAATGATTATGTAAAAAAATTAAGTTATTGATACCTGTTATGACAGGGATAGAATTTAAGACATTAATTTTTTCATAAGTATCTTTTGCATTTTTAAAATCAGATTGCTTTATAAACTGAGATTGGAAATCTAAAAAAAATGCAGGCTCAAATTTACCATTAGAAATTTTATAAATATAATTATCAAATGATTTAAAAAAGTATAAATTTTTCTCACTTGATGAAAAATTTTGAAAATCTGATGCATAAAGAAAAGCATCATTTTTAGGTAAATATTCTTTCAAATAACCTTCATTTTCATTTATCAAGGTTAAATGAAATTGTGAATTATTATGCTCAGGCTTGTAATGATAATACACATATTCATCTGTCTTTACTTGATGTAATTTTGATGCATAAATATTTATTTTTTTCTCATTTAAATATTTACCATTCAAATCAAAATATATCTTTTTTTTATGAAACCTATCTAAAACTTCTATAATGCTACTGTTATTTATAATAAAATCAGCAGGATCATTGAATTCTCCAGGTCCATTTCCTAACACTCCGATTTTATTTAAAAATTTTCCATTTTTATCAAAAACAAAAATTGCTTTTTGTTTAAATCTATCTAATATATAAAAATGATAATTATGATATATAATTTTATCAATATCTCCTAAAATTGATATTCTATTTGTTTCAAGAGGAACAAAAGAAATATCTTCAATAATTTCAGAAGCGATTATAGCACCTTCTTCTTTAGGATTAACTGAAATAGTTTCTACTTTACTGTTAATAATTTCTTTTTCATTATTATAACAACTATTTAAAAACAAAATAGACAAACCGATTAATATTAGGAAATTTCTTCTCATTTTATTTAATTGTTTATATGCAAATATGCTCATCTGAAATTATTTATTCAATATTACGCATTAAATTTCGATATATACAAATGTACTTTCCCAATAGCAACTCGGAAATTTTTTTATATGATTTCTAAGTACATGACAAAAATTTACAGTATTTTTAAATTCATATATATTATTGTTATAAAGCAAATTAGCAATATAAGTTAATCCTATTGAATAAACTCTTTGCTTTTCTGCCTTCTTTTTTATTTTAACTGGAGACAAACTATCGAGAGCTGCCTATACCATTTCGCGGCTTACGGGTACTGATCTTGTCTCATTCCATAAATTCATCCTCTTTCCAGAGTTGTTAAATGTTATGATACTGTATAACCTTGCCCCTTCGCTCCATTCCCTTACAGAAACTTCATAACTACTAGGGGTCAGTCCGTCTCCGCATGGCACTTTGTTATTCTGTCTCTGGGATGTACCCATTGTAAATTTCAATTTGCATTGCCATGCAGGTTCCTGGGTTCCACGCCCTTTCCTGCAAGATGACACCGGTGGTTCTACCTTACAACTGGTATCCAATTATTTTTAATTTTCCCTTATTAACTTCAATCACTATTTTTAAAAGTACATCAACATTTTGCTTTCCTTGAGCTCCAGCTTCCCATTCAATAAGATTATTTTTTAAAACGTTGAATATCTGGCAACAAATATTTGCCATTTCAGCTGGACAATGAACTATTTGAAAATCTCCTGCCTTGCCTTCACAATTAACCAAAAATTGAATTACTACTTTACCTTCTTGATTCAGCTCCCTTTCTATGAAAAGAACATTTTCCTTAAGTATGTTTTCAATCTCACTTAATGGAGCTTTCGACTTAGGCATTTTTTCTACAATAATAAAGTATTGAACTAATTTAGTTTTATTCGTTTCCCAATCTACAAAATTATCAGGACTTCCATAAGAGCAAGCTACTGTAGGGTCTAAAAGAGGCCTGAATTCCTGTGCAAAAACTATTGCAGGGAATAATAATGAAAGAACGAATAAATTGATTTTTTGCATGATGTTTTATTTTTTGGATTCTAACTAACGTTTTTGCAATCTTTTTCAAGCCCAGTTTACTCAGGTTCCGTTTTGGGTAAATGGCCATTAAGCCCATTAACCGAAGCAATCTTTCACGCTCCTTGAGCGCTTCAATGGCTACATTTGCTTTAAAAGCGGCTGAAAATTTCTTTTTGACTTTCTCATAAATCACTGGTTAAAAATAATTGTTTTTTTCAACTTTACCAGTGGTCCTAAAATTGGGTAGTATTATGGACCTGGCAGACAATATATACAACCTATATCGCAATTTCACCAAGCAGGGAGTTTGTAACAGTCCTGGAAACTTTTCCTGGTGCGGCAAAAAGACACCAACTTTGTCTCTGGCCCATCTAATGTGAGAATTATACCTCCAGGAATTGTATCAAATAAAATCGGTCATTGAAATAAAGGAAGTATTTTTAAACCAACCTGAGAGGTTATTAAAAAAGAAATGAAATAAACTTCATAAATTATTTATTTTCAACATATATGATCAATAACATTACATTCTGATGGATAAGAAACCAAAACACATTTATATGCCAATTCTCCACATATGGGGCATTGGTAAGTTATTATTTCATAATAATTATCAACAGGTTCTTCAGCTTGTGCTACAGCCCTTAACTTTAGAACATTTAAGTTTCTATTGTCAAAAAAAACTTCCTTAAATGAAATACAGTGTGTTAGAAGTTATGAAATTCTCGGTTTTAATAAATCGATAAGAAATGCCACAAAAGCAGAAAGACACAAAGATTCACAAAGGCTTAGTGATTTCTTCTTTGTGTCTTTGAGCCTTGGTGGCAAAAATATACCTCTAAAATAAAAAAAACAACCAAAGGAGTTTTTAAACAGTGTGTTAGAAGTTATGAAATTCTCAGGTTTTAATAAATCGACAAAGAAATGCCACAAAAACAGAAAGACACAAAAATTCACAAAGGCTTAGTGATTCTTCTTTGTGTCTTTGAGCCTTGGTGGCAAAAAAATACCTCTAAAATGAATAAAACAACCAAAGGAGTTTTTAAACAGTGTGTTAGAAGTTATGAAATTCTCAGGTTTTAATAAATCGATAAGAAATGCCACAAAAACAGAAAGACACAAAGATTCACAAAGGCTTAGTGATTTCTTCTTTGTGTCTTTGAGCCTTGGTGGCAAAAATATACCTCTAAAAATGAATAAAACAACCAAAGGAGTTTTTAAACAGTGTGTTAGAAGTTATGAAATTCTCAGGTTTTAATAAATCGATAAGAAATGCCACAAAAACAGAAAGACACAAAGATTCACAAAGGCTTAGTGATTGTTCTTTGTGTCTTTGAGCCTTGGTGGCAAAAAAATACCTCTAAAAATGAATAAAATAACCAAAGGAGTTTTTAAACAGTATGTTAGAAACTTTTATTGATTATAATTTGTTTTCAAAACCGTTGGATAAATCCAACGGCAATACAACACTAACCTGCATATCCCCGATCCACAGTTCGGACTTCCAGCTTCCCTCTTCGGTCTTCGGTCTTCAGTCTTCCGTCTTCAAACCGCTTCAAACCCCCGATAACATTTGAAGATTAACTGCCTGCTTTCAAAAACTGCTCAAATAATAGCTGATGAAACATAAAATTAAGAGATAACTTTCATTAAACCACGCGATGCAATCGCGCGGGAGCGGGGGAACATCAGCGTTTATTGTAAATGCATCGCGCATTCTTTGGAAATCTTTTAATTATCTTCCAAAAATGATTGGGCTATTTCCTGTATTTTATTGTCGCATCCATAAAATACTTTTCCGACTAAGAGATTTTGTCCGCAATTACAGGCCGTATCTTGTTCAATACATTCCAGAAGCAGCGGGTAATTCTCCTGGTATAATACATTTGCAATAAGATATAAAGTATTGCAAACAGAATGTTTGTCGTCATCTATAAGAACTTTAGAGTAATACTCCTTTTTTTCATCCAGTTTTTTTAAACCAAGCCTAATAAGCGTTTTCCGTTCTTCTGCACTGAATATTGCACAAATAGAATCGTAAGCCAGGGTAATTTCCATAAATTCGATAGTCATATATGGTAAATTATCTGCAGGATCAACCTGTTCGTATTTTGCTATTAGTTTTTCCGTGCAGTCCTCGCGTGAAATTAATTCCTGCAATCCGTTAAAATTATCTTTTAACATTTCCATCGCATTTTTTTTATTATCATGAGGGAAAATTGATACAAATAATAACGGGTAATCATAGTAGGTATCCACAAGGCCAGTGGTACACATATTTTTCAACGTATCTTCAGGAATCTGGCATGCAGCTACTTTTGACATCATATCCGGAAGTTGTTTTAATTCTTCGCCCTGAACCGGGAAAATATATTTATCACAGACATCCAATTGAGACAAAACCACGCCGGCCAATTCTGTAGGGTAGTTTTCATCTTCTTTCCTGCATGAAATTATAACCAGGAAAATAAGTAGATATATCAATTTATTCAGATTCTTCATATTCCGGTTAATGAATTGATTTATTCATTTAAATTTATTCTCAATTTAGCTGGTGACTTGCGCTCACCTGCTAATTATTTACTTTTCATCGGTTAAAAAGCTTAAATGTTTTCCTGATTTTGCTATCGCTAACGGTAACCAGATATAAAGCCTGCGGTTTTATTCCCAAACCCGTTAAATGCAGGTATCGTTCATTGTATTCACCGGTATGCAAAACCTGCCCGGTTAAAGTTGTTATGGTTAAGTGATAGGGTAAATCATTCTTTCTTTCAATCTTTAAACCATTCCCGGAGAAAAAACATGTTGTTTCAGCTTGTGCCATTCTTTTACCTGAAACCTCAGTGGTAACATTCTTTAGAAGCCTTTCAAGTTCAGCAATATCAATGGAATAAGCCCTTAAAGCCTGATCTTCCCAACTAATAAAGTCTTTAGGTTTTACTGCTAATCCATTTTCATATAAAACTTCAAGTCTTTCACCAAGATTTTTACATCGATTTTTTATACCCTCAATGGATAGCTGATATTGTTCATATGCTTTTATTGTCTGGTTATGTTGAGCATAAATATTCCCAAGCTTTTTATTGATAAACCAGTACCAGCCATCAAAGCTAAATTCATTTGCTATTTTATCAGATAATTGCATTAATTTTTCATCCTCATTTTGTAGTGGATATAAGCCAAGCAATAAATTGCAGGCCGAAAGTTCAACTCTTGTAAGTGGAAGACGGTCATATGGAGGTACACTCTCAATCAAATATCCGTGAGGTAATTTTGATGCTTCGTAATCAATTGTTTTTATTTCCTGCAAGTTTTTGTCAGCCAGTAAAGCCTCCAGTTCATGAATTGCACCTTCAAAATCACCTTTTTGACTGAGCATTAATGCGATTATATATTGAGCCACATCCTTTGTTCGATGGGGATATTTTTCCAGGTGTTCGAAAAAAGTTATGGCTTCCAATTCCAGTTCGTCAATAACGTTATCTCTGTCAAAAGGGGTTGTATTTATCACATTGTTATTCCCATCAGGCACAACAAGGCTGCCGGGAACCCACATCAACCAGGCTTCACTAATCAGACACCCTCTTGGATAGTACCAAAAATCTATAATCGTACTTTCATCCGGGTAATTTTTTTGAATTTCTCTTAGCTCAGAAATTGCCGCATCGATATTATTGTCGATAACAGCTTTTTCATCTGTCATCATTAAAAGGGCATCGTCCACCCACTGACTTTCGGGGAACTCATTAACTATTTTCATCAGTGACTGTTTCCTTTCAGGCCAACACGATGTTTTATCTCCATAATTGTAGTAAGGTAAAAGGTTCATCCAGACATCAGCTTCATTAATCATCCTCTCATCCCAGCGCTGAAGCTCCCCAATACTGTTTTGTGCATTTAAGAACAACGACACCAATAAAAATATCTCGCTGAGTATTATGTATCTATAACAATTTTTGCAAATAAGTGATTCCATTTTAAGGAACTTTTGGCGGCCTGCACTGGTAGATATGCAGGGGCATGATTATATGGTTAATTGCCTTACAAGTTAAGCAAAGATAAAAAATAAAACAAATGGTTTTGTCAATTATTTCCGTTTTTTTTTATTTTGACTGCTGGATTACAGTATTATATGATAAAATTAGTAGTTTTTTTTTACAAACAAAAGTTCTGAATAGAATTGCCAACAGACCTTGAACTTTTCCAATATTCCTGTTTCACCAGCAGAATCAGCTGCGCTCCGGGGTCGGAGAATCATGGGGGATTCCTTTTTCTACAAACATGTGACCTCGCTGAGGTCAGGAATGCACTGAAAACAATTTGTCAATCAATATAAATTGGCAGTAAGTCTTCCCACTTGTCGCTTCGGACTTCCGTCTTTCCTCTTCCCTCTTCCCTCTTCAAGTTAATTCAAAAAACTATTTCATTTTTACGTTTATTATCTAACTTTATAATCAAAAACAAAAAATTAAATTTATAAACTATGAGCAGTAATAATTTATCGAGACGCAAATTTTTATCAGGTGCCGCTACCGTTGGGGCAGCCAGTGCCATGGGATTAGGAACAATGGCATCATGTGCCGGAGGAGGAAAAGCTTCAGAATCGATTGACATCTATGGCTTTAAAAACCGGGACTACCAACTTCCGCCAATGTTGGAAACAGCTCCTGAAGGACAGGAATTAAAAGCAGGGATTATAGGATGTGGCGGACGTGGTTCAGGCGCTGCCATAAATTTCCTGGACGCCGGCCCAAATCTTAAAATCGTGGCTCTGGGTGATGTATTTCTGGACCGCATCAATAATCTGAATGAAAAACTTAAAAAGGAAAAAGGTGTGGAAGTACCTTCTGAAAAATGCTTTGTCGGATTTGATGCCTATGAAAAAGTAATTGATGCAGGCGTGGATGTTGTTATTCTGGCTACACCACCGAAATTCAGACCGGACCATTTTGAAGCAGCTGTTAAAGCACGTAAACATGTTTTCATGGAAAAACCTCTTGCTGTTGACCCAACAGGAATCAGGCAGGTAATTGCCGCAGCTAAAATGGCCGAATCACAAGGATTAAAAGTAGTTACCGGAACACAACGCCGGCATGAACACAGTTATATTAACCTGTGGAAAGAAATCAATAACAATGCCATCGGAAATATAGTTTCTGCCAATGTATACTGGAATGGTGGCAAGCTTTGGCACCGCGATAACAACCCGTCCTGGAGTGAAATGGAATGGATGATCCGTGATTGGGTCAACTGGACCTGGCTTTCGGGCGATCATATTGTTGAACAGCATGTCCATAACCTTGATGTAGCCAACTGGTTTATAGGGGAACATCCGGTAAAAGCTGTTGGATTTGGTTCAAGACAGCGAAGAGTTACCGGTGACCAATACGATAATTTCAGCATTGATTATGTTTACAATGACGGGCGTCACGTCCACAGTATGTGCAGACAGATAAACGGATGTGCAAACGGCGTTTATGAAATTTTTCACGGCACAAAAGCCATTGCAACTACAGTGGGTCATACTCCGCAGATTATTGATTCTGCCGGAAAACAACTTTTTGTTGCGGAAAAATCTGAAACCAGCCCATATGTGCAGGAACATATAAATTGGATAACATGCATCCGGCAGAATATCCCTTTCAACGAAGCTGAGCAAACAGCTGTTTCCAACATGGTAGCTATTATGGGCAGGGTTTCGGCTTATACAGGTAAAGAAGTTACCTACGATGAGATGATGAATTCGGATATGAAACTAGGTCCTGATATTTTCTTAATGGACAACATTGGGTTTATTGACAAAGCACTTGTTTCAGTTCCCGGAAGCCTTGAAAGAGCTTAATTAATTTCCTGAGCAAATTAATTTATACCTTCGTTTGTACGAAGGTGAAGTGATAAGAATGATTTAGGAGGATTTTATAATTCCTTTTAATCATTCTTTTCACAACCGGGGAAAATACAGCCGGCCAGAGTCAGGAATTTAGGTAAAAAATTTCAGGTTGGTATAAGGAACTGCCAACTGAATCATAACCGCAAAAAATTAATGAATTCAAAACTTCTTTTAAAGACAGTTCCCTTCATTGCTGCAAGCTTACTGCCATCTCGTGCTGAAGCACAGGAAAGGCCCAACATCATTTTTGTATTTGCCGATGACATGGGATACGGTGATGTAAGCGGTTTGAATCCGTCAGCACAGACACAGACTCCTGCCATCGATAAATTAATCGGAGAAGGCATTACCTTTACGGAAGCACATGCTGGTGCATCCGTCTGCACACCTTCCCGGTACGGACTTCTTACCGGAAGGTATGCTTTTCGTTCGGAAGCTGCTTCCCGGGGAATTTCAGGTTTTCATAAACCAGTTATTGAAGCAGGAAGAGAAACCCTTGCATCAGTGCTTAAAAGCGCAGGGTATACCACTGCCTGCATTGGCAAATGGCACCTGGGATTAGGCTGGCAGACCAGGACCGGTTTGGGGGAACCGTACCTTGATGAAACAACAGGTTATTCAAATACTGATTTTTCAAAAGAAATTACCGGGGGACCGAATGATTACGGTTTTGATTACTCTTTCATCCATCCGGCCTCGCTTGACATTCCTCCATACATGTTTCTCCGTAATCACAAAGTAATTGACCCGGAGGTAATCCTGACCACTGACCACTACCCTGCCCGACTGAAAGATACCCGTTATGCCTGGGATAAAAAACACACCAACGACCTTGCAGTATACTGGGAAAAAGGAGTCTGGTGGCGGCAGGGTGAAATGTCAAAATCGTTCAGGGTAGAAAACTGCCACTCTGAAATTGTAAAGGAAGGCATCGGATTCATTGAAAGGCATGTAACCGGAAATCCCAAAACACCCTTTTTCCTTTACCTCCCGTTAACCGGTCCGCATACTCCGTGGTTGCCCACAGAGCAGGCAAAAGGCAAATCATCCGTCGGACTTTACGGCGACTTTATTCTGGACATCGATGACGCAGTATGGCAAATTAAAGAGGCACTTATCCGGAAAGGAATAGCTGAAAATACACTCTTGATTTTTTTATCCGACAACGGCGCTTACTGGCCTGAGGAAGAAATTGAGCTGTATGCCCACGATTCCAATCAGGGCCGCAAGGGCCAGAAAGGAGATATCTGGGATGGTGGTCACCGGGTACCGTTAATTATTTCATGGCCGGCAAAAATAAAACAACCCACAGAATACAAACACCTCATCAGCCTCACCGATTTTTTTGCAACGATTTGTGACCTCACCGGGCAAGCCCCCCGCAAACAACATGCAGAAGACAGTTTCAGCTTTTTGAAAGTACTGAACGGAGAACTAAACCATCCTGTGCGCGAATCCATGATACACCATTCCTCCGGCGGATTATTCAGCATTCGCAGCGGCGACTGGAAATACATTGATGGCCTGGGTTCGGGCGGGTTTTCACATCCGTCGAAACTCACACCTGAAAAAAAAGGCCCAAAAGGTCAGCTCTACAACCTGAAAGAAGATGTGCAGGAAAGCACTAACCTGTATCAAAAATATCCTGAAAAAGTTGCTGAACTTTTATCCCTGCTGAAAGAAATGATTGAGAAATAAATTCTCTGCAGGAATATTTTCAAGATGAAATATTCACTCGTAATAATTCCTTGCATCAACCGGATTATTTCCTGTAAAACTACTTTCCAAAAAAACCCTTAAGCCATTTAATTGCCTTAATAGTATCTGCATTGTCTTATTTATTCTATAAGGAATACTGTTGCTTCGGGTTGATGATCCGGTACGTGTAACCCTTAGCTGCTTCCTTTTCCTTTTTGCAGGTAAAAGGTGATTCAGCAGCTGAACCAGAGTCAGCAGATGAACGTTACGAGGGCAATCTTACAATCAGCAGCTGAAAGCCGTGAATTTTAATCAGCAGCTAAAGATATGATAAAGCCAGTTCAAAGTTACCTTTTCTCCCATATTTATTTGATGTTTTTTCGTACTTACTTCGTTATTAATTCGCAAAATCGCGAATTTGTATCGAATAAACATCGAATAAACTACGAATAAAATCAGACTTTGGATGGTGTCTGATATATCTTTTGACTGGACTTCTTCCCTGCTGCGACACGGCCGTACTTTGTGTGAAATCAATCCTATGTCAGTAACCATATATAAAATTCCCTTCAGCGCATTATAAGCGGCTGCTGTATGCAAGTAAAAATTGTTAACCTAAAACCGCTGCGGGCGCGGGTTTCCGATTTGAATAATATTTTCAGTGATTTTTTTTTGTAAAAAAAAATGTTAAATATTACTAACTGTTTCAAATAATTATTAATAAATTGAGCAATGATTAATAAAAATTCATGCCTATGAAAAAGTAATATTTTCTGAAATCTTTTGCACTTTTCATTAAACATTTATTTAACAATTTGAAAATCAAAAAATTATTATCTATGAACAAAAAGAAATCCGGAATGATAAGAAGGCGTGGTATTCTGCTGTGCCTTTTTTTAATTATGGCTCTTATCCATGCCAATGCGCAACAAAGGACTGTTTCAGGAACAGTCACTGATCAAACAGGACAACCGTTGCCTGGAGTAACTGTAGTGGTGAAAGGAACAACCCGTGGTACAGTAACAGATTCGGGTGGTGAATTTTCATTGACCAATGTCCCTCAGGATGCTACACTCGTTTTTTCATTTGTGGGGTTAAGGAGCCAGGAAGTGGTTGTTGGAAACCAGAGCAGGATAGACATGCGAATGGAAGAAGAATCGATTGGACTGGAAGAAGTAGTTGCTGTGGGTTATGGAACCATGAGAAGAAGCGATTTGACAGGTTCAGTTGAGAGCATCAATATGGATGACATACCTCCCACTGCCAATATAAACCTTACCCAGTCGTTGCAGGGGTATGCCGCAGGGCTGAATGTTCAGGGCGGCAGCGGTGCAGGTGCAGAACCCTCTATAAGTATCAGGGGGCAAACCACCTTATCAGCGAGTACACGGCCACTGATTGTAGTTGATGGTATTATTTTCCATGGCTCCATTTCAGATTTAAATGTGGCAGATGTTGAAAGGGTTGACATTTTGAAAGATGCAAGTGCTGCAGCCATCTATGGTTCCAGATCTGCCAACGGTGTAATGCTGATAACAACCAAAAGAGGACGCAGCGGAAAGCCTTCAATTAATTTTAATACCTATTATGGTTACCAGGATTATACAAATCATCCGGTGACACCAATGAATGCCGAACAATATGCCATGAAACTGGTTGATTACAATTACATGCAATCGTTGTACAACTGGTACCGGCAAATGCCCACCGGCCCAAATGACAAGGGTGGAAAACCGGCCTATCCTGCCATTACCGACCAAGTTGTTCTGGGGGTATTAAAATCGGAAGATGAAAGACAGAACTATCTCGCCGGGAACGAGATTAACTGGGAGATGAAGTTACTAAGCTTGCCCCGATGTCTAATTATGATCTCAGTATTTCAGGAGCAGGCGAAAGCCATAATTATTATGTTTCAGGTTCCTACACTGATCAGCAAGGTGTTCAGATAGGTGATGATTTTTCCAGGATAACACTTACTGGGAAAGTTGAAGCGGATGTTGTAGATTGGGTTACCGTGGGACTGAACACATCGTATTCACACCGTGACCATTCGGGAATAGAGGCAAATATGGCATCAGCCCGTCAGGCCAGTCCGCTGGCCAGCAAATACGATGAAGAGGGAAACTACCCGATAAAGTTCAATGAGGAATTCTTAATGGCGCACCCGCTGAGGGGTGAAAACATGGACAACGAGGAAATAAGAAAGAACCTGTTTTACACTACCTGGGCTCAGGTAGATGTTCCTTTTATCCAAGGATTGACATACGATTTTAATTACTCCAATAATTACAGAAGAAATACCAATAAAACATTTCAGCCAAGAACTGTCTATGAAGGAGAAACAGCACTTGGGAGAGCTCTTCTTGGCAATTCAAGTGCAACAAACTGGATTATCAACAATATTTTTTCATATGAAAATGAATTTGCAGATATACACCGCATAAATGCCACTCTGGTTTACACCAGGGAGAAAACCACTGCAGAAAGGGATAGTATAACTGCCTCCAGATTTCCAAATGAAATATTGGGATATAATAATGTAAGTTTTGCAGAACAGGCAACAGTGAGTTCAGGTGCATGGCAGGAAAGTTCAGTAGGGTATATGGCACGATTGAATTATGTTTTAATGAACAGGTACCTGCTTACGGGAACTTACAGAAGGGATGGCTTTAGCGGATTTGGAGCGCAGAAAAAATATGCTGATTTCCCTTCCCTGTCGGTAGCATGGACGCTTTCAGAAGAAAGTTTTATGGACGGTGCAGAGAGCTGGCTTGAATATTTAAAGCTACGCCTGTCGTATGGTGAAAACGGGAACCAGGGGATAGGACGCTATGCCAGCTTAACACGTATGACCAATATGAATTATGTATTCGGTTCTGCTTCAGCCATTGGGATTATTCCCAACACCATGGGAAATGAAGATTTAGGATGGGAAACTACCAAATCTACAAATTTAGGGATGGATTTTTCTTTTCTTAATAACCGGATATCAGGTAATATTGATGTATATAAGGCAAATACATTTGATGTTTTAGTCAGCCGTTCATTACCAGGTGCTACTGGTTATACGAGTGTCTGGACCAATATTGGGGAAATCGCAAACAAAGGAATTGAAGTGGAATTGAGAACAGTGAATTTTGAAGGAGATTTTCATTGGGACAGCAGGTTTATATTTTCCCTGAACAGGGATAAGATAGTCACCCTTTACGGCGACGACAACGATGACATAGGCAACCAATGGTTTTTGGGTGAACCAATCAGCGCTATTTATGATTATGAACGGACAGGAGGGGTATGGACCGAAGAAGAATTGTACAGCGGACAAACACATCAAAATTTTTATCCCGGTCAGTTCAGACTTGCAGATTTAAACGACGACAGCAGGATTACATCCGGTGAAGACAGAAAAATAGTAGGCTATGCCACACCAAATTACAGGTTCAGCATCGGCAACAATCTGAGGTATAAAAATTTCACATTATCATTTCTTCTGAATTCCATTATGGGTGGCAATGGTTATTTCATCCAGAACAACCAGTTGCTCCTGGAAGCAACTTCGGCATTTGATTACGCCAACCGGATTAATATGCCGGCAGTCCGTACACCCTGGACTCCTGACAACGGAGTGGATAATGCCCCGGCCGTTTATAATTATCCGTCGGTAAGTTCAGGAAATTATCAGGACAGAAGTTTCGTCCGGCTGCAGGATTTATCTCTCACCTACAGGATACCACAGAGCATCCTGGAAGAAACAAATATCCGGGCATTGCAAATTTATTTAAGTGGAAAAAATCTTTATACCTGGACCAATTGGGAAGGTTATGATCCGGAAATTGGAAATTTTCCATCTTCAGGACAGAAAGATTTGATGATGAGAAGTCTGACTTTAGGTGCACGGCTAAGTTTCTAGATACCTATATGATAATTTATAACCATAAATTTTATTACAATGAAAATTAAAAATAGAATTCTGTCTTATATAAAGTACCTGTTGCTCACATTTACTTTGTTACTTGCATTCCAGGGATGTAACGATGATGACTTTCTGGAAGAGAAACCGCTTGATTTCCTTACTTCCTCAAACGCCTATTCAACGAAAGCAGGAATTGACCAGGGTATTATTGGTATGTATGGCGACATTCGTAATAAATGGTATCAGAACAGCGGACAACAGTCGTATGGATTATTCGGAATGGGAACCGATGTGGGTTACGATGGTGAAACCCCCGGTGGTCAGCGCTTTCTAACCAATTACGTAACAAGTGTAAATCCCGATTACAGTGTTATACGTTTTTGGTGGTTGTATCTCTACAAGCACATCCAGGAAGCTAATATGATTATTGAAGCCATAGAAGATCCGAACAGCCAGATAATCTGGCTAAATGATGCTGAGAAAAATGTTCCATTGGCAGAGGCCCGTTTTTTCAGAGCCTGGTCGCACTGGATTGCCGTTACGCTTTGGGGGGATGTGCCTCTCATCACCGATGTAATTAAGGAAGCCAAAGTTGATTTTGCAAGAACTCCTAAAGCAGATGTATATACACAAATTGAGCTGGATCTTGATTTTGCAGGTCAGAATCTGCCGGTACCTGGCACAGAAGCAGCCCCCGGAAAATTGACCCAGGGTGCAGCTTTTCACCTTTTAACCCAGGTTTATCTCGCACAGGAAGAATGGCAAAATGCTGTTGATGCTGCTTCTGCTGTTATTAACAACTACGGCTATGCTTTGATGACAGAACGTTTTGGGGCACAAAACGATGTATTTGGTTCGGGCGATGTATACTGGGACCTGTTCCGGTACAACAATCAAAATCCTCCGCTGAATACCGAAACCATCTGGGCTATTCAGTTTGAACCCCTGCTTGAGATTGGGGGAAGCAGCAACTACTGGTCAGGTATATTCGCTCCGCGTACTTTCAGTTGGGGAAATACACCCGACGGATACAATGCATTTGTTAATGCATTCCAGGATACGCTGGGACGGCCGGTTGCCCGTTCACGGGGGACTAACCTTGTGAACTATTATGTATGGGAAAGTGACTGGGACAATGACATCCGGAATGCAAAACACAACATAAAAAGAGATTTCTTTTTTGACAACCCCGCATCAGCATATTATGGCCATAAAATTACATGGGAAATTTATCCTGCAGGGGCCAGGAATGTCTTTAAGGATACAACAAATTACATTTTCCCATTTTTCATGAAAACCTTTGAGCCTGTTGTTCAGGCTACAATATCACCGGCTCAGGGGGGAGGAGGTTCTGTATCAACTGACTTTTATGCCATGAGGCTCGCAGAAACTTATTTATTAAGGGCAGAAGCATACCTGGGGTTAAACGATGCTCAAAAAGCAGCCGATGACATCAATGTGGTTCGCAACAGAGCACAGGCTACTCCTGTTGAGCCCGGAGATGTGGATATAGATTACATACTGGATGAAAGGATACGTGAGCTCTATGCCGAAGAGATGAGAATGATTACCCTTCTCAGGATGGGGAAACTCGTTGAGCGTACCAGAAGGTACCATGATAATCCGATGCTGCCGGGCGCCAATATACAGGATCACAACAACCTCTGGCCAATTCCCCAAAGCCAGATTGATCTAAACCTGGGAGCTGATTTTAATCAAAACCCGGGATACGAATAATCCGGTTGATTTTTACAATTATAGAAACTTCTTCTTCAGGGATTAAATACCTGAAGATTTAGTTTCTATATTTGTTTATTATCTTTATGGAATGAACAGAAGCAAGGATTGTTTCAGCAAAAAGCTTTTTAAGTTTCCATAAATGAGTTCAACATAAAAAATAAGTACGATGAATAACAATCGCAGAGAGTTTATTAAAAAAACGGCAGCAGGGGCGGCTGCCGTATCCTTAGGCGGAATTCTGCCCGGATTCAGTGCAAAAAGTTACGCAAGAATTCCCGGCTCCAATGAACGTATGGGAGTTGGTGTAATGGGGGTAAATTCCCGGGGAATGCAGCTGGCAAGAAATTTCACAAAACTGCCAGACTGTGAGATAACACATGTAAGTGATGTTGACTCCAGGGCAATGGATAAATGCATCGCTACAATTGCAGAGATGCAGGGTACACGGCCAAAGGAAGCACCTGATTTCAGGAAATCGCTGGAAGATAAAAACATGGATGTTCTGATAATTGCAGCACCCGATCACTGGCATGCACCGGCAACAATTTTAGCAGCACAGGCCGGTAAGCATGTTTACCTGGAGAAACCCTGCAGTCACAATCCGAGGGAAGGTGAATTGCTTGTTGATGCGGCAAAAAAATACAACTCAGTAATCCAGATGGGAAACCAGCGCCGCTCGTTTCCAAATATTGTTGCAGCAATTGCAGAATTACACAGCGGAGCAATTGGAAGAGTGTATTTTGCAAAATCGTGGTACAACTCGGCTCGCGGGTCAATCGGGATTGGAAAAGAAACCGCAGTTCCTTCCTGGCTCGATTACGAGCTCTGGCAAGGTCCGGCACCCAGGAAGCCTTACAAAGATAATGTAGTTCATTACACATGGCATTGGTTTTGGCACTGGGGAACCGGTGAAGCCTTAAATAACGGCACCCATTTCGTTGATTTGGCACGTTGGGGACTGGGAGTGGAATATCCGTACCGTGTGGCTTCCACCGGTGGCCGGTACCACTTCAAGGACGATCAGGAAACTCCTGACACCCAGGTTATAAGTATGGATTTTCCCAACGGAACCGGCATGGTGTGGGAAGGAAGAAGTTGCAATGGGTATCCTACAGAAGGCAAAGCTGTTGGAGTAATATTTTATGGTGATAAAGGTACGTTATGGATAGATGAAAATGCATATAAAATTTATGATCTTAAAAATAACCTGATAAAAGATGTAAGTAAAAACACGATTGAGGCACAGGCAACCGACCGCAGCAATCCATCTCCCGGAGGGGATCTTCTTCATATACAGAATTTATTTGATGCCATAAAAAAAGGAGCCAAATTGAATGCTGACATTCTTGGAGGCCATCAAAGCACTCTGCTGGTTCAATTGGGGAATATTGCACTGCGTTCAGGAGAAACATTGGATATCGATCCTTCCAATGGTCGTATTAAAAATAAATCTGTCGCCAAAAAGTATTGGTCAAGAGATTATGAACGTGGCTGGGAGCCCAAAGTTTGAATTTAACAACGATATTTCGTTTAACTATTAAATAAAAATAATGGAAAAAAAATATCAACGCCGCGAATTCATACGGACCTCTGCCCTGACCGGCCTGGGACTGGGATTATCGGCAACGGCATTTTCCGCTAACCAATCAGGGAATGTTGCTAAAGGCGGGAGAATTGGTATGATTGGTCTGGATACCTCACATGTGGTTGCTTTCACAAATACCATTAACGGGGGAAATGAAAAAGGGGATCCAAATTTTGCAGGATATAAAGTAGTTGCCGCTTATCCGACCAAAGGGAGCGCCGATATGTCTGCAAGCATCGACCGGCTGGCAGGATTCACAGAAAAGCTTGACAGCATGGGAGTGGAAATTGTAAACTCCATTGATGAATTACTTGAGAAAACAGATGTTATCCTTCTCGAATCGGTTGATGGAAGAAGGCATCTGAAAGAAGTTCTGCCTGTTTTTAAAGCAGGGAAAAGGGTATTTATTGACAAGCCGGTTTCTCATAATCTGGCCGGGGCAATAGCTATATTCGAAGCGTCAAAAAAATACAATGTCCCAACATTTTCATGTTCTACCACGCGGTTTACACCTGCAACCGTTGAACTTGCAAATGGTAAGGAAGGTGTTGGCAAGGTGTTGTCTGCAACCACCTTCTGTCCTGCAGGATTGGCTCCGGGCCACCTGGAAATGGCATTTTACGGAATTCATGGTATCGAAGCGCTTTTCACGCTGATGGGGAATGGCTGTAAGGAAGTTACACGCATAAGCACTTCAGTTGCCGATACTGTAATCGGCACGTGGGAAGACGGCAGGTTAGGCATCTTTAATGCCACTCCCAAAGGGGGAAAGGGCGGTTTTGGAGGCACTGTGTACGGAGATCAAGGCATAGAGGAAAAAGTACCCATATTAGTTGGTTATGATCCAATGCTGGTAAAGGTTATAGAATATTTCCGGACAGGCCAATTGCCGTTACAGCCTGAATCAACCCTGGAAGTATTTGCGTTTATGGAAGCTGCAGATGAAAGCAAATCAAAAGGAGGAAAACCTGTCAGCATGGAATCCGTAATGCAAAAAGCCCAAAAAGCAGCTGCAAAAATGATTTAACAGTCAATTATTTCAGTATTATTGAGAAAACCATAGCCTTCCGGGAAGGCTATGGTTTTAACTGCCACCACCTTTTTCAATAATATTAAAAAGACATTTATTATATTATCATAATCTGAAAAAACGGATGCATCTGCACACAGGTATGTTTGGGATTTTTCATTTTTCCGGCATGGATACATGGAATCAACCGGAAGCAAATCTGCTTGTTGTTTTTGCATGAGTTTTTAAAATATCACCTGGATTTAATATTCAATCAAATCATGAAATGAGCATGAGAAATACAACACACCAACCGGAATTATTAAAATCCTCATGCGAATTCCCTGTCTGCCGTGACAGGCAGGCATAGAATACCATTGAAAACTTACAATTTAAATCATATGAAAAAACATTCTTATTTAAAAAATTTGCTGAAACAGCAGGGCCTACTTTTGCTGTTTACTGCCTTTCTCACAATTTACAGTAACACTACACAAAGCAGCAACAATGAAAATGAATCGTATTTAACCAGGCTTCGCGCAAGAGGTTTCAGCCTGATTCCCGCTCCGCAACAGGTGGAATTAGGGAATGCAGATGTTGTAATTGATGATTCATGGATGCTTGATCCTAAAATCAGCAGGGATAACATTGCATATAAAAGATTTGTTGAAGGAGTTGCAGAACTCCATTATTTAAAACTTGCCGGTCAGCCTACAGCAAAAAAAATAATTCTAGACATAAAACCAGGTACAGTAAAAGGAACAGACGACCCTGCGCTAAATGAACAAGGTTACCGAATTAAAGTAACACCCGGTTTGGTTGAGATTACAGGAAACGGTGAAGCAGGTCTGTACTATGGAGTGCAAAGTTTTCTTCAGTTACTAAAAAGAAACCCTGCAGGGAAAACGATACTTCCTGAATGCATAATTAATGACTGGCCGTCAATTCAGTTAAGATTTGTTCATTGGGACACAAAACACCATCAAAAACGGATGGAGGCATTGAAGCGCCTTATCGACTGGCACGCATTCTTCAAGGTGAATATGATTTCCTTTGAAATGGAAGATAAATACGAATACCCTACAAATCCGCTGATTGGGGCTCCCGGGGCATATACAAAAGCAGAAATGCAGGAGTTGACACGTTATGCTTTGGAAAGACACATTCAAATCGTTCCAAACATCCAGTCACCTGCCCATATGGCTTATGTTTTAAAGCACGAAAAATATGCCCACCTGAGGAGTGACGGTTCAAATTATCAGTCATGTATGTGCGACCCGGAGGCAATAAAGTTGATTTTTGAAATGTATCAGGACATGATAGATGCTACACCCGGAGTAGAGTACTTCCATGTTTCGACAGATGAGGTATATTACGCCGGAATCTGTGACAAATGTGAAGCTCCCTATAACGATGAAAACAGAAGCCTTGCCTGGATCGACTTTGCTGTTAAAGCTCATGACTGGCTGGCCGACAGAGGCCGGCGAATGATTGCCTGGGTGGAATATCCTGTGCTGACAGAACATGTTTCGATGCTACCGGGAGATATAATAAATGGAATTGGCGGAACCAAATCCTTTATCAAAGAAGAACAAAAACTGGGCATGCGCCAGCTTGCATACAGCTCCACTCAGGGGGCAGAATATCTTTTCCCGAACCATTTTACGGTACAAAACAGTAACCGCAGGAATTCCGGCCGGCTGGAAGGAAATGCAGGGACAGTGCGTACTATGCTTGCCGACGGAGCCAATCCGATAGGCACTTTTGCCGCAGCATGGGACGACTCAGGCCTGCACGAGGAAACCTTTCATCTGGGATGGGCTACTGTTACACAATATGGATGGACTCCATACTGGCCTTCAGTTGAACAAAACGTTGCCGATTTTATGGATGCATTCTACGGCCAAAACAGCCCGGACATGACCTCTGTTTATTATCAATTGATTGAAGGGGCACAATTTTTTACCGGTGGATGGGATAAGGTGACCAGTACGGAGCGGGGCCCCGGTTACGGGAACAGCTACGGAAAGGGAATCGGAACACGCCGCACTGACGACATTCTGAAAGTGCCGGATATTCCTCAAAAAGGAACATTAAATATTGAACCCACATTTTCGGGAAGTTACGGTGAAATGATAACGAAGGCTCATTCTATGAAAATCAGCAACGATGATCTGATATATAAACTGAACAGGTACATAGGCCAGGTGGAAAGAAACCGCTACAACCTGGAGGTATTTTTATCGATTGCATACCTGCAGCGATATTTTATCAATACCCTAATTACACTTAACAATGCTGAATCACTGTTATTACGTGCCGACACCCTGGCTGATAGCGGAAAGCCTGCTGAGGCAGTAGCATTAATGGTTGAAGCAAGCAACGAAATGGAATCACTTATTAAGTGGGGTAACAGGATGTGGAAAAATGTACAGGAAACATGGGAAATAAGCAGGTATGAAAAAGGAAGAAGTGTGGATGGACGCCATTTTGTACATGTGCTCGATGATGTGAAAGACCATTGGGCAGATCGCAGGCCAGGGCTCGATTACCTGATTGCCCCTTTCCAGCGGCTGAAGCTTCCGGAATGGCGAAACAGACTGAATGAAAGAATAAATGAATATGCGGCTGTACATAAGGTGCCGGTAACCGGACTGGAGGAAGAACGTTTGGAAGACTGAGCAGCTGTTGATGTAAATGACAGTAGGGTTACGCCCCAGGGAAAAGGGTATTTGTAACAGTAATCAGAATGAATAATTGGTTTCTTCACTGAATGCCTGATAATTTTAATCACTTTTAAAATAAAGGTGATAGAAAATGGGATTTGTATTATATTTGGATTAAAATACAACATCCAATATTAACTATATCAATTGATTGTTATGAAACCAAAATTCTCCAGAAGGAATTTTATAAATACAGCGGCAGCCTCAGCAACTGCAATTGTACTTCCAGGATTGAATACAGGGTCAGAATTCCTAAGGGAAAAGAAAACATTTGAACTGAACAAGAACCCGCTTCGGCTGGGTTTAATGACCTACCTGATAGGTGCATCATGGGATATTGACACAATCATTGAAACATTGCATGCAACCAAACTGGAGCATGTGGAACTTCGTACTACACATAACCACGGGGTTGAAACAGACCTGAGCAGGGCACAACGGAAGGAGGTTAAAAAGCGCTTTTCGGATGCCAATATTGCCATAAGCCTGGCGAGTGCATTTTCCTATCATCATTCAGACCCGGCTGAATTAAGAAAAAACATCGAAGGAACAAAGGAATACCTTCAGCTTGCTTCGGATGTAGGGGCAGAAGGCATAAGGGTATTCCCCAATGCAGTGCCTGAAGAGGGCAACAAGAACAGAAAAAAAATATTGGAACAGATAGGAAAGTCTGTGTCCGAGTGTGCAACTACAGGACATAATCTTGGTGTAGAAGTTCGATTGGAAGAGCATGGTCAGGGCACCTCAAATATTCCTGTAATCAGACAAATACTCGATTATGCTGACAACCCACATGTATATGTTATCTGGAACTGCTCGCAGAGTGATTTTACAGGGCAGGGACTCCCATCGGGTTATGAGGGCATGGGTCTTGATGCACAATTTGATTTGGTAAAAGACAAAATAAGATGTGTACATCTGCGTGACTTATCGTCTGATTACCCGTGGCGCGAACTTTTTTATCTTCTTGACAAATCAGGATATAAGGGCTATTGCGATATTGAGGTATCACCGGCTAGTTGTGAACCGGAAAGGTATCTGAACAACTTCCGTACCTTGTTTTTAGCTTTACAAAATGCAATCTGACAACCATAAAATAATATCAAAATGACAAAGCGCAGGGAATTTATCAAAAAAAGTGCATTGGGTTCAGCAGGCATTGCAATAGGTGGATTGGGTTTTACACCTTCCTCTTATGCAAGAATAATAGGTGCCAATGAACGCATTCATGTAGGAATTATTGGCATCCGCAACCAGGGAAACGTTCACATTAACAGATGGTGCAGCCTAAAAGACAGTCACAATGTGGTAGTAAAAACGCTATGTGACCCAGACGAACGGCTGTTTGAATCGCGTTCGAAAAGTGTTCTGGAAAAAACAGGTGTAAAACCTGTTACAGAATGGGACTTACGAAAAGTATACGATGACAGGGAAATCGATGTTGTATCGATTGTAACACCAAATCACTGGCATGCACTGGCTACGATATGGGCATGCCAGGCAGGCAAACATGTTTTGGTGGAAAAACCTGTTTCACACAACATTTTTGAAGGCAGGAAAATGGTTGAAGCTGCTGAAAAATACAAAGTGCAGGTTCAGCACAATTCAAGTGTGCCATCGGGTGATGTTTTGGATTTTCTGCAAAATGGGGGGATTGGTGATGTTTATATGGCCCGTGGCCTCTGCCTGCACCGGCGCGATTCATACGGGATGGCTGAAAACAGTGAACCTCCAAAGAGCTTTCACTATGATATGTGGCTTGGACCAGCACCATACAGACCATACAACGAAAAAAGAAGCCACTATTGCTGGCACTGGTATTGGGACACCGGAAACGGAGATACAGGTAATACCGGCCCGCATGCGTTGCATATAGGACGTACAGCGCTTCAAAAAAATGAACATCCGGTGTCAGTATTTTCAACCGGAGATTTGTATGGTTTTAGTCAGACTCATAAAGGAAATCCGGGAGTCAGGGCTTACGGAGATGTTGAAACTTACGGGGACGATAAAACGTTCCAGGAGACACCAAATACCCAGATTTGCGTATTTAAATACAGTGATGGAAAAATGTATGTCTTTGATACAAGAGGAAGGTATACAAACACTGAAGGAGCCAATAAAATTAAGACAGGCAATATCCTGTACGGCTCAAAAGGATACCTCGAGTATTCGGGAGAATGGAAAGCATTCCGTAATTGGGAAGATAAACCCTTTGCCGGTGCCGGAATTGGTGATAACAAGCCTTCCGAAGAACGTGACTCGGCAAGGGGAAATACATTTACCAACCTCGTTGAAGTTATACGCTCCGGCAAAAAAGAAGATTTAATCAACCCAATTCTGGGAGGACATCTTTCTGCTTCCCTGGTGCATCTGGCAAATATATCATACAGACTCGGCGGAAGGGAACTTAAATTTGACGGGACAACAGAAAAATTCATAAACGCACCCGATGCAAATGAATTGCTTACAAGGGATTACAGAGCACCTTTTGTTGTACCGGAAAAAATATAATAACCTTTCCCGGTACAAATTCCCATTTCAGGCATGAAAAAAATCTTTTATTTACCTATTATTGTAAAAAAAGAGATTATGGGGAATATTGAAAACCGCAAGAAAAGTTTTATTATGAAAAAACTACTTTTAGTCATCATACTGATTCCATTTTTCTTTAGCTCTCCTGCGCAACTAAGGAATCCGTCTAAAAACAATTCCTTGACCAAAGCAGAAAAAAAGGAAGGATGGAAATTGCTTTTTGATGGGAAAACATTAAAAGGCTGGAGAGGTTTTAGTATGGACAAGGCTCCGGATGGATGGGAAGTAGAAAATGGCACAATAAAAATTTTACCCAAAACAGACTGGCCACGACAGGCAGATGGCCAGCCTATTTTAGGGGCTGATTTAATTACTGTTGAAACCTTCGATAATTTTGAGCTGGTATGGGAATGGAAAATTGGAGAGGGTGGTAACAGTGGTGTTAAGTACAATGTTTCGGAAGAACTTTCAGTAGCTTACCCCCCCAAAGGTTGTGCATTGGGTTTCGAATACCAGATGATGGACGATAAGGTATTATCAGGTCGTTCTATGGCAAACAGTACCGGTTCGTTGTATGACCTCGCAGCACCCGCAGAAGAAAAGATACTCAGGCCTGTTGGAGAATTTAACACAAGCCGTATCATTTTCAAGGACAACCATGGGGAGCATTGGCTAAATGGTAAAAAAGTACTTGAATATAATCTGAACAGCCCTGCCTTCAGCTCATCTGTAAAAAAGAGCAAGTTTAATGACATCCCAGGCTTTGCGAAGAAAAAGAAAGGACATATCGTCCTTCAGGACCATGCTGAAGCTGCCTGGTTCAGAAATATAAAGATCAGGGAGTTGAAATAATGACCAACTAAATTTAAATCCATAAATACCATGAAACGACAATTTGTCTTTACCATAATTATTGCATGTGCTTTAATAGTTACTGCATGCAATCAGGAAGATAAGCCAAATACTTCCCGGCCTGATTTTATTATTGACTCCCACATTCACTACAGGGCAACAGATGAATGGGAAAAATCGTTTACAGATGTCTTTACTGCCCACAAGGCGATGGGATGTGTCCTGGTAGGAATGGATTACCTTGAAAGAGGAATACAGTTTGCAAAAAATCACCCCGACCTGGTAATACCTTATGCCGCAATTGATATCGACAGTCCTACCGTAACGGATGATATCAGAAAAGCGAAAAATATGGGGTATAAAGGGTTAGGGGAATTGTTTGCCACCAAAGGGTGGAGTTATGACAATCCGAAATACGATTCAATCTGGATACTTGCCGAACAGTTTAACATGCCGATAGCTCCGCATACAGGAATACATGCCCGGGGTAATTTTGCAGGTATGCGACCCGCCTTTGTGGCCTCCATTGCTGAAAGGCACCGGGACCTGATAATACATGCCGCACATTTTGGGAACCCCTGGTATTCCGAAGCAGGTGAAGGTGCACGCCTGAACCCGAATCTATATTTTGATATTTCAGGTTCTTCCCTGATTAAAAAAGATCACGAGCCTGCATTTTGGGGACAATATTTATGGTGGACACCTCATCTTGGCAAACCACATGTAGGAGCAGGTGCAGGACCAGCGTGGGAAAATATTTTGTTTGCAACCGATGAAGTGGCAGCGGAAGAAAATCTTGTCCAAAACATTATCCGTTTCAATAAAATGCTTGATGCCAACGATGTTCCGGAGGAAACCAGAAAAAATATGTATGGAAAAACTATTGCACGAATTCATGGTCTGAAATCAGTTCATGGATTTCCGGTCGATGAATAATAAATATGCATACGGATTAAAACAGTTCAATGTACTTTTTTTCTATTTCCATCTTAATTGTTTTTTGAGGATTCACAATCTGCCCGATGCGCAGATGTCCATAAAATCCAATCAATGCACTGGCATCAATTGAACTAAACCCGTAATAATTTACGAGAAAATGGCCCATATCCATTATAGCCAAATCTTTTGCTTTTAGAACATCCGGGTCGGTTGCAATAGTGGCAATCAAATCCGGATTTATAATCATGGGACGCTGAAGCTTTATATCTTTCCGAACTCTCACGGTCACCTCAATGTCAGCTGCTATTTCTACACCTTTCCCAAAAACCTCCCCGTCACCCATTGCAGCATGCACATCACCCATTGCAATCAGGGCGCCTTCGACAAAAACTGGCAATAAAACTTTTGAGTTCTTCTTTATTAATCGTGAATCGATATTGCCTCCATTTTCCCAGACCTCCCCGGTTGTCATTTCTTTAAATCCCGCAGTGCCCATTCCTCCAATCATTGGATAAACCGGCATCTTTTTCCCATTGTACAGCATTTCATCCCCGATGATTTCTACTTCGAGATAAACATACTCTCTTTCTGCTCCCTCAACAAACTTATTTTTATCCATGTTTTGCATAAAGCCAAACCGGCCAAGCCGGATATCATGTACCTCAATCTCCAATACATCTCCTGGCTGAGCACCCTCAATAAAAACCGGCCCGGTAAGGGGATTATCCGTACCGTGCCTTCTTTTGTCACTCCAGGATATATTGTTTTCAAAATAATACTTTGACTTTCCGCTTAGAGCATCATTGCATTCAAACAACAGCCTGCTCCCATCACTTACAAATGCGCAAGGTTCATTATTAACATTCATGTTGTTTATAAAACACTCTTTATTAATTTTAATCACATCAGTTTGTGAAAATCCCTGAAAAGCAATCAAAATACAAATTAGAAGCACAATTTTAAATTTCTCACCATACCTGTCAGACTGATTTTTAATTCTGCTTTCCTGCATTATTTTCATCACTTTAATTTTTAATTTTATAAGATCAATACTGGTTTTAACTCCAACCTGCTATAAAACCTTTGCCGGAAAAACTTTTACAATTCTTTCACTTTAGTAAAAATAACTTACTACCGATTTACTGCAATGATTTATTATCCATTAAATTTATAGTTTTTGCCGGTAATAAAAAATACCAGTTTCACCTTTCAACAATAATTGTCCAGTCATTACGGATTATCATCTTAATTCATCAGCGCCAATGTCTGGTATTTTTTTTCGCTCCTGGCCATCAATGTCATTCTGAGCACAACCAGTCTCAGTACCCTTCCCGATAGCTTTCTCAGCACGTACGGTCAGATGCAGGTCTCCCACAGCAGGACTAATAAAATAACCATCCAGGTTCCCTTTCAGGTTGCCTGTTAATTGTGCATCTCCTTCACCTAAAATATTTCCCTGTACGAGGTTATTTGCAATGTTCAGGCCGCTTACTTTCTGGAAGTAGTGAATAGCACGGTACTGCTGTTCAGGTGCGTAAATTGTGTTATGGCAAACCTCCACATTGTCGGCCCAGGTGACTTCGATGCCCTTTCCGCGCCTGTCACCGGCAACAATAAAATTATTGCGAATAATGCCATCGTAGTTATGTAAAGTCCCTGGCTCGTAGTGTGTTGGTTCCGATGGATTTCCAAAGGCGATGCTGCGGTCGCAACCAATAAATTTATTGCGTTCCACAACTATATTCCGGCTCTGATTCCAGATAAAAATTGCACCTCGTCCTCCACCATTAGCTCCCCGAATGTTATAAAATGCATTATCACTAAACGTCCAGTCCTTCAGATACATCATATCAATGGCGGATACATAGTCACCTCTGAACTGCCAGGTAGTATCAGGTACTTTTGTGTTTTCAAAGCGGCAAAAACGTACTGAACCTCCCACCAGGGGATGACGGTTTGCCGGAGCAGTGCCTTTAATCGCCCGAACCCCTATATTCATAAAGTTGCATCTCAAAACATGTATATTCTCCGGACTCTCAGGAAACTTTTCGTTGCCAAGCGCCTCTACTTTTATTCCAAAGGTTCTAAAATCGACAATGCCCAGGTCAGCAATGACAACATCGCGGGAACTGCGAATGACAATTCCATCACGTGGATTCCCACCTTCCCATCCACCTCCCTGCAATACAACCTTTGCAGCATCACCAGAAGCACCCCTTAATGTGAAATGAGTTTTGTTTTCAATCATAAGCGGTTGCTTTAGCCTGTATACACCATCTGCAATCAGAATGGTTTCATGAGGTTTTACATTTAACACAGCCTGTTGCAATTCATCTAAAGTTGCAACTTGTATGGTTCCTCCCCTGCGATCGGGAAGCAAGTCACCTGTAAGCTGTCCGGAATTCTTGCATCCTGTAATAAAAATGACAGTAACAGCCAGAAAAAAGATTGATTTGTAATGTTTTTTCATTTTTAATTTCGTTCATAAGTTAAATTAATTCGATTCAAAAGATTTAATTCTACGGGTTTATACCCCTGTTATTTTTTAATGATTTTAATAGTTTTTACATATACGGGGCTGGATTTATCGTAATCATTACCATAATTATAAACCACCAATGAATAAACGGCAGGTTTTAAGTCTCCCATTCGGATTAATGTCTCATTTTCTGACACTTTATTGTTTTGCAACAACTTCCCGTTAAAATCAAATAGATGGTAAAATAAATTATTGTTCAGATGATTGTCTACTTTTAAAGTCAAATTCTTAAAGGTTGGGTTTGGAAAAGCAGAGCATAAAAATCTCATCGGATTGCTTTCCTTCATGCCCGATACAACGCTTCTGTATTCATCAGCACCAAGGTCCGGCTTCTCATCACGTTGCTGGCTATTAATATCATCAACTACATTTTCAATTACCGGTCCCTTATCAATCATATCCACTGCTGTTTCTTTAAGATGCAGATTACCGTTATCAGGATCCACAAAAACCTGCGTTGATAATTTATTCAGGTTATCTCGAAATGTTAAAGGCACTTCATTGTCATCTTCATTTATATTAACTCCCCATGAACTGCCACTAAAAACATTACCGGCAACAAACAATCCATCGTTGGCATGCGCTATACGGATGAGGCGGCCGGTTCCAGGATTATGTACCGTATTGTAAAGAATTTGGCAGTTGCGGGTATGTCCGGCAAAAATACCCTCATTTGCATTTGTTCGGGTAATGAAATTATTCCGCACTATGAATCCGGTACAATGTCTGCGTTCGCCACGTGCACTGCTATTACCCAGACAAATACCACTATCGTTGTTTATGAAAATATTTCTTTCTATTATACAATCGTATCCATTATGCCACATGAAAATACTCCCGCGCCCCGATCCTGTGCGTCCCTGAATACCTATAAAAACATTGTCACTAATAGTCCAGCCCTTCGCACTCATTATATCAATACCACCTACATAATTGCCATTGAAATTATCAGGGTTTTCTTTTTCATAGGGTTCATCATCCAATCTTTTAGGACGATCGTTGTAAAATAAACAATACTGCACATAGCATTCTTCAACCCATGAAGGAGATCCATCTTCGTTATCAGGAACCAGAGGCCCTTTAATATGTCTTTGCCACACATTGTGTGAAATAACATTATAGATGGTGACTTTGTCTACTCCCAGGTTCGAATTTATTTTAATGCCGTTTTGTGTAACATTCTTTACAGTCAGGCTAGCAAGGATAAAACCAACAGGACTGTTTATCACAACCCCCTCTCCATGGATGCTGCTTTCAAAATCAAGAATGACCTTGGTTCTGTCATCACTTTCACTGCGTAATGTTACATTGCTTGTACGGATAACCAGACTTCGGGGCATTTTATAATGACCATCAGCTAATGCAATTGTCCCTCCTGGCTTAACATTATCAGCAGCCTGGTAAAGTTGGTTTACATTTGCTACCCTTATTACATCACCAGTGAGTTCCGGCAACTTTGGTGCAACCGGGAACCAATTTTGTACCGGATGATCCGTATTATTTAACCCGGCAAGCTTTACATCAGCCATAAGGTGATATGTGACAGGTGATTCAACTACATCCAGATACTTGTCACTTGCCTCAACAACGAGCATGGATGCAGTTAATAATAATACTGTTGAAATATTCAATATCTTTCTCATAATTTTAAACCTTTAGTTAGGGTTTTGAGTAAATACTTGACAGAAAATATAACTTCTATTTCTAATGGATTTATCGTGATCGTATTTTTAATTACTATCCCATCAATAAACTATTATTCCAGCACGAAATTTAAGTATTATCCTGGAAACATGAAAGTAGTATGCCTTTAAAAATAGCTTATGACAAGTACTCGTAAATGTTTTCATTCAATTAATGAGCTGTAGCCAACTTATACCTGTTATAAAAAATTTAGAGCCTGTCCAAGGCAGGCTCTAAATTTCTCCAATTGTAAATTTTTATTTGCGAATTACCTTGTATTGACCCACCAGTCTGGAATCCTTTGTAAGAACTAAAAGATACATTCCGGAAGGCTGGTCATTTAGTGAAATAACTTCAAGAGTAGAATTGGTTTTCACATCCCTCAACAGTGCACCTGCATAGTTGTATACCTGAATACGTGTTCCCTGCTCCAGTCCCTGGATATTTACCCTTCCTGTGGTTGGATTGGGGTAAACCATTATCCTGCCTTCTGCAAGTCTGTCTTTTGCAGATGTAGCAATATCAATTGAATACATTACCACCATCTTTCCATCCTTCGAGGTAACCTTTACCATATCTCCTACCTCCAGGTTTCCGGAAGCTTTTTCATTGCCGCCGGCATCCACAACGACAGCCGTTGCACCCACAGCGGCAGTAATGTTTGATTTAAATTCAGAAACCAGGGTACTTCCGGTCGGACCGGTTACAGAATAATTAACCTGGTCGACTGAATAAGGATTAGACAGGATGTAGGCCAGATAGTCGGAAGTAAGGATGATCTGTGTTCTTAACATCGATAAATGATAAGACTTTGTTACCAGTCCGTTTACTGAAGTTACAACCACCTTGTCATCCTGAACCACACCTCCGTCGGTTCTTTCATGCCCCATTTTGTCAACCAGCTTCATAGATGCTCCGGTTGATGGAACCAGGTAAGAGAGAAAAGTTTGTACGTTGGTCCCGCGGGGAATGAATTCAATCAGGTTTATGCTTTGGGACACCAAATAGATATCCGAGAGAATAAATGCATCACTTTCTGTTGAATTTGGAATCAGCTGGTAAACAATCCTTGTGATTCCGTCCTCCGCCAGCACATCCAGGTAAGTACCCGAGTTAACGGTTACATCGACATATATAGTATCGAAATTCAGCCTTTTTAAAGGTACGTAGGCCCCTTCGCTGTCAATGACATTCATGGATGCCCCAAATGGCAAATTAAGATTGTTTAATACTGTCCTCAGACGTGTACCGTATTCAAATCCGGAAATGGTTCCTGCTCCTGCCACAGCGGATTCTTGTCCAATCGCGGGCTGATCGTTGATGGTAACAACATACAGGTTTGAAGTCAGTATGGCATCGCTGTTCAATCCCTGGTCTGAAACTTCAAGTACATACCTGGTTGTATTGGTGCTGTCGGCCGACAAGACAATCAATTCGTCGTTATTTGTTAATACAGCATCGCCCGACAACTCAGAGCCACTGGTATGTGATTTGACGGTAAGCACCTGATTTTCGTTTTCTTTTATTACATTGTTCAGGAATTCTCCCACCGTGATTCCGGTTTTCATTCCCCTAATTTGTTCGCTCATAGAATAACCATCACTTACTTTATAAACAACTGAGTTGACGGTTGATTTATAATGGGTTGGTTCCATCATGAAATGTTTGCCCATATCTTCCACAACACCCAACTGAAAATGACCATAAGGGAATCCCCATGCCTGCCAGTCAGCATGATTCCACGTTAACCATTCTGAATCCTCCCAACTAGTACCAAATGATGCTCCGACTACAGTATTGGGCTTATAGATCTCAGGTTTTCTTCTCCAGCTTTCTCTTGATTGAATACGGTCTCCGGCAATGGTCCACCAACCACCCTCAGGATTGCCCTGGGCTTCAACCAGCCTAAAATCATTGGGATCATTTGCTGGTTTTAATCCCTGTTTTATGGAGTCGTTTAAAATCTCAAATATCATAAAAGAATAATTGTACGGGTTATTAAACAAGCACTGCCCTTTTGTCATAGTTTGACCCCAGGGATTTTGAAGACCATGGCGATCAAGAACAGCATTACCAGCCAAATTACTAAAGTTTATTCCCTGCTTTTTCATCGCTAAAATAGGTGGATAAACATATGTAGGATGAGTGGGATTTGTTGTACCTGTATTTGCTATGTAACCTATTGTAAATACTTCTCCCGGAAGAAGAATTGAATTGATGGACAAATCTGGTTCCAGATAACCAGGTGTAATCTGCCATTGAGCTTCATCTACCCACTTATAACCAGGCACATACTTGCGGTATCTGTTTGCATAACTGGCAGCATCTGAATTGGAAGTAATGTGCGATGCCGGACTTGTACCATACTGGTGAGCAATCAGGTAATTGCTTAAATCAATCGGCTGATTCCCCGGATTGTAAATTTCCCTAAAATCATTAGACCATTCTGACTGGTGGACAATCTCTGAAAGAAAGGGTTCGCCAAAGAACGGCTGAATTTTTGATGGATCTTTTTCTTTGACCAACTCTACTTTATAAGTATTTACCACACTGTCATTTTCCGATGTAACAATAAAAGTTATGGTACGGGCTTCAGGACCAGCAGTTAGAGAAGTTGCCCGCTGTACCTCTATTTTTGCATTTAATGTCTGTGCCTTTGCTACCAGGTGAGGAATTCCATCTACCCCCAGCGGAACTTCAATACGATAATTATAGGTAGAGCTGTAAAAGCCGGGAATGGTATCGCCTTTCCATCCAAGAATTCCTTTTAAATATTCAGGAACCTCGGGCCATGTAATAGCATTTAAAAATGCATTGATACTGGCTGCATATGGTTGAACCTCAAGATAATATTCCTTGACACTTCCATTCTGTGCAGTTACTTTCAATTTATCTCCCTCTTTGATATCAGGCCTGGCAACACCATCCACCCAGACAAATTCCCAGGTTGCATTGGAAGGTTTTTCCAAACGTTTTAACAAGGTATCGGTACGCAATGCATAGGGCAATCCATGATTTAATCCGGAAATAGTATCAACCCCATGTGAATGCTTCGATACCCAGGGCCAGCTTAATTCACCATTTTGGGTACGGCCGGTAATGCTGCCAGTGGCACCGGGAACCCTCAGGGTTTTATAGTCAACAGGTACCACAATATTGGCGTCATCGGTTGGCGGGCTGACAACGATATCAAAAATGGCTGTTGTCTTTTCATTTCCGCAAACGATGATTTCAAATTTATCGCCTGTCCTTGCCGAACGGTACAAAGAATCCTCCGGATTTGGATTCAGATGATAATGCCAGGCAATGCCCGGTTTCTTTTTCATATGATTCATGATGTCATCCAGCCTGCGTACTCCCCATGGAACGGTGAGTTTTTTTGCGGCAAAATCAACACCTATTACATCCGATTCCAGGGTGTTTTCATCAAGCACATAATTTCCGTGATTTCCCGTAACCCACCAGAGATCCCGCCAGGTTCTATTGCCGATACCCCAGGTATGGTAACCACTGGGATAGCTTATTACTATCCACTCCGAATCATCGTCACCAAGTCCCCTGGCATTTGCAAAATCGAGGTTTCCGGATTTGTATTTGAACTTACGAACAAAAATGCTGTTGCCGGTGGCATTTAAAACACCTGCTACATCGTAGGCCTGGGAGAAGTTCCGACCGTTGTTGTCGAACACTCCGCCAAACTGATCAATAGCTGCCGAATCCCCTTCAGCAAAATGATGAGCAATAAAAATGGTCATGCGCCCATCCCACAAATTTAAAGCAGCATAGTGGTAAGGTGTGGTGGTAATACTGTCGGTTTCATCTCCGTGCTCTTCGGGCATGTGAATCAACAGGTCGGCAACATCATAAAACCCGCGTTGTTTGGAAACCGGATTAGCTCCCATACCGGGAGGTCTTTTGGCATACTCCCTCGGACCAAAATCATAAGCTCCTGTTATTACATAAGATTTCCCGGGTTGCAATTCAACATCAGGCAACCAAAAGGTCTCAGTCACAGATCCTGGACTCCAGGGATCGTTATGAGCATCAAGAATCGGAGTATGATTAAGACCAAGCGTACCATACTTGAACTCGCTCAGATTCACGGTCTTATTGCCCATATTCGTAATCTCGACATAAGATGTGTAGGGATTGGCCGTATTACATTCCGTAATCATCAATTGCCGGTAAGGCTCCTGGGCAGTTAATCCTCCAATTAAAAATACGGATAAAAGTAAAAATTTGATTTTCATACTGATTAATTTTATTAGTTTATAATAAGTGGATTCCAATTCAAAAAAATTAAACATAAGTTGAAGATCAATCAATGCAAAAAAGGAATATTTTAAATACGATTTTTTTACATTAAATATATAAAAATGTGAACAATAAAACAAATTTTATGCTGCTAAACATTAGCAAACATGAAAAATAAAATGTACAGATTTTAATGGCATTATGTATTTTTATCGATTGCATTTGGTTAGTTCGTATTAATGATGTTTAAATAACAATAATTGTCTTCTGCGATTTAAAACTAAATGCTTATTGCTATCTTTAAAATTAAAAACTAAATAACCACAAAATATGAGTTTCCTAAATCGTCGAAAATTTATCAAAACCACGTTTCTTTTTACAGGAGGAATTCCCTTGAGTTTTAATCCACATGTACTTTACAATGCAGTTTTTATAAAAAGTAAGATGAACGATTCCTCCGTTAACTCCCAAAACGGAATAGCGTATTCTCCCCGGGTGACAAGCGAGCACAATGCAGATACAACAGATTTACATCGTTTTAAAAACTTTCATAAGTGGAAAAATAAAGAGAATGAAGAATTGGCCATAGCCATCTGGCAATATCTCTGTGATTATGAAACCGGTCTGTACCACTTCTATGAAGTATTAGATGGTAATGATCCTTTTATCGAATTCGCTACCATGCGGGATCCCATAAAAATGCTAAATGTATACAATATGGGATATTGCGGAATTTTTGGAGCAACAGCAGAAGGCATTTTCTATGGCTGTGGGTTTAAAACCGGCCGAAGTTTTTTCCTAAAAGCATGGAATCACAGTGCAACAGAAATCTTTTATAACAATGAATGGCATTATTTCGATGTAGATGTCCGCGGAGCACTGAAAAAACAAGATGGCACAATCGCAAGTCTTGAGGATGCCCGAACTAACAAGCAGCTCTGGTTAAATTCAAAAGAAAAGATTGCTCCTTTTTTCCCAAATGTAAGCTCCACACCCGAACAAATAGAACGGGTCGCTGATATATATGCAAAAGATTACCCTGACGGCCAAAGCTTCCAATATCGCTGGTTCCAGGGAAGCCATACAGCTGATTTTTTTCTGCGCCCCGGAGAAAGCTTCACCCGTTGGTGGGATGATACTACCGGCAGGTGGAATCATTATCCAAAGTATAACAAGGAAAAGTGGGTTCGTGAACTTATTATGAAACCTCCGGTTGGGATGAAACCAAATCACCGCCACTTTACTAGATGGAACCATGGTGCAGGTCTTTTTCATTATCAGCCAAAACTGACAGATGACAGCAATGATTTTCGGGCAGGTGCATTCTACGCAGAAGGTCTGGCTCCTGGTACTGATGGCCTCCGTCTGACTGCAACAGAAGGAATTGTTATATTTAATATGTTTACACCCTATCCGATTGTAGCAAAAATACATGACATTGAAAACGAAGAAGATGACAACGAAGCCGTACTAATCAGTTTAAAAACAGCCTTACCAACTACTGTGGAAATATCTGCTGACAATGGAATTACATGGGAAAAGGCATGTAATGTACCAACAGGAGAAACAATTTTTGATGCAACAAAATTCGTTAAACGCAAATATGGATTTCTTCTTAAATTATCAACAAAAGGAAATAAAGGCGAAAAAGCTATTCATTCATTGATGGTTGATACCTGGGTCCAGGTTGCTCCAATTTCATTACCCCGGTTAATGAAAGGAAAAAATAAACTTCAGTTTGATTTTGGCGATCGTTTTGGTAATGCTACTTTTCCTGTACTTATAACTCCAAACTGTGGTGATCCCGAGGACCTTAAAAAATATGTTGTTAAAATGCCTGACAACTATGATCCTGACAGAAATACGGCAAGAATAATCGGGTCAGTAATTTTAAGATGCCAGGCTCCTGCCAATCACAAAATTGCCTGGCTCTCAGCAGGAGGAACTTTCAACACACTTCGTCGTAAAGAAGCTCCAAATACACAAAACACGATGTTATTCGCAGTTGACCAACCAGAATATTTTGAGAAAATATATGAGTCAAATAATCCTGAATGGGTTGATCACTGGCGGTACAATTATGATACAGATATTGTACTTGATAAACCAGCAGAAACTGTTTTTATCAAATACACAGGAAATCCCGGATTAAGTGTAATCAGAGCCTGCCTGCACGTTATCCCTGACAATCCTGTCAGCACATCAATAAAAGTTACCCATGGTTACAAATCAGAAGGATTGTACCAGGAAAAAACATTTGAGTTTTCAAAGCCAAGTGAATACTCAATTTATTGTGATAACGAGGTTGAAAATATATCTATAAAATTAGAGGCAAGCCATAGTTAATCCTCTTTCATTTCAGTTGCTTTTTATAATTTTAAATGAATTCATAAATTTTGTTTGAATTCCAGCAGAAATATTTCTCTTCAAATCTACATTCTCCTCAATACTGTAAACCTTTAAAAAATAAACAGCTGGTTTCAAATGTCCCATATGGATAACTGTCTCCTTTTCTTCTGAAATTCTATTCTGCACTACCCTGCCGTTAAAATCAAAAAGCTGGAAGTAGTATCTTGAGTTAGAGGAACCCTCTATTTTCAAGATAAGGACATCAGTTACAGGGTTCGGATAAACCTGACATTTTAAATTTTCAATTATAGAAGAACCTATTCCCGAAACCTCATCCACAAACTCATACGCACCTATATCAGGAGCATCATCAACTGGCCTGTATTCACCCGACTGATGCTTCAGATATTGATAGAGTACATTATGCTCTGGAAGAACATCAGGATGAAGTGATGTGCCTGCATCGATACATGCCGACTCAGGCAACAACCTGAAATCCATCTCTGCCATATTTATAAATCCGGGCGTTTGACCTGTAACCGTATTTTCTACAGTAATTTCAGTATATGCCGATTCAACAGCATCTATACCAACTTTCCAGTTCGAAACCAGCCAGTTATTTTTAAGTTCAAATACCCCATTGTTTCTGCCGCCGGATTTTAGAAAAGCATTATTGCTTGAATGATAAAATATATTATTATGCGCAATCAGTTTCTGACTGGTGGTTTCAAATTGAAAAATATACTGATTCGGACTTTGTGGCCTTATATTGAGCACTGTATTGTTAAAAAAATAGAGCGTGCCTTTCCTGTAAATACTTGTATCTCCGCTGTCACCTCCATAATGCACCATTGATGAATTGGTGCTTTGGCCAGTATCTATTATAATATTGCCATATATATGGGTTTCATGATAGGATGGCTTATTAACAAACTCACTTCCGTCCACCAGGTCAAAAGCACGGTTTCCCCCCTCAATAAAATTGTACCTGAAAATTTCACCTGCACCACGGGTTTTTATATTATTCCCGATGGTGGAATGGTTTTCCTTGAGCGGACCAAAGTAATTAAATTGAAAAAGCAGCCCATCACCGGCCATATAAACTCCATGTTCATAAATGCTGTTTACTACACCATTGTCATAGAGATAATTTCCTTCAACGGTTATATTTTTAGAACCACTGGCAGTAAAAAGCCCGTTTCCGCAATCTGTAAGAATATTGTTACGTATGATAATATTTTCTCCGTACTCGACATAAATTGAAGAAGCGTTTTTGGAATATCTTTTTTCAGTACCTCTGTCAGAATAAAAATAATTCTCATGCGCACTTCTAATTTCAAGATTTTCAATGATTAAATGTCCAACTCCACCTGCGCCCTGGCTCCCGGGAAATCGAGCACCACCAACTTTTATCACACACCGGTTATCATTATAGAAACTGTACTGCGACACAATAGTTGCTCCGTTTCCATCTATTACAGGCAGTTGTCCTTCGGGCCCGGGCACACCGCTTACTGTTATTGGTGCTTCCTCCGACCCCATCCGGGATAGTGCAAATTTTTCCTTATAAGGTTCTTCCCTCCAATATATTAAAACCTTGTCACCCGGCATCAGTCCTCCCCAGGGTACCTGGTGCAAAGATGAATATTGCTTTTCGGGACCTACTTCATAAATATTTCCTGTTACTTTTTCCTGCTGATTAAAAAAACCTGCTACTCCCCAAAAGAATAGCAAGTATATTTTTATAATTAGTATCATAAGATAAAATTTTTCCTGTTTTTAGTTGCCGTCGACATCTTCAATTTTTGACTACCCTAAAAATTGCTTTTCCTGGCAGTCTATCTGTTTTATATTTTCAGCGTCTTTCATATGCACCGATATCCAATTTACCATCCCGGGGACGCTTCTCCGAAGATTGATGGTTAACATACTGATAGAGCACATCATATTTCCCCTGTACATCCGGATGCAATGAAGTACCGGCATTGATACATGCCGAACCAGGTGCAAGCCGAAAATCATGATCATCCATATTAACAAAACCAGGTGATTTTCCTGTAATCATGCCCTGGATTGAAACCTTCGTTTCTGCCGATTCACTTTCTTCCCTTCCCAGCTTCCAATGTGTAACAGTCCAGTTATTATTAAACTCGAACTTACCGTTACTGCTGCCTTTCAAATAAGCATTTTCACTGGTAAAATAAAAAATGTTGTTTCGGGCATCCACCTTTTGATCAATCTTGTCAAGCTGAAAGACCGCCTGATTGGAACCCTCAGGCCTTCTATTTATAACTGTGTTATTGTAAAAATACAAGGTACCTCTCCGGTACCGGCCAAAATTCCCGCTATCGCCACCGTAGTGAACCATCGCAGGATTGGTACCCTGACCAATATCCACGAGGATATTTCCATAAACATGTGTTTCATGATAAGCAGGATTGTCAACAAAACTACCACCATCAACCAGATCCAGAGCACGGTTTCCGCCCTCAATAAAATTGTACCTGATTACTTCGCCTGCTCCCCTGGTTTTGATATTGTTTCCAATGCTCCTGCTTCCTTTTTTCAAAGGGCCAAAATAATTATACTGAAAAACCAGGCCGTTACCTGCCATGTAAACATTATGTTCGTAGATACTGTTTAACACACCATTGTCGTATAAATAATTCCCTTCCACCAGTACATTGTTGCAATTGCTCGTAGTAAAAAGTCCGTTGCCACAATCGGTGAAAACATTATTCCGGATAATTATGTTATCAGCGTATTCTACATAGATGGAAGTAGCATTTTTTGAGTATTTCTTTTCGGTCCCCTGGTCAAAATAAGTATGATCCTCATGGGCACTGCGTATTTCGAGGTTTTCTATAATTATATGCCCTACATTTCTTGCTGACTGGCTCCCTTCAAATCTTGCACTGCCAACTTTTATCACACAGCGGTTGTCATTCGGAAAACTGTATTCCGGAACAACTGTTGCGCCCTTTCCATCAAGAACAGGGAGTTGCCCTTCCGGGCCGGGAACGCCACTCACAACAATCGGAGCATCTTTAGTTCCCATTCGTGACAATGCAAATTTCTCCCTGTAAGGTTCTTTTTTCCAATATATTAATACCTTATCGCCGGGCATCAGTTTTCCCCATGGAACATGGTGAAGTGATGTGTATGCCTTTGATTGCCCTACTTCATATACTGTGCCCTGAATTTTTATTTCCGCTCCGGAATTACCTTCTTCTTTTGAAATATTCTCCTTTCCTCTGAAAGCTAATAAAATGATAACAAAGACCAATGCAAAAGTTGAAATCTTCATCTGTTTTTTTTTATTTGTACTTATTTTATTATGATAATTAAAATTGCTCATGCAAAATTTTTATAGTAATATGCTGTTCCATGAGTTTCGAATATATGACAAGAAAGAATAAGAGCCTGCTTTTATTCAGGCTCTTATTACTGTCACTTAACTGGCAGGAACAAGAATAATTTAAATTCTACCTGCGTATAACTTTATATTGACCAACCAGCCGGGAGTCTTTTGTAAGAACAATAAGATACATTCCGGGAGGCTGCCTGTCTAATGACACGGCTTCAATGTTGCCACGGGCGTTCAGATCCATAACCACACCACCTGTCTGGTTGTATACCTGAATACGTGTACCCAATGCCATTCCCTGAACATTTACTTTCCCCGAGGTTGGGTTCGGATAAACATTGATTTTATCTCCTGCAAGTTTCTTGTCTGCCGAAGTACCAATATCTATATTGTACAAAACAATAATCTTTCCGTCGGCAGAAGTAACTTTTACCCAATCATCATCATTAAGGTCACCAGAAGTCTTTTCATTTCCGCTGGCATCTACGACCACAGCTGTTGCGCCGGTTGCTGGTCTGACACCCGACATGAAATCAGAAACCTGGGTAGAACTGGCTAGTCCTGATACAACATAGTTTTCCTGATCTACGGCATAAACATCCGATAAAATATAAGCCAAATACCTTGTTTCAGGAATAAGCGCGGTCCTGAGCATGGATAAATGATAAACTTTTTTTACCAGTCCGCTGGCAGAAGTTACTACAACCTTATCATCCTGGTAGATACCGCCATCAACGCGTTCATTACCCATTTTATCAATGAGTTTAATGGTTGCTCCTGTTGAGGGAACCAGGTAAGAAAGGAAAGTATGAACATTACTTCCGCGCGGTACAAAATGAATCAGGTTGTCGCTCTGCGATACCATAAAAACATCGGAAAGAATAAATGCATCGTTTTCGGTTGCCGCAGGTAACAGCTGATAAACAATTTGTGTAACTCCGTCTTCGGCAACCACATCCAGATAAATTTCTGAATTCACAGTAATATCTACATAAGTTGTATCGAAGTTTAATCTTATCAGCGGAACATATTCTCCTTTGCTGTTAATAACATCCATAGAAGCACCTTCAGGAACTGAAATGTTATTTAGGAAAGTTGTAAGTCGGGTGCCGTACTCAAACCCTGAAATATAACCAGTACCGGCAACAGGAACTTCACCTTCAGCCACAGGTTGACTTTCAATTGTAATGTCATATAGTACAGAAGTTAAAACGGCATCTGAGTTCAGGCCGTCATCAGTAACTTCCAGAATATATTTAGAAGTATTAAGTGAATCAGCAGATAATACAACCAGTGTATCATTGTGTGTCAGCACGTCTGTATTTCCAAGAACTGAACCATTGGCCACGGATACAACTTTTAAAGTTTGATTCTCATTGGCCTTTATAATTCCCGTCAGAAATTGTGACACTGTAGCACCTGTTTTTACTCCCCTGATTTCTTCGCTCATGGAATAACCATCACTCACTTTATACACGGTTGAACTGACTGTTGATTTATAATGTGTAGGTTCAATCATGTAATGTTTTCCAATGTCCTGTACTACACCTTTTTTCCAGTGGCCCCATGGGAATCCCCATTCCAGCCAGTCATCAGCATTCCATTGTACCCATTCGGAATCCTCCCATCCAGTACCAAACGAAGCTTCCGGCTCAGGGTTCGGTTTATAAACCTCCGGTTTGCGCCTCCAGCTGGTTTGTGTTTCAAATTGTGTTTCGCCGATTGTCCATCGTCCACTCATAGATCCGACCATTTCAATAACCTGAAAATCATTTGGATCAGTAGCAGGCTTAAGACCTGTTTTCACTGAATCATTCAGAATCTTAAATACCATCAGGTTAAAATCGTGGGGATTTGTCAAAACGGTCTGCCCGAATGCAATATTTTCACCCCAGGGGTTTTGAAGGTTTAGAGCATCTAAAACGGGATCCCCGGGCAGCAGACTGAAATTTATCCCCTGTCTCTGAATGGCAGGATAAGGAGGATGGACGTAATCATCAGTCCGTACCGTCCCATCCGTGCGTCTGATATGACCAATTGTAAAAACTTCACCGGGTTGCAAAATAGGATTCACACTTAAATCCGGCAGGAGTTTACCAGGTGAAATAGGCCATTCACTTTCACTGGGCCACTTAAATCCCGGCACATATTTACGGTAGCGGTTTCCAAAATTATCTATACCCGATTGCTGGGTTATATGCGCACTTAAATCAAAACCTGTTGCAGTGGTGATCATATAATCACTTAAATCGAGGGGTTGATTTCCAGGATTATAAATCTCAATATAACTGTTTCTGAAATCTTCCTGCCATATCCTTTCAGAAACAAATGGTTCTCCAAAGAAAGGTTGGATTTTATCAGGATCTTTCTCTTTAAACAATTCAATTTTATAAGTATTCTTCACGCTGTCATCTTCGGCAGTAACGATGAAGGTAATAGTACGTGCTTCAGGTCCCCCTGTCAGAGATGTAGCTCTCACCACTTCAATATTTGCATTGAGTGACTGGGCTTTCGCTATCAGGGCAGGAATTCCATTCACTCCAAGCGGGACTTCGAGGCGGTAATTATAGGTTGAACTGGCAAACCCTGGAATGGTATCACCTTTCCACCCAAAAATTCCTTTCAATTCATTTGGAACATCCGGCCATATAATTGCACTTAACAAAGCATTGTGGCTGGGAGAATAGGGCTGTACCTCAATAAAATACTCCTTCACACTACCGTTTTGTGCAGTTACTTTTAACTTATCTCCATTTTTAATGTCCGGCCTTGGATTATCATCCACCCAGACAAACTCCCAGCTTGCAGCCTCAGCTTTTTCCAGCCGTTTCAACAAAGTATCGGTACGCAGTGCATAAGGCAAGCCATGGTTCAACCCGGTAATTGTATCGGTTCCGTGGTCGTTTTTAGTAACCCATGGCCAATCCAGCACACCCCTTTGGGTGCGGGTGGTAATCGGTCCGGTTGTACCAGGCACCCTTAATGTTTTAAAATCCATAGGAACCACCAGGTTGGCATCAGCAGTAGGAGGGCTGACTACTATATCAAAAACAGCAGATGTTTTTTCGTTGCCACAAACTATAACTTCCAGCTTATCCCCTGTCCGGGCTGACCTGTATAGTGAATCTTCAGCATTAGGATTCAGATGATAGTACCAGGCAACACCCGGTTTCTGTTTCATATGCCGCATAATGTCGTCCATTCTGCGGATACCCCATGGGACAGTAAGTTTTTTATTGGCAAAATCAACTTCAATTACATCCGATTCCAGGGTGTTCTCATCCAGTACATAATTTCCATGGTTCCCTGTTATCCACCATAAATCACGAAATGTAACATTGCCATTGTTCCACGTGCTGGAACCCTGTGGAAGAGGTAGAACAATCCATTCCGAATCGTCATATCCCAGGCCGCGGGCATTAGCAAAATTTAAATTCCCGGATTTGTATTTAAATTTCCGGACAAAATTGGAATTAACAGTAGCATTTACTACCCCGGCAACATCGTATGCCTGTGAGAAGTTATAGCCATTGTTATCAAAAACACCCCCAAACTGGTCGATTGCTGCAGAATCTTCAGCAGCAAAATGATGAGCAAGAAAAATAACCATACGACCATCCCACAATGTAAATGCATTGTAATGATAAGGTGTCGTTGTTACGCTGTCGGTATCATCTCCATGCTCTTCAGGCATGTGAACTAATAAATCAGCTACATCGTAAAACTGCTTCGGCTTCGAGCTTGGATTTGCACCAATTCCCGGGGGCCTTTTGGCATACTGCCTTGGGCCAAAGTCATATGCACCTGTAATCACATACGATTTTCCCGGCTCAAGCTCAACTTCCGGCAACCAAAAAGTTACTGTCGTATTGGCTGGAGTCCAGGGATCGTTCAGTACATCCAGAATGGGAGTATGACCCAAGCCTAATGTACCATATTTGAACTCACTTAAATTAATGGTTTTATCACCCATATTGGTGATTTCCACATACGACATGTAGGGATCCATCACATTACACTCTGTAATCATCAATTGCCTGTATGGTTCCTGGGCATTAATGATACTTGAAAACATCAACATCAAAAGTAAAAGTCTTAATCTCATAATTAATTAATTTTAAAGTTATTGTTATTATAATGTGAAGATTACAAAAAAATTTTGATTTGCCAAAAAAAATATCATATATCCTTCATTTTTTTCTGCTATAACGAACCTGTACATCTTTTTGCTGATTTTCTGTGATTTCAGTTTTTTATAAGCATCAGATTTTTATTTTTGTACATCTAACCAATGAAAAATGAAAAATTCAAGAAGAACATTTATTAAAAAATCGACCCTGGGGTTAACAGGAATCACCTTAGGGGGAGCAGGAATGAGTGCCCATAGCTATGGAAAAATTATCGGTGCAAACGACAGGTTGAACATCGCCGTTGCAGGGCTTGGCAGAAGGCTTCACCAGGGAGGTGTTGTGGAGCCGATAGCATTGAAAGAAAACAATGTACATCTTAAGTACTTTTGCGATGTAATGGAAAGCCAGCGGAAAACAGCTGCTGAAAAATATGCAAAGGCACTTGGATACGTGCCGGCACTTGAAAATGATATACGCAGAATTCATGATGACAAGGAGGTTGATATCCTGGTGCACCTTACACCTGACCATTGGCATACACCGGGAGCCTGTTATGCTGTTCAGGCAGGAAAACATGTTTACCTGGAAAAACCGGTAAGCCATAACCCAGCCGAAGGAAAACTCCTGGTGGAATACCAAAAAAAATACGGTAAACTAATTCAGTCGGGTAACCAGGGCAGTTCATCGCCAAAAATAATCGAAATTATTAAGGAAATTCATAATGGAATAATAGGAGAACCCTATCAGGCCATAGCATTTTACAGCAACCAACGGGGAGAAGTACCCGTTCCAAAAAAAGCCCCTGTACCGGCAGGACTTGACTGGGAACTCTGGCAGGGCCCTGCACCCCGACAGGAATACATGCACGACATATGGGACTACAACTGGCACTGGTATGGATGGAAATGGGGTACAGGAGAAACCGGGAACAATGCAATTCACAGGCTGGATTATGCCCGCAAGGCAATGCAGGTAACTTATCCGGAGCGAATTGATGTATCCGGAGGCAAATACCATTTCAAGGATGACGGCTGGACCATGTACGATACGCTGGATGCTACTCTTGTATTCCCTGGCAACAAAGTGATAAAAATAGACTCCAAAAGCCGGAACAGGCATTTAACATATGGCTCAGGGACCGGAACAATCATCTATGGAACCAATGGTACCGTTACGATGTCAGGAACAGGTTATAAGCTTTTTGACCGGACCGGCAAATTGATTCGTGAAGATGATTCACGTGAGGATGCTTCCTCTCTTCATTTTGCAAACCTTTTTAATGCTGTCAGAGGAAAAGATAAACTCACGGCTCCTGTTGATGAAGTTGAAATTACCACCCTTTGGTGCCATCTTGCAAATATCGCATACCGTACAGGCAAAGGATTTGACATCAACAGCGTTAATGGCCAGGCGCTTGACCGGGATGCACTAAAACTTTGGAGCAGGGAATACGAACCTGGTTGGGAACTAAAGGTTTGAAATTTTCAGACATTGTAACCAGTGAGTTTTAACGCTGAATTTCAATAATTTTTATTAATATTGAAACTTCAAATTCTATCATAAAAATATTTACCATGGAAAATAAACCAAAATTACCTGGCAGACGGCAATTCATAAGTGATTCTGTAAGCCTTGGCTTATTGGGAACGTTGGGCACAGGGTATTTGCTTTCTTCCTGCAGTCGTGAAAAAAAACCTGAATATACAGCACCAGCTTATCCAACCACAGCACCCGACGGACGGTTGCTGAAAGCAGGATTGATTGGTTGTGGTGGCAGAGGAACCGGTGCTGCTGTCAATTTCCTGAACGCAGGACCAAATCTGCAGATTACCGCTCTAGCAGATGTATTCCAGGATCGCATCGACAGAACCAGAGAAGTGCTCAAAAAAACGCACAATGTTGAAATCCCAGACGAAAACTGTTTCGTTGGATTCGATGCCTATAAACAGGTTATCGATTCAGGAGTTGACATAATACTGGAAGCATCTGCAACACATTTCCGGCCAAGGCATTTTGAGGCTGCTGTACAGGCCAGGAAACATTGTTTTATTGAAAAACCTGCAGGAGTGGACCCTGTCGGCGTAAGAAGAGTTATCGCTGCAGGAAAGATGGCCGATGCTGCCGGTTTAACTGTAATTGCCGGAACCCAAAGAAGAGTTCAGGCTGATTACAACGAAACCTTCGCCCAGATTAAAAACGGGGCAATAGGGGAATTAATTTCCGCCAACTGCTTTTACAACAGAGGTGGTGCCGCAAATTTTGTAAGACAGGAAGGATGGACCGATATGGAAGCCATGATCCGGAACCGGGCCAACTGGATTTGGTTAACCGGTGACAATGTTGTTAACCTGCTTGTGCATAATATCGACTGCATCCACTGGTTCTTCGAGAAATTCCCAGTTAAGGCAACCGGCTTTGGTGGACGTATTCATCGCCCCACAGGAGATATGTACGATTATTTTAGCGTTAGTTATGCATTCGATGATGGAAAACGTTACCAGGGGATGGTACGCGAACTGGATGACTCCACAATCTTTGTTGGTGATATAATTTATGGAACAAAAGGTTATACCAACGTACAAAATAAAATTTTCGATTACGATGGAAATGTTATCTGGGAATATCAGTACCCGGTTGGCGACGATGGAAGTTCGACTAACAGAGTGGCAATTTCACCTTATGATCAGGAAATGATTAACATGGTTACTGCAATCCGGACTAATAACCCGATTAATCAGGCGGAGACACTCGCTTATTCAACCATTGCAGGACTTATGGGACGGGAGTCAGCATATACAGGAAAAGATGTGACTTTTGATGAAATAATGAAATCTGACCTCCGGCTGGGCCCTGAAAAATATGAATGGGGGCCGGTTGATATGAAACCTGTTTCCCCTGTTCCCGGAAAGCCACCGGGAGCTTAAAATCAGTTTTTTGTCAAAAATAAAAACCGTAACAAAAGGCAGTTGAAGGTTTTACAGGATTTTTGAAACCGATCCTTACAAGAACTTCAACTGCCTTAATTTTTGGTAACTCCTGTTCATTTTTACAAATTGCGTCCTGGCTTCTAAACCAGGTTGATCCCAATATCATTTATTCGGTCATTCTCTGCACAATCTCTCATAACATTTTTTACTTAAGAGGCGAATCAGAAAAGGCTCCCCATACATGTTTTGCTCGTTTTGTATAATCGGGAACTTATATAAAATCTACTTGCGCATGCTTAACGGAATTTATTGCAATGACTGATTTATTTCCAGGTTGATATACCTGAGAAAGCTCCTGCTAACTTTCTTCAAATTGCAGCATTTTATTAAGCACCCCGTTCAAACGTAAAAAGAAAAACAGGAGATCATCCTAACAAAATTCGGAACAAATTCGGAACAAATTCAGATTAAATTCGCAAATCCTCGAATTTGTTCCGAGTTTATTGCGAGTTTATTGCGAGTTTATTACGAATTTATCTATGGAAAAACTCCTTTATTTACCGGCTCCGTCAATTATAAAACATTCATTCCTCCTAATTTGAACAAAACTCGTCTCTGAAGTTGAATTTCAGGATAAATTGATTTATTTTCATCCGGAAAACTATACAGAAAATTTCATGAAGGATATCATCCGGATACTTGCGACTGGTTTTATAGTTTATCTACTAACTGCTGTTGCTCTCAGAGCCAATGTCATTTCCGGCAACAAGCCTGCTAAAGTCCTGATAATTAGCGGGAGTAACAATCATGAATGGCAGGAAACAACTCCTTACCTGGAAGCATTGTATCTGGAATCAGGTTTATTTCTTGTTGAGATTACAGAAGAGCCCGACACATTAAATCCGACAGACCTGTCTAAATTCGATGTTATTGTCAGCAACTGGAATTCATGGCCGGAAAATAAATTACGCTGGCCGGAACTTCTTGAACAGTCACTTCTTCAATACATCAGACAGGGAGGTGGGTTCGTCACGTTCCATTCCTCCACTTCAGCATTCTACGAATGGCCTGAGTTTAAGAAGATCAGTACAGGGGCATGGATTATTGACAGTACCTGGCATGGGAAAAACAGTACCACCCATATAACCATTGAAAACAGATCACATCCTGTTACCCGGGGAATGAGCGATTTTTATTTATTCGATGAACTATGGATAGATACAGAGATGAATCCGAATTTTGAAATCCTGGGAAGCGCATCAAATAAAGAAATTTTCGATAAAGGCCAAGCAAATCAACCGGCAATTATGGTTTCACGGTATGGAAAGGGAAACATCTTTCATACGGTTCTGGGACATGATGTAAAAGCAATGCGAAATACAGGTTATCAGGTGTTAATGCTTAGAGGAACCGAATGGGCAGCTACGGGCAACGTGACCCAACCACTCCCGTATGAACTGCAGAACCGTGCAGGTATGGCTGAAAAAGAATTTACTTGGCACAGAACGGATACTTCATTTGCTTTGTATCATAGTGAAAACATTTTATGGCAATACAATTTCAACACAAAGCATGGCCGGCCCTTTTTCCATCCGGTGTATGCAGGTAAAAATAACATTACATGTGTAAGTCCGGACGATCATCCATGGCACCTGGGCCAATGGTTCTGCTGGAAGTATATTAACGGGGTAAATTACTGGGAATATCAAAACGGTACATTTCAATCGGAAGGAATTACTAAAATCGAAAACATTGAGATTACCACGAATCCGGATTTCTCTGCAGAAATTTCGCTTCGAATTGTTTATCATCCTGCAGGGGGTGAACAAATTTTATCCGAACACCGGAAAATTCAAATTTCCCCTCCTCAAAACAACGGAAATATATGGATGGATTATGATTTTAAATTCAAAGCCTTAGCCGATACGGTTTTACTTGACAGAACACCCATCGAAGGAGAACCGGGAGGTCAGTCGTGGGGAGGATACGCTGGTTTATCTGTCCGGTTTAATCAAAGCTTTATGAATTCCCGTTTTATTTCATCATGGAAAGATACTGCTGACATTAATGGAGGAACAGGCGACTGGCTGAATATGGGATTTACCGGTCTAGATGGCAGTGAGATTGGGTCCCAGATGATGATTGCCCCACATACTAAAAGAAAAGAAGCTGCCTGGTATTCGGTTAACAGCAGTGAATTGCCTTTCTATTATTTCAGCCCTGCCTACCTGTATAAAAAATCAAAATTACTCCTAAAAGACGAAACCATCAATTTAAACTACCGCGTGCTCCATTACAACGGAAATGCAGATTATGATGCGCTGAACGAAGAATTTGAAAAATACCGAAAAGAATTAAACCAATAAAAATTGCTATGAATACAACAGACAACAATTTACCGAGAAGAAAATTTATCAAACGCATATCGGTTGGACTAGCCGGCACCATTGGAGTACCCACCATTCTCACATCCTGTGCGAAGGGAGCAAACGATCGCATTTTAGTTGCCAGCATCGGAGTGGGCTCAATGGGGTCTACTGTATTAAAATCATGGCTCATGCCGGTTAATTCAGCCTATAATGTTGCCACGTGTGATCCATTTTTAAAAAGAAGGGATGAAGCTGCCAGCTATGTTAATCAGACCTACAGGGAACAAGGGTTAGCAGCTCCTGAATGTAAATCTTACCTTGATTTTGAAGAGATACTTGAGAGAAACGATATTGATGCTGTCAATATAGTAACACCCGATCACTGGCATGTACCTGTCGCAATAAAGGCAGCGCGTGTCGGAAAACACATTATGCTGGCAAAGCCGCTGGGATTAAGTTACCCAAATTACAGGATTCTGGAGCAAGAAATTCAGGTAAACGATGTAAGGTTTCATTACGGTACCCAGCAACGTGCAATGGAACATATGAAAGTAGCAGTTGATATGGTGCGGAATGGTGATATTGGAGAGGTAGAACGTGTTGAAGCATGGGCGCTTGGGAAAAATCCTGTTGAATCACCTGCTTGCAATGAAATTCCTGTGCCTGCAGACTTTGATTTCGATAAATGGACCGGTCCTGCCCCGTTAAATTCATATTGCCCCGACAGAGTTACAAATAACAGTTCATGGTTTCAGTGGGATTACAGCATCGGGTTTTTGGCAGGTTGGGGAGCCCATCCGCTTGATATTATGATTTGGGCATTAAAGGATAGGATGGATGGGGTCTATTCATGCGAGGGAACTGGAAAATTTTGGGAACCGGGTGGAATATACAACAACATTTATTCGTGGGATGTAAATTATCAGTATGATTCCGGCATAAAAGTTAATTTCCTGAGTACAGATGTGGTTTATGACAAAAACATATGGCATTACCGTAAATTTAAAGATCACAACACCACTACTTTTTTCGGAAGTAAGGGATGGATTTCAGTGGGGAGAAGTTCTGCAGAATCAGATATTCCCAAAATTCAGCAAAAGTTTGACAGGTTTCCAAGAAATTCCAGGGGCGAAATTAACGATAGCGGGAATAGAATTGGCCGGGATTTTATTGATGTGATACAGGGGAAAACAAAAGAAATTTGTCCCCTGGATCAGGCGATTATTTCAGATTGTATAAGTCATATGGGGAATATTGCAATCCGAACCGGACGGAAAATTACCTGGGATCCGACAAAAGGAGAAGTGACGGGTGACAAAGAAGCATTTAAATGGTTTACCCGGGAAATGAGAGCACCCTATTTAATTTAGTTTCAAATGGAACTTTGCTGGTATGTTAAAATCCAGGTAATATGCTAAAATCAATAGATTGATAGTAAATAGGTCAATATTAGTCTCATTGCCTGAATCTGGACTATTAATTATTGACAGCAGTTAAAAATTTAAATTCATTCTTATAATATTCTGTTACTAAGTATTTCAACTACTATTATTGAATCGCATATATGAATCAACTATCCGGTTACAATATTTTTCTTTCAGAGTATTAAATTACAGGAATTTTTCTAAATTGCATTTTTTATTTTTTTACTTGTATTTTCGCAAATCAATTCATTTTTTTAGGGTTGATAAAATTTAATCCAACTCCAACAAATTCTATGACAATTTGTATGGGGGATTATTGGTATCAGGTGAATACAAAGTATTTTAAGGAACAAACAGATTATATATAAAAATTAAAAATTGATGACAAAATGACAAAAAATCTGAAATTCGACCGGCGTAATTTTATCACCAAAACAACGCTGGGGACAATAGGAGCAGCTGGGTTTTTAACTTCCTGTTCAACCACAGCTTCTAAAAAAGACGAGATACTTCTTCCGAAGTTGCTGGATCAGGCTCCGGATGGGAAGGTGATTAAAGCAGGCTTAATAGGATGTGGTGGTCGCGGAACGGGAGCAGCAATTAACTTTCTTGATGCGGGACCAAATCTTCAAATTGTTGCATTGGGTGATGTTTTCCAGGATAAGATTGATGCCTGCCGTGAAAAGCTTAAAACAGAAAAAAATGTTGAGGTTGCTGATGAAAAATGCTACGTAGGTTTCGACAGTTACCAAAAAGTAATCGATTCAGGTGTAGACCTGGTGTTATTATGCACACCCCCTCATTTCAGACCGGCACATGTTGAAGCAGCAGTCAATGCCAGAAAACATATATTTATGGAAAAACCGATTGCTGTTGATCCTGTGGGTGCACGGTCGGTAATGGCATCGGTACAGAAAGCAAAAGCCATTGGGTTGAATATGGTAAGCGGCACTGTTTTCAGGGTTTCAAAAGATTTCATGGAGACACAACGTAGAATTGCCAATGGGGAAATCGGGGAAATTACCGGTGGAAGTGTAATACGGAATGGAACCGCCCTTTGGTTTAGAAGACGCCAGCCCGAATGGAGTGATATGGAATACATGTTGAGAAACTGGGTAAACTTTGCCTGGCTGTCGGGTGATCATATTACTGAAATGTTCATACACCAACTTGATTTAATGAACTGGAATATGGGAAAACTTCCTGTTATGGCTTCAGGATATGGTGGAAGGCACCGCAGAATTACCGGAGATCAATATGACTTTTTCAGTGTTGATTACATTTACGACAATGGAGTTCATGCTCATGCTGCCGTTCGCCAGATAAATGGTTGTTCATACAAAACATTGACACAGGTGTTTGGAACAAAAGGTTATGCGGATGTAAAAAGTAAATTATATGATTTAAAAGGTAATGTAACATGGGAATATCCTTACCCCGATGAGAACGATACCAATTCGGAATGGAAGGTAACCAATCCGTTCGTGCAGGAGCATATCAATCTTGTTACCGGAATCCGTACCGGAGAAACAGTTAATGACGGGGAAAACCAGGTAAATTCAACGCTGGTTAGTATAATGGGAAGAATGGCCGCTTACACCGGTAAAGATATATCGTGGGATGAAGTTTTGAATTCGGATTTGTACCTGGGACCAAAAACCTATGTTTTCGGACCTGTACAAGGCATTCCTGAAGAAATTCCATTACCCGGTGTTGCAAATACATAAATAAAGAAATACCCGTTGCATACCAAAAGGGTATATTAGTAATATTTTAAAAGTAAATTTTATGAGTAGAATTATGAGGTTCCTGTTTTCCATGCTACTGGTCATGGGTACATTCCTGCTGTCAACAGCACAAAACGAAAAATTAAACATTGTTGTAATAGGAGCACATCCGGACGATGCGGATCTTGACGCAGGTGGCACAGCCATTAAATTCTCAAAGCTTGGCCACAATGTATTGTTTGTATCTGTGACAAATGGTGATGCCGGGCATTTCAGACATGGAGGCGGAGCGTTAGCAAAGATACGTATGGCCGAAGCTCAGGAATCAGGTAAAAGATTTGGAGTGACATACAAAGTTTTAGACAACCATGATGGGGAATTAACGCCTGCCCTACATGTACGCCTTGATATAATCAGGCTCATCAGAAACTGGAACGCAGATGTGGTTATTGGTCCGCGACCGAATGATTATCATCCCGATCACAGAAATACAGCAATCCTTGTTCAGGATGCAGCTTATATGGTCATTGTACCAAATGTAGCACCGGACACCCCCCCTTTAAAGAAAAACCCGGTATTTCTCTTTTCTGAAGACAGGTTCCAGAAGCCTTATCCGTTTCAACCTGATATAGTTGTTGATATCACAGATGTAATTGATCAGAAAGTTTATGGAATGGCAGCCCATGAATCGCAATTCTTTGAATGGTTGCCCTGGCTTGATGGAGAACTGGAATCCTTACCCAAAACAGAAAAAGGAAGATTGGAATGGCTTAAAGGTAAGTGGGTAAGACCGGTAAGGCCCGAAGTGAAGCAATCCTTAGTTAAATGGTACGGTGAGGGAAAAGCAAATCAGGTCAAATATGCTGAAGCTTTTGAGATTTGCGAGTACGGCAGGCGTCCTGATGAAAACGAGATTAGAAGGTTGTTTCCGATGCTGACAAAATAGATTTTAAATAAAGCAACAAATGCAATGCAGCATAGATTAATAGCGTGCAGCTTTTGTAAGAACAATAAGAGCCGGTGATTGCCGGCTTTTATTGTTTTCAGTACACTATCATTTCATGGGAAATTGATTTTTAGATAGAGTGCTTTGTAATTTAAACCAGATTGTGCCCGGCACAATTACTCCGGGTCTTTCAATTTATAAGAAAGTCCTGAAACAAACAGATTCAAATGGCTCCTCCCTGGTTTGGCTGAATAAAACCTCATACTAAACTCTTATAAAGATTATAAGAATACCGACCATAATTATTATATTTAATCCGGAAAAATAAATAATTATTGTAAGTTAGTGTAATAATTATCAATAGTGGTTGTGTGAGGAATACATTAAAAGATATAGTAATCTGTTTCCTGCTCATTGCCGGTTACGGCAGTTGGGCTAATTCTCCTGAAACAGGCAATCGGGGAATATTGGTTCATGATGGCACATGGCAAAATACAAAAGCAGTGCAATACCTTCGAAATGTTCCTTACGGGACACACGAACGAAATGTGATGGACATATGGCTTGTTAATTCAGAGGAACCCGCCCCGTTGGTGCTTTATATTCATGGCGGAGGTTTCCGGCAGGGAGATAAAAGCAGCCTCAGATTAAATGAATTAAATGCCTTCCTTGAAGAAGGATTTTCTGTAGCAGCGATAAATTACCGACTGACCGACACTGCCCCTGCACCGGCAGCCTATCTCGACTGTGCAAAAGCACTTCAGTTTCTTCGTTATCATGCAAAAAAGTGGAACATTGATAACAGACGGATAGCCTCAACCGGAGGATCAGCAGGTGCAGGTATATCAATGTGGTTGGCATTTCATGATGATCTGGCCAATCCGGAGAGTGATGATCCTATTGAAAGAGAATCAACACGGCTCACTTGTGTTGCAGTAAATAATGGTCAGCCATCCTATGATCCGAGGTATGCTGAAAAAGCAGGCATCCCACGACCGAATTTTGAAAATCATGCCTTTTTTCTCCCATTTTACAATATTACTGTCCGGGATATAGATACTCCCCTTGCCTACCGGCGGTACGAAGAGGCAGCACCTGTAACCTATCTTTCATCTGACGATCCACCTGTCCTGCTCGATTACAGCTATACTAATGAAAAGGTAGATGAAAACACGACCCTTGATCACATAGTTCACCATCCCAGGTTAGGCATAGCCCTGAAAGAGAAACTCGATTCCTTAAATATCGAATGCATCGTTCAGTATCAGGATAAAAATGGGCAGTTGGTAAGACATAAAGCCAATTCAAATGAAAATATAATTAGTAAAACAGATTTTATAAAAAAATACTTTAATGCTAGAATGGACTGATTAAATTACGGGTAGATTTTAAAGATTTTGTGTTCATTTTCCTAAATTGCAGGTATAACAGTGATTGTATCGTACAGGGAGTTTTGGCACAAAATATAAAATCCCGGCTCAATTTAATGTTTGGCATTTTGGAGTTATTTTAATTTAGAAGAATTCATCCAATAATATTAATCGACATGGCAAAAAGAAGAGAATTCATCAAAAAAAGCACCTTTGGGCTTGCCGGGGGTTTCGCATTAGGAGGTGGAACGGCATTGAAGGCAATGTCCCAGACCACCAGTACTAAATTGGAGAAGAACTGGCAGTCGGATGCATTATGGCGTAAAATAAAATACGGCGATTGGGGTGGACCGGGGGTTTCTGCAAAGGCCGGCCCCATGGATGAATTATATTTAAAAGATCACGCACCGAAATCAACAGTAGTAACAAAGGAAACCTTTGTGCCAAAAGCAAAGTATCCGGCTGTTGACACTCATGTTCACCTGGTTGCAAGGACACCCCAGGAAATTAATGAATGGGTACGGACAATGGATGAGGTAGGTATTGAAATCTCGGTTGTTTTAACACGGGCAATTGGAGATGAATTTGCCAGGCTTGTAAAGTTATTAAAAGATGCACATCCGGGAAGGTTTGAGTTGTATTGCGGAATGGATTTTAATGGTATTGAGCAAAGGGATTATCCCAAACGGGTAACAGAGCAATTGGTAAAATGCCATGAATTGGGAGCTGTCGGTGTTGGTGAAATTTCAGATAAAGGTACAGGTATAACCCAGGATGATAATCTTTCTCCTGAAAAAAGAATGCATCCGGATGATAAGCGGCTGGATGAATTCTGGGCAAAATGTGCGGAATTAAAAATGCCGGTTAACCTTCATGTGGCCGACCATCCTTCATGCTGGACACCTCTTGATGTTTTCCAGGAACGCACACCCGATTACCAGCATTTCAATCTGTTTGACAAAAATATACCCACCTTCAATGAATTAATAGATAAAAGAAACAGGACGCTTGAAAAACACCCTGAAACAATTTTTATTGCCTGCCACCTTGGAAACCAGGGTCACGATCTGGAAACATTGAGCCAGGCAATGGATAAGTACCCGAACCTTTATCTTGATACTTCTGCGCGTGATTATGAATTGGGACGCACTCCTCGTTCCTCAGCAAAATTTCTGAATAAATACAAGGACCGGATTGTATTCGGAACGGATATGGGCCGGCAAAAAAGTATGTATCAGATTCACTGGCGCCTGTTGGAAACCGATGATGAATATATTCCCGGCCGGGTTGGGTGGAGATATTATGGCCTTGATTTACCAGATGCTACTTTAAAAGCCTTGTATCGGGATACAGCCCTTAAAGCTTTTAATATTTAAAACATTATTTAAAATAATTTTAAAATACCAATAAGATGAAACTGAATCGTAAAAACTTTTTAAGAATTGCAGGCTTCGCCACTGCAGGATTGATGGTAAAAACCAGTCGCGCCGATAAAGAAGCTCCATTTTCCAGGAACAGTGTTCAAAAATTTAACATGCACGGATACGGTGCCCCAAAGCTGGATAAAGTCAGGATTGGATTTGTAGGAGTAGGAAGCAGGGGGTCAGGTACTGTTGTCCGTATGGCAAGCATTGACGGAGTTGAAATCAAAGCTTTATGCGATGTGTTACCTGAAAGAGTCAATTCTACAGCTAAATTTCTCGAAAAAGAATTTCCGTCCCAAAAACCTGCATCTTATTCAGGTGACACAGATTCATGGAAGCAGGTATGTGAGCGCGATGATATTGATCTTATTTATATTGCAACTCCTTGGAAGTTACATGCACCTGTAGCGATTTATGCAATGGAACACGGAAAACATGTGTATACTGAACTACCGGTTGGTGTGACGGTTGAAGAATGCTGGCAGGTAGTTGAAACTTCGGAGAATACACGCAGACATTGCTTTATGGGGTGCGGCTCAGGCCATGATGGAATGGCGGCGGTAGTTTTAAATATGGTCCGGCAAGGGTTCTTTGGAGATATCATCCATGGGGAAGGTCATTATATACACGACAGGGTTTCAGAGAACAAAGCAAGGTGGGAAAGAGACAAAAACAACAATAACTGGTTTGGTTACCGCCCCTGGAGATTACAGGAAAATGTGAACCGGAACGGAAATCTTTATCCGGCACATGGATTGGGGCCGGTTTCTCAAATGATGGATTTAAACTATGGCGACCAAATGGATTTTATGGTTTCGGTTTCGAGCAATGATTTCTCTATGGGCAATAAAATGAGAGAAATGGCTGAAATTGATGAATACTACAAGCCTTATGTGGGATTGGATTTCAGGGGAAATATGAATACTACAATTATACGCACCCATAAAGGCAGGACCATCATGCTCCAACACGATATAAGCTCTCCACGCCCGGGGCATCGGTTTGATTTAATCAGTGGAAACAAAGGCATATACAGAGCACAGCCCAGCCGTATTGCAACCAGCGATCACGGATGGCTTTCTGAAGATGAATTTAAATCTCTGGTTGAAAAATTTACTCCAGAAATCTCGAAAAGATTTAATGAGAAAAGAAAACAAGCCGGCGACGGGCATGGCAGCAGGAGCTATGAACGGGTAACTGCCAGTGACTGGCGGCTAATTGACTGTCTCCGGAACGGGCTGCCCGTTGAAATGGATGTTTATGATGCAGCACTGTGGAGTGTGATTACCCCATTAAGTGAATGGTCTGTTGCCAGACAGGGAGAATCAATAAAAATTCCTGATTTTACCCGTGGGGCATGGAAAACAAATAAACGGGGAATGGATATTGACATCCGGCAGGGTGGAACCACAAATCTAATTTGAAACCATTAAATTAAATATACTATGTCAATGAAAGGTGAGAATCAAAATAAAAATTCTATGAACTGGAATTTTTCAAGAAGAAAATTTATAAATCTTACTTCATCCGGTCTATGCGGACTTGCACTGACAGGCGTACCGGCTTCAGCTAAAGAAAAGACTACTATCAGCCCCATACCAGGAGGAAATGCACCTGAAGGCAATACCAATCTAATCGGATCTTATGGACAATGGGCATCTAAATCAATGAAAAAAGAACTGCCCACCCTGTCTTTCAGGAGAAAAGAATGGAAGAATATAGAAAAATGGCGAAAAGAGGCTAAAAAACAGGTTTATGAACGTATTGCCATGCCAGATTTAGGAGGACTTCCAAAAGTAAGTATTAACAAACAATATATCTACGACGGATTGCATATTGAGGAAATTAGCTGGAAGTTACCTTACGGCCAGCCTGTTGAAGCTATCGTGCTAAAACCGGCAGATGCAAAAAAACCTTTGCCTGGTATATTGGCTTTTCATCATCATGGTGCAGATAAATACTTTGGCAAGCGGAAAATTGTACAAACAGCAGATACCCGTCATCCTTATGTCGAAGGCTCTCAACAAATGTATTACGATGGTTTCGCCTGGGCAAATGAGGTTGCTAAAAGAGGTTATGTAGTTATAGTCCACGATGCTTTTCCTTTTGCAAGCCGGCGTGTATTGTTAAAAGAAGTTCCTGAACATTTACAAAAGGGATTAAATGATAACAATCCGGAGACAATGGAAAATATCGAAGCATATAATAAATGGGCGGCAGCCCATGAAGATATCATGGCAAAATCACTTTTTTGTGCAGGTACAACCTGGCCTGGAGTTTGGGTGGCAGAGGACCTGAAAGCACTTGATATATTATGTGCACGTGATGATGTAGATGCTGATAAAATTGGCTGTGGCGGACTTTCAGGAGGTGGTATGCGCACAGTATTCATTGGAGGACTGGATACCCGTATAAAATGCTCAGTGTGTGTTGGGCTTATGACCACATGGGAAGATTTTATGCTCAACAAATCATATACCCATACCTGGATGAGTTTTGTGCCAGTGTTGCCTCAGGAACTTGATTTTCCTGAAATCTTTGGATTAAATGTTCCCTCACCCATCCTTGTATTAAATGCCGAACAGGATCAGTTATTTACTCTTCCGGGAATGAAAAGAGCTGACGAAATCCTGCAGGAAGTATATACAAAAGCCAATGCAGCTGAAAGATATAACTGCTCCTTTTATCCGGGTGGTCATCGGTTTAGCAGGGAAATGCAATTGGAAGCCTATACATGGTTTGATAAATGGTTGAAATAATATCTAATTAATTTAAGTTCAATGAAAAAATATTCCTTAATAATTGCATCCAAAACTTTTCTTTTATTCATATTGATTCTTTTACAGAACAATCCTGCCTTTACCCAGGAAGAAAACCTGAAAGTGTTTGAACGGTGGAGGGCATGGTCGGACGGGGAAAACATGCTAATGCGCCATCTAAACAAGCAGGCATTTACGTATCTCGATATCCGTGACAGTGAAATCGCCGGCCTGGAAACTAAAGCTGACTGGATGAACAGGCAAAATAAAGTGAGGGATAAGCTGATGAAATCGGTGGGCCCGTTTCCTGAGAAAACACCTTTAAACCCCCAGGTTACCGGAACAGTTAAAAAAGAAGGGTACCGTGCTGAAAAAATAATCTATGAATCAATGCCCGGCTTTTATGTTACAGGTGCTCTTTTCCTTCCCGACAAAAAGGGGAAAAACCCTGCTATCCTTTTTGTAAGTGGTCATACAAACAATGGATTCAGGCACAACTCATACCAGGTAATGATTTTGAACCTGGTAAAAAAAGGATTTGTTGTTTTTGCAATCGACCCGATTAGCCAGGGGGAAAGAGTTCAGCATTATGATCCGGAAAAAAATGCCTCCATCATTGGCCCTACTACTATAGAGCACAACTACCTTGGAAACCAGACCTTCCTGGCAGGAGTTTCAGTTGCCAGGTACTTTATCTGGGATGGAATACGTGCAGTTGATTACCTGTTAACCCGAAAGGAAGTAGATCCGGAAAGGATTGGGGTGACAGGACAATCGGGCGGTGGCACCCAGTCATCCTATATCTTTGCTTTCGATGAACGCATAAAAGCAGGTGCACCGGTA
>JAWLGR010000077.1:0-9762 GCA_041684965.1 Mariniphaga sp.
TAATCGCCTATTCTTATCTGGATAAAAAACCTTCTCTAAATCTGGACGAAGTAATTGAAAATAATCAAATTTGTAAAGCGGCTTAGGTCGAACTCACGTCATTTTAACTATCTTTGAATCCTGAAAATAAAAACAACAAAATGAACATCCTCAATTTGATAGGACGCGATAAAGAACTCTTCACCGAAGATAATACCAACAGGTTAGTAAATATTCCAGAAAGCCTACTTATATAAAGAATGAATGAAAACCAGAATATAGAATACAAACAAAATTGGCGCGATGAATACCTGAAATGGATCGCAGGTTTTGCCAACGCTTCCGGCGGTAAAATTTATATCGGACTTGATGATAAAGGGAATGCGGTAGGATTAACCAATGTACATAAATTAATGGAGGACATCCCAAATAAAATTGTCAATTACCTGGGAATCATTGCCGATGTAAATTTATTGCAAACAGACAACAAATCTTACATCGAAATCAACGTTTCTCCTTCAGGAGTCCCCATTTCATATAAGGGAGCTTATCATTATCGTTCAGGAAGTACAAAGCAAGAGCTCAAAGGTTCTGCTCTGCAACAGTTTATTCTGAAACGCTTAGGGAGAACATGGGACGATTTACCATGCGAAAACGCCAACTTCTCGGATATTGACCCCGATGCGCTTTCCTATTTCTTCAAAAAAGCGGCAAACAGCAATCGTTTAACCGACGTCACCGGGGAAAATGATTTAAAAACAACATTCGAAAACCTCAACCTTTTTAACCAACGGCATTAAACTCAAAAATGCAGCATTATTGTTATTTGGTAAAAAACCTTCAAAGTTTTTTCCCTCGGTATCATTTAAAATCGGCCGTTTTATAGCCGGCGACGACGATTTACGTTATCAGGACATTGTTGAAGGTAATATCCTGCAAATGGCCGACAAAGTAATGGATATCCTTAAAACTAAATACCTTATTTCCCCAATTAATTACGAAGGCTTGCAACGTATCGAAAAACTGGAGATACCCGAAATGGCATTACGCGAAGTAATCTTCAACGCCATTCACCCCGTTAGATATGCATGAATATGTACTTTATTTACGTTTTAAAAAGCGAGATCGACAATAACTTTTACGTTGGTTATACCCATGATTTAGATCAGCGACTACAAGATCATGAAAATGGGAATGTTACTTCAACTAAAAATAGAAGACCATTAAAATTAGTGTATTTTGAAGCTTGTTTAAATCAACAAGATGCAACGCATAGAGAAAAATATCTTAAAACCTCTTGGGGTAAACGATATATAAAAACCAGGTTAAAAAATTATCTAACGAGTTCACCCCGTTAGATATTAAGCCGCTATCTTGTGATTGAAGAATTATCTAACGGGGTAAATAAGGATTATACCGGGGCACCCATCCAGTTAAGCGTTTACAACGATAAATTAATGCTTTGGAACGAAGGCCGTTTACCCGAAGATTTTACCATCGAAACCCTGCTTGGTAAACACCCTTCACGCCCGTTTAATAAAAATGTTGCCGATATATTTTTTAAAGCTGGCTTTATTGAAGCCTGGGGACGGGGCATTGCTAAAATTACCAATGGCTTTAAAAATGAAGGATTAGATATACCTGTATTTGAAGCTACAATGGGTGGAATATTGGTTACAATTAACCGGCCTGTTTATAACAAAAATCCAGAAACAAAAGATAGGGTCACCGATAGGGTCACCGATAGAGTCACCGATAGAGTCACCGATAATCAAAAAAAGATCGTAGCACTTATAGAAGATAACAACAAGATTTCGACTTCCCAAATAGCTGAAAATATTGGCATATCAAAAAGAAAAGTGCTGGACAATATCAACAAGTTGAAAAACCGCGGTTTATTAGAACGCATCGGCTCCCCAAAAGGTGGCCACTGGCAAATTATTGAACACGATTAAAACAGATAGTTTTATGAATGGGTACAAATCATATTTCGAAATCAAATGAAACTTTATAGCACTCAGCCAACTCCCCTCCCTGGGAGAGCCTGTCCCGATAACTCGGGAGGTTGGGGGAGGCCCCTACCTTTAACCCTTCATCCCGCTTGTCCCGTGGACATATTTAAGTCCACCGGGGTGAAATTCGTGAAACGAAAATTTCACCGGGATTTCCCAATTTCCCAATTTCCCAATTTCACAATTTGGCAATTTCACAGTTTAGCAATTTAACCATTTCTCAATTTCACATTTTGTTTATCTTTGCCGCCTGAAAATAAAGACATTGAAACACTTTTTTATTGAAAAAAGAGATAAACTTATTGCACTCAAAAACAGCAATAATTTAGTATCTTTACAAAAATTCTGACAAGATGCTTGACATTAAGAAAACATACCTTACAGACGAAAAAAAACGACCAGTAGCCGTTCAGGTCGATATTGAAACCTTCGAAAAAATGGAACAACTGCTCGAAGATTATGCGTTAGCGCAATTTATCGAAGAAAACAATCCTGATGAAAATCTTTCTCTAAACGAAGCAAAGGAATACTATAGAAAATTAGAAAAATAATGAGTCTGGAAATTCGGATAAACAAAACGTTTTTAAAAGAACTGTCCCGGTTACCGGTAAATCAAAGAAAAATTATCGAACATTTTGTTTTTAATGAAGCACGAAATTTCAAAAGGCCAGACGATATCCCAAATTTAAAAAAACTTAAAGGATTTTAATTTTACTATAGAATCAGGTTCGGGAATTATAGAGCAGGGCTCCGAATACAAAATAATGTTTTGGTGTTTGAGCGGCTGCTTCATAGAAAAGATATTTATAAGTTTTATCCTTAAAAATATTTTACTTGAAGACCAATACCAGTAAAAGTAAGTGATACAAAGCCTGAAAAATTAGCTGGTAGTTTAATACTCTGAACTCTGTCCCCAAAGCTATCGGGATGAACTCGAAACTCGGAACCCGAAACTTTTCCCCCTTTCCCCATCCCCCTGTCTGCCATTTTGTTTATCTATATTTTTTTGTAATTTTGAAAGCATTAAATAATTTTTAACACTATGTTTGATTTATCTGTTTTACCCAAAAAAGCCCAGGATGAATTGTACGATTTTTATCAATTCCTCGTAGAACGTTATAGCCATAAAAAAGAGGAAAACAAACAAAAAACGAAATCACGAAGTACAGAGATTAAAACCTTTTTAGATAAGTATAATCTTAACCTTCAAAATTTTTCTTTTAATCGCGATGAAATTTATGAACGATAAAGCCACCATCGACTCAAACATCCTTATTTATGCTTTTGGAAAACAAGACAACTTCAAAAACAAAATAGCGCGGGAAATTATTTCAGAATGTAATAAAATTAGTTTACAGGCAATTAACGAAACAGTATTTGTTTTGAAACGGAAGTTTAATTTCTCTGTAAAAGAGTTACAGGAAATAATTCAATTTTTTAAAGAAAAGTATATCGTTAAAAACACCAACATTCATACCCTGGAAACTGCAATGGCAGTAATGGATAAATACCAATACTCATTTTGGGACAGCATGATGCTTGCCTCGGCTTTGGAAAACGAATGTTCTGTAATATATTCTGAAGACATGCAACACGATCAAACAATTGAAAAGAAACTAAAAATTATAAATCCCTTTGTTTAGAAGGTGAAAAAATCTGCGATTTAATGCTTTTTGCATTATTTCCCGTAACCTGTTCAATGACACCCAGCTTTTGAGAGTAAAGCGAATCAAAAGATGTTGGTGGAATTAATCCCGACCGGTTGCTGTGCTTTTAACTCAAATACAAAATGTACTGGCCATTGAAGTGAAAGAAGGCAAAAACAAACCCTACTCCTGCTCAACCGGTTTCTTCATGCGTATGGGAGCCAATTCCCAGAAAATGACGAGGAACGAAATTTTGTCCCTGGCATTAAAATCGGGAAAGGTCAGGTTTGACGAACAAATCTGTACTAATTTTAATTGGAAAGACTTTGATGATGAAAAATTTACTCATTACCTGAAACTATCCGGAATTTCATACAATTTACCTAAAGAAGAACTATTGCGAAACTTTCGTGTGTTAACTGATGAAGGGTTTACAAATGCAGGTGTATTGTATTTTGCAAGAGAACCCTATAAGTATATTATCAGCTCTAAAATCCGTTGTATCATTTTAATGATAACGAACGTATCGATATCCTTGATAAAAAAGAGGTGGATAGGGGTATTATAGGGAATATTGAATTTGCGATAAACTATCTTAGAGAACTAATACCCGTTCGATATGAAACGAGTCATGCATTATCCTACACACAGGAGAAACATTATAAATGACGAGTTCCATCGAAATGAGCTTGCGAATTCTATCGAATACCGATAAAATAATTGATAGAATGAGATAAATACCTTTAAAATTAACAATTATAATGAGATGAAATAAAGGATATCAAGCGAAAAGAATTTCCTGAATACCCTATTGAAGCATACCGTGAAGCAATTCACCCCGTTAGATATCTATATTATGAAGCATTACGTTTATATTCTTAGAAGTGAAAAAGATAAAAAGTTCTATGTTGGGTACACAAAAAACCTTGAACAAAGAGTTAATTACCACAACAGTGGTAAAGTACCTTCAACAAAAATGAGACAACCATTAAAATTAATTTATTATGAGATGTGTCTAAATCAGCAAGATGCAACACATCGTGAAAAATATTTAAAAACATCATGGGGGAAAAGGTATATAAAATCCAGACTAAAGAATTATCTAACGGGGTAAACGCAATTATTCATTTTGATTACTTTCTGGGCGATACAATTGCCATCGAAAAGCTGAAAAACAGTATCATTATAAACAATAAGGGAGAACTTCTTTTCCCTGAAACCGACTTTGGAAAACGAAGTTCACCCCGTTAGATATAAATACTATGTAGCATCTACTTCAAGTTAAACTATTATCTAACGGGGTAAAGCGAGAAACCGCCTGCTGGTTGACTTACTGGCCCGTACCGATTTTATGGAAAAGGTCGGTACAGGTATAAAAAGAGTTAAAAATGCCTGCAATGATAATGGCAATGAAGTTAACTTTCATTTTACCGATGCGTTTTGGATAACCATTCATTCAAATAAAAATGTCCCTGGTAATGACCCCGATAAGGTCGTAGATAAGGTCGGTGAAAAGGTCCCCGATAATGTCACCAATAATGTCACCAATAATGTCACCAATAATGTCACCAATAATGTCACCAATAAAAGACATGGCTTAATTCTTAAGCTCTTAAAAATCAACAACGAAATTACAGTTGATGAAATTGCTGAAAGATTAAATGTTACCAAAAGAACAATTATCCGTGATATTGAAAAAATGAAAAACAATAAACTATTAGAACGCATCGGCTCCCCAAAAGGAGGCCACTGGAAAATTATTGAAAGTACAAATAACACAAAGAGCACGAATTAAAACGAATTACACGAAGCTTCCATGGCAAATATTCTATACAAAAAAGAAAGCTACAAAATAATTGGTGCCTGCCCTGTGTAATAAAATGGATTAAAAATGTATTATACTTATGTATTATTAAGCTTGAAGGATAATAAATTCTATACCGGATATACTTCTGATATAGAAAAAAGACTAAAAGAGCACAACAATGGCGAAGTCTTTTCCACAAAAAGCAGAAGACCATTTTAGCTGATTTACTATGAGGCATGTTTAAACCAGGAGGATGCACTGCACCGCGAAAAATATTCACCCCGTGAAATAAAATCGCAGATTTTGATGCGCAGCATCATTTCACGGGGTAAAAAAACAACTTATGGAAAAAGATATATTAAAAATCGAAACAAACATTATCTTGATAAATGAATTATTACACAGGGCATGTATGGAAGTCCATAAAAAGTTGGGTTCCGGCTTCCTCGAAAGTGTCTATTCGGAGGCATTGGAAATGGAATTCAAAAAAGCTGAAATACCTTACGAAAAAGAAAAAAAACTTCCGGTTTACTACGAAAACATTAAATTGAAGAAATACTTTAGAGCCGATTACGTTTGTTATGAATCAATTATTCTGGAACTTAAAGCAACAAAGTTTTTAATTGATGCAGATCGGCAACAAACATTAAACAATGTAAAAGCAACCAAATTCAAATTGGGAATATTGGTAAATTTTGGAACACCATCATTAACCTATAAACGTGTTGTAAATTAGTGTAATTCGTCAAAATTCGTGAAATTCGTTCTTTTGTGCAATTCGCCAAAATTCGTGTAATTTGTGCTTTATTAACCGACGACTGGGAATAATTAAATTAGTTTACACCGAACTTCGTTTCGTCCAAATCACAATTTCACTATATTTGTTTCTATTATTCAAAACAATATCACGTGGATACAATTGAGAAAAATAAATTACTGAGCCAACTACTTTGGGGCTATACTATCTCTGGCGAAGATATTGAAGCGGTGTTAAAAGGCGAAAAAAAGGTTGCCGGACATTATACACGTGAGATGCTTTTCCAAAAAATGCTTGAATCATATTCTTGGTTCACTATTATACAATTGCTTACTTTAAACGAAATACAGTATTTATTAACAAATCGGTCTATTAGCAAACTTAGATCACCGTCATTACGTCAAAAATATGAATTCGTCCAAAAAAGATTACAGCAAATTACATCAGTTACAGGATAAATTCCTCTCTTGGTGGTTTTCCCTGAATCTTCCGTTCTACCTTACAGGAGGAACTGCACTCGGACGTTTTTACCTTAACCATCGTTTCAGCGAAGACCTCGATTTTTTCATCAATGCCGATTCTCAATATCAGCATTACATCTCAGAATTGAAAAACAAAATTACAGACAAGTTTACAGTAAACATTCAGCAATCGCTTTTTGCCGATGATTACACCCGTTTCTTTATCACAGAAGACGAATTATTTCTCAAAATCGAATTCGTTAATGATGTAAGTTATTATCCCGGAAAGCCTGTTAATTACAAGTTTGGAAAGATAGACACACCAATAAATATTCTTTCCAATAAACTTACGGCCTTAATAGGTCGCGATGAGCCCAAAGATATTTTCGACATCATTCATCTTTCACTGAACTATTCATTTAACTGGATCAATATTTTTGAAAATGCGAAACAAAAAGCAGTTATCAACGAATTGGATGTTGAACAACGCTTAGTGTCTTTTCCAGTTGAATGGCTCGAAAATGTCAATTGGTTGAACAAACCTGTTAATATTGATAAAACCCGGAAAATACTAAATCAAATTGCAGATGACTTCTTACTTGGCAAAACCAATTCGCTGGGTATAAAGCAAACACCGATAGGAAAGGCTATACCTTTCTCTTTCGGCTAATTAATGTAATCCATATTAACCAAGGGCGTTCCCGCTAACAATGTCTTAACCGACGAATACAAAAACAACAAAATCAGTTTTCCCGATTATGTCTGATCGTTTTAAAAAGTTAAATCCAATACAAAGCTTTCAACTGTTTTGTCTCGAAAGCTACCGCAGCGCTAAAGGTGTTTCGGCAAAAAAAGCTTTATCCAGCTTTAAAAAGCACAATGTATTTAGTTTTTTAGAGACGGGTTACGATGTGCTGCATACCCAAAGCCAGGGTTATATTCTATCCGAAATTAAACGTTTTATTAAACAACATGGTGAAACCTTGGACATGTCGCCTGGCGAACAGCTAATTGATATTTCTCATGTGAATGACATTGTACGCGCTTTTGCATTACTGGCTAAACACTTAAACTACAACCATGCTGAAGTAAAAAATGGCGATACCTTTGCCGTTAAAGCTGAAAAAAGATACACATTAAAAGAACTTGCAGGTATATTTGAAAAAGCGACTAAGAAAAAGCTAAATATTAATTGGGGCGGAAGACCTTACCGCGAAAGAGAAATAATGATTCCGTGGAATAATGTTAAAATTGTGCCGGAATGGAAACCATTCATCTCTGTTTTTGATGGAATAAATGAATTATAAATATGAATCAAAAAAAACAACTGAAATTAGCATTATGAATACCCAGCAAACCCACACTTTTAACTTTGAACTCGAAACTCTGAACCCTCTTTCCCCCATGCCTGCCCCGTGAAATTTGGCGCAGCAGAATATTTCACCGGGGCCCTCTGCCCTCTTCAACAATTTCTCAATTTCACAGTTTAACAATTTCACAATTTCACAGTTTCACAGTTTAACAATTTCACAATTTTACAATTTAACCATTTAACCATTTAACCATTTATCCATTTAACCATTTTAAGTATCTTTGCACCCGCAAAAAATGATTGCAACAGTAAGAAAACAAAACAATCATCAACGGGAGGTTACTTCACTTTTAACATGTGACCGAGAGGGCGGAGCTGTGAAAATTCAGTGCGACCCGGCAATCATCCCGATAACTATCCGTGTCCTGAAACCAGCAACCAGCAACCAGCACCTCGGAACCTGACCCCCTCTTTGATTTTACCAGCATTTTTAATACTTTTGAAGAAAAAAAATATGAAAGCACAGGAATACAACAGAACTTACAATATCCCCTTTTACTTTAACGACCTGTTAAAGCTAATAAAGTCTCTTCCTATTCAGGATAAATTAAAAATTGAAAAAGAACTGGAAAACGAAACTTTACTTTACCGTTCAAAATTGCTTTCAAAAAAAATTAAAGAAAATTCTATTGACATGGAAAATATTGTTGCTGAAATTGCTGAATACAGGTCAGGAAAAAAATGAAACAGGAAATCTGTGTAATCGATACAAATATCTGGATCAGCTACCTCTTATCAAAAAAATACCATCAACTGGTTAAACTAATTTTGGAGCACGAATATAAAATAGTAACCTGCGAAAACCTTGTTAACGAGTTTAAAAATGTCCTGCAAAGAGATAAGTTTAAAAAATACATCAGTCAAAAAGAAATCGATGAAGCTGTAAAAATTCATCTTAAGCTCTGTAGTTTCTTGCAGGTAGAGGCAAAAGCTGATGAACTTACTGACAAAAAAGATAACTACCTACTTGACCTCTATCGGGATAGTAACGCGTCCTTCCTGGTAACCGGAGACAAACAACTTATTTCGGAAGCATCCAGGCTAGGATATAATGTTATTACACTGGCGGAATTTGAAAATCTCATGGATTAAACGCAATAAAGCAACAAGACGAAAAAAAGTCAACCTTATTTAGGCATGCACCCGGATGAACCCGGAACCCGAAACTCTGAACCCTCTTTCCCCCATGCCTGCCCCGTGAAATTTGGCGCAGCAGAATATTTCACCGGGGCCCTCTGCCCTCTGCAACCATTTCCCAATTTCACAGTTTGGCAATTTCACCATTTGGCAATTTCACAGTTTGGCAATTTCTCAATTTCTCAATTTCACAGTTTAACAATTTCACAGTTTAACAATTTCACAATTTTACAATTTTACAATTTAACCATTTATCCATTTAACCATTTATCCATTTTAAGTATCTTTGCACCCGCAAAAAATGATTGCAACAGTAAGAAAACAAAACAATCATCAACGGGAGGTTACTTCACTTTTAACATGTAACCGAGAGGGCGGAGCTGTGAAAATTCAGTGCGACCCGGCATTCATCCCGATATCTATCCATATCCTGAAACCAGCAACCAGCAACCAGCACCTCGGAACCTGATCCCCCTCTTTGATTTTACAACGGTTTTAATACATTTGAAGAATACAATTTGCAAATGACAAACACTGCCGAAATAGAAAAACTTATTCAATCAGGCGAAAATGAATCATTGGAATTCAAAA
>JAWLGR010000030.1:0-57325 GCA_041684965.1 Mariniphaga sp.
TGACCAATCGGGGCCTGACAAGGAGGAACTGGAAGATTCTTATCAGCGTAGCGGTTAAGTAAGAATACCGGGAAAATCCTTGCAGGGCGGAGCTTTAACCCGATAAAGGTGGTAGCTTTGCCTCAGATTTTGGTTTAAAACACTAACGATGGAAAATTTCCAAAAATCTTCGGAAGAGGGCAGACTGTAAATTGAACGCAAAATAGCTGGAAGTGCGATGGCTTCATTCAAATGCTCAACGGCATGATTAACCCGAAGTGAAACGCAGAGAACGGGCAGGCACACCCCAGGCGCCACGATACCTGGAAATGGGGAAGAAGGTTGACAGAAGTTTGATAATGTCAGGAAACCTTATCGAGCTGGACAGATGAAAATAAGCAGAAGCGGGTACCCGTATTGTGAGATTGTGAGAAGAGATAAGGAATAAGAGAATAAATGACACCGGGAGGGCAAAGCTGCCGGTCGCGGTTAAAAACAGAAAAATACCGTATAAGAAGAAAAGATTGACCCTTAACGTCTTTAAATTACCATCGGTTGGCGCATGTTGCGGAGCGGATTTTGGAGAGCGTTCCTGTCCACAAGGACATGAATGGCGATGCGAGAATCCCCCGTTGATTGCCGCACCGCCCCCGCTCTGAAATATGCACTTTATCGGCAGTTTTTATTTGTTTTGCACTTTAAATGTTCTATTGTATAAACTTCCATTCAAATTTACGATATACACGCTTTTTGGAAATATGCTCATATTAATTTTAATATTTAGTTGGAAATTCGAAAATCCAGTTTGTATCATATCTGACTGGCTGTGAAGGTTAAACAATTAGGCGATTTTACGTTAGATTAATGGAAGCTTATTATGAGACCAATAAACAAAGTCGGCCTAACCAAAACTTCCCTGCTTTTATTTTGTTAAAAATTAACGGGTATAATAAAAAGAATTTGTATGCATAAAACTACTTCCCAAAAAAGTACTTCTCCTAATAAGCAAATACAAAAGTGCCTTACGGGCATCAAGGGTTTTGACGAAATTACGGAGGGCGGACTTCCTAAAAACAGAACCACTTTAGTTACTGGAAGTGCCGGCTCCGGAAAAACACTTTTCAGTATTGATTTTTTAATCAATGGTGCAATCAAATTTAAAGAGCCAGGTGTCTTCATGTCGTTTGAAGAGACAGAAGATGAACTTTATACTGACGTGGCTTCTCTCAACCTGGATTTACAAGGGCTTGTTTCACAAAAAAAACTTCTGATAGAACATGTGATATTGGAGCAAAGAGAAATCCAGGAGACCGACTTTAACCTTGAAGGGCTTTTCGTTCGTTTGGAACATGCCATTGATTCCATTGGTGCCAAACGGGTTGTTTTAGATTCTATTGAATCTATTTTTGCCGGCATAATAAATGTTGGCGTTCTTCGCTTAGAGATAAAAAGACTTTTCACTTGGCTTAAAGAAAAACAAGTTACTGCAATTGTTACCGGTGAGCCGGTGCAGGAAACGTATACCCGTCATGGTCTGGAGCAATACATTTCCGATTGCATCATTTTACTCGATAACAGAGTTAATGAACAAATTGCCATCCGCAGAATCCGGATAGTTAAATACCGTGGTTCAAAACATGGAACAAACGAATATCCTTTCGTAATTGATAATTATGGACTTTCAGTAATTCCCATCACTTCGGCCGGGCTTGATCAACCAGGTACCGCTGATAGAGTTTCGACCGGAATTCCATCGTTAGACAAATTGTTTTATGGGGGTAAACCGGGTTATACCAAAGGCAGTACGATACTTGTCTCGGGTACAGCAGGAACCGGAAAAACAAGCTTAGCTGCAGCATTCGCATTAGCAAGCTGTAAACGAGGTGAACGCTGTCTTTTCCTGTCTTATGAAGAATCGTCAGGACAACTCGTTCAAAATATGAGTTCAATAGGTTTTCATCTTGAACCAATGATAAAAAAAGGTCTTTTAAAGATTGTTTCTACAAGACCTACCTTTTTTGGTTTAGAGATGCACTTACTCGATTTATATAAGCTCGTTGCAGAATATAAACCAAAGGCTGTTGTCATAGATCCGCTGACAAGTCTCATTGGAGAGGGTGACCCTCGCGAAATCCGATCAATGATTACCCGTATGATTGATCTATTAAAATCAAATGGCATCACCAGCTTTTTTACAAGCCTTGTTTCGTCTTCCGCACAAAATGATACGAGCGGAGAAATCGGAGTATCCTCTTTAATCGACACCTGGATAGTTGTGAGAGAATTAGAAGAAGATGGAAGCAAAAAACGTATTCGTGGACTTTTCATTGTTAAATCTCGTGGCACAGGCCACGACAGTGATGTGCATAAATTGATTTTAAGTGATGATGGAATTAATTTGATGCCAATGAATGGTGAATCTACACTGATAGCCAATGAGAAAAAAAAAGACAGATAAAAATGTTTATCTTAGTCAAAAATTAGGCAAACAAGACAAAGGTGAATAATGTAAAAAAAAGAGGAAAATCTTCTAAAGATTTGGGAGATTTGCACCCTAAATTAATTGTTGGCATTGGTGGGTCAGCTGGTGCGTTTAACGCTTATAAGGCTCTTCTGGATGCACTGCCGTTTGATTCAGACATGGCTTTTGTTATTATTTCTCACTTGAGCCCCACCGCCAGTAGTCAATTAGCCAAAATTCTGTCTGGTCATACCAAAATGGCTGTAAAGGTTGCCTCTGAGGCGATGCCGATCCGTGCGAATCACGTTTACGCAATTCCTCCGGACGCAGATTTGTTCATTGAAAATTACACATTCAAAGTCATCTCACCACGCTCAGGCAGGAATAAGCAGATAGATGTATTTTTTGCTTCTTTAGCAGAAGCGATGGGAGTGCGTGCAATCGGCATTATCCTGTCCGGGTATGATGGCGATGGTACTGAGGGCTGCAAGCACATCCAGGCAAACGGAGGAAAAACCTTTGCTCAGGACATGTCTGCCGAAGTTGACGACATGCCTCTTAGTGCTCAGGCTGCAGGCTGTATTAATTTTGTTATGTCTCTCGATAAAATTCCAGGTAAACTAAAAAGTTTGGCAGCTGCACTTAAAAACTAGAAACGAAGTTATAACAATCCGAAAGCCGGTTAATTTAAAATAGCGGAAAAAAGTTCAAATCTTTAAATTAAAACACATTGCTAATAACCGCAGCTGACAAAGACATTCAGATTGGAATTATAGAAAAGATTATAAACACGGGTGGAAAGTTTGGTAACGATTGAAAAAAAAAGCATAAACCGCTAACACGCATTACCTTGCGTCAAGAGTGAAGTTCTCCGCAGACTCTTCCAGTCCATAATGCCAACGTTGAAATGAATACGAGCCGCAATTTTTCAAAATGGTGGGTAACGTTTGGCTAAATGTACCTGGCACATATATACCTCTATTACTCAATACTAGTTTAATATATTATCTTGATATTTATATACTTTATCTAAGTTACAAAAGATTTTTCAGCTATTTATAATATGGTCTGAATTTAATGAGAGAAAAGACATAAAATACATTTCCACTTAAAAATTTTGTATTCAAAATTCCATAAACCCATCAGCGGAACCTGCGGAGCTGATACCTCCGGAGCCATTTCTTTTGGTACTTTTCATTGAAGGCAATCAAAGAAAAGTACGACAGCGAGGATTGGGGGGCAAAGCCGGGACCCAATCCGTACCATCGATATGAAAGACCCTGGGAGAGAAATAAGAGATGGGCGCGGGTTTTTTTTGTCAACTTTTTTTATGAAAAAAAAGTTATAAGCTCCACTTCCAGTCAACCACAAACAACTAATTAAAAATAAAACCATTAGGATAATGGATTTAGTTTAATTAGGTTGTTTAGTGTTCAATGATGCCAAGCCCGCCCCATCGCCGAGAATGGAAAAAAGGCCGGAAAAGAAGGAAATATGAGTCCTACTCCATCAGGACGCAGTCCTGATTCCGCTTTTCCTTCCGTCAGATTGTATTTCCAATCTGCAGGAAGGAATTTAGGTACAACAGGTGCAACGTACCTGTTACCGTTGGTCAGTGAAGCAGTACTAAGCTACCCTGTAGTTCTTTCAGCTCCCTGTATTCTCAGAGTGCTGCATCTTATAAGGAAGTCTGCCTGTATTCAGGCTGACTGACGTATTGTTTGAATGGAGCGATAGCGGAATGGACTCTTTAACGGCGCGCCAGTATTCTGGGAGCCGTGTCTTGCCAATGGCTGTTATGTTTTCTTGTTTAAGCGTCAGGGATAGAAGCGGCATCCTTTTATGAAGTGAAAAGAAATAAAAGATACAGCGGATAGCCCGCCCGGACGCCCGAATAAAAAATATTATATCCTTGGTTCAACATATGTACTTGAAGATCCTTTATATAATTTACTGGAATATTTTGTCCAAATCCTTTTATCGGCAGCATCACTAAAATGGGTGGCTTCTTCCGGAAGGATTTTCTTACTTCGCTCTGAACTTTTATCTTTTTCAAATTTTCCATTACGTTCCATGACCTTTGTATTGTTCATGGAAATCAGCGTGTATTTGCAGTTTTTACCGTTGAATATCACTTTAGGAAACGGCGAGTCCTCCTCCCCTTTCAGGATATTAATCCACAGCAGGTATTTGTCATGCTGGGGCGGTTCCATTCCCTTATGGGTAATACTTTCCACAGACCAGCCGTTCTGGATAAGCATTTCAATAGCCTGGGAGTTATACGATTGTGAATTTTTTACATTTGGTTTTCGGCTATCTCCGTACCGGTCACGGTAAAATTTTATTTTTCTTGTCGGGTGGTCTTTATAGTAGTTGCAAAACTGTTCCACAAGGTCGTTAATCATGACCTTGTTAACCTCTTGTGGTTTGTTATAAAATTCATTGATAAAGCAGTCGACGGGTTCAATAACGCCGGTTGCAAAATTGTAGTTTCTTTCCTGTCCGACAGAAAAAAGGTTTATGGCAGAGCCCCAGTCGGGAGCAATTTCCAAAGGTTTTGAAGGATCACAGTCAAGGTCTGCCCTGCATCCGGGAGATTCCAGGCTATTGGCATCCCAGTTGGTATCATCCGCAATTCCGCGAATAAAGTCGTTGTTGTAGGCATCGTAATAAATATGTTTTTGCGGGTCGATATGGTAGTAGCAGTCCTCGACCTTATCGATAACCCAGTTTAGGATTTCAATCATAAACGTTAGCAGGGATTGCTTTTCATATTCCCGGAGTACATAGGAAAATCCCAGGTTCTGGATGTTATCGAAAGCGTTCGCCAGAACGAATAAGATTCCTGATTTGCTTACAAAAGGAGTAATCTGCTTTTTAAGCCTGACAATTTCGTTCCAGATGTTCTTGAAAAGAACAGCATCATCTTTTTGTTTTGCTTCAATTAATTGAAGCTGCATTTTCACTATTCGGTTCCAGATATCGAACAGGGGTATCCCTGCTTCGGTTTCATAATAGTTGCCGTAATCGAGCAACCATTTCTGGTCTTGGGAAAATGGCATTGAGGAAACATAACGGAAACCGTGATGTTGCTTTACAGGTCTGGAAGACCTGATTCCGAAGTATTCTTCGTTTCCCCTGTTTGCAGGGGAAACCTCCTGGTCATATCTTTTTTTCAGCAATGTAAGGGCTTCGTCTGCGATTTCGCGGTCGAGGTTTGGACCCCGGGAGCTTCCCTCCCGCTCTTGTGATAGCATCAGAAAACCAGTGCCATTGGAAAAGGAAATAAAGTTTTCGTATTTGGTAACCACTTCATAAGGAGATTTCCATCCTCGAGGTGGTTTACCACCGATTTTAAAATCCTTATCCTTCTGGTACCCGATTTTTTCAAGGAATTTTATGGAGGACGGTAACGTCCGGGTATATATCTGGCCGAAAGTCCTGCCGGTTATGGAAGTTATTGAGCGGGGCATATTTCGGACAATCTGGTTTATTTCCCATCCTATTTTATGGGATTTTCCAGTTCCCCTGCCCTCGATGTCAACCTCGCTTTTAGCATTGTAAAGCACAGAGAAAAGCTGCGGGGTATTTAGATTTACGATTTCATTTATCATGTATTCATGATTTGGATGGCACCCTGTTCATCAATTGTATTGCTGGCAATCAATGCCCGGTTTAATTCCCGGAGCGTGTCTTCGGGAAGTTTATGCAGGTTGTTTAAATCAATTTTCAGGTTCTGGTTATTAATGTTAACCATGATGTAGAAGGAATGCTTTTCATTTCTTTCAGGGTCCGGTATTTCTTCCGGACGCTGGCCAATTGCTTTCAGCAGATTGGCATGTTCCTGAGCTATTATGCGCCGGTCGTTGTAGGAATCATGTTTACGGCAGTTCTCAATATTTTTGACGATATCATTTATAATCCATGAAAGCCAGAAATCGTAATTGAATTCATGTAAGCTGTTATACAACCGCTTTGCTATCCGTGCATCACGGTAAGCGGTTGTCTTGCTTATCTCCCTGTATTTTGACATATGGATAGCCACGGCCTGAATGACCGAAGGATTCTTATCCAGAACCTTGCTCATACTGACTATCCTGTCCAGCAATGCCTGGTGTTCCTCGGGGAGAGGCGAATTATCCGGGTCCAGGATATGAGCCTTAATGAGTTCGTATTTATGGTCGGTCAATGCTTTACGTGCCATGGTTACAATTTTGAATGATTAAGCAGTTCCAGCATGGAAGCCTGCGCCGGGTTGCTGCCGTTTAAGGCAGCCTGTTTGATGGACTGACGAAGCTGTATTTCAGCGGTCAGTCGTCCCCTGTTGTATGCTATAAATAAAGGATGGTCATTTTCAATTAAAATGACCTGACGGAAATCCTCTTCCATATGAAGGGGCAATTCGATGGCTATCATTATTTCAGAAGGTGAGAAAAAGAGTCCTGCGAGTTTTTCCACCTCGTTAAGTTGTTCCTCTGTCAAATTCATTTTCAAGTGCGTTTAAATCAAATTGGAAGACCTGTGGGTCTGTAAATAGGATTCCTCTTTCCATTTTTGGGTTGTTGGTTGCATTCTGGCTGGTCACGATAGAAATTTTCCACTGGTCATTCCAGAGCAATGCCACCTTGGCGTGGATGGAAGAACACCTGTAATTAAATACGGTGGAAAGCATCTGAAAAGGTTTTGGTGAAAGGGTTTTAACCCTGTTATCAATTAAAAGGCGGAACGACAAAAGTTTTTGGAGTTCAATATGCCTTTGTATTTGTTCAATGCTTTCCGCAGAAATGGAGTATGAAGTCATGAATACATTTGCAGGGCCAGTTTGTTTCAGGAGATAAAGAATCAGGCGGACCAGGTTAAAATTACCATAGCTGTAGTAGTGTGTAGTAAGGCCGTTTTCAATGGTACCAATGGCTTTGGTAAGGGCCTGTGACTTATCGTCTACAAAATAGGAATTACCTTCATCCATTATTATGGAGGAAGGTTGCTGCTTTGTTTTTCCCTCTTTGTTTTGAGGTTCAGCATGAACCGAATTTATGATATCCCCGGAATTAATCAGCATGTTCCATCTGCATTAATTTGTTTTTAATTTGTTCGATAACGCGCAGGCGCTGTTTAATACGGTACTCTATTTTTGTTTTTTTTGGCCCTTTTGGCATCGGCAAAAGATTTTCTGCTTTTGTTTTGGTCTGGTACAGGAGCAGGTTGTTATCCCTTGAATTTGCGCTCTGGTAATGTTTTTTCATTTTTCGCAATTCTGCAACGTCCTCCGGTAGTTTGACGGACTGAATCTTTGGTTCAGGCGGCCAGACGATTTCTTCGGGAGGGATATTCCCGGACGTTTCATAATCCTTTATGAAACGGTGAAGGTGGTCCATCTGAGCCGATATTTGTTTAATCTGGCCCAGTAATGTGGCCCTTTTCAGGGTATTTTGTTCTGAGTTTTCATCGGGAATGCTTCGCATATCCCTGTGTTTTATGCTGCGCTGTTTGTAGAGGTCGGAATATTGGTATTTTATTTTCCGGATAATGTGCGGGTATTGGTCCAGGTCTTCCTGTGGAGCATCAGTATGATGCATAACCGGCACATCTGGAATTTTCTCCGGCACAGGTTTTTCAGCTGCAGGCTGAATAACCTTTGGAAGGTTTTTCCAGTCCAGGGAAACTGACTTAGTCAGCTCATATGCAAGTTTATCTTGCATAGCGGGCAGGTTTTCCTTACCCTGTTTTGACAGGGTATGAACTAATATTTTGTTGTTACTGTACTGGGAGAGCAGAATAAGTCCTTCGTGGTAGTTACGTCCATTGTTCCACCATTGAATAACCTGGTATTGTTTTTCCATGTTTCCTTCTTTTTTTCCGCAAGGTAAAGCGTGGAAAAAAGTGTGGAAAGGACATAAAAAAAGCCCCGCTGTAAAGCGGGGCAACTTTTAAGAAATCGGCTATCGAGAGTTTCGCGTCATGTCACATCAGAATTTTCAATCTTTCCTTTTTTCTTAACCGGTGGCTTTGTATTGTAAAGTTCTTCTTTTCCCAGGTCCGTAGGTTCGAGGTATGGAAAACCGGAATCGTATAATTCCTTGCAGAGTTCAACAGGAATGTTGTCGTCGCTGAAATCAATAATTCCTTTACCGGGAACCACGACCCTGCCTGGAACAAGTTTAATAAATTTAAAATATTTCTGCCACATAATTATAAAATAAAGTTATGATTAAATTGCCGGTGTTAATGGAATAGCTCCGGTATAAACGTAAACGTTAGGCGTTTTGTAAGTGAATTCTGCGCTCATACCTTTACGGGCAGCAGTTTCCTTACCAGTTCCGTTTCCTTCAGGGGCACCCTGGTAAACAGCCGGCCTCATGGCATCACCCATCAGATACATTTGTCCTTCTGAATCGGTAACGATAAAGAACAGGTTATCATTTTTGGCAGCGTTCATAAAGCCCAGAATTTTCTTTTGGAGTCCCGGATGGAAGAATACAAGGTGTTCGACGAATGATTTTCCGTCCACCTCCCCAACCGATTCAATATTGAATTCCCCGGTATCATCGGTAATATACAGTTCAAACATATTGGTCGATGTTTTCATTAGTAAATCACCTGTCAGAACCGCGTTTTCTTCAATAGTTAAAGGGTTAACCGGTTTTGTTGGCCATGTAGCCACATCTTTCCAGAAACCGAAATAAACCTTTTGACCTATACCTCCCATGTTTTCGCCATTGGGAAGGTTTTTAAGAATATCGGTAAAAGTCATAATTATAAATTTTAAAAGGTTAAAATTTACCGGAGGATGGTGTTAATCCATCCCCCGGGAAATCATTAAACTACAGGCTGGATATTGGTCCAGACAATCTGGTCAATACCAAAACCAAGACCTTCCTGCCAGTCAGCCATAACGGCTACTGCACGTTTGGCTTCTTCCAGTTTGTAGGAATTTTTGGTCAGGGTGGCCGGAGAGAGGTGGATGAAATTTTCTTTCGGAGTGCAGAAAATATCTGAAGTTCCTACCATGGAAGCCAGCGGCACAACATCAAGCGGGGTAAAATCGATACCAGAGTCGATTTCCTTATCAGAAGTTTTCTGATAAAATCCCTGGGCACGTTTGTCCTGCATATATTTTTTGTACCAGTAACGGGACATGAATACATTCATTTTGATACCCTGGTAAACTTCAGCAATGCTGTCAGTGAAAGTTTCCACCTGGTCAAAGATGGTTGCAGCATCCAGAGCCCCGATGTTGATGGAATTGATGGTTCCAGCAGCAATACCATCGGTTAAAAGTTTCTGAACACCATTCATACCGGTTCCGTTGGCACCGGCAACACCGGCAGCCGGTGCAGCGTATACGCCTTTATAGTATTCGTTCAGTTCCATGTCCTGGTCAATCTGGTTTTTGTAGTAAACCTCGATTAACCATTTTACGAACGGCCATTCCTTGCGGTCCACCTGTTTGGCGGTAAGGAAACCCAGCCATGTAGCGACGAGTTCATCAGGCATGAATTCATCGTCAATTTTGAATCGGTACTGACGGATTTCTTTGGGAACAAGGTCAACGCCTCCTTTTTGGGTGAAAGCCTTTTGGAAGGGCTGAACAAGGCTCTGGAAGGTAGCATTTGCCATCCGGTAAATGGTATCATCCGTTTTGATGGGGGTAGCGAAATTTACAATTTCGCGACCCTGCGAAAGCATATTCAGAATACGTTTCTTATTCTGGCCTGCATCGATGTAGTATGCTCCATACTCAGCAACGATTTGTGTAGTAGTTATTGCCATGATTTAATGATTGAAAATATTAAGAATTCGAGTCTACAATTTTATTGTGTTCCAGACTGTTTATGGTGTCCCAGTCTGCATCGGCATCCACGGTTTCCGAATCTTTGGTGTCGTGAGTTCCTTCCGGGCTAACACCGGGTTTGGATGCGAGCAGGGCACGGAGTGCCTTAAACTTATCCTCCTGAGTTTGCGCCTTGGCAATTGATTCATCAATTGCATCGAAAGCGGTTATTGCATTGGCAAGGTCAGTCCTTGCCTGGTCACGTTCAGAGTTTGCAGTATCCCTTTCAGCGACAGCGTTATCACGTTCAGTGGCAGCAGAGTCGCGTTCAGCGACAGCGTTGTCACGTTCCTGTGTAAGGGAATCGTTTTCTGAAAGCCGGGAGTCCAGAACCTGGAGCTGTTCGTCGTTCAGGTACACCCCTTCGTCAGCGGATTCAAGGGAATCCACTGACAGGGCTTTGTTTACATTGGTGAATTGTTTTTCCATATTTTTTGATTTTAAGGAATTTTCTTTTTCCTGTTTATTTTGAATCCTTTTCCACACCTTGTTGAAAAGGTTATCTTCTTCGGTTTTAGAAATTTTCGCCATGTTCTGTTTGCGTGGAGGTTGCGGCATACCGTTGGCGGTAATCAGGGCAACCAGCTGTTCGCTTTCAAGGAAGTTAATGGCATCTTCGGGTTGGTAGATTTCGTCTACAAAACCCCATTCCAGGGCTTCTTCGGCGTTCAGCCAGGTATCTTTTTTCATCAGGTTGATGATTTCATCAAGCTGTTTCCCTGTTTTTTTCACGTACATACGTGCCATCTGCAGGGATATTTTGGCCAGTTCCTGTTTTTGCTTTTCGAGTTTTTCTATCAGCTTTTCGATATCGTCCTCGTTCATGGTATCCCATTCATCAACCCAGCTCATGGGTTTATGAATCAGGTAGAATGAATTTTCATTCATTCGTATTTTCCGGGCACCAAGGCTAAGTAGCGTAGCTGCGCTGGCCACAAAAGCAGAAAGCTCAACGGTAACATTACCATGTTCCTTGAACTGGTCGTAAATAGAGAGGGCATGGTCAACAGACCCGCCAAGGGAAGATACTTTTACGACGACTTTATTTTTCTTATTGTTGGTAAGCTGGCTGCGGATAAACTGTTTTGAATATCCCATTGCGCCTATGTAGCCGTCGATATAGATTGTATGTAGAGCCATTATTTACTAATTTTTAAGTAAATAAAGCATGGGGGAAGCGTGGATTCAAGGACAAAAAGGGTTTAAATCCACTGGAAATAAAGGAAAATCTCTTTGTTAGAAGGGATTTGCGACCACTCTTAATGCGTCCGGTATTTTGCCGGTGAATGTTAATTCACAGCCTGCTCTTATGAATGTATCGTTTCCGGTATCCATGTTTGAGGAAAGGGAAAGCGGGAATCTTTTAGAACCTGCCAACAGGTATTTTCCGTTTCCTTCCATTGTAATGATTACCCATTTTTGGGTCATCATTTGTTTAAGGGTTGTTTCCAAATCATCTGTTACACCGGGAGCAAACCCCTTTACAGTTGTATTATATAAGATACCCTCGTCGGATTTCACCGAAGATGAAGTGTAAGACATTGAGTCCGGTGAGCAGTATAATTCATAGATATTGCTGGTATCACCAACAGAAAATGAATTGCCGGCGGCAAGAAATTGTTTTGACGGAATGGCCCATATTTTAATCAGGCCGCCTAAGTTGTCGACAGGTTTATTAAGCTGTTTCATGTTCGTCCATTAATTGTTTACTAAGTGTCCCTAATTCATACAAGTTGCGCAGAATTATTTTTTCTATTTTGGAGAAAATTTCTTTATCGAAATCTACCAGAAGTACCTGGCCATTACGGTAAAAATCCTTTTTTATGGCTTCATAGCGCCAAACATCTTCATCAAATCGGAAACGGTCCTGAAACCGTTCAATGGATTTATTGATTGGTATTCCCAATCCGTGTGTGATGCCCACGATAGTGCGCATCATCATTTTTACTTTATCCTCGAAAAATTTACCGAAGGCAATCATGTTGGTTTTGGAAAGTTCCCATCCGTAGCGGTAAAAGTCATGTTCGGAAATAAGAATATCCACAGTATCTGAATAAGATACAAGGGATTCAGGGTATTGTTTGTCGCGGGAGTAGTTTGGTTTTCTTAGCAGTTGCTGGAAAAACCGGTGACAAATAGGGTCATCCGAGAAATCAACAGGCGAGCCGTAGTTGATTTCGAGGAATCTTTTAACATAAGGTTTTACGGGAACTGAAACGGTAAATTTTTGATTTTGTACGTCCATCAAAGGTTATTTAGTTTTAAACATAAATAACCAGAACCAGGTAATAAAGTACAGATAGCGAAATTAAAAATAAAAAGGATATATCCATGTTGTTCAGGGGAGTGAAACGACCAAAAAAATATCAGGGAAACCCATAAGTTTCCCTGATAGTATTAAGATGCCTTTTTTCGCTGGGCAATAACATTTACAAATAATTAAATTTAAGTTTCATTCGATTATGTTGTGGCAAATATTAATTAGTTATAATTTCCTGCAGTACAAATAATGTTTTATTAATAAAAATAGGGGATTTAGAATTAAAATTTTTATTACGTTATTAGTGTTTTTTTTGTTCATTAGCCGTTTTGATAGAGCTTCCGCATAATTATAATAAAATCTTATAAACTTCCTTCCTAAATAATGATTTTTCAGAATTTTGTCTCTAAATTCTCTAAATTTAATTACTTCCAATGACATATCATCACCATAGCAGACAGTCGCTATGTAACAAGCACCAGAAGTACTTGATTCCGTGGGTTTAGTAATGCCTTGGTAAATCAAAAATGAAAAAGTATGTACTAAATTTACTTTTTCACAACTTACTTTAATTGTATATTTCTCTTTGTTTTTGTTATTAAATATAAATTCAAAAATTGAACCATCGACAGTTTTAGATGATTTGTTGTTTTCTAGTTTATCATTTGCTGCATCACCTATGACTCCTACTGCTTTAAATAATGCACCTCCCACTAGACCACTACCTAATTTTCCATGTTTTAGTTTAGTAAAAAAATTAACGTTAAAAACCTCTATTTTAGCATCTTTATGTTCGATGATTTCTAGTAATTCACTTCGTGGAAATGCTGCTGATACTATCTCCTGATTATTGAAAATATAAAATACTATTGCATGCTCATACCAAGCTATAGTGTGTTTATTATCCGTTGCAGAAAAAGGTTTGCCGTTTAAATATTTATCAAATTTTTCAATTCCTGATACATAATTAAATAAAGAATACTCTATGCCGCCTTGCATTATTACGTTACATTCTTTAATCAATTGTCCGTAATCTTTTTTCTCCATTTTTATAGTTTTTTTAATTTTTTGAAATTGCAGAATTTCATAAATATTTCTGGTAACGGGCAAGTGCAAGTTTTCGGCCCGGGTGTCTACTTTGATTTTTCAAATTAATACAAAACATTTAGCGTTATGAAATATATGAATTTACCGCCAAAACCGGGCTGAAATTTGCACAATGTTACCAGCTGCCATTTTAATATATCGTTGATTATTATTCTTAAACAAAATAACGAGCATCACAAAGAACTTTCACCAATGCAAGTCTGCCATTTCCAAAAATCGAAAATCTTGCTTCCAATAAATTTTTAAAAATAGTAGCTTGTTTACCTAAATAATAGTTGTTTTTTAAATATGAACTAGTATTATGTGAATATGGTAAAGATTTAAAAGCATTTAATAGTTCATTTCTACTAAATTCAATGTTTTTGTCAGATTCAGATACCTGTTTTATAATTTCTTCAATTATCTCATTTACTTTTGATTCGGTAATAGTTAAATATAAAATTTTATCTTTTCGATATAGCTCAGCAATGAATATCTCATTATTTTTTGTTAATTCTTTAATTCTTGATTCTCTTACTTCTTTTTTCGCATCAAAGTATGGATTATCCTTAATAGGTTTGTTTTCTATTAAATGAGTTACATATTTTGCTCCATCAATAAATTCATAGACTGAATATTTTTTTAACTCATCTGTATTAGAATCTAAATTATATTTTCTAATGATATTAGATAAACTCTGGCTACATGGTATCTTTCTTTCACCGCCATTTATGATAAGAGTAACATTTCTACTGTAATTTAACCAACAATCGATTTCATCAATTTCAATTTTAGCATCTATCCCCAAGATTTGTCCAAGATTTCCAAGGTATTTACCCTCAAATTTATTGTTTGACGCAACCATTGTTTATTATATTCATTTATTTAACCAAGTTTAATTTTTCCATTACTCTATCTCGTCCCATATGGTATTCAGGTGCAACAGGCTTCATTATAAATGGAATTTTGTCGTCCTCAATTGTGCAAACCATTTCGTTATCAACGATTGTATGATTACCCTTTTTATACATTTTGCATTCACCTGTCGCAACAAGTTTTAGACATGTGTCAGCAATTAGGGGCGCAATTGCAACATTGTACCCCATTCCATCAGTCCTTACACTTGGATAATAGATTCCTCCAAGTCCTTTCTCAATTGAAATTAGTGAAAATATTGCGGAAATCAAGTAATCAAAATCTCCTCGGATTTCCTTCTTGGCAAATTCAGTTGCTAAAAATGTTGTTATTGTTAGTGACTTCTCAAGAAGGTCAGGGGAGAGATTCTTTGTCCATTCATTATATGCATCATACAGTTCTTTTGTATGAGAACTTTTGTTAACAAAATCCTCATAATGACAGACTGCAAACAAATGAATGTCTTTCGTTACAATCCACTTACTAAAAGTTATTGTTTGCTCACCATCTATGTTAGTGTCTCGTAATAAATTTGAAGTTTCTAAAGTGGATACGATTCTTGCATTGTCTAATTCCCCTTTTTTTAAATCTTCGGGTATTATTCCTCCATAAAACATTGTCCTATTTGGAGTACTTGCTCTTTGATATTTAGTGTTGTAAAATTGTGGTTTATAAGCAAGTTCACTTCGTAATGTAAATCTTTGACCAGGTTCATTTGGTCTCGACCTAATTAATATTTTTCCTGGATGAAGTTGCATTTGAACAGCGCCAAATTTTCCAAACTGTTGTATTAAACTTTTTATCTCATCGTATGGATAAGTTGTTAAATCCAAGGATTTAAGCCTTCTAATAATGTCGTTAATATCTTTCATTTTATGGTTGCTGGTAACGTGTGGCTATCGTCAATAAGCGCACTATGTGAATTTATTTCGCTATTAGTTAATTCATGCATAAGGTCTTGGTTTTTAAAACATATCCGTTATAAACGTTTAAAAATTCATTTGTTGTAACTAAAAATAACTAAAAATTCCTTCATATCCTCCAAAAAATACTCAACAACATAAAAACCCGCGTCAGGGATAGAAGCGGCATCCTTTTATGGAGCCAAAGGCGAAATAAAAGATACAGCGGATAGCCCGCCCGGACGCCCTAAAAGTCCTGCTAACTAAAATTATTAGCAGCCTTCATAAAATAGTCATGGACCTGTTGCAGCATATCCTGAAAAATTTCAGCTGCCTGTTCCTCTTCCATCTCTGAAATTTCATCCCGCAATAACAAGAGCATCTGGCCACAGGCAGCCATAAAAGCCTGCCGGGTTTCTTTCTTCTGCCCCGGGCCCATTAATGTTTCTTTTAATTTAACCCTGCTCAGGTAGAGCTGGTACTGGTATTCCAAATCAAAAATATTGTTCTTCATCATTAAACTTTTTTATCATTAAACACATACAGTTTATCGTCGGTCACTAAAAGGTTATCTGGCAGGTAGTCCTTTAAAACCACAGGTATTTCCGGGTTTTTCCCTTTGATGTGAAAATACGCGTTTTTACCCGCCAGGATAGGCAAACGAGGATTAAGGAGGTCCGTTTGGTTGGATTTCATGGTTTCGAAAAAACCATGCAGTTGTTCAAAAAGAGGCATATTGGCTCTTTTGGGACGTGAAATTTCAAGTTTTTCTTTCATGTAAGTTTTTATTAAGATTCTAAAAGCGGTTAAAATTTAAGCATGGATGCAACACAAAAAGTCTTTATATATGCGGCCTGCAGGATGAAACAGGGTTAAAAATTCATTATTTCGGAAAAAAATGAATTGAAAACAAGGGTGCAACATGCAACATCTCTGCAAAAGGCTAAAAATAAATGGGATAAGTAAAAAAGTGCCAAAAAAAGTGTGGAGCGTTGCACCCTGTTGCACCCTTGTTGCAACCTTATCAAAAAAGCATGGGTGCAACATTTTAGCGCAACGGGTCAGGAAGTTACAGCGTGTTGTACCTGTTGCAACCTTATTTCGGTGTTTTGATTTTATTTTTATCATTTTTATATATCATTTTTAAATATCATATACATACATATCGCGTATGCGTGTGTCAGAAAGTTTTTTTCACGTAGTAGCAACGCCTTGTGCCGTCCGGCCTGCGGACACCTTTATGAGTGAAAGAAAGGGCAGAAAGAGCCTCCCCGATTTTGACGTCGGACACCTTCGACTGGTCCTCTTTGGTTAATTTTCGGGTTGCAACAAGCAAGTTGAAAATTTCTTTTGGCTGCAGCCAGGTTCCTTCTCCGTTTTGCGGATGCTCGAAATACATTTTAATGTATTTCATGGAGGTAGTTTCCTCCATATACATTTTATTGTGGTCCCGGAATTCTGTCCAGTCATTGATTGTCCATTTGTAGTCAAAATCCTGCTCAATGAGTAGCAGGGCTTCTGCCCATAGCTGGTCGACGTTAACCTTTTTGCTAAAATCCTGGTTAATGGATTCGAGTTCAAAAATGAGCCAGCGGCGATAACCCATGGAACTGGAAAGGAACCCGCCTTTTTCAGGTGTTTTGTTGCTTGAAAAGCATCCACTGGCAATACGGTTCCTGCGAACCGGATAAGGTTCCCGGGGAAAGTACACATCAATTTCATCGGCGCTCATTACCTTTTTAAATTCTTCGGTATTTCGGCGGGTAAGTCCTACGAGCTCGTCGAAATACACAAGAAAATTACGGGCAAAGGATTCCTGCAGGTTGAATTTCCCATCTTCGTTCGGGTCGGCAATCAGGTTTTGGAGTGACGGAGGAACGATGAATTTAAAGAAAAAAGTTTTGCCGATACCTTCATCGGCATGAACCAGGCCCATAGCCACATCGTTAGGGTGCAATCCCAGGGCGCAGGCAGTAGTGGCCACGAACCATTTTTTCATATAGCGATACATACGGTGCTGGTAATAATCTTTTTTTTTGCCCGGAAATTCCCGCATGCGCAAATGGCTCATAAGTAAATCAATGTGACTTACACCCTGGTATTTTCCCTTAAGCGATTCAAAATATTCCTTAATAGGGTTGTAGGTTTTAATCTGGTTGGGACTGCGGAGTATTTTCCGCAGGATATTGTCAGAAACCGCAATACCCTGTTCTATAAGGTGCAGGCTGATATCATCAAAAGTGACAGGATTTTCGAATTTTCGGGTTTTTGGTTTGATATCGCTTTTGGAAGGGTCAAACTCGTTTACCCGGATATCGTAATGTTCATTCAGAAATTCCTTTACTTCTGCAACTTTATTCTGAACCGATATATTGTTGTTGATTTTTAAGCCTGTAATCTTCATATCAGCGATTTTTCATGTATAGGTCAAAAAATTTATCGGCAATGGAATCTTCAAGGGTAATCCATGTACTGTCAGGTTGTTTGAATTCGTTGCTGGTAATGAAACGGCGAAGTTTATTAACATCAATGTCTTTGAAATGGTCATCCTTAAAGGGTTTTCCATAATTCTTACGGTTTTGGTTGCGGGTAATCCTTGCATTGATTACACTCATTTTTGAATTTACCCGTTCGCGAATGATGTTAAGCAGGACAATTTCATCGCTGTAGATATTACCGGAGCGAAGTTTTTTTTCAAGCTGTTCAGCATCATTATCAATATAAATACGGGATTGGTTATCAATCTTGTATTTCAGATAATGCAAAATTTTGATAAGGTCTAATTTATTAATGTCCATGGTGAATGAAAGATTTAGCCGTTTATCCAGGCGTTAGGATCTGCCTCCGGATATTGGTAGGAATTGAAATCGAAAAATTGGGTCAGGTCCTCGTTGTGTTTGGCCAGAATGGTTCCGATGGCTCCATCCCGGTATTTGGCAATTTCAAGAAACATTACATTTTTCAGGGAATTGCCCATATCGTCTTCTGCGTTTACATCGTAATAGCAGGGGCGCCAGGGAAAAATAACAACGTCTGCATCCTGCTCGATGGCACCGGATTCGCGAAGGTCTGCAAGGCGCGGGGTTTTATCCGGACGGTTTTCCACTCCCCTGTTGAGCTGGGCCAGCAGGATAACGGGTATTCCGTTTGCCTTGGCCATTTTTTTAAGGGCGCGGGAAATTTCCGCAACCTCCCGTTCACGGTTTTTATTACCGTAGGTATCGGGCGTTTCCACCAGCTGCAGGTAGTCGATGATTACAAGACCACATTCCCCTTTTCTTACTTTATTACGGACAGTAGCATCGATGTACCGGACATTCGGGCCGGGAGTATCATCGATATAAATGGGCAGGCGTTCCAGTTCCTTAACCGCCTGGTTGTATGCCCGCCAGTCCTCGTTGGTCATAGTGCCCTGTTCAAAATTGTCCCGCTCGATACCACCATAACTTAAAATAAGGCGGTTGGAGAGTTTGATATTTTCCATTTCCAGGGAAAATATACAAACCGGAACGCCCTTAAGTGCTGCTGACTTTCCAAACAGGTTAATTGCAATAGCTGTCTTACCCATCGATGGGCGGGCAGCAACGATAATAAGGTCAGCCGGCTGCCATCCTTTATTTTTCCGGTTCAGGTCAGCAAGACCGGTATTCACACCGGGGGAAAGTCCTTTTTGTGCCTGCACGACCCGTTCTTCCAGTTTTTTGGTTGCCTTAACCAGGATATCACGGATATGGGTCATGCCGGTATTACCGGCGAGAAGGGAATCAATGGCCTGCGTATGCATTGCATACATCATATCCAGTTCATCAATATCATCAGAATAGGCAGCCTCAATGAGTTGCTGTAAGCGACGAATCATTTCCCGCTGGTAGTATTTGTCCGCAATAATGCGGCAATGTTTTTCAATATGTGCGGCAGAAGCTACATGGCGGGTAAAGCGTGTTATTTCGCCCGGGCCGCCGACTTTATCCAGGAGTTGTTTATCCAGCAATTTACGGGTAACGGTAAGTAAATCGATGGCCTGATTTTCAGAAGCCAGTTCCTCCACAGTCTTAAAAATAAGCCGGTGGGATTCCTTATAAAAAGCATTGCTTTGAATAATGGGAAGAACCCGGAAAATGGCATCCTTTTCCAGCATTACGGAACCCAGTACGGCCTCTTCGACTTCGATAGCCTGGGGAGGAACCTTGCCATAGGCAAGGTCAATCTGGTTTTGTTTTTGCTGTTCAAGTTCATGTTTGACAACTTCAAAATATTTTGACTTCATTGAATTTTGTTTTGATTTATTTCGTTGCGTTGGATTTCCTCCTGAATGGTTTTCTGGTGAAAGCGGGGAAGTGAAGGGGAGTTATTAGCCTGTTGACTATAGTTAACAGGGAGTTTAAAAACAGATTTCTGTCCCTGAACGACCGGAGCTGCAGGCATAAGGTCATCCTCCTTGATTCTGTAAAAATTTTTATCCGTAGGGCGGCTCATAACAAATTCAAGGGTTTTGACTGCAATGGCCGGGTCATTACCTGAAATGTCCATCATCCGTTTGAGGGACATGAGTTCTGCCCTGCTGCGCATGACAATGCCATGTTGTTCGGCCAGGTATTCCTTCCAGAATTTCCAGATTTCTTTAAAGTCCGGATTGTCAAGCAAAGGGCTTACAACCTTAATACTTTTTACAGGAGTAATGTAAGAATCAACGTCCACAGTTGATTTTTGCAGGGCTTTCCATGCTTTAATCAACGCATTTTTCTTTTTTAAAAATGACGTGCTTAAAGGCAGGATTTCGAGAAGTTCTTCGAGGTGCGTTTGTAAATTAAGCAAGTCATTTTGCAGTTTGTCCCACGATTCTTTCATTTTGATTGGCTTTAGAAAGTTTTTCACATCGAGCGGTTCCAAAGAAATTCAGGACGTGCAGGTCGAATTCCTGTTTCATACAGGAATTATCAGAACAGCTGTGGTAAGCACAGCGCCAGTAACTGATAGTGCATGGATATTTATTCATGGGGCAATCTTGTTTACAAGGTCTGACCCATATTTTGGATGCCGAAATAAACGGCCAGGGCATTTCGGTTTTCAAAATTATCAAAAGCACGGTCCCTTGCAGTTTCATAGTCATAATGAATAAAGATGCAAATAGGATCGTAAAAAAGTTTTAAAGCGGGTTTATCTGCATGTTTTGTTTTTGTCACGGACAAAGAACCGGTTTCGAATTCAAATGATTTCATAATTGGTTATTATTAAAAAGATTAAGATTGTCTGAAAAAGGTCTGTCAATAGAGCTGTCGTATTCGAAAGCGGGTAGGCAATAAGTACACAATGTACGTTCTTCGTCCACCCATGCACAGGGGCCAAGTTCTGCATGAAAACAGGCGTTTTCATCTGTACATCCGCATTTTTCGCATTTGGCTTTCATGCGACATGAATTTTTAAAAGGGCAGCCATTTTTTCTACAGGGATATACTCCTGGTAATAGCGCGGAATATCTGAAAAAATGGCTGTATTGTGTTCTGTTATGGCGCCCAGACTGGATTTCCAGTCTGTAAGCATATAAATTGCCTGACATTGTAAAAGGGCAGGCAGGCAGATTTTAAGAGCCTCTGCTGTGGGAGCTTCGGGAGGAATGCCCAGTTTACAGGGATTCACCGGGTCCCATCCCAGTTCTCTTAGTTTTTGCTCTATTAATTCGAATTTATAATAATAAAGTTCGAAAGGCAATCCGGTGATTTTACCGGCAATATAAATTTTCATAGTAATAGGATGTTGAAGTAATACAATATGATTAGCAGGTTACCAATAAGGATTGCAATGCTGCAAATCCAAATTAAGCGCCTGACATATAAATCGGTGTTGTTATCGGTTGACATAGTGCAGCAGTTAAAATTTCATCAGGAGTTGTTTATCTGCAGGCTTGCCCTGCAGAACCAGGCCTCGATGTATAAGAGCGGCCAGTTCTTCTTTAAAAGCAGGATTGTCATATATGCAAAGGTTTATATTATCGCTGGCCGATAAAATAAACTGCATCATATCATCAAAATTTGCAATGCGGTTTGCCTTGTATTCAAGGTCATAAAGGGCAATTAGCAGGTTATCATCAGCTAATGAGCCAGGGCGAAGTAAATTTTTGCGGTATGCCCAAATTTTACGCAGGAATAATTTAGATTGCTGCAGATGTGCAAGTTTATTCATATTGATGATTTTTTGGTTTTTAAACGGTGGTGGTCAATATAAGCGGGCGAGCTGGTCTTTCCAGATGGAGGTGAGCGGTTCATGGCGAACGGAAGTAAACTGAACCAATCTTCCCGAAGTTTTGCAATTTGAGCAGGGAGCTGTTATGTATTCTTCCAGAAAGTCCTCCCAGTATTTTACCTGACCGGAGCCGGAGCAGTTATTGCAAAGGATGATTGATTTATGAATCCAGAGGTCGAACAGGACATTGGAGCGGATATGCTTTTCTATTATCTGTCGGAGCGGAGCGGCCCGGGGGTCGCTCACGCTGTTCAGCATATCAATCAATAAACCAAGTTCCGAGGCCGACAAATTGAGTTGAAAAATGGATGAACCATTTTCGACGTGAACAGATATTTGTTTAGTAGCATTCATTTGATGAAGGTAAGGAGTGACAGAAAAAAGAACAGGAACAGTAAAAAAATGGAACCCTGTCAATACAGGGCCCCTTTAAAGTAACACTACCTGGTTCTGGTAAAAAATCAATTAATATTATTTTGGAGGACCTGATTTCTCAGATTCCTTATTTTGTTTTTTCTTTCTTCTAAAATTTCACTCATACTTTCCAAAACCGTTATCGGGCCATCGGGAATATTTTTTCTTCCGGATGCCCAATCCCGAATAATGGTTTCACTCACTTTATGCCGGGAGGCAAGAATCTTGACCCAGTTCCTGGGGAGTAATGATGAAGCCTTTAGATCATTAATTGTATTCAAGACGGTTTGTAAATCTATTTTAAGGTCCATAAATTAAAAGTTGTGTAAAAGTTTTGTAAAAGTGACGCAAAAGCATTAACTTTGAGATGCTAAAGCGGGCCGAAAGTATACTAAAAGATAAATTCCCGCAACACAGAAGTGACGCAAAAATGCTATTTATAATAATTCTAAAATGAAAGAAACTGAGGGCGAACGAATTAAAACTTACTTACAAAGTACCGGGCGGCAACAAATGATTATAACTGAGATTACCGGAATTCGAAAAGAAAATGTAAGTGAATGGATGCTTGGAAAAAAACCAATACCCACCAAGCATCTAAAATCTATTTGTAAAGCTTTTCCTGAATTAAACATGAAATGGGTGCTTACCGGTGAAGGCAAAATGATAGAAGATACTACAGAAAGAAATTTAGATTGTGCGTTTACCGAACATTATCGGAAAGAGATAATGCAGAGGGTAAATGATAAACAATCAGAAATTGATGCATTAAAAATAGCCCTGGGAGCACAAAAAGAATTATTGGATAAATACCGTAATGAATCTGGAACAAAAATACTTGAAAACAGTCATTGAAAAAAAGAGAAAAGAGGCTTAAAAAAGCATAAAACAAAACTTAAAAAAAAACATAATTCATCAAAAATCTTGGAACTATAAAAGAAAAAAGTGGGACAGTTTTAGAACAGGTAAAACTGTATAAAACAGATGGAACAATAAATAACACGCTGATACTAAGCGTGGTACAAACGGATTAAGAGTCCTCCTCTCCCCACAACCATAAGGGTTAAGTTGTTCTAATTCAACTTAATCCTTTTTTTTTGCCCAAACGTCTTAAAATCACACTTCTTCACAAAGAGATATTATCGATAGTAAAGGGGAAAAAAATTTTAAGCAGCGAAAACATTGCAGGAAAAATTTCCAGATAATAATAAAAAATTAAACCCCGGCTCAATACGCCGGGGTCAAATTTAAATCCAAACCACTAATCTTAAGTGCATAAAACTAAACCAAGTCTAATTATAAAGAAATTTACAAAATATAATCCAATAATCATTTAATTATCTATTTTAAATGCGATAAGAATTTCACATTATTCCTTTTTTTAAGAATTAATCTGCCGACCCATGATGATGTATTAATCGAGAATAAATTTATTGGTGGAAATTTTTCCATGTAGTATCAATCAAGGTTTGTAATTTGAAGTTTAAAAGCAATAAAAAACAATACCAAGTCCGGATCAAATTCGCGAAATACTGGTCTTGGACTGGATTTTTCCTTTCTTTAATTCAATGAAAATTTTAATTCAACACATACTGCTGTCCGCCCAAAACCAATAATTACATCATTTGATTGAGAAGTATTCAGCAGATATTGTAAATCATTTGAGGATATAATTTCTAAAAAGTATCTGCCTCAGTAATGGATCTTTTTTATTATCACCTGGACGAGTGTAATCCTACTTTTAATAACAGGGTACTTATTAATACTTTCAATATCCTTAAAAGAAAAGTGAATAATACATGCCCCTTTAGCTGCTAACAAACGTTTCGGGTAAAATATATGGCCAATTAGAGGAGAATTGAAAGCCATAAAACATCTCCGATTTCTTCCGGATTTTCCCATAATAAGAAGCATGATTCCCAAATCAGGACGCTTTTGTTGATTCGTCAAAATCCAACCCATTGTTATTCAATATAATCAAAACATGGATTGAATATTGAAAAGAACAAATGCAAAGGGTAGAATGTCTTCTGTATTTATGATTGGTTTTGTGTTTTAGGGTTTGTAAGTCATCAATCATCTTCAAAAAGCGTCCATAATTCTACCCTTTTTCTTTTTTTACAGACTACCAGGAATTCCTTTCAAAGTCTCTGAATAAAATAACCCTCCCTTTTCGGAGAATGTCATTCAAAACAAGACAATATCCGGTTATAAATTCCACATATATAGCGAACACAAAAACTGATGAACATATCCCTTTAAAACATATGGATTCCATCCGACCCTTTTCATAATTAAATTTTGTACGGACGAAAAGGGAGTTTCAAATTTTCAATAAAAGCTTGTGTGCTTGAAATTAAGTTTATTTTTTGAAATCCCATTTTGGTAACCGATACTACAACTGCCAATCTCTCCTGATGCAAATTCAATATACTTGCTATTAGTGGCAAGGTCTGGAATTCATCATTCAGAAGCTAAACCGGGAATTTTCCGAAACAGCCCCAACAGCCTCGTAATATTCAGTGATTAAATTTTCCATTATTGCTTTAACCGGGAGCACTTCCTTTATCAGTGCAGAAACCTGGCCAATTTCAAGTTCTCCATTTACAAGGTCACCTTCAAATATTCCTTTTTTTGCACGTCCTTTACCAAGTAAGTCTAGAAGCTCATTTGCCTGTGCCCCTTGCTTTTCTGCTTTATCTACCAATTCAAAAAATTCATTTTTAACCAACCTTACGGGTACAAGTTTTTTCAGTGCAAGCTGCGTTTCTCCTTCATTTGTCTGGATAATCCTATTTTTAAAATCAGGATGTGCCGAGGATTCCATTGAAACAGCAAACCGCGAACCCAGCTGGACCCCATCGGCACCAAGTATTAATGCAGCAAGCATGGCACTTCCTGAAGCAATACCTCCTGCAGCAAGAAGGGGAAGATTGGTGACATTCCTTACTGCCGGAATCAGAGTAAGGGTAGTAGTTTCATTTTTGCCGTTATGACCGCCTGCCTCAAAACCTTCTGCAACGATAGCATCCACACCAGCTGTTTCACTTTTTACAGCAAAAGCTGAACTTGAAACAACATGTGCTACCTTAATCCCTTTATCTTTAAGCCAACCAGTCCATTTCCCGGGACTTCCTGCTGAAGTAAAAACAATTGGCACCTTATATTCCCGGATTATTTCCATGATACGTTCTGTATCAGGATAAAGCAGCGGCACATTCACTCCAAAAGGTTTATCCGTGGCTTCCTTCGCTTTCCGTATATGAATTTCCAGAGTTTCCGGATACATTGACCCTGCACCGATTAACCCAAGACCCCCACAATTACTTACAGCTGAGGCCAGTCTCCAGCCCGAACACCATACCATGCCTCCCTGGATTACCGGGTATTTAATTTTGAATAATTCACAAATCCTGTTCATTTGATGTATAATTTCGATTTTTAAGTTTTGAGTTATCAGGAAGGCTGCGACATAGCCTCTTCCAGCAATTCAACCAAAACTTCCCTAGAAACTCTTCGCTTCAGATCACCATCTATGGCCAGTGAAACAGAGCCACGTTCCTCGGATACCACAATTGTAACGGCATCTGTATTTTCGGTTATTCCAATGGCTGCACGATGCCTGAGTCCGAGGGTTTTATCCAAATCCCGCTGGGTAAGCGGAAGAATACATCCGGCAGCAACAATCTCATTGTTTTTAATAATAACTGCTCCGTCGTGCAGAGGGGTATTTTTAAAAAATATGGTACGCAATAAGGAAGAAGAAATATTTGCATTAAGTCGTTCACCTGTATTGATTTGTTCGGTTAAAAGTGAATTCCGGGCAACAACTATCAATGCACCGGTTTTTGATTTTGAGAGAGAAAAACAGGCTTCAGTAAGAATTTCTACCTGTTTGCTGGTCACGGTTTTCTCTTTATTTGCCCCAAAAAGTTTATCAAGAGAAAATACCCGGTTTAAATTATAGTTTGTTCCAATAAAAACCAGGAATTTTCTTATCTCCGGATGAAACACGACAATAAGTGCCAGCACCCCTACCCCAATGAATTGCCCCATAATAGACCCCAGTAATTGCATGTTCAGAGCCCTGACAACCAACCACAATAAATAGAGGGAAAACAACCCGATTACGATATTAAATGCAAGAGTACCTCTTATAAGCCTGTACAACTGGTAAAGGAGAATGGAAACCAGCAGAATATCTAATATATCAAGAAATCGTATGGTAATAAATAAAAACATCAGCTGACAGTTGATTTAAGGGCATTGTAAATTTTAATTGCCTCCACAGCCTCCCTCACATCATGTACCCTTAAAATATCAGCCCCTCCAAGCAAGGCCATTGTATTAATAACAGCAGTCCCGTTCAAAGCTTCTTCCGGCTTAATATCCAGTAATTTCCAAACCATTGACTTACGGCTTAATCCAACCATCACAGGTAATTGGAAGACCTTAAATGAATCCAGCCGGTTTAGCAATTCGTAGTTATGCATAATGTTTTTACCAAAACCAAAACCTGGGTCAATAATTATATCTTTAACCCCATACCTGGTAAGCTGTTTCGCACGTTCGCTCAACCAGAGTGAAACCTCTCTCACCACATCCGTGTATTGTGGGTTCTCATGCATATTTTGCGGTGTTCCTTTAATATGCGTCAGAATATAGGGAACATTCATCTTTCCAAGGGTTTCAAACATTTTTGAATCCAGAGTACCTCCTGAAACATCATTGACTATAACAGGTCCGATTTCCTCGATTACCCTTACTGCTACCCATGATCGGAAGGTATCAACTGAAAGAGGTACATCAGGAAAATTCAGACGGATTGCATGAACAGCAGGCAACAATCGTTCAAGTTCTGTTTTTGTAGAAATTAAAGTAGCTCCCGGCCGTGTAGAAATAGCACCAACATCGATAAATCGGGCTCCCCCATTTATCATATTTTCTACAGATTGGAGAAGAACTTTCTCATCGGTAAGTTTTCCTCCATCATAAAACGAATCAGGAGTTACATTTACAACTCCCATTACCACTGGTTCTGAAAAATGAATCAATCTTCCACCCAGATTGATGGAATTTTTCCTTTTCAGGAATTTACCCGCCGACTGGGTAATCAACATATGCAAATGATTTATGTTATACAATCAGTATTACAAATGTATAATAAAACCTTCAAATTACTCATTTTTTCCTATTTTTATGCCTCGTTTAAAAAAAGAATGGAAAAAACAAACCAACAATACGATTCCGTAAGAAAAATCTGTCAAAAGGTATTTTCAGATAAGATGAATGACTATGGTACAGCATGGCGTATTTTAAGACCTGCATCGCTTACCGACCAGATTTACATCAAAGCCTGTCGAATCAGGAGTATTGAGGAAAAAGGTGTTGCCAAAGTTAATGAAGGCATAAAACCGGAATTCATAGGTATAGTTAATTATGCAATAATCGGCCTCATACAGCTTGAATTGGGAATTTCAGAATCAGAACTGAAGAAAGATGAAGCGATTGAATTGTATGATTCATGGTTCGAAAAAGCCAAATTACTGATGCAGGATAAAAACCATGACTATGGAGAAGCCTGGAGAAAAATGCGGGTAAGTTCCTATACCGATTTGATTTTAATGAAACTGAAACGAACAAAACAAATTGAAGATAACCAGGGCTTGACTAAAGTTTCAGAAGGGATAGATGCCAATTACCTGGATATTATAAATTATGCAGTATTTGCTTTAATCAAAATTGAATTCAACGAATAAACAGGTTCATGAGAATAATAAAACATTTGGCCAGGTTTCTGGTGGGGCTGACATTTATTTTTTCTGGTTTTGTGAAAGGAATTGATCCCTGGGGTTCTGCTTATAAATTTTCCGATTACTTTACTGCGATGCAGCTCGATTGGCTTCAATGGGCTGCATTCCCCCTGGGGGTACTCCTTGCTTTTGCAGAAGTTGCAATTGGAGTAGCCCTTGTTTTTAATATCTTCCTTCATATAACTTCATGGTTTGCATTGATTTTCATGCTTTTTTTTACAGGGCTTACGCTGTGGATTGCCATTGAAAACCCTGTTACCGACTGCGGATGCTTCGGGGATGCTTTTGTAATTTCAAACTGGGAGACATTCTATAAAAATATTATACTGCTTATTTTAACAATCATCGTATTCTATTATCGCAGGAACATGTTCAATCTTCCTGGAAAAAGAACAGGGATTTCTCTTGGTGCCCTGGCAATACTAGCTTATTCAGTAATTGTTATTTATTCTTACAGACATCTGCCACCTCTTGATTTCAGGCCTTTTAAGGTTGGCACAAACATACCTGAATCCATGTCAATACCGGAAGATGCTTCTCATGATGAATACGACAACATATTTTATTATAAAAACAAAAATAGCGGGGAAATAGAAAAATTCACAGAAGATAATTATCCCTGGCAGGACACTGCAAACTGGGAATTTAGCGATATGGAATCGATTCTCATAAAGAAGGGATATGAACCTCCTATTCATGATTTCAGAATAGAAACAGCCAATGGAGAAGATATTCTTGACTTCTTTCTTTACGATGATGAGTATGTATTTATGCTTATTGCATGGGATTTAAAGAAATCATGTACAAAAAAGCAGGAAAGGATTAACACACTTGCACGATGGGCAATTGATGGGGGAATGCAATTCATCGGGCTTACTTCATCCTTACCCAATGAATCGGAGGCATTTGCTAAAGAACATAATGTGCCCTATGATTTTTTCAATACCGATGAAATTACATTGAAAACAATCATTCGTTCCAATCCCGGTTTAATGGTAATTAAAGACGGAATAATTGTGGCTAAATACCACTACAATGATATACCATCTCCTGTTGAATTTGAAAATGAATTCATCAAGAAATAGTTAATTGGAAAAACATTGATAAAATAAGGTTCAGGGAATCCGGTATAAAGGGGTTATTTTTGTAAAAAATATTCATACGTTTAAAATTAAATATTAAAAAATGAGAAAGAAAATAGTAGCAGGGAACTGGAAATGCAACACCAATTTGCAGGAAGGTATTGAACTTGCACAATCAGTAGATAAGCTGGTTACAAAAGAAGCTGCAGAAGATGTAGTGGTTGTGTTGGGTGTTCCTTTCACTCATCTTGACAAAATTGCGGAAACAGTAGATACGAATCGTATTAGTATAGCAGCTCAGAATTGTGCTGCCGAGGCAGAAGGTGCCTATACCGGTGAAGTTTCAGCTGCAATGGTTAAATCGACCGGTGCCACTTATGTTATTTTGGGGCATTCTGAAAGACGTGAATATTATGGAGAAACCAGCGAAATATTGAATAAAAAGCTGGCCCTTGCGCTTGAAAATGGACTAACCCCAATATATTGCTGCGGAGAACCTTTAGAGGTGCGCGAGGCGAATGTTCAAAATGAGTATGTAAAAAAACAACTTGAAGAAACTATTTTCAAGCTGCCGGAAAGCGACTTCAAAAAACTGGTGATTGCGTATGAACCCATTTGGGCAATTGGCACCGGTAAAACTGCTACCTCTGACCAGGCACAGGAAATCCATGCCTTTATCCGTTCGACTATAGCTTCGCAGTTCAGTGAAGAAGTAGCGGAAGAAACTTCAATTCTTTATGGTGGAAGTGCAAAACCAGGCAACGCAAAAGAATTGTTTGCAAATAAGGATGTAGATGGAGGACTTATTGGAGGGGCTTCGCTGAAAGCTGAAGATTTTCTTGGAATTATCAACGGATTTTAATTCGAAGAAACGACATGGAAATTCCCTGTCTGCTGTGACATGCAAGCATACGACTCCATCGAAAATAAACGATTTTAATCATCTGATATAAAAACAACAGGGGAATGATTTAATACAGCCGGAACATATTTGTTCGGGCTGTTTTTTTAGATCCATTTTTTTACAATTGCCCACTTTTCCCAAAGAACAATCATTTCATGTACAACCCAGATTGTATCCAGCGGGTAAACATGTATTGTAATTACCTCAATTAAATAAAATTTTTCCAAAAAAAAGGACGTTTTCAGTCCAACAGATCCTCTGATCACAAATTTTGAATTGTTCCTTCATTTTTTTATTTAGGGAAGGAATATTAATGTTGGAATACTCAAATGAATACTTCTTTCTAACTTTACAGCTTTAATTATCAATTAATGGATTATATTAAAATTTCAATAACAATGCATCCTTTATATGAGTGGTATTCGGATGTACTTATGTCTCAACTGGGCACCATTGGTTTTAATGGTTTTGCAGAGACTTATGACGGATTTGAGGCTTATATTGAGGAAAATCAATTAAATGAGAACGAATTAAAAAAAACTCTGACAGGTAAACCGGAAGGAGTAAAGGTAGGCTGTAGCAAAGAACTGATAAAAGACCGAAACTGGAACGAGGAATGGGAACTGAACTATTTTAAACCGCTGGTTATTTCCGGTGAATGTTTGATACGGGCACCGTTTCATAAAGACTACCCGGAGTGCAGATATGAAATAATTATTGAACCCAACATGGCATTTGGAACCGGAAATCATGAAACCACTTCAATGATGCTGGAAGCTATTATAAAAGAAAATATGACAGGTAAAAATGTGCTTGATATGGGTTGTGGCACCGGAATCCTGGGAATACTTGCATCAATGAAAGGAGCAGCTAAAATTACGGCCATTGACATAGATGAATGGCCGGTTAAAGGAACTGCTGAAAATGCACGGCTAAATAAGGTGTATAATCTGGAAGTACAACAAGGAGATGCCAGTTTGCTGGGGGAAGGTAGCTATGATATAATATTAGCTAATATTCATAAAAATGTACTATTAAATGATATCCCTGTTTATGTAAAATGCCTGAACCAAAACGGGAAACTTTTTATGAGCGGCATTTATGTTGAAGATTTATCCGAATTAACCACAAGGGCATTAAATTTTGGATTAAAATTGTTGGAATATCAGGAAAAAAACAAATGGGTAATGGCTGCTTTTCAATCATGAGCTAATAATTGCCCGGACTTTGGCATTTCCCACACTTCCAAATCACGGATATTATCCCCCTCGATAATAAACCTTACAGCAGTATGTACTTTATGAAAACCTATGTATCCTGCTGCTCCTGGATTGATATGAAGCAAATCCAGTTTTTTGTCGTAAACCACCTTTAAGATATGTGAATGCCCTGAGATAAAAAGCATAGGGGGATTATTCATTATTTCAGGTTTTACATTTTTATCATACCTTCCGGGGTAGCCACCAATATGTGTAATCCAAACATCCACATTTTCACATAAAAATCGTTGATGTAAAGGAAAAACTGAACGTACATCCTGACCGTCAATATTTCCGTACACCCCTTTGAGTAATTTGAAAGCGGCCAGTTTATCGGCTGCTTCTATTGAACCAAAATCTCCTGCGTGCCAAATTTCATCAACTTTCTCAAAGAAAAAGAATAATTTATCGTGCAAAACTCCATGTGTATCCGATAATAAGCCAATGCGTTTCATGAAAAATTAGTTCGTTAACCGTATTCTTTCGGTTCAAATTAAGCTAAATTTGCTGAACATTCACAGGTAAAAGTTTGTGATATTTATTTTAGTCTCTGATTGAATTTTAACAATGCAACTATGAAAAGAGTGGTACTTGTAAGGCATGCCAAGGCTGTGCCATATGGATATGAAGACGATTTTAACCGTGATTTACGTGACAGTGGAATAATTGATGCACAAAAAGTAAGTGCAGAATTGAAAAACAAGGGGATTTCGGCTGACAAAATGATTTCCAGCCCTGCTCTTAGGGCGTTAAAAACCGCACATATATTTGCTGAAACTTTTGGATTTGAGCAAAGGAATATCCGTAAAAACCATGAAATTTACGATGGACTTACAACAGGAGAATTTATTGAAATTATAAAAACGCTTCCAGAAGATGCAAAGACTGTTTTATTCTTCGGGCACAATCCTGATTTCGAATACTTTGCCCAAAACCTTCTAACCAGGTATTCACAGGAGATGCCCACATGTGCTACCCTTGTGATCGATTTTGATATTGAAAAATGGGAAAAAGTCTCCCCAAGAACAGGCATTCTGGCCTTTCGGATTGTACCTAAAAAACTGAAGTAGGAGATTGTATAAATGAACAAAACCTGCCAAAAGTTCAAATGCTGAATTAATTTTAAATTCTGAAAATATACAGAACTGTTACAATCATACATAAATATTCCTCCTAACTCACAATTTATTTATCAATATAAAGTTGATAATAAATTGAGATTATTAGTTTTGTGCCGATGATCAAAAGGCTGTTTATTTTAACTTATCTGGTTATTGCTGCTCAATTTGTAAACGGGCAAAGTAACAATGCCACATTAAGAGGAACCGTAGTCGATCAAACCGGTAAACCCCTCGATATGGTAAATATTGGGCTAAGGGATTTTCCTCTGGGCACAAGTTCAAACCGTGAGGGAAAATTTCTGTTAAGAGTACCAGCGGGAAGAGAAATTGTGGTAGTTTTTTCATCCCTGGGGTATTCAACTGTGAGTGATACCATCCTGTTACAGCCGGAAGAAAACTTTCATCTGCAAATAGAATTGCCGGCAACCGACCTGGAACTTGCCGAGGTAATAATTACTGAACAAAGGCGCAGCAATGGAAATGTTACCCGTATTGATCCGCGGTTTCTTGACGTCATGCCGGATGCAGCTACCGGGGGAGTTGAGGCTCTGATAAAAACCTTGCCAGGGGTTTCAACAAACAACGAACTCAGTTCACAATACACCGTGCGGGGTGGAAACTTTGATGAAAACCTTGTGTATGTAAATGACATAGAAATTTATCGCCCATTTCTAATTCGTTCCGGACAGCAGGAAGGCCTTAGTTTCATTAACAGCGACATGGTTTCCACCATTGATTTTTCTGCCGGTGGGTTTAGCTCCAGGTACGGCGACAAAATGTCTTCGGTTTTGGACATCAAATACAGGAAGCCCAGCATCTTCAGGGGATCAGCATCTGCTAGTCTTTTGGGGGCTACTGCTCATTTCGAAGACGTTTTATTAAATGGAAGGCTTGCCCATATATCTGGAATTCGCTACAAAACCAACAGCTATATGCTTGGTGGGCTGGATGAAAAAGGAGAATACAATCCTCAGTTTCTCGATTTTCAAACATTTATTACCTATCGTTTTACAGAAAAATTTGATTTGTCATTTCTAGGGAATGTTTCTCAAAATCAGTACCAGTTTGTTCCTCAAACAAGAAGAACAACCTTCGGAACATGGGACAGGCCATTAAATACCACCATCTACTTTCAGGGTCAGGAGATGGATGATTTTAAAACTTACCTGGGCGCATTATCCGCTAATTATCATCCAAACCTTAACCTAAATCTGAAATTCATTCTTTCTGCCTTTAATACTTCGGAACGGGAAACCTATGATATTTTAGGACAATATTACCTGAACCAACTGGAGCGAAATATGGCATCCGAGGAATTTGGAGATAGTGTATTAAATCTGGGAATAGGTACATTTTTAAATCATGCGCGCAATTACCTCGATGCAAATGTCTATAGCATATCTCATAAAGGTGCATACAATTCAGAAAAACATTTGATTAACTGGGGATTAAAATTTCAATACGAAAAATTTGACGATAAAATAAATGAATGGATATACCGTGATTCTACTGGTTATTCACTACCCTACTCCGACAAAGAAGTATTGTTGTATTTCACTCTTAATGCCAAAAGTCAGGTTAGTTCCAAACGTATAACAGGATACATCCAGGACACCTGGAGTGTGCCTGCCGGAAATGGTGATTTATACTTAACAGGCGGAGTGCGGGCAAATTTCTGGGATTTCAATCAAGAATTACTTGTGAGTCCACGAATTTCAATGAGTTATTTTCCGGCCTGGGAAAATAAAATTTCATTCAGTATTTCAGGAGGAATGTATCATCAGTCGCCATTTTTTAAAGAATTAAAGAATTCCGACGGTTCCATAAACCACAACATCCGGGCTCAACGCTCCTATCAGATTGTAGCCGGCACTGATTATATTTTTACTGCCTGGAATCGTCCATTCAGGTTTACTACAGAAGCATATTATAAATATATGGATCGACTGATTCCCTATCAGGTTGATAATGTACAAATCCGATATCGGGGAGAGCAGCAGGCTATTGGCTATGCCACCGGAATTGACATGAAAATAAATGGTGAATTTGTTAGCGGTATGCAATCATGGGCAAGCCTTTCGTTTATGAAAACAGAGGAAAATATTTTAGGTGATTCCTATGGCTATATTCCCCGTCCTACCGACCAGATAATGAATTTTAGTTTGTTTTTCCAGGATTACCTCCCAGGAAATCCATCTTATAAAATGCAGCTTTCCGGTTTTTATGGAGCCCGCCTTCCTGCTGTGCCTCCACATTCAATGCATTACCACCAGGTTTTCAGAATCCCACCTTACCGTAGAATTGATCTCGGAATTTCCAAGGTAATTATTAGTTCTACAAATACAGCAAACGCCAGATTCTTCAGACATATAAATGATATGTGGATTAGCCTGGAAGTATTTAACCTGCTAAACATTAACAATACCATTTCCTATTTTTGGGTGTCCAGTAACCAGGGCGATCAATTTGCAGTTCCAAATTACCTTACCGATAGAAAACTAAATCTCAAACTTTCAATCAGGTTCTAACATCGATCTGTTAATTATCAGGCAAACAAAATCATTTAATCTTTTCCATAATAATTATCTTTGTCTTTATGGCTGGTTTTCTTGATCAGGATATTAAATACTTACCCGGCGTTGGGCCAAAGCGTGCCGAACTTCTTGAGAAAGAACTGAAGATAAAGACTTTCAGAGATCTGATTTATTATTTCCCATACAAATACATTGACAGAACCAAATTTTACAAGGTTTCAGAGATCAATGCACAAATGCCTTACATCCAGATAAAAGGGAAAATCCAAACGATTGAAATAGCGGGAACTGGTACAAAACAAAGGCTTACCGCGCGTTTATTCGATGACACCGGAGGCCTGGATTTGATATGGTTTCAAAGTGTAAAATGGCAAAAGGAAAACCTGGACAAGAACAAAGAATACATTGTATTTGGGAAACCTTCAGAATTTAACGGGCGGATAAATCTGGTTCACCCCGAAATGGAATCCGAAGAAGAAAAGCAACTTAAACCCTCGGGAATGTTTCAGGCTTTTTATATTACTTCCGAAAGCATGAAAAAAAAGTACCTGAATTCCCGTACACTTAATAAATTTCTGCTCACACTTATCCATCTTGCCAAAGGAAAAATTAAAGAAACTCTTCCTCAATACCTCGTTTCACGGTTTAAGCTCGTTTCACTTGAAGAAGCTTTAACAGCTATACATAAACCTGAAAATACAAATGAATTAAAAAATGCACGATTTAGGCTCAAATTTGAAGAACTTTTTATTATTCAGTTGAAGATTCTGGCATTAAAACATCACCGTGAAAATAAATTTAAAGGTTTCAGGTTTGAAAAAGTCGGATTAAACTTCAACAGGTTCTATTCCAAAAATCTGCCATTTGAACTTACAGGTGCTCAAAAGAAGGTTTTGAAGGAAATCAGACGTGATGTTAATCGCAATGTTCAGATGAATCGCCTGTTACAGGGAGATGTTGGCAGTGGGAAGACCCTGGTCGCTCTTATGACAATGCTGCTGGCTGCCGACAATGGATTTCAGAGTTGCCTGATGGCGCCCACTGAAATACTTGCCCAACAGCATTACAATTCCATCGCAAGGTTCCTGGAAGGCATGAGCATTCAGGTGGGGTTACTTACCGGTTCAACCAAATCCAGTGAGCGCAAAACGTTGCATGAAGCCCTCGAAAATGGCAGAATGCAGATACTAACTGGCACTCATGCACTGATAGAAGATGTGGTAACATTCGAAAACCTCGGGCTGGTTGTAATTGATGAACAACACAGGTTTGGAGTGGCTCAGAGGGCCAGGCTATGGCAAAAAAATGAACTTATTCCTCCACATGTACTTGTAATGACTGCCACACCCATTCCACGCACACTTGCAATGACAGTGTACGGTGATTTGGATGTATCTGTAATCGATGAATTACCCCCCGGAAGGAAACCTGTTGAAACCCATCATTTTTTTGAAAACCGCAGAAAGCAGGTAAATAATTTTATCCGACTGCAAATCAATAATGGAAGACAAATTTATATAGTTTACCCATTAATTTCCGAATCAGAAAAAATGGATTTAAAAAACCTTGAAGAAGGATACCGGCATGTAACAGAAGCTTTCCCGGATATAAAAACAGGCATGGTTCATGGCCGTATGAAAACGGTTCAAAAAGAAAATGCCATGTTAAAATTTAAAAATGGAGAGACAAAAATTCTGGTAGCAACTACAGTAATTGAAGTTGGGGTAGATGTTCCCAATGCATCAGTTATGATAATCGAAAGTGCTGAACGCTTCGGGCTGTCACAACTACACCAGCTTCGTGGCCGCGTTGGCCGGGGTGCCGAACAATCATACTGTATACTAATGTCATCTTATAAAATAAGCAACGAAAGCAGGAAACGGCTCGCAACAATGGTCCGCACCAACGATGGATTTGAAATTGCCGAAGTTGACATGAAACTCAGAGGTCCAGGTGATTTGGAAGGAACTCAGCAAAGCGGAATAGGATTTGATTTGAAAATTGCCAATCTGGGAAAGGATGGGGAAATACTTAAACTTGCGAGGGATGTTGCATCGGAGGTACTTAGGGAAGATCCCTTCTTAAAAAAGGAAGAAAACCTGGTATTAACGGAAAATCTTAAATCAAAGCAAACGGATTTTAACTGGAGTTCAATAAGCTAAAAATGCAATCGTATGAAAGAAAAAGAATTACCTGGTACGGGAATTAAAATTACTCCCATAGCTTTTGGGGCCTGGGCAATAGGGGGCTGGTTTTGGGGAGGTGCTGAAGAGAAAGAATCAGTACGTGCTGTTGAATGTGCAATAAGAAATGGGATGACTACCATTGATACGGCACCGGTTTACGGTTTTGGGCAAAGCGAAGAATTTACAGGCAAAGCTATTATTGGCAAAAGGGATAAGGTTCAGATTTTTACTAAATTTGGATTACGCTGGGACAAACAAACATCAAACGTACACTATGAAAAAACCAGAAACAACCAGGGTAAAGAAGTAACAATCTATAGGGACGGAAGAAAAGAAAGTATTATTAAAGAATGTGATGATTCTCTGCGAAGGCTGAAGACTGATTATATTGATTTGTACCAGCAGCATTGGCCCGATGTTAATACTCCAATAGCAGAGACAATGGAAGCACTGGATATTCTAAAAAAACAGGGTAAAATATTAGCAGGAGGAGTCAGTAATTATTCAGCTCAACAGATGGCTGAAGCTGATAAATACTACAGGCTGGTTTCCAACCAGGTAGCCTACAGCATAGTGAAACGTGACATAGAAAATGAACTGGTGCCTTATTGTATAGCTAATAATAAGGCAATAATTGCATACAGTCCGCTACAACGCGGCATTTTAACTGGCAAAATTACTTCTAATTATGTTTTTAAAGATGGTGACAACCGACCGGATACGCCCTATTATAAAGAGCCGAACCTTTCAGCTATCAATCAAATTTTAAAAGAAATCAAACCCATTGCCGATTCAAAAAATTCCACACTGGCACAATTGGCAATCCGGTGGGCCATGTATCAACCAGGGATTACATGTGTATTGGCAGGAGCAAGAAATGAGAGACAGGTATTGGAAAACATTAAAGCTGCAGAAGTTACAGTGAGCTGTGAAGAGATGAAAATAATCAATTCAAAATTAAATCTTTTAGAATTGGAATTGTAAATATCAGGAAATGATTGTAAATTAGCATTTATTAATCAGAAATATCAGATAAAATGAAAAATAATGATTTTACCCGGAGAAAATTTATTAAAACGACAGGTGCTATTACAGCAGGAGCTTTTTTAGCACCGGCAGCAGCATGTACTACTTCAGCTTATGATGCCAAGAATGTACCCACAGTGATTCTTGGAAAAACGGGTGCCCGTGTACCAAGGCTCATAATAGGGCTTGGAAGCCGGTTTATGGCAGTTGATGAAGATAAGGGGTTTGAAATTTTGGAAACCGGGCTTAATAACGGTCTTTATCATTGGGATACAGCTGCCTCCTATGGCAGTCCCAGGGAATGGAGCGAAGAACGTGTAGGCAAAATATTGAAAGATGTGCGCGAAAGAGTGTATCTTTCTTCAAAAGTAGGCGACCGTGATGCAGACGGAGCCAAAAGGACTTTGGAAACAAGTTTAAAGCGTCTGCAAACGGACTACATTGATTTATACCAGATCCATAGTGTCACTAATGAAGAGGAAGTAAAACGATTTGGAGATAAAAATGGAGTATTACCTGTTCTGAAGAAATATCAGGAGGAAGGTGTTATCCGTCATATTGGATTTACCGGGCATACTTCAGCTGCTGCTATGAAATTGGCTGCTGAAATGTATGATTTCGATACCATGCTTATAGCATTGAACCACCAGGAAAATGGGAAACAACCCTTTGAAGAGCAACCTGTACCTTACGCATATAAAAAAGGAATGGGTGTTATTGCTATGAAAGTAATCAGACCGAGGGAAACCGTTAACAGTGTTAATACAGACGATTTAGTAAGATATGCACTGAGCCTCGAAAATATTACCTCAGTGGTAATTGGCATCGACAGCCTCGATATTATGAATAAGAATCTTGCAATACTGAATTCATTTGAGCCATTAAGTAAAGAGCGGATGAATGAACTCAGAGTTGAACTTGATCCGTTTTACAGAAGTAAAAAACTGCCTTGGATGCAGGCTGGATATCGTGACGGAATGCATTGGGCATAACCCAATTTAAATAATGTTTAAAAGCAGGCAGTCAAAGGAATGGCTGCCTGTTTTCATTCTATTGATTTCAACCAGGCTTCGGCCATTAACTGAGCTCCAGCCATTGTCGGATGAACCCCATCAGAAGTCCAGTAAGTCTCCGGAGCATATTTAACAGCTTCATCAAAAATTTCCTGGAAAGGGACCCAAACAGCGTTAAATTCTCCTGCTATTTTTTTTGCAGCCAGTTGATATTCATTGAACGGTTCCGCCCAGGTTTCGTCAACAGCAGAGGTGTTTGACAGAATAAAAGGTTCACCTATTACAAATTTAGCCTCAGGAAGTTGTTTAGAGGTGCGGTTAATTAATTCCCGATAATCCTCTTCATAAACCTGTACGGTCCCGTCGTATCTACCATTTCGCTTGTGCCAGTAATCATTTACTCCTATCAGAATACTAATAACATTGGGATGTAAATCCAGACAATCTTTATTCCAGCGTTCAGAGAGTTGATAAACTTTGTTACCACTAATCCCCCTGTTGTAAAGCTTCAAATCCAGCTCAGGAAAATTATTCAATAGAACTGAACCGGCAAGAAAGGCATATCCCGCTCCAAATGATCTGGGATTGTTAGGGAACCCCATTTCTTTATCTCTTCCGGCATCTGTAATGGAATCACCCTGAAAAAGAAGGATGTCACCTTTACTTAGGATTTTGGGCATTCCGGCAGGTGAACCATCGGGAATGCACGCTGAAACTATTGATGGGATACTGGCTAATACTGCTATTCCAGGTATTGACCGGTTAAAAAAATTCCTTCTTGAAAGGTTCGTTTCCATTGTTTAATTATTACATAAATTTCTCAATTTACATCCTAAAATAATTTATTTTTTTATTGGTCAGACGTAATGTGCATTTTTAAATTTACATCCTGGTTATGCTTGATGAACCATGCTCATTTCATCTTTAATATTGTTATTAATTTTTAACGTGATTCGATGAAACTTGTTTGTGAATATAAATTATTCATAGCCATTATATAAAAGGAAAACTAGAAAGGCAATCCATCTTCATCCGTGCTGGCAGGTTCAGGTGGGATATCTTCCAATCTGTATTCCGGAGGTGCATTTTGATCCATATCTCCGGCAATATTTTTTTCCAGCTTCCAGGCGTTGATGTTATGAAACCATTTGCCATTGTATTCCCGTGATTCAAGATTAAATGATACTTCCACCTCATCCCCTGGTTTCACTTTTTCGAGCAAAGAGAATTTATCGTTAAACAGAGTGAAACATATATTTTTTGGAAATTGCTCGCTGGTTTCTATTATGAATTCCTGCTTTTTCCATTCATTACCTGCCTTGCTTACTCCTGATTCAGCATCCAGAATTTTCTTAATTGTACCTTTGATTTTTAAACTCATGACAGCGAAAATAAAAAAAGAAACCCTTTACAAAAAAAATTGAAAAGGGTTTTTTCCTTTAAGTTATTAACTGCAATTATTCTTTTACAATTTCCAGGAGTTCTACTTCAAAAATAAGAACAGAATTGGGACCAATATCGCCACCAGCACCCCTTTCACCATAAGCAAGGTCAGCTGGTAAAAATATCCTCCATTTTGACCCAACCGGCATCAATTGCAATGCTTCTGTCCAACCAGGTATAACCTGATTTACACCAAACACAGCAGGTTGACCACGTTCAACTGAACTATCAAATACGGTTCCGTCAATAAGTGTTCCGTGATAATGCACTCTTACCTGATCTTCAGCTGCAGGTTTTGGACCATTTCCTTCTTCCAGCACAATATACTGCAATCCACTCTCAGTAATTTTCACATCTGCCAGACTTCTATTCTTCTCAAGGAATGCGTTTCCCTCCTCAAGATTCAACTGCCCCTGCTTTGTGCCTTCAGCCTCAAAATAATTCCGAATAATTTGATCAGCTTCCTCAACAGTCAATTTGCCTTCTTCTCCCAAAGCAGCAGTACGAAATGCTGCAGCCATAGCTTCCAGATTTACATTGCTGCCACCAGGAGCATTTTCAATTTGTTGCTTATTGTTTTCACCTACCAGGATTCCTATGGCATAACCTGCCGAATCGGCCAATGTATCAAGCTTAACATCACGTCCTGAACCTGAAGGTTGACAACTCATACCAAGAACTGACAGCACAGCAGCTGTCAATAAAATAAAACTGTTTTTCATACTAAATAAATTATTTAAACGATTTCCAATAATTCAACATCAAATATCAAAGTGGCATTGGGACCAATAACATCACCTGCCCCCTGTTCACCATACCCTAATTCAGGAGGGATAAATAACCGCCATTTGGAGCCAACAGGCATCATATGAAGTGCTTCAACCCAACCTTGTATTACACCGTTGACTGGAAAAACAGCAGGTTGTCCGCGCTGAACTGAACTATCAAATACAGTTCCATCAATCAAGCTGCCATGATAATGACATTTTACTTCGTCGGTAAGTCCAGGTTTCCTGCCTGTCCCATTTTTTAGAATTTTATATTGAAGTCCACTTGGCAACTCACTGACTCCATCCTCTGAACTGTTTTTAGACAGAAACTCAAGTCCTTGCTTAAGATTTTCATCGGCATTGTCAGAATTTGCTTTTTGCATAAAATTTTCCAATATTTTGTTTGCCTCGTCGGGCATAATTTCAGGCATCTCACCGAGATATGTATCGTTTAAAGCTTTAACAAAAGCCTCAGGATTAATGGTTTTAACACCCGATTTAATAAGATTGGAAGCAACATTCATTCCCAATGCGTAACTGAATCGTTCCAATTCACCGGTAAATTTCTTTTCCGTCATCGTTGTTTTTCTTTTTAAAAAACGCGAAGATAAGGTAATTTTTTGTCAATTAGGATTCTGCCGGCATTTTATTGCTCTCAGCATTTCTTTTTTCCCTGGTGGCCCAGGCAGTTTTTCCGTCTTGAATCCTGCAGCAGTAAGGTGTCGGCGTACTTCACCTTTGGCGCTGTATGTAACAAGTATCCCTTCAGGTAAAAGCTGCTCAAATAAATATGAAAAAATTTGCGGAGACCACATTTCGGGTTGTTTATCTGGTCCAAAAGCATCAAAATAAATAATATCGCATTTAAATTTTGGCCTTTGATCCAAAATTAAAAAATCAGCATTTATTTTCAATATCCGAAAAAAAGGTGTCAGTTGTACAGGCACGTCCCATTGACATTCATGAATAGCTGAAAACAATTCATTGCCCCTTCCAGGAATAAAATCACCATAATTCAGATTCTTCACCAATTTGATATTCAATGGATACTTTTCAATGGTTGTATAAAAAACCGACCGGCCGGTAATCTCTGCCCGGTATGCAGTAAGTAAAGCATTCAATCCGGTGCCAAAGCCAACTTCAAATACAACAGGATTCTGTAAAGGATGAAAATCAAAACCCATCTTTAAAAACACATGTTTCGATTCAGTGACAGCACCATTAAGTGAGTGGTATTGCTCATTTAGATCGGGTAAAAAAATTGTGAATGACCCATCTGTTGTAAGTTTTATTTGATATTTCATACGATTAAAATTGGCATCATACGGAAATTTTAAATGGTTGGATGGAATCCACATGATACAAAATGTATTGTTCATTGGTATTTGTATTTACAAAACATGCAGATTTCATTATACAAAAATGACCAGAAATATTAGAATGTGATTGAGAAGTTATAATTTTGTCAATATTATAAAAATATGTTATTAAAAATTTACAATGAAAACCCAAATCCACGGGATATTCGAAAAGTGGTAGAGGTGTTACGGGAAGGAGGGGTGATTATCTATCCTACAGATACTGTTTATGGATTGGGATGCGATATAACCAACCAAAAGGCAGTAGAAAAGGTTGCTCAATTTAAAGGGATTAAAATTGAGAAGGCAAATTTCTCATTTATCTGCAGTGATTTGAGTCATATAGCCGATTATACAAAACCCATATCAAATACTGTTTTCAAATTGATGAAAAAAAATCTTCCAGGTCCGTTTACATTCATTGTTGAAGCCAATAACAATGTGCCCCGATATTTTAAGGGAAAAAAGAAAACAGTGGGTATACGGGTTCCCGACAACAATATCATCCGTCAGATTGTATATGAACTTGGAAATCCAATACTTTCAACTTCAATCCGGGATGAAGATGAAATACTTGAATATACAACGGATCCTGAATTAATATATGAAAAATACCAGGATATTGCCGCCATTGTAATAGATGGAGGTTATGGTGAACTGGTTCCTTCAACTGTGATTGACTGCACCGGAGAAAACATTGAAATATTAAGAGATGGAAAGGGAAGTCTGGAATATTAATTAGATTATTCTCTCCAAAACGAAGGTGAAAAAAGTACCAGCACAGTAAACAATTCCAGTCGGCCCAAAAGCATCAGAAATGACAAAAACCATTTACCAGCAGGTTTAACGTGCAGAAATGTTTCTGAAGGCCCTACATTACCCAAACCGGGACCAATGTTGCCCAGGCTGGTAGCGACAGCCCCCATAGCTGATTCCATGTCGGGTTCTATTAGTGAAAATATAATGGTACTGGCACCGAATATGGCAAAATAAAACATAAAAAATGCCAGTACATTGGTAATAATTTTTGAATCAACCGAGGTATTATTAAACTTTACGGGAATAACAGCATGCGGATGAACCATCCGCTTTAGTTCGTAATAACTGTTTTTCAACAACAACACGATTCGCATGATTTTTATACCACCCCCTGTGGAACCAGCCGAACCACCAAAAAAGAAAAGGGCAAAAATTAAAAAATACAAGAAAGGTATCCATGTTAAATAATCAGCTGTTGCAAAACCAGTAGTTGTTATGATAGCTACGACCTGAAATAGTGCATCCCGGAAAGCATTTTCGGCTTGAAGCTCAGTAGATAAAAACAAACCTGCAAATATAACCAACGTAAAAACGGCAACGAAAATCAAATAATATTTAAACTCCTCATCTTTAAAAACACGTCTAAATTTACCTTTTATGGCCAAATAGGAAAGCGTAAAGTTTGTTCCGGCTAAAATCATAAAAATTATGATAATGTAATGAATAACCGGAGATTGCCAATGAGCTATACTTGCTTGTTTAGTTGAAAACCCTCCGGTTGCCATAGTAGTGAATGAATGACATACAGCATCGAAAAGTTCCATTCCAGCCACCCAAAGCAACAGCATTTCAGTAAAGGTAAATAAAAGATATATACCCCACAAAGTCTTGGCTGTTTGTCTGATTCTTGGACTAATTCTATCGGGCGTAGGACCGGGAACTTCAGCCATAAACAATTGCATTCCTCCAATTCCAAACACCGGCAATATAGCCAGCGACAATACAATAATTCCCATTCCTCCCAGCCATTGCGAAATGCTCCGCCAAAAAAGAATACCATGAGGAAGAGATTCAATATCGGTTAGCACGGTAGATCCGGTAGTAGTAAATCCTGAAATAGTTTCAAAGAAAGCATTTGTAAAGCCAGGTATAGCACCACTAAGAATATAGGGCAAGCTACCAAATATGGAAAATACCACCCAAACCAAAGAAACTATAATATATCCTTCGTGGCGTCCAATTTCTGGCCGTGCATTGCGGGTAAGATAAACCACAAGTCCCCCAAGTATAATATTTATGCCCGATGAAATTAAAAAAGCTGCAGTATCGTATTCCTGATAAAGCAACGAAATAATTAATGCCAGCAACATTGCCATGCCTTCCACAAGAAGCAAAAAACCTAAGGCCCTGAAGATAATCCTGTAATTCATTATAAGTCTGTAATTACCGGTCTAGTTATTTGAAGAATTTTTCCAGTTTTTTTATTCCTGAAGGGAGGGTAAATACTACCACCTTATCGCCTTCCCTTATAAGTGTATTTCCGGTTGCAATATATCCTTCATCACCTCTGATTATACCACCGATTCTTGCTTCTTCCGGAAAATTAAGTTCTTTAACCGGTTTCTGGGTAATCTTTGCATCAGCTTTGGCAATAAATTCAAATACTTCTGCTTCTGAAGCTGTCAGGCATTTTACTTTTGAAATGGCGGCATTGAGTGTAAACCGGTAAATATAACTTGCAGCTATGAGTTTTTTATTCACGATACTGCCGATATTAATACTTTCGGCCAGACCCATAAAGGCAAGGTTTTCAACTTCAGCAATTGTTCTCCTTACCCCAAGGTTTTTGGCCAAATGGCACCCAAGGATGTTGGTTTCTGAATTCCCAGTTGTTGCCACCACAGCATCCATTTTATCCAATCCTTCGTCTACAAGTAACTTCAGATTACGGCAATCACCATTTATGACCAATGTATTTCCATATCTGGAAGCAATTTTTTCACATTTTTCAATGTTCTCTTCTATCACCTTGATCCGATACTGGTCTCCCATCTTCTCTATTGCTTTTTGCGCTATACGACTGCCACCCAGAAACATAACATTTTTAACTTCGAAAGGCTTTTTGGCAGTCAGTTCAAAAACCCGTTGCTGCTCCATCCGGCTGGTAATAAAAAAAACAATATCTCCATTTTGAAGACGATCGTTCCCCTTGGGTATAATGGTGCGGTTTTCACGATTTATGGCAGCTATCATAATCTGCTCGCTTTCGAGGTCCAACTGCTCGAAGGGAATATTTAAAATAGGAGCATCATCCCGAACTTTGATACCCATCAAAATGAGTTTCCCATTTGAAAATTCTATTAATTGACGTGTTCCTGTTTGTTTTATAGATGCAACGATTTCTTTAGCGGCCAAACTCTCAGGATAAATGAGTTCATTTATTCCGAGATTATTCAGTTTATCACGGTAACGTGGTATCAAATATTCTGAATTGTTTATCCTTGCAATGGTACGCGCTACACCAAGGTACGAGGCCATGGAACATGCTAGTACATTACGTTCTTCAGACGGGGTGACAGCAATGAACAAATCGGCTTTTGCCAGCCCCGTTTGTTTTAAATCATGAAACGAATGGGCAGAACCTGCCACAGTCATTAAATCCACTTCAACACTAATCTTATTGAGTTTTTCAGGCGAATCATCAAGAAGCACAATGTCATGATCTTCACTGCTTAACATACGGGCCAGGTGGGTTCCGACTTCTCCTGCGCCTGCAATTACAACTTTCATTTCTTTAGATCATTTTAATTATTCGATGCAAAGTAAAGGATATCCTATTAAATAATTAGCATACCTATCTGTAATTCGACTAAAAATACCCTGTTTTTAAAATTGAAAATGCAAAGGGCTTACCAACTTTCCCTGAAAGCTCCTTTTTCCCTGAGAATATGTAGGGTATTAAATTTTTCATTAACAGGCAAGACACTGCTAACTATCATTTGTGCTGAAATCCTGTTTTCGTTTTTTGAATTTTCCGGAATTCCAACAACAATATCTGGAATAATGCTACTCGTTGCCTGTTTATTTCCGGAGTGAAAACGAATAATCTTACCATCAAAAATAATGAATCCGCTGTTCAGGTATAGTATTGAGTCATTATAAAATTCATTGCAGGTCAGGTACCGAGGACTTTTCATCCCAAATCCAATTACGGTACTGTTAATCATTTTATTGACATTTTCCGATTCATTTATTGATTCTTCTGAAACAATATAATTATTTTGCCCAAAAATAAAATGAACAACATATTGACCCGTATAATTATATACTATAATTTCCCTACGAAATAAATTAACTGTTTTTATACCAAAAGATAAGGCTAAAAATAAAAGCATAAAAAATAGTCCGCTTTGAAAGTAGACCTTATTTCTAAATTCGATAAAAAGAAAAAAGAAGAATAACATTGCCAGTAAAAATGCAAGTTCCCAACTTAAAATATAAATGTCTAAAACTGAATTGGGTAAATTTTCTACCAGCTCTAATAAAAATAACAAACAGGACAAAATCAAACTTATCACCTTGGAAATAAGAACAGAAACTAAAGGAAGCCAATTAATTACAAGCAGACCAATTCCCAATGGAATTAAAACCATAACAGCCGGAACGACCAGCATATTTGAAATCCAAAAATACACAGGAAACTGATGGAAATAAAATACCGACACAGGGAATGTGGCAATTTGAGCGGCAACAGATACTGTTAACAATCCCCACAGATATCTTTTTATTTTATGTCTGGAGGAATAAAGCTTTTCAAAGCGTGGCTGTAAAAACACAATTCCCAATACAGCCGAGTAAGAAAGCTGAAAACCGGCATCAAATAAATTATTTGGATTAAACAACAGCAGAAAAAAAGCGGAAACAGCTAATGTATTGTAGGTATTCAATTGCTTTTTTAAATTCAGGCCAATAATCAGAAAAGTAAACATAGTAGCTGCCCTTTTGACAGACGGGGATAATCCGGTAATAAATGCAAAAATCCAAAGAGAGCAAATTACCAGGCAACAAAATACAATTCTACCAATTCGTTGTTTTCTTAAAAAACCCAGTACCACATTAAACACAAGATACAATATACCAACATGCAGTCCTGAAACTGCAAGTACATGCATGGCACCCGCCGATGTAAAAATCCTCTTTATATCCGGATCAAGACCTTGCTTATACCCTAATGTCAAAGCTGAAATCAATTCCATCTCGTGCTTATTCCATTTCTGCTGTGCATAAATCTCAAGAAACCGCAATCTCGCCTGTTGTGCGAAAATTGATAAATGAACAGGTGATTGTAATTCACATAAGGCCCAGTTATGAGAAGACAGATAAATCTGTCTGTGTATCTTTTTCCTGGCCATGTATCTTTTATAATCAAATTCAAATGGATTTAGACTGTTCTTGATAATCTGTGGTTGTTTATTAAACACGATCATTTCGCCCGGTTTTAAAGATTTAGATTCTTCCGTTTTTTCAAACCAGACAATTATCTTTTCTTTTGCATATATTAATGAATCTCCAGTCTTTATTGCCCGAATTTCCAGCACTGACTGATAAGAATTAGGTTTTTCCTGAAGTATTTCCAGCACTGTTGCAACAAATTTTCCATTCTTATAAAACTCTGGCTTTCGATTGTAATTTTGATATATAAGAAGACCTGTCCCTAAAAAGAAAAGATGCATGCCAACTCCGAACCAAATTGTTTTTTTGAAACTATAATTCGAGTTCATCCAAAATAGCAGACATACAATTATGATTAAGGCTACATACAAAATAACCGAATTCACCTGAAAATATGAACCAGTAAAAATTCCAATTGAGAAAGCTGCAGCAGGACGTAGGAATGGTATTTTGTGAAAAGATTGTTTCAAGTTTATTCAGTCGTTTTTGTCAGAATAATAATTGAAACGGATTCAACTGAAAAAGGTTACGCTGATTTTACCGGAATTTTTATTCGATAATGCGGCTGTACCTTGCCTGTTGCGATATTTTTAAGTTTGCTTTTCAACAACCGCTTACGCAGGGGTGATAGATAATCTATAAACAAAACACCTTCCAGGTGGTCGTATTCATGCTGGATTATCCTGCCTGCATATCCTCTGAAAACTTCTTCATGATATTCAAATTTTTCATCAAAATATCTTATCCTCACTTCGTCAGGTCGTTTTACATCTTCTCTTATCTCCGGCAAACTTAAACAACCTTCATTCATTATCCATTCATCGCCCGATGTTGAAATTATTTCAGGGTTAATAAATACTTTTTTAAAGTCCTTTAAATCAGGTTCCTCATCGGCTCCGGAAGTAGCATCAATCAGAAAAATCCGGATAGACAAACCCACCTGTGGGGCAGCAAGTCCCACTCCCTCTGAATGGTACATTGTTTCCCACATATTCTCAATTATTTCCGTCAGACCTTCATGATCTTTTTCAACAGGCTTAGCTTTTTTCCTTAACAATTGATCTCCATATACAGTAACCGGATATATCATAGCCCTCCTCTTGTCTGTTTAAAATTTTTTTAATTTAAAAATCTAAATTCTGTTGCGTCTTTGCTCCATATAGCCTTGTAATATTATAGTGGCACTGATGGAGTCAACTAACTCTTTGTTTCGTCTCGTGCTTTTTTTTAGCCCACCGTCAATCATAGCTCTTTGAGCCATTTTTGATGTAAATCGCTCGTCCACAATTTCAAGTTTAATCTCAGGATATCTTTCTTTAAATTTTTTCAAGAAAGGATTGATATAAACAACAGCCTCTGAAGCAGTGTTGTTCATTTGCAAGGGATAACCAACAACAACTTCCTCAACTTGCTGATTGATAAAATAAGTTTGAAGAAAATCCCAGAGTGTATGAGTTGCAACTGTTGCTAATTTATTTGCAATTATTTTTTGTGGATCTGAAACTGCCAATCCTACCCGCTTTCTCCCATAATCAATAGCCAGAATCCTTCCCATGCATCTAATTACTTTTTAGAAAAGCAAAATTAGAGAGAATTAACGAAAATAAAAAATTCTCAAATGAGCCTCCGATTCCAGTCAAATTAAAAAATCTAATAACAATAATTTCCATTGAAAGTTTTGAATAAAAACTAATTTTTAAATTCAAAACAATCCACCTGGATTAGTTACACTCTCGACCAATTAATACTTGGGGTAAACAGCATTGAACGATATAATCCAGGGAGCGCGTACAAAAAGGAAACACAATAAACCTGGAAAAATTTTTTTTTAGGTGACAGGTAAACAATAAAAAACCGTCTAATTTCCAGCGCTTGGACTCTTCACTGTATAAAAGCTTTGATTGACCGTATTAAAAATTGTGTCAAACTTTTAGATTTTAACTCATTTTTACTACTTTTAAAACTCCTAATAATGCATTGAAAAAATGAGCATAAATCTTAAACGAGACCAGGTACACCCGGAGCAAGCTGAGAACTGGGCCATGAATATTCTGGAAGAAGAAAAACTGACATTTAATTTAGTGATTCCGCCAATAATACTACAAAAGGAAACCTATAAAAATCTTGCAGGAGAAAACGAAAACCGGCTAAGAATTTATTTGGGACTGGAAGCAGAAAAAAAAGACAACAGCCACGTTCTTTGTGCATATGCAGTTTCAGCATTTTTACTAGGCAGCGGTGATGTTTTCAGAGATTATGAAAATCCGGTAGTCAAACTTGAAAAAGAAAATAAAAATTTTTCATCAAAAACTGCTGAAGTTATTGAAAATATTAGGCGTTACCAGCAATGGCGAATAGGAAAATTAGATGTTGAAAATGAATGGGCAAGATTCAGGAAATTTATTTATCCCAAAGCTTACCTGCTTAGTAAATATGAATTACATGAAATATTTAATATTCAAAACAAATCAGAAGCTCAGATTGGATTTGGAATTTCAAAATCGATGAACATACTTATTTATCCGGATGTAAATGAAAACCGTGAAATAAAAGATCAGGTAATGGTATTTGATTTCGGTGATCCATGTCCACCCACATGCGATGAATCAAGTATTTTTAATACCAAATAATGGTTCTCTGGAAATTTACATGGTTATCTATATTCTTTCCCCTAATAAGCGGTGCTTTTTTTTATCACAAATTAACCAGAAGTCACCGGTTTTTGTACTTTTTCGTAGTAACAGGATTTATTACTGAGATTATTGTCCAATATTTGAAAATTTTTACAGAAATAAAAAATAATATGCCCATTGGACATATTTATATTTCATTTTCATTTATTTTCATTGCCTTATTTTATCTCTATGAATTAAAAGGATATCTAAACACGAATGTAATAACCGGCATCATTATTTTATTTGAGATTTTTAGTATTCTCAACATAACATTTATTCAAAGTTATTACGATTATCCAAGCATAACCGGATCGATCAGTGCATTAATTCTGGTGGTATTTTCCATTTTGCTGTTTTCCAAAATAATGAATGAGGGAAGGATTAAAAAACTCTCGCAATCGTCAGTTATTTGGATAAATACCGCTATACTCATTAATTATGCTGGCAATTTTTTCTTTTATATTCTTTTTAACATTATCCTTAAATATTCTACAGAATTCATACACATTACGCTTAACTTCTTCAAAATTCTGTATGTTCTTTTTTATCTGTCCCTTGCAATTGGATTCTTGCAAGCAGGAACAAAACCAGCAGCTAATTATCGGTAAACTTCCTCTTCTTTTTGATATCCTTCGGAAATTACAGTCAACTTCAGGTTTTCCTTGTTAACGACCATACCTGTGTGAAAAACAGTAGGGACCAGGCTTTCACCATTACTTACCGTCTGAAACAACCTTTGGCAATCGCCGGTACGACCTATGGTGATTGCAAGTTCCGCCGCAGTTGAAGCCATCTTTTCATAAGGTTTATAAATAGTACAGGATTGAAAACCTGAGATTATTTCATGGAGGTTTTTCAAATCGGCATCCATTCCAGCTACCTTAACCTGACCAATTTTTCCGGCTTCTCTCAATGCCCGCAGTGCACCGTAAGCAATTGCATCATTTCCGGCAAGTATAGCATCTAGATCGTTGTTCTCTGAAAGAAGTTTTTTAACATGTTTATATCCTTCCTCCTCCTCCCAACTTTCAGTAAAAACATTATATACGACCCGAATATCTCCCCTTTCAATCAGAGGTTGTAAAACATTCATTTGCCCCAGGTATAGAAACTGGCTGTTATTGTCACGCAAGGCCCCCCCAATAAGAGCATAAGAACCATTAGGCTGAATGGTTGTAAGATATTCAGCTTGTAGTTTGCCGATTTCAATGTTATCAGTTGAAACATAGAGATCAAGCTTGCAATTTTTAATCAACCGATCATATGAAATTACTTTAATATTTTTAGAATGCGCAACTTCAACAATCTGTGCGGCTGCAAATTGGTCAACAGGCACAACTACCAATACATCAATACCATTGGTGAGCAGTTCCACTGCCTGATTTAACTGCTTATCAGCATTATTATCGGCAATACGAACTTCAACAGTTCCTCCCAATTCCTCGGCTTTTTTAATAAAAAAGTCGCGATCATTTTCCCAGCGTTCCTTGTCAAGGGCATGCATCAAAAGTCCAATTTTAACATTGTCATTTTTTGAACAGCCAGGCAACAGAAACAGCACAAGAAAAATAAGTGAAACAGCTTTACAAACATAATTCATAACTCATGGATTTTAATGTCATTTAATCCATATTACGAATTATTTATCACCAGGGTTTAGAAAGCATAGCAATATTAATTAAAATTATATCTCAACGTCCCCCGATAAAAACTTTTAAAACCTAAAAATCTCTTCATATAATTTTTGTACGGGTAGTCCCATTACATTGTAAAAAGACCCTTCGATATGGGATATTCCTATATATCCAATCCATTCCTGGATACCATATGCACCGGCTTTATCGAAAGGCTGATATTTATGCAGATAGAAATCGATTTCTTCCCGGCTCAATTTTTTAAACTGAACGTTGGTAACTGCATGAAACGATTTTTGTTTTTTTACTGATGACAAACAAACCCCGGAGATTACCTGGTGTTCTTTTCCACTAAGAGAGCGCAGCAAATTTCCTGCATTCTCCAAACTAGCAGGTTTTCCTAAAACTTGTCCGTCAAGACATACTATGGTATCAGCAGTAATCAGGAGGTCATCCTTTCCCAGTTCATCTATAAATGCAAGCGACTTCAACTCAGCTAAATAAACCGGTATATCTTTCAGTGCCATGCCTGGGGGATAGATTTCTTCCACCTCCTTCAACCTGACTTCAAAATCAATTCCCAATGCATGTAGCAGTTGTTGCCGGCGTGGTGATTTTGATGCCAGAATGTAGTTGTATTTCGGAAACCATTCCATCAGTATGCTCTTTTTGTTAACATTTCTTCAGTAAACCATTTGTTTTGTACTTTGAGTGTTTGTTCTATCACATCGCGAACACACCCTTCTCCCCCATTTTTTGGTGAAATATATCTTGAAATAGCCTTTATTTCAGCAACAGCATCCATCGGACATACAGGGAAGCCCACCTGCAGCATAACCTTGTAATCAACCAGGTCATCCCCCATAAAAAGGACGTTTTCCTTTTCCATTCCTGTTTTTAACAGAAAATCTGCCATTGCTTCAGTTTTATCAGCTACGTTGCTATAAAAAAAGCTGACACCAAGCTTTTCGTACCTGAGCCGTATCCTTTCTGAGAAGCTTCCGCTTATTACAGCTATGGGATATCCAAAATCGAGGGCATTTTTAATGGCAAAACCATCCTTGATGTTGGCTGTCCTCACGGATTCACCGTTTTCATTCAGCGGGGATACATCTTTTGATAAAACCCCGTCGACATCAAAGGCAAATGCCCTGACATTTTTCAAATCATCCTTAAAAAAAGTCATAATTTTTTATGGTATTGATGAATACTGTCAGAAACAATTTTATAAAGTTCACGGAATTCGGGATATTCCTCAAGCACATCCATATGCTTGTTTATGATATTCCTGTCGTACCGGACCGCAGGGCCTGTCTGTGCTTCTATCGGTTGCATCTCCAGAACTTTGGAGGCTGTTTCATTAATCAGCGGGTGCAACACATCGAACTGAATGTTTTTTGCTTGTAGCATGTCTGCCGCAATGGTATAAAAATAGTTAACAAAATTACAGGAAAATACAGCAGCAATATGAAGAAAAAGGCGTCGTTCCGAATCAAGCACAGAAGCTTTTGAGGAAATGCTTTTTGCAAGCCGAAGCAGAATATCTTCAACACGCTTTGAACTGCCTTCCACAAAAACAGGTATTTGCATAAAATTGACTTCCCGGTGTTTTGAAAAAGTTTGTAATGGGTAAAACACTCCATAATTTACGGCATATTTCGACAACCACGAGATGGAAAGGCTGCCGGAACAATGAACCAGCAGGTTATTGCCTACAGAAATATGAGGTAGTACATTTTCAATAGCCGAATCCTTCAAGGCAATAAAATAGATATCTGCATCACGGATAACCGCTTCAGGCGTCGATGTATAACCGCTTTGAAGGAGTTGCCCCAAAGCACTTGCAGATGCAAAGGTCCTGCTGTATACCTGTTCAATTATACAACCATTCTTTTTTAATTCTGATGATAATCTGGTTGCAAGATTTCCTGCTCCAATAAACACTATCCGGTGGCTCATACGTTTTGAAAAATTATTTCAAAAATAATGAGCTATGAGGAATGTACCAAGTTATTTCCTGGGATTCGCCTTTTTAAGCCGATCATTCACCACATTCCAGTTTACAATATTCCAGAAATTATCAACATACTCAGCCCTTCTGTTCTGATATTTTAGATAATAGGCATGCTCCCATACGTCAAGTCCAAGAAGCGGCACGCCCCTTTCCTTTGCAACATCCATCAAAGGGTTATCCTGATTTGGGGTAGAAGTAACAAATAATTTCCCGCTGTTATTCATGGCCAGCCATCCCCAACCACTGCCAAAACGGCTTTTTGATGCCTCTGAAAATTTTTCCTTAAAGGAATCGACCGATCCGAAATCTTTTTCAATGGCTTTCGTAAGGTTTCCCGGAATTTTCTGTTGCGAGGGTGTCATATTTTCCCAAAACAGCGTATGATTATAATATCCTCCGCCATTATTCCTGACAGTTTCTGATTCCCTGCTTATTGATTCAAAGATTTTCTCAAGCGGAGTCTCAGCAAGTTTTGAATTCTTTACTGCCGACATGAAATTATTATAATATCCCTGATGGTGCTTTGTATAATGCAGTTCCATAGTTTGTGCATCGATATATGGCTCAAGCGCGTTAAAATCATAGCCCAGATCAGGGAACTTGTGTCCTTCAAAATTTGTATTTGCCGACGCAAAGGAAGTTAACGGACCAAAAACAGGGGCAGCTAAGGCAGCAGTCCCAATAGCGGAAATAAAGCTTCTTCTTTTCATATCTTTTTGTCTTTTTTTTATTGTGTTTTTTTATCGAAACAAAAAAGAATACAAAAAGTTCGGACTAATCTTACTTGTGTTCATTAATTCTGCCTGTGGGTACATTCTCAACTTACAGATAATTAATGAACCTGTTCATTCAAACAACAATTTAATCCTCCTGAATTGGTTTTTTCATATTGCCAGTGGAATTCCAGAGCAATATTGAATAAAAGAAAATGAAAAAAGAAAGTCCGGTATGTGTTTCAAGATTGGCATCTCCAAGGTTAGCAAAGGCCATTAAGATCAGAAAGAAAATTAAAATGAAATTACGCCGGTTTCCCAGCAGGAATACGGGTAAAATGATTGCAAACATTATCCACAAAAATCCTGCGAACCCGAATTTCACGATATAATTCAGATACTGATTGTGTGAAGGGCTCCAATTTTCGGGCGATAAATTTGTATTCATTTCAATATAGACATCATTATATTCAGAAACCCAGTTTCCTGTTCCAATTCCCCAAACAGAATTGTTTTTTATCAGTACCAATGAAGCCTTAATAAATTCGATTCGCTGGGCGAGAGTTTTATCATTGGGATCACCAGTCCGAATATAGTTGTCTATTTCCCAGATCGTTTCATAAATGCGGGGATATAGTGAGAAAAAGTGGTTTTTAAACCGGTAATTTGTGGCTCCTTTTTCAATCAGCCTGATATCTTCTTCAGTGAGCATGCAGACTCCTGTGCTGTCTTTCCGATACCCCAGACTGGTAAGATATCGGATCAATGTGCTACCGAGTGGATAACCGTTTAACTCATCGTCATACTTGACCGTACTTCGTTTATTCCATTCCTCCCTGAGTTCTTCTTCGCAAATATATATATTAACGAGATAGCCATTCTCGCGCACCTGTTCATTAAAATCGTGGAGATAATAATTTCCTGAAGGAGTTTTCAATTCGATATTTTCAGGATCAATATTTTTAAAATTATAAAAATCACTCATCACATGGCCAATATAGAAAAATGGAAAAACCAAAAGTGCAACAATAATTGCGATCAAAGGCATTTTAATTTTCCGGTTCTCAATTGCCAAAGCATAATAGATGAGAAAAATAACTCCAGTTCCAAGGAAAGCCAGAACACCAACCAATGATTTAAGTAACAAGAGAAATAACACCAGCCATGTAATTAGGGCAATTAACCACGATGCACTTATTTTCGGCCTGCTCTTTTTTTGAAAAAGAAACCAGGTAAGTAAAATAACAGCAAAGCCCACCTGGATAGAATATCGAATATGTGAAATGATACTAAATTTCCTGAATTCAGAAAGATGCAAAGAATCATATAATACAAGTCTACCAGTAACTACAATACTAGAAACTAATACAGCCGAAATAAATACAATAAATACGGAATGTATTTTTTTGGGCGGCAGTCCAGGTGAAAGGAATACAGCAAGAGGAATTGCCAGCCAAAATATCATTTTATTCAGCTCATAAATTGCGAGGGAAAAATCTTTGGTAAAAAAAGTCCCTAAAATATAAACCAAAAAGACAGACATAGGAAAGAATAAAATCTTTCGTGAACGTAACTTAACTGAGGGATGATTCCAGGAGCGTAGTAACAGCGCCTGCAACAGCAATAATCCGGCTGAGATACTTATTAGGGCTTCAGAAAAAGGGAACACTGCTGCATTAAGTAACAGAGCAGCGAAAAAAACATTTTCCTGCAATTTATTTTTTAATTTAAATTTTTGCCCCATATCATCAGCAAAGATTGACAAAATAAACGAAAAAAAATTGGAATAATTATTTCAATCGTAACCTCCAGAATTCAAGTAGAAGAAAAATTAAAATGTTTATCTCCTACTTCATTTTCCGACCTCTCCCACCACCGTACGCATGGATTCCGCATATAATATTACTCTGACTTTTCAATTAAAAATCCGACTGGAAACATCACCTGCTACTCTAAGTCTCTCATTCGTTATTCGCTCATCCCCATGCCTTGGATTTATTTCTCCTAGCTTGATGAGATTTTTCAGTTTTGTTCTTATCGTTTCCATTATTTCCAATTCACCATTCAAAGCCTTCGATGACACCAACTGTCCTTTGAGTGGTACCCAGCCTGTTTTATACTGGCACTTTTGGATATTCCTGTAGATTTTGACGTTGATATGTGTTGCAAACTCATGCAATCGGAAACGCCTGATTTGAATCGTGTTTCTCGGGGCAGAGATTGCCTGCAGCTTCTTCAGAAGCCACCTCACGATCGACATTTTTCCGCCAGATGAAAGGATAATAGTTGGCAACTACAGACCCCCCATAATTGACTTACACCACTAAGTTATTTACCATGCACGGCACACCATAGAAAAGCCCATGCTCCTTGGAACATGGGCTTTGGATAAATCCGGCAGCGGCCTACTCTCCCACTTTTACGCAGTACCATCGGCGCTGGCGGGCTTAACTTCTCTGTTCGGAATGGGAAGAGGTG
>JAWLGR010000031.1:0-55103 GCA_041684965.1 Mariniphaga sp.
TGAATTCCAGCCCAAAAGAGCTTTTACGATTTAAAAATGGAAAAATGAATTAACTTTGAATGAAGAAAATGAATCAGACAGACTTTAAATTACACTCCCATTTAAGATGCAGAATAAACTTTGAACAGGTTTGCTTTTTCGTCATAATAAATCCACACTAAACTCGCACCAAACTCGCACTAAATTCGCTACAAATTCGCGATTTTGCGAGTTTGTAGCGAATTTGTAGTGAGTTTGTAGTGAGTTTGTAGCGAATTTTATATAGAGAAAACAGATTGAAATAACAATGGAAATAGGATAGAATTTAATTCAGGTTCGGCATGAATGAATTTCTTAACCCAGCTCTACATTATAATAGTTCTGTTACATCGGGTAGCAGTGGCTAGTTCTGGATGACTATTTCAGGGTAAATTCTGCAGTAACTGTTACTTTAATGTTTTTCCTGGCTGAGCTGGTGTTGTGAATTCCATAGCCTGCTACCTCGGTTGAGAAGGGTTCAGTTATCTGAAAGACCCCAGCTCTTGCTGAAATTAGTTTATCTACCTTCAGGTTGGTAACAGAAGTGATTTCTTCTGCCCGTTCGTAGGCATTCTGTGTGGCATTACCAAGCAAACGTTTTTTAATCTCTTCAATTTCACTGCTGTAGAATTCCATGTTCGAGTTATCAAAAGTTACACCTCCATCCACAAATAAACTTGGATTAACGGCCAGTTGTTCTACTTTTTCAATCTCGTCCGATACAATATAGATTCGCTGATCGAGCATATAGCCGGTGTGTCCGGTCTGCCCATATTCCCGGTTTACGTTCACCGGAAAGACTTTAAATTCATCATAAGAAATGCCTGTTTGTTCCCATAGCTTCCTGAAGTTTTCCAGTTTGCCTGCCATTGTTTTATAACCGTCTCTGGTTCCTTCAAGCGGTACTCTTTCAGAAAAGCTAACCGACCATTTCACAATATCGCTGTTGAACTCTTCAATGCCATAGCCAACTACACGCACTGTTTGCTGTGCCTGACGTGATTGATGAAAAAACCATCCCCATAACCCAAATGCTATTATTACTGATATCCCCAGTATGATTGCCCATGAATTTTTCATTTTTCCCGGTTATTTGCGATGAATATCTGAATTATTTAAATTTATTGGTATCAGCAATTGTTAGCCTACCACAATATTTATAATTTTCTTTGGCACAAAAATAAATTTGCGCACAGTTTTGCCTTCCAGCCATTTGCCGGCTTTGGGACTGGCAAGAACGGTGCTTTCAATATCAGGTTGAGACATATCGACGGGAAGTTCTACCTTAAACCGTACCTTTCCGTTGAATGAAACCGGGTACTCGAAGCTGTCTTCCTGCAAAAGGCTTTCGTTGGCTTCCGGCCAGGGTTCATATGCAAGGGCAATGTCATTTCCATATAATGACCAAAGTTCTTCACCCAAATGAGGGGCAAACGGAGATAGTATTTTGGCAAAGGTCGCAGCAGTCAGTTTCGTTACTTTTCCTTTTTTTATGGCCAAATTATTAAATACCATCAAGGCTGAAATGGCAGTGTTAAATTTTAGATTTTCAATATCAGATGTTACTTTTTGAATGGTTTGATGCAATAATTTGGTTATTTCTTTATCTTCTCCGGTTTCATCAATGTTATTTAAATCAGCAAAGAAACGGTGGGCACGGTTCAGAAAATTGAATACTCCTTTTACCCCATTTTCTGCCCATGGTTTACGTTCGTCAAGTGGCCCCATAAACATTTCATAAAGCCTAAGTGAATCAGCTCCGTAACGTTCAATTACATCATCGGGGTTTACCACATTTTTTAATGATTTTGACATCTTTGCAACAATCTGTTTCAGTTCTTCTCCTGTTTCGGTATGAAGATATTTGCCATCGTGCTCTTTTACAAAATCAGAAGAAACTTTGGCTCCGGTTTTTGTTTCATAAGCAAAAGCCAGTATCATTCCCTGGTTAAATAATTTTTGGAAGGGTTCATCGGTAGAAACAATACCTAAATCAAACAGCACCTTATGCCAGAATCTCGAATAAAGCAGATGCAACACAGCATGTTCTGCGCCTCCAACATAGAGGTCGACAGGCATCCAGTAGTTTTCTTTCACCGAATCAAAAATACGCTGGTTGTTATCCGGGTCGATATAGCGCAGATAATACCAGCAAGAACCAGCCCATTGGGGCATTGTATTGGTTTCACGGCGTCCTTTCCGGCCATTTTTATCAGTGACATGCAACCACTCCTTTGCATTGGCAAGCGGTGATTCCCCTGATTCTCCAGGTGTAAATTTCTCCAGCTCGGGCAACAGCAGGGGAAGCTCATCGTCTTCGAGAAGGGAAATTTCTCCATCTTCCCAATGGATTACAGGAAATGGTTCACCCCAGTACCGTTGCCGGCTAAATAACCAATCGCGCATACGAAAGTTGACTGTTGCCTTACCTAAACGATTTTCCTCCAGCCATTCAATGGTTTTATTTATGCCAGCTTCCTTGTTTAATCCATTGATATTTAGTTTTGTGTCTTCGCTGGATGAATTTATGTATTCACCATCTTCAGTCCAGCATTTATTTCCTGCAAGTATTTTTTCACGGTCTTCGACATCTTTTGGGTCCAGAATGCATACAATCGGGATATTGAATTCTTTTGCAAATTCAAAGTCGCGGGTGTCGTGAGCCGGAACAGCCATAATGGCTCCGGTACCATAACCCATAAGTACATAATCGGCAATCCATATGGGTATGAGTTGATTGTTTGCCGGATTAACAGCATAACGACCGGTGAATACACCTGTTTTTTCTTTGGCAAGGTCGGTGCGATCCAAATCGGATTTCAATGCTGCAGTCCGGATGTATTCGCTGACCTCATTTTTTTTCTCTGGAATGGTTATTTTTGCAGCCAGTTCATGCTCTGGAGCAATAACCATATAAGTTGCTCCAAATAAAGTGTCAGGCCGGGTGGTATAAACACGGAGTTTACTGTTGAGGTTTTCAATTTGAAAATCAATCTCGGCCCCCGTTGATTTGCCAATCCAGTTTTTCTGCATATCAATTACACCGGCCGGCCAGTCAAGCCCCTCCAGCCCCTGAAGCAAACGTTCGGCATAATGCGGTATACGCAGGAGCCACTGTTTTAGGTTTTTGCGAATGACCGGGTTCCCGCATTTTTCATGAGAACCATCGGTAAGGACTTCCTCATTGGCACATACTGTCTGGCATGAATTGCACCACCAAACCTGGGCGTTGTCATAGTAAGCCAGCCGGTTTCCTGCAATAAAATCTTTAACTGCATCCTTTCCTTTCGATTTGATTTCTTCCGGAATAGGAAGCGTGGAAATGGGCTGTCCTTTTTTCAGTTCTTCATTGTACCAGGTGTTGTACAGCTGCTTAAAAATCCATTGCGTCCATTTGAAATAGTGGGGGTCGGTTGTGTTGATTTCGCGATCCCAGTCGTAACTCAATCCAATGGCTTTTATTTGCCTGCGGAAATTATCACAGTTCTTATTGGTGGTAACGGCCGGATGTGTCCCAGTCTGCATGGCATATTGTTCGGCTGGCAGGCCAAAGGCATCATATCCCATTGGATGAAGGACATTGAATCCTTTCATTCGTTTATAGCGGCTGATTATATCGGTTGCAGTGTAACCTTCCGGATGCCCCACATGCAATCCTGCTCCCGATGGATAGGGAAACATATCCAGAATGTAATATTTTGGCCTGGAAAAATCATCAAATGTTTTAAAGGTTTTATTGTCTTCCCAATATATCTGCCACCGGGCCTCTATAGCCGCAAAATTGTACTCCATTTTAATTGAAAAACTAAATTTTAGTCGACAAAGATACGATTTTCATTCATTGCTCTGGAAAACCCAAAGAACAGAGTTACTAATTTTAAAATTGTTTTATTATTATGATGATGGTTTTATCATTGTTTAAATTGATGGTTTTAAAAAAACAGGGTTTCATTGTAATTACAAATTGGTGTTTAATTATGTGATTTAATTACATTCTTTTTGAAAAAAGTTAATTTTTTCTGAAAATTCATAGTTTCCCTCTGTCAAATCAATAAAAATATCAAATAATTGTACTTTTGTCGAAATTTAATTTTTGATGAAAATTAAACTTTTCAGCATGAATTACAGGGCATTAAAAATCATTTAAAATTAGGTGCTAAAATTTATCATCAACAGATTAATAAAGAGATTTTATGAATTTACAAGATCCAAAACAGTTTACGGAAGATTTTATGACCTATGTCCAGGCCAAAAACCCTGGAGAACCTGAGTTTCATCAGGCAGTGCTAGAGGTAGTAGAAACTCTTTCAGAATTTTTATTAAAAAACCCCAGATACCTTCATCATAAAATTTTGGAGCGGATGGTAGAACCTGAACGGGTGGTTCAATTCAGGGTACCATGGACGGATGATAATGGGACCATCCATATAAACAGGGGGTACAGAGTGGAAATGAACAGTGCAATTGGACCTTATAAAGGAGGACTGCGTTTCCATCCAAATGTAAACCTTAATATTTATAAATTTCTTGCTTTTGAGCAGGTTTTAAAAAACAGTCTTACATCGCTTCCCATGGGAGGTGGAAAAGGAGGTGCCGATTTCGATCCTAAGGGTAAATCAGATAGTGAAGTGATGCGGTTTTGCCAGAGTTTTATGACGGAACTCTCCAGGCATATAGGACCGAATACAGATGTTCCGGCCGGAGATATAGGTGTTGGAGGCCGTGAAATCGGGTTTATGTTTGGACAATACAAAAGGCTGGTTAATGAATTCACAGGGGTTTTGACAGGTAAAGGTGTAGACTGGGGAGGTTCCCTCATAAGGCCGGAGGCTACCGGATATGGTACTGTTTATTTTGCGGAAGAAATGCTGAAAACCCGTGGCGACAGCATAAAAGGTAAAACTGTAACTATTTCAGGTTCAGGCAATGTTGCACAGTTTGCTGTGGAGAAAGTGCTTGACCTGGGCGGAAAGCCGGTAAGTCTTTCGGATTCTGGCGGAACCATTTATGATCCGGATGGTATTGATCGCACAAAATTGGAATACGTAAAGGAGTTGAAGAATATTTACAGGGGAAGAATTTATGAATATGCTGAGAAATATAATGTGTCGTATTACGAAAATGAACGGCCATGGGGGATAAAATGTGATGTGGCCCTTCCCTGTGCTACACAAAATGAAATCAGTGGAAACGATGCAGATTCACTTTTAGGAAATGGCTGTTTTGTCGTAGCTGAAGGTGCTAACATGCCTTCAACTTATGAGGCAGAGCATAAATTTCTCGATGCTAAAATACTCTATGCACCTGGAAAAGCTGCTAATGCAGGAGGAGTAGCAGTTTCCGGACTCGAAATGACACAAAACAGCATGCGGCTTAACTGGACCCGCGAAGAGGTAGACGAAAAACTCAAATCCATTATGCATAATATCCATAGTATGTGTGTGAAACATGGACAGGACAAAGATGGGTTTATTCACTATGTGAAGGGCGCAAACATTGCAGGTTTTGTAAAAGTTGCAAATGCTATGATTGCGCAGGGACTTGTGTAATTATAGTATTATACAGCAATAGTATATTCCCGGTAAAATAAGCCGTAATTTATTCGTTTTTGCACAGGATGAACTGCATCTGTTATTGTGCTGATTTCCTGTAATCCATATGCCTTTCGCTGAAGCTTGTAAAGAATTATAAATGTTTCTGACCCGGTTTTAAAATTTTATAAAGAGTAAAATAATAATAATTGCAGTTAGCCGTTACTTACTCAGGAAGGCTGAGTTATCTGTAATTTTTTTACCATCAATTCGGTTTTGCCTTCTGATTAGAGGAGTGCGTTGCACTCCTCTTTTGTATTTATTTCTATCGATCTGGTTTTTAGTTTTAATTAAGTTGCTCATTGAAATATTAAGTTATAATTTTAAAATCCGATCGCTTCCCTGATTATTTTTGCTAAAATCCTTATTTTCATTTTTAGTTCCCCTGAAGTTACAGGCCGTTATAAAATAAACAGTAGTAAGCTTTCCGAATGGAATAAGAAAATTTTTTAAAATATCAAAGGACAGTATGAATCGACAGAGGTTGAGAACAGGATTCATCTAAAAGTTTATAAATCAAAATGAAATTCACATGTTTTACAGACATAAACACAAATGAAAAATACCAATTAAGTCTGTGTATTCTCTTCGGTTGTTTTAAAATAAAAACCAGTAGGAAAGAAATGAGCATGAACCCCATTTGATACTATTGAAGACAAGTAATTTTAATCGTATGAAAAACATATTATTTTCCCTGTTAATTTTTTTAAATGCCTGTAGCATTGAAACCGGTTCTACCTACAATCAGGGCTATACACCGGAAACACCCTATCCTGAAGCCGGTTTGATGACTCCGGAAATATTGTGGTTGTTTGGCAGGGTAGGGAGTCCAAGGGTATCGCCCGATGGAAGCACAGTTTTATATACGGTTACGTATTACAACATTGAAGAAAACAAATCGTACCGCGATATTTATGCTGTTTCTGTCACAGGTGGTGATGCAAAGAATTTGTCCAACTCTTCGGTAAATGAATCCAATGTGTCATGGAGACCTGACGGTAAGAAGATTGGCTATCTTTCACCGGCTTCCGGGAGTGTGCAGTTGTGGGAAATGAATCCGGACGGAACCGGTAAAAGGAGGGTAACCGATGTTAAGGGTGGAATTACCGGTTTTGGCTATTCTCCTGACCTTTCAAAAATTTATTATATAAAAAAGGTAAAACTTGATAAAACTATCTATGATCTATTTCCCGACTTGCCACTGGCAAATGCGCGACTGGAAAATGATATTATGTACAGGCATTGGGATGAGTGGCATGATTATACTTACAGTCATATTTTTGTTGCTGATTATTCAAAGGGAGAAGTGGGAGAGGGTAAAGACATTATGGAAGGGGAGCGTTATGATTCACCGATGAAACCTTTTGGTGGAACAGAGCAAATTGCCTGGAGTGCTGACGGTAAACTGCTCGCATATACCAAAAAAGAAAAATTTGGAAAAGAATATTCGCTTTCTACAAATTCTGATGTTTTTATTTACAACAATGAAACCGGTGAAACCATCAATCTGACGAAAGGAATGATGGGGTATGACAAGAATCCTGTATTTTCTCCAGACGGGAAATTCATTGCTTGGGAAAGCATGATGCGTGAAGGTTATGAAGCAGATAAAAACAGACTTTTCATTTTTAACCTTGAATCGGGGGAAAAAACGGACTTTTCTGCGGGTTTCGATCAGAATGTGGAAGCATTGAGCTGGGATAAAAGCAGCAGGTATGTTTATTTTATAAGCGATATTCATGCAACCGATGAGATATACAGGGTTAATATTGAAGACAAGAGTATTGAACGGCTGACCAGTGGCATTCATAATTACCAGACGATTGAGCCAGCCGGGGATAAACTTGTTGCTCAGAAAGTGTCGATGTCAAAGCCTGCCGAACTATATCTTGTTGATCCGGAATCGGGGAAGGATTGGCCTTTGACTGCGGTTAACAATGAACTTCTCGAACAGTTGACGATGGGTAAGGTGGAAAAACGCTGGGTGAAAACTACTGACAATAAACAAATGCTGACCTGGGTAATTTATCCACCTGATTTTGATCCGGAAAAAAAATACCCTGCTCTGTTGTATTGTCAGGGAGGTCCCCAGGGTACAGTAAGCCAGTTTTGGTCGTACCGCTGGAATTTTCAGTTAATGGCAGCCAATGGTTACATTGTAGTGGCTCCCAACAGACGAGGATTACCTGGTTTTGGGCAGGAGTGGAATGAGCAGATTTCAACAGATTATGGTGGTCAGAATATTCAGGACTTGCTTTCTGCCATCGATGAATTAGCGAAAGAACCCTATGTAGATGAAACCCGTTTGGGAGCAGTGGGTGCCAGCTATGGCGGATATTCGGTTTTCTTTTTAGCAGGAAACCATAACAACCGGTTCAGCGCTTTTATTGCCCACGACGGGATGTTTAATTTTGAGCATATGTATACCACTACCGAAGAGATGTGGTTTGTTAACTGGGAAATGGGAGGGCCGTACTGGGAGAAAGATAATGCTGTGGCGCAGCGCTCATATAGCTTTTCACCTCATAATTACATTCAAAACTGGGATACTCCCATACTGGTAATTCATGGAGAGAAAGATTTTAGGGTCCCACCCGATCAGGGTATGGCTGCTTTTAACGCTGCTGTTTTGAGGGATGTGCCGGCTCAGTTCCTTTATTTTCCTGAAGAAAACCATTGGGTTTTACAGGCACAAAATGGAATTCTGTGGCAGCGTGTTTTTTTTAACTGGCTTGATAAGTGGCTAAAAGATTAGAGTATAATAAAAATTAGCTCATCTCATTTTATTATCTTTGAATAAAAAGAATTGATAATAGATAATAAAATAGACAGGGCATTTGGAAAAACTACTGTTTTTGCCGGTATTGTATTTTTTTTAATTGGAAGTCTTATTGTTATAGCAGGGGGAGTAATTCTAGGATCTGTAGCTTTAATTTTGGCGGCGTTTGTAATTTTTACTTTTTCCGGTGTTGAATTTGATACAAAATACCGGAAGGTAAGGCAGTACAATAAACTTTTTGGTATTTTCAAAACCGGAAAATGGAAACCTTATGATATTTATATCGGAATTACACTCATTCCAATTTCTACATTTGAGGTTATGGCGAGTTGGTCGAACAGGATTTCATCAACCAAAACGACCGATTATCGTATTTTTTTTGTTAACAAGTCAAAAAAACCAGCTTTTGCAATTAAAAAATGTAAGACAGAAGCTAAAGCAAAAAGTAGTTTGGATGAATTTTCATTATGGTTAAAATTGCCGGTTTATTCGGTAAAAAAAGAAGGCAGGAAAAGTTGGAATCATACTTTGAATTGAAATTCTCCCCCGATTCTTTATTTTTGATAAAAAAAGATTCTATATGCAAAATATACATGTTGGTTTTATAGGTGCCGGCGGAATTGCCCGTGCTCACGCATATGCTTTGCAGGCACTTAAATTTTATTACAAGGATGTTCCCGGACTTGTTTTTGAATCGGTGGCTTCAGCAACCGAAAGCAGCCGTGAAAAATTTGCTGAAAGTTATGGTTTTAATCATGCTCAAAGTGTCGGTGAGTTTTCACTGAACAACAAAGTGGAGGCAGTGTTTATATTAGGTCCTAATAATGTTCATTTCGAACATTTTAAAATGGCAGCACAAATGACTGGAGTGAAATATATTTACCTTGAGAAACCTGTTTGTTCTACATTTGATGAAGAGCAGGAGTTACAACGCCTTGCTGGACAGCTTGAAGGGAAAGTAAAAGTACAGGTAGGCTTTCAATACCTGCAGACTTCTTCAGTTAGGGAAGCACTGCAGTTTTGGAAATCGGGTAAACTGGGAAAGCCAGTTCATTTTAATCTCAAATATTACCATGGCGATTATTTACAATCAGCCTACAGGAAAAAAAGGGTTACCCGGCTTACTCCTGCCCCTGACGGTGGTGCGATGGCAGATTTGGGTTCTCATGGAATAAGTTTGCTGATGGCATTCCTGGGAGAAAATCTGCAAATAACCGGTGCCTTACAGGGAGGAACATTTTCCGATGTTCCTGCTGATTCCGATCTGTTCAGTTCCCTTTCCCTGATGGATCCGGATACCGGTGCAGTTGGGAATCTCTCGGCAAGCCGGATAAGTGCAGGCACAGGTGATTTGGTTGATTTTGAACTGTTTGCCGAAAAAGGCGCTATGAAATATTCTTCAAAAAAATCAGAATTTTTTGAATATTATATTGAGGGTTCAAATCAATGGATAAAACAGATGATAGGCAGCAATTATGCACCGGTTACCAGTTTCCCTTCCGGTCATGTGCCTCCTGGGTGGTTGCGTTCAATGGTTCATTCGCATTACCTGTTTTTTACGGGAAACGATACAAAATCAATTTCCCCCGATTTAAATCACGGACTTGCCGTTCAACGTATTGTACGTGAAACTGCCAGTCACCTTGAACGATTTAGAAAAAATTATGCAAAATATTGAAAGAAACAGTGGCATCCTTTTACATATTACTTCACTTCCAGGTCATGATGGTATAGGAACTTTGGGCAAAGAAGCTTTTCGTTTCGTCGATTTTCTTGAGAAAACAGGACAGAAAATATGGCAGATACTTCCTCTTGGCCCTGTCGGTTATGGTAATTCTCCTTATCAGTGTTATTCAGCTTTTGCCGGCAATCCGCTGCTCATCGATCTTGATTACCTTTTGAAGGAAGGATTGCTTAGTCAGGATGATTTGGATGAAAAGCCATCTTTCCCGTTGTATCGGGTCGATTTTTACAAAGTGGAAGAATGGAAATACCGAATACTAAAAAAAGCTTTTGAGAATTTTAAAAAAACGGACAGGCTTGACTCTGAATACCAGCTTTTTTTAAATGAACATGGCTGGTGGCTGGATGATTATGTATTGTTTATGGCTGCTAAAAAACATTTCAAGGATGTTAGCTGGACTAAATGGGAAAAGGAGCTCAAATTCAGAGAAAAAAGCGCAATAGAAAAGTATACAAACTTGCTTGAAGAAGAAATTAAATTTCGGAAGTTCATTCAATTTCTGTTTTTCAGGCAATGGTTTCGGTTGAAAGAGTATGCTCATTCAAAAAATGTACTGATTTTTGGGGATTTGCCGCTCTATGTTTCGGGTGATAGTGTTGATGTATGGACGAACCCGGGAATTTTCCGGCTTGACAATGAACTGAACCAAAAGGAAGTGGGGGGTGTTCCACCCGATTATTTCAGCGAAACCGGCCAGTTGTGGGGAAATCCGGTTTTTAACTGGGACAGTCTCGAAGAGCGGGAATTTGATTGGTGGCTGGCCCGATTGCATTTTAATCTGAATTTGTATGATGAGGTACGAATTGACCACTTCCGGGGATTGGAGGCATATTGGTCGGTACCTGCAGGGGAAGCAACTGCCATAAATGGTAAATGGGTGCCAGCCAAAGGATATCAGCTATTGAAAATATTTAAAAAACAGGTGGGAAACTTGCCACTTGTTGCTGAAGATTTGGGAGTAATAACTAGGGAAGTTGAAAAATTACGTGATGATTTTAAACTTCCCGGAATGAAAGTTTTGCAGTTTGCTTTCAATTCTGATCCAAAGGATCACAACCTTCCGCATAATTACCTGCCTCGATTTATTGCTTATACAGGCACTCACGATAACAATACAACCTATGGATGGCTCCGGTCACTTGAGGGGGCAGAGAAAAAAATGGTGCGACGTTACCTTGGCACAACAGGAAAAAAAGCTGTGAGAGCTGCAGTTGAACTTATATGGGCATCATGTGCTTACAGTGCAATCATTCCGTTGCAGGATTTACTTGAACTGGATGAAAAGAGCCGGTTAAATACACCAGGTACAGCAAGCGGAAATTGGGAATGGCGTTTTAAATGGTGGCAGCTAAGGAATAAACACCGTTATTTTTTAAGGGACATAACTTCAAAATACAACAGGTAATTCAGCAACACTTCATAACAGCCTGCATAAATTCTTTGGGTTTTTCTGCATGCAGCCAGTGTCCTGCACCGGGGATATCAACGATAGATGCTTCGGGATATATTTTCTTAATCAGTGTTTCATCCTCCTGCATTATGTAGTTCGATTTTTGACCACGAATGAAAATTACCGGATAGTTTCGGATAGGAATTCGGTCTTCAAACCAACGCAGGTTTACACCCCCAACAATTTCATCTAAATGATCGTATAAAACATCTACATTTAGCCTCAGTTTATAACGATTATTTTTTTTATCTCTCTTGAAATTTTTTAACAGAAATTTACGGATTCGGGCATTATCGATTTTTTCTGAAAGCTGATCTTCTGCATCCCTGCGGTTATGTATCCGGGAGAAATCCATTCCCTGCATTGCCATTAATATGTTACGGTGCAAATGATACTGACCGTTTTCATTAATTTCCAGGTAATTTTTTGGAGCAATATCGGCAATTACCAACTTTTCTACTTTCTCAGGATATTCTGCTGCAAACCACATAGCTGCTTTGCCTCCCATACTGTGTCCTAATAAGGTGGATCGTTCAATTTTATGAGTTTCAAAAAATTCTGCCAAATCATCTTTCATATCATTGAAGGTGTGAGAATCAGCGAACGGTGAACGTCCATGATTCCGAAGATCAATAATATATACAGTATGTTTTTCAGAAAGCCGTTTACCCATGTTAAGCCAGTTGTCAGATGACCCGTAGAGTCCGTGAACAATAACAACTACCGGGCCGGTTCCTTCTTTACGGAAAAAAAGTTTCATGATGTATATTTATTTGAGACAAGCGAGGTATTTAGATATAGTTGTCTCCAACCCAAAATACAATGCATCGGAAATAAGGGCATGACCAATTGATACCTCTTTCAGATTTGGAATATTTTTATAGAAAAAATGAAGGTTTTCAAGGTTCAAATCATGTCCGGCATTTATTTCCAGCCCAACAGCGTCTGCAATCCGGGCTGCATCAATAAAAGGTCTTATAGCTGCATCCCGACCAAGCGAATACAGCCGTGCGTAGGGCTCTGTATACAATTCTATTCGATCAGTACCTGTTTCAGCAGCTCCCTCAATCATGTCTTCATCAGCATCTACAAATAAAGACGTACGTATGCCACATTCTTTTAATCTGTCGATTACTTCTTTTAATAAAGCCAGATTTTCCCAGGTATTCCATCCGTGATCACTGGTGAGCTGATAATGAGTATCAGGAACTAGTGTAACCTGGTGCGGCAGTACTTCGGTTACCATTTGTAAAAAATCTTCAGCCGGATAACCTTCAATATTAAATTCTGTTGTTATCAAAGGTCTGATTTCATAAACATCTTTCCGTGTAATATGCCGCTCATCGGGCCGTGGATGAACAGTAATGCCATGAGCACCAAATAACTGACAGTTGATAGCTGCATCTTTTACACTGGGAATTTCCCCACCCCGGGAATTTCTTAATGTAGCAATTTTGTTAATGTTTACACTAAGTCGTGTCATTTTTGTATTTTTGAAGGTGCAAGTTACGATTTTCAGTTCTAAATTGATAAAAACAAAAAGAAAGATTTGCTGGCAAATAAATTAATATCGGATGTTATCCCTGCTATATTGAGCAGCGAAAAGGGACAAAAGGTGCTAAATTCAATGGATTTGTACAGAGTGTCCCATCTTCCTGTTATTGAGGATTCGCGGTACCTGGGACTGGTATACGATAAACTGATTTATGATTTGAATTTATTGAATGAGCCCATTTTAAAAGAAAAAGATAAATTTCTTACAGCACATGTTCATGAGCAGCAACATATATTTGAGGTAGCCGTACTCATGTATAAGCTCAAACTAAGTGTTATTGCGGTACTCAATAAAGATCATGAATACATAGGGGCTATTAGTTTGTATGATTTAGCCCGTCGCTTTGCCCGCTTTTTCTCATTACAGGAAATTGGAGGTGTGATTGTCCTCGAGGTAAATGTCAACGATTATTCAATGGCTCAGATAAGCAGGATTGTTGAAGAAAATGATACAAAAATCCTGAGTTTTTTTTTAAACCGTCTTCCTGGTACCAACAGTCTTGAAATCATTTTAAAGTTCGACAAGGAAGATTTATCTCCTGTTATCAGAGCTTTTGAACGCTACGATTACAATGTAAAAGGAGTTTACCTTGATGATTCCATGCTCAATGACCTGTATCAGGACAGGTACGATCAATTTATGAAATACATGGATTTATAATTGACCCGTTTGAAAGCAACGGTGCATTACACCAATAATTAGCATAAAAATAACTTAATTCATTCAATCGTGAAAGTTGCTGTTTTTGGAACCTTCATTTCAGAGAGTTTTCTTCCAGTTTTAAAAAATTTTTTCGGATTTCTTGAAAAACACAAAATTCAAGTTCAGATTTTCAGGCCATTCTTTGATCACCTTGTCAGTGAACGAAACCTGACAGTTTATCATACTTCTTTTTTTCATACACCTGTTGATTTTGATACTTCAAATAATTTCATTTTCAGTGTAGGTGGAGATGGTACTTTCTTACATTCAGTGGTAAACATCCGCAATTTTGATATTCCTGTTGTAGGGGTTAACAGTGGAAGGCTTGGGTTTCTTGCCGACATCTCACAAGAGCAGATTAATACTGCATTGACCAATATATTTAACAACCATTATTCGGTGATAGACCGATCGCTATTGAAGATTGAATTTGGAGGTAAAGAAGCTATTGACTTCTGTTATGCATTAAATGAACTTGCAGTTTTAAAAACGGATTCCTCATCCATGATAAATATCACAGCCTGGTGTGATAACCAGTTGTTGAATAACTATTGGGCCGATGGATTAATAGTTGCCACTCCAACAGGTTCAACTGCTTATTCCTTAAGTGTAGGTGGACCAATTCTTACTCCCGATTCTGAAAATTTTGTTATAACTCCGCTTGCTCCTCACAACCTTACAATCAGGCCTATAGTTGTGCCCGATAATTACGAGATTAAACTAAAAGTGGAGGGGAGGGGTGCTACTTATCTTGCCTCACTCGATTATCGTTCGGTAACAGTGGATTTTAATACAATTTTGAAGATAAGAAAAGCAAATGTTACTTTAAAAACTTTGCAACTTCCTGATCAAAATTTTTTTAATACACTGAGAAACAAGCTAATGTGGGGATTTGACAAACGAAATTAAATATTGTTCGGGGCTTAACAATTTTTAATCTTTCTTTGGGTTTTATAATGGCGTACAGGTATGTTTTATTTAGAATTATATTACTTTTGTACCTCCCGGATTTAAAAAAAGGAGGGGGCAACAAAAGTTAAGTTCATTGTTATCAATTTGTTACAGATGATCTGTGTGATGTTTAATAACAGATTTAAGTTCGGGTTGAGGGACGAGCGGAAACATGCCTGAAACTATTGTTGAATAATTGATTTGGAATACCAAATGAGAAAATTATTATTGGTGTTTATTGCAGTTGGATTAACTGTTTCAGGTTTTGCCCAAAAAACGGCAGATATAGGTATTTGGGGAGGTTCTTCAACTTATTTTGGGGATATAAAGGAGGCTTCACCCCTGCAATCGTTCAATTTAAATGTTGGAGCATTTTTCAGGTATAACTTTAACGCACGGATAGGTCTTCGTGCAATGTTTTTGGCAGGAAGTTTTTCTTCAAGTGGGTTGGTGGAGAATATACCGGTAGAATTTAAAAAGAATACGCAGGATGTTTCGGCCATGGTGGAGATAAACTTTCTGAAATATGTTCTGGGGGAAAAGAAAACACCCTTTACACCGTATATTATGGGGGGAGTTGGTGTAGCATATTTCCCATACAGTTTGGACTCAGTTGGGGTGGAAACCCTACATATTATAAATCCAGGTCACCCGATGAATAGTGTTGTTAAGGAATCGGTGGTTGCATTGGCAGTTCCTTTTGGTTTTGGAGTAAAATTTTCATTGGGCAGGAGACTGGGATTAGGAGCTGAATACCAGATGAGGAAATTGTTCAATGATAAATTTGATGATGTTGATGACCCGCTATCATTTGTTGACAAGTCGGGTGAAATAATTAAGTATACAACTTTTTTGCATAACAATGACTGGCCTGGATATCTCGGTTTAAATTTAACGTATAAGTTATATTTGAATCCGAGAGATTGTCCGGCCTACGACAGGAAAAACTGGTAATGAAGTCCTTTAAAGAAAAATTGAATAGTAAAAAAATTCCTCGGCATGTAGCCATCATTATGGATGGAAACGGTCGCTGGGCTGCCAAACATGGTGGGAAAAGGACATTCGGGCATGAGCACGGTGTTGATGCAGTCCGTTCCACCGTGGAAGGAGCCAGCGAAATTGGAATTAAATGCCTTACGCTTTATGCATTTTCAACTGAGAACTGGGAGCGTCCGAAAAATGAAGTAGAGGCTTTGATGGGATTACTTGTGCAGGCTATTGAAAATGAAACCGACGAGTTAATGAAAAACAACGTGCGTCTGAATGCCATAGGTGATTTGGAAAAGTTACCTGCCGATGTAAGCAAAAAGCTTCAGGAGTGTATACAGGTTTTGGATTCGAATTCGGGATTAAACCTAATTCTTGCCCTTAGCTACAGTTCCAAATGGGAAATAGCTGAGGCTGCCCGGAAAATTGCCTCCGACGTGAACGATAATAAAATCAACCTTGATGATATTGATGACAAACTGTTCGGAAAATATCTTTCAACAGCTCATTTTCCTGACCCTGAATTATTAATCCGTACCAGCGGCGAGTTTAGAATCAGTAATTTTTTGCTCTGGCAAATTGCTTATGCCGAATTGTATTTTACTGCAAAGCTTTGGCCTGATTTTAGAAAAGAGGATTTATTCAAGGCAGTTTATGATTTTCAAAACAGAGAAAGAAGATTTGGTAAAATCAGTGAACAGTTATTAAGTTAAATTATGACCAGAATGCGAAAGCTATTATTGTTCCTTTTATTTTTTATAGGATTGATGTTTCCTGCTGTTTCTCAAATCCAGGATGATTCTAATTTTACTATTTATTATTCAAGTCCAGGCAAATATACTATTGCTGATATTGAAATTTCAGGAATCCGATACCTCGATAAAACAGTTCTCATACAACTTTCCGGTCTCCAGGTCGGACAAACTATAGTGGTTCCTGGGGAAACCATTACCAATGCAATAAAAAAACTTTGGCAACAAGGTCTTTTTTCTGATGTGCGTATTTCCGCAAGTAAAATTGTTGATGATGATATCTGGCTGGATATTTATTTGCAGGAACGGCCCAGGCTTGCCGATGTAAATTTTCATGGTGTCAGTAAATCAGAGAGAGATGACATTACCGAAAAAGTTTTGCTTTTGAAAGGTTCTCAGGTAACAAGCAACCAGATTATTAATGCAGAGCGTACTATAAAAAATCTTTTTCTGGCCAAAGGATTTTTGAATACTACTGTAAATATTGTTCAGCGGGATGATACTACTCAGAATAACAGCGTTCTTCTTGATATCTATGTAGATAAAAAGGAAAAAGTAAAGGTTAATGATGTTATTATTCATGGAAATGAAGCAGTGAGGGATAACGTGTTGGAGCGGGCCATGAAAAAAACCAATGCTAAAAAGCTCCGGAATTTTTTTCGCACAAAAAAGTTCCTTCAGGAGGAGTACGAAAACGACAAGGCTAAACTTATTGAAAAATACAATGAAGAAGGATATCGTGATGCCATTATAGTGGAAGATACACTCTATCAGGTTGAGGTTGGCAGAAAGAATAAGCCAAGGGTGAATGTAGAAATCCGGGTAGATGAAGGCGACAAATACTATTTCGGTGATATCAGATGGGTAGGGAATACAGTTTATCCTTCTGAATACCTGAACAATTATCTGGGAATAGAAAAAGGAGATGTTTTTAACCAGTCAATACTTGATAAACGATTATTTGACAATGATGTAGGTCTTAATAATCTTTATCTGGATCAGGGATACCTGTTCTTTGAATTGATGCCTGTTGAAATAAATATCGATAATGATACGATAGATTATGAAATGCGTATACGGGAAGGAAAACAGGCAACAATAGATAAGGTGATAGTTACAGGGAATACCAAGACACATGAGCATGTTGCCCGTCGAGAAATACGTACTTATCCTGGTGATTTATTCAGCAAGTCTCAAATTATTCGTTCAGTCCGGGAACTGGCTCAACTGGGGCATTTTGATCCGGAGGCAATCAATCCGGATGTGAGGCCGCATCCTGAAAATGGGACGGTGGATATTGAATACCAGTTACAGGAAAAAGCCAACGACCAGATAGAATTATCAGGTGGCTGGGGAGCCGGCATGTTTGTAGGAAGTGTGGGGTTGAAATTTGCAAATTTTTCGGTACGAAACATTCTGAATAAAGAAGCGTGGAGGCCTTTACCTACCGGTGACGGGCAAACCCTCAGCTTACGGTATCAAACCAGCGGAAGGTATTATCGTACGGTAAGCCTGTCATTTATAGAACCATGGCTTGGAGGGAAAAAGCCCAATTCCTTTTCTTTGTCTCTGTCGCATTCGCGGATTAACTACAGTGCAAATAAATATTATCAGAGCAACCCTTATTACGGAAGTGGTTACGGGGGATATCCCTATTATGGAGGATACAGTGGATATCCTTATGGTGGAGGATTGGGTGGTTATAGTGGAGATCCCTATGGTGGGTTTGGCTATGGCGGATATGGTTTATATCCTCAATATCAATATAATTACGACTCGGAAGGCACCGACAGAACAAACGATCAGATTTGGGAAACTACTGCAATTGCAGCTGGATACGGTTACAGACTTCCATGGCCCGATGATTATTTTACCGTTTATCATGAGCTTTCATTCGAGCATTACCTTCTCCAAAATATGGGAAATTATTTCTCTTTCATGGCTGATGATCAGGGAAATGTAAATGGAACTTTCAATAACTTTAGTTTTAAAACAGTTTTTGGCCGTAACTCGGTTGATAACCCGCTTTTCTCCCGCCGTGGTTCATCGTTCAGCCTTTCATTGAAAGCCACCCCACCACTCTCTCTCTTCACTGGGATTGATTACAGTTCCACCGATGTATCTAACAGAGAAAAATATAAATGGATTGAGTACCATAAATGGTTATTTAAAGGACAGGTGTTCAATCCATTGTCTGCCAATACCAATCTGGTTTTGCGTACAGCTGCTGAGCTCGGATTTTTGGGCCATTACGATGCAAACCGGCCATCACCTTTTGAAGGATTTATTGTAGGTGGATCCGGAATGTCGGGCTATAATATTTATGGAACTGATTATGTGTCTTTGCGCGGGTATAAGGATTTTAGTCTTAGTCCTCCCAATGGTTCTAAAATGTATTCAAAATTTACCATGGAATTGAGGTATCCTATTACACTTAAACCGAGTGCCACTATTTATGCTCTCTCTTTCCTTGAAGCCGGAAATGCAAATTCGAGTTTTCAGAATTATAATCCTTTTAAACTCCATCGTTCAGCAGGCTTGGGAGTACGCATTTTCCTTCCGATGTTTGGGTTGATGGGCATCGATTGGGGTTATGGGTTCGACGCGATACCTGGAGCTCCCGCCGGTACAAGCGGAAGTCAGTTCCATTTCGTTATTGGGCAGCAGTTCTGATAAATTCATATTTGGCACAGAATATGATATCACAATCTGAAATATAAATGAAAAGTTTAATAAAACCATGAAAAAGATAATAGTAACCATTGCATTACTTGTTGCTATAAGTAGTGTTACATTTGCCCAGAAATACGGATTTATTGATTCAGGATACATTCTGGAAAACATACCAGCCTACAGAGCTGCCCAGGAACAACTTAATCAGCTTTCGACACAGTACCAGAAAGAACTTGAATCGATGCATGCCGAAATAGAACAGATGTATCAGGATTTTCAGGCTGAAAGTGTTTTGCTTTCAGAAGATATGAAACGTAAACGAGAAGATGTTATCATCTCAAAAGAAAAAGATTACAAGCAGCTTCAACGAAAATATTTCGGTCCGGATGGAGATTTATTTAAAAAAAGACAGGGTCTTATAAAACCTGTTCAGGACGATATTTTCTCTGCAGTACAGGATATTGCCAATGAAGGAAGCTATGCAGTTATATTTGATAAAGCCGGTGGTACCACTCTGTTTTTTACAAATCCTAGATATGATTTGAGTGACCAGGTACTGCAAAAACTCGGATATAAATAATTAATAATTATATTTGTGACCAAAAATTTAATACTACGTTGATTATGAGAAATTTAATGAAACCACTTGTACTTCTGTTTTTCGCTATAGCAGCAGTTTCTGCAACTGCACAAAATCAAAAGTTCGGACACGTCGACTTACAGGCACTGGTGCAAATTATGCCTGAAAGGGCAGCAGCCGAAACACAGTTTAATACTTTTCAAGCCGATCTTGAGGAAGTGTTTGGTGAAATGCAACAGAACTACCAGCAAAAGCTTACTGAGCTGGAAAAATTAAGCAATGAAACCTCGGAGGTTAAAAGAAATGCTAAAATCACTGAACTGCAGGAACTTCAGCAAAGGATTCAAAATTATCAGATGACTGCACAACAACAACTTCAACAAAAACAGGCAGAATTACTTGAACCGGTTTTCGATAAAGCTGAACAGGTTATTGAAGAAGTAGCTAAAGAACAAGGATTGCTTTATGTATTTGACATTGGAACAAGAGTTGTTTTGTACAAATCGAATCAAAGTATCGATATTCTTCCTATGGTTAAAAAGAAAATGAATATTCAATAGAAATTATAAAATTGTTAAAATTCGCAGGCTGTCTCATATTGAAGATGGCCTTTTTTTATAACAGCATCTCAGGATTACCTCCCTTTAAAGGCAGCTATAACTCTAGTAAAATTGAATGAGTCAATTTCTATTCATTAAACTATTGCAGTTAAGCCAGGTTAAAGATGGTTAAATAGGATTAGAGGACTTTTATTCCGGCAGTTATTATCCCTGATCACATTTTAGAGACAAAACAGGATGGTAAATGGGTGAATGAGCTGGTTTTATAGTGTGAATAAATGAATGCCTGTATAATAGAGAATTATTTCAATAAGCAAGCTTTTTTTTATTTCATAAGTGTATTGTTTGGATTGATGAATATTTCAGATTAATTTAGTATTATGAAACATAAATCTGAATATTTATGAGCGCATCAATACAAGCAGAAAATCCACCCCAGGTAAAAATTCCTTCCAATACAGTGCTATTTGAAATTGCATGGGAAGTATGTAACCAGGTGGGTGGGATTTATACCGTAATCCGCTCCAAAGTTCCTACTATTATTGAACAGTGGGGAAAAGACAACTATTTTCTTATAGGACCTTTTTTCGAAGATCAGGCAGCAGCACACTTTGAGCCGGCAACTGATTATTCAACTGAAGTTGGCAGAGCAGTTTTAAAAATGCAGGAACGTGGTTTTGATGTATATTATGGGCAATGGATTGTTTCGGGACGTCCAAACGTTGTTCTTTTCAACCCATATTCTGTTTTTGATATGCTTCCTAAAATCAAACATTTCATGAACCAGGATTATCATATTGCCCTACCGGGTCATGATGAACTGATAGATAAAGTGGCTGCTTTTGGTTTTCAGGTAAAAGAATTTTTACGTTATCTCTGCAACTCTGATTTTTGCAGGCAACAGGTAATAGCGCACTTTCATGAATGGATGGCTGGTGTCCCTATTCCCGGTTTGAGAAAGGAGAATCTGAATATCAAAATTGTCTTTACTACCCATGCTACTTTACTTGGGCGTTATCTGGCAATGAATGACAGTGGATTTTACGAGCACCTGGCGTTTTATAACTGGGAAGCAGAGGCAAATAAATTTAATGTAAAACCAATTGTTGATATTGAACGTGCTTCGGCTCACGGTGCACATGTGTTTACTACTGTGAGTGAACTTACGGGAAGGGAATGTACACATTTACTTGGGCGGACGCCCGATATGATTCTCCCTAATGGTTTAAACATACACCGTTTTGAAGCACTTCATCATATTCAGAATCAACATTTGCAGTATAAAGAAAAAATCCATGATTTTGTAAGAGGGCATTTTTTTCAAAGCTATTCGTTTAATCTTGATAATACGATCTACTTTTTTACATCAGGAAGATATGAATATCATAACAAGGGTTATGATTTAACCCTGGAAGCACTTGCAAGATTAAATTGGCGGATGCAACAGGTAAAATCGGAAATGACTGTGGTTGCATTTTTTATTACTAAAAGGCCATTTTATTCTTTTAATCCCGATGTGTTGCATTCAAAAGCTTTGATTGAAGATATCAGCCGGGTTTGTGAAGAAATAAAGGAGCAGGTGGGAAAACGGCTGTACACTGAAATAATTTCCGGAGATGGTCATTATGAATTTCCCGATTTGAGGGTAATGGTAGATGATTACCTTCGGCTGAAGTTGCGGCGAAATGTGCAAGGTTGGAAAACAAAGCATTTACCAAAAATTGTTACTCACACTCTTATTGACGATGTAAAAGATGAAATTTTGAATTTTTTACGAATGGCCAATCTTGTAAATAACCGGCACGACAAAGTAAAAGTTGTTTATCATCCTGATTTTATTACCACATCCAATCCTCTGTTTAAAATGGATTACAATCAATTTGTAAGAGGATGCCATTTTGGGGTTTTCCCAAGCATGTATGAGCCCTGGGGGTACACACCACTGGAATGTCTTGCAAGTGGTTTGCCTTCTGTTACCAGCAATTTGTCTGGGTTTGGTGATTATGTTGCACGAAATATTCACGATCACGAAAAGAATGGAATGTACATTATCGAACGGAAAACCAAAGATTTCAATAAGGCTGCCGATGAACTGACCAACATTATGTTGCAGGTAGTAATGTTAACACGTCGGGAACGGATCGCCCTCAGATACAGATGTGAAGAAGCTTCGCTGTACTTCGACTGGTCGAATCTTGGAAAGTATTACAATAAAGCATATAACCTTGCAATAAACCGCTAATTCCTGAAAATGATAAACTCTCCAATAGGTGTTTTTGATTCAGGGTACGGTGGGTTAACGGTATTGAGACAGCTGGTAAAACATTTGCCGGAATATGATTTTCTTTACCTGGGCGATAATGCCCGAACACCGTATGGGACGCGTTCATTCAATGTGGTTTATGAGTACACACTGCAGGCGGTTAAATATTTGTTTTCCCGAAACTGTCCATTAATAATTATTGCATGCAATACAGCATCAGCAAAGGCATTAAGAAATATACAGCAATTAGATCTTCCTGGTTTGGCACCCGACCGCAGGGTATTGGGAGTAATCCGACCCAGTGTTGAAAAAGTTGCTGAAATTACTCTAAATGGCCGGGTAGGAGTTTTAGGTACGCCAGGTACAGTTCTTTCGGGTTCATATCCTATTGAGCTTCAGAAATGGGCAGGAGGGAAAGTGAAATCAGTGGTGCAGGAGGCTTGCCCGCTTTGGGTGCCTTTAGTAGAGAACAATGAGATTGAATCGGAAGGGGCTGAATATTTTGTGCGAAAAAACATTCATAATATTTTCAGGAAAGACAATAAACTCGATACGCTTATTCTTGGATGCACACATTACCCGTTGCTTTTAGGACAGATAGTAAAATATGTGCCGAAACAGGTAGTAATTCTTGAACAGGGAAATGTAATAGTTGAGAAACTAATTAGTTACCTTCAACGCCATCCGGAAATTGATACCAGGATTTCAAAAAATGGAGATGTAAGGTTTCAGACAACTGAATCGGCCGAAAATTTTAATGAAAAAGCAGCACTCTTTCTTGGTAGGAAAGTATTGTCTGAAGCCATTCACCTTTAAGGGAAAAATTATTTAAGTAGTTCTTTTATCACCTGCTTCATTTCCTCATATTGATCCTCAATGCTGATTAGCAATTTATACTGTGCGCGTGTTCGTACCAGGTTGTGATCTTCTGATTTGATTTTATAATAATTATCACCATCGATGTAATCCATCAAAAACCGGAGAACTTGTTCATATGTAATATATCGGGCCGAAAATGGCAGGTAGTCAATTTCCTTTTCTGTGAGAAACGATGCGGCTTCTTCCAGATATCCTTTAGCAAAGGCTTTGAATATTTCTATATTCATAGATACATTATCCAGGTTGGTATCGTCTTCTTTACCCGTATTTGTATAAAACCGGATAGCATCACCAAAATCATTCAGGACAGTGCTGCTGAGAACGGTATCTAAATCAATAACACATAACACTTCTCCTTTATTATCAAACAGAATATTGTTTATTTTTGTATCGTTGTGACTGATACGTGTAGGAATGGTTCCATTTTCCACGAGGTTCCAGAATTCCATCATTTCATCCCTGCGACTTTCTATCCAGTTTATTTCCTCAGCAACCGATGCTTTGCGTCCAACAGGGTCTTTGCTTAATGTGCTGTCCCACTGCTCGAAGCGTATGCGAATGTTATGAAATCCAGGTAAGATGTCGGTTAGTGGTTCTTTCAAATCAGCGACCAATGACTGGAATTTCCCGATACCTTTTCCGCCTGCATAGGCTAGTTCGGGTGTCGGGGCAGATTCATATGCAATGGTATCTTCAATGAATAGGCTGGCTGCCCAGAATTCATTTTCTTCATCTTCATAATAAAGTTTGCCATCGGAAGTTCGGATAATGGTCATAGCTTCACGCATTGGGTCGCCTGCAGCTGCCTCAACTTTTCCCTTAATGTGGCTGCAGACTTTTTCAATATTCTCCATCATGGCCGGAATCGGTGAAAATACGCGCTTATTTTTTCGCTGCAGAATATAACGGGGCAATCCTTCATTCAGCTCAATTACATACGTGTCATTTATGAATCCTTCACCCAATTGGGTTACTTCTTTTACTGTTCCTTCCAGGTTAAATTTACCTGCAACTTCTTTTAATTTTGCATTCATCTTTTCAAAATAATTTATTGGGATATTGACCTTCTTCGATTAATTTTTTTAGTTTTTCGATTACTATTGGAGTGTCTTCCTTATAAGTAACACCGAACCAGGGGGAATCGGCTTTTAATACTTTAACATGTGCATTACCTTCTTTTATCATGTCGTAAACTACCCATGGAATAAATATTTCAGATTTAGGTTCATTAATGTATTGTTTCAAAAAATCTTTAAATTTCTTTTCAAAAACATTAAAAACCGAAGGATGAAACCCCCACATATTCATAGAAACACTTTCTTCTCCTGAAAGCTGTACTTCGTTGCCATCGGGTTCAATAGATATAATTTTGCCGTCTCTCTTAACTATTTTTGTTGTTTCAACAATTTTTTGAAGAAAACCGTCACCGGTTATATTACAGACACCTCGTGAAACATATCCGTAGTCAGATAAAGTGTTGTTAAGTTTGTATCCAATCATGGCATGTTCATTTGGATCCTCAGAATGTGATAAAAAATTAGCCATTGTCTTATAGGCATTGAATCCATAAAAATCATCGGCATTCAATGCACAAAAAGGTTCCTTTATTACATCTTGAGTAACCAGAACGGCATGAGCAGTCCCCCAGGGTTTGGTTCTTTCATCGGGCAGGGTAAATCCAGGAGGGAGCATATCAAGTTCCTGGTAAACATATTCCACTTTTATTTTTCCTTTAAGCTTAAGATCGAATTTTTCTTTGAATTCTTCTGAAAAGCTTTCCCTGATAACAAATACCACTTTTCCAAATCCTGCCTTTATTGCATCGTATATAGAATAATCAATAATGGTTTCTCCATTGGGGCCAATGGGTTCAATCTGTTTAAGTCCACCGAACCGGCTACCCATTCCGGCAGCCAGTACTAGCAAAGTTGGTTTCATAATTGATATTCTTTTTAATATCTTGAATAACCTTTTAATTTATATCGTTCAATAAATCTTCCTATGCGTTAAATTTGGCATAAATTTCTTATTGTACTTTTATACGAAAAAAACAAATCTTTTTGATTTATAAAAATTGTTTTAATTAAATGTTTAATTCTTTATCAAAAACATTTGTTGTCCAGGTGGCTTTCAATATTAAATTTACTTGTACCACCCTGAATAAATGCTGTAGGAGGATGCGATCCGCTTAATTTCTCCATCAATAAGTTCGGGGCTTATTTCTTTTATTTTTCTTGCGGGGATACCTGCGTAGATACTCCCGCTTTCCACCACTGTCCCTTTGGTCACTACCGATCCTGCTGCTACAATCGAATTACTTTCGATGATGGCATCATCTAGTACGACAGCATTCATCCCAATCATAACATTGTCGTGAAGTGTGCAACCATGCACTATGGCACCATGTGCTATGGTAACATTATCTCCAATTCGTGTAGGTGATTTTTTATAAGTGGCATGTATTACAGCATTGTCCTGGATGTTGGTATTATTTCCGATTCTGATAAAATGCACATCACCACGAATAACAGCATTATACCATACACTGCAATTGTCACCTAATTCCACATCTCCTATCAGGATAGCTGTTTCTGCCAAAAAACAATTTTCTCCTGTAACAGGCGTTTTATCGTTCAGTGTTTTGATGAGTGCCATTTTTTAAAAATTTAAATTGATTCCAAATATATTAAAACCTTTAAATATTTGAATAGGTCATTTCTATCTTGTTAAATTATGGTTATTTTTGCGTCTTTAAAAAAATATCTGATAGGGCAATTGAAATTGTGAATCGATAGTATTTTTGGAGCTTTGCTTTTAAGTTGGAAGAATTAAAATATAAACCATAGGAAAATGAAGGATGAAAGAGTAATTGAACTGGAAGAAGTTGCCATCCGGTTTTCAGGTGATTCAGGAGACGGGATGCAATTAACCGGGACCTTGTTTTCAGATGCTGCAGCTTTGATTGGAAATGATATTTCTACCTTTCCTGACTATCCGTCGGAAATACGGGCTCCGCAAGGAACAGTGGGTGGTGTATCCGGTTTTCAGGTGCAATTTGGAAAGAAAGAAGTGACTACACCAGGAGATTATGCCCATGTTTTGATCGCGATGAATCCGGCGGCTATAAAAGCGAATGCACGGTTTATGAATCCTGGGGGAACTATTATATACGATAGTGATTCGTTTAAAGAGAAGAATCTTCAAAAAGCTGGTTTTAAAACAGACGATCCATTTACAGAGAGTAACCTGAAAGATTACAGGATTATTTCTGTGCCCATATCAAGCTTAACCAAAGAGGGACTGAAAGACTTCGGACTTGATCATAAAAGTGTTCTCCGCAGCAAAAATATGTTTGCACTTGGTCTGATTTGCTGGATGTTCAACAGGCCATTGGAATACATCGAAGAGTTTATACGTTCGAAATTTGGAAGGAAACCTGTAGTTGCCGATTCAAATATAAAAGTATTGCATGATGGGTACAATTACGGGATGAACCTTCAACATATGACCCCGACCTATATTGTTCATCCCGCTGATATTTCACCTGGGACCTATCGCAATGTAAACGGGAACTATGCAACTGCCTGGGGATTTATTGCTGCTGCTGAAAAGGCTGGACTTGAACTGTTTTTAGGTTCATACCCTATTACACCGGCAACCGAAATTTTAACAGCACTCTCAGAAAGGAAAGACCTGGGAGTAAAAACTTTTCAGGCAGAGGATGAAATTTCAGGAATTGCTTCTGCTATCGGGGCTGCTTTTGCCGGTGATTTAGCCATCACAACAACTTCCGGACCAGGACTTGCACTGAAATCGGAGGCTATCGGATTGGCTGTTATGGCCGAACTGCCATTGGTAATTGTGAATGTTCAACGAGGTGGGCCTTCAACCGGATTGCCAACAAAAACAGAACAATCGGATCTTATGCAGGCGCTTTATGGCAGAAATGGCGAAAGCCCGGTAGTGGTTATAGCTGCCGGTACTCCGTCTGATTGTTTTTATTATGCCTATACGGCTGCCAAAATCGCTCTGGAGCGAATGGTACCTGTAATTCTGCTAACCGATGGCTTTTTGGGAAATGGCAGTGAACCATTCAGAGTACCTAAACTTGCCGATTTACCTTCTATTACAACTCGAATTGCAAAAGAAGCTTCAACTTTTAAAGCTTATGAACGCGATGATGAACTGCTTGCACGTCAGTGGGCCTTTCCAGGTATGACTGGTTTTGAGCACCGTATTGGGGGATTGGAAAAAAATACGTTGGGTACCGTTAGTCATGACCCGGAAAATCATGAAATCAATACTCTGATTCGGGAAGAAAAGGTGCAAAGAATAGTTGATCTGGTGCCAGATCTGGAAGTTTGCGGAGATGATGAAGGTCAAATCCTTGTTGTAGGCTGGGGAGGAACCTTTGGGCATCTTATAAGTGCTGTAAGAGAACTTCGTCAGGAAGGGAAAGATGTCAGTCTTGCACACTTTAATTACATAAAACCGCTTCCTAAAAATACTGCACAGGTATTTTCAAAATATAATAAAATCATTGTTTGTGAATTGAATCTTGGCCAGTTTGCAAGTTACCTGCGCGATAAGATTCCGGGATACAATTATCATCAATTAAATAAAGTAAAAGGATTGCCATTTACGGTAATTGAACTTAAATCAGGTATTGAAAAACTTCTGGAGGAATAACTATGACTGATCTTAAATATACCATCAAAGATTTCAAAAGCGAAAACGAAGTACGCTGGTGCCCAGGTTGTGGGGACTACGCAATTATGAATGCTGTTCAGAGAACAATGGCCGGCATGGGTATTCCCAGAGAGAAATTTGCGATTATCTCCGGCATTGGATGTTCTTCAAGATTTCCTTACTATATGAGTACCTTTGGGTTTCATACAATCCATGGCAGGGCTGCAGCTGTAGCATCCGGTGTTAAAATGGCCAATCCCGATTTAAATGTATGGGTAATTACGGGCGATGGTGATGCAATGGCTATTGGGGGAAATCATTTTATTCATACGATCAGGCGTAATCTTGATTTGAATATTATTATTTTCAATAACCGGATATACGGACTAACCAAAGGTCAGTATTCTCCTACATCTGACCGTGGTTTTAAAAGCAAGACATCGCCATTCGGAACTATTGAAGATCCATTTGTGCCCGGTCAACTGGTTATTGGTGCCAGGGGGACATTTTATGCCCGCGCAATTGACGGAAATGTGAAGCTAAGTGAATCAGTCCTTACTGAGGCTGCAAATTTCAAAGGTACCTCAGTGGTTGAGATTTTGCAAAATTGTGTAATTTACAACAGTGGAATTCATAATGCCATTACGGATCCGCTACACAAAGCTGACCGCCAACTGATCCTTGAACATGGGAAACCAATGTTATTTGGTTCTGAGAATGAGAAAGGTATTATAATGCAAAAAGGCAGGCTTAAAGTGGCAAAAATTGGTGAAAACGGTATCACTCTTGATGATGTTCTTGTTCATGATGCTCACGAAGAGGATCCTTCACTTCACTTAAGTCTTATCAATCTGTCATTACCTGACTTTCCGGTGGCTTTCGGTGTTATCAGAAAGGTGTCAGCTCCTGTTTATGATGATGAAATGACCAAACAGATAAAACAGATACAGCAATCCAGGAATATCACCTGTGTTGATGAACTTCTGCATTCAGGAAATACCTGGGAAGTTACAAATGGTCATACAGGAAACGGCAAACCTAAAGATTGTCCTGAAAAAGAAATATTATAGAGATGCCTGAAATAGTTAATAATTCCATCTTTATATTTTAAAGATGGAATTATTAATTTATATCTGTATGTGTTAAAATTTAAATGCTACACCAATGTTGAGATATGCGATACCGTATCCTAATTCAAGCATTCCGGCAATATTTTCATTGAAGTAATATCGGCCGCCAATGTAAAAAGCCGATATGAAGCCACCACTAGCTGCTGAGCTAAATTCATCAGCATTCCAGCTTACAATCCGATATCCCAATAAAAGTCCTGCATAAGTGTCAAGCATATCAATAAACTGATAATGGAGCGCTCCACGGCCACCTAATATGAAATTTGAAAAGCCGTAATCACTTCCTACAACATTATAATTGTATCCGGCATAACCCAGGTAACCTCCTACACCTATTGAGCTGTTTTCGTCAAACAGTTCATCGGCTACATTGAACTCCAGAGAGGCAGAAAGTGGCGGGATACTACTTCCGTAGGCTGCACCTGTATAGAGTGTGCTTCCAATGCCCAATCCAACATTAAGTACTTTGTCGCCTTCATTGAAGGTGGTATTCTGTGCTTCGGCGGAAATTGCAAATAAAATTGCCAGCAAAATTGGTAAAATTTTTTTATTCATAATTCTTATTTTGTAGATTACGTTATGCAAATTAGTCATTAAAACATTCCATGTCAATAGTTCCGTTAATTTTTTTCAGACAAAAAAGTTTTTTATTTAGAATGTGAAAAAATTCTATTTTTACTTTTAATGATGGAATAAAAGTATCTTTGCAGATAATTATTGTTTACTATATAAAATGAAAGCATTTAAAATTGGAGATCTAACGGTAAACATTCCTGTTATTCAGGGAGGAATGGGCATTGGTATTTCACTATCGGGATTGGCTTCTGCTGTCGCAAATGAAGGTGGGGTAGGTGTTATTTCTGCTGTAGGCATAGGAATGTTTGATAAGGATTACGCAAGAGATTTTATTGGCGCAAATATTCGTGCGTTGCGCCGGGAAATAAAAGCAGCACGAGAAAAAACAAATGGTATTATTGGTGTGAATGTTATGGTTGCTCTTACTAATTTTTCGGATTTAGTAAAAACATCAATTGCTGAGAAAGTTGATATTATTTTTTCAGGGGCAGGGCTTCCGCTTAATTTGCCTTCTTTTTTAACAGAGGACTCTAAAACAAAACTTGTCCCTATAGTTTCATCAGGAAGGGCTGCCCAACTAATTTGCAAAAAATGGAAGGAAGCATATAATTATCTGCCAGATGCTATTGTTGTTGAAGGGCCCAAGGCAGGAGGGCACCTGGGGTTTAAACGCGATCAGCTGGATGATCCGGAATTTGAGCTGGAAAAGCTTGTACCCGATGTGGTAACTCATGTGAGGCCATTTGAAGAAACTTATAATGTTAAAATTCCCGTGATTGCAGCAGGTGGAATCTATTCGGGAGGCGATATTAAAAAGATAATGGATTTAGGTGCTTCAGGAGTGCAGTTGGGAACACGCTTTGTAACCACCCACGAGTGTGATGCATCCGATAAATTCAAACAGACATATATCAATTCTGTTGAAAGCGATATCGAAATTATTCAGAGTCCTGTAGGAATGCCAGGAAGAGCAATTCGAAATGAATTTATAGACAAAATAAACAAAGGGGAAAAACGTCCGGTTAAATGTCCATATAAATGCCTTAAAACATGTGATATAGATAAAACTCCCTATTGTATCTTTGTTGCACTCATAAGTGCAATGAAAGGGAACTTTTTTAATGGATATGCATTTGCCGGTTCAAATGCATGGAGAACTTCAAAAATTATTTCTGTCAAGGAAACATTTGAAGCTTTAAAGCAGGAATTTATGGAAGCGATGGCAATGAAGCCGGAGCCTGTTTAAGAGGAAGCAGATAGAAGCAGATAAAAATTTATTTCGGGAAATGATAAATAGAATTTAATTCCGACAATATTTACACATAAGGTAAGGATGTAATTATAGGTTTATTTTTAATTTCTAACTGGCAATGGAATTACTTGAAGTTTCCGGAAAAGAAACCATTCGGTTATTTCATAAAATACCGGAGAAGCTTTATAAAAATGATCCGAATTTTATACCAGTGCTATACCAGCAGATTGAAGATATCTTTAATCCTGAAAAAAATGCAAAATTCAGAGAAGGAAATGCATGTCGCTGGATATTAAAAAATGGAAAAGATTTTATTGGCAGGATAGCAGCTTTTTACGATGCCGGCTATTCTGCAGGTTATGACCAGCCGACAGGATGTATTGGCTTTTTTGAATGCATCGATGACCAAAATGCTTCAAACATATTATTTGATGCTGCCAAACATTGGCTTAGAAATAATGGTATGGTAGCGATGGATGGTCCGGTTAATTTCGGTGAGAATTTTTTCAACTGGGGTCTGCTTGTTGAAGGATTTCAGCCACAAACTTATGGAATGCAGTACCATGCCCCCTATTACAGGCGGCTGTTTGAAACATATGGATTCAAAACTTATTATGAACAATATAGCTACTCTCTGGATATTGCAAATCCTGATCTCCCTGAAAGGTTTTGGAAGATTGCTGCTTGGGTAGCAAAAAAACCAGATTACAGGTATGAACATTTCCAATTTAAAGAGCAGGATAAATTTATCCGCGATTTTATGGAGATACACAGACAAGCCTGGTCGGGACACAGTAATTATAAGCCTGCAGAATTTGACCAATTGAAGGAATTAATTGAACAGGCAAAATTTATTTTAGACGAAGAATTTATCTGGTATGTTTACCATAATGATGAACCTATTGCTTTTTATATGATGATCCCTGATTTAAATCAAATATTAAAAAAACTGGGTTCGGGGAAATTGAGTTTGTTAAATATTCTGAAGCTTTATTATTTTAGATGGAAACATACAATTACCCGTTGCAGGGTTATTGTACTGGGTGTAATACCAAAATTTCAACGCCTGGGAATTGAATCAGGCATTTTTTTTCAGTTAAAAAAAGTAATGTTACGAAAACCATGGTACAACGATATGGAAATGAGCTGGATTGGTGATTTTAATCCACGGATGATTGCGCTCTTTAAATCATTTGGAGCGCATAAAACACTAACACATCTAACAATGAGGTATCTGTTTGATCCAAACAAGAAATTTGAACGGGCTGAAATAGTTGATTAAAAAGAATACATTATAAGGGTGATACAGATAATTAGATAATAAAATGCAATTATTAGAGGTATTGGATAAGCCATCGCGAAAACTGTTTCATAAAGTTCCGCAAATAGTTTATAAAGACGATCCCAACTGGATTTGCCCACTGGAAGGAATGTTGGAAAATCTGTTTAATCCCCTTAAAAATCCGTCATTTAAAAATGGTGAAGCCATCCGCTGGGTTTTGCTTGATGAAAAGAGAAAGCCTGTAGGCCGGCTAGCTACCTTTTACAATCTTGATAAAGCAATGACTTTTGAGCAGCCTACAGGTGGGTGCGGATTTTTCGAATGCATTGATAACCAAAATGCTGCAAATATGTTATTTGATGCTGCCCGGGAATGGTTGAAAACTAAAGGAATGGAAGCGATGGACGGGCCAGTTAATTTTGGTGAAAACTATATGAATTGGGGGCTTCTTGCGGATGGCTTTATGCCACAGGGCTTTGGAATGCCATACAATCCTCCATATTATGTGAGGCTTTTTGAGAATTATGGCTTTAAAATATATTTTAAGCAATACAGTTATCATTTGGATACCACACTCCCGGAACTGCCTGAAAGATTTTGGAAAGTTGCTGAGTGGGTGGCAAAAAAACCTCAATTCAGCTTTAAACATTTTAGTTGGAAAGAAAAAGAAAAATTTATCGATGACTTCGCAAGTGTGTATGATAACGCCTGGAGGTTTCATGAGCATTTTAAACCCATAGATAAAGATGACCTGAAAGATTTTATTTATAATTCCAAAGCATTAATTGAGGAGGAATTCATTTGGTTCGCTTATCATCAGGAGGAACCAATTGCTCTTTTTGTAATGATTCCGGATTTTAATCAAATTTTGGCAAAGTTTCACGGAAAGATTACCTTTTTGCATTTGCCAAAAATTATGTGGCTGAAATGGAAGAAATCCATTACCCGTACCCGCAGTCTTATTATCGGAATTGTGCCAAAATATCAGCGGTCAGGAATTGAATCAGGTATTTTTTGGCACCTCAGGCCTATTATGTATAAAAAAAGATGGTACAGGGAAATGGAATTATCATGGGCTGGTGATTTTAATCCTAAAATTGTTGCGCTTTATGAATCTGTTGGAGGCAAACGAATGAAAACACATTATACCATGCGTTACCTTTTCGACAGAAATAAACCCTTTGCCAGGGCACCCATTATTACCCCCGAGACTTTTAAGGAAAAATAATCCATTATTGAAAAAAGATTTTGCTCTTTGGTTTCTTCAAAACTATATTTATCTTTGCAGGCCTTAAAAAAGTTAAAAACAAATTTGATAAATGGATTGCAGTATAAAATGCAACCATTAATAATAAAATTTTAAAGATGAAAAAAGGAATACATCCAGATGGATACAGAATGGTAGCTTTTAAAGATATGTCAAACGGACATATTTTCCTTACCAGATCAACAGTTGATACTAAAGAAACAGTTGAAGTAGACGGGGTTGAATACCCGTTGTACAAACTTGAAATATCTAACACATCTCATCCATTCTATACAGGTAAAGTTAAACTTGTGGATACTGCAGGCCGTGTGGACAAGTTTATGAACCGCTACGGTAAGCATATGGAAAAGAGAAAAAAATAATCTGCTACATTGAAAAGATATAATAGCTTCGGATTGCCGGGGCTTTTTTTTTGTCTGACTAATACATTATGTCGGGGTATATATAAATAAGTGAACATCCGACAGTGTCAGATCGTTTGGGAGGTAGTGGCACAACAATTGCTTTTAATTCTCCTTGAAATTTAGAAAGCCTTTATCAGCCATAATGGCATAAAACCTAATTAAAGTATGGGTAAATTAAAGAAATCAGGATTCAACGAAATATTTTTTAGTGGAATGATGAAAGAAGATTCAGATTATATTCCAATAATTGCTGATGGTGATGATGCCGATTTGAAAAATACAGAAGTACCTGATGTATTGCCTGTTTTGCCCCTGCGCAATACAGTTCTTTTTCCTGGTGTGGTTCTTCCTATTAATGTTGGTCGGAAAAAATCATTAAAACTTATTCAGGATGTATATAAAGGAAGCAGGCTTTTAGGTACTATCGCACAAAAAGACTATACAATTGATGACCCATCAAAGGAAGAGCTTTTTTCAGTTGGTACAGTAGCTGAAATACTGAAGATACTTGAAATGCCTGATGGCTCAACATCGGTAATTATTCAAGGTAAAAGAAGGTATTCAATCCGGGAGTTCGTTGCTCAGGAACCTTATTATAAAGCCAGTGTTGAACCGCTCATTGACAGCTCTCCTCAGGATGATTCTGAATTTAACGCCATAGTAGGATCATTAAAAGATCTTTCCATTAAAATTGCACAATTTTCAGCGAATGTTCCTCCTGAAGCATCTTTTGCTGTAAAGAATATTGAAAATTCAACTTTCCTAATCAATTTCATCTGTTCCAATGCTGATCTGAATGTAGAAGATAAACAAAATTTACTTGAAATCGAAAATCTGAAGGAAAGAGGAATTCAAGCTATCAGTTATTTAGTTAAGGAAGTCCAGATGCTGGAACTCAAACACGATATCCAAAAGAAGGTAAAAACCGATATGGATCGGCAGCAGCGGGAATTCATGCTTAACCAACAAATGAAAACCATTCAGGATGAACTGGGGGGTAATCCTGTTGAGCAGGAAATCAGTGAGCTGAAAAGAAAGGCAAAAGATAAAGTGTGGAGTCCTGAAATTGCAAAATATTTTGAGAAGGAGGTGGATAAGCTTCACCGGCTGAATCCTGCCGCCGGCGAATATTCTGTTCAGTTCTCGTATTGCCAGACTTTGGTTGATTTACCCTGGAACGAATATTCATCTGATAATTTTGACCTTAAAAATGCAAGGAAAATTTTAGATGAAGATCATTACGGGTTAGAAAAAGTGAAGGAACGGATACTCGAACATCTGGCTGTATTGAAACTTAAAAAAGATATGAAAGCTCCTATATTATGCCTTTATGGACCTCCGGGTGTAGGAAAGACTTCACTTGGAAAATCAATAGCCAGAGCACTTGACAGAAAATTTGTTCGCATGAGCCTTGGAGGGTTGCATGATGAATCGGAAATAAGGGGCCACCGGAAAACATATATCGGTGCCATGCCGGGACGCATAATCCAAAATATTAAAAAAGTAAAAAGCTCAAATCCTGTATTCATTCTTGATGAAATCGATAAGGTTTCAAAACATTTTCATGGAGATCCAGCCTCTGCGTTACTGGAAGTCCTGGATCCTGAGCAAAATTTTGAATTTCATGACAATTATGTGGAAGTGGATTTTGATTTGTCTAAAGTAATGTTCCTTGCTACAGCAAATACACTGACTACCATTGCGCCTCCATTACGCGATAGGCTCGAATTGATTGAGGTCAGTGGGTACCTCGTGGAGGAAAAGCTGGAAATAGCCAAACGTCATCTTATTCCTAAACAATTGGAAAACCATGGGTTAAATAAAGGTGATGTAGTTTTCTCGAAACCAGTTATTGAACGAATAATTGATGGCTACACACGGGAATCGGGAGTAAGGGAACTGGATAAAAAAATTGCTAAAGTAATCAGAAGGGTTGCAAAAAAGATAGCATTTGAAGAACCATTTAATAAAAAAATTTCCCTCGATGATATTCGTGAATATTTGGGAGTTGTGGAATATACAAAAGACAGATACCAGGGAAATGAATTTGCCGGAGTAGTTACAGGATTGGCATGGACTGCCGTGGGAGGCGAAATTTTATTTGTGGAAACCAGTCTAAGCAAGGGGAAAGGATCATTGACGCTGACCGGGAACCTGGGTGAAGTGATGAAAGAATCAGCAATGCTTGCACATGAATATTTAAAGTCGCATGCTGAAGAATTGGATATTGACCCACAGGTTTTCTCTAATTGGAATGTTCATGTTCATGTGCCGGAAGGTGCTATCCCCAAAGACGGGCCTTCTGCCGGTGTAACTATGGTAACCTCTCTGGCATCAGCGTTTACACAGCGTAGGGTTAAAAACAATCTGGCTATGACAGGCGAAATCACCTTACGGGGAAAGGTACTTCCAGTTGGGGGTATAAAAGAAAAAATTTTGGCTGCTAAAAGGGCCGGGATAAAAGAGATTATTCTTTCAAAAGAAAACAAAAAGAACCTGGAGGAAATTAAAGAAGAATATTTAAAGGGAATCAGCTTTCATTTTGTAGACACTATAATGGATGTAATTCATATCTCCCTTCTGAAAATCAAGGTTGAAAAACCGTTGAATTTAAATTAATTTGTGACAGTTTCATTCGCTAATCAGCTTCATCAACTTTTTGTGCAAATAACTGTTTATTACTGTAATAAAAAATCTAAAAATGGGAAAAATTATTGCAGTCTTTTCAACTGGTTTAATCGCTGGAATTTCAATTACGTTTCTTGCACTTTTTATTGTATTGCCACGGCAAATGTTTGTGGTAACCGAGAGTGAATTTAGTTTTGAAGATACAGTTAATGCTCTCACTAAATCAGCTGAAGCACATGAATGGGCTGTTCCTCAGCAATATAATTTGCAGGCAACCATGCAAAAGAGTGGTTATGAAACGGAACATGTTGTGGTGATTTCAATGTGTAATCCGGTTCTTGCAGAGAAAATTCTTAATTCCAGGAACAGCAGGTTTCTTTCTGCAATTATGCCTTGCAGAATTTCAGTATATGAAGAAAAAGGGAAGACATATGTATCAATGCTCAATGCAAAAATAGTGTACCCATTCATTAAAAGAGAAGCAAAAGAAACATTAAAAGCTGCAAATAGTGAATCATTGCAAATTTTAAGAACAATAAATTAATAGTATTAAATGCGTATCTTAATAACACTTATTTCATTTTTTTTTCTGTTTGCCTGCCAACAGGGAAAAAACAATCAGGAAAATAATTCTACATCACAAAACGATGAATTAATCAAAAAAGAAGTCCTTAGTATAGGAAAGATGCATTGCGAAATGTGTGTTGTATCTATTGAAAAAGGATTGGGAAGTGTGGAAGGTGTGGAATTTGTGAAAGTAAAACTTGAGGATTCTACTGCTATTGTTCAATTTGATGAATCAAAAACTAATATGAATGAGTTGAGAAAGGTAATTGAACAACGTGGATATGTCCTAAAAAACAGTGAGTTATCTCCTTAGATGTAAATTGGCTCAATAATTTTCCGAGGTAGCTTGGTCAAAATGGCACCGGGTTTGCAACATGGCTTTTTATTGTGTAAACTAGAAATAAAAGTCATGAAAAATAAGATAAATATAAGAACACAGGTTTCGGTTCGAAAAGGTGAGATATGGAATTCAAAAGTTGGTTTTTTCCAACCAGGATTGCTAACGGACGGAGATATTCCTACAGAGGTAGTTTATGTAAATATTCAGTTGTTATTAAATTAAAAATGCTTCCGTTGGATAACAGAAGCATTTTTTCAATTCTACATCAATACTAATTTTTAATAACTGTCCCAACTTCTTATTGGTAAGTCTTTCAAGTCGTATTTACAGATAGCATAAATAAAGGCACTGGCTACCCGGGCATTGGTTATAAGTGGTACATTGAAGTCGATTGAATTCCGGCGAATTTTATAGCCATTTTTTAATTCTCTCTTTGTGTAATTTTTTGGAATATTTATAACCAAATCAATTTTCTTTTTCTTGATGTATTCTATAGTATTGGGATGCCTGTCTTCTTCATCAGGCCAGTGAAGTAAAGTGTTGGTTACCCCATTTTCCTGTAGAAACCGATGGGTCCCTTCTGTTGCAAAAAGATTGTAACCTCTTTCCTGCATCATTTGAGCGCTTTTTAAAAGTTCAACTTTTGATCGGGAAGGACCAGATGAAATGAGCACATTTTTGACCGGCAGACGGTATCCAACCGAAAGCATGGCTTTTAAAACAGCCTCATAATATGTTTCCCCGATGCAACCTACCTCACCTGTAGATGCCATGTCAACTCCTAGCACCGGGTCGGCATTTAACAGACGGGCAAACGAAAACTGGGGTGCCTTAACTCCTACGTAATCCAGCTCAAACGATGATTTGTCAGGCTTTTCTACATGAACTCCCAATATAACTTTGGTAGCAATTTCAATAAGATTCAGCTTCATTACTTTAGAAACGAATGGAAAACTTCTTGACGCTCTAAGGTTACACTCAATGACTTTGATGTCGTTATCTTTTGCCAAAAACTGCATGTTAAATGGACCGGTTATTTCAAGTCCTTTAGCAATTTGCCGTGCTATTTTTTTTATCCTCCGTATGGTTTCTATATAAAGTTTTTGAGGAGGAAAAACAATTGTTGCATCTCCGGAATGCACACCAGCAAATTCCACATGCTCTGAAATTGCGTATGCAACTATTTCGCCATTGCGGGCTACGGCATCAATTTCAATTTCTTTTGCTTCTTCAATGAATTCACTTACTACCACGGGATGTTCTTTTGAAACATTGGAAGCCATATCAAGAAAATACTCCAGCTGATCGGAATTCGATACCACATTCATTGCAGCTCCGGATAGTACATAGGAGGGTCGTATGAGGACAGGATAACCGACTTCATCTATGAATTTGTATATTTCTTCAAACGTTGAAAGTTTTGCCCAACGTGGCTGATCGATTTGTAATTCATCAAGCAGGGATGAAAATTTTTCCCTGTTTTCAGCATTATCAATTTTTACAGGTGAAGTCCCCAATACCGGGACCTTCTGGCTGTGCAGCTTCATAGCCAGATTGTTAGGAATCTGACCTCCCATTGAAATAATTACCCCATGAGGATTCTCCAAATCAATAATATCCATTACCCGTTCGAATGTCAGTTCATCGAAGTAAAGCCTGTCGCAGATATCGTAATCGGTACTGACAGTTTCAGGATTGTAATTTATCATTATTGAGCGGTACCCTTCCTTTTTAATTGTTTCAATTGAATTGACACTGCACCAGTCAAATTCAACTGAACTGCCTATCCGATAGGCTCCGGAACCAAGAACGATAACCGATTTGTTGTCATGAATAAACTCAATATCATGTTCATCCCCGTTATGTGTAAGGTACAGGTAATTTGTCAGGGCTGGATATTCGCCTGCAAGTGTGTCTATTTGCTTTACTACAGGTATTATTCCATGTTTTTTACGCAAATTCCTTACTTCCAGTAAGTCGTTTTGAATTTGTTCGTTTGGACTGTTTAATACAATCCTTGCGATTTGAAAATCCGAGAATCCGGCTTGCTTGGCTAGTTTCAAAAGATCGATTGGCAATGAGTCCAGGTCTGAGACTTTTTCAAGCTCGTTTTTTATATTATGTATATTTTTTAAACGAAACAGAAACCAGCGGTCAATCTTTGTCTTTTCATGTATGTCGTCAATAGAGTAATTCTTATTAAATGCTTCAGCAATGGCAAAAATCCTTCTGTCAGTTGGATTGCTCAATTCCAACTCAATTTCCTTAATGTTAACCTCATCTTTATTTCCGACAAACCCGTGCATACCGAGTCCAACCATGCGGATACCTTTCTGGATTGCTTCTTCAAAAGTACGACCAATAGCCATAATTTCACCCACACTTTTCATTGAACTGCCAATTGTTTTTGATACCCCTATAAATTTGTTCAAATCCCAGCGTGGAATTTTCACAACACAATAATCCAGGGCCGGTTCAAAAGCTGCTGTAGTTACTTTTGTTACCTGGTTTTTCAGTTCATGTAATCCATAACCAAGTCCCAGCTTGGCGGCCACAAATGCCAGCGGGTACCCTGTGGCTTTTGATGCAAGGGCTGATGAACGCGACAGCCGTGCATTAACTTCAATTACCCGGTAATCCTCAGAATAGGGGTCGAGGGCAAATTGCACATTACATTCACCAATTACTCCAACCCTGCGAATGATCTTAATTGAAATTTCCCTCAACTTGTGATATTCTGAATTCGTTAATGTTTGGGAAGGAGCTACTACTATGCTTTCACCTGTGTGGATTCCAAGCGGATCGAAATTCTCCATATTGCAAACCGCAATGCAATTATCGAACTGGTCGCGAACCACTTCATATTCCACTTCCTTCCATCCTTTTATCGATTCCTCAATTAAAATCTGTGGAGAATAAGAAAATGCCTTTGATGCCAGTGCTTCCAGTTCTGTATCATTTTCGCAAAATCCACTTCCAAGGCCTCCCAGAGTGTATGCTGCCCTAATGATAATTGGAAAACCAACTTGTTTTGCTGCCTCATAAGCTTCTTCCATAGTTGAAGCTGCAATGCTTTGAGGAGTTTTCACATCAATTTCTCCCAGCATTTTTGCAAATATATCCCGATCTTCTGTATCGATTATTGACTGTACAGGAGTTCCCACCACTTCAACATTATACTTTTCCAGTATTCCTGATTTAAATAAAGCAACGCCACAGTTTAATGCAGTCTGTCCGCCAAAAGCGAGCAGAATACCCTGTGGCTTTTCTTTCTTGATTACCTCCTCAACAAAAAAAGGCGTAACAGGTAAGAAATATATTTTGTCTGCTATCTCTTCGGATGTTTGGATGGTAGCAATATTCGGATTTATTAAAACAGTTTCTACTCCCTCTTCTTTTAATGCTTTTAATGCCTGAGAGCCAGAATAATCGAATTCGCCGGCTTCTCCGATTTTCAATGCACCTGAACCTAAAATTACTGCTTTTTTTACTTTACTGTGATTCATGTTTTTTTTCTTTATGAATTGGTGTTTGAGCGAAATGCTTTAATTTTATCTATGAATTCATCAAAAAGAAACTCAGTATCAGTTGGCCCGCTGGAAGCTTCAGGATGAAACTGGGTTGAAAAAAAAGGCTTTGTTTTGTGCCTTATTCCTTCATTAGTATTGTCATTTACATTCGTAAACAACGGCTCCCAATCTTTCGGAAGAGTTTCGGTTGCAACTGCATAGCCATGGTTTTGTGAGGTAATGTAACAACGGTTGGTGTTTTGCAGGAGTACCGGCTGATTGTGGCTCCTGTGTCCATATTTCAACTTATAGGTGTCTGCTCCGGCAGCTCTTGCCAGCAATTGATTTCCCAAACAAATACCCATTATTGGTTTATTTGTATTCATAACCTCCCTGATATTTTCAACTGTTTCGGAACACATCGCAGGATCCCCAGGCCCATTTGAAATAAAAACGCCATCAAAATCTTCCTGGCTAAAGTCGTAATTCCATGGTACACGAATTACTGTTGCTCCCCGTTTAAAAAGGCATCGGATAATGTTGTTTTTTACTCCGCAATCAATAAGTATTATCCGAATGTCTCCATTCTCATAAACCTCTTTTTTTGTACAGCTGACATGAGCCACAAGGTTCTTTTTGTTTGGATCATAAAAATCAATTTCCCCATCGTCAAATTCAATCTTACCCAACATAGAACCTTTTTCCCTGAGAATTTTTGTTAGTGCTCGCGTATCTATATCAAAAATTCCAGGAACTTCATACTCTTTTAACCAGTCAGACAGGCTTTTTTCTGCATTCCAGTGACTGAATTCAAAAGAATAATCGGCAATTATTAAGCCACTTATATGCAGTTTATGTGACTCGTAAAACTTGTGGATACCGTTTTCTATATTTCTGTGGGGTACTCCATAATTTCCAATCATCGGGTAAGTTGATACCAGAATCTGACCTGTATAGGAAGGATCTGTCAGACTTTCGGGGTATCCGGTCATGGCCGTGTAAAAAACCACTTCTCCTGCTATCGGTTTTTCACTCCCAAAAGATTTGCCTCTAAAAACGGTTCCATCTTCAAGAGTTATTTTTGCTTGTTTACTTTGTAACATTTCAATAGTGTTATTATAAAAAAAATGCGCTTGCCCACCAATTGGTTCAAACGCATTTTTCTGTTTTGTTAATTTTTAATTTATCTCCCATCATTTTTCAATATGAAGAGTTTTTTAAACCCGCGGCAAAAATAATAATAAATTCTTTATAAAATCCTGTGGTTTTAAAAAAATGTATAATTTTGCAAGAAAAACGAATATTTATACATGGATGTGCCAAAATGAAGAACAGGATACAAAGGCAGCTGGAAATAAGGAAAATAATTGCCAAAGGTAATTTACACAGCCAGGAAGAGTTGTTGGCTGTATTGAAGCGCAAAGGCTTCGAGCTTACTCAGGCAACCTTATCCCGTGATTTGAAATTTCTTCAGGTTGCTAAAGTATCTCATCCTTTAGAAGGTTACGTGTATGTTATTCCGGAAAATGGAAATAATGAGAATAAAATAACCCAAACTAAAGATACTTTTTTGGCTGATGGATTTAAAGCACTGAATTATTCTGGCAATCTGGCAATTATGAAAACGCTCCCTGGATATGCCAGCACGCTTGCAGCTGTTATAGACAGTGCAGGCAAATGGGAAATCCTTGGCACGGTTGCTGGAGATGATACGATATTAATCGTTCGGCGCGAGGGTACAACCAACAACGATTTGAGAAATGCATTGATTACTATAATCCCCAAATTGAAAAACAAGATCTGACATGAAAGATATTAAAAAAATAAAAGTAGAAGTTGCAGGAAAGCAGCATGTAAAATATGTTGACGAGATTAATAATGCAATTGATATTGCTTCCAAACAAAGAGGTACTGGTATTGCAAGGCGCTCAGATGAATACCTAACTGCCAAAATCAGTGAGGGTAAGGCTATTATTGCCCTGGATGGTGATATTTTTGCAGGATTTTGCTATATTGAAACCTGGGGGAATAAAGGTTTTGTTGCAAATTCAGGTTTAATTGTTGTCCCTGAATACAGAGGGTATGGGCTGGCTAAAGAAATTAAAAATAAGGCGTTTGAATTATCACGAAAGAAATATCCGGACGCAAAAATTTTTGGATTAACTACTGGCTTGGCAGTTATGAAAATAAATCACGAATTGGGTTACAGGCCGGTAACATTTTCCGAATTAACCAATGATGATCAATTCTGGGATGGTTGCAAAGGCTGTGTAAATTATGATATCCTAATGCGTATGGAACGTACAAAATGCCTCTGTACAGGAATGCTTTATGACCCGGCATGGGAAAAAGTTCCTAAACAAGGAAATGGAATTAAGAAAAGAAGTCTGCTTGATGTGATCCAGAAATTAACATCTGGTAGAGTCTTTTCCAGAAAAACAAAAGCAAACAGCGAACAAAAAACATCAAATGACGATGTGTCTGGCACCCTTCTGAAATGAATAAGGGGTGGGATAAAAACTTATATTGTTTTAATCGGGTATTTTTGTCATTTTTTAAACAAATTGTATCATTATGAATAAAAAATTGGTTTTGGCATTCAGCGGAGGTCTTGATACCTCTTTTTGTGTTAAATATTTAAAGGAAGAGAAAGGATTTGAAGTTTATACCGCTATCGCAAATACAGGTGGTTTCTCTAATGATGAATTAGCTGAAATAGAAGAGAAAGCATACAGGCTGGGTGCAAAAGAGCATGTTACCCTTGATGTAACGGATGAGTATTACAGAAAATGTATACGGTATATGATTTATGGAAATATACTGCGAAACAATACCTATCCCATTTCTGTGAGCTCTGAAAGAGTTTTTCAGGCAATTGCAACCATTAAACATGCAAAAGAGATTGGAGCTAAATATATTGCCCATGGCAGTACAGGCGCAGGAAATGACCAGGTAAGGTTCGACCTTACCTTCCAGGTGCTCGCACCAGATATTGAGATTGTTACTCCGATTCGCGACCTGATGTTAAGCCGGCAGCAGGAAATCGATTTTCTGAAAAAGCATGGAGTAGATACCGATTTTGAAAAAATGCAGTATTCCATCAACCAGGGCATTTGGGGAACCAGTGTGGGTGGCAAGGAAACCCTTACTTCGGATAAAGGTTTACCAGATGATGCATACCCAAGCAAACTGGAAGCAAAAGAAGAAATTACAATTGCACTTGGTTTTGAAAAGGGTGAACTAAAATCAATTGATGATAAATCCTTTTCAAATGGTCCGGAAGTCATTCAGGCATTGTCTGAAATAGCTTCAAAATATGCAATTGGACGTGATGTGCATGTTGGGGATACCATTATTGGCATCAAAGGACGTGTTGGTTTTGAAGCTGCAGCACCATTGATAATTATAAAATCGCATCATCTGCTAGAGAAACATACTCTTACCAAATGGCAGGCATATTGGAAAGAACAGTTGGCAAACTGGTACGGTATGTTTCTGCATGAAGCCATGTATCATGAACCTGTTATGCGCAATATCGAAACTTTTCTTGAAGCTACCCAGGATAATGTTACAGGGAAAGTTTTTATAAAGCTAAAACCATACAGGTTTGAGTTACAGGGAATAGAATCGGAGCACGATTTGATGAAATCCGGCTTTGGTGAATACGGTGAAACAGTTAAAGCATGGACAGCCGACGATGTTAAAGGCTTTACAAAAATTCTTGCCAACTCGTTGAAAGTTTATCATACTGTGAATAAGAAAATATGAAGCGAGCATGAATATTGGAATGCAGAATTCACAATCAGGGATGAACAAAATTCATCGTAAATTCCATCCGGCCATTGAGAATAAATTTTAAAGGGATGAAATATGATTAAAGTTGGAATAGTAGGTGGTGCAGGATACACAGCCGGTGAATTATTGAGGATTTTGCTATATCATCCGAAGGCAGAAGTTGTATTTGTACAAAGTTCCAGCAATGCTGGAAATCGGATTTCGGATGTCCATGCCGATTTACTGGGCGATACTAACCTGATGTTCTCTGAAGCTCTTTTGCTGGATGACGTAGATGTGATTTTCCTTTGTATGGGACACGGTAAATCCAAAGAATTTATTGAAAAAAATGAACTTCCACCGGGAGTGAAGATAGTGGATTTAAGCCACGATTTCAGATTGAAAAAAAATGGAAATGATTTTATTTACGGTTTGCCTGAACTGAATCGTGAAGAAATAAAACAAGCATCAAAGATTGCCAATCCAGGATGTTTTGCAACCGGAATTCAACTTGCCCTACTGCCTTTGGCTGCTAACAACCAGCTTCTGGATGAAATACACGTGCAGGCTATAACCGGATCTACCGGGGCCGGTCAAAAGCCAACTGAAACTTCTCATTTTAGCTGGCGAAACAGTAATCTTTCAGCCTATAAAATCTTTCAGCACCAGCATGAAGGGGAAATTATACAAAGCATTGAACAATTGCAGAAAGGATTTTCTGAAAGAATGAATTTTATTCCAATACGCGGCAATCATACCCGTGGTATTTTCGTGTCAGCTTATACCCGGTTTGATAAATCACTTGATGAGGCAAATGAAATTTATCTTAATTATTACCAGAGCCATCCCTTTATAGTTGTTACCGATAAGAATCCGGCACTGAAACAGGTGGTAAATACAAATAAGGGAGTTCTGTATCTTGAAAAACACCAGGATAAGTTGGTAATTATAAGTATTACCGATAACCTGATAAAAGGTGCTTCCGGACAGGCAGTACAAAATATGAACCTGATGTTTGGACTGGATGAAACAGCCGGCTTGAATTTAAAACCGATAGCATTTTAATTAGTGCAGCTAGTTTATTCAGGTAATAATCAGCATAGTTAATAACCGGCTTCGGCCAAAAAATTTTTATCATGAAACTTTTTGATGTTTACCCACTTTTTAATATTACTCCTGTAAAAGCTTCAGGATGTTATGTATGGGATTCAGAAGGGAACAAATACCTTGATTTGTATGGAGGACATGCTGTTATTTCAATTGGGCACAGCCATCCACACTATGTTTCAATGATTACACAACAGGTTGCTAAAATTGGTTTTTACAGTAATTCCATTCAGAATCCCTTGCAACTGGAACTGGCTGAAAAACTGGGTGACCTCTCCGGTTATGCTGATTACCAGCTTTTCCTTTGCAACTCAGGGGCTGAAGCCAATGAAAATGCAATTAAACTAGCTTCTTTCGTAACCGGAAAAAAGAAGTTTATAAGTTTTAAAAAAGGATTTCATGGCCGGACATCAGCTGCTGTAGCACTTACTGATAATCCAAAAATAATTGCACCGGTAAATGAAACCGGTAATGCCGTTATTCTTCCGTTTAATGATCTAAATGCTACCGAAAAAGAGTTAAAGAAAGGAGAAGTAGCAGCAATAATTATTGAAGGAATCCAGGGGATAGGAGGTATCAATATTCCGGAGCAGCAATTTTTGGAAGGATTGAAAATGCTCACTGATAAATACGGTAACCTGCTTATCCTTGACGAGATTCAATCAGGTTATGGACGAAGCGGCCGCTTTTTTGCACACCAGTACACTTCTGTAAAACCTGATATAATCACTGTTGCAAAAGGAATGGGTAACGGATTCCCAATTGGCGGAGCATTAATACAACCTGATATTAAACCATGGCCGGGGATGCTTGGCACTACCTTCGGTGGAAACCACCTGGCATGCGCTGCAGGTATTGCTGTACTTGATGTGCTTAAAAGTGAAAACCTGGTCAGCAATTCAGAAAAAGTCGGAAATTACCTGATGGAAAAATTAGCTGAAGTAAACAGTGAGATTCATGTTAGAGGTAAAGGGTTGATGATCGGTATAGAGTTTCCTGAATCAGTAGCTGAACTGAGAAAGAAGCTGTTGTTTGAATATAAAATATTTACCGGAGTGTCCGGCGCAAATATGATTCGATTGTTGCCTCCTTTAAATCTCCGGATTGAGGAGGCCGGCAATTTTTTGAATACTTTTGCAAATGCATATGCAGAAGTTTCTGCATCTTTAAAAGCTAAATAACTGGATAAGACATGGAAAAAAAGAAAATCGGAATTATTGGTGCCGGGAATATGGGCGGTGCCATAGTGGTTGGCCTGTTGAAATCGGGATTTATTGAAGCTGCAGATATTTTTATTTCCGACCGTAAGGAGAATGTTTTAAATGATATGAAGGAAATGGGAGTGCACGCAAGTGAAGATAATCTTATAACTGCCCAACGGTCCGACGTGGTTATTGTGGCAGTGAAACCTTATCATATCGATAATGTCTTGCAGGAAATAAAACCCGCTTTAAATCCGGATAAGATACTGATTTCAATTGTTGCCGGTGTGGGCATTGAAGAGCTTGGAACCAGGGCAGGTGAGAATATTCCCATATTCAGAGTGATGCCCAATACTGCCATTGCACTGAGAGAGTCATTGACATGTATTTCAGCAAACGGCAATACAGCCGCTCATCGCGAATATGTAATAGAACTTTTTGATAAATTGGGTAAAACCGTTGAGATTCCTGAAGAATTAATGGCTGCAGCAACTGTGTTGTCATCTTGTGGAATTGCCTATGCATTACGCTACATCCGGGCTGCAATGCAAGGTGGCATCGAAATAGGTTTTGGTGCTGAAATGGCACAATTCATTACGGCTCAAACTGTTAAAGGAGCAACTGAACTTGTACTGCAAACGGGTCATCATCCTGAACGGGAGATTGATAAAGTAACAACTCCAAGAGGGGTTACAATTACCGGATTAAATGAAATGGAGCACAAAGGATTCAGCTCATCGCTTATTCAGGGGGTACTGGCCTCTTATAAAAAGATTGAAAAAGATTTGAAGAAATAGATCATGCAACTCAAATACAGTAAAATCACTGTGAAAATTGGCAGCAATGTGTTGGCAAAATCGGATGGGACACTGAATGTTTCACGAATTGCCCATCTTGTCGACCAAATTGCTTTCCTGCATAAAAATGGTGTGGAGGTTATCCTCGTTTCTTCAGGTGCAGTTGCAGCAGGCAAAGCGGTTATGGAACCTGTCAGAAAAACCGATGCAGTTTCAAAAAGACAATTATGGGCTGCATTGGGGCAGGTAAAGCTTATCAGCCGTTATTCTGATTTTTTTAATGAACATGGCCTTACCTGTGCCCAGGTTTTAACTACCAAGGAGAACTTTTCGAGTCGCAGGCATTATCTGAATATGAAGAATTGTATGAATACCCTGCTCGAGAATAAAGTCATACCTATTGTAAATGAAAACGATACAATTTCAGTAACAGAATTAATGTTTACTGATAACGATGAGCTTTCGGGGCTAATTGCTTCTATGGTGAATTCCGATGCATTGATAATACTGAGTAATGTGGACGGTTTATTTACAGCTTATCCAGGAACTGCCAACGCCCGGCTGATACAAAAAGTCGGAATTGATGAGGCCGAACCGGTAAATGCAATTTCAGGGGCACATTCGGAATTTGGACGGGGGGGCATGCTTACCAAGCTTAGGATTGCAAAAAAATTAGCCAGTGATGGTATTGGTGTTCATCTCGCAAATGGGATGAAAGAAAATATTCTTACAGATCTGCTAATTCATGAACAGCTCGCCGGTCATACCTGGTTTGAACCTGCTCAAAAACCTCCCAGCGGCATAAAAAAATGGATTGCCTATTCCGAAGGTTTTGAAAAGGGAAGAGTTGTTGTGAATAAAGGTGCTGCCGATGCCCTGAAATCAGAAAAAGCTGTGAGCCTTTTACCTGTGGGAATTGTTAGAATTGAGAATGAATTTAAAAAAGATGATTTGATAAAAATTGTAGATGAATCTGGAAATGCAATCGGACTTGGGAAAGCACAATATGGCTCAGATAAATTGAATACAGGAGTTTCTGCCCAAAAGATGAAAGCACTGGTTCACTATGATTACTTATATATGGAAAGAACAACAAAATGCTAAGATGAAAATTGAAAAACAACTTCAAAAAGCGCTTGAGGCTTCCCGAAAACTGAACCTTGTGCAGGTGGAAACCATTAAAAAGGTTTTACTTGATTTAGCAGGGGAGGCAGAAACGAACATTGACAATATCATTTCTGAGAATCGTAAAGATCTTGAAAGAATGGATCCAAATGATCCAAAATACGACCGGCTGAAACTGACTAAGGACCGGATAGAAGGAATTGCTTCCGATATAAGGAACGTTGCCAGCCTGGAGAGCCCAATTGGAAAGGTTTTAAAAGAAATGGTACGGCCTAATGGAATGAATATTAAAAAGGTGACAGTACCGTTTGGTGTTATCGGCATTATTTATGAAGCACGTCCTAATGTCACGTTCGATGTTTTCTCTCTTTGTCTGAAATCTGGCAATGCCTGTGTGCTGAAAGGAGGCAGCGATGCTATTTATTCCAATACAGCCATCGTTTCAATTATCCAAAAAGTTCTGAGAGAAAATAACATCGATGAAAATACGGTAACACTTTTACCTGCAGGAAGAGAGGAAACCCAGGAGATGTTGCGTGCACAAGGTTATATCGACCTGATTATACCACGTGGAAGCCAGGGCCTTATAAATTATGTTCGGGAAAATGCCACTATCCCGGTCATTGAAACCGGCGCAGGTATTTGCCATACTTATTTTGATGAATTTGGTGATGCAGATAAGGGAGTCGAAATTATTTATAATGCGAAAACCCGAAGACCTTCAGTATGCAATGCGCTCGACTGCCTTGTCATTCATCAGAAACGGCTTGGTGAACTCCCGGCTTTTGGTAAAAAACTGGCTGAATCGGAAGTTGTTATTTATGCTGATGAGGAAGCATACAAAAGATTGAAGGGAACTTATCCTGAACACCTACTTTTCCCTGCTACCGAAGAATCCTTCGGTACTGAATTCCTTTCCTTGAAAATGGCTGTAAAAACCGTAGAATCATTTGAGGATGCAATTGAACAAATTAACAAAAATTCTTCAAAGCACAGTGAAGCCATTATTTCTGAAAACCATAAACGTATAGATACATTTCAGAAACTGATAGATGCTTCCTCTGTTTACTCGAATGTTTCTACAGCATTCACTGACGGGGCACAGTTTGGCCTGGGCGCTGAAATAGGTATCAGCACACAAAAGTTGCATGCAAGAGGCCCTATGGCGCTTGAAGAACTTGCCAGCTATAAGTGGATAATTGAAGGCGAGGGGCAGGTAAGGCCTAAATAGCCGGCATTAACGTTCACCTTTTGTCTCAGAATAACAACAGGGAATTATTAAAATCATAAAATCATTGTATTCATGAAACACTTCACTTCAGTAAAAGATATTCCTGACCTAAAGCAGGCGGTAGAAACAGCTCTTGAAATTAAAAAGAACCGATATGCCTACCAGCATTTAGGTAAGAATAAAACAATGGTACTGATTTTTTTTAATTCCAGTCTGCGTACCCGGTTAAGTACTCAAAAGGCAGTCTTGAACCTGGGAATGAACGCGATGGTGTTGAATGTAGGTGAAGACGGTTGGCAAATGGAATCAGAACTTGGAGTGGTTATGGATGGGGATAAACCTGAGCACCTTTTGGAAGCCATACCGGTAATCGGAAAGTATTGTGACGTGATTGGAGTGCGTGCTTTTGCAAAATTCAAAAACAGGGAGGATGATTATTCTGAAAAAATCCTTAACCAGTTCATACAATATGCGGGCGTGCCGGTAGTAAGTATGGAAGGTGCTACACGGCACCCATTACAAAGTTATGCTGATTTGGTTACTATAGAGGAATTTAAAAATAGAGAACGGCCCAAAGTGGTATTGTCCTGGGCTCCCCATCCAAGGTCCTTACCGCAGGCAGTAGCCAATTCATTTGTTGAATGGATGCGCCAAACCGATTACCCCCTGGTAGTCACACATCCCGAAGGATATGAACTCGCACCGGAGTTTATGGGTGATTTGAAAATAGAATACGACCAGGATAAAGCTTTTGAAGGAGCCGACTTTATTTATGCAAAAAATTGGTCTTCATACACCCAGTACGGCAAAATACTTTCAAAAGATTTTAAATGGACGGTTAACGAGGAAAAAATGGCATTGACGAACAATGCGAAATTTATGCATTGCCTGCCGGTACGCCGTAACGTCGTCGTTTCCGATGGAGTGCTCGACAGCCCCAATTCAATTGTAGTGGAGCAGGCCGCTAACCGGGAAATTACTGCGCAGGCTGTTTTGAAAATGATCCTTGAATCATTGTAAATCATTGTTAAAATCAAGAAGGGTAGTATTCCTCCAATAGATGTGATACCTATCAGAAGCCTATAATCCTATTAATTTTTACCAGTGGCATTTTGTTTAAATCCTGCATGGCATTTATTAAGCCGGCAATCTGATATTTAGGAAGATCATCCCGTTTAATGCTGCAAACGAATATTTTCTTTTCATGAATAAGCCGTGCACGTTGGGTACCAGGTAGCAGAGGTGTATCAGGAGTCCACCATTTTTTTCCGTCGAAAAATACTGCATTTGCCGAAAAGCTGTCACTTATGGAACCATTTTTTACTATCAGGATATCATCACAACCGTCCCGCTGATTGAACAATTGTTCCAGGCTTTCCCGGGAAGTGTATTTGTACCTGTAATCAATATGGTTGTTTTCCACCAGTTTAAGGCTTTTTACCGGCCGGTATTGATGTGGAAGAAATTCTATTTTTTCAATATCTTGAGAATATACTACCCTGCACCGGAAGAGTCCGGTACTGAATTTTTCAGGAACCTTCACTGATTGGGAAAGTATAATTTCATTGCAGGGCCTGAAATGTGCCTTCCGTGCAAAGTTAAAGCGGGACTGGTGATATTGGAGATTTATCAGCTTCCCGTTAAAACATCTTATGGTCTCAACCAATTGGCACATATACTTTTTTTAGCATTTCGGTGTATTCGGCTTCAGCATTGCTCATAAATGTTATTCCACCACCACTTTTAAAAACCATCTGACCGTTTTGGTTTTCAATAAAGCGAATTAAAACACAACTATCCAGGTTCTTACCATCAAAATACCCAAAAATACCTGTGTAATACCCCCTTTCATAATTTTCAGCCTCTCGGATTATACTGACAGTTTTCTTTTTCGGAGCACCGGATATGGAACCGGCCGGAAGCATGGATATTATTATATCTCCTAATTTATGTAAATAGTTAGCGGGTAAACTGCCTGAAATTTTAGAACTTACCTGCCATAAATCGCTTTGATTGGTGTGTATCCGTTCAAGATATCTGAATGAATCAACTTTTACATTTCCTGAAATAAGGCTCAGATCGTTCCTGATTAAATCTACAATGGTATTATGCTCTGCTATTTCCTTCGTATCGGAAAGAAGAAATTCATCTGCTTTTTCTTTACCGGCATCCGTTGTTCCTTTCATGGGAAATGAAAATATTTTTCCATTTTCTATTTTTACAAAAGGTTCGGGTGAAAAACAGACAAATTTTTTTTTTAGCAGAATTTTGTAAGGGGCAGAACTTAGTTGAAATATTTCCTCAATATTAAGGTTTGTTTCAACAAATGTGGGGCAGGTGTAGTTTAGGAGGTATGTGTCGCCGTTATTTATGTGTTTTTGCACTAAGTCAAATCCCTTACGATACTCATTAAAAGATACCGGATGTGGTTTCCAGGTTTTCAATTCTGGTTTTTCACCCTTAATTGGGTAACTTCCCGCTGCCGGTGTTTTCCAAAATAAGATACCTGCGTCATTGTTTGCGGAAAACAACAGTGGTTGTTCCATCAAAAAGTCAATCAGGAAGACAAATGGAATGCCTTCTTTACCAAACCGGTTCATTGTGTTCCTGATTTCGTTAATCCGTTTCATAATGCGGTGCAAAGTTATGAAAATTTGTTTCTGAGAAAGGGTTTTGATTGTTTGTTGCAGGTGGCTTTACATTCTTTCAGTTGCAGAGAGAGCACCATTATTTAAGTGAATTTACCTGTCAGCGTGAATCGTTTAATTTGAAAAACTCATACTTAAAGGTCAACTTACCAAAAATGAATTTAAATTCACTTATAAATACGGTCATTATTGTTATTTTTGAATGAAAATTTATACAAGAATGGATATTGGGAAGAATATTTTCGAGTTAAAAAAATCTTTACCTGCGGGAACCAAACTTGTAGCGGTAACCAAAACCAAACCTCCGGAAATAATTCTGGAGGCATATCGTTCAGGACATAAGATTTTTGGTGAAAATAAAGTACAGGAATTGATTCAAAAGTACGAAGAACTTCCCAAAGATATCGAGTGGCATTTTATAGGACATCTGCAATCGAATAAAGTAAAATACATTGCACCATTTGTAACGATGATTCACGGTATTGATTCGTTTAAAATCTTAAATGTAGTCAATAAAGATGCAAAAAAAAGCAACCGTGTTATTTCCTGTCTGCTTCAGTTTCATATAGCCAGCGAGCCGGAAAAATTTGGCCTTTCAGAGGAAGAAGCATTTGTAATTCTCAACTCTGATTCATTTGCCAAAATGAAAAATGTTTCTGTTTCAGGGGTGATGGGAATGGCAACTTTTACGGACGATCTTATTCTGGTGCGAAATGAATTCAGAGCGTTAAAAGAAATATTTAAAAAGCTAAAAAATCAATTTTTTTCTGCCAACAGTGAATTTAAGGAAATCTCAATGGGAATGTCAGATGATTATCTTATTGCAGTGGAAGAAGGAAGTACCATTGTACGTGTAGGCAGTAAAATATTTGGTTCAAGATAATACCATAATCATTTAACTTATAATATTAAACTGAAAAGAATGGCAAATTTGGAAACTACATACCTGGGGTTGAAACTGAAAAATCCATTGGTAGCAGCCAGTTCAGGAATTACTAATTCGGCTGCAAAGATAAAAAAGCTTGAAGAGGCTGGTGTGGCTGCGGTGGTGTTAAAATCAGTATTTGAAGAGCAGATTAATAATGAAGTCACAAATATGCTGATGCAGGATTCTCAGAATACAGGATATCCGGAGGCAGAAGACTATATCAGGAATTACTTGCGAAATAATACGGTCACAAAATACATAAGCTTAATTGAAGAATCCAAAAAATCCGTTGATATACCTGTTATTGCCAGTATCAATTGCTATTCGTCGCATGAATGGACTGAATTTGCTAAAGACTTTCAGGAGGCCGGCGCTGATGCACTGGAACTGAATATTTTTTATGTGCCTGTAAATCGACGGGAAGAATCGGATACCATTGAGCATTTATACCTGGAAGTTTTGGAAAAGGTGAAACGGGTGGTTTCCATTCCTGTTTCTGTGAAAATTGGGCTGTATCACAGTAATATAGTAGGGATGGTTGATAAGTTGAAGGCAAATGGTGCAAAAGGAGTCGTTATGTTCAACCGTTTTTATGAACCGGATATTGATCTGGATAAACTTAAATTAACCGCCTCCGAAATATTCAGCTCACCGGTGGAAATAAGACATACCCTTCGCTGGGTAGGACTGGTTTCATCAGAAGTCCCCGATATCGATATTGCAGCCTCCACCGGGATTCATGATGGGAGTGCAGTTATTAAACAAATACTGGCGGGTGCAAAAATAACACAGTTGTGTTCTACTCTATACATTAATGGTAATAGTATTGTTCCAACCATACTTTCTGATCTGAGAGATTTTATGGGGAAATGGAATTTCAGGAAAGTGGCAGATTTTCGTGGCAGACTGTCGTATAAAAAAATTCCGGACCCATTGCTATATGAACGCTCACAGTTCATGAAGTACTTTTCCGGTATTAAGGAATAGAATTTTCATAAGTCCAATTTTGTTAAGGAAGGTTATAAATTGTTAATAGGTATATACAGGCAGTAATTATTAATTTTACCTATGTTGAATTTATGATTATGTAAATAATTATATAGAATATTATATTATAAATAATTAGCTTGTAATTAAGCATAAGTCTAATGTATAATAATATA
>JAWLGR010000078.1:0-9235 GCA_041684965.1 Mariniphaga sp.
AGCCGACCTGCCTGGTATCAACCGGAACTATCACAGTTACCTCGCCCCTTGGCGCAGACCTGACCTACAGCATCGGCGGCGCTTACCAGTCAAACCCGGTATTCAGCGAAGTATTGCCGGGCACGTACAATGTCACTGCAATGAGTGCTGATAGCTGTATTTCACCAGGGGTAATTGCAACAATTAATCCACAGCCGCTAACCCCGGAAGCCCCGATAATCACAATAATACAACCGAGCTGCCTGTGCCAGGTATCCACCGGGACTATCACGGTTACTTCGCCTCTTGGCGAAGGATTAACCTATAGCATCGGCGGCGCTTACCAGTCAAACCCGGTATTCAGTTTAGTATTGCCGGGCACATACACTGTCACTGCAATGAGTGCTGATAGCTGTATTTCACCAGGGGTAATTGCAATAATCAATCCACAGCCACCAACATCGACAGTTGCAATAAGCGTTGTCATCTGTAGTGAAACAAATTTCAATATCAACTTAACTGCTTCTTTGGAAAGTAGCTTTACATGGGAAATTGGAGCGATCACAGGTGGAATAACCGGAGCCAGTGCAGGATCCGGTTATTTCATCAATCAAATATTGACCAATCCTGGCAACCTGGAAGAAGGTACCGTAGAATATATTGTAACTCCTACTTCAGTAATTGGCTCATGTGCGGATACTGCCTTCATGATCACAGTAATCGTCAATCCGATACCGGCTGCAATAGCAGGGGAAGACAGAACAATCTGTGAGAATACCGCCACACAGATTGGTGCAGCGGCTGTCATTGGAAATACTTACAGTTGGAGTTCTGTTCCGGTGGGATTTACTTCAGGTGAAGCTAATCCCACGGTAACCCCATTGGTAACTACAACTTACACACTTGTTGAAACTATTACATCTACTGGTTGTACCAATAGCAATAGTGTAACCGTAACGGTCAATCCATTGCCCGCTGCGGCAGGAATTATTACAGGGCCTGCTCAGTTATGCCAGGGGCAAACAGGAGTAATTTATTCTGTGCCTCTGATAGCCAACGCTACAAGTTACATCTGGACATTACCAGCCGGAGCAGTAATAACAGAAGGTGTTAATACCAATAGTATTACAGTAGATTTTAATGTCAATGCAGAAAGTGGTGCAATAACTGTGCAAGGTAGTAACAGTTGTGGTACCGGAATAGTATCTCCGGATTTTGTGGTAACAATAAATCCAATACCTATTGCGGTTGCAAACAGTAATTCTCCGGTTTGCGAAGGAAGTTCAATAAACCTGATAGCACAAACTGTACAGGGCGGAACTTACCTCTGGGAAGGGCCAAATGGATATACATCAATGGCTCAAAATCCGGTAATTCTTAATGCATCCCCAGTTGAAGCAGGTATCTATACTTTAACTGTTACCAATAATGGTTGCTCTTCTGTTCCTTCATCTGTAACAATTGTCGTGCGCGATTGTGCCATCGCTGATTTAAGCGTTTTGACCACAGTGGATAATGCAAATCCAATTGTTGGGCATACTGTAGTATTTACAATTGAAGCAAGCAATAATGGCCCAAATGATGCAACAGGGGTATTCATTTCCAATATATTAAATATGGGATATACCTATGTCTCATCTACAACAACAACGGGTACTTTTGACCCGGCAACCAATACCTGGACAATTGGCGCCCTGAGTAATGGAGAATCTGAAATATTAACAATAACTGCCACAGTAAATTCAACAGGGAATTATGTTGATATTGCGACAATAAGCGGGAATGAAACGGATGAGAATATGACTAATAATGTTTCATCGGCTTTAACAATTCCCACGGAACTATTTATTCCTGAGGGATTCTCCCCTAATGGTGATGGGATAAACGATTTATTTGTAATCAGAGGTATTTTAAATTATCCTGACAATACATTTACTGTTTTTAATCGTTGGGGAAATATAGTGTTTGAAGCAAGCCATTACCAAAACACATGGGATGGAAAATCAACAAGAGGGACAAAGGTTGGAGGAGACGATTTGCCCACTGGTACTTACTTCTATTTACTTGATTTGGGTGATGGCTCCAAGGTTAAAAAGGGAACCATTTATCTTAATCGATAAAATGACAATACAGAAAAATAATCATGAAATAGAAATAAAAAACAGTATGAAAAAATACATAATAATAATAGTATTGGTTTTAATCCTGGGAAACCTAACTATTCATGCCCAGCAAGACCCAATGTACACTCATTATATGTATAATACATTGGTGATTAATCCAGCCTATGCCGGCAGCAGAGATGCTTTAACTTTAACGGCGCTCCACCGGTCGCAATGGATTGATTTCAATGGAGCACCGACTACCCAGACTTTAACATTGCATGCTCCCGTTAAAAATGTGCATGTAGGGTTAGGATTATCAATATTAAATGATAAAATAGGTCCTCTTAATAATACATCCTTATTTGCTCATTATGCATATATAACGAAGTTGAGTGAAAAATCGAAATTAGCATTTGGATTAAGTGCAGGAACGAAAATATATCAGGCAGCCTTAAATACACTGCAATTAGATGTTCAGGATGACCCGGCGTTTCAAAACAATATTGAAAATCATGTGACACCTAATTTTGGTTTTGGCATATATTATTCGCGGGAACGTTTTTATACAGGAATTTCTGTTCCTAATTTGATCCAGAATTACTATCTGCCAGAAAATAAAGCTAACGGGAACATTTTAACAGGAAAGGAACAAAGGCATTATTACTTAATTGCAGGTACGTTTTTAAATTTGACGGAATACCTGGATTTTAAACCAACAACGCTTATTAAAGTGACACCTGCTGCTCCAATCCAGGCCGATATTACAGCATCATTTATCATCGTGAACAAATTATTGATCGGAGCAATGTTTCGCACAGGAGATGCTTTTGGGGGATTAGCTGGATTTAATATTACAGATCAGTTACACCTGGGTTATTCATACGACTGGTCTTTTGGCTTAAAAACGCCCAGGTATAATTTGGGAAGTCATGAACTCGTACTGAGATATGATTTTATTTTTTCTGATAAAAGGCAAATTCATTCTCCACGACATTTTTAATATAAAAAACATATAACATGAAAAAAATATTTATACCCTTTATCATTTTCATGGGAATTGGCATGAACCTTTTTGCACAGGAAAAATCAAATAAAGAATTAAAAGGAGACAAATACGCTTTTAGTTATGCTTTTGATAAAGCCATTGATTCTTATACTCACGCTAAACAATTGAGTTTGGAAGGCCAACGAAGGTTGGCTGAAAGTTATCATTACCTTGATCAAAATGTTGAATCGGAGGCAGTATATTTTAAGATAATCAATGCAGCAGAAGGAAATTTGCCGGAAGACTATTACAATTATGCAATGGTTTTAAAAATCAATGGAAAGTATGGCGAAGCGAACAGGTGGATGGATAAATTCCTGGAAGTAAGTCCAAATGATTTACGTGCAAAGGACTATGCAGCCAATAAAAATGAGTTCACAAATTTGTTAAAAGATGCCGGTAAATATAAAATTGAACATTTGAATGTGAATACCGATGCACTGGATTTTGGTACCTGTTACTATAAAGACAAAATTGTTTTTGCATCAACCAGGGCAACCCCTAAATTGATTTTACGAAATTACAATTGGACCAGAAAACCATTTTGGGATATGTATATTTCTGAAGTGGATGGAGGTCAGTTGAAGGTCCCTGAAATTTTTATTAAAAGTCTGAATGGCAATCTGCACGATGGCCCTGCAAGTTTTAGTAATGACGGTACATTTATGGCATTCACCAGAAATAAATATCACGATAAAAGTAAGGATGGGATTGTGGAACTTCAGATTTATTTCAGCAACTACAAAGATGAAAAATGGTCAGAACCGGAATCTTTCTTTCTAAATAACGAAAAATATTCGGTTGGGCATCCATGTTTGACATCCGATGGAAAAACTATGTTTTTTACAAGTGATATGCCCGGTGGTTATGGCGGAACGGATATATACAGAATTACAAAAGACGAAGAAGGAGTCTGGGGAGAACATGAAAACCTGGGCAATAAAATAAATACAGAAGGAGATGAAATGTTTCCCTTTTTTGAAGAAACCAATACTATTTTGTTTTTTGCTTCCAATGGCCGTTTTGGACTTGGGGGGCTTGATATTTTCAGTTGTCCGGTCAATGGGGCTGCAACAGGTCCCGTAATCAATGCAGGATTTCCATTAAATACACAATTCGATGATTTTGCTTTTATTGTAAATAACAATTTAAGTAAAGGATATTTTACTTCCAATAGAAGTGGAGGTAGTGGAGGGGATGACATTTATTCTGTTGATATAGCAGAAGTGCTGGAATATCCGGACGTTGTCTTTACAGTTGACGCCCCGCAGGACATTCCGGTTGAGCGCAGGGTGCGGGAAACATTCCCGCTTCGAAACTATGTGTTTTTCGATTCAGGCTCTACTGAGATACCTGATCGTTATGTGTTGCTCAGGAAGGACCAGGTAAAAGACTTCAAAGAAAGCCAATTGGAAGTGTTCACACCTAAAACTACATCAGGCCGCTCAGTCCGGCAAATGAATGTCTATTATAATGTCCTGAATATCCTGGGTGACCGTTTGGGAAAAAATCCTTCCTCAGCTATTACACTGGTCGGATCGTCAGGGAAAGGCCCCGCTGATGGAAAGGTAATGGCAGAGTCGGTCAAACAATACCTGATGGACGTATTTGAAATTGACGCATCAAGGATCAGTATCGAAGGCCGGGAAAAACCGAAAATTCCATCAGAACAATCGGGTGGCATAATTGAACTTAAACTCCTTCGTGAAGAAGACCAACGTGTATCAATAGAGAGCAGCTCGCCAGCCTTACTGATGGAGTTTCAGAGTGGCACGGATGCCTCTCTGAAACCGGTGGAAATCGTCACCGTTCAGGAAGTACCTTTAAACAACTCTGTTACTTTCAATGTAGAAGGAGCAGAAGAAGCATTCTCATTTTGGTCGCTGGAGCTAAAAGATGAAAAAGAGATGGTTCAATATTTCGGACCCTTTACACAGGAGAAGGCGAGTATCCAGGCAAAAAGCATCCTGGGAGACCGTACTGTTGGCGACTACAGGGCGAAGATGACCGGTAAGACGAAAAGCGGCAAGACAATAGAAAAGGAAGCGCCTGTGCATATACTATTTTGGGCCTTACCCAAAATAGAAGAAGTGATGCGATTCAGCATTATTTACGAATTCGATGATTCCAGGTCCATCGCGATTTATGAGAAATATCTCACGGAAATAGTAACACCAAAAATTCCTGTCGGAGGTTTCGTTCAGATTCGTGGTTATACCGACATTATTGGAGAAGAAGGCCACAATCTGAAATTGTCATTGGCCCGGGCTAACAATGTAAGTGAAATCATGGGGAATGCCCTGTTAAAGGCGGGCAGAAACGATGTTAAATTTGAAGTTTTCGGATTAGGCGAAGATCAAAAACTATCGCCATTTGAAAACAAATTTCCAGAGGAACGCTTTTATAACCGTACTGTAATAATTGATATTTTTTCAAAGAATTAAGGTTGCCAAGGACTAAAAAAAGAAAAATATCCTGGTTGATAAATATTATCGGAAAAATGGCAGGGATTGTGCCAATAGAGAGAAAGAAGAATGGATGAAATTAAACCAAAAAACGTTTTAGTAATTGTTGCCCACCCCGATGATGAAACATTATGGGCCGGCGGAACAATTTTGAGCCATCCATCCTGGAATTGTTTTGTTATTTCGGTTTGCCGGGGCGATGATGCTGAGCGTGCGTCAAAATTTTATAACGCATTAAAAGTGTTAAAATCGGAAGGAAATATGGGCAATCTTGATGACGGCCCTGAGCAGAATCCGCTGGATGAAGAAGAAGTTGAACAAACCATTCTGAAATTGTTGCCCGAAAAACATTACGATCTGATTTTTACCCACAATCCAAACGGGGAATATACCCGCCATTTGCGGCACGAAGAGGTAAGCAAGGCAGTGATTAATCTCTGGAACACCAGTAAAATTCCTGCCGATGAACTGCGGACTTTTGCTTACGAAGACGGTCAAAAAGAATACTATCCGCGGCCAATGGAAAACGCAGCTATTTACCGGAAGCTCACAAAAAGAATCTGGCTTAGAAAATACAGTATTCTAAGAGAAACTTACGGATTTGAAAAAGAGAGTTGGGAGGTACAAACAACTCCCTGCGAAGAAGCTTTCTGGCAGTTTACCAATCCGTTTCTTGCAAGGAAATGGCTAAATAACGGAGGAGTTTACAGATGAAGGTATTGGTTTTATATGAATGGATAAAAGCGCAGGACTGATAAATTTTGATCGCTTCAATGTACTTCTATGCCGCAAAATGTGGGGAAGAAAAATACACTCCTTTTTTTTGGGGAAATGCAAAAAAAATAACACTGGTTTTAACCCAGTGATCCTATGCAACCTCCATCCCCAGGCTCTTTGACACTAAATCCTATCACAACTGTAATGTTTTTCAAATGTGTGAATTGTGTAAAACTTTCCAAGAATTGTGTAAAACTTTTTTAAGTGGATTGGACTAACTTAGTTTAGTCGCAAATTCAGTTAATAAGTTGAAAAGATATGAAAACAAGAAAAAAAAATTTTAATCTTGGTAAACAACCGGAGAATAAAGTTTTTCAGGAAATTTTTTCGCAGGAAAGTAACGAAGGAGACCAATCATCCGCCAAAGATGAAAATTCATTTAGGAACAAAGGGGTAAAAACTTATAATGAATCCAACACAAACAACCCTCCCAAAAATTTAGAAAAAATCCGGAAAACCCCCAAATATTCTTTTGTGGTAGATTGGCAAATTCCTAAATAAAAACTATTTCTGATTTACTACCCATAACTTTTCCCCGTCATAATATAATGCCTGCAATCAAAATCTACCTCTTCCTTTTAAATGAAATTGTTAAAAAAAAATTCAAACATCATGAAGGAAAAAAACAAACTAAAAAAACCGGTTTACAGTTGTTTGCCCAAAAAGCAAAAAGAGGTCAACATACTTTCCGAACTGGCGCTCGACCTGCGATGGTCATGGGATCATTCTGCCGATGAAGTATGGCAACAACTTGATCCTGATCTTTGGGATATCACGCATAATCCATGGGTTGTTTTACAGACCATTTCAAGGGACAAATTCCAATCCGTAATCGATGATCCGTTATTTCGGGAAAAGATTGATTTCCTGCTGAAATCAATGAAAAAAACAAATGCAGCTCCTGCCTGGTTCCAAAAACAACATCCAAAATCTTCCCTTACCTGCGTGGCCTATTTTTGTATGGAATTCATGTTAAGTGAAGCCCTCCCGATATATTCGGGCGGTTTGGGAAATGTAGCAGGCGATCAGTTAAAAACTGCAAGTGATCTGGGCGTTCCCGTTACTGGTATTGGCCTGCTTTATCAGCAGGGCTATTTTCGCCAGGAAATTGATATTGATGGGGTGCAACATGCCCTTTATCCGTATAACGACCCCGGACAATTACCCGTAAGGCCTATGCGCCAGTCTAACGGCGAATGGTTGCGTTTAAAGATTGACCTGCCCGGGTACCCTTTATGGCTGCGTGTTTGGCAGGCCCGGGTTGGCAGGGTAAATCTGTATTTGCTCGACAGCAACGATGCTGCAAACTTTCCTGTTCACCGCGGAATAACAGGCGAATTATATGGTGGTGATTCGGAGATTCGGTTTAAGCAGGAATTGATTCTTGGAATTGGCGGCTGGCGTTTACTGGAAGCGCTCGGCATTCATCCTGAAGTATGCCATCTCAACGAAGGCCATGCTGCTTTTGCGATTTTGGAACGTGCGTATAGTTTTATGCAGAAAACCGGGCAACCCTTTGATGTTGCACTGGCGGTTACCAGGGCCGGGAACCTGTTTACCACACACACAGCAGTGCCGGCCGGATTCGATCTTTTTAAATCAACGCTGGTAGAACAATATCTTGGCGAATACGCAGAGCAATACCTTGGTATAACACGACAGCAACTGTTGGCATTAGGCCGGAAAAATCCCGGTGATGAATCTGAAAGTTTCAATATGGCTTACCTGGCTATCCGTGGAAGCGGGGCTGTAAATGGTGTAAGCAAACTCCACGGTGAAGTGAGCCGGAGAATGTTTGAACCATTATTTCCACATTGGCCCACAAATGAAGTACCGGTTAGTCATATAACCAATGGTGTGCACATGCCAACATGGGATTCAAAAGAAGCTGACGAAATATGGACTGAAGCCTGCGGAAAAGACCGGTGGCTGGGCATGAACAAAACCCTGGAACAGGACATCCACAAGGTTTCTGATGAACGGCTTTGGGAGATGCGCACCAACGCGAACAAAGCGCTTATTCAATTTGCCCGCGAGCATTTTAGAAAACAATTGCTTGGTTCCGGACATTCGACCTATGCAATTGAACAGGCAAAACATCTGTTTGACCCCAACATTTTAACACTGGGTTTTGCCAGGCGCTTTGCTACCTATAAAAGGCCTAATTTATTGCTGCACGATCCGGAACGACTATTGCGTCTGTTAACAAACCCGAAGTTCCCCGTACAACTGATCATTGCAGGAAAAGCTCACCCCGCCGACCAGCAAGGAAAGGATTTAATAAAAGATTGGATGAAGTTTATTCGGCGAAATGAGCTGAACCCTCCTGTAATTTTCCTCAGCGACTACGATATGCATGTTGCGGAAAATTTGGTACAGGGTGTTGATGTTTGGATGAATACACCACGCCGCCCCTGGGAAGCCAGTGGAACCAGTGGAATGAAAGTACTCGTTAATGGCGGCATTAACCTTTCGGAACTCGATGGCTGGTGGGCAGAAGCTTACAATAACGAAGTGGGCTGGGCGCTGGGTGATGGGAATGAACATGGCGATGATCCTGCCTGGGATGCCCTGGAAGCTGAACAACTTTACAACATACTGGAAAATGAAATAGTCCCCGAATTTTATACCCGGAATGAAAAGGGAATTCCTGCAGCATGGATTTCGCGAATGCGGGAAAGTATGGCACAACTAACCCCAAAGTTCTCAGCCGACAGAACAGTGCGTGATTACACAGAAAAACACTATTTGCCTGCTGCCAAAACATATATTGAACGCGCTGCCAAAAAAGGATTAAAAGGAAAACAAATGATGAACCAGTTGCAAATCCTTCAGGACAAGTGGGATTCGATCTGTTTTTGTGA
>JAWLGR010000032.1:0-53917 GCA_041684965.1 Mariniphaga sp.
ACATTCGCCCTTGACAAGAATCCGGTCTGCTCAATGGTTCGCGGTTCAAAATTAACTGGCGAGCCAGATGCCTCAAAAAGTCCGCAGGGCAGCGGCAAATGAAATGAAAATTTATAGTAAAAAACTTCCATTGATTACCTTAAAGAAAACTAAGACTGATTTTCCATGTGTTCAAATTCGAAAATCTGCTGATGCTTATGAATTCGTAAAAAACTTTTATTCGGATGATATCGGCATTTTTGAAAGTTTTTTCATCCTTCTTCTTAACCGAAGCAACAAAACAATCGGTTATGCCAAAATTTCGCAGGGTGGTATTGTCGGAACGGTTATTGATACCACAATTATTGCCAAATATTGCGTAGAGGCACTTGCAAAATCTGTGATTCTATGCCATAATCATCCTTCAGGTGCTTTAATTCCCAGCGAAGCAGATAAATCTATAACAAAGAAAATCATTGAAGCATTGAAAGTTTTCGACTGTACCGTTCTCGACCATATCATACTTACAGAGGATGACTATTTCTCTTTTGCCGATGACGGTTTGATGAGTTAGAAAGAGCCCTTCGGGGCTTTTTTTGGTCGTTTGTTACTTTTTTAGTCAAATTTAGGATAATGCCCATGCAGTGAATAGTGTAATTTTCAACCTGCTTTTTCAGGTCTGTATTCATCCCAGCTGATGTGTCCATTCTGCAAAATCCATTTACAAGACTTACTTCCAACTTGTTCGACGATTTATCTTATTTAAAGTAAGTTGTGGTATGTTGCATTAAAAAATATGAATTACATTTCGAATAACTCAAGTGCAAATAGAAAAAAATATTAAGGTTATCCCTTCATAAATTCACTCGGCGTTTTATTAAATTGCTTTTTAAATTGAACCCTGAAATAATTGATGTCAGAATAACCAATTCTATAGGCTGCTTCAGAAACATTAATATCCGTGTTTTTTAGCAAGCGGGCAGCTTCTTTAAGTTTTACAGTTCGTGCAAACTGGCTTGGATTAAGACCGGATAACGCTTTAATTTTATTATAAAATACCGTTTTGCTGTATCCTAAATCCTCATAAACATCATTGAGACAAAAACTTCCGTCTTCAAGATGAGCAAGTATGCTATTGGTAACTTGTTCTATAAATTCTTGGTCCTTTTTATCAATTGCTATCTGGCGTGATTCAAATTCAAGATCGTTGCTGAATTTTTGTTTTAATACTTTGCGTTGTTTCAGTAAGTTATTTATTCGAGCAATAAGTACTTCAAAATCAAATGGTTTGGTAATGTATGCATCGGCGCCGGTTTCGTAACCTTCAATCTTATCTTCGGTAGCCGATTTAGCGGTAAGCATGATTATTGGAATATGGCAGGTATTAAAGTTGTCCTTTAAAGCCTTAGTCATTTCTGAACCATCCATAGCCGGCATTAGTAAGTCAGTAACAATTAGGTCAGGTGAAAATCCATCACAAGCTTCCAATCCGAGTTTGCCGTTTTCTGCCGTTTTAATGTTATAATTGTTAGCCAGTTTCTGTTTAAGCATTGAGCGGAGTTCATCGTTGTCTTCTACCAGTAAAATGGAGGCATGATTTGTATCTTTAATTTTGTTTTCAAAAATATCTAAACTGGGTTGCAGCTGTTTTATATAGCTGCCCGATTCAGAACCAGCTTCCCAGTTATTGTTTGAAATTTCAGATTCAGTATAAGAATTTCTATCCCCTGGTATGGAAATAACAAATTTAGAGCCCTTTTCCGGTTCACTATAAAAGTCAATATTTCCTTTGTGAATCCGGACAAACTCCTCAACCATCGAGAGCCCGATTCCTGCTCCTTGCGAAAAGAAACTTCTGTTTGTGCTTTCCGCTTTATAAAAGCGGTCGAATATTTTATCTCGTTTTTCAGTGTCAAAGCCTTTCCCAGTATCTTCTACTGTAATCGAAAATTTTTCGGATTCTACAAAAAGACTAACAACCACCTTACCTTCTGTCGCTGTAAATTTGAATGCGTTGGTAAGAAGGTTAATGATTATTTTCTCGATTTTCTCCGGGTCAAACCATAAATTTTTCTCAGAAACATTTATAAATTGTTCGTAATGGATGTTTTTTTGCTTAGCTACAAAATTAAAATCGGTGCACACTGTTTTGAAAAAGTTTACTATTTCATTTTCAGATACATTTAATGTAGCCTTTTGGGTTTGTAATTTCCTAAAATCCATAATCTCATTCACCAGTTTCATTAGATTATTTGCATTGTGAAATGCCACTTGAAGCAGTTCTTTATTTTCTTCATCCAGTTCCTTTCTCCCAAATATTTCTTTAATGGGATTAATTATAAGCGTTAATGGCGTTCTAAGTTCATGCGAAATATTGGTGAAGAATCTCAATTTAAAGTCAGTGATTTCCTTCTCCAGCTTTAAGGAGTTTCTCAGGGCATTAAATTGCTGAAATAATTTTAATGAAAAAATCAGCAGACTTAGAAAAAGAATAAAGTAGATAAGGTATGCCCAAACCGTTCTCCAATAAGGTGGATTGATTTTTACGTTTAATGTTTTTACTGTGAACAGGTTTTCATCTGTTCCTGAAGTTAGTCTTAGTTTTAAGGTATAGTTCCCCGGAGCGATATTGGTATAAGTAATCGATTGGTTTTTATTTCCCTTGAGCCATTCTTTATTGAAGTTATCAAGCTGGTAATCAAACCGAAAGTTACCCTGTTGCTGAAAATCATTTGTGGCATAGGTAATACTGAAATTATTCTGGTCGTAACGAAGACTAATCTGCTCTGCCAGATTTATATCTTTAGTAAGCGGACCATTTTTATTCACTTCCATTACCTGGTTGGATACCAGCAAGTCGGTAAAAAGGATTTCAGGTAGTTCTGTTGAAGCAAGAAGATCTTTGGGATAAAAATGAACGATTCCCCGAATGGTTCCCATGAATAATTCCCCATTCGAAATAAAAGGACTTTTCTCACAAAACTCGTTGGCTGGGAGTCCTTCAGCCACGGTATAGTTGACAAATCTATTTTCACCGGGAATGTATTTTGAAAGCCCATTCTTTGTGGTTATCCATAAATTGCCATCAAGGTCATTGATACATGAATAAACAATCTCATTTGCTAATCCGTCAGAAATAGAAAAATGTACAAACTCTTCGGTTTCAGGAATAAATGCATTAAGACCTCCTCCATAAGTCCCTATCCAAATCTTTCCGTTTGAATCCTGGTAAACAGAATTAATATCGTTGTAAGTTATCGTTTGCCTGTTATCTTTGTCGAAGTAATAGAGATCCACCTCAGAAGGCATATTATCTTTGCTGTGGGGAAGGAAACTCACCAATCCATTTACACCCCCATACCATATCTTACCCTTTTTGTCCTGCATTAAACAACGCCCATAGTTTATCGTAAACGGGCAAAACGGATCTAAAAACTGGTTATAGGGCATAAATCGAATTTGGTTTTCATTTTCAAGAATTAAGTCCAGCCCCCCTCCGTAAAGAGCTATCCAAATGCGATTATTATCGTCCTCAATAATATCATATATTTCATTTCCATGAATGGCATAAGATTGTGATGCATTTGGTAAAAACTGTTTGAATTTTGCTTCGTATAGCTTGTTGTGGTATTTTTTTAGGTCGAGCACAAATAAACCATCTCCTTTCGATCCTAACCATAAGCGCCCTTTTGAATCTTCACAAAAGCTAAAATAGCCTGAACCAGTGAAATTATTTTGTCCGTTTTTTTCAGAGAAAATATGTTTGATTTTTAAATTCTGGTCGTACACATAAAGCTCGTTTGAATAAGTACTGCACCAAATATTACCATACGAGTCCTTAAAAAGTTTATGTATTTTGTTATCGAAATCAAATTCCGGAGTTTTATCAGGGACCAGGGTGTTAAATTTTTTATCCCTGATATTGGTTCTTGAAATGCCAAATTGTGTTCCAATCCAGATATTTTCTCCACGGTCGATATATAAACAAAGCACACGGTTCGAGATAAGACTCTCAGGATTGTCCGGATTGTTCAGAATTCTTCGAACTGTTCTTTTTTTTGAGTCGCAATAGATAATCCCATCTTGGCGAGTACTTATCCATATGTTTCCTTTACTGTCTTCCATATAATGTGCAAGAACATTTAAGGGTTCTATTTTTTCACTTTTTTCAAAATTGATGGGAAAGAATTTCAATTGACCATCTTCCCTCTCATAGAGAAAAACGCCTTGAAAGTTCATCGCACGGAACCACAAAGATTTATTGAAGGTTAAAAACAGATCATGGATATACCCTAGTGCTTTATTGTTATATTGATTAATATGCAAAATTAGTTCTTTGGTTTCAGGCGAAAAGCAGATAATCCCATTGTCAATAGTTGAAAGCCAGATTTCATTATTATTACCTGAGATAGAGGTAATATTTTTTAATTCAACACCGGCAATATTTTCAGTAAGTTCAAATTTTTCAGATCCTGTTTGATAGATTCCAAGGCCTTTACCATTTACGGCAAAATAAAGTGTAGAGTCTGCTATGTGCAAGTTTGAAGAGTTTGAGTTCGATAGGTTTGCTTTTGTCAGGAGTACATATTCTCCCTTTTTTGAATCCGGATTTATTTTTAAATAAACCGGTCCCGAACGTGTATCCAGCCAAATATTATTTTTGTCGGTCGCAAAAATACCTCTAACATGTGTATCCAGATCCAGTAAATCCCTACTGAACTGGTATTTTCCAATTAATTTGCAGACTTCTGATTTCAGATCTACTATAAAAACACCAATAGCCTCAAATGCCAAAACTGCAAAACCATCATCATGCAGAAATAGGTTATAATTGGAATTTTTAGGGTATTCGCCAAAATCAACGGGAAAATTTTTTATTGAATGGGTAGATTTATTAAATAGCTGGATTACTCCTCCAAAACCTTCCAGCCAGAGGTTCCCGTAATTGTCTTCCTCAATATTTGCAATGCGTTGATTATAAAAAGTGTTGTTGTCGAAAGAACTTTGTGTTAAGGTTTTAAAGGTTTTTCCGTCGTATCGGTTCAGCCCAGTCATCGTTCCAATCCAAATAAAACCTTCTTTGTCCTGATGGATACAAATGGCCTGATTATCCGAAAGACCATCTGCGGCATCAATTCGCTCGAAAGAGAACGACTTCTGAGCAGATAATGTTTGAACAAAAAGCACGTTAATTATAAAAACCAGAAGCTTTAAATAAGCATATTTAATTGATTTTGCCATTCAACTTTTTGTTTTAGTCCAAACGAAAAATTAGCTTTAAAAGTCAAAATTAAAAAAAAATCAATACTTCACCGATAAGTAATAAAAAGGTCAATTACTCATGCAATATTCGTCAGTTACACTATGCATAAAATAATGAATGTGTTGTATTTTTAAGCAAAATAATCTTTCAAGAAATTACTTATGAAAAATTGTCTCGCAATTTTTGCCATTATACTTCTATTCGTCTCTTGCTCGCAAGATGAGAAAAGGCCCAATTTTTTAGTAATCCTGACTGATGATCAGAGAATGGATGCACTTGGTTGTTACAATGCCAATTGCCCCATAAAAACCCCAAACTTGGACAAACTGGCAGATGAAGGCATTCGTTTTACCAATGGATTTGTTACCACTCCAATATGTGTGGTTTCGCGAGCCTGTATTTTAACCGGGCGTTACGCCTCGAATAACCGGGTACATCATTTTTTAACCGAAATGGAAGATGAGGTTTTTTACGACAGCTATCCGGTTCATTTGCGAAAGGCTGGTTATTTTACCGGAACATTGGGTAAGTACGGTATTGGTGTATCAGAAGAGCAAAAAATAGCATTTGATGTTTTTGAAGGGCAAGCCGATCAGGGGCCTGCTTTTCGGAATTATAAAGGGCATAGAATGCACGATGCCGAATGGCTATCTGTTAAAACCGAAGAATTTTTAGATCAGGTGCCTGATGGACAGCCTTTTAATTTACAACTAAACTACAAGGAACCTCACGAATCCTCGGAAGTGGCTCCTGAAGATGACAATCTGCTCGAAAATTATTTTTTTGGACTTAATCCTATGGATTCACCTGAAGCATATGATAATTTGCCGGATCTTGTGAAGAACGGCTTTGGTCGTAAATGTTACGATGCTTTTTATATGAAGGATGGCACATGGAATCCCAATGTATATTCGCGTTATTATCACGAAAAAGTGGTTAGTGTAGATCGTTCTGTGGGTAAAATTTTTAAGATGCTGGAAGAAAAAGGATTTGCAGACAATACGGTCATTATTTTTCTTTCCGATCATGGTACACATCATGGAGAAAAGCAACTTGGTGGAAAATGGACCCCTTATGATGCCAGTCTGAGAATTCCGTTTATGATATACGATCCCAGAGAAAAAGCGCAGAAAGCAATCACTTCTGATGAAATGGTTTTAAACATTGATATTGCTTCAACACTGTTGGAAATGGCAGGAATAGAAATCCCCGAAACCATGGATGGGAAATCCCTGAAACCGATTATCAACAATGAAAAGACCAGCTGGCGTGACCATTTTTTCTTTGAGCACTATACCTCGCCTGCACCTATGCCTTATATTCCCCGCAATGTGGGTTTGCGTACCAAAACATCAAAATATATACGATGGACTTATTTCGACCCGCCTGTTGAAGAGTTCTTTGACCTTGCAAATGATTCACTGGAGAGTGAAAACCTGATCAATAATCCGGATTACCGGGAACAAATAGTAGAAGCCCGTAAAATGTTTGAGCAATGGCGGAAAGAGAATCCGTCAACCTATACTTATGATGTTTATGGGAAACGACCACAATATGGTGCGCAAGTAATCGACTGGGAAAAATTCAAACAAGTCCGTCCAGAAGTATTCAAAAGAATAAAAACAGAAAAAGAGAAGTTAGGAGTTACCTGGGAACAAGCCATGGACGATTGGGATATACGATACAAAATATGTAAGAAGGCGAATTACTGGTACTAATCCTTGTAGAATCTGAGTTTTAAAACCAAAAATCAAATTATGCTGAAAACCAAAATTACTCTATTCCTGATATACATTACGGTTCTGTTGCCCGGAGCATTTCGACAGCTTAAGGCTCAACAGCCTAATGTACTTGTTATTATTGTTGACGATTTGGGTTATGGCGATCTGAGTTGTCAGGGATCTACTGAGATTTTAACTCCCAATATTGATCGTTTGGCAGAATCCGGTATTCGTTTTACGGATGGGTATGTTACTGCGCCGCAATGTGGACCTTCACGGGCTGGGCTAATTAGTGGAGTATTTCAGGATCGTTTTGGATATAATGATATCATCAATCAGAGCGGATTACCTCCAAAATCGGTGCTTCTGACGCTTCCGGAGCAGATGAAAATTCGTGGCTACGTTACTGGAATGGCCGGTAAATGGCATGTTGGATACAAAAATCCGGAGTATGTGCACCCACCGGAGATTAACAATGCACCTTGGTTACGTGGTTTCGATTTTGTTAACATGCATGATGGTGGTATGTCACATTATTACAACTACAGCGAGACAGGTTCTGAGTGGAACCTTTGGCGTGGTATCGATAACCGTTATCTGCGTAAGCGTGAGTCTGAAATTGAGCCATCATTCGTCGAGAACCTGGATCCGGAGACTTATATGACAGATTACCTTACTGATGAAGCCTGTGCCTTTATTCAACGTCATCAAAGCGAATCCTGGTTCTTTTACCTCTCCTATAATGCACCACATACTCCAATGGTGGCAAAGAAAGAAAAACTTGCAAAGTATGCTCATCTAAATGGTGTCCGTGGGGTGCTGGCTGCAATGATGGAGTCTTTAGATGATGGAGTAGGAAAGGTGATCGAAACCATTCGTCTAAGCGGACAGGCAGAAAATACAATGGTTTGGTTTCTCAGTGATAATGGCGGCGAAACTCCGCAAAATGGTTCTCTGAATGATCCTTTGGCAGGGCGTAAAGGTCATCTTTTTGAAGGTGGAATACGCGTTCCCTTTATTGTGGCATTTCCTGGCACACTGCCAGCCGGAAAGGTTGAAACGGAGCCGATCTCTTCACTCGATATTTTACCTACATCCATAGCACTGGCCGGAGCTCAATCTATCCCTGATATTTACGATGGACATAATGTATTGCCTTGGTTACAAGATCGTACTGAATGTCCGAATGACGAACTTTTCTGGAGTTTTTGGGGTAATTATGCTATTCGGCTTGGCGATTATAAAGAAGTACGAAGCAAACGTAATGATGTAAAGACAGCTGATGGGCGATCAGTGCCGGGTCATTTTTTCTCCAATATACGAAATAATCCAGGCGAAGAACCGAATAAACCTCTGAATAATCTAAAGAAAAGACAAATGTTATCCACATGTCTTGATCGGAACCTTTTAAAGGTAATGGCCGATCAAAAGATACTGGAACCGGTATTTTCACCGGAGTTTCATCAAAAAGTTAACGATCAAAAGAAAGCCAATCAACGAGCTAAATTACTAAACGGACAGTGGATACGGATCGACTTTGAACAGATAGATAGTAAGTCGCGTATTGTTCAGGATATTATTATGCCGCCGAAGACCAATGGATACTACACCAAAAACTGTCATATTACAGATGGTATTAAGGGAAAGGCACTCCGTTTTAAAAGTGGTTCCATGACAATTGGTAAAACTCCTTCAACGACCGAATTTAAATGTCCTTCCCCGGTAACTTCTTATTTATGGTTACGTCCCGAGGTAGTCACCAAAGGCATCGCAAATGTAATTGATATGACGGATAATATTCTCCCAATAGAAGATTCTGGTTCGGGTTATCGATTGCAAATCAATAGTGAGCAAAAATTACAGCTTTTATTAAAAACAGAAGAGGGGCAGGTTTATAAACATGTTTACGAAGACTTTGGTGCATTGCCGCTCAATCATTGGTCTTTTATTGCATTACGTATTGGCACTGATAACAAGGTTACACTTACATGTCTTAAGGGTGATATTGTAAATAGTGGTGTTGTATCGATAAAACATGCGAGCGAAACATTTAAAATCTCGGGCAAGTTAAGCTTTCCCAGGTCATTGTTACCACGGGTGGCCTCCAATGTTAAAGGTAATGGTAATTTCTTCGAAGGCAGTATCGACGAAATCGGATTGGTACGTGGTTGGGTAAGCGATGCGGAATTATGGGAAGCGTATGAAAAAATGTTAGATGCTGATCTGCAATGAGTAGCCTGTTTTTTAACGATTTAGAAAATAATTAAGAGGGTCAAAAAAAATATTGCGAAATTAGATGACCGTTTTTTTAGGAACAATAAAACGGATTTGATTGAAGAATGGAGCGGAGAGTATATACCACCTAAAATATCAAACGATAAAAATATAGTAATACTATGAAAAGTCAAAAAATTAGTAAAAATGAATAAAATTAAATATATAATATTGATTTTTTTTGTCGGGTATGTGACTTCCTGCACAAACAGCAACAAAGAATTTTATGTGGCAGATTATGGTGCCTTGGGAGATGGCATAAACGACGACGGACCAGCCATTCGTAAAGCAGTGGACGCAGCAGTCCGTGCAGGAAAAGGTTCAAAAATAGTATTTGATAAGCTTACCTATCGTCTGGATAAATACGGCGAGGACAATTATCATATCAATCTCAAGAATGTCGCGGGCATTAGCATTGAAGGCAATGGAGCTGAAATTATCAATAATCCATTCAACAGCATTTTGAACGTTGAAAATTGTGAAGACATTACTTTTCGTGGTTTTAAGTTCGACTGCTTTCCGTTGCCATTTACCCAGGGGACTATCACCAATGTGGAGAAAGAGAAGGGGAAATTTTATATCCAAATTCACAAAGGCTATGATGATCCTGTTGAGGTTTATCGAAAAATCAACAAAAAACCACAATGGGGATGGGGCGTTTGCATAGATCCTTTGGAGCGCAGACGCAAGCCTGAAGCCATAATGCATCTTTTTATTAAAGATGTTACGCAGGCAGATAAAGGTATTGTTTGTGTGGAACTGAGTGACGATTACAAAAGTCACATAGCTGAATTGAATGAGGACGATCGCTTTGTCATTACATTAAAATATGGTGGAGCCGGTGGTAATATATGGGTACATAATAGCAAAGACATTTATTTGAAAGACTATACTTTTTATACTGCAAAATATGGTATGACCCATGCTTTTACCCAAAATAATGGGCGCATTTATGTGGATGGTGTAAACATTACCTTTAAACCAGGGACCGACCGCTTAATTACCACACCAAAAGATGGATTTCATTGCAAACACAATGCATTAGGCCCTGTAATTGAAAATGGATTATACGAAGGCTTGCTCGATGATGCAATCAATATCTCCGTTTGTCCTTACTGGATAAAAGTAGATATGGGTGATAATAAGTATTTGATTGCGGAAGGAGACTTAGGCAGTGCCCCAAAACAGGGTGATACACTTTTGGCTTACACTCCAAATTCTGGTTCAGTTACTCAGGATATTGTTGTTTTAAAAGTAGAAAAACAACCATCACCGAAAGATAAACGAGAGGCGTGGAATATCATTACACTCAATAAACCTATTCCTAATGTGGGATTACATCAGGGCGATAATTTATTTCCCGGAGGTACGGAGAAACTTCAATTTACAGGATTATATAATGTCAGTGCATCGGGCAAGGATTATGTAATACGTAACAATACCTTTAGGGAGCAACGCCGCTACGGAATCCTTGCCCGTTCCAGTGGCGGATTGATTGAAGGCAACTCCTTCATAGGAGTAGGAGGTTCTGGCATTTATCTGGGAAATGAAATTGGCTCTTTTTACGAAGGACCGTTTCCTGCAAATACTACTATTCGCAACAACACCTTTATTAATACTGCCTGGAATTCTGTTCGGATTTTAACTAAAGGGAAGAATGTATATGCAAAAAACATAAATATTATTGATAATTTCTTTAGTGGATGGCGTACTTCTCCGCAGATACAGAGCCAGGCAGCGGCTATTGAACTGAGTAATATTGATGGAGGGATAGTAAGAGGAAACATTATGGAACAAGGAAAATCCAATGGTTCATCTATTATAACTGACAATTGTAAGTATTTAATTATCAGCAACAACCATTTCAAACCAATACATCAAAAACAATGAAGATAAATATTATGGTCAAAATATTTTTTTTTGTTCTCCCTTTTTACTCTATCATCGATTATGACTTTCAAATTTTACAAAAAGAAATGCCATATTCTGACTGGGATATTAGTAATAGTCTCTTTTTCTAATAAAGCTTTTTTACAATCCATTTCAGAAAAGAAGACAGGCTTTGGGAAACCCAATGTATTGTTGATTATTTCCGACGACGAGGGCTTTTGTGAATTTGGTGCCTACTCTGATTTTGCTCTTCCATTTAATATGGGTGCTATGAAAATTCAGGAGTGGCGGAAGACTACAAAAACTATGGATTTCGAAGCATCAATTGGGTAGGACTGAAAAAGAGCAGAAACCATTTTTTTTGCATGTGGTATATAACGAACCTATTGGGACAATGCCTTATCCTTCAACAGAATACGGTTAGGCAATAAACAGCGGCTGTAAAAATTTGGACAATTATTTTGGAATGATTTGCGGGATGGATCATGGGATTAGCCAAATCCTTATAAAGATAGAAGCCATGGGCGAGTTGAATAACACCATTATTTTGTACGGCTCCGATATCGGTAAGGCATGCGGTCCTTATGCGCATGATTTTACGATTACTTAAAGCTGTTTTTTTGGAGTTTCTGTTCCGAGAAACGGTCACTTGCAAGGATGCAAATGGACGCCCTGGGAAGGGGCAGTGCGCGTACCATTTAATGTTAAAATGCCGGATGGTAAAAAAGGATCGACCAATGTACAGGTTTCTATGCTTGATGTGATGCCAACGTTGCCTGACCTGGCAAATATCGATGTTCCGGACTCGCTACCGCTCAATGGACAAAGCTTCTTACCCATACTCAATGGAAAAAAAACAAAAGGAGAAACTACTTTTTTGGGCTCTGATTCGCAGGCGCCATTTATAAATAAGTAGGGTCCAAAAAGCAAAGTGGTTACTGCCGAACTTACTGCAAAATCAAAACATAAGATTAGCTCGGGCAGCTTTTCGCCTGTCTGGTATGTGCGCACCGAAAAATGGAAATTGGTGGGGTGGGATACCCAGGGACCGGTTTTGGTTGACATCACAAAAGATATCGGTGAAACAACAGATCTCTCGCAAAAATATTCGGAATTAGCCAGTAAAAAAGCAATTTGCCGAATGGTTAAAAAACAAAAAGAACCGGCGGTTTTTCCCGAAGAGCAGTTTGATATGTTAAGAACAATTCAGTAACTATCATCCAAAAAATCAGCCATGAAAGTCAAATTCTCATGCGAAAAAAGTCAATTTCACATGCATAAATGACATGAAACTCAAAGCACACGTTAAAACCTAAATGGCAAAAGTCAATTTCACATGTATCATTAGTCAAATCCTCTAATGTTACTGTTGTTTTTTCCCTCTACATTTGAATTGTGGCATTTACTAAAATTTTTTCTCGTCATCGAGGTGCCAACAAAAATTGATATAAAACGAGATATGAAATCTATTTATTTAAACTTAAACAAATCAAAGTATGAAAAAAAAATCACATTTCTTTTTAAAGATTGTTATCGTACTTGTTTTGGTGTTGGGGTTAACCAATCTGGTTTCTGCTCAACTAACAAGTATCACAGGTAAAGTTACATCGGATATGGAAGAAGCCATGCCGGGTGTAACTGTAATTGTAAAAGGTACGCAAAATGGTACGGTTACCAATGTTGATGGGAATTACACCATTAGTGCCAATCCACAAACCGATGTTTTGGTATTTTCATTTATCGGAATGAAAACCAAAGAAGTTGCTCTCGAAGGTAAAACATCAATAGATGTGGTACTGGAAAGCGATGTTATTGGTTTGGAAGAAGTAGTTGCCGTGGGGTATGGTACACAAAAGAAAACCTCATTGACATCATCGGTAAGTGCCATGAAGGCAGAGAAAATTGAAAACGTTTCGGTTGCCAATGCAAGTAACGCCCTTGTAGGAAGAATGACAGGGCTTATTACAAGACAAACTAGTGGTGAATTAGGTAATGACCAAACTGACATTTATATTCGTGGTGTTAGTACAACAGGAAATAATGCGCCTCTAGTAATTGTTGATGGTATTCCGCGAAACTCATTAAATGAAATTGATCCCAGTAACATTGAATCATATACCATATTAAAGGATGCTGCAGCGGTTGCTCCTTATGGTATGGCCGGAGCGAACGGAGTAATTCTGATTACCACTAAATCGGGTAACACAAGTGGAAAACCACAGTTTAAACTCAACAGCAATATAGGGTTTCAAAATCCTACTATAATACCAGGTTATGCGAACTCTTACGAATATGCCAGGGGATATAATGAAGCACAGAATAATGTTGGTGTACCTGTTGCAGACAGAAGGTTTTCAGAAGAAGATATTGTCATGTACAAAAGGTCGGTTGAAGGCGATCCAAGTGTTGACAAAAACCTTTATCCCAATCAAAATCCATATGATTATATGCTGAAACCAAATGCTCCTATTTCACAAACCAATTTTTCGGCATCAGGGGGTACAAAAATGGTACAGTATTACACTGGTATTAATTATTTGTACCAGCAGGCAAACTTTAAAACAGAAGATTTAAACCGAGTGGGATTAAATACAAAAATTGACCTGACTCCAACGGATAAAACGACCATTAGTTTAGCTTTAAATGGATTTAAAGAATTACTGGAGGGACCTTCAGCAAGCGGAACAAGTATTTATACGTCGGCATATTCAATGGATCCTACACAAGATGTGGTTTATTGGAGTGATGGCAAAATAGCAAAAACTTCACATGGAACAATTTACCATGATCAAATTTACAAGGGGAAGAATACTACAGACCGGACAAAGTTATTGTCTACATTATCAATAGAACAGGAACTTCTTAACGGATTAAGGGTAAAAGGTGTTTTTGCATATGACTATGCAACAAACTTCAATAAGAACTGGTCAGAACCCGCTTCAACTTATTATCAAATAAATAAAACCACCGATCCTTATACTTTTGATGAAGTGGAAAGTACTGGCAAGCACTCACTCAGTCAGTCGCAACCAACCTGGAATACTTATACAGGTCAGGGAATTATTACTTACAATAAAGAAATTGAAGAGCACAGCATTTCCATGCTGGGTGTTTTTGAAGCCCGCAAATCAGATTACAGAACTTTTTCAGCAGGACGTACCAATTATGAGTTACCAATAGATGAATTGAATTTTGGTAGTGCTGATAAAGACAATCAATCCAACGGTGGTAGTTCATCTGAGGCTTCTCAGGTAGGATATGTATATCGTGTATCCTACAACTACGCCCAAAAGTATTTGATGGAACTTGCCGGACGTTACGATGGGCATTATTATTTTGCCCCAGATAAAAAATACGGTTTCTTCCCCTCTTTTTCATTAGGTTGGAGAATTTCAGAAGAATCATTTATGGCTGGAATGGAAAAGATAGATAATCTGAAGTTGAGAACTTCCTGGGGGCAATCGGGTAACCTTGCGGGGGGACCTAACCAGTATTCCAGTTCGCTTGTTTTATATGGTAATTCTTTCCCGTTTGGCAATTCCCCAACTCAAGGTGTATATGCATCCAGAGAAGGAAACCCCGATATAACATGGGAAAAAGCAAATAAATTTAATATAGGTATAGATTTTACGTTATTCGAAGGATTAATATCGGGTGAAGTGGATTATTTCAACGAAACTCGAGATAATATGTTGGTAAGTCCAAATGCTTCGGTTCCTCAGGAATATGGCATAGGTTTGGGACAGGTAAATGCAGGTAAAATGAAAAACGGCGGTATTGAATTTTTACTAAGTGGAAATAAAAGATTTAATAATGGTTTAAATGTGGGTTTGAGCGGTACATTTACCTATGCGCATAATGAACTAATTGAAATTTTTGAAAATCCTGCTACAGCGGAAGATCCAATACGTTCACGCACAGGTAAGGAACTAGGAGCATTCTTTGGATTAATTGATAAAGGACTATTCCAGGTAGAAGACGATAAAAATGGCGATGGCATCATTAACGCTGATGATGGTTTCCCTGAACAATTAATTGGTGGGATTATAAAGCCCGGGAGCATACGATATGAAGATGTAAATGGGGATGGTGTAGTTGATTATACAGATGAGCAGAGAATAGGTTATCCTGCTATACCTGAAATTGTTTATAGTTTAGCAACTGATTTGGCGTGGCATGGATTGGACCTTAACGTTATGTTCCAAGGGGCAGGACATGCTTCAACCTATATAGAAGGTCCGTTTACAAATGCCTGGGGTACATCGGGCAACTTTGCTGCGTTCTTGCTTAACAATAGCTGGACCCCGGAAAATCCGGATGCGAGGTTTCCGGCACTTTCTCCAAATGGTTTAAATGATAATGACTATAGAGCTCAAACAACCTTTTATTTGTTAGATGCTTCATACCTGCGTTTAAAATATGCTGAACTTGGTTATACCTTACCTAAAGCATGGACCGACAGAGTAAGTTTAAGTTCTGTTCGTCTTTATGCTTCCGGTGTAAACCTTCTGACTTGGTCGGAGGTGCTTGATTACGACATTGATCCTGAAGCTACATCACATGGGAATAGTAGCTCAGGAAGAGGCTGGTACCATCCTCAGCAACGAACATTTACATTCGGGATTAATGTTAATTTTTAATTATGAATTGTAACCCATTAAGAATATTAAAAATGAAACGAATAAATAACATATTAACAACAGTAATTGCGGTGTTTTTACTGTTTGGAACCTATTCTTGCAAGGAAGATTTTCTTGAAATTACTCCGAAAGATCAATTATCCACTGAAGCTGTGTTTGAAACCGAGGCCGGTGGCGACTTATTTATGAACGAAATATATATGAGCCTTCCCGATCCGGAAAAATCTAGTGGTTGGGGAGCTCCGGGTAACAGGCATTTTAATGATCACTCTACTTACGAAAATTTGAATATGTGGTCGCATTATTACGTATCTAAATTTAACTGGGCTATCTCGTACGTTGCATCAGAACAAAGGGCATATAGCGCTTCTGTAAATAACCCGGGACTATATAATCATGGTTATCCTGCTTCGCCGTTTAAATATGATTTTGTAACAGGTTTTATAAGAAATTGCAACTTTTTTATGGAAACCGTGGAGAAGCTTAAAGACAATTTCTCTGATGAATGGCGTATAAAAAGAGTGGCTGAAGCAAGAGTACTAAGAGCTTTTTTCTATCAGGAATTATGGAAAGGTTATGGTGGTGTTCCTTTGATTACTGAAGTATTGAACCAGAAAGAAATGGGCGATGATATATTTCGTCCCAGTGCAAGTATTCAGGATATTTATGACTTTATGGTGAAAGAATTGGGCGAAGCTGCAAATGATTTACCAAATGAAGTAGGCAACGGGCATGTAACAAAAGGGGCAGCGTTGACATTAAAAGCTTATATAGAATTGTATATGGGCGATATTGCTGCCGACCCAAGACCTGCCGAAATTGGTAACCTTGGTGATGCCAATTCCTATTACGATGCATGTGCAAAAACATGTAAGCAAATTATGGATTTGGGTACGTATAGCCTGTTTCCAAATTATAATGATCAGTTTTTGGAAGGGAATAACTGGAATTCTGAAACAATATGGGCTCTTCCTCATGTTGCAAGCACCAATCCTTCGCTTCGTACAGTTAGGCACGGACCATGGACTACATGGCATCCGGGAGGACCAAATGCAAGTTATCTGCCAACTCAGGAATTGGTAGAAATGTACCGCATGGATAACGGTTTACCCATTGATGATCCGGCATCGGGTTATGATCCAATAAATCCATTTGAAAACCGCGAGGAACGCTTTTATCAAAGCATACTTTATGATGGAGCAACCTGGGCAAATTATGTATTTACCCTTGAGGGGGGTGCAGGTAAGCAAGCGCTTATTAAGCCAGGAGGAGAATTGAGTACAGGTTATCGCCGTATAAAGGGAACAAATCCATCACTGGGTACATCGAATTTATTAGAATCAGAAGCCTGTAATTCTCCGGTGTTCAGGTACGCAGAGGTACTTTTGATGTATGCAGAAGCGAAATTTAAATTAGGACAGGTTGACCAGAGTGCAATTGATGCATTGGATGCTGTAAGGCAAAGGGGAAGCCTGCCAACAATTAATGAAACTTATGGAGCCATACCTTCTGTTGATGAACTGTTAGATATTATCTGGTACGAACGTGCTGTTGAATTATCATTCGAAGGCTACAAACATTACTGGGATCTTATCAGAACGCGTAAGGCCGATATCTACCTGAATCAACCTTGTACCGGCATTAGACGGGACACACAAAATGGTGGGTATAAGTCGATAAAGATGCATAATATTATTTGGCCGAGTGATCGCAATTACCTATTCCCCATTTATATAGGTTGGTTGGAAAAAAATCCGGTATGGATGGATCCTGCCAACCAGGTAAACGGAAGAACAGCAGGACAAAATCCAGGATATTAGTGTTTTTTCATAGAGTTTAGTTTCGATAGTTAGTATAGTTAGCAAAGGAAAACGGAATATGGGGATTCGCACCCCATATTCCTTCCCTTTTATTTTTTGCGCTTTTTTAACTAAATCACTTTAGCCATATGACCTTACGCCACTTTTCAACTGTGCTTCTGTTTTTACTTGTCTTGTCAGGCTGTAATAGAAGCCAGAGACCTAATATAATTTTTTTGCTTGCCGATGACCATCGTTGGGATGCCCTGGGTGCTGCCGGAAATACAATTATAAAAACACCCAATCTCGATAAAATGGCCGAAGAAGGAGTATTTTTCAGAAATGCTTTTGTTACCACATCTATCTGTGTAAGTAGCAGGGCTAGTATATTAACAGGTCAATACATTAGTAGAAACGGTGTTATTGGTTTTAAAGAAGAACTTACAGAAAAACAATTTCAAAATACTTACCCGATTCAATTAAAAAGAGGTGGTTACCAAATTGGTTTTGTTGGGAAATACGGCGTTGGTCAAGGCGATTTGAAACGCGAAAAGGCAGCCTACGATTATTTCTGGGGTCAAAATGGGCAACCTGATTACGAAAATATCAGTGCATCGGGTGATACTACACATTATACCGAGTTAATTCACCGGCACATAAATGAATTTATTGATAAAGTCTCAACGAATAATCCTTTTTGCCTTTCGGTAAGTTTTAAAGCCCCGCATGTACAAGACGGAGACCCTAGGCAGTTTATCTACAATAAAAAATACGCTGGTTTATACAGAAACGATTTTATACCAGTTCCCGAAATAAACAATGAAAAATATTACAATCAATTCCCTGATTTCTTTAGAAACAGGCCCGATGGAAAGTTAAACGAAGCACGTAAACGGTGGGAATTAAGATTTTCAACTCCTGAAAAATACCAGGAATCGGTAAAAGGATATTATCGCCTGGTTACTGGTATTGACGATGTAGTTGGTGACCTGAGAAAAAAATTGAAGGAGAAAGGTCTGGATAAAAACACAATAATTATTTATATGGGGGACAATGGTTTTTATTTGGGTGAACATGGCCTTGCCGGGAAATGGTATGGTCACGAACCGTCAATCCGAGTACCCTTTTTGATCTACGACCCAACCATTGAACTAGAAAAACGTGGAAAAGCCTACAACGAAATGGTTCTAAATATTGATTTAGCACCAACCATTCTTCAGCTTGCCGGAATTGTTGAAGATGAAAATATGCAGGGGACATCACTTACGGCCATTTATAACAATAACGTGGAGGATTGGAGAAAGAGCTTCTACTACGAGCATCTTTATCCGGCACCAACAATCCCAAGGTCGCAAGGAGTCCGCACAGAACAATATAAATATCTTTATTATCCCGATAGTCCTGATGGCTATGAGGAAGTGTATGACATAAATTCCGATCCCGACGAAAAATATAATCTCGCATTACAACCTGGTAACAAGGAATTGATTGAGAGCTTGCGAAAACAGTTCAAAGAACAACAGGAATTGGCAAAATAAACGAACAACATCTCTGGACTTTATCCAGGGGAATCAAAACATGTATAAAATTTGTGTGCATCCTGAAAAGTTATTTGAAAAGCTTGTTATGTGTGCACCGTAAGAACAAAACCAGCAACAATGAAACAAATAATTATTTTACTGATTTTGCTCCATACAATCGGCTCTCTTCACGCCGGAAAATTCATCGCAACATCAAAATCCGACATTAGGAACATCATTTCAAAAACCATTGAAAACCATGTGGAAGGAAATTTTATAATTTTTAAAACCGAGGCAAAATCAGACGAACATTTTATCGAAATTGACACTATTCCCAGATTTAAACAATTTTCGGCATCCTACAGAAATAAATCATGCTGGATGGTACCATCTGTTGGAACAGATATTGAGAATATTCCAATTGAAACTCAATTTTTAATTATCGACAGAGGGAGTTCACAATACCTCATGTTTATTCCTTTGGTTGACAGTAAAACAAGATGCAGTCTTGGAGGCAAAAAAACGAAAGGAATAGAATTGATTGCTGAAACTGGTGATTCCACTTTGCTAATAAATGAATTCTTAGGACTATACCTTCTTTCAGGAAATAATCCTCAAAAAATGATCAAGCAAGCTTCCGCTGAAATTCAGCAAGAGTTGCAAACATTCAAACTTAGAAATGAAAAAAATGAACCCTGGTTTGCGGATTACTTTGGATGGTGCACCTGGAATGCTTTATATAAAAATCTAAACAGAGATACTTTGGCTTATGCCATGGAAAATTTCAAACAAAAAGACATTCCGGTAAGGTACATGATTATTGACGATGGCTGGCAAGCCAGTTCTGAGGATGGACAAAGATTAAGTTCTTACAAGGCAGACACATATAAATTTCCTGAAGGTTTGGGAGAAGCTATCACAATGTTAAAGGATGAATATGGCTTGGATAAAGTGCTGGTGTGGCAAGCATTGTGGGGAAAATTTCAAGGTGTTGATAAAAATAGTTTCCCAAATAATTCGAAGGAAGTGAGCATTTTGCCCCCCCCAAGAATGGATTATTTATTAAATAAAAAAAATGCTAAAAATGTGGGTTATGAGGCGACTGTTGGTCCTCTGTTTTACCCTGGTTTTGTTGGAAGCAATATTAATATTCCCGAAGACTTTTACACCTATTACAACGAATACTATTCTTTTTTAAGAAAACAGGGAGCCGATGGTGTTAAGATTGATGCAATGACCTGGATTGAAACCACCGGAAACAACCGGGGAGGCAGGGCAAAAGTATTAAACGATTTTATGGATGGTTTACAATCGGCAATTAACGTGCATTTGAATAATGAAATGATTAATTGCTCGTCCTGCTCAAACGACTACCTGTTTAATGCATTAACAGCCAACGTAACCCGTTCATCCGGCGACTTTTTTCCCGACAAACCTGAAACGCACGGATTTCACGTATTTACCAATGCCCACACCAGTTTCTGGATGGGTGAAATTGTATTGCCCGATTGGGATATGTTTCAATCGGGACATGAGTCCGGCGCCTTTCATGCCGCAGCAAGAGCTATCTCTGGAGGGCCCGTATATACAACAGAAACCATAGGTTCGGAAGACAAAACAGTTTTGGATAAATTAATGACATCAAAAGGTAAATTGCTGCGATGTAATGACGTAGGCAGAGTTTGTACCTCTTCATTATTTACAAATCCGCTTACGAATGAAAAGGCAGTAAAAATTTACAATACAAACCTTGTTGGTGGAATTGTAGGAGCTTTTAATTGTTCCTACAATCCTGTAAATTCTGTTACTGTTGCTGAAGAAATAAAAGCAACTGATATCGAGAATATTGAAGGAGAAAAATTTGCAGTTTACAGCTTTGCAAACGACGATTTGGATTTATATTCTAAAAAGGATGCAATACCGGTAAAACTAAAAGAATTGGATTTTAACCTTTTTACTTATGTCCCTGTGCAAAATGGATTCGCACCAATTGGAGTAGTTAGTAAATACAATCCGGGAGGAATAATTTTGGAATTTAATCAGTTAACAGAGGACATAATTTCACTGAAATTGTTGGAAGGTGGCAAATTCATAGCGTATTCAGAAAAGGAACCAAGGGAAGTATTTGCCAATTCAAAACCGGTAAGATTCAGCTACAATTCGAATAGACTTGAAATTGATGTGCCTCAAATTGAGGATGTACTCGTAACGTTGAAATTTTAAAAAGAAACTAAAATAAATATGGTCAAATTCAAACTCTCCCTAATGATGTTGTTCCAGTATATGATGTACGCTGTGTGGTGGGTTCCGCTGGCAGCGTACCTCACCAACCTGGAAGTGAGCAGTACCCAAAAAGCTCTAATTCTGAGTTCTATGGCTATCGGCTGTATGGCTTCGCCACTGGTGGGCATGCTGGCCGACCGGTTCTGGCCGGCGCAAAAAGTACTGGCGGGTTTGAATTTTATTCATGCAATAATGCTGCTCTGGGCCGCAACCACCAGTAATCCAGACATCCTGTTCATCAGTTTGCTCCTGGCCATGCTGTCCTACATGCCTTCGTGGAGTTTAACTTCTGCCATCGCCATGGCACATTTACCATCGGAAGATTTTCCTAAAGTGCGGGTATTCGGGTCAATTGGATGGGTGACTTCGGGAATATTCAGCCTGGTTTTTATTAAACTTCTGAATATTATATTCGACGGGACACACCTCCCTTTTTATTGTGGTGCAGCAGTAAGTTTTGTAGCCGTTTTCCTGAACCTTTCGCTACCCAACACACCCCCATTGGCAAAAGGACAAAAATCAACGCTCATCGATGCCTTCGGACTGGGTTCGGTTCAGTTAATGAAAGATAGGAATTTCGCCCTGTTCATCCTGTTTTCCTTCCTTTCCATGATTCCCTTTGCCATGTACTATTCCTATTTTTCAGAGTTCCTGCTGAACATCAACACCAAATACATTTCCATCACCATCAACTGGGGCGTGCTGGCCGAATTGGGATTTTTGTTGCTGGTGCCGATGGCCATAAAAAATTTCGGTCTGCGGAAAACCATGGTTCTCGGACTGATTGCTTTATCCATCCGCTACCTTTCATTTTATGCAGGTGGCGTGGTTTCCCAACCCTGGATGTATTATATCGGGATTTTGATTCATGGGTTGATTTTCGGTTTTTTCTATGTAGGAGGCCAGATTTACATCGACAAAAAAGCGCCGGCTCAGTTAAAATCACAAGCTCAGGGATTTATATTCCTGGTAACTTTTGGAGCAGGTTTACTGGTGGGCAATTTTTTATGTGCCCGGCTCATTCATCATTACAAAACCACTGCCGGATATAACTGGGATGCCATCTGGGGAATAACAACAATCTTTTCAGTGTTTCTTTTGCTTGGATTCATACTGCTGTTTAAAGCAGAGGAGCTTGTTGCTGCTGATTCGGATATAAAAGAAAATACATATAATGTAAACTAAAAAGATGTGGTTGTAGCAAAAATAGATTAGATAAAGAAGGGAAAAAATTAAGAATCTAAAGTATTTTTATCTGTCGATTGATTAATGTCGTTTTATGTCACTTAATGATTTTGTATGATTATACTCTTGTTCAAAGCTATTTAAAATAAAAAAAATGAAAAGATTAGTATTTATTTTAATAGCGATATTGATTGCGATTGCCGTTAAAGCTCAGGAAAAACCTAATATCATTTTCATTCTTGCCGATGATATGGGTTACTCCGATATGAGCTGGCAAGGCTCTTCTATTCAAACACCTAACCTCGATAAACTGGTTGAAAAAGGAATGTTTCTGGAACGAAATTATGTTCAGCCACAATGTTCTCCGTCGCGGGTAGCTTTTCTTACCGGAAATTATCCCTATCGCTATGGTTTGCATGAGCATATTGTTCTTTCTGAATCCTATACTGGTATTCCAGGAGAAGCAAAAACCATAGCAGAAAAAATGAAAGAAGGAGGTTACCGTACTTCCATAATTGGTAAATGGCATGTGGGCGGACATAAACAGTCATACTTACCCCATAAACAGGGATTCGATCATTCCTTTGTGTGTATAAATGGAGCAATTTCTTACTGGAACTATACGCATGCGGGAGTAAACGATTTGCTCCGTAACGGTGAAAAAGTCTATCCTCCTTCAAACTTAGATAGTGAAGAGTCGGGCAATACCTATTCCACTTATATGTGGGCAAACGAAGCTATTGATTTACTAAACAATCACGACAAAAAACAGCCGCTTTTTATGTATCTCTCTTTTAATGCACCCCACCATCCGCTTGATGCCCCAAAAAAGGTATTGGATAAATACCCAGAAAGTGATATTGATGGATACTGGGCAGGACCCAATGCAGAGAAGGGTAGAAAAGCGAATTCACGAAAACATTATATGTCCATGGTTGATGCCATGGATGAAGCCATTGGTCAGGTAGTCAAGGCAGTTGAAAACAATGGTATGAAGGAGAATACTTTAATCGTATTTTGTAGTGATAATGGTGGAATAATTGAAGCAGACAACCGTCCGTTCAGAAGTTTAAAAGGTGACTCTTTTGAAGGGGGCATCCGTGTTCCGGGAATTGCTTGTTGGCCTAATAAGATTGAGGCAGGTAGCAAGAGTAATGAGTTGGTGTATATGAGCGACTGGTTCCCAACCTTTGCAGAACTTGCCGGACTGGATGTTGATAAGGAAGGACTGGATGGGATAAGTGCACTGGGTGTATTAAAAGGGGAGAAAGGAAAACGTAAAGTTATTCCAATTATCTCTGCCGGTCGTCATGCTTTAATTGCTTCAAAATTTGCATTGGTTGGTTCTTCTGAAAATTACCAGAGGTCGGTCAACAATGGCTTCTCCGAATTTCAGCTTTACGACTTAAAAGCAGACATCTCGCAGAAGCAACCCACAAAAAAGTATCCGGATATCGAGGAAGAAATGAAGAAACAATTGGCTTCTTTTTTCTCAGAAGTCAACCGCGGGTATTTTAACTGGGACATCAAATATGCCAAATACCGTTCAGAAAATAAAAAGGTTGAACACAATTTTGATAAAGTAATCAATGACCAACCTGTTTTAGAAGTATCAAATTCAGAAAATAAAACCATTGTTTCAATATCACCGGTAAGCAATAAGCTGGTTTATTCATTGCAAGGTTCTTCTGATGGAAAAAAATGGATGGACCTGGATGAATACACATGTCGGGAAGATGCAGAAAAACATGTCTTTCCAACATTCTCTGCCAATAAAAATTTAAAAGAATACCGGGTTCAAACAGCCGACCATTTTGGCTTGCCGCTTCATGATGGCTTTTCGCTTGATAATGAATACGAAACAGGGGCTTTATATACAGAATGTAACTCCGCACAGATGAAAGATTTTTTGCCTTTGATAGAAGGATTTTTGCCCATTGCAGATGTGTCGGGTGGTAAACAGGTTCAGGTGATAAATGAAAATTTAGAGTATAAAGATTTTCCAGTGCAAGGTGGGGCCTTAATGTTGAAAAATACAAGTCAGGATATTCCAACTCATTTCACCCGTTACTTTATAGAACCTCAATCCAGAGGGAAAGTATATGCTTCCATGCTGGTGCAGTTTGAAGCCCTTGAAGCTGAGAGTATTGGTGAAGTAAATTGGTTAGTTCAAAACGGCTGGAATGGGCCAACTGAAAAACAGGTCTCCATAAACATTCAAAATGATGGGATTTATTTGAAACTAGCAGATCCACTGAAAAGGAAGGATAGTATAAATTGGATTGCAACACACGACAACAAGGTAGTTTGTGTAGTTTTCGAATTTGATTTGGGAACAATTGGCCAGGATACTTTGAATATTTATATCAATCCCGAGAATAAAAATAATATGATTCCTACGGCAAGTTACCAGGGAGAATTTACTTTCGACCGTTTACAATTTGCCCTTAGCGGAAGAACAGGTGGAAAACTAAAAATTGACGAAATACATGTTGCAAGGAAATTGGACGAAGTAATGTATTAAGCCAAAACATCAAGTGAACAAGTAAAAATTAAAAGATATTAAAATGAAAAGATTAACTATTATTCTCTTAGTCATCTGTATGGGTGTGACATCTTTTGCTCAAACTACAAGTTGGAAAGCAAAAAGAATTGCACCACCACAGTCTCAAAATGAATCAAATACGTGGATAAATTTTCGTAAAGACATTGATCTGAAATCAGTACCGGCTGAGGCTATTGCAAAAATTGCAACCGACTCTAAATATTGGCTTTGGATAAATGGTGAAATGACCGTTTATGAGGGATTACTCAAGCGAGGCCCCAATCCAAACGATACTTATTACGATGAAGTAGATATCGCTCCTTTTCTAAAGAAGGGGAAAAACACCATTGCCGTTTTGACCTGGTATTTTGGGAAAGACGGCTTTTCACACAATAGCAGCGGGGAGGCCGGACTGGTTTTCGAGTGCGATGCGTTAGAGCTAATTTCCGATGAAACCTGGACTGCCAAACTGAACATGGCATTTCAGAAGACATTGACGGAACAACCCAACTATCGTTTATCGGAATCAAACATTCGGTTTAATGCCCAAATGGGTGATTTTGAATGGGTGCAGCCTGACGGTGATTTAACAGGATTTGGCGTGGTAAATATACTTGGTGAAGCCGAATCGTTTCCCTGGAATAAACTTTGGTTACGCCCCATTCCCCAGTGGAAAGACTTTGGTGTTAAACAATATGAAAACCACAATGAAATCCCATCCGAAGGCACAGGAGAATGGATTGAGTGTGAATTGCCTTACAATTGTCACGCACATCCTATTCTTGATATTGAAGCTCCAGCTGGTGTTGTTATTAAAATGCAAACTGACAATTTTGATTACCTGGGTTTGAATGTGGCATCTGTTAGGGCCGAATTTGTTACAAAAGAAGGACAACAACATTATGAATCGCTTGGATGGATGAATGGACATGTAATGAAGTATTTGATACCAAAGGGCGTAAAGATAAACTCATTAACCTATCGTGAAACCGGGTTTGATTGTGAATTTACGGGATATTTTAACAGTAATGATGCATTTTACAACAAACTCTGGCAAATGGCAGTTCGCACACTGTATGTCACCATGCGTGATACATACATGGATTGTCCTGACAGGGAAAGAGCTCAGTGGTGGGGGGATGCAGTGAATGAAAGCGGGGAAGCTTTTTATGCGCTAAGCCCTTCTTCAGCTTCTATTACCCAAAAGGGGATGTTGGAACTTATTAATTGGCAGCGTGAAGATGGTACAATTTATTCACCTATTCCTGAAGGAAACTGGAACAAGGAGCTGCCTGGACAGATGCTTGCAAGTATTGGTTATTATGGTTTCTGGAATTATTACCTGAATACAGGAGATAAAGAGACTATAGCGAAAGTATATGAGGGGGTAAAACGATACCTCGATGTTTGGAAATTAAAAAAAGACGGTACTTTGGTGCATCGTGAAGGTGAATGGTACTGGGGCGACTGGGGGAATGAAATAGATAAGCAACTGTTATTTAATGCCTGGTATTATTCGGCATTGAAAGGATATTACAACATGTCGGAATTATTAGGTGAAACTACTGAAGCGCAGCAGACCCTAAAAGCCATGGAGGAGTTCAAATCTGCATTTAATAAAGTGTTTTGGGATGGAACAGGATATCGCACCAAAGAATACGAAGGAGAGTATGACGATCGTGCTCAGGCCTTAGCAGTAGTTTCAGGTTTAGCCGAGAATGATAAATATGACAAGTTACTTGAAATTTTTAAAACATCATACCTTGCAAGTCCCTATATGGAGAAATATGTTCTGGAGGCCTTGTTTGTGATGGAAGAACCGGAATTCGGATTACAGCGAATGAAAGAGCGTTACACCAATATGGTTGAGAAATCTCCATACACTACATTGTATGAAAATTTTGGGCCAAGAGAAATGCACGATAAATCAGGTTTTATTGGTTTTGGAACGAATAACCATGCATGGAGTGGTGGCGGCTTAACTATTCTGTCGCAATATGTGTGTGGTATTTATCCGCTGGAGCCGGCATGGAAAACTTATATGGTAAAACCACAATTGGGCAGTTTAGATTATGCCGAAACCGGAAATGAAACCATGGCCGGGAAAGTAACAGTAAAAATCACCAAAATAAAAAAAGGAATGGACATTGAACTTACCGTTCCGGCAGGCAGCGAAGCCGTTGTTTATATTCCTCTGAAAAACAAAAAAGTAACAATCGATGGTAAAAAAGTTTCCTCAAAAGAAAAAGATGGAGACTACACGCTGTATCGTGTGAAAGGTGGTGAATATAAGATTAGTGCCAGATAATTTGAATCGTTCATGGTTTTGGTAAAAATCCAATGAGTTGCCATTATTGATACAGGATGTAGTAAAATATAAATATGAAGTTAAGATTTTTGATTCTGATAATAGGTTTGGCATCGCAGGCATTAAATACAACCTATGCACAATTTGCCACAAATATACAGGTAGAAAACGGTGCACATACCTTTTCCTATACACCCACCGATAATGGTATGGGTTTAATTAATCCTCTAATGGGGTGGACAATCCATTATTATGATAATCATCCCCAAAATTATGGTGCAAAATTGGAACCATCAGATATTGTAGAAGATTTTCCCGGATTATCTACCGTTTATTTGCGTATCCCGTGGTCGCTTATTGAACCCGAAGAGGGGAAGTTCCAATGGGAAATACTGGATACACCAGCTCAACGTTGGATCGAGAAAGGCCGAAAGGTAGCTTTTAGGATAAGTGCCAGTGAACCTTTTATGCGATGGGCTACCCCTGAATGGGTAGCCAAGGCGGGTGCAAAAGGTAACGAGTGGGGCAAAGGAAGAACTCTTGGCTGTTGGGGTGAATTGTGGGAGAGCGAAATTAGCCTATGGGAACCCGTATATGATGATACAGTCTATCTCGAAAAGGTAGAGAATTTTGTAAAAGCTATGGCAGAGCGTTATGACGGAAATGCTAACGTTTCATTTATTGATGTAGGAAGCATGGGTACTTGGGGTGAAGGGCACACAGTATTGAGTACAAATATTGAATACAGTGATGAGGTATTAAAAAAACATATCGATATTTATTGTAAATATTTCAAAAAAACACAATTATGCATCAGCGATGACTTTGCGGGACATGATAAAAAAGGGGAAAGATTTTCAATAACCGACTATGCCTTTTCAAAAGGTGTAACAATAAGAGATGATAGCATTATTATTTGGCACAAACCAAACCATTGGTTCCATGCAGAGATGGCTCAACTGTTCTGGCCCGAATATCCCGTTATACTTGAAACAGATCATTATGGTGACGGTCGCCGCAAGGGAACGTGGAACAAGGACTTGCTGATGCAAGCAGTAGAAGATTACCATGCGAGCTATATGTCTATTCATTGGTGGCCCAGAGAATTCCTGGACGAAAACCCGGGAATAATTGACAGAATAAACCAACGCTTAGGATATCGTTTACAATTAAAATCGATCACATATCCACAACAAGTGCAATTAGGAAAAGCCTTTACAATAATACAATCATGGGCCAATGCGGGTGTGGCACCTTGCTACCCCGGAGGTTATCCATGTGTAACACTGAAAGACCAAAAGGGTGGAATTGTTTCTGTTATGACTGATAAAAGCCTAAACATGAGAGAACTGGAAGTAGCAGAACCCAATAAGGCCGTTGCTAAAAAGATTTCTTCAGAGTTTACCATTGCCAATGCTTACAATGACGTGGCTCAAGCTTTCTACAGAGTGGCAAAGCCAGGCACATACGATGTGTACATATCCGTTGGACAAATGGATGGAACACCTGTGTTGGAACTGCCTTATGATAACAACGACGGGAATAAACGTTATAAAATAGGAAGAATAGAAGTTACAGATAGAGAATAAAAACAATATTATGAAGTAAATCAGTTAAGGAGAAATTTTCAAACTAAATTTATACCATTTGTCTTTTTACCGTGCGTAATAAGTCAATAAACCATGTATCTGATCTGTTCCTTTAAGTTAATTTCGATGGAAATTAATAAAGAATTGGATAAAATAAATTGGCTGGCTGTTTTGCCGGGTGACTGGGAAACCCCAAAAGGGATGAAGGTGTCTGTCCAAAAGAATTCTGCAAATGTTAAATTTAATGGTCAAACGACTGTATTAAAAACATCTGCCCAAAAAACAGCTGGCAGCATTTGGTTTGAAGCCGGGAAAAATGATTTTTTGAATGGGCGTTTCTGTACGGCATTAAAAGTTGAAAATTCAGGAAAAAGGGAAGTGAGTTTTTCGCTTCCCAGATACTTTTGTGATGATTTACTCACGCTATGTTCTTCTTTAATTAGCAAAGTCCCACCAGTCATAAATTCGAACTCCAACGCTGGGACAACTTTAAGCTTTCCATCGCTTGATGTTCCAACATCGGATACCACTAATGTGATTTGTTTTAATTGTGGCGGTGGATGCTTATATGGTAAGTCATTGAAATTAGCAGATTCAATTCACGGAAATTGAAATACCAAATCATCGACTTTTAATACATACGCGAAAGGATACTAAATTACTACAAGATAAAATAATAGAAAAAGAGCAAAAATGAAACGAAGAAACTTTATAAAAAATACTGCTGTTGGTACAGCAGCAATATCTATATTACCCTTTGCGGGAAACGGAATAATCATAGGGAAAGAAGTTGGAATAAATTACTTTAAACCTGTTGACAATAAAAAGGCACTTATCAATCCCGATATGGGATGGACCATGCATTATTATTCAAATGTAATTACCAATTACGGGTCAAAACTGGAGCCTTCTGATACCCTTGATGATTTCCCTGGCCTGTCCACAGTTTATCTTCGGGTACCTTGGTCGTTTGTCGAACTGGAAGAAGGAAAATTTAACTGGGAACTACTGGATACGCCGGCACAGCGCTGGATTGAAAAAGGGAAAAGGGTAGCCTTTAGAATATCGGCCGAAGAAAGCTGGATGAAATTTGCTACCCCTGAATGGGTGAAAAACGAGGGAGCGGAAGGATATGAGATAGAACAAGGAGACCATGGCATATGGGAACCCAAATTTGATGATCCTGTCTTTCTTGAAAAAGTAGAGAATTTTGTGGCTGCCATGGCAAAAAGGTATGATGGGAAACCCTATGTTGATTTTGTAGATGTTGGGCATTTTGGCATGTGGGGTGAAGGACATACAGTTTCTACCACAAATATTGATTATTCACTGGAAGTAAAAAAGAAGCACATTGATATTTATCTGAAATATTTCAAAAACACTTTGTTATGTATCAGCGATGATTTTGCAGGTCACGATAAACCCGGAAACAATTTTCCGATTACGGATTACGCTTTTTCAAAAGGAGTAACCATCCGGGATGATAGCATTATGGTACAAAAACCACCAAGACATTGGTATCATGACGGAATGGCACAACAATTCTGGCCCCATTTACCTGTTATCCTGGAACATCAGCATTATGGAGCTTCATTGAAAAATGGAGCCTGGAATAAAGAATTATTTCTCAAATCGGTGGAGGATTACCATGCCAGTTATATGTCAATACATTGGTGGCCAAGAATCTTACTGGAAGAGAACCGTGATGTTATCGATAAAATTAACCTTCGGATGGGTTACCGCCTCCAGTTACATGAGGTAAGCTGGCCGGAGAAGGTGAATATCGGAGAAAGTTTTTCCATTCGATCGGAATGGAATAATGCCGGCGTGGCACCTTGTTACAAGGGAGGTTTTCCATGTTATACGATCAAAGATGAAAAAGGTGGTATAGTGGCTGTATTAACGGATGAGCAGTTCAATTTAAAGAAACTTAAACATAGAGAACCTGGGAAAAGTTCTTCAAAAAAAATCAATTCTGAATTTACAATAGGCTCACAGTTTAAGGATACAGTAAAAACTTTTGCCAGAAATGTACAAACAGGGAAATTTGAGATTTATGTATCGGTGGGCAATGAAGATGGTACTCCGGTTTATGAATTACCCTATTCCGGAAACGATGGATTTAAAAGATATAAACTGGGTGATATTAGGGTCGAGTTGTGAGTATTAATAAAGACGCAAGTTGCAATTAAGTCACAAATAAATAATCAAAAAGTAAAAAAATATGAATCTAAAACAAACGATATTATTTGTAGGAATACTATTAAGCAGTAATTCAATTTTTTCTCAGGTTAGAGTATACGAAGGGATTGAAACTATTCCGACCTATAAAAGGGCACCCGACGTAATCAGCCCAATTTTTTACACAGGTAGGGGAGTTCAGGGTGCAGCAGGAAAAATTTACCCTTACCCGGCTCAAACTAATTTTGGTGATGAACGGGTTGATATAGAATATAATATGGTTTATATTGAAAATGAATACCTTAAAGTAACTATCCTTCCCGATTTTGGAGGGAAAATTTACAGGGCTGTTGATAAAACTACAGGATACGAAATAATTCATAGTAATACTTCAATTAAGTACGACCTGATTGGAACATTAGGGGCATGGGTGTCAGGTGGAATTGAGTGGTGTTTTCCGCATCATCATCGTCCATCTACCTTATTGCCAGCCGACTATGTTTTAATGGAAAATGAAGATGGAAGCGCAACAGTATGGATTGGAGAAACTGAACGAATTTCACGTTTACGTGGAATTGTAGGTGTTACTCTTCATCCCGGATGTTCATACTTTGAAGTGGAATACCGTTTGAATAATCCAACAGATGTTACAAAAACATTTCTTTTCTGGGCAAATGCTTCGATGACTGCAAATAAGAACTATAGAACTTTCTGGCCACCACAGCAGGAGATTGCAGTAAATCATAACAACAGCGATTTTGTTCATTGGCCCGAGGCAAATGGCCAATATGCGGGAACTGATTATACCGGTGTTGATCTAACCTGGTGGAAAAATCATCCCAAGCCTAAGTCCTTTTTCTTTTGGGATGCCACCGAAGGTTTTATTGGTGGGTACGATTATGGAGCAAATTCAGGAACAGTTCATGTGGGAAATGTTCACGAAAATAAAACTTCAAAGCTGTTTCAGTTTGGCCCTGGAACAGAAGGACAGGCTTACCGCAAAAAATTAACGGATGATGGAAAAGCATATGTTGAATTGATGACCGGAACATTTTCAAATAATCAGCCTGATTATAGTTGGTTCGCACCTCACTCAGTAAAAGATGCTAAAAATTACTGGTATGGTATTCGCGATATTGAAATGGCCAAAAATGCTAACATTGATGCTGCCGTTACCTTACAAATGCGCGATGGTAAAACGGTCTTTTATGGTTTTAATACTACCCGGAAATTCAATGACGCAAAAGTAATTTTAACTTATGAAGGCAAAAATCTGGTTTCAAAATCGATTGATATCGATCCCGCAAATCCCTTTACCGAAACGTATAAAAGCCAAAAGTCATTGGACGAGTATCAATTGTTTGTTCAGTTGTTGGATAAAAAGGGAAATGAATTGATCTCATACAAACCTTACAAATTGCAAAAGCCTGATCTTCCAGAGGAGCAAGAGAAAGTTAAACCGGCATCTGAAATCGAAACAGTTGAAGACCTTTTTCTTACCGGGCAATTTGTAGAGCAATTTTCGAGACCTTTCCATAATGCCGATGATTATTATCTGGCAGCATTGGAGAAGTCACCAAACGACTATCGTGTAAACCTGGCTTTGGGAATAAGAAGGGTAAATCAATGGAGATATCAAGAGGCATTGGAATTTTTACAAAAGGCAGCCGATAAATTAAAAATAAAGTACTGGCAGCCCAAAGAAGGAGATATTTTCTATTATACGGCATTGGCGCAAAAAGCATTGGGGTTGAATGATGAGGCATATAGTAACTTTTATCGTGCAACCTGGTATTACGAATGGTTTTCAGCTGGTTTTTACCAGTTGGCACTTATGGAAAGTGCTAAAGGAAATTATAATGAAGCTTTCGATTTTATAAAAGAGGCTCGGTCAACCAATAATCTCGATGGACGTATTGCTATTTTATACAGCGCATTATCACGTAAATTGGGATTAAGGGAAGAAGCACTTCGGATAATTGATGAACAATTGGAGTTCGATCCCTTAAATTATGCCGCGGAATTCGAAAAAGAATTATTGGGAAAAGGTTCATTAGAAAGTTTAAATGAGAATATGTCAGATATAGAGAACAATTTCCTCGATATTGCAGTGAATTACTCAAATGCCGGATTATACAAGGACGGAATCAAGTTATTGACATCAATTAGAAATCCTAAGAATTTGATGGTGTATTATTATCTGGCATGGTTTTATGAAAATTCTGAACAACAGGCTGAAGCGAAGAAAATGCTTTCAATTGCAAATTCAATGTCGGTCGATTACATTTTCCCATTTAGAAAGGAAAGCGAGCAAATTTTAGAATTTGCCATAAAAACTAATCCTCAAAATTCTAAAGCCAGCTATTTACTTGGTAATTTATTATACGATTACAGGAAAGACGATGCTATAAGCTCCTGGGAAAAATCATCGAAAATTGATGGTAAATTTCCAATGATTTGGCGTAATCTTGCTTTCGCAGCATTTCATTATCAAAAAGATGTAAACAAAGCCATTGATTATATTACGAAAGCTTTGGAAGGTGATAAAAATCAACCAATCTGGTATGCTGAATTAGCTAATTATTACGATGCCTCAGACAAGGATTATAAAGAGTGTCTGGCAATTTTGGAGAAGAATATTGATGTGGTAAAAATTGATGCCGGTGCACCAAAAGAGGTAGTAAAGCTTTTGAATCTCAATGGAGATTATGATAAGTCGGTTAAGCTATTAAAAACACATCATTTCCGAACATGGGAAGGCGGACGCATAATTCATACCTATTATGTAGATGCCTACACATTAAGGGCCTTGACATTTCTGAGGTCAGGGAATTATAAAGCCGCTATTGAAGATTTGGAGGCAGCTCTGCTTTATCCTGAAAACCTTGAAGTTGGTAAACCAAACGATGATGGGCACAACGCAATGATTAATTATTTTATGGGTGAGGTTTACACCAAATTAGGTAAGAAAAAAACGGCACAGAAATACTACACGTTGAGTGCAACCGCAGATAATTCTGCATCTGATTTAAAGTATTACCAGGGGATGTCATTTTTAAAATTGGGAAATAATGAAAACGCAGAAGTGCTTTTTAATAATTTAATTTCCGAAGGTGAAATGATTATTAAAACAGGCGCTTCCGTGACGGGTATTGGTATTGATGAAGGCAGCTCTTCAAATAGAACCATGTCGAATGCTTATTATCTTCAGGCTTTGGGGGAAATGGGACTTGGGAAAGATGCTAAAGCAAAACAACTTCTCGAAAAATCATTAGCGGAGTATAAAAATAATTTATGGGCAAAGTATTTTTTTGAACAATCAAATTTTAATAATTGATTACAAATGAAGTTAATATTGTTTACTACATTCATGTTTGTGGTTTTGGCTGCTGGTTCAACAGCACGAACACAAAAAGAAAAATCCCGGTTGATTTTGAAAGTTGAAAACTTTGGCGTTGTTGGTGACGGCAAAACTGATGATGGACCCGCGCTTAGAGAACTTTTTCTGAAGGCATCAGCCATCCGTCAACCTGCAAAAATTGTTTTTCGGGAAGGAGCTACGTATTACCTTGGAAAGGTAACTGATCATGCCATAGGCAGTTTATTTCTCGACCGTGCCGACAACCTGATCGTTGAAGGGAATAATGCATTATTGCTGGTCGATCCTAACAGGAGGCCTTTTGAGATTTACCGTTCAAAAAATATTATTCTCAGGAATTTTCAAATCGATTATTCACCCCTGCCTTATACACAAGGGCGGATCACCAAAATAGATAACTCAAATGGTTACCTCGAATTTCAGGTCGATGAAGGTTATCCTTTGCCTTATGTCAGAGATGACAGCTATTATGTGGATGGAAGAGTTTCGGATTGCGTTACGCTGAATGGAGAGAACCTGAAATTTTACCAGGGACATTCACGAATTTCAGGTGTGAAGGACCTGGGGAATAATACTTATGCTGTTACCTATCGTATGCACCGGCAGGACAAAGCAAGGGTAGGTGACTATTTTGTTATGAAGGTATGGCCTCCATCAATGGAAGGAGTATATAATTCTTCGCTGAAGCCCTCAGAGAAGGGAGAGCACTATGTAACAAATTATGCCAATATCCAGGTGAACCATTGTGATAATATTCTTATTGAAAGCATCGTTTCTTATGCTGCAGCAAAAATGACGTTAAATGCCAGAAGTACCAGTGATCTGGTAATTCGCCGTTTGGTTATTACAAGAAGGCCAGGGCGTGCACTGGCCGGCTGCAGCGACGGGATCCACCTAAAAGGAAACGAGCATCAGCCTCTGATTGAGTATTGTTATATTGAAGGCACCTTGGATGACGCCATCCATATTAAGATCTCCGGCGACAGGATAGAGGAAGTAGAATCACCCCGAAAATTCAGAATAACACATATGGACACACGGGATAATACCAACTTGGGCATTGGAAAAAAAGTCATGGTTTTCGACCCGGAAGAAAAAAAGCAACTGGCCATGGCAGTGATCACAGATTTTGAACATATTGATCACCGCGAGGGATGGGTTACCCTGAATAAAGGTATCAATGGGATTAAAACCGGCGACCGAATATATCTGCAGGCTGAAAACGAAGCCATTATTCAAAATTGCCAGTTTGGAACACAATTGCAAAGGGCTATACTAACACATCAACCTACAACCGTACGGAATTGTGCGATCATTGATAATGGAAAAGGATTGGACCAGGGGCTATTCAGCGGAGGAATTGAAGGTCCTCCATCACAAAGGGTTATCTTTGATAATGTGACTTTTGTAAACCTGAGCTATGTAGGCTTGGATGTCAATTGTTCATCAAAAGATTATAATCAGCTCGGGACACCCCAGCTTATTATTAAAAATTGTTTGTTTAACTTACCGGACGATATTCCTGCTTTGAGAATTCAAAATTCAAATGGTGTCAGCATGGTGGGTAACAAATTCGCATACAAAGGAAAGATACCAAAAGAGAAAGATCTTTTCGAGCTGTCCAATACAAATTTTATCCAATTCAAAGATAGCGAGTTTCAAAAGGGCTGGTATAACTGGGACAGTGATAATGACGGTCTTGCTGATGCACTTGAAAAACCGGGAGATGCTGATGGGGATGGTATAGAAAATATGTTTGATGTTGATTCGAATAATAACGGGATTGATGATTTTGATGAGTTTAAGATGGGGAAAGATCCTTTTACTGACTAAAATTCTCATTGAAGGGTGATTGTTAGCTCATTTGATAATTAACAATAAAAGATATGGCAAGAATTAATTTGTTCATAGTATTATGGCTTCTCCTCATATTTATCACAATATTTTCACTTAGCTTGACAGCATGTGATGAATCCCCGCTGGAATCGAAATACATATTATGGTACGATCAACCCGCAAAGGATTGGATGACTGAAGCCTTACCTCTGGGTAACGGCTATTTAGGTGCCATGTTTTTTGGTGGAATATCAGCAGAGCAGATTCAATTTACTGAAGAAAGTTTATGGGCTGGTGGACCCGGTTCAAATCCAAAATACAATTTCGGGATTAGGCAAAACGCTTATCTGTATTTAGATACAGTCAGGCAATTAATGTGGACTAATAAATATGAAGAAGCCCATAAATTAATGCAAAAATATTTTACGGGCGAAATACATTCTAAAGAAGACAGTGAACTCGAATTCGGAGATTTTGGCTCGCAGCAAACGATGGGAGACATCTTTGTAAAATTAGGACATGGAGATAAAGTTGAAAATTACAAACGTGTTTTAAACATCAATAATTCTACTGCAAGTGTTGAATATTCTATTGGACAAAATCAATACAAACGTTCCTATTTTGCCAGTTATCCGGACAGGATTTTGGTGTATAAGTTTGAGAGTACATTTCCTGAAACTTATGAAATAGATATCCAGACTCCACACCATATCGTTTCTGAAGAATTTGAAAATGACATTCTTACTTTAAATGGCGTGGTTCAAGACAATTTAATGCATTTTGAAACCTGCCTAAAAGTATTTGCTGATGAAGGAACAATAGAATTTGATGATGGAAAATTGACTGTAAAAGACACGCGGAATTTAGTTTTAATCCATACGGCTGCTACTGAATACCAAAACGAATATCCTGTTTATTCAGGGACAGACTTTGTTGAATTGAACGAAAAAACTTTAGCAGCGATAGCAGCATACGATTACCGGGAACTTCAGGACAGACATATAGCAGATTATAAATCTTTATTCAACAGGGTTAATTTAACTTTTAATGATGAAAAAGCCAAAAGAGACATACCAACTGACCAAAGATTGGAAAATTATCAGAAGGACCAAACCGACCTTGATTTTGTCAGTTTATATTTCCAGTATTGCCGATATTTAATGATTTCAAGTTCCAGACCAGGCTCTATGCCTATGAATTTACAGGGGAAGTGGAACAACTCCACCAGCCCGTCTTGGGCATGCGATTACCATACCAATATAAATTTGCAAATGAATTACTGGCCCGCTAAAATTGCCAATTTGACCGAATGTAATCTCCCCCTGTTGAACTACATTGAAAGCCTGGTTGAGCCCGGAGCCAAATCAGCCCGGGAGTTTTTTAACACCAGGGGCTGGATTGTCAATATCATGAATAATCCTTTCGGATACACTTCGCCTGGCTGGGGATTACCCTGGGGATTTTTTCCGGCTGGTGCTGCCTGGCTTTGTCGCCACTTATGGGAGCATTATAGTTTTACAAATGATTCGACTTGGTTGCGAAATTTTGCTTACCCGGTGATGGAATCATCTGCATTATTTTGGGTAGATTATCTTCAGAAGAACGAAGATGGCTTTTTAGTGTCAGTACCATCTTACTCGCCTGAACATGGCGGAATTTCAAAGGGTACAGCAATGGATCATCAAATAGCATGGGATATCCTGAATAATACGGTAACAGCAGCCAGTATCTTAAATATTCAAAATAAAGATGTAAAAGTTTTCAAAGAGACGAGAGATAATATCGCACCCCCAAAAATTGGCGAGTGGGGACAATTGCAGGAATGGATGGAAGATGTGGATGATCCGGAGAATAAACACAGGCACGTTTCGCATTTATATGCAGTTTATCCAGGCAGTCAAATTTCTATCGAAAAGACTCCTGATTTGGCTGATGCAGCACAGATCAGCCTAAATGCGAGAGGTGATGATGGTACAGGCTGGTCACTGGCATGGAAAATCAATTTATGGGCACGATTTAAAGATGGAAACCGGGCCAATAATCTTTTAACAAGTTTACTAAAACCAACAACAATGACCGCAGTGAATATGGTTGATGGGGGTGGAAGTTATTCCAATTTGCTTTGTGCACACCCTCCATTCCAAATCGATGGCAATATGGGCGGATGTGCTGGAATTGCCGAAATGCTCGTTCAATCACATGCCGGAATCATTGATTTATTGCCAGCCTTGCCAGATGGATGGAAAAGTGGGAAAATAGAAGGATTGAGGGTTCGGGGAGGACATACTGTAAACTTCGAATGGGAAGAAGGTAAAGTTAAAGAGGCACAAATTCTCCCTGGCACCAACGGTTTAATAAAAATAAAATACAACGGTCAACTCCAAGAGATAAAATGTTCAAAAGGACAATTATTTGCTATAGTTGGGTGAAAAATACCTTTAAATTCACTGTTTCTGCATGTATGTACATAGAATCCACATTGGAGTTGATGAACACACCAGTTTGTAAAAGAACGCAGGTTGGGGTTAATAACTAAGTAAAAATTAGTCTCAAAAGGTATAACCTGAATTTCAATTCAATACTCAGAAATTACAATAATTAGAAATACGGCTTTTAATTTTTTTACATTTTAATTGGTATTGGTTTTTAAAACTTCAACTTACTCATCAATATCACCCGGGGCCCAGGAGTAGCCCCACAGGTCCATATAATATTGCCCCTCTTTAAACTCGTCATCGACTTGGTTAAGCAGGATTTGCAATTCCTTTTCCAGTTGTTGCTGCAATTTGGCATATTCCGTGTTGTCTGCCAGGTTGTTCATCTGATAGGGATCTCTTTCATTATCAAACAATAGCCATGGGCCGTTTAAATCACGGGCGTAGGTATACCGTTCGGTACGGACGCCACGGTACTCACGACCTCCTTTTCTTCTGTTCCACTGATGGAAGGGCACAGGACAGGAGATAAGCGCCGCTCTTATATCTGTTGTTTCCCCCTGCAGATGACCCGAAAAATTTTTTCCCTGCACCGTTTTCGGTATGTCAATATTTGACAATCCCAACAAGGTTGGCATAATATCTTCTGTTGAAAAGGGTGTTTCTATCTCTTTTGCCTGTTTGAAAAGTGTAGGATATTTTAGCAGAAAAGGTACCTTGATGGATTCGTCATAAGGCTGTTGTTTTTTTATTTGGCCGTGGGAATATAGCATATCTCCGTGGTCTGAAGTAAATACAAATATGGTATTCTTTTCAATTCCGGCCTCTTTAATGGCTTGTTGTAGTTCTCCTATGCAATCATCTAGAGCAGAGCAGTGAGCATAATACCCTCTCAGCTCCTCTTTTGCCTTTTCACTCATATCTTCCGGTACGTTTGGCCGGAGTGAAATGTCAGCACTTGCATAGATGTTTTTGTACTTTTCAGGAGCCGTATGATAAGGGGCATGTGGTGGTCCCCACGAAAGAAATAACAGAAAAGGACTTTCAGTATTATTTTTAATATACGATATCGCATTTTGGGTTTGTGCAAAGGCATCGTATCCTTCCCATACATGGCGCTTGTTGTCTTCATCAAAATAAAAAGAATTGTTGTAATCGTGGGAACATTCTGCCACTTTCCAATAGTCAAAACCTTGACGACGACTTTTTATTACTGGTTTTTCTCTGTTCATGAACGGATCCTTTTCGCAATCTGGTTCAGGTGCTCCGTTTAAATGCCATTTGCCCACATAAGCTGTTTTGTACCCGGCTGCCTTGTATACCTCAGCAATGGAAGTTACTCCATCTTTTAGCGGTTTGTCGTTGTAAAAAATGCCGTGTCTTAAAGCGTATTGCCCAGTTAATAAAGATGCGCGATATGGAGCACAAACAGATACGGTGGAAATCGTATTTGACAAATTTAATCCCTTATTTGCCAACTTGTCCAAATTTGGTGTTTTTACCTCCGTATTACCAGTATAACCTAAATCAGAAGCTCTCCATTGGTCGGCGAATACAAAAATCACATTCGGCTGTTTGTCTTGCTCTGTAGTACAGGCAATTATTACTAAAGCTATAATTGCAAAGAGTATAAAATTTATTGCTCTCATATTCAATTAGTTTGATTTTATTATTCCTTTATTTCCTTCCAAAATCACATTGCTATACTTATCTGTTTTTACGGTAGCCACATTATCCCACAAGTATTTATTATCCACTATTCTTATATTCTTCGAGTTGTTAAATTCAAACACGGGGGCATCGGATACAGAAAGTGGATAATCTTTACTTGGTCGAATAGTATTTCCTCTAATGATAAGATTTTCAACGGAATTGGCAAATACCAGTGCCCTGCTCGATACTTCACAGGAATTGTTTTCAAAAATAACGTTTTTATGGTAATAGTGAGATGGTGTGCCGTCAAAAGCAACACGTGGTGTAAAGCGAAGAATCTGGCAATTTCCGTTCACCAATCCAAAATCTTTAAAGGTGCTATTTCGAATCACTACATTTTTTACCGGACCCGATTCGTGCCAGTAGGAAGCATCACCCTCAAACAACAAACTAAAGGCAGAGCAGGTACTAAAATTATTGTTTTCAATTAGCACATCCCCTTGCGTTGATATAAGTAGAGTACGGGCACGGTTACGACGAACTGTGGAGTTTTTGAAATCTACATCGGCCTGCCATGATACATTGTCGGCAACACTGTTAGAATGAAGTATTTCACTTACTTTCTTTTCAAAACGAAGTGTCATATACTCTTCGTTGTACTCTTTTAACTCAACTACTTGTAAAGTAGTGTATGGTTTCATTTGTTTACGATCGCTTAGTCGTATTGAATCACCAGCTTCGGCAAATTGAAAGCCCAACTGCTGACCATGCATACGGCGTACACCGATGGTGTAATCGTCCACTAATCCCTCCACCTTGGTGTAAATTCCATGAAAATTGCCTGCGTCATCCAACATGTTCTTAAAAGTACAATTTACATATTTTAGTAATCCTTTACAATTTACAAAATGAGTTGCATCAGCTGTGGTGGTCACCATTCGTTCCGAGTTTGGGGGTAAAACTACATTGAAGTTGACTAAAGTTACATTCTCACACCTTTCTCCAATTAAGCCCATTCCTCCGGCATGGTGTACATTCACATTTTCGAGCAGAACATTTTTATTCTGAAATAGATGAATGGCCGGAGAAATACGGTTAAGTTCTTTACGACCTTTAACAACCAATACCCATCCAATTTTGGGCAAAACGTTGGTTGCATCGAAAAATCGTACTAATCCGGGTTCCAACTCTTCTGCATGGTAACGGACTTTTTTTTCTTCGTTGTAGCTTCTTAATAGGCTTGCCCCATGGTTAAATGCCGGTGCCATGGTTTTCGAGTCGTACCAGATATTCCAGTCAATTGTTTGTTCCCAGCCATAATCGTCCTCCAACGGAATAGACCACTGTTTCCAGGGCCTGATGGCTTTGTTTGCTTTCTCCAAAAACAACATCTCGTTTGCCACTATTTCGTAGTTGCATTCTTCGTGAACCTTCAAATCAAATGAATTACTTTCTTTATTAACAGCCAATACCTCTCCCTGGAAATAGAACGGTTTATGCCAATCAATGGAAAAATTAGTTAGTGATATGTCTTCGCAATGATCCACATCAAAAGCTACCATTTGTCCATGCATAATAAACAGAGAGCCATTCCCATCAATTTCAAAATTTTTCATCCCTTCCAACGGAAAAAGAATACGTTTCATCCCATTGTCATTATTGCTTACCCTAAGGTATTTTTCAGTGGCTTTTCCTGGATAAAAATTGTATACTCCTTTAGGGATGATAAGTTTCGAAGCTCCTTTTTCGATGCATGCCTCTAACGCACTGCGAAGTGCCGGAACGGCATCTTCATTCATTTTTAATTCATGGTCTTTGGCATTTATCACGATTTCGCCCCCATATCCACGAAATGAAAAAAGAAGAACAAATAATAATAGTAAAACGGTATTGACTCTTTTTAATTTATAACTGAATTTGTTCATCTAATTGTATTTGTAGTTGTTTTATTGCATGTGTATTGAATACAAATTTACCTTTCAATAGATTGTTCCATGCATGGTAAATTGACTTTTCATACATGGTTATTATTTTAATAAAAGGCAATATTGGTGGTTTCATTCATTTTGTCATGCATCTTTCGTCAATTTCACATGCAGGAGTCAATAGGTGTATCAATATCTTTGTTTTGTTGTCAAGAGTAAAAAATCAGAGACCTTTCGGAAAAGTCAGGTCCGGCTTTAGATCTAAAAACCATATTGAAATGACGCGAATATTACCCTTACTGCTTGTTGTCCTGTTTTTCTCAGGATGTTCCAATAATTCCTCAAAAGAAATGAAACCAGATGAACGTCCCAATATTTTATGGATCGTTGTTGAAGACATGTCCAGCCACTTTGGCTATCAGGGCGAAAAATTAGTTAAAACTCCAAATGTCGATCGTTTGGCTTCTGAAGGGATTGTTTTTCGAAATGCCTACGTGAGTGCACCGGTTTGTTCTGCGAGTCGTTCGGCAATGATTACAGGCATGTTTCAAACCTCAATTGGAGCTCATCACCATCGTTCATCACGTGGAGATTTAAAAATCCAACTTCCAGAGGGAATTAAAACTATTCCCGAGATGCTTAAAAGTGCTGGATACTACGCGTGCAACGGCACTGAAAAAGCTGGACAAAAAGGAAAAGAAGATTACAATTTCGAATATGATTCAGAAGCTTTGTATGATGGAACGGACTGGAGTGGAAGGGAAAATGGACAACTTTTTTTCGCTCAGGTTCAATTAAGAGGAGGAAAACTGAGGAATGTTCCCAAATGGCAGGAAGAAGTATTGGGAGGGTTGGACTCATCATTAATTGTTGTTCCTGATGAAATAACTTTACCCCCTTATTACCCAGATGTTCCTGCTTTTCGAGAAGATTGGGCTGATTATTTAAACAATGTACAATATACGGATAAAGAAGTTGGGGCAATTCTGGCCCGCCTAGAAGAAGAGAATTTAATGGATAATACTGTAATATTCTTTATCACCGACCATGGCATCAGTCAGGCACGCGGAAAACAATTCTTATACGATGAAGGAACACGTGTTCCCTTTATTGTATGGGCTCCGGATTATTTTAAACCGCAGATAAAAGATGATTTGATAAGCCACATCGATATGGCGGCTACTACCTTACAGTTGGCAGACATTGATATACCGAAATACATGGATGCCAATCCTCTTTTTGATAAAAATTATAAACCTCGCGATTACATTGTTTGCGCCCGCGACCGTTGTGATGAGACGGTTGATCACATTCGCAGTGTGCGAAAAGCAAACTTTAAGTACATTAAAAATTACCTTCCCAATAGGCCATTCCTGCAGCCCTGTGCATATAAAGATGGCAAACTCTGGATGCCAGTATTAAAGGAGCTTGATCGGCAGGGAAATTTAAATGAAACTCAGCAACTGGTGACCGCTAAAATACGTGCAGAAGAAGAATTGTATGATCTTACAAATGATCCTTACGAAGTAAATAACCTGGCAAGTGATGAAAACTATACTGAAACGTTAAAAGAAATGCGTGGAGTACTTGAAAGATGGATTTCTGAAACTGGCGATCATGGGATTAATCCTGAACCTGTTGAAATGTATGATAGTGACATGAAAACTTATGTGAATACAATTAGTCGCAATAATCCAGAAGAAGCAAAAATAATTGAGCAAAATATTGCAACAATGAAAAAATGGGCCGATGAAGGAAAATAAAGATGGTTATTATTTGGTTAAGCTGCTTTACGGTTGGTTTTATAAGCATGTTGAAATAAAAGGCGAAACAAGCAGATAAGCAATGCCAGGTAAATTCTTTTGACAGATAAGACTCTTTCACATGCATGATCGGTCAAAAACTCCTGTTTGAAGAGATAGCGTTAGGGCTATTTTTGAGCAAAATATTTTTGATAATGAAGAAAGGAAATGGATATTTAATTGGTGCATTTGTATTGTTGGTTTTTAGTACAAATTGCAATCAGAAATTAGAATTTGTAGAATCGGCAACACCAAAAGAAATTATTGCAATCGTTGATGGTAACCTGGAGGCAAGGATGGAGAAAAATTTTAATCGACTTGAAGTTGGACTTTATGTGCCAGACTCCATATATGAAATTCCAAGCCGGGAATACCATGAAGAAATTTGGCCCGGCGATTTGCCCGGGCGTTTAATTCTTGGACAAACCCTGCTTCAAAAAGCATCGGGTCGTGAGGCTTTGCACTTAAAAACAATCATCGATGATTTACCCAATCATTTTAATGAATTGGGATATATAGGTAAAATTTATACCGATGTATTGAGCGAACAGCAACTTTCCGGGCATGGTTGGTTATTGCGGGGGCTTTGCGAATATTATATTATGACCCAGGATCCGATAATCTATGAATACCTGGAAACGATGGCGAAAAACCTGATTTTACCAACAGCCGGGCATCATCGGAATTATCCAATTGAACCTTCTTTACGAAAAGATGCAGGGGGTTTTATGGGAACACAGGAAAAGATGCTGGATGGCTGGTTGTTGTCGTCTGATGTAGGATGTGATTTCATTTTCATGGATGGTGTAATTCAAACCTACAATATTTTGAAAACCGATGAACTTAAGGCTATCTGTTATGAAATGGCCGATCGTTTTCTCGAAGCTGATTTGTATAGCATTAAGGCTCAAACACACGCCACGCTAACTGCTTTGCGTGGATTGATGAGATTGTATGAATTAACCGGGGAGCAACGATTTTTGGAAGGAACAATTGAGCGTTACGATTTATACAAAGCAGAAGGCATGACGGAAACCTATGAGAATTTCAACTGGTTTCAGCGCCCTGAATGGACTGAGCCGTGTGCTGTGGTCGATTCGTACCAGCTTACGCTGGATTTATGGAAACATACAGGAGAAACAAAATATCTCGAAGATTCCCAGTTGATCTGGTACAATGCCATATCGTATGAACAACGAGATAATGGTGGCTTTGGTTTATCTAACTGCCCGGGGCCACAGGATCACCATTTACAAACAAATGCCTATGAGGCTCACTGGTGTTGCACCATGCGTGGTTCCGAAGGTATTGCAGAAAGAATACAATCGCTTTATTTCACACAGGATAATTCAGTAATTATTGCAGATTTTCAAAACTCTGAGGTTGATATGGAATTACCATCGGGCAAATTATCTGTTTCTCTGAAAACAGACTATCCTTTTGGAGATAAACTTGATTTGAGAATCAAGAAAAGTAAATTACGGAAGGATGCCACCTTAAAGCTGTTCATTCCGTCTTGGATACAAAAATTGCAGTTTAGCAAAGATGGAAATCCAATAGAGCTTAATATGGATGGCGATTATCTGACCATTGTCGGAAAGTTTAACGCTGGGGAGCAATATACGCTTTCGTTCACTCAAAGACTGGGGAAAGTAAAGCCACATGGGAATGGCACAGATGAGAGTTTATTCAAAATTCAATATGGGCCACTGGTGTTGGGAGTTGAAGGAATTGCAGAAAATGTGACCTTACCACAAGAATTTAAAATCAATAAAACAGAACTCGGTGATTTTTACTTGGAAGGGAGTGATATTACTTTAAATCCTGTTTATCATTTGATGGACGAGAAGGTGAATAAAAAAGGGGAATATCGTATTCAAGTTTTGTTTACAAATTAAATAATTCTTTGAGATTTACAATTTAAAAGGCGTAATATGAGCCATTTTTTCAATAAAATTGGTTTTTGATTGCCATTTTTATCTCCAAGTACTATTTTGTACATTTTATGAATTCTGTTGGTTGTTTTTTTATGGATATTCCGGATTCAGATTCCGACAAAATCCGCTCAAGTTTCTTATACATTAGGTAGGATACAACCGATATACATATATGTGCCTTAATTTTTTCTCCTAATCGGTGATTGGTCTAATTTTTAAATCGGTTTTGGATATTCTGACCAAGTGATGGAAAGCTTTGCATAAAGCATTCAAGGAATCAAAACAACTGCTTGGCCTGGGAAGATGTTAGTCAAATGATTTTGATGCACAAATTGGCTATGCTACTATTACCATGTTACAACATATTTTGCTGACAATGAGCTGCCGAATAGAAAATTACGAATTAATGCAGGATCGTTTTCACAACTGTCAGAAAAAATAATACAAGAGCGATTAGGCCGGAGACTATTGGGTTTGTTCATTGAAATACTGGAAATTATAGAATCGCTGTTTGAAGGCGTAGACGAAGATAAAATAATCAAAAGAGTATTCAATGACGATAATGCACGCAAGAGAATAGCCTTGTTACTAAAAGAACCGGAAAAATTAAATATTGTACCTTAACGCGAAATGGAAAATATAATATATAAAACATTGATTGTTAGAGAAATAACAAAAACCTCTAACAATCTGAATGAGAGAATCTAAAATTTATGTGCGAAACTTTAATCATATATTTTTAAATACTTTCCTGTTTAGGAATATTTCGGAAACGTTTCCGGCGAAAAGTAACGTTTTCGGAAACGTTTCCGGAAAAAATCACAGAATAATTAATGTTATTAAGATATAGATCCATTAACTTGTGCAATAATAAACTGCAATTGGGTGTGTTTTACTTAATAATACTACTACGTTGAAAATATTAAATAACTATTTGAAAATGAGCAAAATAAGTCACAAGAAGTATAAATTCTTGATAATCAATATCTTGATGGATTTTACTGCAAGTCTGTTATAGAGTGAATACCTGGGAATAAAAAAAATTCAATAATAAACTAAAATTATCAATTATGAAGAATATCAACTTTAATTTAGGAATTGCGTTATTCCTACTTGTTTTTTTGGCGAATTTTACCGCGATTCAGGCGCAAATACCTGGTAACGCTGGAGTCAGGGATAGTGTTTACATCTGGGACGATTTTTCAATTACAGGAGACATTCTGACAGATACCAATGGATCCACTGGTGCTGGATGGGATGGTGTGTGGACTTATACCGATGGTACCGATAGTGGCGTGGATGTCCTTGCTGAGGGTCTCAGCGTAAAGGCCGGTGGTTTTGGAATCGATAGGGACCTTATCAACTCAATTCCGCTGGGTACGTCTGAGTTTTTTCTCTCTTTTGTCGTAAACAAATCTGAAACCGGTCATTTCAGAATTGCAGGTAACAGGGCGGATGGCATTGAGCGTTATGCTGTTGGTGTAAATGCCGATGGTGCATTGCGTGCAAATATTGCCAATACGATTGTGACCAGTGATGCAGGTGTAATAGCAAATAACAGTACTTACCTTGTTGTAGCCAAATGGATGTACTCGGGTAATGGGCTGATGAATATTGCTGTTATCCCGGCATCAGAAATAATTCCTGCAGATGAACCGGTCGCTGGTGAATGGGAACTGGAAGGCGTAGGTGGCCAAACAGGTGTTCCTATTGATTATTTCCGTCTTGACTTCACTTCAGGTGATGTTAGCATCTATGATTTTAAAGTTGGTGATACATGGAACAGTGTAGTGGATAGTACTGTATTAATTACCCCAACAGACATTGAAGCAATGGCAATATCTTCGGCATCGATGATGCTTTCATGGTCAGAGAATTCCTTTAAAGAAGAGGGTTACAAAATTTACCTGGACGGGAATGAGATAGCCACATTAGGTGTGGATGTAAAGGAATATGAAGTTACAGGCCTTACTGATGGTAATACATATACATTTGGAGTCTCTGCTTATGCAGGTTCTGAAGAATCAGGTCAGGGACAACTGGAAAGTATTTTTGAGTTGGATGTAACACCTCCTACAGTTTTGGAAGTCAGCCCTGAAAACAACGCAACTGATGTAGATGAAACTTCGGATATTGTGATTGAATTTTCTGAAATAATGAATACTTCCAATGTGGAAGGAGCCATAACTGTGACCCCGGCACTTGTAAATGCACAATATACATGGGAAGGGGCTACCACACTTACTATTAACTCCGATGACATGGAGAATTCAACGCAATATATTATTACCATTGGAACCGGAGCTACAGATCTTAGCGGTAATGGGCTGGAAACAGAATATACTACAACTTTTACCACGATCGAGAAAGATATAACTCCTCCAACCATTGTGGGAAGCACTCCGGCGGATAATGAAACAGATGTGCTGATGACTTCAAATATCATCATTGCATTTTCTGAGCCGATTGTTCAGTCAAGCATTGAGGGAGAGATTACGGTGGCTCCTGCACTCACAAATATGGAAATGAGTTGGTTGAGTGATACACTTGTTAAGATTTCAGGTGATGATTACCTGGCACTTTCAACCAATTACACTGTAACAGTGGGTACAGGTGTAATGGATCTTAAAGGGAATAGCATGGCTGCTGAAGAGACGATCACTTTCACTACCAGCGCCTCCCAGCTTATTGCGTATGATGGATTCAGTGTGCCAGACGGACTTTTGACCAATAGCAATGGAAATACCGGACAGGGATGGGATGAAGATTGGAGGTATATAACGTCTGGTTTTGTTGGTGGTGATTTGTACACTATCAATGAATACATGAGCGGTAGCGATGTTGGCCATATCATCCGTGCGTTGAATCATTCGATCTCAATTTCGAATGATGATTTTTATATGTCGTACCTCGCCTACAGAACGGCTGACGGATCTTTTGATGTATTGGGTGGAGATGAAGGTGCAGACGCAAGGTACCGTGCCGGGGTTGGTGTGAGTGCCGAGGGTGCCCTGCGTTTCAGGAAGACAACCGGAGCAGTCGAAACCAGCACAACCAGTGGCCAATTTGAAGCAGGTACCACCTATCTTGTTGTTTCTAAATACACGGCCCAGGAATCAGCGAAAGTAAAGATTTTTAAGGCAGGCGATCAGGTGGTTGAACCTGGTGATGGTGATTGGGACTTTGAAGTCACACAGGGAAATACCGGAGTAGTCTTTGATCGACTTGGTCTGCTTTTCAGATCCACCGCGGCAAATATTGATGAAGTGAAAGTTGGCAATTCTTGGGATGAGGTAGCAAACACAGCCATCACTGATTTAAGTGAATTTCCGCTTATCCCGCCAAGTGCACTTCATTTTGAAGGAAACTCAACCACCTCAGCGGAACTGGTTTGGGACGATAACAGTCTCGTGGAAGAAGGTTTTAAGATTTATGTGAATGAAACTGAAGTAGGTACTGTAGGCGAGAATGAAACCTATTTTGAAGTACCTGATCTTACAGAAGGGGAAACCTATATAATAAAGGTCAGTTCTTATAAAGGCAGTAAAGAGCAGTTTTCCGATACAATTATGGTCACATTCGAGTTTGATGCTGAGAATTACGTGAATACGAAAATTAAAATTGGTAAGACACCGACTGCCCCTGTTATCGATGGTACAGTGGATGATGTTTGGAATGTAAATGCTGCTAAAAATCCAATAAAACGTTACAATCCAACTTCAGATGAAGCACCCGAAGATGAAGCTGACTACCAGGGATTCTGGAGGGCAATGTGGGATAATAATTCCCTGTATCTCCTCTTTGAAATTACCGATGATATCTTGGTTTTGGCCGACGAAAGTGGTACTGGCATTGGACAACGTGATGGCTTTGACTTGCCGATGGCAAAGGGATCTGATGGTGTATGGACCATGAACCGATTGAACCTTATCACTACTACCGGTAGTGATACTACAATCTATTTTCATGAAGGAATGGCTGCAATAAAAAATGCAGAAAAGGCATTTACTATCACTGAAGATGGTTATATCATTGAGCTTTCTGTAGTGCTGCGTGACTTCGATGATGCCATCGGGTTATTTCCTGAAGGGTATCAATTTAATATTGATGTAAGGTATAATGACAATGATGGTGGGGAGAGTCGTGAAGCTCAATATACCTGGACAGATAAGAATAAGGATGACTGGACATGGGATAATTTCAATTCCCTTGGTTCCGTAACTCTTGTGGATGCTGTAGATATTGATAATGAAGCCCCCACTGTAACCGCGACTAGTCCAGGAGATGGAGCTACTGGTGTAGTTCTGAATTCTGATATTGTCATAAACTTCTCTGAGGCAATGAATCATTCAAGTGTTGCAGGAGCTGTTCATGTTGAGCCTGAGCTGACAAATGTTACCTTTACATGGGATGGAGATGCTGAATTGACTATTTCAGCAGATGAAATGTCCCCCACAATGGAATATAAGGTAACTGTGGGGACAGGAGCAATGGATATGAGCGGTAATGCAATGGAAGCGGTCTATTCATTCAGTTTTACAACCGATACTAAAACAGGTGTTGGACAGGTGCAAATTCAGAAGATTAAAGTGTATACTTCACAATTCGGATCCTTATTGCATATTGATCATTATGATGGTCCTGCTGTTATTATAGATATTACAGGTAGGCATGTCCTAAATATTGAAAATTCCATGAACCCGGTAAATATCTCGCATTTAAATAATGGCATTTACATTGTCAGAACTAAAGAAAAAGGTAGTGTTAAATTTGTGAAATAGTTAGTTTTAGATTGAAAAGGAGAATGCCTGGATCAATAACAGGCATTCTCTTATTTCATTAGGGTTATAAGAAAGTTATTATGGGTTTTTCCTAATTAAAAGTGAGAAATCCGGCTCATATTTTTAAATTTAAGAAAATTTTATGATGACCCACTGCAAGCTTCTTATCAGGAGGCTGCAAAAAGAACTGCTGAGGAATTATACGATGTGAAAAATGTTCTCAACCAATTGCATAATCTAACTGATAATAGAAGTGAAACCTGGTGTTAAGGCAGCATAGGAAGTACTTAAAGAAATGGGAAAGAATATCTGAAGGTAAAGTTCAGTAGAAGAACTTAAAAAAAAATTTGAAAACGCACCGGCTCAATGTGTAAACTCGGTGAATGATATTTTCCGGTGATCTTGAAAATATTATAACCTTTAAATATTTTCAGGTCAGGTATTGGCTACCTTACTGTCCGAAAATGAATCCGGCGTATTACCTATTTTTTCTTTAAAATTTCTAAGTCTCATTGAGGAACTTCTGAGATTTATTTTCCCGTTCAATGTGATAGTCTGAGGAATAAATACACCCTGGTTTTTTATTTGATCAAGCAGCAACGTTGCAGCAGTTCTCCCTATTTCAAAGGTGGGCTGAGCCACTGAAGTTAACGGCGGATCAACATGTCTTGCAAGTGTGTGTTCTGAGAATCCGACAAAAGCGATATCGTCAGGTATCCTGAATCCGTTTTTCTTGAATATTTTCATGGCCCCTATCGCAGTTAAGTCACCCGCAGCAAAAATCGCATCCGGTATGTCATTGTTAGAGATTAGTTCTTCGGCTGCTTTTTCACCATCTTCAATCATAAAATCAGTGATAAGAATTTTATTATCTGATAACGGTAGCCTGTGCTTTTTTAGCGCATCACAAAATCCCCTTATTCTGCATTCTGTGAGAGAGAGATGGGTAGGTCCTGCAAGATGATAAATTTTTTTGAATCCCTGGTAAATCAGGTGCTCAGTTGCAAAAAAAGACCATTTGTAGTCATCGAAAAGAACCTTGGAGGTGTTGAGTTCATTATTTACGCGGTTAAAAAAAACGATGGGCATTCCTGCAGCAATAAGTTCTTTATAGTAATCAATGTTTTTAGTTTCATGAGTCAGGGAGATAAGCAAACCGTCAACCATGCTGTTGTATAGTAACTTGACATTCTGCAATTCATTTTTAGCACACTCGTTTGATTGTGTGATGAAAGTCTGGTACCCCTCCTTGAAAAATACCTCCTGGGCTCCGATGATAACTTCAGGGAAAAAGCACCCAATAAATTCCGGAATAACAATTCCTATATTTAATGTTTTCTGTTGAAGAAGTTTTTTTGCAATAGGATTTGGTCTGTAACCCATCTGCTGGGCTTTTTCCAATACTAGTTTTCGGGTTTCCGGACGAATGTCATATTTGTCATTAAACGCTCGCGATATTGTTGATATGGCCAGGTTAAGTTCTTTTGCGATATCTTTAATTGTAACGTACCTCATAATCTCCTAAAGCATTGAATAATTAATAACCACGTAATTAAAAATTCAAACTTACATAAAAAATTCTTTACACACGCACGTATAAAAATCAAGTCCGTATCCGTAAACAACTGGCGAGCTCGAAGCTCAATAATTATTAATGTTTAATTTTTAAAATTAATTAGTATGAAAACGGTATGCGGACTTGACATACACAAAAGTATGATACTGATGTGTATAATCAAAGAAAACGGAGAAAAAATTATCCGTGAGTTTTCCACCCTTACAAAGGACATTGAAGCCATACGCGAATTAATGCAAGAGCACGGTGTGGCTGAAGTAGGAATGGAAAGCACCGGGGTTTACTGGATTCCGGTGTGGCGTATTTTACAGGGTCATTTCAGTTTGAAACTGATTAACCCATATTTTATCAGGCAATTGCCAGGTCGAAAAACGGATGTGAAAGATTCGGAATGGATAGCCACTGTTATTCAGAAAAACCTGGTAAGGGGGAGTTATGTCCCGGGCAAACAGATTCAGGAATTGCGTCAATTTAGCCGGAGGTATGTGAGGCTTTGCGAACAATCGACCCGCATTGAGCAGGAGATAGACCGCCAGTTGCACCGGTGCAATATCCAGATTACCAACTATGCCACAAAGATAGGCAGTGCTTCAGTCATTAAAGTTGTCAAGGCGATAATCGAAGGGGAAACCACGGCCGAAGTATTAGAAAAACATGTTCACGGGCGCATCAGGAACAAGTATAGGGAAGAAATTACCGCTTCGCTCAGGGGCGTAGTTTCTACCACCGACAGGTTCATTTTCAATCAAAACATCAGGGAATATGAACAGATACAGCAGCAACAGGAAGAGTGCCTGAAAGCAATGGAACATGATTGTCAGGAGCATTTCAGCAAAGAATTGCAGTTGTTATGCACCATTCCCGGCATACAAAAGCTAAGCGCCATGATTATTATTTCTGAACTCGGGGTTGATTTAAAAACGTTTATTACAGCAGCAGCGTTAACGGGCTGGGTAGGGTTACGTCCAAGAAACGATGAAAGTGCAGGCAAAATAAAAAGCAAAAAAATTACAAAAGGCAACAAATACCTGCGCCGCATATTAGTGCAATGTGCCTGGGGAGCATCGCGGCAAAAAAACGGTTGGCTGAAAGCAAAATACGAACAACTTTGTGTACGCAAATCAAGTAAAAAAGCGCTCATTGCCATATCCCGTAAACTGTTGGTCATCATCTGGCATGTACTCTCGAAACAGGAACCTTACAAGGAATTTGTACCAGAAATTGACCCAAAGCAAAAACAAAAGAAAATTAATTATCACAAAAAAATAATACAACAATTAGAAGCCGAATAGCGGCAAAACAGAGGTCGGGTATATTTGTGGCGGTAACACCCCGTTTTCAAACTGACCGAATTTTTTCAGGCACACGCACGTGAGTTTCGAACTCGCAGAGGAAATTGTTTTAAAACTTGTTTTT
>JAWLGR010000079.1:0-8823 GCA_041684965.1 Mariniphaga sp.
TAGGTTTAATTGCAAGTTATTTGCCCGGATTACTAAACGATCAGTACACGCATCTGTTAAATTAAGCAGCAAAAATAAGCAGAGTGAGTAAAACCGCGGAAAACCGCGGTTTTTTTATATACAACCGCAAACCAATCCGTCGGCCAAACTGTCCAGGTATTCTTCAACTGTCTTTTTTTCTGTATCGGTTCCTTTGCATTCCAGGCAAACCGGCAAATAAACTTTTTTGTTTATTACATAATTTCTATTGGTAAGACTACATTTACAAACAAAGCAAATGTCAGTTATTTTTTTCCTCATTTTCACATTTAAATAATTGCAAAACTAATCAAATTGTTGGGTTGTGCTTTTGATGAAGTTTCATATAGGACCATTGTTGTCCGATAAAGTTTTTAAAAAAAAATCTTTCAAGTTCGAGGTTTTTTAAAAAAATTAAATATATTTGTTGCATACTCAGGGGGGGGAGATCCTATAAATGAAGAAATAAAAAGATTTTTAAATTTTTAGTTTTATTTATGTCTGAAGGTTGTGAAGTTCAGTAAAGTGAAATGATTAATTATCTTGACTTACAAAAAGTTGCACGTAAACAATGAATAGGAAAAGTGTAATAAAAACAGTCATTATCCCATTCCCGATTGATCGATTTAGTAAAGTTTGTTATCCGTACGATTTTATTTTACTCTGGCTTGTAATATCATATCTTCTATATTATTCAACATATTTCCAAAACAGATTATAAACTAAGAAAGGAGGTGTGCATGAGAATTAGCAGAAAATAATTTTTGTAGATGAATACAAAGTAAAAAATATAAAAACGAAAAGGTATTTTATGCCATTGGCAAAGGACAAGGGATTTTTTATCAGTGAATTTATACCAAATTGGTCACTAATAAATAATTTTTGTTCGTAATTTCAATTTCAAAAATCAATTTGGCTATTTAAATTTGATTACTATGAAACCAAAATTTTTACTTATTCTAATACTATTTAGTTTTATACTGAAAGCGCAGGAACCGAATCGATCTCTAATAATTACTGAGGCCCGGTTTGAAACACAACCGGATATGTATCTGGAACTTACAAACAGAGGTAACACGGATATAAATTTAAGTGAATACAAGTTAGGTCTTCTTCAATATTGGTCAGGTAATGGTATTTTAGATCCAAATGGCGCATGGTCAATGGATCCTAATTTAACAATCATGTTACCTGAAGTGGTACTTAAACCAGGAGAATCATGGGTTATTACCACTGCATATGATTTTTGGAATAGAATGTACCGTTTGGGATATGAAGACTTCACCGAACGTTATAAACAAGAAGACATTTATGAAATTGCTGATTTTTTGGTGCATCTTCCAGAAAGTCGCAGTGATGTATTTCCGAATGTTAAGGATAGCGCTACTACTTATCCTGGAGGCAATATTCAAGAAATAACAAATGTTTGGAATGGAAGCGGATGTTATTTTATTGAACACCATTTTGCAGAAGGTGATTCAGTAATCGTTGACCAAGTAGGTGGTGTTTTTGACGTTAATGGACGCAACAGGTCCAGTGGCGCATATTCAGTAGCCGGAGTTGAGGGTGCAACCCAAAATTCCATATTGATACGCAAATTCTCAATAAAAACCGGTAATCCTGATTTTAATAGCGCCAGGGGAGTCGCTCTCGAAGATTCAGAATGGATGCCAATTCAAAGGCCCAATCGTGATTCATGGAGAGACACATGGTGGACAGTAGGCAATGACGGACCTTATATTTTGGATGAAAACACTTTGGAATCAGATGTGATTGATGTTGATTTTGCAAATAAGACACTGACTGTTCCTTGGGGAACCCTCAGGTTGGATGGTATCATGCGCAGTATGGTTAAGAAACCAGGTATTGCCTGGCGCTACCACTTAAATCCAAATCAGGCTGACTCACTTTATCGTTCTGTTCGCACCGGAGATAAATTAACTGTATATGTTTGTGGAAATACATTACAGACTGCTACGTTTGACATTATTGTAGCAGAACCTACAGCCGATGCAAATATTGTAGTTCCAATCGATCATAAAGATCCAAGAGGACCAGTTACAAACAGAGAACAAAATATGATTTTAACCTGGCCAAGAATAACTCAGCATGAAAGTGGTATTGATACAATTACTGGTCAAAATTTTGGATTAGCTTTTGCCACAAGAGTAGATACGTTATTCAATTATTTGGAAAAACCTTCCAATGCAACTATGGAAATTATATGGATTGATGGTGTTAAGAGGCCTGATTTGAAAAACGGAGATATTTTAAAGGTAACTGCACAAAATGGTGAAATAAAGGAATATTTTATTCAAGTACAGCCTTATAAACCAAGTCATAATGCATATTTGTCATGTATCACATGGCCAGATATGCCTGATTCATACAAAGATATGTCTGCCATATTAGGTTGGAAAGGAGACACCATTCCTGGGTTTAACCGCACAACTTTTAATTATACTATTAAGTTACCTGCAGATTATTCCGGAATTCCGGCATTGGTGGCTAAAACTGAACAATTGAATTCAAGAATTAAAGTAAAACGAGCAACTAGTCTTTCCGGACCACCTGAAGAAGCTACCATATCGTTTACCGTTACTGCTGAAGATGATAGTGCAACTTCTACTTATAATGTTCGATTGGAAAAAGAAAAAGATATTGCCAATATTCAACCCTATTTTGCTGAACCATTTTTATCTGAAATCATTGAATGGGATATTAATGCCAATAGTTTTGGTGAAATTTGCAATCCAGGTAATCAACCGCTTGATTTAAGTAACTATATGATTGTACAAGCTTATAATGCAAATCCTGCAGAAATAATAGAATCAACAATGGGAGAAGACCAATGGCTCGTTCGTTATAATAAATATGTGCCCGGATATAAATGGGTAGGTGAAGGTAGGTGGACAATAGATCCTGGAAGACTTGAACCTGATTTAAATGTGAATCCCCTTGTACAGCCAGGAGATGTTTTTTGTTTTGGTGCTATCAGAAATGATAATGGTATGGGAGGACATGCACCTTATCTTACTGATTATGATTGGCCGGTACCCAAAAACCTGGATGTGCAATTTCTTAATACTACCGGCAATTATGGAGCAGAATATAAAAATCCATGGAATGAAGAAGTACAAACTGGAGGAACACCTATTAATAAACTAACAAATTCTTGTTGGTTTATGTTTAAAATCAAAAACGATTCAGTACTAAACGGAACAAAACCCGCTAATGATCCCCATGATTTTGAACTGATTGAAGCTTTTGGCATGAGTGATGTTTCCACATGGGTTATTGGGGGAAAAGAAGCACACTGGATTATGAATTTTTCTAGAAAACCACATATTTATAAAGGCAACCCTGTGCTTGAAGGTTCATTTGGTACCAATCCAGATGACTCGGAATGGACATGGACGGATATGGCTTATTGGGCAGAACGTGGCATGAATTATTATCATCAATATCTGAGTATTGGGAATGATCTCGGACAACATTACATAAACGAACCAACGCACTACAAATCAACAGTTACGTCGGTTGTTTACAAAGTGAGTGAAGGCTATTCCATGGAGGAAGAAATCAAGGGTATGACACCTGGAACTAAGGTAGGAACTTTCTTGACCAGTCTGGTCAAAGCAAACGAAAATCAAACCCTGACTGTTTTGTCGGGTGATACGAAACTTGCAATGGACGATATGCTCAGCCTGAACGATGTTCTGATAGTATTGTCAGCCGACAGTACCAATACAACCCAGTATATACTCGATGTTAATGAAGAAGGATTGAGTTCCAATGCTGTACTTGCATCCAATTTATATGATGTAGTGATTGAAAGCGAACCTAAAAGCGCATTAGCAACTGCAGAAGACGGCTCCGGTTACATTACCGGTTTTGAATACGGAACCCAGTTGCGTACAGTATTAAATAACGTTACTGTTCCTCCGGGAGCAACCTTGAGTGTAATTGATGCCGAAGGCGCTTATGTTTCATTAAGACAGTTGAACTTTGATACGACTTATGTAAATGTTACCATAAATGCCAATACCTATTTTGATGTAATTGCAGAAAATGGTGTTACACGAATTCTCTACCAGTTGCAGCCACTCTCCTCTGAAAATGATGCATTTATCCTTTCAGATGTTTACGCTGTTTCCCATAGTGAAAACCTGGTTAACTTTGTACCAAGAGGCACCAATGTTCATACATTCCTTTCCAATGTTGTTCCTTCTATGGGTGCAACTGTAAAAGTGGTTGATAAAATGGGTTTTGAAAGAACAGAAGGTGCACTTTATCAAGACGATAAAGTGTTGGTTACTTCATCCAACGGTTTGGTAACAAGGGTATATCACCTCTCCATGCTGCGTACACAGTATATCCTTGAAACAACATACCTTGCCTACATTTTATCGAACATTTACAGTGTAGATCAGGTAAATTACATCGTTGAAGGACCATCTGAAAGTACCCCACTTTCTGAATTCTATTCAAGAATTACAGCTTCAATGGGTGCAACTGCAGTTGTTGTTGATGCCGGAGGAAACGAGAAAACATCGGGCAACTTGGCTGTTGGAGACAAAGTTCAGGTAACTTCTGCCGATGGAAAAATCGTTGTGGACTACCAGATTGATTTGGGAACATATGCTGGTTTACCCAATGCCAACCAGATTGAAATTTACCCGAATCCGACAAACGGAAGACTGAATATCAGAGGTGCAGAACAAGGCAACCGGATTCAGGTATTCAGCTCAGACGGTGCAATAGTTCGCGATCTGAAAGTTCACAGCAGTCTTGAAGTTCTGTCAATTGAAGATCAGCCTGCAGGTATGTATCTGATACTTATCAGTAATGACAAACAACTGATTGGACGTTACAAAGCAATTAAGAATTAATTATTGATTATTATAACTTTAAAAATAAGAGCCTGTATTCATAAAGCAGGCTCTTATTGTTTATTTAAAATTGTAACTTATTAAAAAAGATCAAAAAAGATTAATAAACAATGTATCCATACAGATCAGTAGTTATTTTGATTGCTGTGTTTTTTTTGACAAACATTTTTATTAGCAGTAAGGAAAGGCAACCTCAAAATTCCGCAATAAGCATCATGACTAAACCCGACGTTCTTGAGATAATTTATACAGTTGCCGATAAAAAGGGATTACGTGTTATAAATGATATAGCTATGATTGGGGGTGCTTGGCATAAGACTATCAGTGCTGATGAGTTTGAAGAGAAAAACAGAGAATATATAAAAAAATATTATGCACGATATGGGCATCATGAATCTTTTTGGGGATGGTACTTAAATAATGAAATTAATCCTACCAAGAATACCGAGACACAAAAATCTTTGTTTTGGAGAAAAGTTTGGAAGGCAGCTGTGGATGAATGCCACAGAGTTCACCCTGAAAGCAAGGTTACTGTTTCTCCTTTTTTCTTATTAGACAAAGAAGGCCTACGTGGTTTTGAATATCTTGAACCATCAGAATATGAGGAATGGTGGACGGTTACTTTAAAGGAAACAGGCATAGATGTGCTCATGCTTCAGGATTCAGGTGAACATTTGGCATTTTTCACACTGGAGGAAAGAAAACCTTTTTTTACCGCATTTGCAAATGCATGTAAAAAAGCAGGAACAAAATTATGGATGAATGTTGAGTCGGCTCAAAAAAGTGTTGCCAACTGGTCGGAAGCCATAGAAATGGAACGAAGTGGCCAAACGGTTTGGGAGTTCACTGAAATAGGCTGGCTGTCCCAAAAACTCAATCTCGCAGCTAAATATGGTGAGGAGATTGTTAATTGGGGGTATTATCCTTTTATGACCCCGTCAGAAAACAGTAAATTTAGCTCTGATAATTGGTTTGATCTTTCCAAACGAAAAGAAATTTATAATTCATACAAGTCTTATTATGAGAATGTCCTTTCCGGTATAGCACCCGGACATAAAACCAGACCTATAATTAAAGGAACACTTTGGGACCTGCCGTCAGATTATTCCGGCTGGTCATATGAAGAGTTAAAAAAGGCTGTTGAGGAGGAGATAGAATATCAGCAGGCAATTGGTATTAACTTGCTGTGGCTTTTTAATACACCGGATAATTTTGGAAAATTCCATATAAAGGTGGATGTTGAAGATAAAAATACAGGTGAGGCACTTCCCAACTCCAAGGTAATTCTTGGTTCTTCGATAGAAACTACAAACGATAGCGGAACAGCATATCTTGAAATGGATGCCGGCAATTACAAATACTCTGTTGAAAAGAATTTTTATATAGACCAAAGTGGAATGGTAACAGTTAATTCAGACACTACCTTTACCTTCTATTTAAGTCAAAAATTCAGTGTTAAAATAGTTGTCGATGATGAAAACACAAAAAAGGCCTTGTCTGGTTCGAGGGTGACCCTGGGGTCTTCAGACGCGGCCACAAATGAGCTTGGGGCAGCTTCATTTGAACTGGCCCCTGGCGAATATGAATACTTCATTCAAAAAAACTCTTATCACAACCAGAATGGAATAGTAACGATCAATTCGGACACTACTTTATCTTTTCAATTAAGTCGGGCAAGTGCATTTATTAAGTTTTACATAAAAGAAGAATCAACACCTGTCAACAATGCCATTATTATTGTAAATGGCGATACACTTGTTACCTCTAATCTGGGTTTGGTAACTTACAGGGAATTGCCGATAGATAAAAGTTACGATTATATTATATCCAAAGATGGTTACAAAAGCCTTAGCGGAAGTATATACCTTGAAAAAGATACCACCCTTAACTTACAAATGGAAGCTTATCCAACAGCCTTTCGAAATATAGAAGATAAAAGAGGGTTACGAATTTGGCCCAATCCGGCACACAATGAAATAAATTGTCAAATTCCGGATGGCTATCATTTCTCACAGGTACAAATTATTGGTTTGAATGGAAAAGTTTTTAAAATTTATAATATTGTGAATGAAAATACTATTCGCATAAACTTGATTGATATTCCGGCAGGTTTGTATTTTCTGAAAATATTCTCTACAGCCAACCATCCATTCATGCATCCGAATTTAGCATTTATTAAAAGTTAAGCAAATGAAATTACAAAGACTTGGTTTATTATTATCCTTATTAATATTATTACAAACATTTTTTGCACAAGCTAACAGTATTTGCGAAAAATTTAATTCAATTAATGTTTTGTGGTCTGATATTATATCTGTGAACGAAAGATTAAGCACCGCTGGTAAGAATTATCATACAGCAATAGCTAATGAAGAAAAGACAGAAGTTCCCCAGGTTAAAAAATTCTTATCCTATTCCACAACTACAATTGAGAGAGCTTCTTTATCTAAATGGACTTTGCCAATCGGTACAAAAAAAATAAACACAACAAATAGTATTATAGCAGATGATGAATTATCTGAGATTTATGGAGATATTATATTAAAGGATATTGATTTTTATGGCAATGAGCAAAAATCAACTTCATTATTAAATGGAAATCCATATCCTTTGGCTGAAGGAACATTCATCCAGAACTGGTTAGTATATAATTGGGACGATGCCCGATGGCAGCAAGAATTTGCCATGTTGAAAGAAGCGGGCATGCAGTACCTGGTATTTGCACCTACCTTGGAAACTGATGTCAATGATGTATCCAAATCCATGTATCCGAGCACCTTAAATAATGTTCAAAGTAAATATTCCACCGATTTAGTTGATATTTGTTTGCGTAATGCCCAGGAGGCTGGTTTTAAGGTTTTTATTGGTCTTAATTTTGATAATAGTTGGTGGCGTTCCTACACTCCTGAATGGTTGTATGAGCAGATAGAACTAGGGAATCAGGTGGCGAATGAACTGGTCGACCTATATAAAGAGAAGTATGGTGATACTTTTTACGGATGGTATTGGGTTTGGGAAATAGATAATTTGAACTACAAAACCCAACAAAAACAAGATATGCTCATTAACGCACTGAATATAAACATCGACTACTTAAATGAGATTACACCAGATATGCCCTTTCTGTTTTGTCCTTTTGTAAACTATCGCATTGGAAATTCACACGAAAACCGTGATATGTGGAAATATATATTGCCGCAGGTTCATTTTCGTGAAGGTGATATTTTTGGCCCACAGGATTGTATTGGTGCCGGCGGACTTGAACTAAGCATGCTCGATGAATGGTTTAGGTTAATGTCGGAAGTAGTTGACTCCATACCCGGATTACAGTTTTGGTCTGATGCGGAAACATTTGATCAGCGTTTCTGGACTGCCGGCACTTTGGATCGTTTTGTCGAGCAATTGCAAATAGTGAAACCGTATGTTGATAAAATCATTACGTTTGCTTACAGCCATTATTACAGTCCTTTTCTCAAGAAAGAAAATTTTCATGAAGGGTATTTACACTATGTGCAAAACGGAAGTCTTCCTGAAACCGGAATACCAGAACCGGTGGAAGAATTAATCGTTGAAAAAAATCAAAATGGGGAGGTCGTTCTATTCTGGAATGAACCCGGTAATACAGAAAATATTGTAGGTTACTTTATATACAGAAATGGAAATTTAATTGGAGATATTCAGTACAATAGTAACAATTGGTGTGAAACAACATTTAATGATACGAATATTCCAGAAACTAAAAATTTAGTATATGATGTATATTCATACACAATTACCAGCGTAAAATCACCAAAACGTTCTATAAGTGTCTATCTTGGAAAATTCCATATAAAGGTGGATGTTGAAGATAAAAATACAGGTGAGGCACTTCCCAACTCCAAGGTAATTCTTGGTTCTTCGATAGAAACTACAA
>JAWLGR010000033.1:0-17779 GCA_041684965.1 Mariniphaga sp.
CAATTAATAAAATATGCATTTTTGTAAAACAAGTTCATCCTGAAAAAGGTGGTACACTTTGCCCCGGAATAGGTGGTACAATTTGTCCGGAATAATCAATTTGAATATTGAGAAAAATATTTTTACTCCTGGTTATATCCACCCTTAGCCATATAAAAGGTTCTGTTCACAATTTTAAAATCAAACTTCGCCCCTTCTAACTCCCCTATTAAAAACAAAAACCGTTGACTATCAACGGTTTCAATGCTAAAATAGTACCCCGAACGGGGGCACACCATACTTAAATATATTTGTAAAATATTAAGGTTTTATAGGGATTTCAGAGGTTTACATTTGTAAAAAATAAGTAAATTTTGATATTTTTTATATAAAAACGTCCCCACTACGTCCCCACTAATTAAAAAAATGCCTAAATTGAACCCATAAAATTTAATGTTATGAAGGTACCTTTTATTCTAAAAAATGCTCACAAAAATCCAACGTCCATTGTTGCTGATATTAATTTTTTGGGATTACGTTTTAAAATTGGCACAGGACAAAGTATTAACCCTGAATTTTGGTTGCCTGATGTTCGCAGGGCAAAATATATAAAATCGTATCCTGAAGGAAAATCAATAAATAAGGAATTGGAAAAGCTGGAAGATTTAATCAATAATGCAGTTGATTATTTTTCAAGTAATAATATTAAGCCTGATGCTGAGGAGTTCAAAAAAATGGTTTTTGAAACTTCAAAACCGGTTAACAATGGTATGAAGTTTACCGATTATATGGAATTATATATTGATAATTCAAGTCATGCAATTCAGACATTAAAGAATTATAGAGTAGCATTAGCCAAAATTCGCGCCTGGGAGCAGGAAACGGGGCAAATTTTGCGTTTCTCTAATGTAGATATATATTTTTATCGCAGTTTTGAAAAATAGGTGTATGGCCAAGTAAAAGATAAAACAGGCAAACGATATTCTTTAAATTTTTTTGGTTCACTTATTAAGACAATTAAAAAGTTTATGAACCAGGCCCGCGCTGATGGTTTGACCACAGCCGAAGGACATAAACACAAAGATTTTATTGTACCAAGTGAGACAGCGGACACAGTCTATCTGTCCTTAGAGGAATTATATAAAATTCATGCATTAAAGATTACAGTTGAAAATTTAAAGAAGGTTCATCCCAAAACACCCGAACACCTATTGCGTCGAAAAATAAATAGTTATAAACTGGTAAAGGATTTATTTTTAATTGGAGCCTTTACAGCTCTTAGGGTATCAGATTTTAAACGGTTGGAAGATGTGAATTTTGATAACGGTTATTTAAAAATTAAAACACAAAAAACCAGAACATCGGTTGTAATTCCTGTTCATCCAGTCGTAAAAGAAATATTGGATAATGGTTTTAGTTTTTCATCCAGAGTATCAGAACAAAAAATAAATAAGCAAATTAAGAAGATTTGCAAATTAGCCAGCATCAATGGCAAAGTTGAAGTAACCCGAACAATGGCAAATAAACCAGTTACAACAACAGTAAAAAAATATAAGTTGGTTACAACACACACAGCCAGAAGAAGTGGAGCAACGAATATGTATAAGGCCGGGATACCTTCCATATCAATAATGAAAATTACAGGACATACCACAGAAAAATCATTTATGAAATATATCAAAATGACAGCCGAAGAAAATGCAGAGCTTTTGAAATCACATCCATTCTTCACCCAAAAAACACCGCTAAGAATTGTTTCATAATAAACCATCGCCCCCGATGGATGACATCCCACCTGATGCAGTAACCGAAAACTCAAAATAAAAGAGTTATCGCCAGCGAAAACCATAAAACAGTTAGTAATTTTATCAAAAAGAGTTTATACTGGATAAAAATTCAAAAAAGTTATCAACAGGGGTAAAAATGAAATATATTTAAGTAGTTCTTTTTCTATAAAACATAATTCATTTTTTACCTTTTTATTTCCCAAAAATATTAAAGTTAGCGCCTTCCCGCATTGCCTTCCACGTTGAAAAGTTAAACATTGTTGTATTGCTCAAAAAAATCAAACATGGTAGATTTGAAGTGAATTTTATTGCCATTTGGTAACACGTTTAACTTTAAATTATTTAGTATGAGTGAATTAGTGAATACGCACAAATTAATGAGAGCCTTAAACATTGGAAGCTTTACAACTATTAAAAAGTTGGAACGCAAAGGAGTTATTAACCCGGTTAAAATTGGCAGGGTGCGAAAATGGAATCTTGAGGAATGTATGGAAAATGTAATTAAAAACGGAACCAATGGGAAAAATTAAAACGGTTTCCGTTCGCCTGGACATGAAAAAGGGTTTTATTATTCGCCCTGAGCGAGTAACTAAAACTGATAATAGCCCTGTAATTTTTTCAGGGAGTTACCCGGAAGCAAAAAGATTGACCGACATGCTAAACAAGCAATTTGAAATACATTAGGATATGAAAAAAGATGCTTATTATTTTCCTCACTTTTCAAATGCCAGGAATGATGCAAAAATCATTAAGCTAAGAAGAATCTTTGGAATTGAGGGATATGGAATATATTTTATGCTTTTAGAAGCATTACGCGAACAAACAGACTATAAATTACCATTAAATGCTGTTGAAGATTTGTCCTATGATTGGCACGTTTCAAAGGAAAAAATCATTTCTATTATTAATGATTTTGAATTGTTTCAAATTACTGACAATAAATTCTTTAGTCCTAAATTGGTACTTTATTTACAGCCTTATATTGAAAAATCATTAAGAGCTCGCAAGGCAGCTAATAAAAGATGGAACAATGCAAATGCATTGCAAATGGATAACAAAAGCAATGCAAGTAAAGTAAAGGAAACTAAACTAAAGGAAACTAAACTAAACAAAACTAAAGAAAATTCTATATCAGATAGACAGCCTATTGATTTTTTAATTTTTGAAAATTATAAATGGTTTGAAAACATCATTCAATTCCTTCAATTTAAAATTACACAAGATGAATTAAAACAATACTGGAATCAGTATAAACAAGCAATGATTGCTGATGATAATTTATACAGGGATGCTAAAGAATATCGCACCCATTTTAGAAACTGGGTTAAAATTCAGGTTGATAAAAAGGGTTCAAATGATGGTGGACTTATGAAATTTAAAGGATTGTTAAAGGACATTTAATTATCTAATTACTATGCTGATAATCAAAAAAGAAGATTTTGAGTTGCTGCCCTCGAAGATGAGTATTGCCAGGCTGTACGCTCAACATCTTTCACTCATAGCAAAATATCAGCACCAGGCAACACACGAACAAATATATGAGGAAATTGAGAAAGCTCATATTGAAATGTTTAAACATGGGTTACCCTGGCCAAGCTATGATTCTTTTCGTAAATTTTTTACAAAATACAGAAAAGAAATTTACTGTTCAGAAAAAGATAAAAAAAGGGAAAAAAGTGCATGTTTTTAGTTCAAAAATGAACCAATGGGTATTTTCCACTCTAAAATATAAACATGATAATAAAAGACAGTTATATATGTTATTTTGGCCTTTTCATAAAAATTTTTTTCGCGTTCGTTTTTGGTCAAATTTTGTGCTTCCCGCGCCATTTTCTGCGGGGGGTAGGGGGTGTAAATCTCTTTTGCGAACATCTCCAAGACCACACCCAATCTATTTTCATGATGTGGCAAAATTGGGAGGGGGGGTATTAATGGAAAAAATTCCACTGATTTATAAATCAAACAAACAATCTTTGTAGAAACATTTTAAAAGCGATGGAGAATAGACAGTTAATTACGCATAGTATTCGCAAGATTGAAGACCGAACAATGGAGTTTATAATCTCTGATGGTACGGTAGACTCGCACCGTTCTATTTTAAATCCTGAAGGCTGGGATTTATCCAGGTTTGAGAAATCTGGAATATTCGGTTATCAGCATAATGTTCATGGTTCAACGGACCCGGATTATATTTTAGGTCCCGCCCGCGCATATGTTGAGGGCGACAAATTAATTGGGGTTGCTACATTTGAGACAGAGGACGTTAACCCACTGGCAGAAAAGATTTTTAAAAAAGTAAAAGCCGGAACCCTAAAAGCTGTTTCAGTTGGTTTTATTGGGCTTAAGTCGCATCGAAACGAGGATGGTATTTTAATTTTCGACTCTATGCAGTTGATAGAATTTTCTATTGTCAACATTGGAAGCAATCCTAATGCCGTTAAACGCTCATTAAGTGAGAACAGGAAAAAATATAGTCATATCTTAAATTATTTATAGCATGAAAAAAAGTGATGAGCTTAAGCAAGAGCGATACAGCCTAATGACTGAAATTCGCGAGTTACCAAATTCGGGACTGGAAAAACGAGACCTGGAGAAACGCGAAACCGAATTAACCGATAGGGTACACGAGATTTCGGGCGAAATTTTAGAAGCTGAAAAGCTGGAAAAAGAAAGAGCTGAAAGGGCCGGCAGGTCTGGCACGGTAATAAGCAGCAGTCATAATGACCTTGACCGCTATTCATTTACACGCGCAATCCGTGTTGCATTGGGCATTGAAAAAGGCGGTATTGAAGAAGAAATGAACCAGGAGGCACGCCGCGAAATGTCAAACATGGGGCAATCATTAAGGGGGTTCGGTATTCCGGGCGCTATTTTAAGCCGCGCTTCAACAGGACAATCTGTAGCCTCAAATGGTGATGGTGGTTATTTGGTTGGCCCTGGCGGCATGAAATTCTACGAGGCCCTACGTAACAGGTTAACTCTTACAAATCTTGGCGCAACTTTTTTAACCGGATTACAAGGCACCTTGCCATTAGTTGGTGGTGGAACCTTTACCGCAGCCTGGGCCGCTGAAGGAGGCGAAATCTCGAAAACTAAAAAAGAATTTGCAGACCGCGGAACATTATCGCCAAAACGTCTGGGAAGTTTGGGGGCGATATCAAAAGAATTGATATATCAATCAAATTTGAACGTTGAACAGATTATCGTAAATGAATTGGTTGATTCAATTGCCCAAGCTATCGAAGCCGCAGCAATTAACGGTAGTGGTACCGGTGCCACACCTACCGGTATACTGAATTATGTAGGTATAGGTTCAGTTGCAGGCGGAGAAAACGGACTTGCGCCCACATGGGCTAATGTGGTTAAACTAGAAACTACGGTTAATTCTGCCAATGGCCACGGCCAAAGAATGGGTTACTTGCTGAATAGCAAAATAGCCGGAGCACTAAAGACTACCGTCAAAACCGATACTGAAGAGTTTATTATGTCGGGCAATACATTAAACGGTTACAATGCACAAGTCACTAATGCCGTACCGAGTACCCTGGATAAAGGTACTTCAACTGGTGTTTGCAGCGCGATTATTTTCGGAGCCTGGGAACATTTGATTATCGGGCAGTGGGGCGGATTAGATTTGATTGTTGACCCGTACACCCGGAAAGCTTTTGGTGAGATTGAACTGGGAACCAATATGTACTTAGACCTCGGTTTGAGTAATCCTGCAAGGTTCGCAGCGATTAAAGACGTATTAACTACTTAATATCAACATCATGGCAGATAAGAAAATAGAAATATTGTGGGAGTCAAAAACCCATTGGTGTATCAAGCTGCCAATTGATGATCATGAGTTGATTTTGATGGTAGATAAAGATTATTATACTATATCGATGCCCCATTTTGAGTACATGGGTTTAGAATCGATTGTGAAAGTAATTGTGCAGCTCTATAAGGACAACAAAGATAGTCCGGTTATTTTAGCCTTTTTGAAATTTTTACAACAACCGGAAAATAAAAAAGAGCTCACGACTCTGCAAAACATTTTCCGGGATATTCGTTTCTGACTTTTTTGTTAATTGTTAAAAACCCTGCCAATTGGTGGGGTTTTTTTGAATTTTAAGCCATGAAATTATTCAGAAGAAAATCAAAACAGGCACCAGTAGCAAACATTGAAGATGTTAAATTGCCTGAACTTGCAATTATCATTGATGGGAAAGCTATAAAGCCGTTACATAATCAAAGGGTTTTGGAATTGGTTGCCTGGGAAATGCAGGATAAACCATACATAAAAAACCAAAAAGAAACGAATATGATTGTCACGAATGCATACGTTTATCATTCATTGAAGGAGGGGGCCACCGAACAAAATATTTCATTTCCATATACTACGCTTACTTTATTTCACTTGATTGACCTGGAAGATTATGGCCGAATAATAGACGCAGCAAACAAAACATTTGGATTGAAGGATGAAAATTATAATTCTGGGAAGTTAAAAACACTATTAAATTAAAAATTGTGAGTGAACAGGTAACGAATTTAAAGGTTCGGTTTGGGGCGGACACCAAAAACTTCAAAAAAGGATTGGACGAAGGGAAACAGGCCTCGAAGCAGTTTCAGGATACTGCCGGGAGTGCATTTGATTCATTCGCCGCCGCGTTTGGTGTAAACATGGGGAAAATTCGCGAAGGATTGAACACGGTTAAAACATCCTTAACAGGAACCGCCGGAGGGTTTAAGGCCGCGACAGCAAGTAGTAATATTTTTAGCCGTTCATTGGCCGTTTTAAAAACAGCTCTTATTGCCACAGGCATAGGAGCATTAATTGTTGCCCTGGGTTCACTTGTATCATATTTCACAAAAACACAACGCGGGGCCGATTTTGTCTCACAAACGATGAAAGCCATAGGAGCCGTTACAAACGTTCTGGTGGATAGATTTAGCGCGCTGGGGGAAATCATATTCAATGCCTTTAAAAACCCAAAGGAGGCGGTTTCTGATTTGTGGGAGGCTATTAAAACCAATATTGTAAATAGGTTCACCGGATTGATTGATTTATTCCAGGCCGTTGGAAATGGGTTAGAGAGCCTTTGGAAACGTGACATGGAAGGCCTGAAAAATGCAGCCACCGAAGCGGGAGCCGCCATGCTGCAAATTACCACCGGATTGGATGAAAGCCAGCAAAAGAGAATAGCAGCCGGGATAAATGGAATTGTTAAAGAAATAAAGGAGGAAACAAAAGCCGCCATTGAATTGGAGAAGGCACGCCAGGCATTAGAAAAACGTGAAATTGCCCTGATAGAAACAGAGGCGCGTTACCGCAAAGAAATTGCTGCCCTTCGATTGGAGGAACGTGACCACACAAAAGCAGCGGAGGAACGCTTAACAGCCAACAGAAAGGCTAATGAGCTGGTAATTGAATTGGAAAATCAGAGAAAAGCAATACAGGCCGAAAGGATAAGGATAACACAGCAGGAGCTTGAATTGTCGGAAAGTATGAATAAGGACTACCGGCAGTTAGCTGAAGAGAAGGCAAAATTATTGCAGATTGAAACCCAGAGTATTGAAACACAAACAACATTAGCCAAAGGTTATAAAACCCTAACCGCTGAAATAGAAAGACAATCAGAGGCAATAATGAAAAACCGCCTGGAGCAAACAGAAATGTTTAAGCCACTTGCAACGATTGGTTTGGAGGTGCCTAAATTGGAGCTACCGGAACTTGAAACTGAAAAGCTATTATCTCAACTACATGACGACCTGGGTGAGGCCAAAAATATTATAATTGATTTTGCAGAAGTCTTTAATAATAGTTTTGTAGGTGTTGCTGAAACCTTTGCAGAAAGTATGGGTTCTATGTTGGCAGGTACCGGGGACATAAAATCATTTTCCGATGTTGTAAGAGCTACATTTGGTGAGATGGCAGTAAATGCCGGGAAGATTATTATGAAAGCTGGTATTGCCTTTTTTACTATCGGGGAAGCTCTTAAAAAAGCATTAACCACACCAGCTGCAGCATTGGCCGCCATTGCCGCGGGTGCTGCATTGGTAGCAGTTGGACGCGCAACACAGGCAAGTTTAAGCAATGTTGCCAGCGGTGCAAGTGGTTCATTTGGCTCAAATTCTTTTGTTTACGATGCACGCAGCGCGTCAATAGGTTTGGGACAAACAACACCCGGAACACAAGCTCAGACGGTAAACGTTCATATTACCGGTGCCTTTAGGCAAAGGGGTTCTGACCTGGTTGCAACGATTGAAGAAACAAGAAAAAGAAAGGTATATAAATAATAAAACACACTAAAACCTTTTGTAAAGTAATTTACTTAACTAACTGATATTGTTAAAAATAAGTTAATTTTTTGTTTGGTTTATTAAAAATTTATCTTTTTCTTTCCGGTGCAAAACATAAATAAAAACTCGAATGAACCGAAAATTAAACTGGATTTTAAAATCCTATCTGAATGTATTAAATCATTCCTGGAAAGTATCACAAAATTTTGAAGTTAAACGACAACGGGCAGTGTTCCCGGTAAATCGTTTTATTTGGTTGTGACATGGAGCCACTAAGCCAAAACTTCAAAATAAAAGGAAATAATAACATTCAGGCAGGCCGCGACATTTATGTTATTAATGTTTCCTATTCTGATGTAAAAACCTTTGAGAAGGTTTTAAAGTCAATCCCACCGGAAAGTTTTATAAAAGATGTTTTAATGCCTTTTATAGAAATTCACAAAGAGTTTAAAGCTGAAAATATTATTACTGATTTAGAAGCACTTTTACAGCAAAAATAAGGGCCGGCCCATTGGCCAGCCCTATTTTTTGCAAAACATAGAATAAAAACCTCTATCCTATATCTATTAGTAAAGTTATATCATTTTTTGATAATTGAGAAAAATATTTTCATGCCTGGGGTGCCGTCCCTATCCTATTTTTTCAGTTTACAATTTTACGTCCCTACTAACGTCCCTACTAAAAACAAAAACCGTTGACTATCAACGGTTTCAATGCTAAAATAGTACCCCGAACGGGACTCGAACCCATGACCTACTGCTTAGAAGGCAGTTGCTCTATCCAACTGAGCTATCGGGGCAGCCTTTTTATTAAGCGGTGCAAATATATAAATTTTACACCTGTTTCCAGACGTTGCTTTAAAAAATAACCCTTAACCTGCCTGATTTTACCTGTTACAGAAGATGTATCCCGTTGGACTTACATGTTTCAATCATTTCGTTTGGCCAAATGCTCGACTGGATTTCGCCGATGTGTGCCTTACGAAGGAAATACATGCAAAGCCTGGACTGGCCAATGCCACCACCGATGGTAAGAGGAAGTTCGCCATTGAGCAGCATCTTATGCCACATCAGGTTTTTCCTTTCCTCAAGGCCTCTGATTTCAAGCTGCCGGAGTAATGTGTCTCGGTCGACCCGGATGCCCATCGATGAAATTTCAAATGCACGGTCAAGTACTTTATTCCACAGAATAATATCGCCGTTCAGTCCTTTGTATCCGTTTTCAGAAATTGTTGTCCAGTCGTCGTAATCGGGTGCCCGGCCGTCGTGAATTTCACCTGTAGGCAGTTTTCCCCCGATGCCAATTACAAATACAGCCCCATGTTTTTTTGCCACTTCCCTTTCGCGTTCAAACGGCGTTAATTTGGGGTACATTTCAGCCAGTTCTTCTGAATGGTAAAAAGTGATTTCTTCAGGCAATTCTGGTTGTATGGCCGGATAATTTTCCGAAACACAAAATTCGGTATTTACCAGAACAGAATAAATTTTCCGCACCACTTTTTTCAGGAAGTCAATATTGCGTTCACCGGATGATATAACTCGTTCCCAGTCCCATTGGTCGACGTACAGTGAATGAATGTTGGTGAGCTCCTCGTCAGGACGGATGGCATTCATATCGGTATAAATACCATTGCCCTGTTTTATTCCCAGATCAGCCAAAGCCAGTCTTTTCCACTTTGCGAGCGATTGAACAATTTCAGCTACCTGGTCATCCATTTCCTTCATAGGAAATGATACAGGCCGTTCAATGCCGTTCAAATCATCATTGATACCTGTTCCCTGCTTCACAAACAATGGTGCAGTGACCCTTCGCAGCCTGAGCTCGGCGGCAAGATTCATCTGAAAAAAATCTTTAATAAGCTTAATGGCCTGTTCGGTCTGGTTTACATCCAAAACTGAATTATAATTCTCCGGAATAAATAACTTCATTTTATTTTTTTTTAATCTAATGTTTGCAAAAATACGACTATGCTTTCAATATGAAAGAAAATTCCTTAAAAATTCTCCAAAATATTAAATTTTACCTAAAAATGATAAATTTATGTTTGATTTCATGATTCCTGTCTTTCCTTATGATTTATATTTTTGCTGCATCAGAAAGAAATGGTCCAATATGGAAAAAATATAGTTCTCCTCTACGTTGTTAAACTTTCAAAATGGTTTAACGTGGTTATGCCTGTAGTTGTGCTGTTTTACCAGGAAAATGGCATGGGAATGCAGGAAATTTTTATTCTTAAATCGATCTATTCCCTTTCCATAGTAGGGTTGGAAATCCCCTCGGGCTGGATGGCTGATGCCTGGGGCAGGAAAAAGACCCTAATAATGGGATCATTGCTGGGAAGTGCCGGTTTTTTAATGTACAGTTTATCCTATGGGTTTTGGGCTTTTGCAGCAGCAGAAATTGTTTTGGGAGCGGGTCATTCCTTTATTTCAGGGGCAGATTCAGCCATGCTTTATGAAAGTTTAAAAGTAGAAAAGAAAACCGGTGAGTATGTAAAACATGAAGGCAGAATAACATCGGCCGGTAATTTTGCTGAAGCCATAGCAGGCATCGCAGCCGGCTTTTTGGCGGCAATCAGCTTACGGGTTCCATTTTTTGTGCAGTTTTTTATTGCATCAATGGCCATTCCAGCCACAATCTCTATGAGAGAACCTAAAGTTTATTTTGCTACACATGTTCATTCTATGAAACAAATGGTGTCTGATATCAAAAATGCATTGACCAGACAAACCGATCTGCGCATCTCCATTCTTCTTTCTGCAATTACCGGTACAGCTACTCTTGTTTTCGCGTGGCTTGTGCAGCCCTTTTTTAAGGAAATTGGATTGCCGGTGGAATATTTTGGTATAGTATGGACAGCATTAAATCTGAGCGTAGGTGTTTCGTCTGCATTTGCATTTTTGCTAACAGGAAGGTTAAAAAGAAAAAGTGAAATTCTTTTAATTATTATTCTGTTATCCACTGGTTATCTTCTGTCGGGAGCAATGATATTTCGTGAAGGGTTAATTTTTCTTTTTTTGTTTTATCTGGTCCGTGGCCTGGCCACACCCATTTTTAAAAACTACATTAACATTTATTCTCCCAATCAGATGCGGGCAACTATCCTGTCAGTTCGAAACCTCATAATACGTATAATATTTGCAGTTGTTGGTCCGGTGTTGGGTTGGCTGACGGACAATATCAGCCTCAACCTGGCTTTCATTTTTACTGGTTTTATCTATCTGATTTCAACATTGCTGGTAGTTCTCCCCTGGTTGCGGAACAATTCTGATTTTCAAAAATAAAATGCGGGTATTCCCATTTTTTCCGTACAGTGTTTTCATCTGTATCTGTTAAATGAATATCCTCAATCATTAATTCATGCGGGAATGATTCAACCGGTTAATACCACAATTAACCCGGTGTCTTTTTAGATTAATACGAATTGGAGGTTCAGATATCGTAATTAAAGTTGCGGAGGTGATGTCCCATACGATCCCGTTTGGTTTTAAGATATTTCTGGTTGTGGACATTTGGTTCGATTTCAATCGGAAGAATTTCCACGACCTCAAGACCAAAACCTTCCAGGCCGACACGTTTCACAGGGTTGTTTGTAAGCAGCCGCATTTTAGTAACCCCCAGGTTACGGAGAATCTGAGCTCCGACCCCGTAATCCCGTTCATCGGCCTTGAATCCCAGATGCAGGTTGGCATCAATGGTATCCATACCCTGATCCTGAAGTTTGTATGCTGCTATTTTATTTAGCAATCCAATACCGCGTCCTTCCTGCATCATATAAACAATTACGCCCTTACCTGCTTTTTCGATCATTGACATTGATTTGTGAAGCTGGTCGCCACACTCACACCGGAGTGAGCCAAAAATATCACCGGTCATGCATGAAGAATGTACACGGACAAGAATGGGCTCATTTACTTCCCATCCCCCTTTTAGCAAGGCAATGTGTTCTGCGCCATTTGACTTTTGCCTGAACGGAATAATTTTAAATCCTCCGAATCTGGTAGGCATAATTACTTCCTCTCCACGTTCTATCAGGCTTTCGCTCTGGAAAAGAAAAGATATCAGGTCTTTAATTGTAATAAGTTTAAGGTCGAACTTTTTAGCCAATACAGCAAGCTGCGGCAACCGGGCCATTGAGCCATCATCGTTCATAATTTCCACCAGTACACCCGAAGGATAAAGCCCTGCAAGTCTTGCTAAATCAACAGCTGCTTCAGTATGGCCACTACGGCGCAGTACTCCACGGTTTTTAGCTTTCAATGGAAATATATGTCCCGGACGTGCAAGTTGCTCGGGTTTGGTATTTTGATTGACAAGCATTTTTATTGTGGCAGCCCTGTCGTGTGCAGAAATACCTGTAGAGACATCCGGGCCAAGGGCATCAACCGAAACTGTAAATTGCGTCTCATGCTGGGAGGTATTTTGGCCAACCATCAAATCAAGATTTAATTCATCACAACGTTTTTCAGTTAATGCCACACAAATTAAACCCCTCCCGTGAATGGTCATAAAGTTAATGATATCAGGGGTAACAAGCTCTGAAGCCACGATAAAATCTCCTTCATTTTCCCGGTCCTCATCGTCCACAACGATTACAAGTTCACCTCTTTTAATTGCTGCAATCGCTTCCGGAATCGTGTTCAGCTTTATATCTGTCATTATCCTCTACCTTTTAAATCAGCTGCAAAATTACAATAAATTATCAATATTAAAATGAATTCAGCACCATGTCTCATATCTGCTGCCTTGTCTGAATTCCATTAAAAACATCTATGAATCCATGCCGGCACGGATTAAGCATACCCTGCCCGTTTTGATTTTTCCCATTGTACTGACTGCTTTCCTCTGCAATATCTTAAAATACCGAGGATAGATGCATAATTTACAGATACGAAATAATATGGTGCAAAAAGAAATTTCATCTGAAGGCGTTTGTCTTCAAAATACCATCCGGCAATGGCCAGCAAATAACAAAAAAGCTGCAGGAAGAAAAAGAAATAATAAAAGGAGGCATTTCCTGTAATGTCGTGCTGAAGAACAATTAATCCGTTAACTATTAACAGCAGGAACAGTGAAACCGGAGCCAGAGTCCAACGCATTACTTTATGAGAAAAAAACTGCCAGGACAACACGCCAAAACGAAAGGGATTTAAAAGTGATTTTAACCTAAAAAGGCTTTGGATTCCACCGGCCGCGATTCGTATTTTTCGTTTCAGCTCCTCTTTCACATTCAACGATGCGGTTTCTTCAGCGTAGGCATGGGGAGTATAAGCAATTTTGAATCCTTTTTGTGCAATACGCAACGAAATGATAAAATCATCAAGAACTGTATCGGGTTCCACTTCTTCGAAAAGTTCCTTCCGGATAGCAAATAACTCACCAACAGCTCCTACAGCTGAATTTAGCTGTGAATCCAGATTTTTCACCCATGACTCAAATTTCCAATACAACCCCTCTCCTGCTGCAGATGCCACATCGGCCTTTTTTTCAACGATTCGTTTTTCTCCTGCAACACAGCCTGTTCCGGCATCTTTAAAACATTCGACGATTGCACGGACAGCACCTTGATTTAAGAGGGTGTTGGTATCTGAAAATATTACAATTGGAGCTTTCACATAGTTCATTCCGCGGTTCATCGCATGCATCTTTCCTTTCCGTTCTGTTTTATGATGAACCTCGTTGTGTGTATAGTTCTTAAGAATATCAGGCGTTCCATCATCAGAACCATCCGTTATCCAAAGATATTGCACTTTATCGTGAGGATAATCGAGCTGCAGTGAATTTTCAACCTTCTGCTCTACAAAATCTTTTTCATTATAGGCAGTAATAAACAGGCATACGTTGGGCTCATAAGCGTTGGAACTTACTTTTTTAACCGGTGTCAATTTCTTTTTAACCTGGACGATTACCCATAAAATAACCGGATATCCAATGTAGGTATACACCAGAATGAAAAAACATATCCAGAAAATGGTTATCAGAATCATTCGATGTTTTTTTTATAAAATTCTGTAAGTGCAGAAGCAAGGGCTAAATTATCAAATTTTTCCTGGATGTATTCAATAGCATTGCTTCCAATTGTATGAAACAATGATTTATCAGTTATCAGCCGTTCTACTCCTTCAACAAATTCCTGCTCGCCATCAGCGATAATAATATTTTTCCCCGATTGAGTTGAAATACCTTCTGTTCCGATAGGTGTGGTTACGATAGGTTTTCCAAGAGCCATACCTTCAATAATTTTTATACGCATGCCACTGCCTGAGAAAAGAGGCACCACCATCACTGCTTTTGAGTTCATGAACCGGTATGCATCTTCAATTTCACCCATATAAACAATGTTAGGGACATTAATACGGCGCACGAGCCATTCAGGAGCCTGCCTGCCGGCAATGTAAAATTTGAGCTCCGGGAATTTCATGTGTATTTTTGGCCAGCATTTATCAACAAACCACAGTAACCCTTCCTGGTTTGGTGCCCATTCAAGGGATCCAATGTGAAACAGAGATGGATATTCAAGATTCTTGGCATGGGGAATCAGTTGTTGGGTATCAATTCCAGTAGGAGAAACATGAGTGGGTTGAGTATTACCCATTTTATCAAGTATAATCCGGTCACGTTCTGTGATAGGAACGAGCAGATCGTATTTATTAATAAAATCTTTCTCAAAAAATTTTATCCTCGTGGCAAGAATTTTCAGATAAAACTTCCTGAAACCTTTTGAAATTGCTGCTGTCCGTTCCCATATTTCATGTTCAATGTTATGAGCCCTATATACAATCTGTGCATCGGAGTACTTTCGGATAACCGGGATATAGTGGCATACATAGAGTCCTTCGAGCTGAACGATGTCATACTGGTTCTCTGTCAGCAATTCTTTTAATTTAGCCGAAAAAGTATTTGAAATGAACCTGACAGCATTGTATGGTTTGCCCGAAAACAACAGGTTAACAACTGCAGCCACTGCAGAAACCGGAGCAGGGACATCCACAAGATGAAAGGTGGCCCAATCCTTTACCGACTCAGGAATTTCTGACAAATGGGTATAATGCTTCTCTGTATTCATGGAAAGAACGGTAACCTCATGCCCCAGTAAGGCAAAACCACTGGTAAGGTTCATGCAGGCAATGGCACCACCGTCGTTAGCCGGGTATGGAACTTTATTGGTTACCTGCAGAATTTTCATAAATGGTACGTTTATTTATTCGGGTTTTATAATACCAGTTCCGTTTAATTAATGACTTAATTAAATTGCCTGCCTTATCAATTCCCAGCTTATCGTAGAGTTTCCGATAGGTTTCAGAGCTCATTAAGGCAGCATCAGTTGCCGCTTTATAAGTAAGCCATATACCTACGGGAAGAAAAATAAGTGTTGAGAACCACATTCCTGCAAACATGTCCCAAAAGTCTTCCCGTGCCGACTTTTCACCAGTCATAGAAACTATATAATAAGCAATAAACAGCAGGATTGAAATGACAACGGGCATACCCAGGCCTCCTTTGCGTATAATTGCGCCCAATGGTGCACCTATGAAAAAAAAGATCAGCACGGCCAGTGAAAGGGTAAATTTCCGGTGTCGTTCCATCGTATATTTATTCAGATGTTTCTTGCGGTTGTAAAGTTCATCATCGTAAATATTCAAGGTTTGTACATTGTTTCGTGCCTCGGTTAATGCCGCCTGTACAATTTCGGTCTTTACCCATTTTTCTTGCCGCTGGAAAAATTCATCAAAGTGAAAAATGGAATCAGACTGAATATTCGCTGGTCTTTTCAGGGAATCGTGCGGAGCGGTGTAATTATGAATTTTTCTTGAAACAGGTGAATTGAGCCTGATTTGCAGCATATAATTTCTCAACCTTAGAAAGTAATCATGACTCAGTGAATCTTCCATAAACTGAAGTTGGTCGATTCGCAGCATGCGAAAGGTGTTTTTGAAAATATTTTCATCGCGCCGGTTAAATTCAAATCCTCTTACTTTCACGCGAATAGTCTGCTCCTCAAAATTATCGCGTCGAAAAGGATAAGTTTCTGGCTTTCGTCTCGTCTGGGTTTTTTCTTCCTTGTAGTTTACACCGTCAAAAAGGTTTAACACCATAAATTTTTTATCTTCAGTGATACGCAGGAAGCCTGAATCGGCCACAGTAACACTTTCATTAGACTGATTGCTTGTATGGTCATAAATAAGTAAATCATAAAGCATATTTGTTTTCTTGTCCCTGTCGCCCACACGGATGCTGTAGCCATCAATCTCATTCGTGAAGACTCCGGGCTGTAACACCATTTCAGGCCGCTGTTCCTTAACACTCCAGATTAGTGTGGTAAAACGCAGGTTCGTATGCGGCAAAATATAATTGGAAAAGTAAAAAGCAATAAACGTAATGAATATTGCAATAATCATCAGGGGTTTCATTATACGAAACAAAGAAATACCGGAAGATTTCATTGCCAGCAGTTCATAATTTTCGCCCAGCGAACCAAATGTCATAATAGAAGCCAGCAGCATTGCCAGTGGAAAAGCATAGGGCAACAGGCCAAAGGTGGCATAGAACATCATTTCTCCCAACAGTTTTAAATCAAGACCTTTACCTACTAAATCGTCTACGTACTTCCACAGAAACTGCATCAGCAGAACAAACACAACAATAAAAAAGGTCATAAAAAATGGCCCCAAAAAAGATTTTATTATGTACCAGTGCAACCTATTCATTAACTTTCCCTGTTTGTACGGAATAACTGCAAAACTATTTATTTTAAAGGATATGTAATGCAAAAAAAGGTTAAGAAGTCACAAGGAAACTTCAATTTAGGATTCAGATAAGATAAGTTGAAATGTAACTGAAAAACCTGCCTTTAAGAGCCTAAAACACGTTTAAGGTCGAGGATTTGAGTATTCCAAAGCTCATGAGTTTCCTCAACCTCATCTTCATCTGAATAATCGATTACGATCAGGGAAACATCACTGGTGAGTTCATCCTGTGAAATCCTGAATTCAAAATAATTATTTTCACCATCGAGCCAGTTAAAACGCACCAGCCTGTTTTCTTTTCGGAGAGTCATTTCAGCAGTTTGTTCAGCTCCTTCCCATATAAACGTGTATCGGTTTCCCTTCACACGTACATCATCAGCAAACCATTCCGCCAATCCTGATGCGGTACTTAACCTGTTAAATAAAACTCTTGGGGAACAATTAATTACGTACTCAAATTGTACTTTAATCTTCTCAGTCATGTTCAGTTTTTTGGCAATATAGTTATTCTGTTTTTGAAAAACAATACATTAAGATTGCGTCTTTGAAAAATGAAGCAAATTTTTCAATGTTCCCTGTACGAAAAAAAAATAAATACTATATTTGCACCTCGATTTTCAAGGGTACCTGTTTACCTGAGACAAAATGAGATCAATATGTTGGCGAGGTAGCTCAGCTGGTTAGAGCGTCCCGATGCATATCGGGAAGGTCGGCAGGGCAAAGTGCAAAAGTTCTTATAAAAGTATATGGCGAGGTAGCTCAGCTGGTTAGAGCGTCCCGATGTATATCGGGAAGGTCGGCAGGGCAAAGTGCAAAAGTTCTTTTAAAAATATATGGCGAGGTAGCTCAGCTGGTTAGAGCGCGTGATTCATAATCACGAGGTCGCGAGTTCAAGTCTCGCTCTCGCTACCAATGGAATGGAAGGGAAGTAATTTTTTTTACTTCCCTTTTTTGTTGGTTAAAATTTCTTACCTATGA
>JAWLGR010000033.1:17879-52136 GCA_041684965.1 Mariniphaga sp.
GAACTTATAGAGTCTCTGGTAGAAAATGGTAGCTCAGCTGGTTAGAGCGTCCCGATTTTAATCGGGAAGGTCGCGAGTTCAAGTCTCGCTCTCGCTACCAATGGAATGGAAGGGAAGTAATTTTTTTTACTTCCCTTTTTTGTTGGTTAAAATTTCTTACCTATGAATCACTATGTATACATTCTTTACAGCCAGACCAGAGATCGGTATTATATTGGCAGTACAGCTGATACTAAAAAACGACTTCTCAGGCATAACGCCGGTGCTACTCCTTCCACTAAATCAGGCAGGCCATGGAAAATAGTTTATACGAAAGAATTTGATTCTAAAACTGATGCTTTAAAATTTGAAAATTTCTTAAAGCGGATGAAAAGCAGGGAACTTATAGAGTCTCTGGTAGAAAATGGTAGCTCAGCTGGTTAGAGCGTCCCGATTTTAATCGGGAAGGTCGCGAGTTCAAGTCTCGCTCTCGCTACCTGAAATAGAGGCAGAAAAATAGATATCCGAATCAAGAAGTCATTGAACCGATTAGGAATCCAGATAACTTGTTTATAATCTCAGTGGAGGAATGTTTTAAATGACAGTTAAACAAATAGTAAATTTTTCAACGACTTTAAAACTCTGCCATAAACTATAGACCTCGCTAATTAATTAATTGAAGGGAAACTTAAAATAAACTGAAACTTCAGAACACCTTTAAAAAGCTTATTTGAATACAATTTTTTCCACCATCTCCTCCCCTGCCTGTTCATTAAGACGTTTCCTAATTTTTTCGCGCATCATTACCAGTTCATTTTTTACAACTGAGGAACTAAGTTCAACATACAGAATTTTTTTTGAGAGATAAATATTTCGGGTGTAGTGGGCAATTGTTTTCCCGAGTATAGACTCCCATGATGCCACTACATCCACCTCCTTCAGTTTACGTTCCATGTTCATGGAGCGAATGTATTCGCGAAGGACATCACCAAGTGGTTGTGTATTGCTTTTTCTCATACAAATGGTTCAATTCTACCTGATTCAACATTAAAGATACGAAAATCGGTATTCATTTTCTTAATAATGGCATCGAGATGTTCCCTGTTGGTATCGGTAATAAAAATCTGCCCAAATGCTTCATCGGAAACGACTTTGACGATCTGCTCCACCCTGTGACGGTCAAGCTTATCAAAAATATCATCAAGCAGCAAAATGGGCTTCATCCCTGAAATTTCTCTAATAAACTCATACTGGGCAAGTTTTAGTGCTACAAGATAGGTTTTGTTTTGTCCCTGAGAACCTATTTTTTTAATTGGATATTTATCAATATTGAAAATAAGATCATCCTTATGTATACCTGCTGTGGTATATTGAGCAGCACGGTCTTTTTGAAAGGCTTCCTTCAGGAGTAGCGTAATATTACTGTGGTATAGATCCGATTGATGGATCAAACCAACCTGTTCATTTCCCTGTGAAATAAATGTATAGTATTTTTGAAATACAGGAATCAGTTTCTCTATGAATTCCTTTCGCTCTGCATGAATCAGGGTACCATGATCAATAAGCCGGCTGTCCCATACCATAAGCAATTCCTTATCAAATTTCATTCCGGAAGCAAACTGCTTAAGAAGGTTATTGCGCTGCATCAATGCCCTGTTGTATTTTAACAAATCGTTGAGGTAGTTCTGGTTGTATTGCGAAATGACACCGTCCATAAATTTCCGTCGTTCATCGCTCCCTCCAAGGATTAATGAGGTATCAGAAGGTGAAATCATGACAAGTGGCAGCAATCCTATGTGTTTACTTAACTTTTTATAAATTTTCGAATTGCGTTTAAATTGTTTTTTTTGCCCCGACTGCAAACCACAGGTAATGCTTTCGGAAGAATTGAACCTGTGGTAATTTCCATTGAGTATGAAATAATTCTCTTCGTGGTTGATATTCAACTGGTCAGCCGAGTAAAAAAAACTCTTGCAAAACGACAGGTAATAAATGGCATCCAAAAGATTTGTTTTTCCTGCACCGTTATTCCCAATCAGGCAATTAAGACGGGGTGAAAAATCAACCTTTACATCTTTCAGGTTTTTATAATTGACAATGGAAATATTTTCGATGTACATGAATAAAAATGCGCATTGTTAGGTCACAAAACTAACGAAAAATCATGGGGAGCCAAGCTCTTTTTTTTAAAATAAGGATAATAACAACCACCTGTTGAATAAACCCAAAATTTAAGTCCGACTATGCAATGCTGTTTATAAAAAAAAGCTATTTTTGCGGCACAATTTTGAAAACGAACGACATGGCAAAGAAGAATGCTCAACAGCCCGATAATTTACAGGAACTAGAGAGCGCATTAACAAAAACGGAACGTTTTATTGAAGAAAACCAGAAGCCTATAACTTATGCGGTTATTGGTGTTATAGTTTTAGTAGTTGCTTTTCTGGGGATTAGCAGGTTTTACATACAACCGCGCCAGGACGAGGCTCTTTCTCAAATGTTCATGGCAGAGAGTTATTTTGAACGTGATTCATTCAACCTGGCTATCAATGGTGATGGTAATTATCTTGGATTTCTGGATATTATTGACGATTACGGTATGACCAAAGCAGCCAATCTTGCAAAATATTACACTGGAGTATCGTACCTGCACCTTGGTCAGTATGAAGATGCGATTGATTACCTGAATGGTTTTAAAACAAAAGACTTATTACTGGGTCCCATTTCAGAGGGTGCCAAAGGTGACGCACAGTTGGAATTGGGAAATACAGATGCTGCCCTGAAACATTACCGGAAGGCCTACCGGATGACTGACAATAATTTAACCAGTCCAGTTTATATGATGAAAGCGGCAAAGGTTCTTGAGTCACAAGATAACCTGAGTGATGCACTGGCACTTTATCAGGAGATTAAGGAAAAATACCCTGAAACGGTTGAAGGTCAGGAAGCTGATAAATACATTGCCCGATTGCAGATTAAAATAGGATAATACATTTAAAAGGTATATACCCCTCTCCATGAGGGGTTTTTTATTTATAAACAATGGCAACAAAAGATCTTTCACAGTACAACATTGAATCGATTCCCTCCGCTAAAAACATGCGTTTTGGTATAGTGGTAGCCGAATGGAATTTAGAAATTACCAAAGAATTGGCCAACGGTGCATTGCAAACACTTAAAAAGCATGGTGTTAAAGAGGAAAACTTGCTGGTAAAATATGTGCCAGGAAGCTTTGAGCTTCCATTAGGAGCTCAGTATTTTGCAGAAATGGAAAATGTAGATGCGGTGCTTTTGCTCGGTTGTGTTATACAGGGGGAAACCCGTCATTTCGACTTTATATGCAAGGGAGTAACCGAGGGAACCATGAATTTAAATCTGAAGTACAACAAACCATTCGTATTTGGTGTGCTAACCACTGATAATTTACAGCAGGCGATGGACCGGGCAGGAGGCAAACATGGCAACAAAGGAGATGAAGCTGCCATTACTGCCATTAAAATGGTTCACTTGAAAAAGAATTTTTCACAATGAAAAAAGGATTTGCCACGGCAAACCCTTTTTTCAGACTCTAAGCTTAACTTAAACAAAATTACCATTTATCTGCGACCACCCTGCCGCTGGTTCATTCTGGAACGTCTTTCTTCCTGGTATTTTTCGTATTTAACCCATTGTGCGCTGGTAAGAATCCCTTTCATCTTCTTATCCTGTTCCTCTCTTAGTTTAGTCATCTTTTCACGCATACCATCAAAACCACCTCCCTGCGATTGTTCCCGCATCGCACTCATTTTTTTACCGGTTTCAAGGTTTAGTTCATAAACTTGTTTTTCCTGTTTTTCATTCAGTCCAACAGCTTCTTTTATCTGCTCAGTCTGGCGCTTAGCCATCTCTTCCGGGCTAACGTTACGCTGTCCTGGCTGTGCAAATCCCACCAGGGCTATTAGCATAAAAAACATCAATGCAATTCCAGTTTTTTTCATTGTGATTAATTTTAGTATTAATAACCATTCGACTGAAACTATCAAAAATAGTTTAATACAAGAAAAAAATAATATAACAAGATTAAAAATCAACGTTCACATTTAGTCCAAGAATGTCTGAAGTATGCCAACAGGAAGATTTTCTGCTCTTTTCCAGTACGTAATAAAATTTCATTTCAAACATTCTGCTGTATCTGATTTTGGAACCCGTATGGAATCTTATGAGATGAATCTGCTCTTCGTCAAAACGATAGGTACCCTCTCCTGCCAAATAAACCTTAATCCATGCTGCCCGTTTGATGGGGAAAGTTTCTAAAGTTAATCTGTGACGATACCTGAAGTAATCGTCAATGAACTTAAACATTCTGTACTCAACGCGATTGGAAAATTCAACTTCAATTTGCCTGAAATTTGTAGATAAATCACCTGACACAATAGGACGATATTCGAGCTGCCAATTTGTTTCTTCCCTGAACCAGTTCATGCGCCCAGTTATACCCATATTAAACCAGGGAGTCATCCTCCGATTCACATACAATTCTCCAAGCTTTTGATTTAATTTTCCCGATTCAGGCAAATACTGTATCTTTTCATTAACCCCAACAGAAATTTTATTATCAATCTTGATATCCAGATTGTTCTGATTCCATATCCGAAAGCCCCGCTCCTGAGCCGAGACTATAAAAATCAGAAGAAAACAGTAAACCATTATTAGCCATTTTTTCATAGGTTTGTTTATTGGTCAGCGTAAAAATGGACGGGATATCTCCTTCTGCTTTATCTATTAAATTCTTTATTTTTTCGGTAATTGAACACCTCTTTGTTTGGCCATTTCTTCCAGTCTTTTCTGAAACCTCGACTTTGTCACGGGCTTCTTCTTGTTTACCTGTAATTGTGCCCGTATTTTATCTTCATCAATAAATGCCCTGATTATATAAGTTTGGCCAATTGTAATCACATTGGCGAGAAAATAATAATAGCTTAATCCTGAAGAATAATTATTAAGAATGAAAAGGAACATAATTGGCATTAAATACATCATTGTCTTCATTCCCGGCATTCCCTGTGTAGATGTTGCCTGCTGATTCAGACGTGTGGAAATAATGGTAGTTATTGTCATAAGCAAAACAAATAAACTCACATGATCTCCATAAAAGGGTATTGTGAACGGCAGATCGAGAATGGAGTCATAGGTAGATAAATCATGTGCCCATAAAAAGCTTTCCTGCCTTAGCTCAATGGAGGTTGGAAAGAAAAAGAACATAGCAATAAGTATAGGAAACTGCAACAACATGGGCAAACATCCACCCATAGGATTTACGCCGGCCTTTTTATACAGGGCCATGGTGGCCTGCTGTTTTTCCATTGGTTTATCGTTTCCATACTTCTTGTTCAATTCATCAACCTCTGGTTTCAGGGCTCTCATCTTTGCCTGTGAGATATATGATTTATAAGTAAAAGGAAAGAGTATGGTTTTAATAAAGACAGTCAGCAGTAATATTATAATCCCAAAATTGTCAATGTACTTTCTTAAAAAATTAAATGTAGGAATAATCAGGTACCTGTTTACCGGTCGCACAATGGCATATCCCAAATCTACCTGTCTTTCCAGATCAATTCCATATTGACGGAGTGTTTGATAATGATTCGGGCCAAAATAAAATTGCATGTCTATCCGCTCACTGGCTGTACCCTGGTAGGGTAAAGAAATTTCAGCATAAAAATTTGCAAGTAAGGTCGGATGCTCTTCAAAACGTTCTGAACGCACAAAAGCATTGGGGAATGCTCCATCGGCAATTATGGTTGAGTTAAAAAACAGCTGTTTAAAACCAATCCATTTGACACGGGTATTTAAATTTTCTTCATCCGACTTGCTTTGAGAAAGTTTGTCCACATCGTCTTCAAAAAACTTATAGGTAATATTGGTGTAACGGTCTTCACCAAAGCGCGAAGGCCTTTCCTGTCGTGGGACATCAAATCCCCAGGTAAAATTGAGGTAGTTTTGATTAGAAGCAATGTATTGATTCAACCCCTGCATGTTTACATCAAATTCAACGAGATATGAGTTGTATTCCAGAGTATAAATATATTCCATGAATCGACCGGGGGCTACTTCTAATCTAAATGCAACAGATTTTATTTCACCCGGATTGTCTTCATTGAATTTATTCCGGCCTTCACTTCCAGTTCTCACTTCAGGTCCACTGATTACAATTGACTTTTGTTCAGAAGTTGGATTAAAAAACAATTGATTGGTATGAATGCTCCGGTTTTGAGCAAAGAAACTCAAACCAAATTCTGTATTGTCACCTTCAAAAAGAATTAGTGGTAAGGAATCGTGGGTCTGGTAATTTTTTAATTCAACAGAATAAATTCTCCCCCCCTTATTGGTAAAGGTAATTTTCATAAGGTTATTTTCCAGGGTATAAAATTCCTGGCTTCCTATAGCTGCAGAACCAAATACGCCAAACTGATCTATTTTTTCCTGCCGGCTTCTGTCAGTAGCCAAAGTATCAGCCAATTCTTCTTCGTCCTGTTGTGCTGACTCAATTTTTTGTTTTTCCTGATCAAGCTGCAATGCCCGTTGAGCTTCCACTTGTGCAATGGAATCCCTGCGTTGTCTGGCTGCTTCTATCTCTTCTTGTGAAGGTTGGTTAATTATTGAAAATACAATTAATATGGCAAAAATTAAAAGAATTCCAAATATTGAATTTCTGTCCATTTTTTTATTTTAGTAATGAATATTTTATGAAATCGACAAACAATGGGTGCGGATTAAGCACGGTACTTCTGTATTCCGGATGGAACTGCACTCCCACAAACCATTTATGTGAAGGAATTTCAACAATTTCTACCAGATCGGTTTCAGGATTAACCCCTACAGGCAACATGCCGGCCTGGATAAATTGTTCCCTGTAGGAATCATTAAATTCATACCGGTGCCGATGCCGTTCAAATACTGTAAGTTTGTTGTAGGCTTTACAGGTATTTGAATCTTTTTCGATAATCCTGCATTCATAAGCCCCCAGGCGCATGGTTCCTCCGTAATCAGTAATTCCTTTTTGGTGCTCCATCAAATCAATTACCGGGTATTGTGTTTTAGGATTCATTTCGGTTGAGTCAGCCCCTTGTAGATTTAAAACATTCCGGGCAAACTCAATGACAGCAACCTGCATACCCAGACAGATACCAAGGTAAGGAATATTGTTTTCACGGGCATATCTGGCAGCAAGTATTTTACCATTCATACCCCTGTGACCAAATCCGGGGGCAACAATTATTCCATCCATGGCTGCAAGCAAATCATCCAGGTTATCCTGTTCAATTGATTCGGAGTGGATCCATTCAACTTCCACTTCACACTGGTTTTCAGCACCCGCATGCACCAATGATTCAGCTATTGATTTATAGGCATCCCTAAGCTCCACATATTTACCTACGAGGCCTATTTTTATTGAATGTTGAGGATTTTTTAGCTTGTGAAGAAAGTCGTTCCAGGCTCCCAATTGAATATCTTCATTTATATCAAGACCCATCTTTTTCAGTACAGCCAAATCGAGCTTTTCTGCCAGCATTTTAATTGGAACTTCATAAATGGTAGGCACATTCACTGATTCTATCACAGCATCAATATCTACATTGCAAAACAATGCTACTTTCTCGCGGACTGAAGCATCTATTTCATGTTCTGTCCTTAATACGAGAATATCCGGCTGTACACCGGCCTCAAGCAGCAGCTTAACAGAATGTTGAGTTGGCTTTGTCTTTAATTCACCGGTAGCTGACAGGTAAGGCACTAAAGTAAGGTGAACTACTACGGCTTTAACACCCAGCTCCCGTTTCAGTTGTCTGACTGATTCGACATACGGTAATGATTCAATATCGCCAACTGTCCCTCCAATTTCAGTTATCACAATATCATACTTTCCTTTTGAGCCCAGTATTTTTATCCTTCGTTTGATCTCATCGGTAATATGTGGAATGATTTGAACCGTTTTCCCCAGATAATCACCATGCCGTTCCTTGCTTATTACCGATTGGTAAATACGGCCTGTTGTAACATTGTTTGCCTGAGATGTGGGCTCATTCAGAAATCGTTCGTAATGTCCCAAATCAAGGTCTGTTTCCGCTCCATCTTCCGTAACAAAACATTCACCATGCTCATACGGATTCAACGTGCCCGGATCAATATTGAGGTATGGGTCCAGCTTTTGTATGGTAACTGTATAGCCTCTTAACTGAAGTAATTTCGCCAGCGAAGATGCTAAGATTCCCTTCCCCAGGGAAGATGTAACTCCACCTGTGACAAATATGTATCTTGTTTCAGACACGATTGATGTATTTTAATTTTAAAAGCCACAAAATTAATCAATAAAATGTATCAGAAAACGAAAGCCTGTCAAATTTGAAGTTTCGATTTATAAAATAATACAACATTTTCTAACCAATAAGATAAAAAACTACATTTGGAACATCTACCTTTCTACAATGACCACATGTCTGCAAGCATAAATATGCCTGTAAAAATATTATAATTTATAATTGTCAACATAATGTTGAAAAGCTCTAATTAATAAAAAATCCCGAAACACAAATATTTACATTTGTAATAACATCTGTATTACAATTGTACTTTATACTGATATACAGCTATCTAGTAAATTTTAAATGTAAAAAGTTTTTTCTTCCTGCCAAATATGATGATAAACAAATCAACTTTAATCTGCAGTTTCGGTTTACAAATAAATTGAATAGTATATCAGAAAAGTATTCTGTCAAGAGTTCATGATTTCATCTGAACGCGAAGCATACAAGGGAATAAAGTAAAAAAAAGCTACCTTAAAAATATAAGGCAGCTTTTCGACAATTAATTAAAAGTATCAAAAAATAAATTCTTTTTTAAGTTGTTCAACCCAATTTTTCACTCTTTCAGTTGTCATCCTGGCCTGGTTTTCCTGATCCAGAGGCAGGCCAACAAATTCATCACCTCTTTTAGCCCTGGAGGATTCAAAATTATATCCTTCCAAAGGTACATGCCCTACAACTTTACCTTCGCATTGTTCAATAATTTCAACCAGAATTCCAATTGCATCGCAGAAATTTTCAGGATATTCCTTTTGGTCACCAAGGCCAAATACCGCAAAATTCTTTCCAGATAAATCCATTTCTTCCAAATCAGGAACAAATTCATCCCAGTAATTGGGGAGTTCACCATCGAACCATGTTGGGGCGCTCAAAATAAAATTATCATACCTTTCCAGCACTTCCTTGTCCAATTCTTCTGCATTCACTGCTTCTATTTTCTCTTTTCCCCAAGCTTCAATGACCTTTTCAGCAACTTTTTTCGATTTGCGTGTATGAAAACTGTATATTATAGCTGTTTTTCTGCTCATTTTTTATTTATATCTTTTAAAATAATAACAATTCTTTGGCAGCATTGTAAATCTTTTGTGTATCAGGTAAAATTGCCCTTTCCAGGATCGTATTAAATCCTACAGGAGTGAAGACAGATCCAACTCTTTTAACGGGTGCATCAAGGAACTGAAATGCTTTTTCTGTAATAAGTGCACTTAATTCACCTCCGAATCCGCCGAATACTTTATCCTCATGAGTAATAAGTACCCTGTTTGTTTTCCTGACTGAATTCAGAATGGTTTCTTCATCAAGTGGGATCAGGGATCTTAAATCAATTACTTCTACATCATAACCTTCGTCTTCCAGTTTATTGGCCGCATCGAGACTTAAATGCGTTGTATTACCATAAGTAATAATTGTAAGATCGCCTCCTTCCCTGCGAATGCGTGCTTTTCCAAAAGGAACTTCAAAGTCTTCTGGCACTGGCGTTGCAGCTTTCGGACTCTGGTAAAGCGTTTTTGGTTCCATAAACATAGTCAATCCTCTTGACCGGATGGAAGTGCGTAACAAACCGGCAGCATCGTCGGCAAATGAAGGATAAACAATCCGTACCCCCGGAATTGAAACCAATGATCCTTCAATTGTCTGTGAATGATACAACCCCCCGCCGATGTATCCGCCCGAAGCAAGGCGAATGGTAACATTTGGAACAAACTTTCCATTCGATCGCCAATATTCGTGACTGCTTTCAACATAAGCTTCCATAGCAGGCCAAAAATAGTCTGCAAATTCGGCTCCCTCAATAACAATCCTTATTTTTTCATTAAAGCGCGACATCCCATTGGCAGTCCCCACAATAAAATCTTCGGCAATGGGTGCATTAAATACCCTTTTTGCACCAAATTCCTGCTGAAGGCCTTTTGACACATTAAAAATTCCGCCCTTTTCCTTATTGGCCATATCCTGTCCCCACATAAATGTGTCGGGATTCCTGCGGAATTCAGATTTCAATGTCTCATTTAATGCTGCAATTAGCTTCTTCTTATCACCCTGTTCGTTATGCAATCCTTCCGGATATTTTTCCGGTGCATAGGGCTCAGGTATTACATAATCATATATGGTTTTGGGATCAGGATCGGGAGCTTTAAGTGCTGCCTTATGTGCTGCCTTCAATTCCAGCTTCATTTCACCTTCAATGGCAACTATCTCTTCTTCTGTGAACCTTTTGTACCTTATAAGCATTCTCCTGAATTTTGCCAGCGGATCGTACTGTTCTACATAATTACGCTCCGATTCACTTCTGTAAAGCAGGTGATCGTCAGAATTGGAATGGGAATGAATCCTTACACAATTTGCCTGCACGATTACCGGAGTACTTTCTTCAATGGCAAGACGCCTGGCTTCTATCATGGCATTCATTGAGTCAAATACGTCTTTGCCATTGCAGTGAATGATTTTAAGATTTTTAAAGCTTATAAAATTATTGGCCACTTTTCTTTGTGCAGTCTGGTCTTTTTTAGGAACTGATATTCCGTAACCGTTATCCTGAATGACAAATACAACAGGAAGCTTTTCTTTATCGGCACCATTAAATGCTTCGTAAACGAAACCTTCACTTACAGCCGATTCGCCCAGGTTGGCAAATGCAACAGTCTTTTCACCATAGTATTTTATAGCCCGTGCCACTCCAACGGCATGCAAGGTATGATTGCCCGTAACCGATGAGACACTGTGAATGTTCCATTCAGGTTTGGCAAAGTGGTTCGACATATGCCTTCCCCCACTGGAAGGGTCGGTTGCTTTTGAAATCCCGTTGAGGATAATCTCTTCGGGTGTCAGGCCGCACGACATTGCTGTCAGCATGTCGCGGTAATACAAAAACATATGATCCTTTTTCTTCTCGAAAACCTGACCTACGGCCAGCTGTATACCATCATGACCGGCATAGGGAGCGTGATACGACCAACCAATTGCCTGTTTCAGGTAACTGGGTGCTTTTTCGTCGATAGCCCTTCCAATGGTCATCAGTCGGAACCATTTTTCGAGTGTCTCTTTATCAGTGATTTTAATTGCATGAATTTTTGGTACTTTTAAATCTTTCATATTGTTAAATCAAATTGAACGTTTTGTATCAAACTGCTCGAGGATATCGGCAATTCTTCTTAAAAATGCGCCCCCCAGGGCTCCATCAACTACCCGGTGGTCATATGAAAGGGAAAGGTACATTTTATGCCGGATAGCTATGGCATCTCCAGTTGGAGTTTCTATAACAGCAGGTTTCTTTTCAATTATTCCTGTTGCCAGAATGGCTACCTGAGGTTGGTTAATTATTGGTGTCCCAATAATATTTCGGAAAGTGCCAAAATTGGTAATTGTGAAAGTACCTCCCTGAATATCTTCAGGAGCAAGTTTATTGTTTCTGGCTGCATCAGCTTTCTGGTTCAAATCTTTTGTAAGTCCCACAAAATTCTTTTGTTCCGCATTTCTAACAACAGGCACAATGAGGTTGCCATCGGGTTTTGCCACTGCAACACCAATATTTATGTTTTTACGATAAATTATTTTATTGCCGTCGACTGAAGAATTGACCAAAGGGAATTCTGCAAGGGCTGCTGCTGCAGCTTCAATAAAGAATGGCATGAAAGTAATCTTCTCTCCATACCTTTCCTGGAAGTCCTTTTTGTTCTTTTCTCTCCAGAATACCAGGTCGGTAACATCGGCTTCCACGACAGCAGTAACATGAGGAGAAACCTGTTTTGACATTACCATATGGTCGGCAATGATTTTCCTTACCCGGTCCATTTCCACAACCTTGTCGCCCTCACCTATATTAACCGGTGGTACAGCCGGGCGATGTATTTCCGGGGATGCTTTGGCAGCAATAGTTTCTGCAGGAGCTCCCCCTTTCTTCTTGTTTTCTAAATATTCCAACAGATCCTTTTTCTGTACCCTTCCGTTGGCCCCTGAACCTTGGATCGACTCAAGCTCTTTTGCAGAAATGCCTTCTTCTTTAGCTATTGTGCGAACCAGCGGAGAATAAAACCTGTTGGACAACTCCCTTGAAATGCCGGGTTCCTCAGAGCCGGCTTCTTCAGTTTCTTTTTCACCGGTTTTAGACGTAGTTATTTCCGATTCCGTAAATTCTTTCGAAGAATCAACATCCTGCTTTTCTTCCTCTTCATCTTCCCCATCGTCTTCGGTATTAATAATGGCAACAATTTCACCCACGGGCACCAATGTGCCTTCCGGATGTAAAATTTTTGCTATAGTGCCATCAACAGGCGAAGGTATTTCCGAATCCACTTTATCGGTTGCAACTTCGAACAGCATATCATCCTCTTCGATAGTATCCCCTTCTTTTATAAACCACTTGGTGATTGTGCCCTCAAGGATGCTCTCACCCAATTTAGGCATTACAATGTTAAATTTTGACATAAATTTGAAAATAAATGGTTTTTGCTATTTTTAGATTCTTAAACACGCATAAAATTGAAATGTTCACATTGCAATTTTAATTATAAATTCCATAGACTTTAAATATAAAAGACAAAAAAGTATGTTTATTATCAAAAAGATAACAATTACAACTGTAAACCACCTGTCAACTCATTAACGGAACCGGTTAAATGGCGGTCGAGGTATTGATTTATTCCGTCAATTATTTGTAATGGAATGTAAGGATTTTTGAAGATGCCCGTACCCACCTGGACCGCAGAAGCACCTGCTAAAATGAACTCGATGGCGTCAGCGGCATTCATAATTCCGCCCATACCAATTACAGGAATTTTTACTGCTTTCGCAACCTGCCAAACCATCCTAAGTGCAATAGGCTTAATGGCAGGACCAGACAAACCACCAGTAATGGTCGACAATAAAGGCTGTCTTGTTTCGGCGTCAATAGCCATTCCTACAAAAGTATTAACCAGAGATACCGAGTCTGCTCCCTGTCCTTCCACTGCTTTGGCAATTTCACTTATGTCTGTGACATTTGGAGAAAGTTTGACGATTAACGTTTTATTATATACTCTCCTCACTTCACGTGTAACGGCTTCAGCGCCGGGACAGGTTATGCCAAATGCCATACCCCCCTCCTTGACGTTCGGACATGATATGTTTAATTCAATGGCAGGGATTTTATCCAGTTCATTTACCTTTTCTGTGAGTTCAATATAATCTTCCACAGTAGATCCATTTACATTTATGATCAGTGGTGTATTATAATGTTTGATCCGTGGGTAAATGTTCTCAATGAAGTAATCAATGCCTTTATTTTGCAGACCAACTGCATTTAACATTCCTGCGGGTGTTTCAGCCATACGGGGATAGAGGTTTCCATCGCGGTTATGAAGCGTAAGACCTTTTAAAAATATACCCCCCAATTGCGATACGTCGTAAAATTCATTGATTTCTTCCGCATAACCACACGTACCCGAGGCAAGCATTACCGGGTTCTTCAGTTGAAGGTTATGAATATTTACTTTTAAATCTGCCATTTCAGTTCATTTATATTAAACACCGGCCCTTCGGTACAAACACATACATTTCCCCTGGTAGTAGGCTCAATACAACAAAGGCAAACTCCAAAACCACATGCCATAAGATTTTCCAATGACACTTCGCAAGAAACTCCGGCTTTCTTAGCTTCCTTAGCCACAGCTCTCATCATTCCATCCGGACCGCACGCATATATTTTATTATATTTATGAATATTGCCAAAAAATACAGGATGATGTGTAACAAATCCTTTCGTGCCCAATGATCCATCCTCGGTTGTAAAGTGCAGATTTCCATATTTTCCGTAGGCACTAATATCGATATGGTCGGAAGAACTGCGGGCCCCAATAAGGATATCTACATTTTCGGAAGGAAGTCCGGATTCCTTTGCTAAAAAAAGCATAGGAGCCAGTCCGCTGCCGCCTCCGATTGCAAGAATTTTTTCACCTTCTTCAGGATAAGTAAAATGCCGTCCCAGGGGATAAATCAAACTTAATGTTTCACCAGGCATAACTTCTGTCAGCTTTTTTGATCCCCGGCCAAGAATTTTAATGATTACAGAAATTATATTCATTTCATAATCCACCTCAAAAACAGAAAAAGGACGACGAAGGAATACTTCGGTAGTATTTTTCACCTCAATGTTCACAAACTGACCAGGTTTAATAACAGGCAGCGGGGCTGGAGCTTTAAGACGAAGCAAATAATTGGTCTCATTTAGTTTTACATTTTCTGTAATGATAAATTCGCTGACTGTTTTATTTCCCATACCTTAAGATTTAAAGGCAAAGATAAAGATTATTTTTTTCTGAATGCAGGAGATTTAAATCACTGCTCAGGCAACAAAAAACCGCCAGGAAATCCTGACGGTTTATGGTTTTGCTTCTCAACGTAAAAAATTTAATTCCGGGTTTGTAAATCAGAAAGTATAATTAAATTATCATCCTGTCATATTTATATAATCACATTACAAATGTAAAAACAAATTTTGAATAAACAATACATTTGTAAAAAATAATTATATGTTTTACAACATACAATTCACTTTTGTTATCAAGAATTGCTGTATAATGTGAATGTTCCGTCCGAATAAAGAAGCACAATTTTTACAATTGTTTTATCTGCCGGCAATGCAGAATCAGGCTGAACAGGAATACCGGCGGGGGTGGCTGAAGACTTTTGATTTTTATCCTTTACAATTTGATTAATTTCTGATTTAAAGTCTGCTCCAACCTCGGTTAATAACATTGGGCCTTCTCCTGTAATCAGCCACCTGGCATTAACATCGGGAAATGCTTTCAATAATTTTTCAATAAATACTGCTCCCGGATTATTTCTGCCATTCAGGATATGGGAAATATTGGAACGTTGAACTCCGAGAATTCCAGCAAGGTCACCTGCTGAGATCTCTTTATATTCAATTAGATGCTGAATTCTATCCTTCATTTCTGTATTTATTAGGTTTTGTATATACAAATGTAATTCTTTGAATTTACAATTCCAAAAACACCAGATTGTTTTTAGGGTTTTGAACTAAAATATTATGAATTAACGATTATAGTACTTAATCTCTCATTCTTAAATACTTAACCTAAATTAAGTGAATCTATAATTTAATTGAAATTAATAATCTTATTTATTTGGTTTACAACATTTTAAATTAATAATGTATATTAAAAACTACCCATTTTGCAATCTATTCATTACATAATTATAAAATAGTTTAGATTTATATAATTAACAACTTGATAATATGAACTTTATAATTACTAAATTAGCTTTACATTGAAAGGACCTTCAACTGTTAGTAATCTTATAATTATTTTTCTCACGGAAAAATAATTTAGTAATAAGGAGTAGATATCGATGCAACATGTATAATATGCCTGGTTGTCTCATGTATACAATTGTGCACAAAAAGCATGGAGATTTGTTTACAGAAATAAAATTGCGAAATTACATATGTGACCAAACTATGGGTGTTTTCATTGCATTTTTAGTCATTTTCCCTAGTTATAACTTCCCCCAAAGGCTTTTATGGCTGAGCTATTTTTGAATCAGGAAAATGAAAATAAAAAAGTAACGTGTTCAAAGATTAGTGAGACGTTTCAAAGTAGCAGGCTTTAATGTTGTTTCTATTCCTTAAGATTATCTTCAAAGTATATTCGTAGTATATTCGTAGTATATTCGATATAAATTCGGTACAAATTCGCGATTTTACGAATTTATTCCGAAGATACTATGAAGATACTATTGAGATACCATCAGCTTAAAAGCTTCTAATCATTAAAAGTCTTCTGGGATAACTGCAATTTAGATTTTTTGACCTTTACTTAGAAAGGATAAAAAAATGTATCATGAAAATTATAGACTGAAATCAATTTCCATCATTTAGGAGTTAATATCCTTTTTCGTTAAAATAACTTTAAATAAAATATTATTTTTTTGATGCTGCTTTCATAAGTGAACAATTCAACCAGTTTCTTTCTTATGAATGCATACATTTGCCTTATCAGATTGGAATATTAAATCCTCGGGCTATTAAAACAGACTGGCTCATATGATAAACTATTTATAATGAGCGTAAATATGATGATTTGAAAATAAAAGTAATTTATTAAAAGTAGAAAATAATTTTATAGAGAGCATGCGATCATTTCAACTTCTTTTTTTACTGATCTTTTTAAGCTTTTTCTTGCTCACAATTTTTAGTTCATATAGAAATATTAAATACACGCTTCCGAAAAGATCAATTAAGATTTTTAAAACAATCTACCTTTATTTTCATATCCTGGTATTTCTAATTTTCATTTATTTATATATTTTTCCCAACCAGCCCAGAAGTGCAAGCAATTATTCTATTTATTTATTTTATAATTTGATACTTTTCACCCTTTTTATTTTTACTATTCCGAATAGCCTGTCCTATCTTCTGCACATTCTCTTTACCCGAAAACAGGCACCCGTCATTCCTTATACCGGATTAATTCTATCTATTGCTATTCTAATTACAATGGCTTATGGGTTTGTTGCAGGTACACGGCAGGTTAAAACCGTTAACCTTGAATTGTCATTTAACAATTTACCAGAACAATTTGATGGTTACAAAATTTTTCTATTCACCGATGCACATTTAGGAGGCATGTTAAATCCAGGGCCTGTGTTTAAAATAGCTGAAGAAGTGGTGAAACAATCGGATCCTGATTTAATACTTTTTGCCGGAGACCTGGTAAATAATTTTGCTTATGAAGTGAATGGGTTTGAATCTTATTTTAAGAAAATCACTCAAAAAGGTATTAGCTACTCTATTTTAGGTAATCATGATTATGGCGATTATTCAGATTGGAAAAGCAAAAATAAAAAGGAAGTAAATTTTGAGGCTATTCTTGATGCAAACCGTGAGCTGGGTTTCATTTTATTGCGCAATGAGCATGTACAGATAAAAAAAGGCAGAGATTCAATTTATCTGGCAGGAGTAGAAAACTGGGGACATAAGCCTTTTCCTCAGTATGCAGATTTGGATAGTGCTCTGCAGGGAATACCACCGGATGCATTTATAATTTTACTGACACATGACCCTGCACATTGGGAAAGTAAGGTTAAAAATAAGAAGGACATTGGACTAACCCTTGCAGGACATACACATGGTATGCAATGGGGAATTAAGCTTGCAGGAATACCGTTTAGTTTGTCCTATTTATCGCGAAAATATTGGGGTGGACTTTACCATTCAGGAAATTCAGCCTTGTATGTTAATACAGGATTTGGAACAGTGGGAGTTCCATGGAGGCTTGATATGCCGGCAGAATTAACATTGTTCACTTTAAAAAGAGGCAAAATCGATTGAAAATAGTAAATTGAAATATACATTTCTTAATTCGGGAAGCCAGGAAGCCCTTAGACCTATAACTGATGGAGCATAAAACCGCAGGATGTTTACATCGGCAGTAATTTCAGTTCCAAACGAATTGATTTCTTTGGTAAATGTACCGGTTACATTGCCATTCCTGTAGAAATTTCCTTTTAGCATAGTGTAATCTGCAAATAATGAGCTATTTATTCTGCGGGTGTAAATTAAACCCCAAAAATTCCAATCGGGATAAAACAAAGGCAGCTTATAATCAACACCACCTGTATTTACAGCTGTAGTATTAATTCGTCCCCATCCCCTGGCATATCTGACTATATCTCCATATGCCATCGTTCCGCCGGACTCTTTCTGCTGGGCTCCGGCATAGAGTTTTATTCCATGATTTTTCATTAATCCCGGTAAATAAACAACCGATTGCAACGCTTTCATTTGACCGGCCCTCATTGTCCCGGCAGGTGAATGCCGAAAAATACCATCGACAATAATTCCAAAATCAGGATACATATCCAGATAGCTTTTCCTCATAACCTGTGATAAATACAATCGATACGACAGGGAATGAAAATTCCCCGAATGAAACCGGTCGGGTGAAGATTGGCCAAAAGCATTGAATGCATATTGGACTTCAGGTTGTATATACCTGTAAAAAGGCCCTTTATCGAATACCAGAGGCAATCTTGATTTAAACACAGCTGAAGTTTCTCCCCATGTATATCGCTGCATAATAGTATCCTGGATTCTGTGGCTTTGTGCATCTTCTACCGGAATAATGAGCGGATATTGAGTTGCCCGCTGTCCATGAGAAAGATTAAGATCGAATACAGGATACCAACCTTTAAATGTGAAATCTGCTTTGAATTTGCCTGTACTCTCAGTATGGTCCCATTTATAACCTAATACGGTTTCGGCGGTACTTAAAATATTTTGCGACATCAGGCTCACACCGGGATGAAATTCATAAGCATCAACATCAATATATACAGGTGCCCAACTGTGGAAGTTGAAAAGGTTTCCTGCCTTGCTGTACTTTTCTGATAGAAATTCACCTGTTATTGTGTCAGAAAAAACGGGGAATCCTGTTTCCTGCCGGGTGAGTTTTTCAGCAAGAACATATTTTCCAGGTTCCACATTTTTCAGGATTTTTATTGAATCATTCATTGATGATATTTCAATTATCCGAAATCCATCAGCAGTATAATCACTTAATAAAATCCGACTGCCGTCTGGAGAAATTGCAGGTGATTCGACTCCAAATCGAGGGGTATAAACCATTTCTACAGAATTATTGTTCAGGTTCATTCTGTATAAACTATTCTTTCCTGAATAAGAACTGATAAAATACAGGTAATTTTCCCAAATCCTTAAATGTTTTATATCTCCAAGTTCAATATCAATAAGTTGTTCCAGGTCATTTGAAGGTATATGGGTCCGGATTAGTCTTTTACCTTTTCTAGTTAGTAATACAGCTGCTATTTCATCATCATTTATCCAAACTGGTGTGAAGAAATAATTATTTTCAGGAGATTGATATCGGTAAAGAAGTTTTTCATCGAATATCTGGTAAACTGATATATAATAGTTGTTTGAGAAATCAGTTTCAACAACAGCTACTTTCTTTTTATCGGGCGAAACAGAGGGACTGAAACTTTTATACTGTGGGTTAAGTTCAATCAACCTTTTAGAATTTACATTAAAAAAACGCAAAAGAGATCTCCCGCTGTGCTGCCAGCGAGGGTCACTTATTTGCTCCGACCAAACAACCCATTCGTCACGAAAACCTACCGATTCATTAAAAACGACACCAGGAGAAAACACTTTCGTTTCTTCTTTTTTAATTTTATCAACCCGTATGAACGAAGGAATTTCATCGTAAGCAATTTTATAAGAAATTATGGAAGAATCATTCATCCAGTAGTTATGTGTATAATTTGTAAAAAAACGTGCTTGTTTTGAAATTACGTTAAAAGGGACTGACTGATAGAGCACATCTTCATTTTTCCATACGGTATGGAGGCTGTCAAACACCGATTGATAATTTTCTGCTATATTTAATCCTGTTTTTTGTTTCAATACCTGATTCATCGGAAATATAGACAGAGGTTTTCTTCCGGCCCGCGTTAATACTTCTTCCCATAATTCACTGCCGTGTCTGGCCCGTAAATTTCCTGTAAGATAATACCCCAGTTTATAATGATTTGGCACATAATCACGATACGATCTGAAAAAGGCTTTATCATAAAAAAATACGCCCTTTTCAACCACCTGTGCCTTATGCTCCATCAAAAAAGAAGGAAACCGTCCGCGGCCATAATTACTTAGTGAGGTTTCGGCGACTACAGCATCCCCTTCGATAAACCACCAAGGAAGGTACGCTCCAAACGCCAATCCAGTTCCTTGCTCCCCAAGAATAAATTTTGCCCATTGAGGAAGATTGCTATGAATTTTATCAATCTGAACAACATGGCGAAATTCATGCAATGCGAGTTGTTCAAGCCAGTCCTGGGGATACATCGATTGATGGGGTGTTGTATAGAATTCAGCTCTTTTAGGTGCCCAGGCTACCAATCCGTTTGATTGCACTGTTTGGGTATGTAAAACAACCGGTATTTTTTGAGGATTATGTTTTAACGTATAGCTTATATAAGGATAAGCATCATCAAGATTACCGGCCAGTATCTTAGCCTGTTTTTCAAAATAATCCGGAAATATAAGCTGAAAGTTCCGGGTATTAATCTGTTTCCATCTTATAGAAGCAGGATCTTGTCCTGTTTGATAATACTGCGCCTGTACAATAAAACCGGATAAGATAAGGGCAAAAAATAATAGAAGCTTATTCATTTGCCAAAAATAAACAATCTGAACAGAACCTTTCTTTCCGGGGAGTAAAAAAGCAGTTTAAAAAAGCTGTTGCTTTTGAACATATTCCATCGGGCTAAATTTCATTCACTGCCAAAATGGGAATTGGATTTTCATCTTCATTATGGAAAATTACCGAATGGTAAAGTGTTGCGAATGCGGAATGAATCCACATAAATGAAAAAATTATCCCAACAAAAAAAACCAGTAACCCGGCAATTAGAATAAAAAATGAAAGGATTGCCATCCAAAATATTTTCCATCCATGTCCTCTTGTTAGTTGCCAGCTCTTTTCAACAGCCTGCATCGGTTCCATATCTTTGTCCATTACAAGGTATGGAACAAAAGCAAGCCTGATTAACAGGATGATGCCCGGTATTATTAACATTATAAAACCAATTACGACTAAGGCAACAACTATTAAATTTGCTAGTACTATTTTAAAGTACTTACTTTTAAAACCCTCAAAAAGAAGTTTTAAATCTGCTTCTTCATCACGCATAGCTTTTAGAAAAAGGTATCTTTCACCATAGTTTATCACTGGCTTAAAAAGAAATCCATATGCCATACCAATTAAGGCTACAGGAAAAAACCATATCAGGTTAAACCAGGCATTGTTGTCAGCTTTCCATGTTGCCCCCATGGGGCCATTCAGCAATCCTGCAATAACAACTGCCAGCAACAAGGGTAAAAAAGCCTTATCAAACATTTTTTTCCATCCATAACTAAAGCTTCCTCCAATTGATGGACTTAAACTGTAATACTTTTCCATGTTTTTAAATTTTTGTTTCTGTTTTCTAAAATACCGAACGAAAATAAAGTATAATATAAAAACCCGCCAGCTACTTTGGTAGGAATTTTAATTTTTACTACTTTGGTTGTCCTGCAGTTATACTAAAAACGGTGATCGTTTCTTTGCAAATTAATAAGGCTGTTAAGAGTTTATATTTTATTCTTTTCCAGGTTCAATTATAGCCAAATAAAAAATGTTTGCTGAAATTTTAACGTATCTGATTACTTTCATTGCTACAACCGGAATAGCAGTTATAAGCATTTTAACATCTTATCAGTTGTTCCAGGCAAATAAAAAATCTGAATTTCAAATATTGCTTTACCAGCAAATTTTTCTGTTTTCTTTTTTCATTTACAGTATTTGGGGTAATATGGCCATAAGACAGTTTATTGCCGGAACAAATATGCCTGCTGAGATTATGAATAAACTTGCCTTTTCTCTCCCATTGCTTGGATTTCCTTTTATAATGGCTAGCTGGTTTATGCTCCTGAAGTTTAGCTTTAATATAAACAGCTATCGATTTTCACGTACTTGGATTTATTATTATTTTACCGGTTTCCTGGCTGTTGTATTGATTGTATTTATTTTATTTTTCAAAGGCAATTTTGTAACTCCTTCAGATCCCGATAAATTTTTATTGAGACTATTTGTTTCCTTAAATATGTTTTTTCACCTGCTATTTCTACTTCCATTTTTAAAACCGGGTTCCAAGGAGATAGTGACTTTTAACAAAAAGCAAATGAATAAATGCCTTATAATTATTGCACTTAGTACTATTTGTTATTCACTGGTCCTTTGGTTTTCAGCATCTATGGGTTACATTTACACTTCAATTTCTTTCCTGATGCTGTTTTCTTCAAGTGCTTTATTACCATTATGCATGAAGTATTTCGAAGTGTTATCAGGTAAGAAACCAATCAATTTACCATTAAGTTTTCAGTCATTCTGTTCAGAATTTAATATCTCAAAAAGAGAGTCAGAGATTGTTATCGAGATATGTGCAGGAAAAACGAATAAAGCAATAGCTGAAACGCTATTTATAACTTTACAAACTGTTAAAGATCATACTCATCGCATCTATTCAAAAACAAACGTAAAAAACCGGGTTCAACTTGCCAACCTTGTTATGAAGAAAGCGGGAAAAACATTTGAAGCTGTAAAATCCGCACCTGAATAAAATAAATACACTGATTTTTCTGGCTGTCTATTTATCAAAGAACAATTCTTCTTTAATTTTTGTCATACGATCGAGTGCATATCCGGCATTTTTTGCTGCTGCACCTGCCTCTTTCAGGTATACGTTATAATAATTTAAGGCAAGTGTTTTATTGGAATTGTATTCCTCATAAGTAGTAGCAATTTCAAACAATACTTCATAATTGGCCGGGTCGAGTTCATTCGCTTTTTTTAAAGCAGCAACCGATTCTTCAAACTTCCTCTGCTGCCCTAAAATCTGTCCTAAATGATGATACATATCTGGCACATAGGATGGCATTGCCGACTCTATGGCCGCATTCATATAAGACTGAGCTATTTCATAATGGCCCATTTTTTTAAAGCTAAGGGCTAAATAGAAAAGTACATACGGATCATTGGCAATTTGACGGGTACAAAATTCAAATATGGAAACAGCTATTGCTTCATTCTTTGAAAAATAGACGCTGACACCATAATTAAGCATGGTTTTATAGGCAGAATCTCCACCTGCAACAAAATATTTTTCATAAGCTTGTTTTGCTTCTTCGTAATTTCTTATTCCAAAATAATGGGAAGCCTGAACATGATAAAAGCCGGCATCTCCAGGAAATTGTTTCAGTCCGGATTCTATTACCCGCTGTTTCTCATTCGGTTGCTCCGATTGCTGATAAAGCTTTATAAGATTCATATAGGAAGAATAATCACCCGGGTTCATGCAAATTACATTTTCATACAAACTGATAGCTTGTTTAATTTTTCCTGTTTTATATGCGCTGTATGCAAATTGCTTATTCCAATATACATTGGTTGAGTCCACCTGGTAAATTTCAGAAAAAACATCGTAGGCTTTATCGTAATTATCCAACTTAATATAATTCCTACCCAATTTCCCTGCAAGTGATAAATTTTTAGAATCGATTTCAACTGCTTTTTCATAATACGCAATTGCTTCATGGAAATTTCCCAAAGCTGCATAAGCATCTGCAATTGCAGCCGGAATTTCCATGTTGCCAGGCTCCATTTTTTTAGCCGCAAAAAAATTACTAAGTGCCTCCTGGTAATCATGGAGCATATTCAAAATGGTACCTTTTTTCAAAAAAAGACCGGCTTCAGGGTGTGTTTGAATGCACTTATCAAGTAATTGCATTGCCTCTTTCAATTTGCCATCCAGTATAAGGATGTCAACCTTTTCCTGCGAATTTAGGGTACCTGATAACAAAAATAGAAGCAAAAAAATGCAGCTCAAATTTTTCATCCTCATGAGAAATTTTTATGATTTTTGATATCTGCAGCATATGTACAAGCTTTACTTTTTAATGAAGGTTTATTAAAACTTTTGATTACCCAGTTACTGCAGGGCAAAACTTATTGGAACGGTATATGCCACATTCACAGGTTTATCTCTTTGCATTCCAGGCTTCCATTTTGGCAGACTGTTTACCACTCTAAGGGCTTCCTTATCAAGTAACGGATCTATACCACGGACAATTCTGGCATTGGCCACATTGCCTGTCTTATCAACTACAAAACTTACGTATACCCTGCCCTGTATGCTGTATTTAATTGCTTCTTCCGGATAATTTATTGTACTGGCAATAAACTGTCGCAATGCAAGTTCCCCTCCGGGAAATTCAGGCATATTTTCAACGATAAAGAAAATATTTTCATCAGGGTTCAGAAATTTCGGTACCATGTTTGGTTTTTCTTCGGCATCCGGAAGAATTATCTCCTCCATTTCTTTTTGTTCACATGCAAAAATCATCACCAGGGCGATAACAGTAATAAAGCCCAGTACTGATTTAACAGTAGCTTTTCCTGTAGATTTTGTTTTTGACATCATCTTGATTCTTTTTTTAATTATTGAATAATTGAAATTATTGGTAATGACGAGTTGCCCGCCCAGGAATTGGATAAGCAACTGTTTTTTATAAAGTCCCCGGTTCATGCCGGATTCCAGTACAGCCTGATCGGCCAGAAATTCATGGTTCTCACGTACTACCTGACGGAGCAACCACACAAATGGGTTAAACCATTGTAAAGCTGTAATTAATTCAAGAAAAAGAATATCGAATGTATGGCCTTGTTTTACATGCTCTGCCTCATGGGTAAAAATTCCTTCTATTTCAGCCGTATTATCATAGTGTGACTGCTGTATAAAAACATAATTAAAAAATGAAAATGGACCATAATTCTGGTCGGTAAGCACCACTTTAATACCAGGGTGACGCTTGATAGGGTATTTTTTAATTATTCTCCACAACTGAACGGTATTCAATAATATCCTACCCAGGTAAAGAATTAGTCCCGTAATATAAATCCAGAGGAGCAATGATAAAGATAGCACCGTCTGCTCTATGTTATTGGTAAAATCATGACCATAAACAACTACTGCTTCAAAAAGATTCAGGAAAGGAGTTACTGTTATTTCCGGCAGCATTTGTGGTTGGGAAGAATAAACCTGAATGTTAATGAAAGGAAGAAGAATTGAAAAAAATATTGATCCAAGTAAATACAGCCTGTTCAATTTGAAGTAAGTTTCTCTACGCAAAAAAAGAATATAAATAGTTACATACAGCGCCAGGCAGATTCCCGATTCAAGTAAAAAATTTACTATGCTGTTCATGGCAGAAAGATTTAATTATTAATGCTCACCCTCTGTTTCATCTTCTATATCTCGCTTTACATCTTCCATCAGTTCATCAAGATCAGCAAGGCTCATGTTATCGCTTTTTGCGAAAAAAGATACCATTTCCTGAAATGATCCACTAAAATAGTTGCGGATAAAATTGCGCATGTAGAATCGTGTATAATCCGCTTTAGATATAAGAGGAAAATATTCGTGGGTTTTCCCATAGGCAAGATGTCCAACAAATTTCTTTTTTTCTAAAATGCGCACTATTGTTGATACAGTATTGTATGCCGGTCTGGGGTCTCCCATTTCTTCAATCAGATCCTTGATGAATCCTTTTTCCAGCTTCCACAGAATCTGCATTACCTGTTCTTCCGCTTTGGTAAGTTCTTTCATCTTTACAATATTAAATAAGTTTCTCCTGACTTAAAGGTTTATTCACTGTATATGAATTCCGAGACAGGAAATTATGAATAAATTTACAACTAATAAAATAGTTTTGCAACTAAATCATTAGTTATTTTTATTGAAATAATTGGAAAAAGAGAATAATTATTATTTCATTTACTTAATGCACAGAAAATGTATAGCTTCCGCTGTTCACTTTGAATACATGGAATCCCTGTTGATACCCCAGGAATTTCAGAAAGTTTGCATCTCCAGCCTTACGGCCACTTTCCCTTATTTCCTGATCTTCTTCTGCAGGCACATAAACTGTGGCACTGCAGCTCACAGGAACAGTGACATTCATCAGAAAGGAATCTCTATCATTTTCCCAGTAAATTCCTGCCTTTCCATAGGTGGTATTGTTAAAGTATTTCACAAAAGTGATTTCATCAACAGGTTGGGGTCGAAATATGATATGCCGGTATCCGGGATTCTCCATATCTGCATTCATTCCCGCCAGCTTCCTGTAATACCATACAAGGCCGCCACCAAACATCGGGTGATTATGAGAACCATCTGTATTCCAATTTTCCCAGGTAGTAGTTGCACCCAATTCAATCCAGCGTCCATAGCCTGGTTCTTCTTTTTTATTCATAGCTGCATAAGCTAAATTGTGCATTCCGTTTTCCGATAATACTTCGAAAAAAAACTGTGTTCCAAAAATCCCTGTATCTAAATGGCCATTATTGACGTGTATGTTTGCTTTAAGTGCATGGACTACCCTTCTGTACTGATTTTCAGGAACACCCATTTTAAGTGCAAAAACATTAGCACCTGCATCTCCGTAAGTTCCTTTTTCATTATCGTAAAAGCGTTTGTGAAACGCGCGTTTAGTTTTTTCTGCAAGTTCAGCATATATTTTTGCTTCGTTTTTTTTTCCTAACACAGTTGCTGTATGTGAAGTTAAATCAGCACACCGCCAAAAGTAAAATGTATGTACCAACTCATCAGGCGGTAATTTTCCAGGTGCAACCCAATCTCCCAGATTAAACCATTTCAGCACTTTTCCATCTTTGCCTTTTCGTTGCATATGCATAATCCCATCTTCATCGACCCAGGTTTTCATGTATCGGATGTACTCCTTCATAGCCGGGTAGGAATCACTAAGTATGTCTTCTGATCCGTAATGCAGGTAAAATTCCCATGGCATTATGCTTATAGCAGCTCCCCATGCTACTCCGCCTCCACATCCGGGCTGCCAGGGAGCACCGTTTGGAACATACCCGGTTTCAACAATCTGCGCATCAATAATATCATGAATCCATTTATGATAAAAATTACGGGTATCAAAATTATGCATCACAGTCACACAGGCTACCTGCCCATCTCCGGTATAGGCAGAACGTTCACGATGAGGGCAATCACTGGCAACTCCTCCATGCATATTACCCGTCTGGCTGCGTTTCCATATTTTATTAATGTCATTAAACAGCGAATTTGAAGTTTCGAATATTGCCGATTCCTCAACAAATGTATTGACTACTTCAGCAGTAACCTGTTCAGGGTGTAGCACTCCCGGCCAGTTCTTTATTTCTACTTCTCTGAATACAAACCAATTAAAACGTGCTGCATAACTCTCTTTGCCTTTTCCACTGAACACATAAGTATTATCTCCTGAAAAGTAGTTGCTCAGATAATTAATTTCGATTTTATGTCCTTCAGGCCCTTCTATATCAGACAGTTTTACCCAACCTGAAACTTCTACTCCAAAATCAATTTTATAGGTGCCATCATATATTTTTTCTATTCTAATTGGTTTTAGTCGTTCTACAACCTTATCCGGGTGAGCTGTGTGTGCCACCATTTTCCCATCAGGAGCCTTTCTGATAATGGCATATTCCCAACTGGTATCATCAAATTCTGGTGTACACCATCCAGGTTGTTCAGCCCGTGCATCATAATGTTCACCATAATATACCATATCCATTAATATCTGGCTTTTTGAAGCCTTCCAGTTTTTGTCGGTTGCAATTACTTCTTCCGATCCATCGGTATAAGTTATATGCATCTGTGCGATGAAACGCGGAGTCCCATATCCTTCTGCCCACGATTTAGCGGGATTATAAAAACCATTTCCAATAATGCCACCTAAGGCATTTTGTCCCTTGTTTAATTTATCCTTTACATTGTATGCCAGATACATAACTTTGTAGTTTCTAAAATCGTCAGGCAGAGGAATACTTTGTGTTATCAGGTTTGGGCGTTTGCCATAATTGGTTTGATTAGGGACCAACACATCGTTGCCAACTTTATTCCCATTCAGCCATAATTCAAAATATCCCAAACCTGTAACGTAAACAACAGCCTTCTCAATTTCTTTTGTTACATGAAATTCTCTTCTAAACATGGGAGCAGGGGGAGGAAGTTTTTCAGGAAGGGGAACATTAGGATTGCCTGGTTTTAAAAGTGGTTCTTCACCTTGCCAAGGTGCCCCAATCCATTGAGCCTGCCAATCCGATTGTTCGAGCAATCCCATATGCCAATAAGCCGGTTCACTCCAATCAGAAGCAACATCATCTTTATCCCATACTCTTACCTGCCACCAGCAATCATCTCTTGATTTTAAAGTTATTCCTCCATACATTACCCGGCTCGACTTATTTCCCGTTACTTTTTGACTGTCCCATAAATCAGGATTATTCAATTTTTCCATTGAGCTGGCAACTCTTATCTGCCAGGCAGTCTGCGTTTGTCCCCGGTCATCTTCTCTGGCAATATTTATCCATCCCAGGCGTGGATTTCTTACATCTACCACACCTGGATTTTCAATATATTCACAGATTAACCTGGTAGGTTTTAATTGTGCAATAACTGAACTCTGAGCCAACAAAAAAATTGCAATAATATTCATATAACGTTTCATCCTGCTTAGTATTGATATACTTTAAAACTAATAAAAATGAAATAAATTTGTGGATAAGTAATCAATAAAATCACCATACTTTGAGTTAACTGGAAATTGTTTCCTTATGCAGGAAGCTTTATTGCAGGAATTTCATTGTTCAAATAATGTATATTTGTATTTTTAATCTATATTAAAAGATAAGTGAATGATTCCGAGAATTGAAAAACTTACATACAATTCATCTGACAATTTTTTCCTGATAGCTGGCCCTTGCGTAATTGAAGGGGAGAAGATGGCTATGGAAATTGCTCAGGAAATAGTAGAAATTTCAAAGAAGCTGAATATCCCTTTTATTTTTAAGGGTTCTTATCGAAAGGCGAACCGTTCACGATTGGATTCTTTTACAGGAATTGGAGATAAAAAAGCTTTATTGATTTTGCGTAAAGTAAGTAATACGTTTGATATCCCGGTAGTAACTGATTTTCATTCTGCTGATGAAGCTGAAATAGCCGCTGAGTTTGTTGATGTGTTACAGGTACCGGCATTTTTATGCCGACAGACAGATATATTGTTGGCTGCCGCGAAAACAGGTAAGGCCGTCAATATAAAAAAAGGCCAGTTTCTTTCAGCTGATGCAATGCGTTTTGCGGTCGAAAAAGTAAGAGAAGTAGGAAATAATAATATAATTCTCACTGAACGGGGCACCTTTTTTGGATACCAGGATTTGGTTGTTGATTACCGTGGCATTCCTGTCATGCAGCAAATGAACGTACCTGTTGTTCTTGATGTGACCCATTCATTGCAACAACCAAACCAAATAAGCGGGGTTACCGGAGGTAAACCTGCATTAATTGAAACCATCGCACGTGCAGGAATTGCCGTGGGCGTTGATGGCATTTTTCTCGAAACCCATCCCAATCCTGCTGTTGCAAAATCAGATGGTGCCAACATGTTAAAACTGGATTTACTCGAGAGCCTTATAAGTAGATTAATATCCATTAAAAAAATCATCAATGATTTGGATGTTAACAGTAAATAAAAAGAACAAATAACTTTGTAATATTCAACTATGAAAAGCAGAAGAACATTTCTAAACAAGCTGATAGCAGGAATCTTAACCACCAGTCTGTTACCCATTTCTAAAAAAGCCGCCGCCGGTGAAATAAAACTAACCGGTGCTCTCATTCATCATGTGTTTTTCTGGCTAAAGGAACCGAATAACAAAGCCCATAAAAAACAACTTGTAAATGCTCTGAATAATTTGTTGAAAGTAGAAACAATTAAGTTAAGTCACATAGGATTCCCTGCCGAAACTGAAAGCCGGGATGTAGTTGATCACTCCTATTCAGTATCGTATATGGTAATGTTCGGAGACAAGGCAGGTCAGGATGCTTACCAAATTCACCCCCTTCATGTTAAATTCGTGGAGGAAAACGCACATCTTTGGGAAAAAGTGGTAGTATACGATTCCGTAGATTAATGGAAAAAGAGATAAGCCATAAGAATTGCTGCAATGATACCCGTAATGTCGGCAATTAATCCGCAAACAACAGCATAACGCGTATTTTTAATTCCTACTGAACCAAAATAAACTGCAAGGATATAAAAAGTAGTATCGGTTGCTCCCTGAACTGTGCTTGCAACCCTGCCGACAAATGAATCGGCACCATAGGTTGTCATTGCATCCACCATCATACCACGGGCCCCGCTACCACTTAAAGGTTTCATTAATGCAGTGGGTAAAGCAGGTGTAAAATCAGTATTAATGCCAACATATTCAAATAACCATGAGAACCCTGCCACCAGCCATTCCATTGCCCCTGATGCCCGGAACACACCTATAGCAACCAGAATTGCCACCAGATAAGGTATGATCTTTACTGCCGTTTTAAATCCATCTTTCGCTCCATCAATAAAAGTCTCATAAACATTTATTTTATTTAGAAATGCCATCAAAATAAAAACAATTATCACTGAAAACAGGATAAAATTGCTGGCAATGCTTGAAATACGTGTCACTGCTTCCCTGTCGAGAGTTGAAAAATACCAAATAATGGCTGCTATAATTAAAGTAAGTCCTCCAAGGTAGGACAATATCACTTTATCGAGCAAATTGATTTTCTGGTAAAAAGCAACTGCAATCAAACCAGCCAGTGTAGAAAAATAAGTGGCAAGTAAAATCGGGATGAAAATATCGGAAGGATTTACTGCACCAAGCTGTGCTCTGTATACCATAATGCTTATTGGAAGAAGTGTCAATCCCGATGTATTAAGTACCAGGAACATTATTTGAGCATTTGATGCAGTTTTCTTATCCGGATTTGTCTCTTGCATCTCTTTCATTGCCTGCAATCCGGTGGGTGTAGCTGCGTTATCAAGATTTAGCATATTCGCTGCTATGTTCATCATGATTGAACCATAGGCTGGATGTGATTTCCCAAGTTCAGGAAAAAGCTTGTTAAAAAATGGGCCGATAAATTTAGAAAATACTTTAACGATTCCTCCCTTTTCCCCAATTCTCATAATCCCCATCCATAGCGTTAATACTCCTGTTAATCCCAACGAGATTTCAAATCCTGTTCTGGCCATTTCAAATGTAGAATTTACCATATTGGGAAAAACTTCTGCATCACCAAAAAAGAACAGTCTCACAAGACCAATCAAAAATGCCGATAAGAAAAAAAATATCCAGATGTAGTTTAGTGCCATATTTAAATGAAGGTAGAAAAGGCGAAAGTAAAATATAAATTTTGAACGTTAACTTTTAATTTTGAATCCGAATGGTTTATACTATTATAATGTGTACAATCCTATAAATTTTACTTACTTTCAAATTCTTTTGCCATTTTCCTGATTTCCTTTTCAGTAGGATCCCCGGTAAACACTGCCAACCGATATCTGAATGCAGCTGATTGTCCGTTATCAATTTTAAAGTTCAACTCTTCTTTTCCATCTGAAAAAACCTTTTGCCCCAGGGGGTTGGCAGCAAATAGTCCGTATCCTCGCGCGTGCCAGTAGGTAGGATAACCCGGATTGGAGGGATGATCGAATATTACCAAAGCAACTTTTTCACCATTGATAACTCCTGAAAGTTTCATCCAGTTTCCACGAGTTGCCCAAACATCGTTATTGGTAATTCCCTCACTGCTAAGATAACTTCCGGTTGCAGTATTGTCACCCGATGCCTCAACTTCTGTAACATTACCATGCGAGTCGGTTAAGTTTATTTTTCCCTTTGAAGGCAATTCCAATTCCCGGGTGACCCGTATGGCAAACATACCTTCCTTATTATCGGTTAAACTTACTTTTCCATTAACTGCTCTTAATACGATATGCCGGTCAATAATTCTTACGTTGCGTTTAGCTGAAAAAATATACTCAGAAATTTCACTCAAGAGAATTTGTCCTTTGTTATCTTTCCATGTGGCATTGGTAACCAGCAATCCCTGCCCTTTCCCACTTTGTATGGTACCAACCGATCCATGATAAATTGAGCCATAGCTATCAGACTTTTCTTCAGAAATTGCATCAGAATTATTCCAGAAATCCAACCCGTTTACATCGCCATAATTGAACCATACACCAACGTGATGCGGATGGTCGGCCCGTTCACCTGCTTTATTCTTCAAAGGAAACTGACGGGTTACCTCGTTACCCCCGGTTGTAATTACCGGCCATAATACCGGTTTTTTTATGCTTTCCGGGTAAATGTATGAAGTAAACAATCTTCCATCAACCAAAATATCCACTTTTTTCTCACCATCCACCGGCTTCACGGTAATCTGGGGCTGGGCCTTCAGCAAGGTTATACCTGCTAATACCAAGACTGCTGAAACAATAAATCTATTCATTTATTTATTTATTAGGTTAAAGTGGCTCCAAGATAAATAAAAAGAAGGACTTTTTCTACACATCTGAAACAGTTTGCTTTCGTCCAATTAATGGGTGTTATAAATATTCCTAAAAAAGGATGAACCTTGTAGGTTGGTTTCTTTTGTTTTTTAATCAACTTTGAAATTGAAGTTCCATAAAATTTCCCAAATTTTTATATTTACTATAAAGAATCTCATATTTTTTTACATTTCCAGGAATAGGTTGATAGGTAGTATCAGTACCCTGTCCCATACTTTCCTGAGCTTCTGTAATTGTTTCATAAATTCCGGAAACAACAGCAGCAGCCATTGCAGCTCCCAGAGCACATGCCTGCTCTGATCGTGCTGTACTCACGGGCATATTCAGTACATCGGCCAACACCTGCATCACGAAGGGTGACTTTTTTGCGACTCCGCCAAGAGCAATAATGCCATCGATACGAATGTTCTCCTCTTTAAAACGTTCAATAATAACTTTAGAACCAAAGGCAGTAGCTTCAACCAGTGCCCGGAAAATACGTGGTGCATCGGAACCCAATGTTAATCCTGCTATGGCACCGCTGAGGTTCTGATTGGAATCGGGTGTGCGCCGGCCATTCAACCAATCCAGAGCCACAATTCCTGATTCTCCCACAGGTACTTTTGAGGCATCTTCCCCTAAACGTGTTAAAATTTTCCCGCTTGTTACTTCTATTAAATTCTGAAGGGATTTTTCATCCAGAAGTTGTGTCTCCTGAATGATGTTTTTTAAAGGCCATTCCAGCAAACGATTAAACCAGGCATAAACATCACCGAAGGCCGATTGGCCGGCTTCCAGACCCATCATTCCGGGAAGAATTGACCCATTCACCTGCCCACATATACCAGCTACGGGCTTGTCACCAACGTTTTCCCCCGAAGCAACCAATAAATCGCAGGTGGAAGTACCCATAACCTTCACTAAATAATTTGGTTTGATACCGGCGCCTATAGCCCCCATATGGGCATCGAGAACTCCCACACCCACAGGAATTCCTACTGGCAGTCCAAGCCTGGCTGCCCAATCAGAAGCCAGTTTTCCGGCAGCTGAGTTGCATTCATAACTTTCCTTGTAAAGCCTGGATCTAAGTCCCGCAAGCATAGGATCCAGCGTCTTTAAAAATTCTTCTGATGGCAGACCATTAAAAGATTCATGCCACATTGCCTTATGCCCGGCTGCACACCGACTGCGTTTGAGTGTTGGGGGACTGGTATTTCCTGTTAATAAACCGGGAATCCAGTCACAATGCTCCACCCAGGAAAAGGCAGCACGAAATACTCCTGCATCAGCTCGAATAATATGTAGTATTTTAGCCCAAAACCATTCTGAAGAATAAATGCCTCCTTCATACCTGATATAGTTGGTATTCCATTTTCGGGCTAGCTCATTGATTTCTGCAGCTTCCTTTATTGCGGTATGATCCTTCCATAATATAAACATGGCATTTGGATTATCCCTGAAGCCGTCAGTCAGTGAAAGAGGCATTCCTTTTTCATCAACAGCCACAGGTGTTGAACCTGTTGTATCTGCAGAAATACCCACTATACGCTGCACAACCTGTGAAGGAGCTTTATTGATAGCTTCCTTAATTGTATATTCCAGGCCTTCAAGATAATCCTGGGGGTGCTGCCTGAACTGGTTAATGGCAGGATTGCAATACATCCCCTTTTTCCAGCGTGGATAGAAAAAAACAGAACTTGCTACTTCTTCACCTGAATTGACATTTACAATGAGCGAACGCACTGAATCTGTACCAAAATCTATCCCAATCGTATAATTTTCTTCCATTTATTATAAGTATTAATAAATTTTTATCATGAAAACGTACAATTATAATTGTTTGTTATAATTAGGATATCCTATTAATCATGGGAAAAGAAGAAGAAAGAGATCGATTAAAAGGCGAATTATTTGCAAAATATT
>JAWLGR010000034.1:0-51085 GCA_041684965.1 Mariniphaga sp.
TGTTTTCATGGCTTTGAGGCAGCTTGTAAAGAGCTGCCTTTTTTTCGCCTTACCCATAATACATAAAATCAGGAAATATTTTATTCCGGAATCTCTTGTAGTTTTCAATTATTCCAGGTAAACGCCTGTCCCTGTGAAATAATATTCTTCCTGATTATTCTTTAATGCCAATTTATTTTTTCCTTTTTTTAACCATATAAGCAACAGCAGCAATTATAATAATAATTACAACAATAATAATAATAACTGTACCTGTGCCTGAACCATTGGCACCTTCTGCAAGTATATCCTGTTCCATGTAAGAGCTATCCTGCACACCCAGGTTATCGATATAGGTTCCTTCGTCCTGTGCAAACAGCATGTATGGTAAATTTAAAATTCCAGTAATAAACGCAGCAAAAAAACCTTTAATCGTTTTCATTTCTTTTGTATTTTTAAAATTCAACTTCCTTTATTTTCCATTATGTTTTTCACCCTTTCATATAAATCCTGCGCAGGCAAGTATCTTGGATTGATTTCAAGCAATCTATGCAATTTTGAATATGCTTCTTCAAAATTTTTAATATAAAAAAAATAGCTGGCTTCCAATAAAAGAAGAGGTTCATAACTGGGATGCAGTTTTTTACCTTCTTCCAAATAATAGAAAAAGCCTTCCTTTTCATTCAATTCAAGTTTTGCTTTAGCAATATTAACATACAACCAAACATTATCCTTTTGGGTTTCCAATGCTTTCTCAAGAAACGTAATTCCCTGATGCAAATTTCCGCTTTTTATTTCAGAAATACCATAAAAATCGGATTTATCGGGCCTCTCAACCAGCACAACTACAGGATTACCTTTATGATAAAAAGTTTTCACCTCATCCGAAGGTATCCATTTGTCGCTTTTTAAAAATTGGGGCTCAAGGTAATTCAAACCGAAAATCCCATAATCCCACTCAACTGAACTTCGTTCCAGATAACGGGTATATATATACTTAATATTGTCATTGTTTTCAAAATAATTAGAAAGATTGCTGTTCATTGCAACTACTATTTCGTCCTCTTCTGTCAATTCGGATAAAAAATCTACAGCCTCTTTCACACTATGAAAGTAGTAATCGTATTCGTAATTCCCCCAGGCTTTTTTGTTACCCCCCGCTATGGGATTGAAATACACATAATCTACCGGGAATGTTACTACCTGATGATGCAAAGGTAATATAAGTGCAATAAGAAATATAACAGCTACAGTATGATAAATCAAACGGTTTTTTTTTGAAAGAAATTGCAGCAAACTATAAACTCCCCCAACCGAAAGCATTGCCATGGGTGGCAGGACAAACAGCATTTGCCTGATCCCACTGTAAAGATTGGAACCGATAGCAATCACATAAAAAAGGGGAAAAAGAATTGAAAACAAAATAAATCCTTCAATAAGCATTTGCTGGTTGATTTCCTTAAAGTAAATAACCCTCCAGGCATAATTACAAAAATAAACAGCAAACCCTGTCAGAAGAAACAATGGTGAAGAAATCAAAATCCATTTAGGCAAATAATGCACCGGAAGCTGGTTACTCCACATCAATTCACCCTCAAATACCTGCCTTATGCTTACCTTGTAATGTTCCATTACCCGAAGACTTTCCAATGGGTGAACAAAAATGTTTTGTAAGGCAAAGGGCCAGAACAGCAATCCGGCAAAATAACCAATCACCAGAATCGCAGCACCCTGACCCAATAACCTCACAAAAATGGGTTTAGTTGAAATTATTTTTACAAAGTAAAAAGGCTTCAAAGCAAAATATACGAGTAACACCAGCCCCAGATATACAAAAAGTATATATCCTCCGGCTCTTACTGAAACAGTAAAGGCAATAGCAACTCCCAAAAGCAATGCAGTTTTCCATCGTGGATAAGGAAATTCCTTTAGAAAGCGTATAATCATAAGCAATCCTGCGACATAACCTGCTGCAAAAGGTATGTCTTTCAGATTTCCAAATGCCTGGCCCGAAAGCCTTGGCATTAAGACCAATGCCAATACAGTTAATACAGTTACCAACCAGGAGCGGAATATCTCCCGGGAAAGCAGACCGGTTACAATCAGAAGAAGTAAAAAGAAAAATGCGCCGGTATAATGTCGTACAAGGAATTCATCCTTAACATTCAGAACACGGTTTGCCAGAGCAGCAAAATTATCAACTGACTGTCCGTAATACTTTAAATTTGTTTGGGGAGTATGCAGACAGGATTCATCCCTGCCTCCTGTAAAATACCAGTTAACCACATCTTTTGCATGCGGATAATGCAACAATTCATCAACGTTCACTGCTGCTTTTGGTGCCAGCAAGGCCAGCAAAACCGCTAAAAGCAGCAAAATACCCACAAAGGCCCATTTACCATGATATATGTGGAAGCCATTATTCATATATATCCTGAACAAAATAGATAGGACGATCCTGTACTTCCTTGAAAATACGATAGATATATTCTCCTATCAAACCCAGAAAAGTTAACTGAACTGAACCGAAGAAACTGATTGTCAAAAACATTGATGACCAACCAATAGGAGCCAGTCCTAAAAATTTAGATACAAAAGTGTAAACGATTGCACCCAAAAAAATCAAAATCCCTAGCAACCCAAGATACAAACATATGATAATAGGCCATTTGGAAAATGAATAAATAGCATCAGCAGCTAACAGGAATAATTTTTTCTGATTCATTTTTGGTTCACCTTCAGGTCTGTCTGGTCTGTCATACAGAATAAATTCGTGCCGAAACCCAATGAAATTTCTAATTCCGGGAATGTATCTGTTACGTTCCGAAAACTGCAGCATTGCCCTATGAGCTTTTTTATTTAAAATACAAAAATTCCCTGTTTGTGATACTTGTTGTCCCCCGGTAAGCTTATCGAAGATACGGTGAAAGATGTTAATGTAGATTTTTTTTACAAATTTTTCACTTCTGGCTTCCCGTATTGCTGAGACGATATCAACTTCCGTAGCAATTATTTTATCAAAAAGTACCGGCACCAATTCCGGTGGATCCTGAAAATCGCCATCCATTATTACCAGGTAATCTCCTTTGGCATAATCTATACCGGCAGTAAGGGCAGCCTGCAAGCCAAAATTCCTTGAAAGTGAAATAATTTTTACGCAGCTGTTCTTCTGCTGATACTGAATCAGTTTTTGTAAGGTGGTATCTGAACTTCCATCATCAACACAAACCATTTCATAAGCCTCTCCGATATGCTCCAGGTTTGTCTGAAGTTCAAAGAGAAAGCGGCTTATTAATTTCTCTTCATTAAAAAAAGGAATAACAACTGAGATCATGGCACTTATATTTTATGTTGTGTTCCTGGCAAAGGCACGGGGAACTCCTGATTAACCGGACCCATTTCATATTTTTCAGGGCCAAGTCTTTCAGTTGAATTAAGCATATCCTCCCAACTTACTTTTTGCCCGGTATAAGCAGCAGTACGCCCCATTATTGCTGTCAGGGTTGATAAAGCAGTGCGTTCAGCCTCAACAACAGGTTTATTATCTCGTATAGCTGTAACCATATCTATATGCTCCTGAACATAAGGAGAAACCTTTACAATTCCGGTGGATTTTCCGTCCTTGTTTTTTGGATACTCATATTGCCATTTTATTGATCCATCGGGATAAAACACAGTATTTTTACAGTTGGTATAACCTTCAGTGCCCATTACCTGCTCCCCCAGTGAATTGGCACAGCCATCTATTTGTCGCGACATACTGTGGGAAAAAATACCATTCCCAAAATCAAAATCAATACTAAAAAAATCGTACTGGTCTCCTGTAATTCTACGTACCCTTCCGCCGAAACCTATTGCACTTTCAGGTTGTTTGCCTATGAACCAGTTGATAATATCGATATTATGCACATGGGTATCAAGGATATGATCACCACAAAGCCAAATAAAATTATTCCAGTTACGCAACATGTATTCCATGTCACTCCAACCTTCTTCACGGGTTCGAAACCACACATGAGATTGCAACCACCAGGCTTTTGCAGATGTTATATCTCCAATAGCACCCGAGGCTACCTGCCGGTAAGTTTCCAGATAATCCCTCTGATGCCGGCGTTGGGTTCCTGTAATTACAGTCAAGCCCATATTTTCTGCTTTTTTAGATGTAGCAATAATCTGCCGGGAACCAACAGGATCAACCGAAACAGGTTTTTCCATAAAAACGTGCTTTTTAGCCTGAATTGCAGCATCGAAATGCAAAGGTCTGAAATGAGGAGGCGTTACCAGTAAAACGACATCAAGGTCAACATCCAGTAAACGTTTATATGCATCGAAACCCCAAAAGCAGTTATTTTTGGGAACTTCCACCTCTTGTTTTTCCAGCTTTCCGTAACAATCCCATACTTTATCTTCAAACACATCAGCAAGGGCCACCAGTTGCAGATCATTTCCTGCCGCCAGAAAATTTAAGGCTGCACCGGTACCACGGTTCCCGCAACCAATAAGACCAGCCCTCAAATTTTTTCCGTCAGGAGCTTTATCCAATAATGGAGGAAACGGGTAATCAACTTTTTTACTTTTTCTGCTACAGGAACTGATAGCTCCCAGTCCGGTCAATCCGGCAGCACCGAAAAAAGCTGACTTTTCCAAAAAGATCCGTCGCGACAGTTGATTTTTTTTCATGGTTTTTTTAATTTTTAATTTTCTTCTTCCAATAATTGCGCCGGGACTTCACAAATTACCCTGAATCCTACATGATTAACATCCGAATACCACCAAATACTTTTAGGTATCTGAGGATCGGTTTCAAGCCAATCTTTTGACCGGGTATAATCGCGACGAGCAATACGTAAATCTTTTGCCGAATTTTTAAATGACCCACCCCGAACAACATGTTCAATACCTTCACGCGGCCCTCTTGGATTCTTCATTACTCCCTGGGGGTATTTTGAATATACCTGCGGATCATAATAGTCAAGACAAAATTCAGATACATTGCCCAACATGTTTTTCAATCCAAATGGATTTGGTTTCACCGCATCAGGAGGTTGGGTCCGCCAGGGACTATTCTCATGGTAAATTACATAGGAATTAATAATTGTGGTATCTGGTCCAAATAATTTATTCCATAAACCTTCTGTTTCAAAATCTTTTGGAGAACCTTCAAAAAAATAAGGGCCCTGTGTTCCACCTCTTGCTGCATATTCCCACTCGGCTTCAGTCGGTAACCGATAACTTTTTCCTGTTACACTGCTAAGCCAGCGGCAATAGGTTTCTGCAGCATGATGTGTCATAGTAATTGCAGGCCTGTTGCCCATTCCCCACCCCTGGTCGGGTGCTCCCCAGGGCGGAGTGGCACCTGAAATGCCATCTGCTTCATCCTTAGTTTCTGACAACACAGCTTCTTTACGACCCTGCGAGCCGGTTGCATTAAAAAATGCAAGATATTCGCTCCATGATACCTCTACCTCACCCATCCAAAAATCATTTACCAATACCTCCCTTACAGGTCCCTCATCTGGCCTGCGAAAAGGTTCATCTGCAGGACTACCCATGTTAAAAGTTCCACCCTGCACAGCAATCATATTAAACGATACATTTGTACCGGGTATCTGCTCTGTAAAATCATTAAAGGCAGTCACTTTTGCAGGTTCATCGAATAATTCTTCCGGAGCCAGCACCACTTCATCCAACACAATGGCAGTTTCACCCCGGTAATGTCCAACAGTTAAATGACATTTTATGCAAGAATTATTTTTCGGATCGCGCAGATATTTTAAATGAGATTCTGCCCCAAGGGCATCGAGTGTAGCAGGAAACAAACTAGTGTGACATTTTTTGCAGCCATCTTCATAAACAAAACGCCTGGAAGCCTCATATGTGCGTTTTGATGCCCAATCGATTTCATCCATATCTCTTGTCAGAAAAAAATACAGATCATGAAAACCATGATAAGCCTTTCGCGTTAAAAAGTACACGGTCTGATCTTCAGGCGGCAGATGACAGTCGACACATCGGGCCGGAACACCACTACGATTGCTATTGTGAACGGATAACTTAAAAGAAGCCTCCGCGTGCGGATGTGCATGGCATGCAGCACAGAATTCATCAGTTGAAGTATAATTTATGGTTTTCTGTGAAAGAATTAAAAATAATATCACTGCAAATCCGCCGGCTGCAAAAATCAAATAATGTTTTCTTTTCATCCTTTATAATATTCTGCCCGTTTAATTGCAATTATAACTAATTGTAATTAGCAATTCTTTAACAACATCTATAATTTTACCTTAACAAGCGCTTTATTTTTTATTAACTGAACTTTAAATAAACTGAAATAGTGGCAATTAAAAAATACCTGCAAAAAAGATAAAATTACTGGTTCCAATCAATAAAAAATCTATTTTTGAACTAAAATTAATGCAGGATTAAGTCTCTGTTCATTTTTTAGAGTAAAAAGAAAAAATAACAGTAGCATCTATGTTTTTTGTTTCATATTATTCTTCTTAGATGGGAGTTTATCAGGTAATTTTCAGAAACTTCTTATATAGTATCCGGTATCAATTCTATTAATATTAAAGACTCACAACTATAACCTGCAAGCAGATAACAATACCAGCATTGAAGTCCTCCGGGAGAATTATGCAAATATTTTGATCTCCGCCAGCCGGTACACCATCAACCAGTTACTTGACAGGATACATCTTTTAGTTTTAAACGATTCTTCAAGAATAATACCTGTATTTTTAACTATGAAGAAAACATCAAAGTGCTTGATTCCATTAGTAATTCAAAATTTTAGCGACAAATCTATTTTTCATCGTGGGAAAGCATGGACTCCCTCAAATACGTCGCCCAGACAAACCGCATGATTCTTTTTTTCATATCTGATAACTTTGAACTTCAGGGGCGAATGTTTCACCAATCAGGGATTACTTCTTAAATGTATCTGCTACCGGAGGAATTATTCAACCAATTAAAGATGTTACTCAAAATAGCACATTGCAGGTCCAGATGGACAAACCTTTTTCCTGCGATTACGTTGATGCTATTAAGCTTTGTCGCTCAAAAGATAGATTCACTAAAATGCAGCTTGAACAATTTTTAATGCTGGAGATAAAAGGCAAATTTCTGAAAGGATTAAAATGGCATTGGCTTGATGAAACAAGAGGATAGATTGGGAATCAGGTAATAGATAACTTTGAAACTGGCTCTGGAAAATGAAAAGAACCTTTCAGGAATTGAATCTATCCTGAAATACAATGAAATAAATGAAGAAGCCACATGGCTAAATACCTCGTGTCTTCGGAAAATAAACAATGGCCACCAGGCAAAATTATATTTTGAATTCTTCAATTCACGTTAAATTTGGAATCAATGGCAAAAGAATATCCGATGAATTTTGAAGAATTCAACAACAAGTTTGCTAATCATTTTATGACTTCGTTTCAACAGAAAAAATACGTGTATGAATAAACAAAAGTTCCCAATGTATGATGCTGTAATATTTGATTTAGATGGAGTAATAACAAAAACAGCTGTAACTCATTCGAAGGCATGGAAAAAAACGTTTGATGAATTCCTTCAAAAAAAAACAAAACCAGGAAGTAAGGCATTCGAAGAATTTACCCAGGAGGATTACCTTAACTATGTTGATGGTAAGCCCAGATATAAAGGGGTTGCCTCATTTTTAGATTCAAGAAATATAAATCTTGCATGGGGTACTCAGGAAGATGATCCTTCAAAAGAAACCATATGTGGCCTTGGAAACAGAAAAAACCAATATTTTCTTGAAATTCTCAAACGAGAAGGTGCTGAGGTATATTCGTCTACCAAAAACATATTGCTGGAACTGAGGAAAGCAGGAACAAAACTTGGAGTGGCTTCATCAAGCAAAAACTGCAAGGCAGTGCTCGAGGCCGTTGGAATGCTCTCCTTTTTTCAAGCCAGGGTGGATGGAATTGTATCGGCCAAACTAAACTTGCAGGGAAAACCTGAACCTGATATTTTCACCAAAACCTGTGAAATGCTGGATACCAAACCTTCCTTGTCAATTGTAGTTGAGGATGCTGTCTCAGGCGTTCAGGCAGGAGCAAAGGGTGGTTTTGGACTTACCCTTGGAATAGCAAGAAAAGAAAATACAACCGAACTGCTGCAAAACGGAGCTGATTTTGTCATTTCGGATTTTGCAGAAATAGATGGTGTGAAAGATCTAAACAAACTTTTTCAAAGATTCAGAAAGAAATAACTTCCTGAACACTTTTCCTTACAAAATCACGGGTAAAATAATCTTCATCAACAATCTTTCCATTCCAGACTACCATATCAAGATCCATGGTACGGGGACTGAATTTTGGAGCTGAACGGTCACGCCCCAATTCATCTTCTATTCTTTTTAAAAGGGAATTCAACTCATTCTTCCCGAGAGGAGTGGAAATTTTAACTGCACCGTTGGTATAGTCAGGCTGATTTTCAATTCCAATGGGCTTTGTTTGAATCATTTTTGAAATTTTAAGAATCTCGACTTTTTGCTTTAAAATTTCCAGCATTTTTGGTATATTCTCACTGGCTTTTATGTTAGATCCAATACCAATAATTGCAATATTATTCTTCATTTCTGCTCATTTCCATGGTAATTGAAACTGATTCAGCAAAACGCAATGCATGTGGCTTATCTACTTCCACCTTAGCCCACTTAACTTTTTTGTTTTCAAAAACAAGATCAAGAACTTTTTGTGTTAAAACTTCCAGCAGATTAAACCTTCCATCCTGAACAAGTGCAATCACTTTTTTTGTAATTGATTTATAGTCCAGGATACCATCCGGGACATCATTTTTCAGGGTTTCTGGTGACACATCGGTATCGATTTCAAAATTAATTATTACATCTTGTTTATTTATCTGTTCTTCCGGGTTAAAACCAATATAGGTCCGAAGCAGAAGGTTTTTAACTTTTATTCGTGCCATGTCTGTAAAATTATATTTTCCGACCAAGGTTTTCACCACCATCGGCAAATAACAACTGTCCTGTTAAATATTTGTTTTCAAGAATATATTCCACACTCTTCAGAATAGGCTCCAGTCCCACAGGTTCCTGAGCCGGAATATGGCGTGCAAGCTTTTTAAGGTATTCATCGTTTTTGCCTTCAGGTGGAATGGATACTCCCGGAGCTATAGCATTTACCCTGATACCAGGAGCAAATTCAAGTGCAGCCATTCGGGTCAATTCCCATAAGGCTTTTTTAGAAAGGGAATAGGCGGCATATGTTGAATTATTGGTAGTAATCCGGGTATCGGTAAGATTTATGATGTTGCCTTTTTTGCAATAAATGGCAAAATCGCGAATTAAAAAAAAGGGCGCTTTGAAGTTGATGTTTATTTGACTGTTGAAAAGATCCAGATCGGTTTGAGTAATGTGTCCCCTGTCGAATACAGAAGCATTATTTACAAGTAAGTCAAAGGTACCAATTTCAGAGATAACTGATGGGATAAGTTTGATAACCTCCGCCTCACTTCCCAGGTTTGCCTTCAGTCTGTAAAACATTTGTTGCGGATATCTTCTCTTAAAAGATGCTTCAAGTTCGATGGCTTCTCTCTCTGATGAATAAAAATGAATTATTATATTCCATCCTTTTGATGCAAGCCTTTCAGCAATGGATTTTCCAACCCTTTTTGATGCACCGGTTATTAATGCTGTCTTCTTCATACGAAAGATTTTGTATAAAGCTACAAAATTCTTTTTGGTGCAGAAAACCGTATTTATAAATTGATTAATTCCAGATAACTAATTCAAAATAATCATTCTGAGGGAACAATGTAGAAAGCATATTTTTCAGCCGGATTTTAACTGCCTAAGAGTCCTTGTTTTATTCGTTGTCACGATAAAGAAAACCAGTTACAAATCTGAATATTGAATTCCATTTCTTATGTCAAGGGAAAATTGAATAACACAAGTTTAGTATTTCTTAACCTTTTTCATCGGTTGTAGGAATTCAACTTACTCAGGTATTTTCCTATAATATCAAACTCGATATTCACTACAGTACCTACCTGAAAGGTATGGAAATTTGTAACATCGTATGTAAAAGGAATTATAGCCACCTGAAATGAATTATCTTTCGAATTTACTACTGTTAGGCTCACACCATTAACTGTTACTGACCCTTTTTCAACAGTCATATACCCCTGACGGGCGCTTTCCATGTCAAAATCGTATTTAAAAGTATAATACCAGCTTCCTTCAGCCTCTTCAATACGTGTACAAACTGCAGTCTGATCCACATGACCCTGCACGATATGTCCATCCAGGCGACCATTCATGAGCATGCTGCGTTCCAGGTTCACCTTAGAACCTATTTCAAGCAAACCCAGATTTGATTTCTGCAAAGTTTCTTTAATAGCTGTAACCCTATATGTTTCATCAGATTTATTCACTTCAACAACAGTGAGGCAAACCCCGTTGTGCGACAAGCTCTGATCAACTTTTAATTCATCTGCAAACGAACAGGTAAGGGTAAAATTCACATTCTCCCTGTCTTTCCTAACTGCCGTAACAATACCATATTCTTCAATTATTCCTGAAAACATATCAAAAAAATTTTAAGCCTCTTAAATTTCCATCAATTTTATGTCCTTACTGTTAACACATCAGAATGAGTTTTTCAGGCTCCATTCAAAACCATCTTTAGTATCCTTAATCTCAACTCCGAGATTATTTAATTTATTCCTGATATTATCAGCGGTAATCCAGTCCTTTCTGGCTTTTGCTTCATGACGCAGGTCCAGTGTAAGGTCGATAATTTCTTTTAACAATCCTTCATTTTTCGAAACTCCTGATTCCACCCGTTGCAATCCAAAAATATCAAAAATCAAATTCTTAAAAAACGACTTCAAATCCTCCAGATCAGAGGCAGAAATATTATCCTGCCCTGCTTTTATTGAATTTATCATCCGAACGCCGTCAAACAAATGGGCAATTGCCACCGGGCTGTTAAGATCATCATTCAGTGCACCAAAGCAGTTATCTTTTAGCTCTTTAACATTAACAGTGGAAGCATTGGAAACAGGAAGAATTTCAAGGGTATCGATTGCAGCCATCAATCGTGCAAGGCCTTTTTCGGAAGCCTGTAGAGCTTCAGTGGAAAAATCAATAGTGCTACGGTAATGAGCCTGCAGAATAAAAAAACGGATGGTCATAGGAGACCATGATTTTCCAAGTAATTCGTGATTCCCCGTAAACAGTTGATCGAGGGTAATAAAGTTTCCAAGAGAGCGGGCCATCTTCTGTCCATTAATAGTGATCATATTATTGTGCATCCAGTACCTGACAGCTTCTTTTCCCTGGCTTGCCGTCGATTGGGCAATTTCGCATTCGTGATGTGGAAAAACAAGATCCATCCCTCCCCCATGGATGTCAAAAACTTCTCCCAGATATTTCTTACTCATGGCTGAGCACTCCAGGTGCCACCCCGGAAATCCTTCGCCCCATCTCGAAGGCCATCGCATTATATGACCGGGCGAAGCTTTCTTCCAAAGTGCAAAATCGAACGGGTTTTGTTTTTCATCCTGTCCTTCCAACTGCCTGGAATTTGATTTTACATCCTCCAGCTTCCTTCCTGAAAGTTTTCCATAATGAAATTGTCTGTTGTATTTTTCCACATCAAAATATACAGATCCATTCACTTCGTATGCAAATCCATTTGCTAATATTGATTCGACATATTGCTGCTGTTCGATAATATGACCGGAAGCATGAGGTTCGATGCTGGGAGGCAAAACATTCAGTTGTGCCATGTTCCGGTGAAAGGTATTCAGGTATTTTTGCACTACTTCCATTGGCTCAAGTTGCTCTACCCTTGCTTTTTTTGAAATTTTGTCTTCACCCGATTCTTCCGCCTCATTTTCAAGATGACCTACATCGGTAATGTTCCGAACATACCGTACCCGGTAACCAGCGTTGGTAAGGAGACGGAATAGGATATCAAAAGTTATAAAAGGACGGGCATGCCCTAAATGGGTATCACTGTATACGGTGGGACCACAGACATATAAACCAACTTTACCTTTCACAAGTGGCTTAAACACCTCTTTTTTACGTGTTATTGTGTTATATATAAGCAGTTGGGTCTCCATACTGTTGTAATATTAACAGGAAAAAAGATATTAGTAAAGAAAAGCTGTGTATTCTTATTAGAATCAGGCAGTCCGTTCTCCACCAGTATCTGCTTTTTTAATTTTATCGATTTCTTCATCATCAATCTGCTCTGTTTTTTTTCCTTCCAGACTGTTAAATTCTTTTCTGTAGAATAAGAGGATTAAAGCAATGCCAACTGTAATTGATGAATCAGCAACATTAAAGACGGGGCGAAAAAAAATCAATTCATCTCCTCCCCAAATTGGGAACCAATCGGGTAATGTAGTATTGATAATTGGGAAATAGAACATGTCTACTACCCTTCCGTGCAAAAAACTGGAATAACCACCCCCTTCAGGAAGGAAACCAGCTACTTGCCCATAACTGTGATTAAATATCATTCCATAAAACAGACTATCGATAATATTTCCTATTGCCCCTGCAAAAATAAGTGCTATACATGCCAGGAATCCAAAGGAAATATTTCTTTCACGGGTTAGCCTAAACAGGTACCATCCTATTGCAATGACAGCTACTATCCGGAACAAGCTCAAAAATAATTTTCCGTATTCACCGGCAAATTCAAATCCAAAAGCCATCCCGTTGTTTTCCACAAAATGAATGATAAACCAGTTTTTAAAAACTATGATTTCCTGACCAAGTGACATATTGGTTTTAATCCATACCTTTAACACCTGATCAACAATCAATACCGAAAATATTATTGTAAGCAGCCTTGTTATACGATTTTTCATCTTTTTAAAAAAACTCCCGGATAATCTTTATTAAGAAATCCGGGCAGTTCAAATCATTCCTTGTTGAAACTAACCCATGCTGTTTTTGGCATCAATGCTTAGAGTAGCATGTGGTACTGCCCGCAACCGTTCCTTTGAAATAAGCTTACCGGTTTCGCGACAAATTCCATAGGTTTTATTTTCGATGCGGACCAATGCAGCCTGCAAATGCTGGATAAATTTCAACTGCCGTTGAGCAAGTTTGCCGGCTTCCTCTTTTGAAAGTGTAGCCGCACCTTCCTCTAGCACTTTAAATGTGGGCGATGTATCCTGTGTATCATTCCCGTCGCCTAGAGTTATGGAATTACGGTACATTTCATAATCTTCCTGTGCTTTTTTCAGCTTTTCCAGAATAATTTGTTTAAACTCCATCAATTCCTGATCCGAATATCTGTTTTTTTCTCCCATGTTATGGCATTTTTTTTATTTCAATAACGGCGTTCTAAAATATTAAATTTAAGAATCCAATTTTGGTTCCTATTGATTTTTAATCTTGTTTTTCAATACTAATTTTCACAGAAACATCTTTTGATATTTCCACAACCCTTATGTCCCTACCATCCAATTCATCAACCAATTGAAGATCAACTGCAAGAGTTTGGGCGCAAATATAACTTTTATGGCTATATACTGCATCATTTATTTCACTCTGCTTTGAAATTTTTATATTAATACGGTCTGTTACCTCAAAGCCACTCTCTTTTCTTATGTTTTGAATTTTGTTAATAAATTCCCTTGCCACCCCTTCCTGTTTCAGATTTTCTGTCACCTCAACATCTAGCGCAATAGTCATTTGACCTTCGGTTGAAACAATCCATCCTGGAATGTCTTCCGTCACAATTTCAATATCCTCCCGAGTAATTACAATTTGCTGGTCAGCTATTTTCAATTCCAGATTCCCCTCTTGTTCAATGAAGGCTATTTCCTTCTGATTAAAACCTCCTATTGCTTCTGAAATTTGTTTCATCAGCTTTCCGTATTTTGGCCCAAGAGATTTGAAGTTAGGTTTTATTTTCTTCTTTAAAATTTCAGAAGCATCGGAAATATATTCCACCTCTTTAACGTTTACTTCTGTTAAAATAATATCTTTTACTGCATCAAATTTTTCCCTGAAGCCAGGATTAAGTATAGGTACCATAATTTTTGCCAGAGGCTGACGTACTTTAATTTTTTCCTTTCTTCTAAGAGCTAAAATCATAGAAGATGCTTTCTGGGCAATTCCCATTTTTTCTTCCAGGTCTTTATCAATGAGTTTTTCATCGTAACCCGGAAAAACTGAAAGGTGAACACTCTGATCGGTTTCCATTCCAGTGGTTTTATTAAGATCGGTATACAAAAGATCGGCATAAAACGGAGAAATGGGTGCCATCAGTTTGGCAACCTTTGCCAAACAAGTATATAAGGTCTGGTAGGCAGAAATTTTATCAGCTGTATATTCGCCCCCCCAATATCTTTTCCGGCTCAATCGTACAAACCAGTTGCTCAGGTTTTCGGTAACAAATTCAGAAATTGCACGTCCGGCCCGTGTGGGTTCATAATTTTCATAATTTTCACTCACCTCTTTTATAAGTGAGTTAAGCAGCGAAAGAATCCATCTGTCAAGCTCAGGGCGCTGATATACGGGCACTTCCCGCTCAATATACCTGAAGTTATCAACGTTTGCATATAATGCGAAAAAGCTGTAAGTGTTGTACAGGGTTCCAAAAAATTTCCGTTTAACTTCTTCAATACCTTCCACATCGAATTTAAGATTATCCCAAGGCTGTGCGTTGGTAATCATATACCAGCGCAACGGATCAGATCCGTACTTCTCAATCGTATCAAACGGGTCGACAGCATTGCCCAAACGTTTCGACATCTTATTGCCGTTTTTATCGAGAACCAATCCGTTGGAAATAATATTTTTAAACGAAACCGAATCGCTAACCATGGTTGCAATAGCATGGAGCGTAAAAAACCAACCGCGGGTCTGATCTACCCCCTCTGCGATAAAATCAGCCGGAAATACCCCTTTGCCTGAGGCCGGATTGTATTTCTCCCCGTTTTCAAACGGGAAATGATGTTGAGCATAGGGCATTGCTCCTGAATCAAACCAAACGTCAATGAGATCGGGCTCCCGGAACATTTTTTTACCTGTCGGTGAAACCAGCACCACATTGTCGATATAAGGTTTATGCAGATCGATGTTTTCGTAATTTCTTTTTGAAAAATCTCCCGTATTGAAATTTTTATATGGATTCTCAGACATAAAACCGGCATCAATAGCTTTCTCAATTTCTGCCATTAATTCTGCAGCCGACCCGATGCAAGTTTCTTCATTGCCGTCTTCTGTTCGCCAGATTGGTAAAGGTGTTCCCCAGAAGCGGGAACGGCTCAGATTCCAATCGACCAGGTTCTCCAGCCAGTTGCCAAAACGCCCTGTTCCGGTTGATTGTGGCTTCCAGTTGATGCTGTTATTCAGTTCCACCATCCTTTCTTTTACAGCAGTTGTTTTTATAAACCACGAATCAAGCGGATAATAAAGGATTGGCTTATCGGTTCTCCAGCAATGCGGATAGCTATGAATATGCTTTTCAATTTTAAATGCTTTATTTTCCTGCTTCAACATCACTGAAATATCCACATCTACAGTAGGGGCATCTTCACTTAATTTTTCTCCATATTCATTTTTCACATACCTTCCTGAAAAATGGTGGTATATATCTGTGTTGACATATTCCTTTACAAATTCCACATCCATTTCTGAAATCAGAAAGAATCGTCCTTTGCGATCAACAAGCGCCTGGGTTTTACCGTCAGCATCATCTATAATGAGCGGCGAAATACCATTTTGCCTTGCTACCCGATCATCATCGGCACCAAAGGTCGGCGCAATATGAACGATACCGGTTCCGTCCTCAATGGTTACAAAATCACCTGTAACCACTTCAAATGCCCTGCCTTTTGGTTTTACCCATTCAATCAGTTGCTCATACTGAACTCCAGCCAATTCCTGACCGGAATATTCAGCCAGTATCCTGTAAGGTATGATTTTATTTCCAGGGATATAATCTGCAAAAAGTGCATTTTCCGATTCAGAATTAAAATACACATGCAGAAGATCTTTAGCAAGAATCAAGGTGACTGGGATTCCTGTATAGGGATTAAATGTTTTGACTTGTACATACCGGATATGAGGCCCTAATGCCAGTGCAGTATTTGATGGCAATGTCCAGGGGGTTGTTGTCCAGGCCAGAAAGTAAAGATCCGAATCCAGGTTTTCAAACAAAAACTCTGACCTTTCGTTTCGAATAGCTTTAAACTGTGCAACAACTGTAGTGTCTTTCACATCTCTGTAACAACCCGGCTGATTCAGTTCATGGGAACTAAGTCCGGTACCGGCAGCAGGGGAATAAGGTTGAATGGTATATCCTTTGTAAAGCAGTCCTTTGCTGTATATCTGCTTAAGCAACCACCACACTGTTTCAATATAACGACTGTCATAAGTAACATAAGGATCATCCATGTTTACCCAGTACCCCATAATACGGGTGAGTTCCTCCCACTCGCGCGTATACTTCATTACCTCCTTCCGGCAGGCAGCATTGTATTCTTCTATAGAAATTTTCTTCCCTATGTCCTCTTTGGTAATGTTAAGAGACTTTTCGACACTCAATTCCACCGGCAATCCGTGGGTATCCCATCCTGCTTTACGGTGCACACGAAAACCTTTCATGGTTTTGTACCGACAGAATATATCTTTTATAGCACGTGCCATCACGTGGTGGATACCGGGCATCCCGTTGGCAGATGGAGGACCTTCATAAAAAACAAATGTCGGGTGGCCTTCGCGGCTTGAAATGCTTTTATGAAAGGTATCGTCGGCTTGCCATCGGGTTAAAACCTCCTTATTGATTTGAGAAAGGTTTAACTCCTTATATTCCTGAAATCTATTCGTCATAAAAAATCCTTATCCTGCTATGTCCGTTAAAAAAATATGCAAATATAGAAAATTTTCAGGGCAGGTGTTTTAAAAGGGTTGCTAAATCAAATACACTGTTGCTCCGGCATCACAGAATAGTGCTCAGTAGCAAAACACCCTGAAAGCAATGAGTTACTGCAAGAGAGACAAGGGTAAACTTTCAGGTGGTGGTGGAGGCCTGATTAATTTTACATTTCCACATCAAACCTGTATACACAAATTGAGTAATAATTTTCTCCGGGATTCAATATGGTAGAAGGAAAATTTTTCTTGTTTGGGCTGTCAGGGAAATGTTGGGTTTCAAGGCAAAAGGAAGAGCGGTGTTTGTAGGTTTTACCATCCTTTCCCGTGTCACTGCCATTAAGGAAATTACCGCTGTAAAATTGCAGTCCCGGTTCATTCGTGTATACTTCCAGTATCCTGCCCGATTTAGGTTCTATTACTCTGGCAGCAAATGACAGATCTTTTTCTACGGGAAACAAGACCCAATTATGATCATAACCTCCGCCGAATTCAAGTTGTTCATATGCATCATTAATTCTGTCTCCGATGGCTACCGGCATCCTGAAGTCCATCGGAGTACCATCTACCGGTGCAAGCACGCCTGTGGGGATAAGACCGGATTCGACCGGAGTAAAGAAATCAGCATTTATCTGCATCAGGTGATCATCGATGCTGCCATTAGCTGCACCTTTCAGATTGAAAAAAGAATGATGTGTCAGGTTGACCGGAGTGGGGCGATTTGTAGCGGCTGAAAATTCAATTTTCAACTCGTTTTCATCTGTTAACTGGTACTGAGCTTTCACATCCAGGTCTCCGGGATATCCTTCTTCCATATGAGGGGAAGAATAAGCAAGTAACAGTGATTGACCGTCAGGTTGAAATGCATCCCAAACCACATCACTGAATCCTTTGTTGCCTCCGTGAAGGTGGTGCTGACCATTATTTTTAACCAGATTATAAACAGTATCGTTCAATTCAAACTGTCCGTTTGCAATACGGTTCCCATAATGTCCAATCAAGGCACCGTAATATCTTTCATTTGAATTTAAATATCCGTCAATTGAATTATAACCGGTTACTATATCCTTAAAATTCCCTTTCTTATCAGGGACCCACAGATTTACAATCCGCCCTCCATAATTGGTTATCTGCACTGATAGTCCATTTCCATTCCGGAGCGTAAAAAGACGGACTTCTTTTCCATCGATATTTCCACCAAAAGAATCTTCATCTATCAATACAGGTTGATCTGGATTACGCGCACAAGAAAAAACAATTGTTATTGCTATCAAATATATTTTATATTTCATTTCGATTATTTTTATTTTTTTTGTTTCTTCAAACTACTAAAATAAACTGAATTTAACCTGCAGGAAGTGAAATCTTTTTGCAATTAAATCCTATAAGAGTCAAAATTATGAAATACAACCGTCTTTTCACGGCGATGGTTTTCCCCCTGATAATTGGAGGATGTAAATCAATTCCTGAAAGCAAGGTACAGCCGGAGCGTCCAAATATATTATTTGCTATAGCAGACGATGCATCGTGGAATCATTTTGGTGCCTATGGCTGCAAGTGGGTGAAAACACCAGCATTCGATCGGGTGGCCAATGAAGGAATATTGTTCACGCGTGCCTATACACCCAATGCAAAATGTGCACCTTCACGCTCCTGCATTTTAACCGGCCGCAACAGCTGGCAATTGGAGGAGGCAGCCAACCATTCTCCTCTTTTCCCCGAAAAATTTAAGACCTATGCAGAAGCCTTAAGCGGACAAGGTTATTGGGTAGGCAGTACAGCAAAAGGCTGGGCACCAGGTGACCCAGGTAAAATAAATGGAAGGATACGCGAACTTACAGGGACAAAATTTGATGAATTTAAAACTACTCCTCCTGCCAGATACATTTCAAATAATGATTATGCCCGAAATTTTGAAGCCTTTCTTGAGGCGAGGCCGGAAGGCCAGCCATTCTGTTTTTGGTATGGCAGTACAGAGCCTCACAGAGCCTACGAATTTGAAGCAGGCATAAACTATGGTGGAAAGACTTTAGATGAAATAGATGAGGTGCCTTCTTTCTGGCCCGATGCAGATACCATCCGTACAGATATGCTTGACTATGCTTTTGAGATCGAATATTTTGACCTGCACCTGCAGCGCATGCTGGAAAAACTTGAAGAAATGGGCGAACTTGAAAATACCCTTGTAATTGTAACAGCCGATAACGGAATGCCCTTCCCACGCATCAAAGGCCAGGTATATGAATATTCCAACCACCTGCCACTGGCAGTGATGTGGCCGGATGGCATAAATAAACCGGGGCGAATTATAACCGATTTTGTAAACTTCATTGATTTTGCCCCAACATTTCTTGAACTTGCCGGAACAACAGCCATGGATGCAGGTATGCAACCAATTACAGGCAGAAGTCTGACGGAATTTTTTTATACTGAAAAAGAAGGACAGGTTGTTCCTGAAAGAGACCATGTTTTGGTAGGAAAAGAGCGCCATGATGTCGGACGCCCTGACGATCAAGGTTACCCGGTAAGAGGAATTTTTAAGGGAGACTATCTTTACCTTCGAAATTTTGAACCCGAACGCTGGCCTAAAGGCAATCCCGAAACAGGTTATTTAAATTGCGATGGCAGCCCCACAAAAACTTTTGTCCTGGATACACGCCGTAAAAAAGGAGATATGAAATATTGGCAACTTAATTTTGGTAAACGGTCAGGAGAAGAATTGTACAACATTATTGAAGACCCATTTTGCATGAACAACCTGGCAGAAGAAGAAAAATATTTAAACCTGAAGACCGGTTTGGAGCAGGAGATGAACCGACGACTGGCTGATGAAGGTGATCCTAGAATGTTTGGTGACGGCAGTGTTTTTGAAAATTATCCATACGTTGGAGCTGTAAAAAATTATTACAACCGTTTCATGGAGGGTGAAACAATTCCTGCAGGTTGGGTAAACAAATCGGATTACGACGCTTACCTGAAAGAATAAATCAAATGCAGAAACAAAGAAAAAAGAATAAACCGCAACAATTAAAAAAAAAGAAAAACAAGCTTTTGCCCTTTTATAGGGAAGGCTTTTTAGAAGCAGGATGTGACGAAGCAGGAAGGGGATGTCTCGCCGGGCCTGTTTTTGCAGCAGCAGTAATTCTTCCTCCGGGATTTAAAAACAATATTCTGACCGATTCAAAAGAGCTTTCCAGGGAACAGCGAAATGCGTTGCGCCCCCTGATAGAAAAAGAAGCTATTGCCTGGGCAGTAGAAATGGTTTCCAATAATGAGATCGACCAGATAAACATTCTTAATGCATCATTTCAGGCTATGAATCGGGCTGTGCAGCAGCTGAATACAGTACCTGAGCACCTTCTTATTGACGGCCACATGTTCAGATCACAGGTAAATATTCCCTACACCTGTATTATAAAAGGTGATGGCAGGTATTTTTCCATTGCTGCAGCATCCATCCTGGCTAAAACCTGGCGCGATGCATACATGGAACAGATTCATCAGGAATTCCCCTATTATCACTGGAACAAAAACAAAGGTTATCCGACATTACAACATCGAAATGCCATTTCTCTTTACGGGGTATCAAAATACCACCGGCACTCATTCAGACTGTCTGATATGCAGCTGGAACTGGAATTCTGAAATATTTTTTGTATTTTACACTCCATGAAATATCTGATAATTATATTGGTATTAACTTTCCCAATTCTGGCTTCGGGGCAAAAAGATACTGTGTTTTTCTTCGGTCCAAACGGAACTCTGGAGCCCGGTGCAAATAAAATCCTGAAAAAAGAAATAAGGCAGCAAAATAATAAAAGAGTGCGGATAACAACCTGGAAAATAGATCAGACACAGGAGTTGTTGCTTTTTACAGAACGTGTTAGAATTAAAAAACCAGATATACACAACATTCGCATCAAGGGGAGAGAGTTCTCAGAAAAAATCAGGCGGGTTTTTGAGAAACAACCCGATGGCCTCTTTCATTTTACCGACTGGCAGAATGAACAGGTGAAGCGAACAGGCTCAACCCTTTCCAAAATACCGCTCCTGTTCCATGGAGAGGTAATAGAGTATTATGAAAGCGGAATCAAAAAATCGGAATCATTATATAAACATAACGAATTGGTTTCAAATACAAATTGGAACGAAGAAGGTAAAGAATACATCAATAACATATTTTATTCAGTAGAACAGGAACCATTGTTTAAAAGTGGAACTGATTTCCTTCACCGGCATGTACTGCACATTTTTGATGAATCGGGCATTGACCTGACACAAGTGGAAGGAAGAATTGTTGTTGGTTTTGTGGTGATGGAAAACGGAAGTATTGAAGGATTAAGGATTGAAAAGGGATTAGGACAAGATTTAAATAATTTAGCGTTACAGGCGCTAAATACATTGCCGGGAGAATGGCAACCCGCAAAGTTAAATGGTGAGAAAGTAAGATACTACCAGCTGTTTCCAATCAATTTCATTTATAGAAAATTCGATTTTGATTACCTTGAATTAAAAGGCAATATGCTGTATTGGGAAATAAATTAATTACTGTTGAAATGATTGAATTGGCAGCAATCTATACCAACTTACCATAGTTCTGTAGTAATACACTCAGAAGAAAGGCTTCTGTTTAATATTTCTTTGTCATACTGATTTCAGAAAGATATACATATTCAATGCTGTTATAAAATCATGCTAAAACAGCTGTCCCTTCCGATTAAAGCCGATTCATTTTTAGTAAATCAATAACCGGCCACAAAAATAAAACACACGTTTACTGCCTGACAAATGTGAGTGCCAGCAACTTACAGTTACCTTAATCTTTTCCATATCTGGAATTCACAAGCTGTAATACGGATTATTGTTTGTAGTGTTAATTGGCATCTTCGACCAACCAAAACATATGAACCTACTTACTGTTTCTGATAATACCACTTAATTGTAAGATTATGAAAGTCGCATTCTTCAGTTCAAAAATTTACGATCAGGAATTTTTTGAAAAAGAAAATCAACGGTTCAACCACGAGCTTCATTTTTTTGAAACGAGGCTTGATGCACATACTGTGTGGCTTGCTAAAGGATTTGATGCAATTTGTGTATTTGTAAACGACATGGTTGACAATGAAACACTGCGAAGTATGCAGGAACAAAATATAAACCTGTTAACTTTACGTTGTGCTGGCTTTAATAATGTTGATCTGGAATCGGCCGGACAATACGGGATAACCATACTCAGGGTACCTGCTTACTCACCTGAAGCTGTTGCAGAGCATGCACTTGCGTTAATACTTACTTTGAACCGGAAAACCCATAAATCATATAATCGGGTCAGGGAAGGCAATTTTTCCCTCGAACGGCTGACCGGGTTTAATGTTAGTGGTAAAACAGTGGGAATAATCGGAACAGGTGCGATTGGCAAAGCATTTATTCAGCTACTCAGGGGTTTCAATAATACTGTATTAGCACACGATCCATATCCTGATGAAGGCCTGCAAAAACACGGAGTAGAGTATGTTTCACTTGAGCATCTCCTCTCAATGAGTGATATTGTATCGTTGCATTGTCCGCTTACTCCCGAAACAAACAGGATGATAAATGACCGGCGACTGAATCAAATCAAACCTGGAGCAATGCTTATAAACACAAGCAGAGGAAAGCTTATTGACACGGAAGCGGTAATCCAGTCGCTACGGGATAAACGACTGGGTTCGCTGGGCATTGATGTCTATGCTGAAGAGGAAAAGTTGTTTTTTAAAGATCTATCTGAAATGATTATTGATGACGATACAATTTCACGGCTTATAAGCCTGCCAAATGTATTAATTACAGCTCACCAGGCATTCCTTACACGGGAGGCCCTTCAACAGATAGCTGACACAACACTACAAAATATCACCGATTATGAGCAGGGCAATGTAAACAACAAAAATCAGGTGAATGCGAAGTATTTACAACCTGCTCAAAAATAACTAAAACAAGTACCCCGACCCGGATTCTACCATTTCCTTTCTCCCTTGTGCCTGGAAGGGAAAGAAGTAAAAAATTACCAATCGTACCAACAAAATTACCAGTTAAATTCCAGTTGAAAATCGTCTGGATTAAGCTCCCATTTTTCTATCAGCCATTTAGCTGCACGCAAATCATACCGGTTGCGATTCATTTCCGGTGCTTTTCTTACCATGTTCATAACTCCATTCACTATTTCAGGACTTTTCTCCATTGTACAATCAATTGCATTCAATGCATGGCAGCGGGCATATACGTTTGGGCTTTCCAGTACTGAAAGCAATGCTTCTTTCGCAGCTTCAGTTTCCCCCAGATTATACAATGCTTCTGCTGCTACGGTAACTACATTGGCCGACTTATCATCCAAAGCGGCAAGCAAATCATTCTTTGCGGTTCCAGCCTGTTCTCCCAATATAAGCAATCCTGTAGCCCCCCAGTAACGAATGGCATTTTCATCATTTTTAAGATATAATTGAAGCTTTTGAAGGTTTTCAGCCTGGCCAAGGGTAGCAATTTCAGCAGCTTCTATTATTGGCTCCATATCCACTGAACCTGACCTTACATAATCATACATTGATAGTTCTCCTGCCCGGTCAACCCTGTCTGCTTCAGGGATAAACCCGGTATCTTTAATCCGGCTTACCCACTTGCGGTTTTCTTTCCTCATTCGTTCAAGGACTTCGTTATAAGCCGGATCACCGGCAAGATTGTTCACTTCCCAGTAGTCGTTTTCCGTATCGTAGAGTTCTTCCACCGGTTTTGTGTTCCAAAAAATGCTTTGCACTTCATTGCACTCCCCGTTTAAATATGCCTGCTCCCAGGATCGAATGGAAGGTGCCCGCCAAAGGTATTCAAGGTGCTGTCCATAGATTCGGTATGGCATGTAATTGCGGATATATCTAAACTTCTTATCACGCACAGCACGGCTCATATCGTACCGTTCATCCATTCTTCCCCTGAACATATATGCATATTCAGGGTCAGGGGTTTTTTGTTCCCCCAAAAATGCATTTCCCTGAAGGTACTCAGGAATTTGAATTCCCGCTATACTGAGCATAGTAGGAGACAAATCGACAAAACTGATTAACCGGCTGATTTTAGAGCCTGGTTTTCCGTCAGGAAAAAGATGCCTGTATTTATCCGGAATACGAACAATAAATGGAACATGTGTACCTGTTTCATAAACATACCGTTTGCTACGTGCCAGCACACCTCCGTGGTCGCCATAATAAAAAACTATTGTATTCTCAGCCAGACCTGCATCTTCCAGTTCCTGAAGTTTTTCTCCTATCCAGCGATCCATTTCCTCTACTTTATCGTAATATTGGGCCCAGTCATGTTTTATCTCCTGTGTGCCCGGATGATAGGGAGGAATGGGTACTTCATCGGGATCATGCCGAAGCTGAGCCCGCGGGATAGTATTATGTAATGAACTTTCATGGGACATAGTGGCATTAAATACAGCGAAAAAAGGCTGACCCGGCGCTCTGTTTTTATAATGGGCATTACCACTGGTTTCATCCCAAATTTGATTGGGATTTACTGATTCGGTATTATAATCAGTTTTTGAATTATTTGTACAATAATAACCTGCTTCCCGTAAAAATTCAGGATAAGTTTTTACATTCGACGGGACAGGATAATAACTACGCATATGCTGGTTCCCTCCTGAATTAGCGTAAATTCCGGTCAATATCGTATTTCGTGCAGGAGCACAAACAGGAGCATTCGCATATGCATGTGTATATAAAAAACCTTCTGAAGCCAACTTGTCGAGATTAGGTGTCGTAGCAAATTCATCACCGTAGCAACCTAACATCGCACTGTTATCTTCGCTGGTAAGCCATAAAATGTTTGGCAGTTCATCAGGAACCTTCTTATTGCACGCACAGAGAGAAATAGCAGCAGCTAAAGAAATGCCAATCAAAGAAGGTCTTTTATTCGTTTTGAAATTCATGGTAAAAAATTAATTAGCAGAATAGTACCCAAAGATAAAAAATTGATTAGGTGAATGCAGCGGTTTTAGAATAAAAAGGCAATTAATCTATAAAATGAAATTGTTCGCATTTTGCCTTTTCATTAGTTTTATATTCACATTAAAGGAAAATTTGACCGGTTTATTTTTGCAAGCTCAAAAAAAAGTTGTTTTTTCGGTTTCCTTTTTAAACTTCCTTTGTCCTGAATAAAAATAAATTGGAATGACCGAAGAAAACAAGATCAAAAAAGATTTTTTTAAAAGAATGCTTGACAAGGTAGAGGTAGTAGGAAATAAACTACCCCAGCCGGTTACTTTATTTGCCATACTGATGGTCGTTACATTACTGCTTTCATGGGCATTCGGAGGGTTAAGCGTGGAGCACCCGGGAAAGGAAGCAGGTCTTATGGGACCTGACGGCCAGCCGGTTGATGAGATTCAGGTGATTAACCTGTTATCGCGTGAAGGAGTGCAGATGATTTTCACCCGCATGGTTTCCACTTTTGCAAACTTTCCGCCTCTTGGTCTTGTTTTGGTAGTAATGCTGGGAATAGGTGTAGCCGAATATACAGGACTGATATCTGTAGGGTTAAGATTGTTTGTCAGCAAAGTTCCCGATTCAATTATTACTTTTTCTATTGTAGTAGCCGGAATGGTAAGTTCGGTGGCTGCTGATGCCGGTTATGTTGTGCTTATACCTCTGGGTGGGGCTATTTTTATGGGAATGGGCCGGCACCCCCTTGCTGGAATCGGAGCTGCTTTTGCAGGCGTATCGGGTGGATTTGGTGCCAATTTTCTGCCAACAGGTCTCGATCCGATGATTGCTGCCTTCACAGAACCTGCTGCACAAATCATCGATTCGGGCTATACGGTTAACCCACTTTCAAATTATTACCTGATGGCTGCTTCAGTTCCCTTCATAGGACTCGCAGGTACCTGGGTAACAGAAAAAATCCTTGTACCCCGTCTGGGACCTTATCAACCTGCTTCCGATATTGAATTAGAAGAACAAAACCCTATTAAACCGCAGGAAGTAAAAGCATTAAAATGGTCAATTGCAGCAACTCTATTAGTGTTGGGCTTGTTTATGCTGACTATCATTCCATCTGATGGATTGCTCAGGGGCGAAATAGATCCAAATACCGGCAGCAGGAGTTTAAGACCATTTTATGATTCACTGGTTCCAATAATGTTTATTACATTTTTTATTGCAGGCCTGGTTTTTGGAATTGTTGCAAAAACAATCCGTTCGGATAAAGATGTTACGGATATGACTGCCAAAAGTATGTCCACAATGGGCATGTATATTGTTATTGCTTTTGTTGCCGCACAATTTGTAGCATATTTTAACTGGTCGAACCTCGGAAGTGTACTGGCAGTAAAAGGTTCCGACGGGTTAAATGCCATAGGTTTTACAGGAGGGCCACTACTGGTTGCTTTTATAATAGTTGCATCATTGGTAAATCTTGTTATGGGAAGTGCATCGGCTAAATGGGCATTGCTTGCACCTATATTTGTTCCTATGCTTATGCTGATGGGTTATTCACCTGAAACAACTCAGGCAGCTTATCGCATAGGCGATTCCTATTCAAATATTCTTACGCCTCTTTTGCCTTATTTTCCACTTGTAATTGTGTTTGCACAAAAATATGTAAAAGAGGTAGGCATAGGTACATTAATATCAATGATGTTGCCTTTTTCAATCGCTTTTGCCCTGATACGGATACCAATGCTGCTTTTATGGATTTGGGCCGGCATTCCTTTGGGAATCGAAGGACCAATTTATTATCAACCATAAAGCTTAACAACAAAAACAGGAAAATAAAAATTAAAAATTGGCTAACCCTATTCGCAGGTGCAGGATTCAAGGCAATCTACTATTTGGCTGAGAATGTTAAATTTCAGGTAATAAAAAGTGTTTTTACCCTCGCGTTTTGCACAAAGTACACCTTTATCACGCAAGATACCCAAATGATGCGAAGTGGTGGATTGCTCAATCCCAAGCAATTCATGGATTTCTGTAACGGTTAATCGCTTGCCCCCTTCCAGATGCTTTAAAATGGCAATTCGCATAGGATGAGCAATAGCCTTTAACATGTTTGCTGCCAATTCCAGTTTGTTTGCGTCTAATTGCTTGATTTCTACCATTTTTAAAAATTCATTAAAAATACAAATATATAAATATTTAGGGATAAAGCTATTTAGCCAGCGTTAATTTAAATTCTTTTAGCTCAAACGCCTGAATTGTTGTTATTTTTTGAATTTTTTTCCATAATTTAACTAAAATATTCTATGTTCGCCAATTAATAGGAACAACAAAAGATTTGCATGTCAAAAATAAGGACTATCAGGTTACCTATAGAGAACGAATTAAATAAATTTGAGCCATATTTCAGAAAGGCACTAAAAAGTGATATACCCCTACTTGGTACTATTTTGAATTTTATGTACCGTACAAAAGGAAAACAAATCAGACCAATGTTTGTATTTCTATCGGCAAAACTCCATGGTGAAACAAATGAATTTTCCCAGTTGGCAGCCTGTTCGGTTGAACTGCTCCATTCGGCCACACTTGTACACGACGATGTAGTAGATGAATCTTATGAACGCCGGGGTACCTTTTCAATAAATGCTCTTTGGCGGAACAAGCTGGCGGTACTTATTGGAGATTATATCTTGGCAAAGGGACTTTTACTACAACTCGAACATAAAAAGTACAACTTTTTGCATCTTATTTCACGTGCAGTTCAGGATATGAGTGAAGGTGAAATATTGCAAATAAAAAAAAGCCGAAAACTGGATATTGATGAAGAAACTTATTTTGAAATTATCCGAAAAAAGACCGCCTCACTGATTGCGACAAGTATGGCAATTGGTGCCGCCTCGGTAACCAACAATCCGGAAATTCCTGAAAAAATGTACAGCATCGGACAAGACGCAGGAATTGCGTTCCAGATTAAGGACGATATATTTGATTATCAGGAGAAAGGCATCATAGGCAAACCTACAGGTAATGATATAAAAGAAAAAAAAATTACTTTACCCCTGTTGCATGTTATTAAGAATTCGGTACCGTCAGAAAGGAAAAGAATCCTGAGTCTTATAAAACGCAAAAATAATAATAAAGCTGTGGTGGATGAACTCATCCAATTGGTTACAGAGAAAGGAGGCATTAAATATGCAACCCACAAAATGAATGAATTTAAAGAAAAGGCTGTAGCTGCGTTAATGGAATTTCCGGAAAGCGAAGCACGAACATCACTTATTGAACTAATGAACTATATCACTACCCGAAAGAAATAATTAATTATCATTTTTTTAGTTTCCTGTTCTGTTTATGTCGTTCCTTGTCCCGGGTATTCTTTTTCTCCAGATTTTTTAAAAAGGCCTCGTTTAAATCCACACCGGTTTGATTGGCAAGACATATTACTACCCATAAAATATCGGCTAATTCATCGGCAAGATTATCCGATCCTTCGTGACTTTTAAATGACTGGTCTCCAAATTTACGGGATATGATACGGGCAAGTTCACCAACTTCCTCTGTCAAAATTACCATATTGGTCAGCTCACTGAAATATCTCACACCAATTGTGTTTATCCATTCATCCACAATCTTTTGTGCTTCGGTTAAGGATATAGCATTTTCGTTCATAATTTACAGGTCCTTATATTTAGAATCAATTATAATAGTTACAGGTCCATCATTCACAAGTGTAACTTGCATCATAGCTCCAAATATGCCTTTCCCAACTTTTCTTCCCAAAATTTCTTCCGTTTTCTTTATAAACTTTTCATACATTGGTTCGGCTATCTCAGGTTTCGAAGCACGTATGTAGGATGGACGATTGCCTTTCCTCGTATTGGCATGCAATGTAAATTGGCTGACAACAATAATATCTCCCTCTATCTCTGCCACCGAACGATTCATGACACCATTCCCGTCATTAAAAATTCGCAAATTAATAAGCTTTTTCGTCAGCCAGTCGATATCCTCATCAGTATCTGCATCTTCAATCCCCAACAATACAAGCAAACCGATTCCTATAGATGAAATTTCCACTTTATCTACCGTAACTTTAGCTTCTGAAACTTTTTGTATGACTGTCCGCATTTATAGAATTTTTGCGCTAATTTATAAATTATTGAATTTTCTAAACTTTTCAATAAAATATTTGTTTATAATTATAGTTACAATATTAAACAAATAAAATCAAATTTTCATTCCAATGTATTTTAAATCCCGGGATTTCTAAAACACCTGACATGCAAACCATACGCCTTAAAAGAGGCGTATTAATTGTAGAAAATATGTACTATTGAAAAGAATTTAGGTGTTTATGCATATAAAAAATATTTGAAAAATTAGAGTGATTTTATGAAAAAGCTTAAAATTAAAATTAAAAATTATTCAATGCTAACTTTCAGGATAATTTACAAAAACTGGATATTAATAATAATTCATAAATATACAACCTTAAAAAAATAATCTGCGAATTACCAAATTATTCATGAAATTTACTATTCAAATACTATTAATTCTGTTGATGTCATATCCGGTCTTCTCCCAGAAAGCGACACTTAAAGGCCGGGTTTCAGATGCTTTAAACAATGAACCACTGCCCTTCGTGAATGTGGTTGTATCAGGAACCACTACAGGCACTGTTACCGATTTAGATGGAAACTTTTTACTAACCGGACTTGAACCGGGCTTTGTGCGAATTGAAGCTTCATTTGTAGGCTACAAGAGGGCAATTTCATCAGAAGTGGAAGTAAGTGCAGCCCGTACAAACACAATCGAAATCAGGCTTGAACAACAAAGAGAAAAAATTGATGAAGTTACAGTAACTGCCTCACCCTTTCGAAAAACAGAAGAAAGTCCTGTTTCATTGCGCAGCATTGGCATTGGTGAAATTGAAAAAAGCCCGGGAGCCAATCGCGACATTTCAAAAGTTATACAATCTTTCCCGGGGGTACAATCTACTCCCGCCTACCGGAACGATATTATTATCAGAGGAGGAGGTCCATCTGAAAGCCGGTTTTATCTGGATGGCGTTGAAGTGCCGTTCATCAATCATTTTGCCACACAGGGCGCTTCGGGAGGGCCTGTCGGAGTAATAAATGCCGACTTTTTACGCGAGGTAAATTACTATTCCGGAGCTTTCCCTGCAAACAGGGGAAATGCATTAAGCGGCGTTCTTGAATTTTTCCAGGTAGATGGGAATATGGAAAAACTAAAATTCCATGGAACCTTAGGTGCCTCAGAAATAGCAGCAACTTTTGATGGGCCATTGGGTGAAAAAACCTCCTTTATTTTTTCTGCCAGGCAATCGTATCTGCAATTTCTTTTCAGTGTGCTTGAGTTACCATTTTTACCAAATTTTACCGACACTCAATTCAAGGTCCGCTCTCGTCTGAACAAAAAAAATGAACTGACTTTTATTGGGTTGGGCGCCATTGATGTTTTTGATCTGAATCTGAATATTGACGAACCGGATGAACAGCAGTCCTTTATTCTGAGTCAAATTCCCGTAAACGAACAGTGGAATTACTCGGTTGGAGCCGTATACAAACATTTCCGGGAGCAAAGTTTTCAAACGGTTGTACTCAGCAGAAGTCATCTAAATAATGAATCGTATAAATACCTGGATAATGATGACAGCACAGAAGATAACAAAATCCTGGACTACCAGTCACAGGAAATTGAAAATAAGCTCCGCATTGAGAATTCATCAAGAATAAACGGATATAAACTTAATTTTGGATCAAATCTTGACTTTGTTACTTATACCAACGATACTGAACAAAGACGATTTTACGGTGATGGTATTTTAGAAGTGGATTACAACACTGCTCTGAGCTTTATAAAATGGGGATTGTTTGCACAGGCTAGTAAAAATTTGTTTGCTGAAAGGCTTATACTATCGCTGGGCTTAAGGGCAGATGCCAACAACTATTCTGAGAGCATGGACAACCTACTAAACCAGCTTTCCCCACGTTTTTCTGCTTCTTACAGATTTACAGGACGATGGAGTTTAAACTTCAACACAGGCCGTTATTACCAATTACCCCCCTACACCACCCTGGGATTCAAACAAAATGACAGACTGGTTAACAAGGAAAATAACCTGACCTATATTCAGGCTGACCATCTTATTGGAGGGTTGGAATACCGTCCCGCACAAACAATTCTTTTTTCACTGGAAGGATTCCTGAAAGAGTATGAGAATTATCCTTTTTCAGTTAAAGACCAAATCAGTTTGGCCAATAAAGGTGCCGATTTTGGAGTTATCGGTGATGAGGAAGTGCGTTCCGTATCAGAAGGACGTGCATTTGGCGCAGAGTTCCAGGCGCGGGTAAATGCTACAGGAGGCTTTAATCTGAACCTTTCCTATACTCTGGTTCGCAGTGAGTTTAAAAATAACAGCGGTCAGTATATACCAACTGGTTGGGATGCAAGACATTTATTAAACATCACTTCAACTACTGAGTTGAACAAAGGCTGGCGTATTGGAGGGAGGTGGCGCTTTGTGGGTGGATTGCCCTATACACCTTACAATCTGGCACAAAGCGCATTGGTAGAAGCCTGGAACCTTTCCGGAAGTCCATCTTTTGATTTCAGCCAGCTTAATTCAAAACGTTTTAAACCATTTCACCAGCTGGATGTAAGAGTTGATAAATCCTATTACCTAGACCGGTTAACTGCCAAGTTTTACATTGACATACAAAACCTCTATAACTTCCAGGCAGAACAGCAGGATATTATAATCAGGGATACAGATGAAAATGGTAATTATATTGTTACTGAAAATGGATTGCGTTATCAATTGCGAAGGGTCAAAAATACTTCAGGGACCGTTTTACCAACCATCGGAATTATTGTCGAATTTTAAATCAATGGTTGAAACAAGAAATTTCAGTTGTTAAATTAAATATGATGTTGAATTTCCGGCTTTCTTTGCAAAAAATACTGATCTTTTTATAAATCCTGCCCCGGAAAAAAAATTCTGTTATGCTATGCATTCATCTAAAAAACAGGGACCCTTATTTTTGCCTTGCTGCTGAAGAATACTCAATGAAGAATTTTTCAGAGGATGTATTCATGCTCTGGCAAAGTGAAGACACAGTAGTAGTGGGAAAACATCAAAATGCGCTGGCAGAGATTAATTATCCTTATGTGCATAAAAACAACATTAAAGTTGCCCGCCGAATTTCCGGAGGAGGAACTGTTTTTCATGATAAAGGGAATGTAAATTTTTGTTTCATTCAAAATGTAGACAGTCCTTCGGAAATCAGTTTTCGGAGGTTCGTTGAACCCATACTTGATGCTTTGTCAAAATTAGGTATTAATGCAGTTACTTCCGGAAGAAATGATCTTCTAATTGAAGGTAAAAAGATTTCTGGAAATGCTGAACATATTTTTAAAAACCGTGTCCTGCATCATGGCACTTTGCTTTTTAATTCCAGTCTGAATAAATTGGGGCAGTCCATTAAGGTAACCCCAGGTAAATTCCAAGGTAAAGCGGTTCAATCGAATCGAAGCGAGGTTACCAACATCCTTCCTTTTCTCAAAAATAAGCTGACTATAAATGAATTTAATTCGTTTTTAATGAATTACCAAATTGGAAGACCAGGTTCCAGTAGCTATGCGTTTGATGAGAGAGAAAAATTGGCTATACAAAAACTTGCAGACGAAAAATTCACAACCTGGGAATGGAATTTTGGTTATTCGCCAAAGTACACCTTTCATAATGTCTGTCTTATTAAAGGAAAAATACTTAAGTCAGAACTAAAGGTTGAGAGAGGTTATATAAACGGAGCTGTTATCTCCGGTGATTATTATTCGAATAGCCAGTCAGAATGGTTAAACAAAGCTTTCATTGGGATGAAACACACCTACAATGATCTCAGGACAAAAATACAGGAAATAGATGCAGTGCCGACAGCTGAATTGGTATATGCATTCTTCTGAAAATCCATTTTACTTATCGGTGTCTGGTAAAAAATTAAAGAAAAACTGTGAACATGCTGGTATTATTACTTTCTTACGGAACTTTCAAATAATGAGGTTAAGATTGATACTGCCCAAATAAGCCCATAAACGGACTGTCCCGAAGGGACAAAATATTGGTAGAAAGTTTCTGCCAGCACTGGCCCCTAAATGAACGGTCTTGAAAAATTTAAATCTCCGGATGATAAGATCTTCAACCCCGCAAAAAAAAAGGCCATGTTCCCTTTTCAATATAAACCTGTACTACCAGGCAAACATGGTAATACAGGTTTATATTACGGACTTTGGAATTTCTACTTAGGCAGGGGATAACCTTCGAGTTCCTTCAGGTTATTGTTGATTTCCGACTCCGGATATTCAAAATCGTGTAACTGCCCTGACATGTATTTATCGTATCCAACAAGGTCCATCAGTCCATGTCCGCTGAAGTTGAACAGGATTACTTTTTCCTTTCCTTCTTCCTTCGCTTTTTTAGCTTCACGAATAGCAGAAGCAATAGCATGAGTAGTTTCAGGAGCAGGGATAATTCCTTCCGTTTTTGAAAAAAGTAAACCTACTTCAAAGCATTCGCTCTGATGAATGGCCTGAGCTTCCATTAATCCATCTCTTAATGCAGCACTGACCAATGGAGCCATTCCATGATACCTCAGCCCACCTGCATGAATGGGAGCAGGAATGAATGAATGACCCAGACTATACATAGGCAGCAGTGGAGTCATTTTTGCCACATCACCATGATCGTAAACAAATGGTGCTTTTGTCAGTGTTGGACAGCTGAAAGGCTCTGCTCCTATTATTTGAATGTTGGCACCATGTATTTTTTCATACATAAAAGGAAAAGAAATGCCGGCAAAATTACTTCCCCCACCACAGCATCCAATTACCACATCCGGATTCTTAATACCCACTTTGGCCAATTGTTTTTTAGCTTCCAGGCCAATAATGGTCTGATGCAACATTACATGATTAAGTACCGATCCCAATGAATAGCGGGTTTCCCCGGTAGAATCAGTTACTGCAGCTTCAATTGCTTCGGAAATGGCGATACCAAGACTGCCGGGTGTATCGGGGTATTTTTCCAGAATATTACGGCCTGCCTGTGTTTCGTTACTTGGGCTTGCAATGCAGGTCCCCCCCCATGTCTGCATCATCATTTTCCGGAACGGTTTCTGGTCAAAACTGACACGTACCATAAAAACCTTACATTCTATGCCTCCGAGCTGGGCGCAGGCAAAGGCCAGTGCCGATCCCCATTGCCCTGCTCCGGTTTCTGTGGTCAGTTTTTTAATGCCGAATTGTTTGTTGTACCAGGCTTGTGCAACAGCAGTATTGGGTTTATGACTACCCGCCGGAGAAACGCTTTCATTTTTATAGAAAATTTTTGCAGGAGTACCCAATGCAGCTTCCAGTTCATAAGCACGGATTAACGGACTTGGCCTCCACTGTACTAATATATCCCTGATTCCTTCGGGAATATCAATCCAGCGTTCCTGGCTTACTTCCTGCTCAATCAGGTTCATGGGAAACACAGGTGCCAGCATTTCAGGAGACACAGGATTTCCATCGGGACCCAGCGGTGGGTTCATCGGTGTGGGCAGATCGGGTGCCAGATTATACCATTGCTTTGGCATTTCCGATTCTTCAAGAAAAATTTTCTTTTGCTTTGTCATAATTTATCATTTTTGATTTTTACCTCATTGTAATTGTATCATCCTATTACTTGCTTGTGATGTAAATTTCTTATGATCGTTTAATACAATAAAAAAGGGATTTGCTGCATGTACAACAAATCCCTCCTTCCGGACATCATGTCCGTAAAGCTACTATTTGTTCATGCGCTTCCATTTTAATGTTGCGCCAGTTCCATTCTTTTCCGTATAAAGGCATTTTGTACATAATTCCTTATAATATTCCGGTAAAACTAGTTATATTTTCTCTTTTACTGTAAAATATCTGCCGATTTTTTTAAAAACTCTTACTATCATTCCCTGTTAATCAACTATATGAATGAAAAATTTAATCAATCACTCCTAGTATTTAAAAATAAACCTGAGTCTGAAGTATTACCTGACCTAAATTTTGATTAACCCGGTATTCATTCTCAACCAATTGGTAAACAGGACGCGAGGAATATTGCAATGTCCATTTTATATTGTGACGATTTATCAGCCAGTTTATACCGGCATCAAACTGTAAAGAAGCCTCATTCAATCCATCAAAGTTTTTCCAGGTAAAAGCCCCATATGGCTGAATCCTGTTATTCAATTCCTTTCCATGAATCAGGTAACCAAATTCTCCTCGTATAATATGCCCGGTACCTGCTTCCCACTCACTGCTACCTTGTCCCTGGGGTAAAACAGAACCGGCAGCAATATTGGAAATATTCATTCTTTCAAAAGATTGCAGGTAATTGGCACCGGAAAAATTAAAAAAATATCCAATGTAACAGGTAAAAGCGCTGTTCCGGGCACCCGGCAAATCCAAAAATACGTCAGCGGAAGCAATAAAAACATCGCTGATATCCGAAGGTGAATATTCTGCAAGTTCATACAAAAGAGTATAATTACCCGCCATTATTAAAAGCCCTGCCAGCATTGGATCAACGGTAGATAAATCTTTTTTTGCCTCCACCAGCATAGCCTCCGGATGGTAATAAAAACCAGCCCCTAAATTGAATAATTTACCCCTTCCTAAATTATTCATTGTCATATAGGGTAAAAATGAATTCTCTCTGTCCAGAAACTGCCAGGTAAAATAACCTTTAACAGCAAAATTCTCATTGACCCGCTCAGTTGTTACAGGTGAAGAAATTAAATTATTTCCTGTTTCAAAAGGTTTAACAACCGATAACCTGTACCCCATCCGGCTGAATGTTCCCCTGGCATAGATACCCAACTGACTGCCTGACAAGGAAGTTCCATCCACAGGATAGGCAAAGCCAGGATTATCCACCACAAGCAACTCCGAAAATAAGCTGTTGGAATACCTTGAAATACCATTCCACGAATGCAGCCCCAATCCCAGGTGAAGCTTTTCTTTTGCCAAAATATACTCTGTCTGTAGATTGATAAGAGAAAATCCCTGATTTTTATCCGGGCGGTATGTTTTACCATCATAACCTGCCTGTGTATAAATAAATACCTTATCCAAAAGGTTCGCATACAACAGAATCCGGCTGCGACGAATTGCAAGATCATAATCAGGATATTGTGGTGTTCCGTTTATGTCGGGATTGTTTTGAATATACCGGCCCCATATCTGGTTCACCGTATGCAACCCAATATAGGATGATTTTTCATCTGAAAAATACCACCGCAAACTGGGCAGATCAGTTTCCTCCCGGGCAAACAGGCTGGTAAAATGAATCAAAAAGACTAAAACAACAGATATAGCTTTTACCGGGAACTTCATGCTTTCTATTTTAGGCACAAAGAAATAAGTTTTAAGCTTTAAACAGGGATTGAACAGTAAAAAAATAAAATGAAACTATGCCTCCGGGCAGAATTAAAACTACAGATGAAGATGCAATTTCTATTCGTACAATTACTTCCAATCAGGCTCCAATATCCCAGCGTCGGAAGTACAATCCCTGGCGAACGATAGGAAGTGTTTTGAATTCAATTTCCTCCATTTGAGCTAAGGGAAGCGGACTAAATTCAGAAGCAATCCGTATATTTTCTTCAAGCTGCTCCAGATTGTCAACACCAATAATTGTAGTACTAACGGGGAGGCTCATATTGTATGTTAATGCTTCTTTAATTGAAATAGTACCCGACTTTAAGGTACGCAGCCGTTCATCGGGTTGTTCATTCAGAGGTGGTGGTGTCCAGCTGGCCAATATTCTTCCACGGGTGGTTACTTTCATGCCTATCGTTGCAATACCTCTTTTCTGTGCTTCCGGCAACAAATAATTTTTAAAACTGAGGTAATGTACATCAGCAGCGTTCAATGCAAGCAGAAGTGAATCGAACGGGTATCTTTTAATGGCCTCCAACAAAACAATTGGTTCAAAATGGCCCGTGATACCAACATGTCTTACTATCCCTTCAGCCTTTGCTTTTTCCAAAGCTTTTAGCGCACCATCAGCTGCAAAAATCTGATCCATCTGCTCCTGCCTTTGAACATTATGCAGTTGCCATGTATCCAGATAGTCGGTCTGAAGGTTCTTCAGGCTTTCTTCAAGCAGGCGCATCGAACCGTCGTAAGTACGGTCATGTGTTTTTGTAGAAAGCCAGACTTCATTGCGGCGGGTTTTCATCACTCTGCCAATATTTAACTGACTGACACCCCTGCCATACGATGCAGCAGTATCAATGTAGTTAATACCCAAATCAATGGCGCGGTGAATGATTTTTTCCGATTCTTCTTCCTTTCCTGCAATTTCAAGAGTTGCCTGGCCACCAAGACTTAAAATCCCTACCTTGAAGCCGGTTTTACCAAACGAATGGGTAGGCATGGCGCTGTAAGTCACCGGATTGAATGGGTGACCATTACCGTTATTTACCGGCACCCTGCTGGTAATGCTTTCAGAACCCACGGCGTTACCCACAGCAACCGCTGCAGCAGCTGTCAGCCCGGTTCCAATAAAATTTCGGCGATTGATATTCTTTTTCATTGTACTTTTATTAATATCTACTGATAGGTAATAAACAGATAACCTTATACAAGTTAAGAAATTGTATTTAAATAAAAGTCATTGCAAAAATCAATATTTGACAATCGATTCTGTATCCCGGCAGATTGCAGTTTTAAGATAAAATCTGTACTGAAAAAATTAAACGGAAATTGTTAAGCATTAAAAATTAGCAATATTTTTTAATTGCCTTGGCTGAGATTAGGTTTTTGTCTATTTTTGCACACCTGAAAAAAGGTCCCATAGTTCAACGGATAGAATAGCAGTTTCCTAAACTGTAGATCCAGGTTCGATTCCTGGTGGGACTACTCCGAAACCTCGATATTCCAGAAGCTTATCGAGGTTTTTTGTTTTAATATACTGAAACTTTTTTTAACACGGTGGCACTGGTTCAGCAGTATTAAATATTATCACCTCAGCTGCTCAATAAAACATATCAGAAATAAAAGCGCATCCTTAGTCCTGGTCTGACAGATACATGGATTTGTCTTCTCTACCTTCGACCCTGTTTATTCTGATCATTTTTGTTCCCACTGCTGTTTCTTTGAATCCCAGTGTTATTATTGCTTCTCCCGGCAGTTCTGGTTGTATTTTGAATTCGCATTTGTTTGTCGATCACTACTGGCTGACCAATGGGCAAGCCATAATAATTTGTTCTTTGAGGTCTTTTAATCACCGTTGTATTGTCCGGTTGAGGGCGAGATGAATTATCAATGTCCTTAAGTGTAGTTCCCTTGTTATTAGTGTTTTGGCGTTGTCTTTCTACGGGACTGCGAACTGGATTTTCTGCCTGATTGGTAATAACCGGTTTGCTCCGGGAATTGCGGTTGCCATAATTGTTGTCAGAGGATTGTCTGGAAGGGCTTGAATTATTTATTATTTTTTGTTGAAGACGGTCTTCCTTCGAATATCTGAACTGCCGGCCGGTTCTCAGATTTTCATCATCCCAGCTTCGTGCCCTGTCTCTTTCATTCACTGACCAGTAAATTGCACTTCTGCTGTTTTCGTTAAATCCTCTTACATACGGAAAATTGCTGTGATCATAATAATCGCGATAGTAATATCTTGGAAAATGTGAAACATAATACTGGTGATGCATCCAGGGTTGATAAATTTTCGAATTGACTACAACAACAAAAGAATTATTCAGATTAAAGTCTTGGTAGATTGAGGGAAGATATGGTGAATAATTCCATTGTGCATTAGTCAGGAAAATAAATTCACGCGTGTGCATGTCGTAATAGCTTTCAATGTCGGGTAAATAATAATAGCGTGTTCCGTCATAATAAGATGGACCCCATTTCGGATTTTCATACCGGGTTTGCGAATCGTAAGTTCCAGGGCGGGATGAATAACATCCGTTAAACAGGGTTATAGAAAGAAGTATCAAAGCTGCTGCCACCCATTTTCTTAATCTATTCATTTTGCTTACATTATTTGTCTTATAATTATATGTAGTTGGGATTTATAACTTTCAGGCAATATTCCTGAAAATTTTTCTGTAATGGTACCCCTGAATGCTGTAAGTTACGGCAAGGGGGAAAACTTTTGGTTTTTTAAAAATGCTCCAGAGCAACAGCATCCAGTAATATTTCCGGTTTCTTCCCAGAATTCCGATTATTATTACCGATTTTATGAGGGCCATAATTTTGTCGAAGGATAAATGATTTCCCCCTAAAAGTGGAGGATTATACGATTTCAGAAATGATAATACCCTTTTATGGTACATTTCACTGGAATAAATCCCGCTGATGATTTTCTGATATCCGGTCATCAGTTCATGAAGATCCATTTTTGGGATGAAATTTATGGCATAACCTGTCGGATCACCTGAAAAATCCGAAACAATCCTTCCTTCCTTTTCAAGCCGCTTATAAAGCTGGGTTTTCCGGGGTGCATTTAGCAGACCTACCATTGCTGTAATAATGCCGCTTTTCTGAATGAAATCAATCTGCCGCTGAAAAATGGATGGTTTATCATTATCAAAACCAACGATAAATCCGGCGGCAACCTCCATCCCAGCCGCTTGAATAGTTTTTACCGAACTTAAAAGATCACGATGGTGGTTCTGAATCTTATTACATTCAGCCAGGCTGAGTTCATCGGGTGTTTCAATTCCCACAAATACTTTGATAAAACCTGCCCTGACCATCATTTGCATCAATTCTTCATCATCGGCCAGATTAATTGATGCTTCTGTGATAAAGGTAAACGGGTATTTATTTTTTTCCATCCAGCTGATAACAGCAGGCAATAACTCTCGCTTCAGTATTTTTTTATTCCCGATAAAATTGTCATCCACAAAGAATACTCCCCCTTTCCAACCGGTTTCCGTAATTTTATCTAATTCAGCCAGTATTTGCTGTGTAGTTTTTGTTCTGACTTTATGACCAAGCAGTGCAGTAATATCACAGAACTCACAATTAAAGGGACATCCTCTCGAAAATTGGATACTATGTGAAGCGTAATGGGAATTGTTGATCAATGAATAATCGGGCACGGGAGACTTTGACAAATCAGCAAATTCATCCGTTTGATAGACATGTTTAGCTACTCCTTTTTCAAGATCAGCCAAAAACAGCGGGAAAGTTATTTCTGCTTCATTGAGAACCAAATGGTCCACATCGTCGAATTTTTCAGGTTCTTCGGTGAATAAGGGACCGCCGGCGACCATTTTTTTATTTAAAAATTTGCATTTTGCAATGATCTCAAAAACCGATATAGATTGAACCGACATAGCACTTATAAATACGATATCTGCCCACATAATTTGTTCATCTTTGAGATGAGAAGCATTCAAATCAACCAATTTTTTAGTCCAGTCAACAGGAGCCATTGCGGAAACGGTCATTAGACTTAATGGAGGGTAAACCGCCTTTTTCGAAATGAATTTTAGGGCATGTCTTAAACTCCAGAATGTATCCGGGTAACTGGGTTGAATAAACAATGCTTTCATCAGATAAATTATTTAAGACAATTCCAGGTAAAGGTACACCCCAGGTCAAACAAAAATTTTACATGTTTTCTTTAAAAAATTACATAATTCACACATCAATCAGTGCACCGTTTGCATTGGTTCACCGGCTAAAAGGGAAAAGCATCGCAATGATGTCATTAGCTGAATATAATGCCATTCAGGAAACTCTACCAACTAAATAAAAGCAAGGTAAACCGGCACAAGTTAAAGCACAATTAAATTCTTTTAGTGATTTTTAATGTATTAGCAGTAATATAAAAAAGATTATTTTTAAATCGTGAAAAAACATTTCTGTCTTGAATATAACAGCTGACAAATTTTATTCGATATATGAATAGATTAACATCGTTTGCTGGAATACTGTGTCTTCTCCCTCTATTGTTTATGTGTCAAACAAAAGATAAAAATCCTTTTTGGAATAATGGCGAAGCTTTTTTTGAAGTACAGGATATTTTTACTGAGGAACGATTTCCCAATGTTGTTGTTGCAATGGATGGAAGTTTTATTGCAACCTGGGGAAGTACAAAATATCAGGTTCGAAGGAGCGAAGATGGAGGTAATTCCTGGGAACCTGTAATGACTGTAACCGATCCAGGTTTTCACGGTGGCGGAGTTATAGTTGATGAAACAAGTGGAGCAATCATTGTTTTTGTGGATAAGGAACATCCGGTCAGAGATCCACAAAAAGAAATGGGACCATTAAAGGTTTTCCGCAGTGAAGATAATGGCAGAACCTGGAAAGAAACGGAAATCCAAATTTATCCTGATGAAAATGGTTATGTACCAGCTATGCATATGAGCGAAAGAGGAATTACCCTCCAACATGGAAAAAAGAAGGGCCGCCTTATAAGACCAGCACGTGTTTATGGGAGAAGGCATCCGGAAAACAAAACAAATTATCTTTATAATACTGCCATATACAGTGATGATGGAGGGTTCACCTGGTATTCCAGCAATCCCTTTCCGGCTGAAGGCACAGGGGAAGGTACACTTGAGGAACTTTCAAGCGGATTAATATATTATAATTCACGAAGGGCCTGGGCACCAAAGGGAGAAAATACACGAAGCCGCTGGACAGCCATCAGTCATGATTCAGGGGAAAACTGGCAGGATTTAAAAATTAGCAGTGAACTGCCTGACGGGGATCAGATAAGGGACTATGGACTGATGGGAGGTCTTGTGCGGCTTCCGGTAGAGGGTTATGATATCCTTCTTTTCAGTAACATCGATTCCTACGAAGGAAGAAATCGTGGAACGGTATGGGCCAGTTTTGACGGGGGAAAAAGCTGGCCGGTTAAACGATTGGTTGAAGAAGGTAATTTTGCATACTCCTCATTGGCTGCAGGCCGCGAAGGCACACCATCAGAGGGTCTGATTTACTTACTGTATGAAAGTAATGTCACCAATGGTGAAGGAGCAAAAATGGCCCGTTTCAATTTAGCCTGGGTAACCGAAGAACGTGACTGGAAAAAGTATTTACCTCAATAATACGCGGCTTGCAAAAATAAACCATTAAAATTCCAATTATCCCCTTCCCTTACAGTTATCTTTTCTCATGTGTAAATGCATGAGCATGCAATGAATTTTTCAATGCAGGCTACTATAATATTCGCCTGGATCCATAAAGATGGGTGGCCAATGAACAAAGTGAATCTCCGGATACTGGAGGACAGGTACACTAAAAAATAAGTAATTATTACTTCTCAACTGCCGGTTGCCTAGTGGCACCAGTTCACCGGCGAACCAATCCTGGCAGATGCCATAATGGACAGACTTGCAGGTAATGCTCACAAGATAGATTTGAAAGGTGAATCATTCAGGAAAAGTAAAGGACCGGGGAGCAGTCAATTGCCAAATTTTTACAGACAATTACAGGCTGTTGAATTATCATCAGCCTATATTTTTTAACCTGTTTATCAAAAAAACCCCGGCTCTAAAAGAACCGGGGTAATATCAACCTAAACCTAAACTAAACCAAAAACTTATTCTATACAAAAATAACAAACATAAACCGATCTTGTTTGCATGGCATTAAAAAAAACCTCCTGTTTTATTTGCAGAGAACATTCCTCAATTCGATTATCTATCGATTTAAAATATAAATTTCAAAACAATCCTGAAAGAAAACAATCTACTGCACCAATTGAACTAAAATAAAATCACCCTGATCTTTCTACGCATTGTACTCAAAATTACCCTAGCTTTCCTACATTTTTTTCTAATTTTAACCCTTACAGGGAAATAATGAAGAAACTGAACAACTGGGCGACGCGAAAAAACCACTTATTTTATGGGGTGCACTTCAGGCAGGAATGTTCCTGTTGATGCTCTGATGGTACGATTGATAGCAATGCTGGCTTTAATGTTACGACCTCTTAAAAAGGTAATTTTGCATACTCCTCATTGGCTGCAGGCCGCGAAGGCACACACTCAGAGGGTCTGATTTACTTACAGTGTGAAAGTAATGTCACCAATGGAGAAGGAGCAAAAATGGCCCGTTCAATTTAGCCTGGGTAACTGAAGAACATAACTGGAAAAAATATTTGCCTCAATAATACGCAGGCTTGCAAAAATTATCCTCCTTCCGTTCTCAGCTGCTCCTCGGAGAAATAAAATCACTGCGAAAGCATGACATCATGTCAAAATATATTTTAAGCAAAATAAAATATCAATTAATAAAATATGCATTTTTGTAAAACAAGTTCATCCTGAAAAAGGTGGTACAATTTGCCCCGGAATAGGTGGTACAATTTGTCCGGAATAATCACCCCTCTGCACGGACAAAATATTTCATATCATCACCAATGCCTTTTAATCCAAATTTAAATGGGTGCAGTTCCTTGGTTTGATAGTTGGCAATGACAAAGGCATAACCATCAAACCCAATATTATATGATGAATGGTACGCAGATGAACAGGTGATTTTTGAAATTCCCAATTTCGCTTGAATACGATTTAAATCACTAAACAGTAAATACCTATCAAACATTATGATTATATTTTAATCATTAAAATGACTTCAATATAATCATCTACTTCTATTGTTGCAAAGATTCCAAAAATTTATACATATGATAGTAACCTTCAACTGCAAATTCGAGATGTGATTTAAAATAATCAGGAAATTCCGATTTTTTCTTCCACAACTGCTTCATGTATTCAGTATCAGTTCCATTCATGGCATGCTCATAACGGAAATTTGCTTCATACTGACTGTAATGTACTAAATCTCTGCGATGGTTATTTAATTCTTTGTATTCATTATTCCTAAATGTCAGCAGCCATTTAAAGTTTTCATTTTCAAACCCTAACGATTCGACCTTATCTATAATTCTCACAAAATCGACTGACCTAATCACCATTAAATCAGGGAAAAATGAAGCGATCCTATCACCAACCCTGTCCCAATAGTTGTAACATTTTTCAAAACAGCAAGTTATAAATATCGAATATCTGCGGTCATATATATTTTGATAATAAAGCGATAGAACTTCTTCATTTCCAATTCTTGTATATTCTTCTAAGGGATTGTTTATTAAATTTTTATGAAGAAATAATTGTGATGTGAAGTACATCAAATCGTTACTACAATTAATTAAATCCCATAAATTAATAAAATGATTAAATTTTTCTTCTTTGTAATGTGGATTTGATGGACATGTTAATATATTAATATCCTTGACGGTAAAATCATTAGACTCCAATGAAACCAAGGATTCTGATATATAAATTTTAGAAATTTCTTTATTGTAATCATCTAATATCTTTCTTATCATAGCTGTTTAATTATCGATTAGTTAATACACAAAATTTCTACTTCCCGCTAATCCCATTGATAAAGGTATCAATAAACAGTAATATTTTATTGGTTATTCGTTCGGCTGTTTTGCCTCGTTCTTTAAGGGTGGGGCGTTTGTGCATGGTGCCAATGATATCATCCCGTAATGGTTTCTGTTCGGTGAACAGGTATTCACCAATAACCTGTTGTAATTTATCAGCATTTAAATTTTCTTCCTCGCTTAATCTTTGAATGGCTTCTTCCCGTTCCTTTGTCCAAAAATTGAAAAACTCATCAGGAATATCATCACTGTCATCAATGTGTGGAAGGTTTTCATGAATAAATTTTTCAATCAGTTCCCGTTTGCTCCTTAGTTGGGTATCACCTGCCACTATATCGATAATTGATTTCTTATGTTTCTCCTGCTCATCAGCAGTACCATCTTTTAATTTCGCTAACAGTTTCAGAATGTACGCCACATTAACTTCATCCCTGTGAATCAGTTCCAACTCGAAATCAATGTCGTTAAGAATGGAAACCTTCTCTTTTTGGTGGTCACGCTTCACCTTATCGTACAAATCAAGATACTTGCTCTTGTAGTCTTCAAATGTTTGTTCAGTCATCGACAAATCACCAAAAGTGAATTCTGTGAATGTTCGTAAAACATTCCGCAAACGCATGAGTTCCCGAAATGCCTTAATAAATTCAAATTCATCATTTTCGTTTTTCAGGTTGTTCACACTATTGACTGTCGGTGCAATTTTTAATAAAGCTATATAAGCTTCATTGAATTGTGCAACGTATTTTTCATACGGTTGAATTATGATTTCATCCTTGGCATTAATGTTTGAGAAAAGTGTTATTGCCTCGTCTGTGGCATGTTTAAGGTTGCGGAAACAAACTACATTGCCCTGGGATTTCAATTCGTTTAAAATCCGATTTGTGCGTGAATATGCCTGTATTAGTCCGTGATATTTCAGGTTCTTATCCACGTAAATGGTATTTAACGATTTACTGTCAAAACCTGTTAAAAACATGCTCACAACCAACAACACATCAATCTGTTTGTGCTTAACCCGTTTTGCAACATCATTATAGTAGTTATAAAATGATTGGCTGTCTTTGGTGGTATAGTTGGTGCTGAATTGTTTATTGTAATGCCCGATGAACTCTTCTAATGCATCCCGTGAGTGTGGTGTATCATATTGAGCCTGTGGATCGGCTGCGGTTAAATATTCTTCATCTTCAACAAAACCAATGGCATCTTTATCATCTTCGTTGGCTTTGTACGAATAGATGGTGGCAATTCTCAAGTTGTGCTGACCATTCTGTTTTTTCTTATGAAAAAGGTTGTAGTATTCAATTAGTGTGGAGATACCTGAAACACAAAAAATGGATGTAAATTCCCTATTGTTGGATTTTCGATTATGATTTTCAATGATGTAATCAGTAATGTTCCCCAATCGTTGTGGCGCATTCATTACCTCGGCTTCATCAATGGCTTCCACATTAATATCAAGAATATTGTCCTTCTTTTTAAACGTGCTTATATATTCAATACTGAACTTTAATACGTTCCCATCCCTTATGGCATCGGTTATTACGTATTTATGCAAACAATCACCAAACAACATGGAAGTTGTACGTTTTCCGTATTCATTTGTTCCTGCATTTTGCTCAAATATTGGCGTTCCTGTGAAACCAAACATTTGGCATCCCTGAAAGAATTTCTTGATGCTTTCATGTGTTTTCCCGAATTGGGATCGGTGGCATTCATCGAATATAAATATGATGCGTTTATCCTTTAGGAATTCTAATTGATGCAGGTATTTCAGTTTGCTTATTGCTGTATTTAGTTTTTGAATGGTGGTAACTATCAGTTGGTTTTCCCCTGCCAATTGTTTTACTAACGTGTTGGTATTGTTGGTTCCATCAATACTCCATTTACTGAAACTGTTAAATTCTTTAGCAGTCTGATAATCCAAATCTTTTCTATCCACCACAAACACCACTTTATATACCTTTTCGATGGATGTTAGTATTTGTGCCGTTTTGTAGCTTGTTAAAGTTTTTCCTGACCCTGTGGTATGCCATATATAACCAAATTTTCTTGAGGTTTTCACCCGTTCAATAATGGCTTCAGTGGCATAATATTGATATGGACGGAGTACCATAAGAATCCGTTGGAAATCATTTAATACCACATATTTGGTTATCATTTTTGATATGTGGCAGGGTTCAAGAAACACCTCTGAGAAATCCATCAACTGAGTGATGATTTTGTTGTTCACATCAGACCAATAGAAGGTTTGTTTGAAAGTCCTGGCTTTAACGGGATTGTTTGCGTAGTATTTGGTATTTACCCCGTTGCTGATAACAAACACTTGGATGAAATGAAATAAACCATGACCTGCACCGTAGGAATGACGTTCATATCTGTTAGTTTGATTAAATGCTTCCTTTAATTCCAAACCTCTACGCTTCAATTCAATCTGAACCAATGGTAACCCGTTGATGAGTACGGTAACATCATAACGATTTTTAAATTTACCATCCATTGAAACCTGTTGTGTTACCTGAAATTGATTTTGGCACCAATGGATTTGATTAATTAATTCAATAGTTTTTGTTTCACCTTGTGAGTTGATATATGGAACACGGTCTCTCAATATTTTAGCCCGTTCATAAATGTTTCCCTTGTTGATATAGTTTAAAATTTGGGTGAATTCATTATCAGTTAATGATACCTTATTGTGTTTTTCAAGTTGGTTTTTCAGGTTACTAAGCAGATCAGCTTCGTTATGAATGACTGATTTCTTGTAACCCATACTTTCCAATAGAGTAATCAGCTTGTTTTCTAATATTTGTTCAGGTTCGTAGGTCATGATTTTTCATTTATACAAACATTTTCTGCAACAACCCCATTTTCCATTGGTTAGTGAATTTGATTTGATGTTCAACCTGTTGTATTCGTTTGTCAATGGCTGTTAAAAATGATGCGATTTTTTGTTGTTCAGGATTAGTTGGTAGATAAGTTTTAAGTTTTAAAAATTCATTTTTAGACATGTTATAACGGGTACTTCCCTGTGCCAATTTTATTATTTCCTTTCTCAAATTTTTACTTCTAAATAAATATTGGGCAAATGTTGGAACCAATTCATTTAATGAATGTGGTCGAAAACCAAAACAGAAACTGTTAAGATAAACTTCTTCAATATTATCCAACATAACCGATGATGTGCCAACTTCATCAGGGGTTTCTGAAGATGTCGTGAAAAGAATATCACCGTATTTTATTCTATTTTGATTTTCCTTTTGAGAGATTTTCACAAATCCACATAAAGTAACATCAATATTAGATTTTTTGAATATCTGCATGTATTGAATATATGGTTTTCCATCCCCAAAATCTAATTTGCTTTTTCCAACTAATCCATTATAAGTTGTACCTATTTCACCCAACCTCTTTTCATCCCATTCAGGATATTCATTTCCATTTTCATTCCGAAACCGAAATTCACGGGAAAACAGTTTCTGCATCACCCCTTTTTTATACTGTTTCAATTTTTCTTTTTTTTGGGTAAGCAGGTGAATGCGTTTATCCACAGCGGTTAAAAAGGATGCAATTTTTTGTTGTTCGGGAATTGAGGTGTATTCTACGGCAAATGATTTTAATATTTCCGTGTTTAATGATGGCATTGTTTGTCCAACAGCAGCACTTCTTATCCTGTGTTTTGTGTATTCGAGTTGAAAATAATAACTAAGAAACTTAGGGTTGATTTTATTTGATTCGGTTCTAATTCTTAATAAACGTCCTGAAAACAACCACCCATCTTCTTTCTTTTCTACTATCGAATTTCTATCAACGGAGCCAACTCGGCTAAAAACAATATCATTTTCTTTTAACAGATAACTTTTTAATCTTTTTTTATCTTCGTCCGTAACTAAGGGCATATTTTTATGAATTAAACCAAGCTCACCCAAATGTTCTACAGTTATAATAGGTGTTCCTTCTGTCGCATAGTCCTTTTCATGAAGTAATGAACCAAACGGACCCGTTCTGATTTCACTTATACTACCTAATTTCTTCTCAACCCATTCCCCATCAAATTCAGGAAACCGCAATTTAGGAGCAATTATCTTTTTTTCGGTTAATGTTATCATTTTAAAAAAGGAGTTGGAATATTCAGTTCACGGCAGAATGCAGCAATTTCATCATTGTTGATGGTAAGTTCTTTTTCGATTTCAACCAATTCCTCTGCCACTTCATTTAAATCAATAGGTGCTTCTTCTTCAAAGGTATCCACATATCGTGGAATGTTCAGGTTATAATCATTTTCAGCAATTTCATCAAGTGTGGCAATATAACTGTATTTTTCAATGGGTTCACGATTACGGTAGGTGTTAATTATTAAATCAACATCCTCATTCCTTAACTCATTTTGATTACCATTTTTGATAAAATGCCCTTCGCCACTTGAATCAATGAACACTATATTATCATCCACCTCTCGGCACTTTTTAAACACCATTATACACGTAGGAATTGATGTGCCGTAAAATAAATTGGCGGGTAATCCAATTACGGTATCGAGGTAATTTAATTCTTTTATAAGGTTTTTTCGTATGATTCCTTCGGCTGCTCCCCTGAACAAAACACCATGAGGTAATACACAAGCCATTGTCCCATTGTCCGCAAGTTGATAAATCATATGCAACACAAATGCATAATCAGCCTTGGTTTTAGGTGGAAGTTTTCCGTATTGACTAAACCGTTCATCATTTAAATTCAAGGGGTTATCGTCACCTTTCCAAAAAGCTGAAAACGGTGGATTGGCAACCACTGCTTCAAACCGATTGTCCAAATGCTGTGGATTTTCCAATGTATCGTCATGTTGTATATCAAACCTTCGGTAATGAATACCATGAAGTATCATATTCATTCTTGCAAGGTTATATGTGGTACGGGTTAACTCCTGACCAAAGAATTCACTGACCTCGGCTTCTTTATTTATGCGTAATAATAATGAACCTGAACCACATGTGGGGTCATAAGCTGTTTTGATTTTGGTTTTTCCCGTTGTAACCACTTTTGCCAGGATTTTACTCACCTGTTGGGGAGTATAAAATTCACCTGCCTTTTTCCCTGCACCTGCTGCAAACCTCGAAATTAAATATTCGTATGCATCACCCAATACATCGGCTTCAATTTCATCAAGCTTGAAATCAATTTTGTTCAGGTAGTTTAAAATCTGAACGATTAAATTATTTCTTGCACCAACAGTTTTACCAAGTTTATTTGAGTTCAAGTCAATATCATCGAACAGGGAATTAAAATCTTCTTCCGACTCTGTGCCCATCGTTGATTGTTCGATGTGATTTAACACCTGCTGCAAATCTTCAAGGATATAACTGCTTTCACCTTTTTTATCGGCATTACCCTTGGCTGCAATGGCTGAAAACAATTCATGTGGCAACAAAAAATACCCCAATGTGATTAACGATTCTTCTTTAATGGCATCCAATGTTTCGGAATCGGTAATCTTAGTATAATCGGTAACCTTCTCACCTTCCAACAGATGATTGGCATATATTACCTGTCTTTCCGATAAGTATTTATAAAAAATGAATCCAAGTATATAATCACGGTAATCATCAGCACTTACCTTACCCCTCAGTAGATTTGCAATCCCCCACAGTTGTGTCTCAAGTAGTTTCTTTTGGTCTTCGCTCATTATTGTTACGGTTGTTATTTTAATAAAGGTTTAAAAATAGGAAATCAATTTGAAATGTTTAATGTTTTTCAGGGAATTGGGATGGCATGAAATGTTGTGTTGGAAAACATCGCTAATTTATTAAGATAGCTAATGATTCATATTTATTATTTGTCTCTTTTTTAAGTAGCTCATTCTTAATTATTTTCCAAGATTAGGTCAATTGTTTTAAGAAGATATTTTTCTGCATCACTACAAAAATCGATAATATATTGACTGTCTTTAATATAAAAATATCCCAAATGTTCGTATTTCTGTTTCAAGTAAGGGTTTCCGTTGATCAATAAAAATAACTCTTGGTCTTCAATAGGAATGTTATCCTTCTTTTTGAAGTTGCTCGCATTATGAACAATAACATTTCTAATTTTATTATAATTTGTTATTGTTTGCCAACTTGAGTTCAAACTACTTAAATCAATTCTTAAAGCTTTTTCTATATACTTTTTACACTTATGAACTACCCCGTTGCCATTTAAATCTGACACGGATAGAATTGATCCTTTTTCTTTTTTGGCGTATTGACAGATACGTAAAAATGAATGCTCAAACAAAGAAAATGTTGTCACGAAGGTGGAGTTCATTAAAAGTTCCTTATAGGTTTTATCATATTTATCAAAATCTTCTATGTAAAACATTACTACTTCTGATGCTTCATATTCATCTTCAATCCCTTTTAATTCATTGTTAATGAACTCCTCAACTTTTTTTTGTTCTATCTGAATAAGTTTGTCGGTTTCTTTGATATAGTCTTTTATTTCAGCAAATTGCCTATTCATCAGGTGTTTATACATGACAATCGCCTTCGGTGGTTTAAATTTTTTTCTGTTAAATTTTCCCATTATGAATAACGTAATAAATATTTTGTCCTTCTTTCATGCAAAATACAACAAAGTGATGAAACTAAAAATTTTAGCGAATATGAGTTTATTTTGAAAAATTATTTTCAATACTAAAATACTACCTTTCCTTAGGACCACTTTCTCTTAATTCTTAATTGTTTTTCCCTTTAAAATAAATAATAATAATGATGATGTATTCTTTGTGTTACA